>NZ_CP008953.1:4800000-6000000 GCF_000732925.1 Amycolatopsis japonica
GGGCCCCGATCGCCGACAGCAACGGGAACGGACTCCCCGCCTGCCGCGCGAAGTGATGCACCCGGAAGTACGCGCCGTCCACGCCGAGCTCCTCGGCCGCGACCGCCAAGTCGATCGACTGATGCAGGAAGTCGGCCGCGGACCGCGTCTCGGAGTGCGCGCTCGGTGACCAGTGGCCGAAGGACAGGAAACCAATCTTCTTCACGCCCGTGTAAGCGCCCAGCGCCCGGCTTTGATTCCCCACTCTCCGTAGCCTCCGGTCACACTACGCACTTTTAGCCTTCGACCTGGGAGAACTTGCCACCCTGACGCCACGAGAGCTTCCGGAGGGTAACCGATCATGGTCTCAATGTAGGTCTGCGTGACTATACGTACCCCCCTGATTGAGGCCTCCCAGGCGACGTATACTCTTCTCACATCAGCAAGTCCGAGTGGCGGAATGGCAGACGCGCTAGCTTGAGGTGCTAGTGTCCTTAACGGACGTGGGGGTTCAAGTCCCCCCTCGGACACCGCTTTAGATGAGATCTCACCAGTTGCGAGAACCTTCACTCAACTCTACCGAGTGAAGGTTCTCCTATTTCAGAGGCATGCGACCGCCCTCCGGAGGAGGAGCGGCAATTTGCGCAGTGGATGCGGATGGCAACCAGACGCAAGATGTCACTGCGGGAGTTCGTGCCCCGGGCAGGCTCCGCCGCGATGCTCAGCGGTAAACACTCTGTCCGCAGTGAACGGGCAGCACTCTCAGGATGCACATCGATCAACGAGAAGCCACTGGTCATCCGGGCACTCGTACCCCTGATCATGCAACGTCGGAAGCCCTGTCGACCGAGACCTGAAGCTCGTACCACCCCAAGACGCGCCAGGTCAGCCAGCTCGGACAGAGGTGGAAGACAGCGACAATTACCCAATCCTGTTCCTGACGCCCGCTCTGCCATCGGCGCGCACATGCTACAGGAATTCCACCAGCGCGGTGCCTGGCGTGAGTCGGCGGGACTCATCCTTCATGGTCCATCCACCGATAGACAGGTACAGACCGGGCGGGCACAAGCTTTAGTCTGCTAATCCACGGCGAGCGATCTGCTCGGCGTCATGTTCACGACCTGGCTGGACTGCCAGCCACTTGACGAATGAGCTGAGCGCTTCGGGGTGACCGACGGCTATGGCATACCGGTAAGCCTGCTCAACCTCTTCTTCGAGGCCGGGCTGTTGCTCCAGCCACCCCCTGAACGCCTCAACCGCTAGAAGCTCCCCGCCGACGATACTGTCCCGGTAGGCTTGCTCGGCCTCTGCCTCACGGCCGGGCTGACGCGATAGCCAGTCAGCGAACGCGGACTGTACGAAGAGGCCACCGGCGGCGGCAGCGTCCCGGTAGGCCTGCTCGGCCTCTGCCTCACGGCCGGGCTGGCGGGACAGCCAGTCAGCGAACAGGCGAGCAGAATCGTAGTCATCGGCGGCGATAGCGTCCCGGTAGGCCTGCTCGGTCTCCTTCTCTCGGCCGGGCTGGCGGGACAGAAGTTTAGCCAATCCCTCGGCCGCGCGGAGATCTTCAGCGGCGATAGCGTCCCTGTAAGCCTGCTCGGCCTCTGCCTTACGGCCAGGCTGTCGCGCCAGCCACGAAGCGAATGCGTGTCTCGCACCAGCGAACCCGGGTCGCGCACCGCTGCCATCTGCGGTGACTGCCTTCCGGTAAACCCGCTCAGTCTCTTCTTCGCGACCAGGCTGGTGGGACAACCACTGTGCGAACATGATGAGCGTGTCGGCATCGCCGTCAGCGATGGCGTCCCGGTAGGCCTGCTCGGCCTCTGCCTTACGACCGGGCACAGTGGCCAGCCACTTCGCAAACCCGATGCGCGCGGCGGGAATCCCCTCGGCGATGCCATCCAGGTGTAACCGCTCGGCGTCTTCCACGCGACCAGGCTGGCGGGACAGCCAATGAGCAAAAAGATTTCGTACTGGGCGTTCACCTCGCGCAATGGCGTCCAGGTAAGCCTGCTCGATGTCTCCCTCGCGATCGGGCTGCTGCTCCAGCCAAGGAAGAAACTCGTACAGCACGACGGGATGGCCCCCGGCCACGGCCGCCCGGTACGCCTGTTCTGCGTCGTGTTCACGTCCTGGGCGGTTGGCAAGCAATCTCGCGAGTTCGGCTAGCGCCTCGGGGGTACCTGCGGTTCGGTAGAGAGCCTCACCATGGTCGAACCGGCCGCGAGCGCTCGCAAATATGGCAGCGTTGAATAGGTCCTCGGGGCCTGCGGAGTGGTCATGCAGTGCATCCCAGACAGCGTCGACGACCGGCTGGGTGCGGCGGGTCAGACTGAGGTGCTGTTCGAGGTAGTCGGCCAATTCGTAGGTGACGTGCTCGCTCGCAGTGTCGTCGGGGCCAGGGTCGTCGAGCGGGATCAAAGCTTGGACGCCTTGGGTGGAGCGGAGTGGCTGGGTGGCGTGGGCGATCGCCGTGTCGAACCAGCCATGTGGCGGGGTGGCCTGGCCGCGTTCCTCGCGCCACAGCGCCGTGGCGATCGCACGCAGTAGGGAGACAGACATCGGGCTGGTGTGACCGAGGCGGCGCGCATCCCCGGCGGCGTCGAGCAGCAGCTGGTCCATGGGGTTCGGCGCGGTGAGGTAGTGCTGGAGAAGTTCATGGCCGCCGGCGAGGGTCTGTGTGAACCCGACACGGTCAGGGTTGGTGAGTGCAGCTCTGAGGCGAGCGTCACCGGTGCTGGCTACGAGCGCTTGGGCTTTCTGGCGTTCGTGCGGGGAGAAGTCGCGAGGAATGTCATGCCAGTGCACCCACTGGTTGGCGTTGACGAGCAAGTCCCGGTTGTCGCTGAGATGATCGGCCGAGGTGGTGGCGTCGCGGAGCTTCTCGGCCCACAGCGTCCCCACCATAACGATGGGATGCGGGCTTCGGGGTTTCCCGCCGTTGTGGTGCCTGGTGGCCGTGAACAGGTCGCGCAGCACATCCAGCGACAGTCCTGTCCCATTGGGACCGAGAAAGGTCTGCAGCTCGTTGAGCCACAGCACGCATCGCCGACCGTACAGCAGCCCGGACGTGACCAGGCCGCGCAGCGCCGACGCCGATCGAGGGCGGACCACTGCCCACCCGACGCCAAGTGCCTGCACGGCCTCAAACAGCGACCGGGTTTTCCCGGTCGACGGCCCGCCACGCAGCACCACCAGGGCACGCAGTTCGCCGCTGGCGGAGGCAGCTACGTCCGCACGCAGCGATGTGTCATGATCCCGCTGGACGTAGGCGGGCGGCGACATGACGTCGTTATGGTCGTTGGCGACAACCCGACCACGGCGGATCGCCGGGTGCACGGTCGCTTCGGCAGGCGTGAACTCGTCCATCTCCCACACCGTGCAGTCGGCCTCTGCCGCGGCGACCGACCACCCGACAGTCGCCGGGTCAGGAGTATTTGGCCTAGTGAGCCGATGCAAGCGCACAGCCTCAGCACGTTCATCATCAGTGACTTCGAGCGCGGTCAGCAGGGAGTTGAGGATCCCCTCGCCGCGGCTGTGACCGGGCTTGGTGATGTAGTTCTCGGCCGTCCCTCGACTGCACAAGGACCGCTCCGCGAGTTTCTCGAATGACAGGCCGCGGCGCTCCTTGAACTTGGCCAGGAGCGTGCAGAGCTGCTGAGCGGCGGCGAGGTCCTGCTGCACCATCAGCACATCTTCCCACCCGCCCTTATGGCCGAACTCCGCGCCTGCCCGATGATTGCAACGGCAGCAGACGCCCGCTCCGATGTACACATCCATCGCCCACGTCGGCGCCGTGTTCAATGGATGTGCTGACCAGCGTGGTGGACGGCGTCATCGTGGAACCACACCGGCCGATCGGCGGTGACGATGACTTGAAAGGTGGGGACGATGGGCTCAAAACCGATCGCTCTGCTCAGTTCCGCGGTCGGCGGTACGGCACTCCTTCCGGTTCTGCCTGTTTGGTGTGTGGTCACCGTGGCCCTGGTAGCCGTGGCGCTCGCCGCTGTCCGGGTGATCGTTACCCAGGTGATTCGCCTCCGCGCCAGCAGCGAGCTCACCACCAGTGCGCACGCCCTCCGGGTCCTGGAACTTGAGAACGGCAGCGGATCCGCAGCAAGTAGCCAGCCGTGAACCAGCTCAGGCTCGTCGCCATCGGTTCGCACGACAGAGCCAGCGGCAGGGAACAGCGGAGCGCGCGACTGCGCTGCTCATTTCGATTGGCGATGATCAAGGCGTGGCGAGCGCCGCTAGCGTCGTGGCTGCTAAGCGGCTCATCAGGGCAAAGGTTCGCGGCGTTCTCCCCCGGGCCGTCTACGCGCTCTGAACCCGATAAGGAGCACGGCGACACGATCCCGGCAGGCCCAGGCGCCACACACAAGGCCGAGTTCGCGTTGGTGGAAGATTGCATGCACCTGCCGCCGTCCATCTTTGGCCATGTTAGTCGTTGGCCTCAGAGGCAAGCTCGCCTGCTATTGTTGTCTTTGAGCGTCACCCCTGAATAATTCGCGAAGGGCTTTTGACGCCAGCAACCGGGATGATGGCCGACACGCCCAGTCAATCGCGTTCCTATCGGCCGAAAAACTTCGCGCGGACAGTTCCCGGTGCGAATATTGAGTTCTCAAGCACGGTAGGCGCCGCGGCAAGATTGAAGTTCCTCTTGCCGACGACTGACCGAGCAGCTAGTATCGGTCTGATCAAGTATTTTATAGTTGACTCAAGGGGAAGTAGTGTCACGCCTTCATGGATTACAAGAATTCTGGAGCGAATTCAAGGTCCTAGGGTACGACGTAGACTATTTTGTGACCGCACGGCTCTTCGATGGCATGCCGGCGGTTTGGCCGCAGGAGTTAAACTACGTACGGTGGCGCCACCGGGTAGCAACTCAGCTTGACGTTGATCCAATGGCTGTGCAATTAGTCGGCAGTGCTCGATTAGGCTACTCCATGAACCCAAGGAAGGAATATAAAAGATTTGATGAAGATTCCGATCTTGACATAGCCGTGGTATCACTTGAGTTATTCGATAAGGCATGGAGTGAGCTTCGACATATTATTGATAATCAGAGCCTTGAGGGCAAGAAAAACTATCTTCGGAAGCTTGTTTTTGAAGAATGCATTGCACTCGACATTGTGCTTCCGCATCTATCTTTCGGCGAGCAGTGGTCGCAGGCTCGCGACTTATTCATACAAGATCTTGGGCGAGACTTTCGAAATTGCTCCGTGAACTACAGGTTGTATCGAAATCATAGGTCACTTAGAAGCTATCAATTAAAAAGTGTTAGTACCGCGAGAGATCGCGCAATAGAGGAAGGAGTTGGCCATGGCTGATCACGCACTTAAGTTTGAGATTGAATCAAAGACCGTCGCGGAGTTTAGAGCCTTGGACAAATCTGGCGAACTGATCCTTCGGCCAGAGTATCAGCGCAAGATCGTGTGGCCAGACCGCGCGAAGGTCTCACTGATGGAGACAATTCTTTTAGGCTATCCAATTCCCGAGATTTATCTCTCATATGAGACGACGCCCGATGGCGAGCAGACTGCGTCAGTGGTTGACGGTCAACAGCGCCTTACCGCCTTGTTGGAGTTCATTAAAAATAAGTACACTCTTGACGGCTTAGAGGCAGGCAGTCTTCGCGAAAAGTTTGAGGGTAAGTATTTTAAGGACTTGCCCGATGAGGTCCGTCAAGAATTTTTCCAATATCGATTTCCAATTCGACGCCTCTCTAACCTTGCGGATGAATTTGTGCGAGCCGTGTTTGCGAGGGTCAACCGCGTCAACATGGTTCTCACGGAGCAGGAGTTAAGAAACGCGTTGCTCCCTGGGCCATTTAGTGATTTTCTTAAAGACTGTGCGACACACTCTATTAGTAGAGTTTCAGGGGTATTTAGCGGCGAAAGGCGAAATAGAGGTGGTGATTTAGAGTTTTTTGCAGAGGTCTTTGGAACTTGCATCTTCGGACTTTCAAACAAGAAGGCCGAGCTGAACGAGCGATATGACAAGATTTCAGCTGACTTCGAAGACTACCGAGATAGGTCGGAAGAGTTCGTCCGCTTGCTGGACTTCCTTTCCGGAACAGTGAAGTGGGCAGGTCGGACTAGGTGGTCAAATATTGTTGACATGTTTACCCTGCTGCACGTTAGCTGGAATCTGCGAAGTCTCCTATTCGAGGCCAGCACTGAGCAGGCGACTCAACTTCGCGACGTACTAGATTTATTTCAGCGCGCCGTTTCATCGCATAAACGGAGCGGCGAGAAATCAGACGCCGAGGAACTGATTTCAACTCTTGCCGAAACCCTTGACCTGCCGACGGAGTCTATTAAGGATACTATCGAGGAGTACACGTCAGGTATTAGAAATTCTTCCGACTTGGGTTCACGTCGGATTCGTTCTAATAAATTGCAAGTAGTTTTCTCTCGAAATTTTGACTAGGCGAATGTTGTCGATCCGTATTCGGTTGCCGGCATCAGTTTCGCAGAGTCGAGGCTAGATGGAGTCCTCGGGCAGAAAGCAAACGACTCGGAAAAGCTCGATTGAGGTACCCGATGGGACTATCGGCTGTAACGGGCACCTCGCCTGATGGAAGCAGTCTCGCCGTATCCGGCGGCACGCCGCGCCAGGGCGAGAACTGCTTCTGGCGCGGTCGTCGCGACGATATATGCTGGGCGCAGCTCTTCTGGCAGGCTTTCTGGTTTGATGTAGGCCGGGACTTGCTCCAGGCCGTCCCACGAGTTGCCGTCTGACTTGTCGTATGTGCCGTTCTTTGCTGTCTCGTCGGCCAGCCCTTCGCGGAGCTCTTCGTGCACCTTTGTGGTCATATCGTTGTTTATCGTCTGTAGGCGTTCGGGTGCGCCCAGTACCGGCAGGTCGGTTAGCAGGTCCTTCAGTTCGGTGAGGTCAGGCTATAAATACCCGAGCTCTTCAGAGGCGCGCCATCGATCGGCGATCGTCTCGTCAAGTATCTGGTGACTGAGACGAAGAGGCGTTTCCGACAGGATGATGAGGGTGCTCGCCAGCGAGTTGACGCAGTGTGGAGTACCCAAGGCTGGTTGGTTGGGTTATTCTCGATCGTGTAGGCGACGAGTTGGGCGAGCACCGTGGAGTCGATGACGACCGCGACCATCACGCATTAATACGGTGCTTAGCTTACAGTCGGGCCAGCTGTATGCAAAGTTGTCCAAGTCGTGTACACGATCGCGCTTGCGACCACGGCCCTACTTCTATGCGGGCACGAGCATCTGGCTTGTCAGGTGGGCAGGTGTAGGCGTGTGGTTAGTGAGCAACACGCCCCTCGGACACCCGCATTATTCACACGCAAAGAGGTCGTCGCGTAGACGGCCTCTTTTTCGTTGTCGTACCGCAGGTCAAGCCTCAGATCCCGGTAGAGCCGTGCCAGCTTGCCCGGTTCACTATCAGCGAGCGCTGCCCCGATGTCGCCAAGCGAGTCGATCATCGCGTAGACCTCGGCGTCGGTGATCCCCGCAGGCTCGCCCGCGGCCGCTAACGCTCCCTGCGCTGCCGCTCGGTCCGCTTGGGCCTCGTTGATGCTCTCGACCAGCGCTGTCGGGTCGACGCCCGCGGCGATGGCGTCTTGGAAGCGCCTGAGCTTGGCTTCCGCCTCCTCCAGCTGCTTGCTTGCGACTCCATCACCCTCGGCTCGCACCGCTGGCTGGGCGCCCAAGAGCTGGCTGACGGTTCGCTCAATGTTCTGCTGATCGAACAGGCCCCCAATCCAGCCATTCACAGCGTCGCGCAGAGGCTCCTCACGGAGATAGATCGTGGGCGGATGCGTGAGCAAGGCCTGTGCACCAGGCGCCAAAGTCCGGACTGGGCATCGGTAGTACATGCCGTACTTGCGCGGACTGCCTTCCATCTTCCGTTCGCACGCGGCACACCGGATGAGACCGCGGAACAAGTACACGTGCTTCACCGGTCGACCTGCACGTTCGGCCTTGCGCGCCGTCCGGAGACCGCCTGCCGCCTTGGCTCGCCGGATCAACTGAGCCTGTGTGAAGTCCTCGACCGACACGATCTTGGGATGAGCGGGCTTACGTGACCGCACCACCCGATCCGGCTTCGCTCGCCGGAACCGCACGACGTTCCCGGCGGCGACGTCATCAGGGTCGAACAGCATCTCCTGCCGAGCCGACCGGCCGAAGACCGCATAGCCCGTATAGCGCGGGTTCTCCAGAATCGATCGCGTCGTGCTGCCCTGCCATCCGTCGGCCAGCCGATGCCGGTTCTGCTCCGGCCGCCGAGCCGAAGGACACGGGATCCCATCGCGGTTGAGCCCGTTCGCGATCGCTCGATCACCCATCCCGTCGAGGTACTCAGCGAAGATGCGGCGCACGACTTCGGCCGCCGGCTCGTCGATCGCGAGCACCCGCAGACGGAACCCCTCCGCAGCCTTCCTCGGGTTCGGATGTGGCCCGCCGTCTACGACCACGTACCCGTACGGGGCGCGGCCACCCTGGTGACGCCCCTCATTGACGACCTGCGCGTCCATCGCCGCCCGGACCCGCGCCTGAACGTGCTGCCGCTCTGACTCACTCATGCCACCCAGCACGCTCATCAGCATCTTGTGCGACGGATTCCGCGGATCGAACCGCCCACCGAGCTCCGGAACCCACAGCTCCACCCCGTACGCGGCGAACCGCGGAGCGATGAGCGAGAACTGGTTGCCGAACCAACAACGGGTCCCCTCCCCGACGACCAGGGCGTTCCACGTCCGGCGCGGATTCTTCAACTCGGCGAGCAGACGGCCGGTCGCGGTCTAAATCTCAACCATCGTTAGAGCGTCGAGCAGCTCTTTCGCTTTGGATCGTACTCGGCGTGAGCGCACTACGAGCACAGTTTCTGCTCACCTGTCAATGTTGAGGGCCAGGGAACCAGCTCATCCCGTGCTGCCCGCGAGGTCGTATACCGATCTCGCGAGGGCCATCTGTGTAGCGTGCCTTGCCTCGCATCGGCCGCGCACTCTCCTTCGTCGACCACACTGCCTTGCAACTGGGTCGCTGGCCTCTTATCCGCACTGCCCTGCCGGTGCCAGACTGGGCTGACGAACCTGCCTAACCTCGGTCGTGGATTAGGCACGTTCAGGACGGAGGTGGTACCCGAAGATGAGGCTGTTCACCACTCCGCCCGGCTATGACCAAGCAGGATCTCTGAGCGCCTCGCCCCGGCAACAACCGTGTGACGACTCGGCTGCTCGCTATGACAAGCAGCAAGACGTAGCCACACTTTCCGCATGCTCCCATCGCTTATAACAGGCTTGTTCGCACTCAGCGGCGTCGCTCTGGGTGTTCTCCTCGAACCTGTCAAGACGGCTGCCGCAGGCAGAGCCAAGCGGCGAAATGATCGCGCCCTGCTATGCACCTCGTTCATCAACACCGCAGCCGCCATGCGGTCACACCTGCTCGCTCTGAACGTCCGGCACCGTATGCGGGAAGTCGGACACCTCGAGGTTGACCGCGACGAGATCCGGGACATCGAAGAGCGGTACTTCGAGCACCGGACAGAGATTCGTCAGCAGTTGCTGCTCCTTCAACTGCAAGGCCCGAATGACCTTGCAGCCCAGGCAGGACTTGTAAGAAATGCCGATAGAGAACTCCGTGACGCGCGATTCTCTATCGATGACAACGGTAAGTTCGACCGGCACGTCATGCCGACAGCCCTCAAGTCAGCGGCTCTCACTTTCGAAAGTGAGATCGAAAGGTTCGCCCTCCTTGGGCGGAAGTATATTTAAAGGGCCAGCCTGCAGCCTCTAGTAGAGTATGAGGATCCTGGCAGAATGCTGGCGGGTCGGGCTTGCCGAGGACTGCCTATCTAGGGACTAGGAACACGGCATCGCTCCTCGGTCTCCCTGCGTCGCATGCGGCTCCACGGAGCCGCTCGGCGGACCGCGTACACCACACTATGAATGTGTGTAACGCTCGGTGACTGCACTAATCATGCATACCACGCGCGTTGTCACTGCCGCAGTCGAACAGCTGAGGCAGTTCCGGTTCATACAGACCCACATCAACGGATGGCCTAGCAGTTTCAGTGTGCCGAAACTGCTAGAAGTCACGTAACCCACAGACGTGTGAATAGTGAGCAACACGCTCTTCGGACAACCCTGTGGGCTCAAAGTCCCCGGTGACACATCGCGGTCGGCTTGCCCTGCACTGATTACCGAAATTGGTAGGATGTCGCATCGGCGGTTTCTTCGTACTGCGTTTCGTCGTTCCAGTCTACGGTCCGCCGGTACTCGGGGTGGTTGCGATCCATCAACGCCGCCAGGTGAACCGGCGCTGGATAACTGGTTCGCCCGTCCCAGGACACCGCGTGGTCACACAGTCGCGCCGCCGCGACTGCGTAGCGTTGCGGGTCCGAGTCCGATCCGACGACCACAATCTCGGTGCTTGTGTGGGCATACCACGTGTGCTTGCCCGTTTGTGCGTCCGTAGACCAGCGTCCACTGTCGAGGCCCGCTCGGCTATGCCGTCCACTGCCAGCAAACTGACGAGGGACGTTGGCCAAGATCCACGTGTTCGCGGAGGCTGAACCGTCGAGCCGGTACAGCGACCGTGTCGTCTTTACTATGCGCGGGTCTTTTCCCGCCTCGGCGGCGGGTTTGCGCACCTCGACCGGACGTGGCAGGTCGCGGGTCCCCGACGTGACGCGGACAACGGCTCGCGGGCGGTGCCCGAGCGCAGGATTCCAGCCAGGCAACGCCGGCCGGTTGCCGACTCGGCCCGCGGCGTCCGGTTCGATGTCGAGGTTCTTGTTCGCCAACAACGGCCACAACGAGCGCGAGCTGTCGCCGGAGACCATCACCACGTAGCCCGCACCAGTGGCAACGTGCGGGCGCAGCTGACCAAGTGCGGTGTCGATCGCCGCGACGAGGCTTTCGTCCTGCCGTTTGCCACCGGGTAGTGGGTGGGCGCGGAAAGCCGTGTTCGCCGTGAAGTAGTCCTCCCAGCCGGTTCCCCTGCCGGTCTTCGGGTGCGGTGCAAATTGATAGGCGAGGGTCCGCCAGTGCTCCCCGTCGGGAATCATGGCGACGAGTGACCAACCGAGCTTCGGTGCGCCCTTGGTCCAGACCTCCCCGCGCTGCGCTCGCACGTGCAGGCCGACGTAGGTGATCGGATCAGGCGTCCCGAGGCTGCCCGAGGCCAGCGCGGTGGTCAATCTCGGGTGAACCAGACCGGCGGCTCGCAGCAGGTCCGCCACCGCGTTATTACCCGCGTGATCTTTCGCCGGGTCCTCCGCAGCCTCGGCCGTCGCGAGGAACTGAGCCAAGACACCACGCTCCGCGAGTATCCGGCTGACCACAGGCTTCGCGTCCTCGTCGAGAGGCTGGCCGTCGAACTCGGTTTCACACAGCGCCAGGACTCGCGTTCCGTCCTGAGCGACGAGGTGCGGAACTTGGTTGAGCGCCGCGGCTCGCTCGCGGTGCCCGCTGCCGTGGGCCAGCAGCGAGGCCGCATGGTGGAACACGACTTCAACGTGTGCTCCGGCTTGGACCACCGTGTCCTCTGGGGCACCCTCCGAGAGGTCTGGCCGGGCGAAGTGGTGGGCCAGCAGCCGCTGCAACCGGGCGCGGGTGCGCTGCGTGCGGTAAAGCGCCAGGACGCGCAGCCGTTCGCCGCCGGAGGCCTTGATGACCGCGGGTAGTCCGCTCTCATCGAGCATATCGGCGTCCCGACCAGCAGTCACAACCCGCTTGGCCTGTGCGGAGAACTTGTGGCCTCGCACTTCGCGGGCGGTCACGTTCGGCACCCCGAACGCTTCCGCAGCGTGGCGGCCCAGTTCGCGCACGGTGTACATGCCCACGCCGCGGCCGATCGGGAACCGGACCGATTTCGGTACCAGGGCCCGCAGCCGTCCAGGCGTGCCGGCGAGGTCGAGGTCGCCGGGCTCGAGCAGGTTCTCGCCGCGGAGACGATGCGACACCGACAAAGCGATCCCGCTCGTCACCTCGATCCTGGCGGCACGGCCTCGACCCTCGACAGCGAGGCAGAGCAGCGGGTCCTCTACGCAGCGCGGCGCCAGCCAGGCGCTGCGGGTGCCCCCAAGCCAGCGGCTCAGCCGCGACACCGACGGGTCTACTACCACGACCGGTGTCTGAACACCGGGCAAAGTCTTCATCAGCAGTCGGATTCGCAGTGCCGCGTAGCAGAGTTCTCCGCCCTCCTTCCAGGCGCTGGACCACAACGCCTGGTCGGCCCAGACCACCAGGTTTCCGTCGGTATCCGCTCGCAGCGGCACCTCGCGGCCGTCGACCCGCCATGGCACACTTGCCAACCTACGAGCGCACTCCCACGTGGCCGCGTCGTAAACCCAATTGGGGGCGTCGGGCTGGTCACCGACGTGGTGCACCTGCTCGGCGAGCGACACCTGCTCGACCGCGCTATCCGCGATGAGGTCCGCCAGCTCGCTCAGGTAATCGAAGACGATCTCTTCATTCGGTACGCCGAGCACAACCTGCTCCCACAGCACCACGGCGTCGTGGACGTCACGCCGGTCCAGAGGCGCACTGGTGACGAGCCGCTCTGGTGCTTGGTCTTTGCTGGGGGGAAACAGGTTCACGCAGGCGCCGCTGTAGGCGCGCAGTGCCGTGGCCAGACCCGAGTAGGGGAGATTGACGTTCGCGCGCACCTTCATCCGGTAGCGAGTCCGAAGCCGGTTCCACGCATCGTCCACGCTGCTCGGCAGCCGGTAGACGTGCGCTGTCCCGTGCAGCACCTCGGTGAGTGGATAAGCCAGCAGGGAAAGCTCCTTGTCGCCGGTCATGGCCTCACCTCCTCGGCGCCGATCCCGGCGAAGTCCAGCCAGGAAACGAGTGTCGAGCCGTAAATACGGCGGAGCTCCCGCTGTTCGACCGGCTTGAGATTTTCGTGGTAGTAGCCGAGGAGGCCCGGGATGTCTGTGCCGTACTTGGGGTCGTGGAAAGCTCCGTCCGTGAGGTACAGCTCCACCGGAGTACCGCCACGCCGTGCCCGGCCCGCCAGCTGGATCATGTCGACGAGCATCCCGGCGACCACCTCTGCCTTGAGCGTTCGGTTCAGCCTGCTGAACCGCGGATCGCTGGTGAGAATGCGGAACAGTCGTGAGAACGCGCGTTTGCGCTGCTCGACCCACGTCGCCACCGGGTCGACTCCAGAGCGGCTCTCGCCCAGAGCGTGCCCGTTGACACTGGCAAACATCTCCGCGGAGTCGGTCAGCTGGGTCGGTGGGCGCACGCACACCCACACCGAGGCCAGGGCGGAGCGCTGGTCGTCGGGCACCAGGATGTTGAGACCGCGAGCCACGAGGCTCAGCGGTGCGATGCACACCTTGACCTCCGGATGTAGCACCGGCAGGGACTCCAGTTCGTCGATGGTCAAAGTCACGACTTCAGTGGGCAGCACCACCGATGACGGAGCGCCACTCCGGGGAACGACGACCGCCAGCCAGCCACGATCGAGTATCCGGTTCGCGATCCCGGCGGCGAGCAGCGCGGCGTGCCGGTAGGAGTTGCCGACCAGCATGCACAGCTCGCGGTCCGGATCGGTGGCAGCCAGCAACTGCAGGTGCTGGTCGAGGTGCTGGTCCCAGAGGAACTCACCGAGCTCGCGGATCGCCGCCGGTTTCCCGGACTCGCCGCGGCCGCCGATCCGGATTGTGGTCTCGGTTCGAGCGTCGAGGGCTTGCCCGGACCTGGTCGTGAAGGCACCCGGCTTGGCGTCGGTCATCGCGTAGGTGACAGGCGTCCGGATGTGCTCGCGAGCGGCGCCGGGGAAGTACGCGGTGGCGGACAAGCCGAGCACCTGCCGTTCCACACCCGCCGCGGCGAGCGCCACCATACCGCCCAGCTGGACGACCGTCGTGTGAGGGTCGCCTCCTACCGCCTGCACGGACAGGGTCCCGCCGGGCCGAGGGTCCTCGACCCGCTCGATCCGGAACCCGAACAGTAGGTAACCCAACGGTCCGTACGGGATCGCCTGGTGCTGGGCCACCGTCCCTAGCTGCTCCGCGAGTGCCCGAGCGGCAGGCATCTCTGTTCCCGGGGCGGCGACGGCGAAGGTGAGTCGGGTCAACGCCTGGTGCAACGCGCCCAGCCAGGTGCGGACCAGCAGCGCATTGATCACGTCGCGGCGGTAGTCCGGCGCCGCGATGTGCTCGGTGAGCACTTCGTGGAGCCGGTGCCGGATCTCCCGGATGCGATCTTGGCCACTGTCGTTGCTGACGGCCGAGGCCAGCAGACCAGCGACCTTGCCCAGCCACGCCGGCAACTCGGTGCCACCGGCTCCACCGGTATCCGGGAACAAGCTGTTGAACTGCTGGTAGACCTCGGCCGGTACGTCGTCCGATGTGTCTTCGCTGCGGTCAGCTATTCCGAACAGGTGCGTGAGAAGCATCCGGTCGCGCGAACCAGGAAGGTGCCAACCCGAGTCCACGCTGTCGGGCACGGACTTGCGCGAACGGGGAGCGGTGGGGCGCTCGTCGCCCAGCCACAGCTCGCCTTCCAGGACGTAGTTGAGGAACTGGTCAGCCAGGAACCGGGTACGCGTGAGCGGTGGCACGACCGCGCGGTCTTCGGCCGGCAACAGCATGCTCCGTTCGGTGTCCAGCCGGACGAGGGGAAGCTCGGTCGCCGTGCCGCTGGCCGCGAGCTTGAGTTGCCTGGCACCCGCGTCGAACATGTTGCTCTGCAGCATGTCCACCTCGTCGACCAAGAGCACCGCGCAACGGCGCAACAGGAACTCCCGCACCGGCAGGCGGTTGAGATCGACCCCGTCGACCCGCACCGGGACGGGCACGCTGCCGTCGACGAAGTTATGGTGGTTGGTGACGATGATGTCGGCGGACGCCGCCTCGCGGAGGCCCTGGTGCCGGCCGCACACACCGAGGTACGGGCAAGCGTGCCGGGGTGAGGGTTGGCGTTTGAGTTGGGAATCGGACTGCTCGACTACGGGACGCAGCCCGGTGCACGGCTCGTCAGGGGCAAGGGGTTGCGGCCCGTCGACTACCAGCGCTGTGAGCGCGCAGCCGTAGCCCAAGGCGTCGAACCGGTCCCACTGGCCACGCTTGGCACTGTGCTCGGCCTTCTCCGCGAGGCGCCGGGGCGACACCAGCGCTCTACAGCTCCGAGGTGACTGCAGGACTCGAAGGTCCCCGGTGATCTTGCCGACGGTTTCCAAAGCTTCGTGGACGGTGCCGACCACGATCGCGACGGCAATGCCGGAACGGGCAAGGTGCTCGGCGAGAAGCCTGATCAGGACGGATTTGCCGACTCCGGTCGGTGCGTTCAGGAGCCGGGTTCTGCCGGACCGCAGCAAAAGCTCAGCCACAGGGACGTCCTCGTCGTCACGCAGTCCGGCGAACAGCTCGCGGAGGACCTCTTCCTGCCAGTTTTTTTCGCCGCGGCATTGTGCGATCTCCGCGGCCAGCTGCAGCAGTTGTCCGGTCTTGACCGCCAAGTCACCCAAGAAAGGCGTGGTGTCGAGGCTGATCGGGTCGACGGCAGCGTTCGCCACCGCAGCCGGAAGATCCACAATGGACTCTCCACGCCATCCGAACGTCCACCTACCCGGTCCCGCCACGGACAGCGGGCTCCTGTTCTGCGCGTACTTTTCCTCGGCTTCCCGCACCAGGTGCGCGACAAGATCGAGGGGGCGTTGTCCGTGCCGCGCCACCACCGCCACAAGCTCGTCGGCGGGGACGTCGTCCGGGCCGACGTACGGGCTGTCCGGATCCGTGCACAGAGCACGCGCCCCCTCGAGGAACCGGCGAGGTGCCCCGATTTCATTGGGCCTGATCCGCAAGAAACGTCCCACCAGGCGCTTCGTGGCCTCCGGCTGCCCGTCCCAGGCGCGCCACAGGTCGAGCCGGCCCCCGGCGATGAGCGCGGCCGCGTCCAGGGGCACGGTCATCCGGCCGTCGGGATCCGGGAACCCGAAGAACTCCTCAGCGAGCGCGCAGGCGATCTGGGTGGCGATGCCGCTCGGTGCGCTGGTCATGCCGACACCGTCGCGGCGTCGTCGAGCTCAGCCAGGATGCCCTTCATCGTGGCGGCCCGGTACCCGGAGCCACCGATCATGTGCTGCAGCAGGTCCAGGCTCGAGCGCTGGTGATCAGGAACGACGATGACCAGCCCCGGTGCCGCGGGACGGGTGCCGCGCAACGCCTCGCCCAGGGCGACGGGAGATGCCCATGCCTTCGCGTCCACGCACCACGACTGCCCGCCCAGCTCGATCTCCAGGTCGTAGCGATCGCGGTGCGGCCACATCTCCACGTCCGCTCCCAGGCCGAACGCGTGATCCCGTATCCCGCATTCCAGCAAGCCGGGCAAGGTCACGTACCGCCAGACGACGCGAGACACCGCCAGCGACTCCTTCGTGGCGGGCTGCGCGGGCACCAGCCGGGCGCGTTCGCCCGCGGGGTGCAGCTCGGGTGCCTTGCCCGTGCGGTTTTCGACCCGGCAGGTGTACATCACGCCGCGGCGAGCGTGCGCCTCGCAGCGGACGTCCACGATCGAACCCTTTCCGAGCACTCGCATCGGCCACCGGCAATCCGGGCAGGCGAAGAACCAGCCGCGCACCTGTCGCCACGGCCAGTCCGCGACAGGCTCGTAGAACTGGGGCAGCAGGCTGCCCCAAGTGCGGCGCAGAGTCCGGAGGTCACCGACCGGCTGCTCGACGAGTTCGGCCCGCAACCGCACGTAGTCCGCCTCGGTCAACCTGCGCAGTACCTCGTAAATCCGTCGTTCCTCCTGTTCAGAGGCCATCCGGTCCCAGGGCCAGAACTGATCGAGTGCGGCGGACGGCACCAGGAACTCCGCGCACAGGTCCTCGGCCTCGTCGGTGAACCGGCCCTCCGCGTCGAGCAGCACGACTTCGGCGATACCGCTGGTGTCCACGTCGCGGGGAAGCAATGCCCCCACCGGTTCGCTCAGCCCGGCGCGGAATCGGGCCATGGAGGGAGCTCGGCCGAGGGGATGCGTGGCAGCGAGCACGCCCAGGCAGGTCATCAGTGCGCGCGCCTTCCGTTCCCCGGGGAGATCGGGGTCGCCTAGTGCGGCCGCCGCGAGGCAACAGGCCGTGATCGCGCGGCCGCGACGAGGATCCGCCGGAATGGTGGCCGGCGGATCGGTTTCGGCGAGGTCCTCCCCCACAAACACAACCTTCCTCGGGATCGTCGGTGAGCGATGTGATTTCGGCGAAGAGTTCATCGCACGGCCGAAACGGAAATTCGGTCGCCGCTGCGGCACCAGCACGGTGATCGGCAGCAAAGCACAGGACGACGCCGCGGTCAAACCCGTTAACCTGCGCCGAATGGCCAATTTCATGACATTTCCCGGACATCGCGGGTCCGGTCGTGGGCATGGTGATCCGGCTGTTTAGCCTGTCGCTCGTGTCGCGCCGATCGGAAGGAGCGGGCATGCAGCCCGAAGAGGGAACCGACGTCAAGCTCGTGCTCGTGGACCCGGGCGGCCGGCGGATCGACGCGGGGCCGGCGGAAGTGGCCTCCGGGTCGGTGCGTCTCGGCCGCTGGCACGTGCACCCGGTGAAGGAAGCGAACCAAGCGTTTCGCGATACTTCTGCGCACCTGGTGAAGATCAACTACGACCTGTACGTCGATCCCGGCGCGCCCGTCGTGCGCTGGTTCGAGATCGGCTTCGTGCTGGCGGACTCCGATGCCACGGTGGTCGCGGCGCTGCCGCACGGAGCCGCCGAGTCCCGCCCGGCGACGTCGTACCAACTCAGCCGCAACCTGGAGTTCATTCCCGTCGACAACGGCGCCGCTCATGTCCACGTCCCGCCGGTCGAGGGGCCGGTGCACGTCTACGGCGCGTCCGGTGATGTGATCCGGTGGCTGCACGTCGCTCCGGGGAGAGCCGGCGTGCGGCCGGGTTCGTATTCGGCGTGGATAGTGCTGCTGACGCCGGCTGGACGGACCGAGCAGAAATTCCGGCTGGCTGCGCGGTTCGAAACGGACTTCGCCGACGGAGAAGACTTTCAGCCGGTGCCCAAGTCGACGGAGTTCGGTATTTCACTGACCGGATCCAGTCGCTCGGCCGCGGTCGAAGCCGAAGAACACGATGAGCCCGGTGTCGGACTTCCCCGCAGTTCGCCTCGCGTCTTCATCTGCTACGCGCACGAGGGCGAAACGCACAAGAAAAAGGTGCGTGATTTCGCCGATCTTCTCCGCGAAAACGGGTTGGACCCGCGAATCGACGAAGGCCAGGAGGGACCTCGCACCGAGTGGGACCACTGGGCATTGCGCGAGATCAGGGAAGCGGACTTTGTCGCAGTCATCGCGTCACCGACCTGCCGGGCGGTCGGTGACGGGACCTATCGGGGCAACGATCGAGCAGGCATCCGCAGCGAACTTGGCGTGATCAGGAATCTGCTCCAGAAACACCCTCGGTGGGCAAGCCACCTCCTGCCCGTCGTCCTGCCCGGCTGCTCAGTCGACGACATCCCGATGTTCCTTCACCCGGTCACCATGGACCATTACATCGTCGAGGCGCTGACCGAGACCGAGATCGAGTACCTGCTGAAGACGATCCGCACGACGCCGCCATGGCCGGGCTGGGACCGGTCATGACCGGTAGCTTCCACGGGCTCTTCACCGGGATCGACCGCTACCGCGACCCAGGCTTCCGTCGTCTGAACTTCGCGGGGCGAGATGCCGGCGTCCTCCACGCGCTGTTTTCCGACAACGTGAGCGGGGACTGCGTCCTCCTCGAGAATGAGGATGCCACCCGCGACCGGTTGACCACCGAACTCCGCCGCCTCGCCGAGGTCGCTGGCGGCGATGACGTGGTTGTCATCACCTTCTCCGGCCACGGCACACGGTCACGGGAGCTGGCGACCCATGACGCGGTCCCGGGAAACTTCGCCGAGACTGCTCTCCCGCTGACCCGGTTCGTCGACCTGGTACGGGCGATCCGCGCGCGGCTGCTGGTGGTCGTGCTCGATTGCTGCTTCTCCGGCGGAATGCTGGCGCGGGCCTTCGGCGAGCCCGACGACGGCAACAGCGCTCGGTCCGACGGAGCGGGTGCATGGGAAATCCTGCAGTCGATCAGCGGTGACGGCCGGATCTTCCTCGGAGCGGCGTCGGCGGACGAAGAGGCGTTCGAGTCTGCTCGCTACCGGCATGGAATCCTGACCCACCACCTCGTGCAAGCATTGATGGGCGAAGGCGTCCTCGACGACCGTGGCGCGGTGTGCCTGTCGTCGTTGGTGAAGCAGGTACTCGACCGGGTCACCGCCGACGAGACCGGGGTCGGGCGTCGCCGGCAGCACCCCACGTTCGAGGGAACCATGCGCCGGACTCGGTTCCCGCCATTGATACCGGGGCCCCGCTACCGCGAGATCGGCGGCCACACCCAGCCACCTCCGGCGACCAAGGACCTGATGTCACTCCTGCCCTATGGTATCCCGGCGCCGGTGGCCGAGCAGTGGCGTGCTCGGGTGGACAAACTCAACGACGTGCAAGTTTCCGCCGTCCACCGCGGGCTCCTGCGCGGCTGCAACGTTTTGGTCAGCGCCCCGACCGCGAGCGGAAAGACCCTGGTCGGCGAACTCGCCGCGCTGTACGCGACGACGCAAAACCGCAAAGCGGTGTTCCTCCTTCCGAGCCGTGCCCTGGTGAATGAGCAGTACCAGCGGTTCCAGCAGGCGTACACTCCGCTCGGGCTCCGGGTCGTCCGAGCGACCGGCGCAGTGCGCGACCAGGTGAGCGATCTGATCACCGGTTCGTACCACCTGGCAGTGGCGACTTATGAGACCTACATCGGCCTTCTCGCAAGCCATCCGCGATTGCTGACCGGGGTCGGCGTCCTGGTCGTCGACGAGATCCAGTCCCTGCTGCTGAGCGACCGCGGTCCGCGGCTGGAACTGCTGCTCACCCGCCTGCGCCGGGCCGCGCACCGGAACCTGCCCGTCCCGCAGCTGGTGGGGCTTTCAGCCGTGCTGGGACAGGCGGACCGGTTGGCGGCTTGGCTCGACGCGAGCCTCGTGCCATTCACCGACCGGGTCATCCCGCTGTGCGAAGGAGTTCTCGGCCCGGACGGCACTTACCTCCACCGGCTCCACGGTGGCAAGCAGGCGCAGGTGGCGGAGGCCGAAGAACAGCTGCTCACGACTTCCGGGCTGGTGGCCGGTGACGACCTCGCGGAACGATTGGTCGGCAAGCTGGTGGCGCAGGGCGATCGCGTCCTGGTTTTCCGCTCCAGCCGCATAGGCGCCCGTGCTTTCGCCCGCCGGCTCTCCGATCGCCTCGACCTGCCCACCGCCGAATCCGTGTTGAGCGCGCTTCCGCAGGGTGACGTGTCCCGAGTGGGGGAGATGCTGCGCGACTGCCTCGGCGGAGGTGTGGCTTTTCACAGCACGGATCTTGGCGAGGCGGAGCAGCAAGCGGTGGTGGAGGGATTCTGTGGGAAAGGGGGGCCGATCCGCGTCGTAGTCGCGACCACGACGCTGGCCCAAGGTGTGAACCTGTCGGCCGACTCGGTCGTGGTGTGCGAGCTGGAGCACCCCGGTCGCCCCGGCAGGCCGTACACCGCGTCGGAGTACAAGAACATGGCGGGCCGGGCGGGCCGCGACGCCGCCAAGGATGTGCCTGGGCGGGCGATCGTCTTGTCGAACGGCAGCGTCGACACTCAGCGGATCTGGCGGAGCTACGTGAACGCCCGGCCAGACCCCGCCTGCTCGGCACTGTTCGGCGCCAGCCTCGCTTTGCCCAGTTTGGTGCTCACCGTGCTCAAGTGCCTCGCCGATGAGCCCGGCGATGCCGACGCGACCGGCGTAGCGGATTTTCTGGCCTGGACCTACGGCGCCTTTCAAAGTCAGCACGACCACACCAGTGGACCGTTTTCGTTCGCGAACGTTCATTCGGTAGTAGCCTCGCTGGTGGAGGACGGGTTCGTGATCGCCGCCGACAACGGCTACGGGCTGACTCCTCTCGGTGAAACGACGGTCCGCAGCGGCCTAGACGTCGAGTCGGCCCGCGTCCTGGTCGGCGCCCTGCGAAGGGTGGCGGATACGGAGCTGACCAGGATGACCTTGCTCGGGGTGGCGCAGCTGATCACCGAAGTCGATGACGTGCGTTTCACCAAGCCATCGGTCAACTGGCAGCGCGAGTACGACGAGTTCGCGCGACAGCTGCCGCGGCAACGGTGCGCGCCCGCCGTGGCGGCCGCCTTGCTGGGCCCCCGTAGCCAGGGCGGCGCCGAGATCGGCCGGTGTCGCCGCGCGCTCGCGTGCCTGATGTGGTCCAATGGCCGACCGATCTCGAAGATCGAGACGGCGCTGACACTTCACCTGCGCCCACAGGCTGGCATTCGTGACCCCGGTCCGATCGCCCACGCGGCGCAACGCACAGCCGACGTGATCCGTGCGGTCGTCGATATCGCCCGTCACTTGCACCCGGAGTCCGACCTCACCGATCTCGCCGAACTCCTGCCTTGGCAACTCTCGCTGGGAATCGTTAAGGGCCTGGTTCCTGTCGCTCGGCACTTGGACCGTCGTGTCGAGCGCGAGGTTTATCTGCGGCTGGATCAATCGGGCCTAACCGACCCGGCGGGGATCGCCTCCGCCGACACCGTGCAGCTGCTGCAGTGCGCAGGCAATGAAAACCTGGCGGCCGCCGTCCGGGCAGCGGCTGAGGCCGCAGTGGCTGAAGCGAACCAACCTGCTCTCGACGACCTGATCGATCCGCCGGAGGACTGAGTCGTGTTGGCAGGGGGCCAGCGGTCACCGTCTTCGACTCAGCGCACAGCATGATCTATTGGCCTGCCAGCCCAACACATGATCAGCGGAGATGGGAGCGAAACCCCGCAGCGCTTGAGGAATCTCCGCGCCGAACGATCAGTCCAACGAGATGGTTGTGGTTAGCGAGCAAGATCGTCCTCGGACACCTCACTACCCCACGCCTCGCTCAAGATCACTTGAGCGAGACGTTTGTCGCTGGTGCTCGCGAAGAACCCGACAAAACGGCGCGCTCGCTCACGAGAGTCACTCCCCTGCTGTCGCACGCCACTGTCGACCAGCCGGCCCGGAGCCCTGCGGCGACAACATGGGCGCGTGCGTGGGTCCGGGCATCGTAATCGACCAGGTCGCCGAAGTGCGCGGCGGTGCGGTCGATCAGCTGGTCTTCTCGACAGGGCGCCCGGCCGCGGGTTGGCGGGCGCTGGAGTGACCGTGGCGGCAGCGATAGCCGGGGGTCGTGCACCCAGCGCGAGTCCATGCGCCGCACACCGCACCAAGCCCGCGAGAGCCTAACTCCTGAGCGACCGTGCTGAGCGAATCTGCTGGTCGGCAAGGAAGTCTCCCGCACTGACCAACG
Organism: Amycolatopsis japonica; assembly: GCF_000732925.1. NCBI lineage: Bacteria > Bacillati > Actinomycetota > Actinomycetes > Pseudonocardiales > Pseudonocardiaceae > Amycolatopsis > Amycolatopsis japonica. Next base: position 4,822,300 of record NZ_CP008953.1, read on the forward strand.
CGGCGGGATCGGCCGCCGGGCCAGAGCCAGCCGGCGGCCCCACATTGCCATCCGGTGTAGCGAGGTCGGTTACGGTCCGGAGCGGCCTGCGACGGACGCGTGGTGGCCCTTCCCGCCGGAAGGGCCATCACGCCTCAGAGGAATCCGGTCGTCAAGAACCGGACCCCGGATAGCTGTCCCGCACGGCGAAGGTCACTTCGCCCACCAGTGCGCGGGCAGCGTTCAGTGCGTTGTGAAGCGTGTCGATGTCGCATTCCGTTCCGTGCCGCCGAAGTTCGATCAGCGACACGGCACAGGTGAGGGCGCTGTCGACCGCGGCCATCAGCGGATCGCCGGACATCCGCAACACGCCTCGGGCCCGTTCGACTGCGTCGACGGCACGCCCCACCTCGCTGCGGGTTCCGACGAACTGCTCTTGCCACAGTGCCGATTCTTCTTGTCGTACGGCCACACCGTCACACTCCCACCAAGGCCATGACTCCGAGTCCCAGCAAGATCACGCCCACCACCGAATCCAACGATCGCTTGACCCGCGGCCGGTTCAGGAACGGGTGGAGACTGCCGGCCGCGAAGGCGAACCCGAACAACCACAGGGCGCTCACCGTGACGTAGATGGCGAAGAGCACGAGCTCCGCGCCCAGGGCCGACGCGGCCGAGCCCGGGAGGAACTGCGGAAGAATCGACAGGTAGAACAGGCCGATCTTCGGGTTCAGGCAGTTCATGAGCAGCCCGCGTAGGAAGAAACCCGTGCTCCGGCGATCTTCGTGTTTCGGCGTGGACGCGGCCGCCGTCACCGCGGACCGCAAGGCCGTGATGCCGAGCCAGATCAGGTAGGCCGCGCCGATCACGGTCACGATCCGGAAGGCCACGCTGCCGTTGGCCAGCAGCGCGGCTAGTCCGGCGACCGAAGCGACGCCCCATAGGACGATGCCGAGCAGGACGCCGCCGGCGGTGCGCACCGCCGCCGGACGTCCGGCGGCGGCACTCGTCTGGAGCAGCAACGCCTGATCCGGCCCCGGCACGATGACGATGACCGCGGCCGCGGCGGTGAAAGCGAGCAAAGTAGCTGTCGTCAAGCGGTCCCCCCGCGTTGTTCACTCACGAGTCGTTCATCGAGCGTCGCGGTAGATCCACTGCAGGATCGCGACCGCGCTGCCGTACTTCATCCGCGCCTGTTCCCAGGCGATCGATCGGTCCCCGTCGAGCACCGATCCCTTGACCTCGTCACCGCGGTGCGCGGGCAGGTCGTGCATGAACACCGCGTTCGGCCACCGAGCCATGACTTCGTCGTCCACGTGGAACGGACGGAAGTCCTCCCGCCAGTCCGCGCTCGGCTTGGCCGTCCCCGTGGTCTGCCATCGAGTCGTGTAGACGACGTCGGCGGTGATGTCGACGGCGTCGAGGTCGTGGGTCTCGTGGAAACGGGATCCCGAGGCCGCGCCCTTTTCCTGCAACGAACCGAGCAGCGCGGCGTCGAGCCCGTAGCCCTTCGGCGTGGCGAAAACCACTGTGACGCCACGATAGGTGCTCAGGATCTTCCCCAGCGCCACGGCCGTGTTGTTCCCTTCGCCGACATACAGCACCGACAGGCCGTCCACCTGGCCGAAGTGCCGAAGCATCGACGCCGCGTCGCAGACGCCTTGAGTCGGATGTTCCTGTGCCGCCATCGCGTTCACGACCGGCAAACCGCTGCTGTGGGCCACCAGGCGCATGTCCTCCAACGGGCCCGCGGTGCGCATCACCAGACCGTCGAGCATCGCGCCGAACATCCGGCCGGTGTCGTGCAGGGACTCGCCGGTGTTGAGCTGGAGATCGTTGGGGCCATACGGGATGACCGAGGCTCCGAGCCGTAACGCGGCCGACGTGAACGCTGTCCGCGTGCGCGTCGAGGTCTTGGCGAAGTAGACGCCGAGAACCTTGCCGGAAAGCCGTTGTTCCAACGGTTCCGGCCGGTCGAGCACGCCGGCGGAGCGCTCGACGATTCCGTGCAGGTCCTCGGTGTCGACGTCATCGAGAGAAAGAAAACCGACCATGCTGTGCACCCCCGTCAGATCAAGACCAGTGAATTGTCAACGACCCGCGTCGAGCGCACCTCGGGGAACTCCCACTCCGCCCTCGACGTGAGTTCCTTCGCACGACGCCAGCCCGGCGAATAGATCGTGTCCTCGTAACGATCGCCGCCGTCGGGACAGACGACGACCACATGCTCGGCGCCGAGACCCTCGCCGATCCACCGCAGGGCACCGGCGACCGCGGCGCCCGAACTGCCGCCGACCCGGACGCCCAGTTCGTTCGCGACCCAGTCGCACGCGGCCACCGCCTCGGCCGCGGTCACCTTCACGTTCAGGCAATCCCGCCCGTCGACGAAGGACGACGTGCGGCTCGCGCCGATCCCGTTGAGGCTGCGGGACGCAGGCGGGCCGCCGAGCGCCACCGAGCCCACCTCGTCCACCGCGACGCAACGCCAGGGCAAGCTGTTGTGCTTGACGTAGTCGGTGAACCCGCGCACCGTCCCGCCGGTCGACACGCCGAGGAAGACGTCGAGTTCTCCGTGCGGGACCGCGGAAGCGATCTCCGGAGCGGTCCCCTCGGAATGCGCGCGGGGATTGGCCGGGTTCTCGTACTGGTTCGGCCACACGAGCAGGTCTTCGACCGCCATCCGGTCACGGATGTAGGCCAGCCGGGAAAGCAGGTAGCCGCCCGTCTCGTCGGGATCCGTCACTTCCACGATCTTCGCGTCCGCGCTCCGCATCTGCCGCACGAGCTTGCGCGACGTCCGCGGGTCGACGACCGCGGTGAACTCCACCCCGCAGATCTGGGAGTACCTCGCCAACGCGACACCGAGATTCCCGGACGTCGACTCGATGATCCCGCCGCAGAGCACCCCCGACTCGAAGATCGAGGAGAGCAGGGAGTACGCCACTCTGTCCTTGATGGACCCGAACGGGTTCTCCTGTTCCAGTTTCAGCCAGAGATTCGTCGTTCTGCCGCGATATCTCGTCACGGCGTTCAGCATCGGGGTCCTCCCCGGCACCGGGCCGTGCAGTTCACTCGGCAACGTCTTCCCCTCCCCCTTGTACCAGCTCACTGGTCACGTCCGGTTCGACCGATCTCCATGGGTCACGCCCCTAGCCCAGATATGGCTGCCGTCGCAGAACGGCTTCTGCAGTGAACGCCCGCAACGGCAGAGCGCGATGGTCTTTCGCTGCGGATCTATCGGCTCGTCGGTCTGACTGCGCAGGTCGTAGTCGCCGCGGATGATGACCGGCCCGTCCTCGCACACCACGACCGTGGCCGGAGCGGGCTTCTGCACCGCGGCCCCGTTCCGGTCCGGTTCCCGGGCGTCCATCAGCCCGCCGCCGATGCCACGACACGGAGAGAGGACTCCCCCCGTTCCCAAGAGGACAGCAGGTACTCGTTGGCCCGCGCGCCCAGTTCGGCCGTCACGACGGCGCCGAAGACCAGGTCGGACAGTTCACGCGGGTTGTCCCGCACGAACTTGCCGCACATGTCGTAGGCGGCGAGCTGCTCGTGGACGGCGTCGGCCACGATGTGCTCCTGGAAGAACAACCACGAGTCGTCCGACCCGTTCAACCGCTGCAGACCGTTCCGGAAATTGCGATTCACGTAGTGGGAGCCGATTTCCGTCATCGCGAGGTTTCCGAGCAGCGCTCCACGGTGACGACCATAGGTTCCGAAATAGGATATCACGTTGACGTTCGCGAGCGAACAAGCCGGAACGTCCTCGAAATACGCGCCGAATTCGGTGTGCATGCCGAGCTCGGCGAGGGTCAGCTCGAACAACTGGGAATGCAGACGACCCGGAATTCCGCCGCCGTACTCGTCGGCCTGGATTTCCACCAGGGCGGGTTTACCGCCACCGCGCACCCGCGGGATGACGAGGCTGTGGTGGTCCGCCTCCATGAGACTGTAGACGGACCGGTGCATGAGGAACTCTTGGAACTGCTCCATCGTGGCGTCCTGCTTGAGATACCGCGAAAGAGACCGCCCAGGGCTCGGTTTCCCGAGTTCCATCAAGAACCCGGGGAGCTTGTCCACGTCCACCACCGGAAGCGGACCGGCGGTTTCCCGTAGTTCACGGGCGAAGCGGGCTTCGAGCCGCTTGCGCAACTCGACCAGCGAGGTATCCCATTCCCAGGTCTGCGCCGCTTCGCCGAAAAGGCAGTACTGGGGGCCGTAGCACAAGAACAAACTCAGCTGCAGGTCCTCGTCGGAAATGGCGCCCACATCGGTCGCCGAAATGGCTCCCAGGATTGATTCGTCGCCGTCCTCCGGAGGACGCTGGAAGACACGGACGAGGATTTCGCTCACCGGACCGCGATGGTTGGGCAACCGCACCTGAACTCCCTGAATCGATGGCGGTGGAACTTCCGGATCACACGAGCTCCAGCGCCTGCCCGATGTCCGCGCCGCTCGCCCGGCGCAGGACCGCGCCGAACAGCGCCACATCGAGAATGCCGAGCCCGAACGGGTTCACGACGACGTAGCCGGTGTCCGGCCGCTCCGCGACGATGTCGCCGGCGAGCAGTTCGCCGAGCGTCGCGGTGATCGAGGGCCGGTCTTCCCGCACCTTCGCCGCGATTCGCCCCTCGTTGACCAGACGGCCCAAGGGACGCCGGGGGTTTTCGACGATCAGCTGGACGTCGTCCACGAACAAGGCGGAGGCGCCGGTCAGGACCTCGTCGGTCAGATCGCCGAGCGAGACGTTGACCAGGAGCGACCCGGGACGCACCCACTCCGGCTGGACGTACCCCTCGGCGACGGTGGTCAGGAACAACGCCGTTTCCGCGCCCGCCATCGCCTCGGCCGGTGTGGCCGCCACGGAGAACGAGACTCCCGGATGCCGTGCGGCGAGTTCGGCGGCGAGACTTTCCGCCACCGGCCCCCGCACGTCGCACAGGGTGATCCGGCCGAGATCCGGGCATCGCGTGAGGAGCAGGGCGAGATGCACCCGCGCCTGAGTCCCGCACCCGACGACGGCCAGCGAGCGCGTCGCCCGGTATCCGGCGGCTTCGACGGCGATCGCGGTGACGGCGGCCGTCCGCACGGCGCTGAGCACACCGACCTCCATCACCGCGGTGACCCTTGCGGTCCGCGGGTCGAAGCAGAGCCCGAGCCCACCGGCCCTTTCCAGGCCGAACTCCGGATTCGACACGCTGGCGTTGATGATCTTCATGCCGTAGGCGCCCTCGGTGCCGTTCTCGAGCACCGCGCCCGGCATGCCGATCGAGCGGCTGTAGGCGCCGTGCCGGTTGGTCCAGGACAGGTACGCCTCGCTCGGCAGGATCGTCCGGCCGAAGTGATGACTCACCAGCGCGTCCTTGACCGCGGCCACGACGTCGATCCCCGCCAGGCACTCGACGACGTCGGCCCGGCTGAGGAACCGCACCGATTCCGGGGCGGGCCTCGCGAGGACGTCGGCGAGCCACAGGTTTTCCATCTTTCCTCCCGACGGTCTGGTCACGAGTTCCACAGCTCCCGGTACCACTGGGCGAGGCTCAGCACGGTCTCCAGCGGGTTGCGCCGGAGCTGGGTGTCGAAGTAGCCCTCCGGCCTGCTCAGCAACTCGCGCAGCGCGCCCGCGTCGACGATGTCCAGCGCCGGCGAACGGTTCTCCGCGAGGAGGGTGCCGACGCGCCGTCGCAGATCCTGTTCGTACCGGGTGTCGGCGGTGGTCGGATATGGGCTCTTTTTCCTGCTGAGGACCGAATCGGGCAGCAGACCGGCCGCCGCGCCGCGGAGCACGCTCTTTTCCCTGCCGTCGTAGGTCTTGATCTTCCACGGGATGTTGTGCACGTACTCGACCAGGCGGTGATCGCAGAAGGGCACCCGCACTTCGAGTCCGGCGGCCATGCTGAGCCGGTCCTTGCGATCTAGCAGCACCGGCAACCAGCGCGTGAGGTGCAGATGACCGAATTCGCGCATACGCCGGTCTTCGGCGTCTTCTCCCGGCAGGTACTCGACCTCGCCGATCGCCTGCCGGTAGCGGTCGGCCCGGTACTCGCCGAACCGCGTGTGCTCGCGGAACTCCGTGGTCAGCATGTGTTCGGGGACGAACTGCATGGTGCTGAGCCAGGGAAAGTCCGCCGTGGCGACGACCTCGGGATCGTGGAACCAGTTGTAGCCGCCGAACACCTCGTCCGCGGACTCACCGGACAGCGCGACGGTCGACTGCTCGCGGATGGCCGAGAAGAGCAGGTACAGCGAGGTGTCGACGTCGCCGAAGGTGAGCGGGAGGTCGTGCGCACCGAGTACCGCGTCCCGGTTCCCATCCTGGGTGAGGGCTTCGTCCGGCAGCTCGATGGTCCGATGTGCCGTCCCGAGATGTTCGGCGACCTGGAGGGCGTACGGATTGTCCCGTTCTGGCCGGAAGGCACTGGCGCGGAAGTGTTCGGCGCTGTCGACGAAGTCGACCGAGAACGACCGGACCGGTCCTTCGCCCGCCTCGTCGAGGACGGCCGTGGCGATGGCGGTCAGCGCGCTCGAATCCAGGCCACCGGAGAGCAGGGTGCACAGCGGAACGTCGGTGATCAACTGCCTGCGCACGATGTCGACGAGCAGCTCGCGGACGTGGGCGGCCGTGTCCGGGATGTCCTGCTCGTGCGGAGCGGTCGGCAGTTTCCAGTACCGGGACAGCCTGCTGCCGTTGCCGTCGACGGTGAGGACGTGCCCCGGCGGAACCTCGTAGAGGTCGTGGAACGGGGTCACGCCGGGGGTCTTGACCAGGCCCAGCAGATCGGCGAGCCCCTGGTGATCGAGCCGGGCGGTGAACTCCGGATGGGCGAGCACCGCCTTCGGTTCGGACCCGAACAACACGGCGTCGCCGGACCGGGCGTAGTAGAGGGGTTTGACGCCCAGCCGGTCGCGGACCAGGAGCAGCCTCCGCACGCGCGGATCCCACAGCGCGAAGGCGAACATCCCGTTGAGGCGTTCGACGAAGCTCTCGCCCCATTCCAGATAGGCGTTGAGCACCACCTCGGTGTCGCCGTGGCTGCGGAAGACGTGGCCACGTGAGGCCAGTTCCGCCCTCAGCTCACGGAAGTTGTAGACCTCGCCGCTGTAGCAGAGCACGGCGTGCGGATCCTCGGGCGCACCCGCGACCATCGGCTGCACACCGCGGCGCACGTCGAGGATGGCCAGCCTGCGGTGACCGAGTCCCACATACCGGTCCGACCACAGCCGTTCGTCGTCCGGCCCGCGGCGGGCCAGCGTGCGGGTCATGCGTTCGAGATCCGCTTCTTTCCACTCGTTGGGACGGCTGAGATCGATCCAGCCGGCGATTCCGCACATGACGCTCCCTGTCTTAGAGGCATGCTGGGTCTGCTCGATTCCCTCGTACGCTGCCACGACGAGTCGTTCACCCTGGCGACACGTGCTATTGGCTCGGCGCGACGGGGTGGACGAAAGAGGGTGTTTGACCGACCATGTCGGCGATATAGTGCAGACGAACGCACGACGACAACTGCCGGTAATTCATCTGGTCGAGGACTGTACTCAGCGCCCAACAGGGCCCGTACCGCCACCAGAGTGACGTCGTCGGCGATGGAGACAAAGGTCGCTTTGTCTCGCCGGACAACTTGCGTGAAGTTGGCGTTTAGTGCTAAACTTCGTCGGCGTTCTAATCGCCATGGGGACACAAGGGGATCATCGACTGAGTTCATTTCCTGGGGAGGAATTGTCCTTGATCATCAACAGCAGCGATCGGTTGCGCCTGGTGCAGCACGCAGGCGACGAGATCCGCGACCAGCAGCGAAGCCTGCCCGACAAGGGCTTCTACCTGCGAAAACTATCCGAGACGTGGCAGCGGGCCGGACGGACCGAGGCCTACGCCGGCCTCCCGGAGTACTCCTTTGCCCGATTCGAGAAGCTCGGCACCACCAGTAAGCATCGCCTCAAGAAAACCCCTTATGAATTCCTGGCAGCGCCTATCGACGCGGCGGTAAAATATTATGAAACGACCGGGACCACCGGACTGCCGACGCCGACTCCCCGGCTGGCGGAGGACATAATCTGGAACACCGTTTCGGTGGCCGAAGCCTGGCGCGATCTGTTGCCGGATAATGAACGCGTATTGATTATGCTGCCGTCGGACATCGTTCCCGTGGCGGACCTTATCGTCGGTGTCTGCGAGTACCTCGGGCGCCCCCACACACGGGCCTATCCGTTCGCCACCGGGATCTCCGACTGGGACCGGCTGATCGGTCTGTGCCGCTCCTTCCGGCCGACCACCGTTTTCGCCGCGCCCGGAGTGGCATTGCAGTTCAGCAGACTGGTCAAACAACGCGGGCTATTGGCGGAACTGAGCGCCGACGTGAATCGGATGATGCTGCTCGGCGAAGTCAGCACCGCGCCGTTCCGGGCCCGCCTCGGCCGGTGGTGGGACGCCTCCGCGCTGGACGCGAGTTACGGCAGCACGGAGACCGGCACCCTGGCCGCCGGCTGTGCCAATGACCGCCTGCACCTGCTGACCGCCACCAACTACTTCGAACTCGCCGACGACGACGGAACGGTCCGCCCGCTGCCGGAATCCGGCGCCGGACGGCTCGTGGTCACCCCGCTCAACCTGCATGCCCGGTGCGTGCTGCGCCTGGACACCGGAGACGACGTGCGCTTGGGCGCCCAGTGCGACTGCGGTGACCGCGCCCCGGTGATCGAAGTGGTCGGACGCGGTTCCGACGCCGTGGCGGTGCGCGGCGCGAAGCTCACCGTGCGCGCGGTCGAAGAGGTGGTCTACGGCGAGACCGAGGCGACCGGCTATCTGATGGAGACCGACGCCCCCGGCGCGTTCGCCCGCTTGATCCTGGAACGGGACGTGCACTGGGACCGGGCGGGGGAAGCCACGATGGCCGACCGCCTCCAGCATTCGTCCCGGGAAGTGCTCGGCCTGGAATGGGACGAGGTGCTCTTCGTCAACCAGCTGCCCGCGAGCACCAAGAGCGGCGCGTCCCAGAAGAGCTGGAAGCGTTCCAACTTCCGGGTAGTGGGAGCGCGCGGATGATCGCGCGCCTCGCTCCCCACGCGCCGAAGGGGATCGCCGTCACCACCGGTGAAGCCGACCTGTGGTGCACCTACGCCGCGGTTCGCGCGGCCGCATGGCTGGACCGGACCGGCGATCTGCCCGGTCGCGTGGCCACGATCGGCTACCTGAGCAGCCGGCGCAACACCGATGGCGGGTACGCCTGGAGCAAAGGCATGGCCTCCGACGCGTGGGCGACGTTCTACTGCACCCAGGCGATGGCCGAACTCGGCGCCGAGATCCCCGAGCTCGACGCGACGCGGGGCTGGCTGCGCGAGACCTGGTCAGGTGACGCGTACGCGATGCTGCCCGGCCAGGCGCCCGACGTCTGGGCCACGCACTTCTCGGTGCGCAGCGTGGTCGAACTGTGCGGGGACACCCCGCCGGACCTCGATCGGCTGGTGAGCTGGCTTCGCGCGTTGCAGGCGCCGGACGGTGGCCTCGGCTGGTCGCCGGAGCACGCCGGTGCCGCCGATTCCGACGTCCGCGCCTGCTTCTACGGGGTGATGTCCTGGCGGGCGCTGCGAACCGTGGACCCGGAGCTGGCGCTTCCCTGGGACGGTCCCGCGCTCGTGCGCTGGCTGCGGGATCAGCAACAGGCCGAAGGCGGTTTCCGGTTCGGTCCGTCGGCGGACATCCCGTGTCTGTGGGCCACCTATCGGGCGACGGCCGCGCTGGATGCGCTGGGCGCGGTCCCCGCGGAGAAACAGTCCTGCCTCGATTGGGTACTGGACCGCCGGACGGCCGACGGCGCGTTCGTCCGCTGGGCCGGTTACGACGTGGCCGACGTCTGGGCTTCGTTCTGCGCGATCGGCTCGGTGCGGTCGCTGGGCGCGGACACCGGCCCGCACGCCGTGCCCGTGCTGCGCAGGCTGCACGAGCTCTCCTGCCCCGCCGGCGGTTTCACCTACCGCGAACCCGATCAGGCCGGGGACGCGCTGAGCACCGCGGCGACCGCTTTGACGACGGCGGCCGACGACCCGCGGCAGGAGCAGTGGCGCACCTGGCTCGCCGGATGCCGTCTGCCGAACGAGGGCGGGGTCATGTACATGCCCGCCCGGGGCAGCGAAGTGCGGTGCACCCTGTGGGCGCTCGCCGCGGGTGCGGCCGACGCCGACCCGGCCGCGCCGGCCGGAATCGCGGACTGGCTGGCGGATCTGCAGAACCCGGACGGTGGCTTCGGCTACTGGGAAGGCCGGGGATCGGATCTGGTCTCCACCGCGGCGGCGGTGGAAGCGTTGCGGCTGCTCGGGATTCCGGTCTCCGACGTGCTGGACACCACGCGCCTGGCGGAGTTCGTCCTGGGCTGCCGTGACGAACAGGGCCATCGGCACGTCCCGGGGGCGCCTCCCACGCTCAGGGCCGGGCTGCAGGCGTTGCGGATCCGGGAAGAGCTGGGCCAGGCCACGGCCGGCGAGCTGGCCGCCCTGCTCGAACGCCACCGGGTGTCCAGTGGCGGGTTCGCCAACGTCGGTTCGCGCATGCCGGACCTGCTGAGCACCTACGAAGCCGTGGTGACCGCGGACCGGCAGGGCATCTTCGTGGATTTCGCCCGGCTGACCGTCTTCCTCGACCGGCTCGTCCGGCCGGAGGGCATCGGGTGGACCCCGCTCGCGCCGACCGGCGGCGGCGCGCTGGCCGACTGCCTCGGCTCACTGCTCCGCGAACGGATCGAGGGACGCCGCGCGGACCTGCCCGCGCTCACCCTGTCCTGAAGGAAAACCCTTCCATCCTGGGGAAATCATGCCCACCATCACCATTCGCACGACCGCGCTGTCCACTACCGAACGACGGGCCATCGCCGTCCGGCTGACCCGGTGGTTCGGCGACCACGACAGCGACCGCAAGCATGTGGTCGTGCGGTTCGAACGGACCGAGGAGGGCACGGTGTTCGTCGGCGGCCTCCCGGTCGAAGCCCTGCCACACGAAGACGAAGGGTTGCACCACGCCAGCGTCGTCTGCTGTGTGTCCGTCGGACGGGACGAAGCCTTCTACGAAGAACTCGCCACCGTGCTCGCCGACTCGCTCGGAATGACCGCCGGGACTCCGTTCCTCTATCTGGAATTCCGGCCGACACCCAAGGAATCCGTGTACTTCGGCGCCCAGGGACGACTTCGTCGCGCGGACGCCACACTGAGGGGAAACCGATGACCTTATCCTCCGTCCCCACCCTCGACTCGCTCCAGCGCCGGACCCGGACCGTGCTGGCCGGCTTGTTCGGTCCGGAGATCGACGACCTTCCCGCCGACACGCCGCTCCCGGAAACACTCGGCGACCGCTACGACAGTCTCGGCGCGATGGAATGCGTGACCGCGATGGAAAAGGAGTTCGGCATCGAGGTCGACTTCGTCGAGCACGACGTGCGCTACACCTTCGCGCAATTGGACCGCATCGCCGAATTCGTCCACTCCCAGCTGGAAGACCGGGCCGTTTTCGGAGGGTCTCGATGACGGCACCGGAAATCGAGTTCCGCACGTCCGGGCACACGGGTTCACCCGCCGTTTGGCTGCGCACCCCGGACCAGCTCCGGGCCGAGGCCGGGCTCATCGCGGACGAACTCGTCGGCGAGATCGAGCAGATCGTCAGCTTCGCGCCGGTGGAGCACCTGTTCGGCCGGTTGTTCGCCCAGGTCCTGCCGGAGCTTCGCGGCGTTCCCGTGCATCACCTCACCCACGCGCCCACCGGTTTGCCGCCCGAGGTGGAGGAGAAACGGACACTGTTCGTCTGCCTGCCGTCGAGCTGGCTGGTGCTGCGTCATCTGCTCGGCAGGCTCAAGGCACTCCCCTCGGCGGTCGCCCTGCACGGGACCGGGCCGACGGTGCAGGCCACCGGTGAGGTGCTCGCCGCGTTGTCCGGCACCGGTTTCCGTGCGTTCGAACTGTTCGGGTCCACCGAAACCGGTGGGATCGCGCACCGGGAGATCACACCGCCTGGCACCGGGACCGGACGGTGGCGGCTCCTGCCCGACGTCGAGTTCGCCGATCCGAGCGCGGGTCCGGGACAGTGGCTCAACATCCGCAGCCCGCGGCTGGCCCGCCGCAGCGACATGGCGACCCGGCCGGACACGTGGCAGCTGCCCGACGTGATCCACCGCGACGACCGGTCCTTCGAGTTCCACGGGCGGGCTTCCGCGCTGATCAAGGTGAACGGCGAGCGCATCAACCTCGAGGAACTCGCGACCGCGCTGCGGAACTCGGCCGACGGTCTGGACGTGGCCTGCCTGCCCGTGCACGATCCCGTCCGCGCCGAGCACTACGAACTGTTCTACAGCTTCGATCAGGACCTCTCCCACCGGGAGATCTCCGCCCGGTTGCGGAAGGTCATGCACGACGTCACCCCGCCGCGAGCGGTGCACCAGGTCCGGCGCATCCCCCGGACCGCGACCGGGAAGATCGCGGTCACCGCCCTGTACGCGCTCACCCAGCAGGAACCCAGGCCGGCGCTGGAAGGAGCGAGCTGATGGCCGCGGCCCCCCGTCCGCGCCCGTCCGATCCCGCCACGTCGCTGGGCAGCTACGCCGAAAACGCGGGAATCGCCTATCCGGACGATCGCCCGGAGCTGCCCGATCTGCTCGAACTCCCGCTCGCCGAACGATGCGACCTGCACGACCGGGGCGAGTGGGACGACCGGAAATGGGCGGAGCAGAACGAAACCTGGCATTCCGTGGCCGACGCCCGCTACCGCGCGGTCACCTCACGGCGCGGCCCGGGATCGGGTACACCGCTGATCCGGATCGGCGTCAAGGACACCATCGACGTCGCCGGTCTGCCGACTTCCTTGGGCCTGCGGCACTACCGGCACCATCCGGTGGCGTCGGCGACGGCGCTTTCCCGGCTCGACGGCGCCGAGGAGCAGGTGATCGGCAAGGTCGTGAGCACGGAGCTGAACATCGGCGTCGGCTCGGGCTGCGTGAACCCTTACTTCCCGCACATCGACCCCGCCGGCTCGAGTACGGGTTCGGGGGTCTCCGTCGCGGCGGGTCTCTGCGATCTCGCGATGGGCACGGACGTCCTCGGTTCGGTGCGCTGGCCCGCCGGGCACTGCGGCACCGTCGGCTTGCGGATGACGCACGATCCCGGGCTGCTGCACGGCATTTTCCCTTTGTCACCACCGATGGACGCGGTCGGCTGGGTGGCGCGCACGGCCGAGGACCTCGCGTTCCTGTGGCGGCGCCTCGGGCTGCGCGCCCTGCTCGGCCAGGCCGGGCGACCGGTGCCCGCCCGGTACCGCATCGGCGTGCCCACCGATGTCCGGGACGGCTCGTGCGATCCCGAAATGCTGGAGACGCTGGACTTGGTCAGTGCCGCGCTGTCCGACGATGGCCACGAGCTGACCGACCTCCGGGTGGGGGACGATCTCTGGCGACGCCGCGGCGACGCCTGGCAGCTCTGCGCCCGGCAGGCGTGGGACGGCCACCGGCAGTGGCGGCACTGGATCACCGTGCCGGTGCACCGGAGTACCGAACAGGCGCTGGAGGTCGGCGCACGGGTGACCGACGCCGAGTACACGGAGATCCTCGACGCGATGCACGCGTGCCGTCAGGCGAACGCCACCCGCTTCGGGGACGACATGCACGCCTGGCTGCTGCCGCTGGATCCCTCTCCCCCGCCCGATCTGCGGACCGGAAGCCCGGCCGCCACCACCATCCCGGCCCCGGGAGAAGCCGACTACGACCGGCGCATCGGGTACACCCCGATCGCCAGTTTCGCCGGACTGCCCGCCATCGCCGTGCCCGCCCGGCTCAGCCGGGTGAACCGCGCGCCGCTCGGGGTGCAGATCGTCGGGCCGCCCGGCAGTGAAGAACGGTTGATCGACCTGGCCCGGCGGGTACAGCTCCGGCTGAAACCGCCGGAGCTTCGCCCCGCGTGATCACCACCACCCCACCTGGAGACCGCGATGATCCCCCGGACAATGCTGGAAATCGCCGCCGCCCACCAACCCGACTGGTCCGCTCCGGAGGAGCTCTCCGCCGTGCGGAACGCCTTGCGCACCAGACCTCCGCTCGTCGATGCGCATTCCTGCTACGCGCTGGCGGGTGAACTCGAGTTCGTCGCCCGCGGGGAAGCCGTGGTGATCCAGGCAGGCGACTGCGCGGAACTGTTCTCCGATTCGGCGCGGCACCGGGTCCAGGCCAAGGCCTCCCAGTTGCACCATCTCTGTGAAACCGCCGAAACCGCCGGGGTCCCGACCGTCCGCATCGGCCGGTTCGCCGGGCAGTTCGCCAAACCCCGTTCCTGCGCGACGGAAGTCCTGCCGGACGGCACGGAAATCCCGGTCTACCGCGGCGACGCGGTGAACGGCGTGACCCCCACGGCCGCGGCCAGGCGGGCCGACCCGGCGCGGATGCTGACCGCCTACGATCTCGCGGCGAGCGGCCTGGACGCGTTGTTCATGCGGCAACTGCTGCTTCTCGAGGGTGGCAGCGGGATCGGTTCGTTGCTGGCGCCGACCTATATCAGCCACGAAGCCCTCCTGCTGGACTTCGAACACGCGCTGCTCCGCCCGGATCCGGCCCGAGGCGGCGACTACGCGTCTTCGGCCCACATGGTGTGGATCGGTGAGCGCACCCGGCAGCTCGACCACGCGCATCTCGCGTTCGCCGAACGGATCACCAATCCCGTCGGCGTGAAGATCGGCCCGAACGCGACGCCGGAAGAGCTCATCGCCATCGTCGACCGGCTGGCCACCGGACATCGCCGGGGCAGGCTGAGCCTCATCATCCGCATGGGCGCGGAGAAGATCGCGGACCGGCTGCCCGCGCTGGTGGCGGCGCTCGGCACGCGCGCCGGGCAGGTGACCTGGCTGTGCGATCCCATGCACGGCAACACCAAGAAGACCACGGCGGGCCAGAAGACCAGGGTGGTGACCGAGATCCAGGCAGAGATCACCCGGTTCTGCCGGATCCTGCGGGAGCACCGCGTCCACCCGGGCGGACTCCACCTCGAGGTGAGCCCCGACCCGGTGACCGAATGCGTGGACACGGTGGCGGAACTGTCCGGCGCCCTCGACCTGGACAGGTACGAGTCGGCCTGCGACCCCCGGCTGAACCCGGATCAGGCGCAGCGGGTCGTCCGGCATTTCACCCGGTCGCTCTGATCCGCGTCCGGTGGGGAGGGTTGTTCGCGGCTGAGCACCGTCCGTGAAGGACCCCTTCCCTCGGCTGGGCCGAGGAAACTCGACCTTCACACCTTCCCGAGTACATGAAGGCCCCCTTCCTTGCGCCTAGGTACAGGAAGGGGGCCTTCATGTACCTAGGAAACGACCGCCACCGGTTCGAGGGTCAGAGCACCGAACCGACATCACCGACATGCGAAACACCGTGATCGTTGCAGCGGCCCTGGACCTCGCCGAGGAGCACCCGTAGCAGTGAGGAGAGCTGGGCGCGCTGCTCGTCGCTCAGCCCGGAGATCAGTTCGAGTTCCCGCTCCAGCACGCGATCGACCGTCTGCTCCACCAGGGCGTGCCCGGCCGGGGTCAGGGTCACGTACACGCTGCGGCCGCGCGGTTCGGTGTGCCGCTCGACCAGCCCCTCGCGTTCCGCGCGGGCCACTCGCTGCGAGATCGCCCCCGCGGTGACCAGGGTCAGCCTCGCCAGTTCCCTGGTCGTCAGCGAGTACGGCGGTGAGCTGCGCCGGAGCATGCTGAGCAGGTCCAGCGTGGCCGAATCGACGTCGGAATCCAGCAGGACGCGGCGCCGGTCCTCACCGAACAGCTTCGCCAGCTGCCACACCCGGGTCACGATGCCGATGGACTCGGTCGACGTGCCGGGCCGTTCGCGCTGCCATGCCGCCTCGATCTCGTCCGCGGCGTCCGGCGTGGGGTCCTTTTCGGACGTTGCACTCATCCCAGACCTCCACCGCGGTTGTCGGCTGCACGACGCACAGCCTATCATTTAGGCCTAAACGTGAGTTAGGACCGGCGAACACGAAGGAGGCTAGATGACCCGGACGATCCTGGTCACCGGCGGGGGCACCGGCATCGGCAAGGCCGTGGCGGCGAGATTCGCGGCGTCCGACGCCGTCGTACACATCACCGGCCGCCGCAAGGACGTACTGGTCTCGGCGGCGGCCGACCTCGGCTCGTCGGTCCGGCCGCTCGTCTGCGACGCCACCGATCCCGAACAGGTGACCGCCGCGCTGGACTCGCTGGACGGGCCGATCGACGTACTGGTCAACAACGCGGGCGGCAACACCGACTTCGACCTCCCCGAGCAGGACGGGCTCGCCGGGGTCCTCGCGCACTGGCGGGCCAACCTGGACGCCAACCTGATCAGCGCGGTACTGACCACCACCGCTGCCCGGGACAAGCTGGCCGAAGGCGGATCGGTGATCCACATCGGATCCATCGCCGCGGACCAGGGCGCCGGATCGTACGGCGCGGCCAAGGCGGGACTCGCGTCGTGGAACGTCGACCTGGCCAAGCAGCTCGGGGCCCGCAAGATCACCGCGAACGTGGTTTCGCCGGGCTACATCCGCGAGACCGAGTTCTTCCGGGACAAGCTCCCCGCCGAGCGGGCCGAGCAGCTGATCGACGCGACCAGCACCGGCCGCGCCGGGATTCCCGCCGACATCGCCGAAACGGTGTACTTCCTCGCTTCCGCCGGCGCCCGGCACATCACCGGGCAGACCTTCGGTGTCAACGGCGGCGCCCACCCGACCAGGTAAGGACGAGAATGGTTGCCGTCGCGGAAACATCACCCTCGACCGTGCCCGGTCCTCGTGACTGGGCGGGGATCGGGGTGGTGCTGCTGGCCACGTTCATGGGCCAGATCGACATGTTCATCGTGAACGTGGCCAGCCCGCCGATCCAAGCGGATCTGGGCGCCAGCTTCGGCCAGATCCAGTTCGTCATCGACGGCTACGTGATCGCCTACGCGGCGGGCATGGTGACCGGCGGCAAACTCGGCGACCGGTTCGGCCGCAAGAAGGTGTTCCAGTACGGGGTGGCGGCGTTCACCGTCGCCTCGTTGCTGTGCGCGCTGTGCCCCACGGCGAATCTGCTGATCGTGGCGCGGGTCGTGCAGGGCGCCGCGGCGGCCGTCCTGATGCCGCAGGTGCTGTCGATCATCCAGGGCACCTTCGCCCGGCCGCGGGACCGGCAGCGCGCGATCGGCGCGTACGGCTCGGTGATCGGGCTCGGAGTCGTCGCCGGGCTGATCGGCGGCGGGCTGCTCCTGAACGTGGACGTCGCCGGGCTGGAATGGCGGACGATCTTCCTGATCAACGTCCCGATCGGATTGCTCATCCTGCTGGCCGCGCCGTCGACGGTCCGGGAGAGCCGGAGCGAGGTCACCGCGCCGCTGGACATGGTGGGCACGGTGCTCACCGCGTCCGTGCTGCCGATCCTGCTGATCCCGTTGTCGCTCGGCCCGGAACACGGCTGGCCGCCGTGGATCTGGGGCTGTTTCGCCGCCGCGGCGCTGCTGACGGCGGGCCTGTTCCGGTACGAGAACAGGCTCGCCGCACGCGGCGGGGATCCCCTGTTGCCTGCCCGGGTCCTGCGCAGGCGCGGATTCCCGGCCAGCATGGCGACGGTGACGGTGTTCTTCGCCGGCAACGCGGGCTACTTCCTGGTGCTGACCTACTACCTCCAGTCCGCGCTGCACCTGGACCCGCTGGCCACCGGTGTGGTGTTCGTGCCACTGGGCGTCGGGTTCGCGGTGGCTTCGGTGGCCGGACGACGGCTGGCCGAGCGCTACGGCACCCGGGTGCTGATCACCGGCGCGCTGCTGATGTTCGCGAGCTTCCTGCCGATGCCGTTCATCGTGCAGGCGGGCACCGGCACCCAGGCCGTCGCGCTCGCGGCCACCATCGGGCTGTCCGGGATCGGGCAGGGACTGGTGGTCTCGCCGCTGGTCGGCATCGCCATGGCACAGGTGCCCGCCGATCTGACCGGGGCGGGTTCGGGGGTGCTGAACACCGTGACCCAGGCCGCGATGGCCGTCGGGATCGCGGGGATCGGCACGGTCTACCGCGCCGCGCTGGGGCGCAATCCGCAGGACACGGCGTCGATCCCCGCGAGAGACTTCGGTGACGCGTTCGTCGTCACCTGCGGGGTGCTCGCGGCGCTCGCCGTGGCGACGGCGGTAATGAGCTGGGTGCTCGGCCGATCGGGAACGGCGACACAGGCGGGAGCCGGGCTGTGAAGGACAGGGAACACCGGCCGGTGGAACTCGACGGCGAGAGCCTGGACCTCGCCGGTGTCCGGCGGATCGCCGAGGACGGGGCGCCGTGCACGGTGGCCCCGTCCTCACTGGACGCCGTCGCGAGGAACCGGAAGTCGTTCGAGGAGCTGGTAAGCCGCGGCGTGCCCGTCTACGGCGTCACCACCGGGTACGGCGAACTGGTGCACCATCCGGTCGGCGCCGGCGACGAGGTGGCCCTGCAGACGAACCTCGTCCGCAGCCACAGTGCCGGTGTCGGCCCGCTGTTCGCCGAGGACGAGGTCCGGGCGATGATCGCGGCCCGGCTCAACGCGCTCGCCAAGGGCCACTCGGCGGTGCGCCCCGCCGTCCTCGACCGGCTGGCGGCGTACCTGAACCTGAACATCACCCCGGCCGTGCCGGAGATCGGGTCGCTGGGCGCCAGCGGGGACCTCGCGCCGCTCTCGCACGTCGCCGTCACCCTGATCGGCGAAGGTCACGTCCTCGAAGAGGGCGAACGGACACGGACCGGACCGGTCCTCGATCGGCACGGGCTCGTTCCGCTCGAACTCCGGGCCAAGGAAGGGCTCGCGCTGATCAACGGCACGTCGGCGATGACCGGGCTCGGCGCCCTGGTGGTCGGCCGCGCGCTGGACCAGGTGCGGCAGGCCGAGATCATCTCCGCGCT
The DNA here is from genome assembly GCF_000732925.1 of Amycolatopsis japonica. Classification (NCBI taxonomy): domain Bacteria; kingdom Bacillati; phylum Actinomycetota; class Actinomycetes; order Pseudonocardiales; family Pseudonocardiaceae; genus Amycolatopsis; species Amycolatopsis japonica. The sequence continues at coordinate 4,841,167 of NZ_CP008953.1, forward strand.
GGTCCTGGAGGTCCTGCGCGGTTCGACGAGCCCGTTCCTCGCCGCCGGGCACGAGCGGGCCCGGCCCCACCGCGGTCAGATCGACACCGCGGCGAACCTGCGCCTGCTGCTGGACGGCAGCGGGCTCGCCGTCGGTCACGCCGAACTTTCACGGCAGGCCCGCGACGGTGACGGCGAGGTCTACCTGCAGAAGGCGTACACCCTGCGTGCGGTGCCGCAGGTGCTCGGCGCCGTGCGCGACACCCTCCGGCAGGCCGAAGCCACACTGGAGATCGAACTCAACTCCGCCAACGACAATCCCTTGTTCTTCGGCGATTCCGGTGACGCCGACGAGGAAGAGATCTTCCACGGCGCGAACTTCCACGGTCAGCCGATCGCCTTCGCGATGGACTACTGCACCATCGCGCTCACCCAGCTCGGCGTGTTCTCCGAACGCCGGACGCATCGGCTGCTGAACCGGCATCTCAACGACGGCCTGCCCGAGTTCCTCATCGCGAGCGATCCCGGCCTGCACAGCGGGCTCGCCGGTGCCCAGTACCCGGCGAGCGCGCTGGTCGCCGAGAACCGGACGATCGGCCCAGCCAGCACCCAGAGTGTGCCCGCCAACGCCGACAACCAGGACGTCGTCAGCATGGGCCTGATCGGGGCCAGGAACGCCCGCCGGGTACTGGCGAACAACAACTGGATCCTGGCGGTGGAACTGCTCGCCGCGGCGCAGGCCGTGGACGTGTCGGGCCGGTACCGGCGGCTCGGTCCGCTCGGCCGGATCACCCACGACCGGGTACGGGCGACCGTCCCGGCCCTGAACCGGGACCGGTATCTGAGCGACGACATCGGAGCGCTCGCCGCCGCGCTCTCGCGTGGCGACTTCCTCGACGCGGTCGTCGGCCAGGGAGCGAAACTACGGTGACATACGACGATGCCCTGCCCACGCGTGTCCTGGGGAACGGCGGTCCCGCCGTGTCCGCGCTCGGCCTCGGCTGCTTCGGGATGAGCCGGGCCTACGGTGCCGCGGACGACGCCGAATCGATCGCCACCGTCCACCGGGCACTCGACCTCGGCTGTACCTTCTTCGACACCGCGGAGGTTTATGGCCCCTTCGACAACGAAGCACTGCTCGGCGACGCCTTGCGCGGACGGCGCGACGAAGCGTTCATCTCCACGAAGTTCGGCTGGGAGTACGCCCCGGACGGCACCCGTGGCAGGTTGAACAGCAGGCCCGACCACATCCGCCGGACCGTCGACGCGATGCTCGTCCGGCTGCGCACCGACCGCATCGACCTGTTGTCGCAGCACCGGGTCGACCCCACGGTCCCGATCGAGGACGTGGCCGACGGCGTCGGCGGGCTGATCGCCTCCGGCAAGGTCCGGTACTTCGGCCTGTCCGAAGCCGGGACGGCCACGATCCGCCGCGCGCACGCGGTCACCCCGGTGACCGCCCTGCAGACCGAATACGCCTTGTGGGAACGCCACATCGAGGCCGAGATCCTGCCTCTCCTGCGCGAACTGGGTATCGGCCTGGTCGCCTATTCCCCGCTGGGCCGCGGTTTCCTGACCGGAAACGCCAAACCCGCGGAGGAGTACGCCGCCGACGACTACCGCAGGCGGGATCCTCGTTTCCAGGGCGAGAACTTCCGCGCGAACTCCGCCGCCGTCGACGAGGTCGGCGCCGTCGCCGCCCGGGTCGGCGCGAGCCCCGCGCAGGTGTGTCTGGCGTGGCTGCTGGCCAAAGGTGACGACGTCGTGCCGATACCGGGCACCAAGCGACGGTGGACGCTCGAGGAGAACCTCCGGGCCGTGTCTCTGCGACTCGCTCCTGGGGACATGGAACTTCTCGACGCGGCGGTGCCGGCCGGCATCACGAAAGGCCAGCGGTACCCGGAAGACGCCATGTACATGAACGGGCTCTGACGCCGGCTCGTCGGGTTCGGTTCAGTCCCCCACCCGGCCGGTGTCGTACGCCCACATCGCGATCTCGACCCTGTTCCGGGCGCCGAGTTTGGTCAGCAGGCTGGCGACGTGGGTCTTGGCGGTCGTCAAGCCGATGAAGAGCTCGGCGGCGATTTCGGCGTTAGTGCGGCCGCGGGCGACCAACGTCAGCACCTCCTCCTCGCGTTCGGTGAGCGGCTCGATCGGTTGGGTCCGCCGGCTCGACGGTTCCCTGCCGGCGAGCGTGGCCAGCAGCCGCCGGGTGATGTTCGGCGCGATCAGGGCATCACCGACGGCGGCGGCATGGACGGCCTGGACGAGCAGCTCCGCCCCGGCGTCCTTGAGCAGAAAGCCCCGGGCGCCGGCCCGGAGCGCGCCGTGGACGTACTCGTCGAGGTCGAACGTCGTGATCACGACCACCGCGATCGGGTCCGGGACGCCCCGCCCGGCGAGGAGCTTGGTCACCTCGATGCCGTCGAGGCCGGGCATCTGGATGTCGACCAGGCACACGTCGGGGCGGAGCCGACGCGCCAGCTCGACGGTGGCGTGGCCGTCGGCGGCCTGGCCGACGACCTCGATGCCTGGCTGTGCTTCAAGGATCATCGACAGGCCGGTGCGCACCAGATCCTGGTCGTCGGCCACCAGCACGCGCACCGTCATCGGCGTACCTTAGTCGGCAGTTCGGCGTCGACCGTCCACCCGCCCTCGGGCGCCGGCCCGGCACGCAGCGTGCCGCCGAGCAGCTGCACACGCTCGGTCATCCCCAGGAGCCCGAAGCCGTGGTTCACCGGCCGTGCCGGATCGATCCGTCCGTCGTCTTTCACGCGTAGCCGCAACGTTCCCGCGCCGTCCACGACCCGGATCTCCACCCGCGAGGCGTCGCGGGCGTGCCGCAGGGCGTTGGTCAGCGCCTCCTGCGCCAGCCGGTAGACCGCCGCGTCGATCTGGGGCGGAAGTTCACCCAGGTCCTCCGGCAACTCCACGTCGACCACCGGGGCCGGAGCGCTTCTGGCGAGGGAGAGTAGGTCGGCAACGCCGGGCTGAGGGGAGTACCCCGCCGGCGCTCCGTCGCGCAGCACGCGGACCATCGCCCGCATCTCCGTGAGCGTCCGCGACGCTTCCCCTTCGATCGCCGCCAGCACCTCGAGTGCCGCCTCAGGTCGCCGGACTGCCATCGCCCGGCCCGCCTGCGCCTGCACGGCGATCGCCGAGACGTGGTGGGCGACGATGTCGTGCAACTCGCGCGCGAGACCGACCCGCTCCTGGCCGCGGATCTGGTCCCGCTCCCGGCGCCGGCTCTCGGCGCGGTAGCGGAACGCCGCTCCACCCGCCGCAGCCGCCGCGAGGATGGCGAACCCGCCGAAGATCTCGGTCGGCCCGACGTGGTCGGGGACCATGCCGATTCCCGCGGCGCCCGCCACCACCGCCAGCCCGATCACGATCTCGCGCCCGGAGCCCCAGCGGACCAGCGCGTAGACGAACACCAGGACGTAGATCATCGTGTCGAGACCCAGGCTCGGGGCCCCGCTCAGCAGGCTCGCCAATCCCAACGCCATCGCGGCGCCGAAGGCCACCACGACACAGATCAACGGGTGGCTACGCCGCCACAGCAGCACCGGCGCGAGTCCGACCGCCACGATCGTCACGAACGGCCGCCAGGCGACGTCGTCCCGGAGGACTCCTTCGAGCAGCGCCGTCACCATCAGCGCCGCGACCAGCACCCAGTCGCGCGAAACCCGTTCGGGAGCGTCGGTGGCGCGCGGCTCGGCCCACAGCGAGCGCAGGGCGTTGGTGGTCACGCGCTCAGCCTAGGGACCGCCGAGGCGTCAGGGACCGACCGAAAGAACGAGACGCCGCTCCTCCCCACGGCCGGGACGGGTCCGGCTTCGACGACGATGTGCCCGCCGCCCGGCTCGGCGATCGTTGGCCCACCGGTCCTCACGACGACAACGGAGCCCACGATGAGAACACCTCAACCCGCCACGACCGCCCTGGACGAGCAGCGGATCCCGGTGAGAGCCAAGCTCGCCGCGGCGTGGACGAGCCTCGTGCTCCTGTACGCCTATGTGGACATTCTCGCCTTCTTCAAACCCGGTGTCGTCAAAGACATCGAGGCCGGCGTCGTCTTCGAGTTCGACATCAGCCAGACGTTGTTCGCCGTCTTCCTCACGCTCATGGCGATCCCGACCCTCATGGTCGTGCTGTCGATGACCCTGCCCGCCCGGGCGAACCGCACCACGAACCTCATCGTGGCCTCGATTCAGGTCCCCTTCGCGGCGTTCAACGCGGTCGGCGAGTCCTGGCGGTACTTCTACGGCCTCGGCGTCGCACTGGAATTGATCGTCCTCGCCCTCATCCTGCGGTACGCCTGGACCTGGCCCCGCACCGCGCGGTGATCTCTTCTACACCGCGAGCGCGACCGCCAGGACCAGGTCCGCCTTGTGCGTGATCGAGACCTGGACGTCCACCACCCCGAGCGCGGCGGCTCCCGCGGCCGCCGCGCCGGTGAGCACCACCAGGGCCTCGCCGGAATCGGCTCGTTCGACGGCGATCTGGCGCGGCGCGACGCCGTCGGCGAAACCGGTGCCGATCGCCTTCGCGACGGCTTCCTTCGCCGCGAACCGGCCCGCCAGGAACTCCCGGCATCGATCGGGGCCGAAACCGGCCGCGGTGGCGAGTTCGGACTCGGCGTAGACGTAGGCACGGAACCACGGCCGTGCCAGCAGCCGGTCCAGTTCGCCGACGTACAGCAGGTCGGCCCCGATCCGCATCTTGCTACCCCGCCGGGAAGGAGAAGACCGCGGCGTGACTGCGACCGCTCACCGGGTCGGTGTCGCAGAGCACGACCTTCCGGTACGTCTCCTGCCACGCCGGCCAGTTTCCCGCCAGGGCGAGCCACACACTGGTGCAGTACGAGCCCGGCGCGACCCGGTGGACGTCCGCCTCGACGGTTTCCGTCACCCACGGACCGAGGACCACGAGCGTGCCAGGCTCCCGATGTGGTTCGAGCAGCTCCCCCACCGTCCCGCCGGACGACACCGACGCCAGCCGTGGCCCCGGTCCGGTGCCGAGGACCAGCGCGGCACCCGAGTCGACCAGCCCGCCGTCGTCGACGAGCGGATGCGGGGTCGGGAGCGTCGTCTGCTCCAGTATCGCGACGACCGCCTCGTCGCACCGGCCCGACCGCTGATACGCCGCCACGACGCGCAAGGCCGTGAAAGGCGCGGCCAAACCCTGCTGTGCCACGGAGAACGTGGTCGCCGTGACGTCGAGCCGGTCGGCGAGATACGGCGCCACGGCGGTGAACGGCAGGACGTCGGGCAGGGCGTGGGTCACGATGACCAGCTGCGGGCGGCTCGTGCGCACGCCCTCGGCTTCCAGTAACCGGTCGGTCAGCGCCTTGTGCGAGACGTGCGCGCCGCGCTGCCAGCGTTCTTCGTCCACTTTGGACCCGAACGGTTCGACGAGATCCGCGAGGAACCTCGAGACCGCCGCGTCCTCCCGGTAGCCGGGCCCCGGCGGTGAGATCACCGCGCTCGTGCCGCGCAGGGTCGGTTCACCGCTCATGACACTCCTTCCCCGATGGCCTGCCTGGATTCGACGTAGTCGGCGAACGAACGGACGGTGCGGAGGCGATCGATGTCGAGGTCGTCCGGATCCACCGTGATGTCGACGGCCATCTCCACCAGCATCAGCAGTTCCAAGACCTTCGACGAGTCCAGCCGCAGGTCGTCGAACAGCCGCGTGTCCTCGGTCAGCCCGGTGATCTCCCGTTCCAGGACGTCCCCGAGCGCGTCCCCGATCGCCGACACCACCTCGTCGCGGGCCGTCACGTCCCGCTCCCCCGCGTCCGATGGGTGATCACCATGGCGCCGAACGTCGCACCGAGACCGACCGTCACGAGCACGTAGCGGGCACCGTCGACGAGCCTGCCGTTCTCCCGCAAGGTCGTGTAGTTCAGGAACACGTCCGACGAGAAGCAATGGCTGAGCTTGGGGATGTTCTCCAGGAAGAACTTCTCCGACGGCGCCTCCAGCGCCTTCACCGTCTGCCGCCAGGCGAGGGCGTTGACGTTGTGCGGGATCACCAGATCGATGTCGTCGAACCCGCATCCCGCCTCGGCCACCGCCTCAAGGATCACCTCGGCCAGCCTCGGCCCGTAGAGCTCGCCGAATTCGGTGTTCTGCTCCGGGGTCAGCGCCAGCCATTCCGCATACTGCCCCAACGTCTTCGTGACGAAGGAGTGCACGACGTCGCCGTCGCCGTCCACCGTCAGCAGGCACGCCGACGCCGCGTCCGCCATGATCGCGGTGTTGGGGATCAGCTGCACGATCGGCGAAAACGCCCGCTCGCCGGTCACCATCAGCGCGTAACCGCCGGTCTCGCCCTCGGCCCGCAGCAGCTCGGCCGCGACGTCGATGGCACCCAGACTGCTCACACAAGCCTGGTGGGACAACGCGAATGCCTCGACGTCCACCAGCCCCAGCCGCCGCACGAGCTCCTGGGCGATGTCGACGTCGGCCGGCGCGAGTGCCTGGGTCGTATGCGCGAACACCAGCCTGTCGATCCTCCGGCCTGCGGGCAGCGCCGCCAGCGCCCGCTTCGCGGCGGGCAACAGGAGGTCGAACAGGTCCATCCCGGGATCGAACCGGAGCGTGTCGAGGCCGTAGAACTTCCGGAACACGCCGAGTTCGGCCCGGCGCAGCCCGAGGTGCTCGCCGAGCTCCTCGATGCGGACGCTGCGGTCGGGTACGAACGATTCGACGCGTTCCAGTGTGGTCGCGCCCATCAGCCCTCCAGGTATTCGGCCTGCAACAGCCAGAGCCGGTTGGCGCCGCGGCGTTCCGGCGGCTGTACCTCGTACGGCCAGCGGCCCTCACCCGCGCCGGGCTGACCGGGTTCCTTGATGGCGTCGACCTTCCAGCCGTGGGCCAGCAGGAACTCCTCCGGCTCGTCGGTACCGAAGATCCACGGTGTCCCGTCGTCGGCCAGCCGGTCGAGGAACGGCTTCGAGAACGGGCTGCGCAGCAGGGCACGGCCGAGGATGTCCAGCGCCAACCTGCTCCCCGGCGCCGACACCGAACCCAGCGTATTCAGCAGACCGCCGGCCTGCTCCTCGGTCAGGAAGAAGGTCAGCGCCTCAGCCACCCACAACGTCGGGCGGGCCGGGTCGAAGCCCGCCTTCTCCAGGTCCGGCAGCCATTCGCGGGTCAGGTCGGCGGGAACGACCCGGCGATCGACACGCGGCTCGGCGCCCAGTTCGGTCAGCCGCCGCTGCTTCTCCACCAGCAGCGGCTCGTGGTCGACCTCGAAGACGACGGTGTCCTCGGGCCAGTCCAGCCGGAACGCCCTGGTGTCCATCCCCGCGGCGATCAGCACGACCTGGCGGATGGAGGGATCCGACCGCAGCTCACCGATCGCGTCGTCGAGGAACCTGGTCCGGATGCTGATGAACGGCAGCAGCCCGCCACCGGCGTAGCGCTCGATCAGCCGGAACCCGTCCGGCGCGGCGAGGGCGCTTGCCAGCGGGTCGGCGAACAGCGCGTCCTCGCGTTCGGATTCGAGCGAGCGAGCCGCCGCCATCCACTGCGCGGTATAGGAAACGGCGTGCATCAGCTGACTCCCGCTCCGGCGAAGAACGCCTTCTCGATGGCCGACAGGGTCTTGAAGTCCGCGATGTCGATGTTGTCGAAGTCGACCTCGACGCCGCTCGCGTCCTCGATCACGTAGACCAGCTCGACGAACGACAGCGAGTCGACCAAGCGGCTTTCGATCAGGTCCTCTTCGAACGCCAGATGGGTGCGTTCCGGGTGCCTGCCGAGAATCCAGTCACTGACCTTTTCGATACCAGGGGCGGGCATGTCTTCTCCTTCGAGGTTGTTTCCTTCTCAGTCCGCGGCGGACACCGCGACCGCGATGGCGTACGCGTCGTCGTGGGTGATGCTGATTTCGATCTCGCCGAGCCCGGCTTCCCGGGCCAGCCGCGCGGCGCGTCCGGTGAGCCGGACCACCGGCCAGCCGCCGTCGCTCTTGAGTACTTCGGTCGAGAGCCAGGGCACGGGCTGCCCACCGACGTGGAAGAGTTTGAACACCGCTTCCTTGGCGGCCAGGCGTCCCGCGATACCGGCCAGATCCGGACCGTCCTGAGTGGACGAACTCAGCAGTTCGGCGGAAGAGAGCATGCGCCGCAGCGCGGGTTCCGCGTCCTGGGCGACGAGCTCGCGCACCCGGCTGAGCGGGACGACGTCGATGCCGATCCGTCTCGCGGGCATGGTCACCCGGCCCGGTCCGCCGCCGCTCGGACGGCCGCCAGCGCCGCCGGGAGATCGCCGTGGTGGACCTCGGTCAGCACGGCGAGCCAGCGCTCCAGGCCGAAGGCCACACAACTGGTGTAGGCGAACTCCTTGCCGTCTCCGAAGCGGATGTCGCACCGTTCGCCGAAGAAGTTGCGGTGGGTGTTGACCGAGGCGATCGCGAGGGTGCCGTGCTGGAACTCGTATTTGACCGGGCTCAGCTTCTGCAGGAGAGCGCGGGCGCCGTCGTTCTGGAAGAACGGATCGATCGCCGCCTCCTTTTCCAGGCCGAGGCCGAGTTCGCCGGAGAACGCCAGGATCCGTTCGGTGAAGCGGGAAACGACTTCCTGGGTGTGCTCGAACGAGCCGAGCGCGACGATCTCACGCATCTGGAAACTCGCCAGCCGCCGCAATCCGCTGTAGTGGTCTTCGCTGCGGAAACAGCGGTTGACGAGCGACACGATCTCCGTCTCGGACACCTTCGTGCCCTCGTAGAAAAGGTAAGCCCCGTAACAGGTCGCGTGCGGCAGACCGTAACGGCCGTCCTGCAGATCGCCGCCGGCGAACCGCCCGTCGACCGGCTTTCCCTCCCGGCCGGCCAGATCCAGCGGACCGGCCACGAACGCCAGATGCGGGAAGTTCGCGTAGACGTCGAACTTCTCCAGGTCGGTGACCGGGTACAGCGGCGGCGGGCTGATCTCCCGCGCACCGGCGGCGCCCGCCCAGCCGAGGAAGGTCCGGTCGAGTTCCTGGACCAGGGCGGTCTCGTCGGGACCGAGGATCGCCAGCGCTTCGGCGCCGTCCACTCCGGTGGTGCGGGTCATCGGAGGATCCCCGTTCGCTCCAGGTACTTCAGGGTCTTGCGGAACACCTGTTGCTCGGTGGCGGGCCGGGTGGGCGCGTCGAGCAGCGCACGCCGGAGTTCCAGCGGGTTCTCGATGCCGGCGTCGCGATAGACCTGCGGGTTGTACAGCGACTCGAAACTGTAGGTGAGATAACGGCGGAGATAGGCCGAAACCTCGACGAGTTCCTCCTCGGTCGCCGTCTTCTTGAGGTCGCCGTAGAGATGCTCCACCAGCTCCCGGCCGAACGCGATATGCCGCGATTCGTCCTGATGGTGGATGCGGTTGATCGCGCGGATCGTCTCGTGCAGACGTTCGTCCCGCGCCATCAACGAGTTGTAGTGGTCCACCAATTCCTCGAAGATCAGGATCCTCGCGAACACCAGCAGACTCTCCACTTTGGACGAAGACGCGGGCGGGATGGTGACACCGGCGCCCGGGGCACGGTAGATCTTTTCGCCGTAGCGCAGGCAGAATTCGGCGAAGAACCACATGTGCTCGTTCTCTTCGCCGATGAAGTGGTGGAAGAACTCCGACGGCGTCTCGAAGCCGGTCGTGTGGATACGCGCGACGACCTCGATCAGCAGCTCGCGGATCCCGTGCACGTTGAGGCTGTAGAAGTTGATGCTTTCGAACCGTGACAAGGCGAAGAGCTGGTCCTCGCTCAGTGTCGTGGCGAACTCGGTGCCGTGCGTGGTGGTGAGCTCGGGGCTCATCCACCACATCCGTTCGGGCAGGCTGTCCGGCCACTCGAACATCTGATAGGGGTTGTAGTAGTCGTCGATCGACTTCGACGAGAGGCGATCGAGCAGGCCGCGAAACCGTTCGTCCGCGTCGATGATGTCGCTGATGTCACTGGCCACGAAGGTCTCCTCCGTTCTTCCGGACTCGATTCGACGCTACGGCAAGGAATCCGCGCGATTCAACGTCCGCAAGCGGTCTGGCCGACACCGGCCAGCACCCTGGTTTCCCGATGCGGCGGCGATCTAGGGTGGCCGCACAGCGACGACGCGGAGCGGCGGGACCTGGGCAGTCCAGGACGTTGCGAAAGCCACTTTCGCAACCTTCAACGTTGCGAAAGTGGCTTTCGCAACACGCCGCCCTTCGCCCTGCCCCTCGACAGAACACGAATCGCCACTCACGACCCACTCGGCCGGGCGACCGGCGCGAAGTGCGAAGGGACCGGGAACGTATGACCACGCTCGTCGGAGTGGACGCGCTGCGCGTGGCCGAACTCGACCTGCTCGCGCGGCGCGGCTGGTTCCTGAAGTTCCTGTTCTCCCAGGAGGAAATCGACGACCTCGCGACGGCGGGCAGCGTCTGTCTCGCTTGCCGGTTCGCCGCGAAGGAGGCGGTGCTGAAGATGCTCAGGACCTGCCTGTCCGGTTCGGTCCCGCCCGCCCAGATCGTGCTCCGGCGGTCCGGAGCGGGCGCGACGTCGGTGGAGTTGCGCGGTGCGGCGTCAGAACGTGCTCGTGCGCTGGGCATCGAGCGGGTCGACGTCTCCATTTCCTGTGAGCGCGGGCTCGTGATCGCGGTCGCGCTGGGGACGGCCTGAACTCAGGTCGCGAGCAGGTTCGCCACGCGGAATCGTTCGACCGAACCGCAGTCGGCGAGGATGTCGTGCGCCTTCCGCAGAAGTCCCTGCCCGGCACCGGGATCCCGTTTCGCGGTGACTTCGCCGAGGACGGCGAGCGCGTGTCCCTCGCCGATCCGGTTGCCGGTGCGGCGATGCAGGGTCAGCGCGCGCTCGGCGCATTCGGCGGCCTGTTTCCGGTCGCCGAGGTCCCGCCGAGTCGTGGCCAGCACCGTCTGGGCCCGGGCGACGAGGAGCCGGAAGTCCCTCCGTGCGGCCAAATCCGCGGCCGCACCCGCATGCGTGACGGCGTCGTCGAGCCGCCCGCCACGACGACACACCTCCGCCAGCGCCAGCAGGCTGACGATCTCCGCGCGGGTGTAGTGGATCTTGTGGGCGAGTTCGACCGCCTGCCCGGCCAAGATCTCGGGCGCCACGGACAACTCGGTCCGGCCACCGAGTTCGGCCAGTGCCGCGAGCGCGTTCGCCTCCGCCCGGCGATCTCCGGTCTCCCGGGCAAGTTCCAGCATCGCCTCGGCGTGCTCGGCCGCTTCGGCGAATTCCCCGGTCTCGGCGCACAAGGCCGCCAGTGAGCAGAGTGCGGTCGTCTCCCCGTAACGAGCGCCGTTCTCCCGGTGCAGGGAAACACTTTTCGACAGCGACTCGCGCGCATCGGTCAGCCTGCCGAGGTCGAGATAGACCTCGCCGAGTGTGGTGTACACATGCGCGGCGCCGTCGCGATTGCCGGCGCGTTCGATGAGCGACAGGGCCTGGGCCAGTCGCTGGATGGCTTCCTGTGGCTTGCCCAGTTCCCGCAGCAGGGTCCCGATGTTGTGCAGGTTGGCCGAAAGTCCTGCTTCCCAGCCCATCCGGCTGTTCAGCTCGATCGCGCGGTCGAGTTCGGCGACCGCCTCGTCGAGCGCGCCGAGCTCCCAGTGGACTCCGGCGAGATTGCCGCGCGCGGCGGCTTCCGCCTCCGGCCACCGTTCGACGGTCGCCAGCTCCAGCGCCCTGGTGTAGTGCGCGACGGCGGCCGAGTAGTCGCCCAGCCCGCGATACACCTGCGCGAGGCTTTGCCGGGCGGCGATCCGGCCGCGCGGCTCAGCGTCCACGACCGCCGCGGCCAGTCCGGCCTTCGCGACGGCGACCCAGTCCACGGAATGCCTTCTGAGCCAGAAGAAACCGCGTAGGGCGTCCGCCAGTAACCAGACGATCCGGTGCGGGCCGTGCGCGGCGGCGTCGTGGACGATGGCCATGAGGTCGGCACGTTCCGCTTCGAGCCACTCCAGTGCCTCGGCGTCGTCATCGAAGACGACGTCGGTCTCGCCGAATTCGGCTCCCTCACGAAGCCGGAGGATCTGTGGCGTGATCCGCGTGACCGCGACGGTCACCGTCGCGAGGTACCAGCCGAACAGCCGGAGCCTGGCCGCGTCGCGGTCGGCGGCGTCGTCCTCGGCCCGCGCGCGTTCGGTCGCGTACAGCCGAAGCAGGTCGTGGCACTGGTACCGGCCGTCGGCGCCCCGGGCGACGAGATGCGCACGCTCCAGTTCGGCGAGAGCCTGGGACGTGCTCTCGGGGTCCTGCCCGGCGAGCACGGCTATCGACCGTGCGGTGAAATCCGGCACCTGGACCACGCCGAGCAACCGGAACAAGCCCTGGGCGGCCGGACCGAGCCGCCGGTACGACAGCGCGAACGCGGCGCGGACCGCGGCCGACGGGTCGCCGTCGATCCCGAGCCGGTCCAGCCGGTCGGCCCGCAGAAGCCCGTCGACCACGGCGCCGATCGGCCGGTCCCGGCCGATGCCGATGTCCGCGGCCGCGATCCGCAACGCGAGCGGCAACCCGGCGCACAACCGGACCAGTTTCGCCGCCGCCCGGCGTTCCTCCTTGACCCGCTGCGCGCCGACGATCCTGGCGAGCAGCTTGAGTCCGTCCTCTTCGGTCAGCAGGTCCAGCCGGACGGCGCCCGCGTCGTGCAGGACGACGAGCCCTGGCAGTTCCTGCCTGCCGGTCACCACGACGAGGCTGCCGGGACGGCCGGGCAGCAGCGGCCGCACCTGATCCGCCGTGCCGGCGTTGTCCAGCACCACGAGCATCCGTTTGCCCGCGAGCTCGGACCGGTAGAGCGCGGCCAGTTCGTCCGGGTCCACCGGTATCCGGTCGGGCGGGACACCCAGCGAGCGCACGAGCCGGACCAGCGCTTCGGCCGCGGTCACCGTGGCCGACCGCGCGTGGCCGTGCAGATTCAGGTAGAGCTGGCCGTCGGGGAACCGGTCGAGCGCGCCGTGTGCCCATTGCAGTGCCAGCGCGGTCTTGCCCACCCCCGCGGTGCCGCTGACGACCACCACCGGTGCGCCGCCGGCGACCAGGGCGTCGATCCGGCGCAGCTGCGTGGTGCGGCCGGTGAACGTCGGCACAGCGGCGGGCAGCTGCCTCGGCCCGGCGGAAACCGGCTGTTCGGCGGCGGGCAGGTCCAGCGCCGGATCGGTGCGCAGGATGGCCTGGGCGAGGCCGGTCAGCTCCGCACCCGGTTCGAGCCCGAGCTCGCCGGTGAGCAGGGCACGCGCCCGGCGGTAGACCTTGAGCGCTTCGGCCTGGCGCCCCGACCGGTAGAGCGCGAGCATGAGCTGGGCCTGGAAATGTTCCCGCAACGGATGTTCCCAGACCAGCTCGGTGAGTTCGGCGACGACGTCCGCGTGCCTGCCGAGCGCCAGATCCGCGTCGATGCGTTGCCCCAGCAGGACCAGCCGTCGTTCCTGCAGCCGGTCCGCCTCGACCTGGAGCGCGGCGCTGCTGTCGGCCAGCCCGCCGAACGGAGGGCCCTGCCAGACCGCGAGTGCCTGCCGCGCGAGACTTCCGGCGACGACCGCGTTCCGCCGCTCGTGTGCCGTGCGCGCCTGGTCGGCGAGATCCTCGAACCGCCGCACGTCCAGTTCGCCGGGATTCACCACCAGCAGATAGCCGGGTCTGCGGTGCACCACGCGATCCGGATCCGCCAGCGCGCGGCGGAGCTGGAGGACGTAGAGCTGGAGGTTCTTCGCCGCGGTGCGTGGCGGGCGGCCCGCCCACAGGCCGTCGACCAGCGCGCTCACCGGGACCACCTCGCCCGCGCGATGGAGCAGCAGTGCCAGCAGACGGCGGACTTTCGGCGCGCCCAGCTCGAGTTCGGTATTCCCGTCGCGGACACCGAGCGGCCCGAGAATCGTGAACTCCATATGTCCCCCACTCACCTCGCCGGAATAATCGCGAAGCGCTCGCGACCTTTCCGATTAGTGGTCCATACCAAACTTATACCGGCTCTACGCATGCTTCGGAACAAGAATTCAGCTGGCGGGAAACAAAGTGCGATCGTGTAGGACGAACACGCCTGGGGGCAAGGTCAGTGTCTGCGTCATCCGCTCCGAACCCGACCGATGGAACGAGCCTGTCGACTGTACTCGATCTGGTTTCCACCGCAAGACAGGAAGTCTTGACCACCGCTACGGGCGGTTCGCCGTGGTTCGGCGGGACCGTCACCGCGGCCGCGCGCCGCGGCGCCTTCCCGCCGCACGTCCGGGTGCGGCTGCTGTGCACGACACCGGCGGAGCACGCGCGCGGCGAGATCATCGAGGCGGTGCGGCACGGGCTACGGGTGAAGGTCACCGATCGGGCGATCGAAGAATCCCTTTTGATAGACCGCAGACTGGCGCTGGTCCCATCGGGTGGCGACGACGCCAAAAGCTTGCTCATGGTGACCACGCCGACGTTGATCAGCGCCCTCGCCGACGCCTTCGACCCTCGCTGGGAGGAGGCCACGCCCTGGGAGATGACGTCCGCTCGGCCGGACGAGTTCGAACAGGCGATCCTGCGCTGCCTGGTCGACGGGCTGACCGATGAGGCGGTCGCGAACCGGCTGGGCGTATCCGCGAGGACCGTTCGGCGGTACGTGAACGTCCTCATGGCCCGCGTCGGCGCGAGGAGCCGGTTCGAACTCGGTTTCCGGGCGGCGGAATGCGGGTGGCTTCCCGCCGACGCGGTCGGCTGAAGCGGCTGTCCGGTACCGGCCGCATTCTTCGTCCATTGTGGATTGATCATTACCGGAGTCGCCGATCGGGATGTCTTTCTCCGGTCGTCGAGTCCGCTTTCGGCCAAATTCTGGTGGCGTCCGCCGGAACCGACCTAGATTCCGTTCCGGATCGTCTCGAATTCACGTCCTGATTGGACAAGCCACGTGACCACTCCGACTCTCCGCCACGACATAGTGCTCACCGGTGCCGTCATGACCCATCCGCGGCGGACGGGACTCACCGGCCGCCTGCTGGCCGCCGCGCCCGCCGGGGCGCTGCGACCGGTCGCCGATCCGGAGCCCGCCGGACCGCCGACCGCTCTGCGTACCGCGATCCGGGCCTGGTCCGCGATCGCCGAAGGCACGACCCACCACCTGGTCCTCCAGGACGACGCCGTTCCCGCCGACGGCTTCTTCGACCACGCCCGGGCCGCCGTCGCGGCCGCGCCCGACGCCGCGATCGCCTTCTACACCAACTGGAACTCCCGCAACGGCGCCGCCGTGCGGCTCGCCGCGCTGGCCGGGTCGAGATGGGTCACCGCGACCCACGAGTACACCCCGACGGTCGCATTGGCGCTGCCCGCCCGGATCGCAGCCGGTTTCGCGAATTTCGCCGAAGCGCACGGCTCGACCTGGCCCGACGACGTCGTCATGTCCCGGTACCTGCGCTCGGCCGGGGTCCCGGTGCTCCTGGTCGCGCCGAATCTCGTCGAGCACGCGGACGAACCCAGTGTCCTCCGCAACGACTCGCACGGCTCGCGGCGGTCGGCGTGCTTCGCCGCCCCGCCCGGCGACGACTGGTCACTCGGCGCGGGTCCGCTCGATCCCGACGTCATCCCGTTCTTCAAGCACGGGATCGCCCAGTGCGTCGTCCGTGAGGACGGAAGACGGACGACCATCGACGCCGAGCGGTACTTCGGCCGGGCGGGATGGGATTTCGACGCCTGCCAGAAGCAACGGCTCGAAGTCACCGGGTCGGTGTTCGGCGCTCTCGACGATCTGGAACGGCATCTCGACGAAGAAGCCATCGAAGGGCTCTGGACCACGGCCTACCTCCTCGGCGCACTCGGGACCCGCGGCAGGCTCGACCGGGTCGGCTCCCTCGCGCTGGGCACGATCGGCGCGGGCGGGGTGTGCACCACCGTCGGCGCCGCCACGCTCCGGACGCTGCGGCCCGCCATGTCGGAATTGGCCCGTCTCGGCCACGAAGCCGGTGCCCGGGCACGACGTTCGCCCTCGCCCCGGCGGGAACGCGTCCTCGTCACCACCACCCACCGCCCGCTCGGCCGGGAGATCGCGCGTCATCTGGCCGATCGCGGATACGAGGTCCTTGACGAAAACGACGGGCCGGACGCCGACGCCGTGGTCCACGTCGCCGAACCCGGTTCCACGCTCCCGCCCGTGACGGCGCGGCACGTGGTCCAGGTCTGTCCTCCCGGCGCACCCGTCCCCGCCGCCGCGCCGGGCACCAGCGTCCTGCGGACCGGTTCGCCGTACGGGCCCGGTATCGAGGGCTATTCCGTCCTGGAGACGTTCACCCGGCAAGCCCTGCTGGCACAACCGATCCAGGCCGACGTCCCGGCACAGGCGACCCACCGGCCCGCCTACATCCGGGACATCGCGCTCGCCGTGCACCACCTCCTGCACCAGCCGGCGCCGCGGCGGACCGTCGCGACTCCGTCCCCGCTGACCAGCCGGGAACTGGCCGACGCGGTCGCCCGGACGGTCCGGCGGGTTCCGGTCAGCCGGCCGTCGTCGTCGCACGGCCCTTCCGCCCCTCGTCTCGTCGCCGACGAACCGGCGACGGAACTCGATCAAGGCATCCGCGCACTCGCCCAATGGCTCGCCTACGAAAAGGACGAAGCATGAAAGTCGATCGTCTCTCCCAGCCGGGTGACGGCCTGGTCAACGAGGATCTGGCGCTCTCAGGCCGGTATCACGCACTGGTCATCGACGGCGCGACGGCGGAACCGGGCGCGGAGACCGGCTGCGTGCACGACGTCCGCTGGCTGGTGGCGAGGCTCGGCACCGCGCTGGACCGGATCCTCGTCGAACGTCCGGCCGAAGACCTGCGCGCCGTCCTCCGCGCGGCCATCGAGTCGGTCCGCGACGCCCACTCCGGCACCTGCGATCTCGGCAATCCCTGCGGCCCGACCGCGACCGTGGCGATCCTGCGCGAACGGGACGGCTTCGCCGACTACCTGGTGCTCAGCGATTCGGCGGTGGTGCTCGAACGGCTCGACGGCACCGTCGAGGCCGTCATCGACGACCGGATCGACCGGCTGCTGCACCTGTCCTGGCAGGAGGTCCGGCCCCTGCGCAACGCGCCCGGCGGGTTCTGGGTCGCGGGCAGCGATCCGGCCGCCGCGGATCAGGCCCGCACCGGCACCGTGGAACTCTCGCGACTGCGGCGCGCCGCGCTCCTCACCGACGGCGCCTACCGGCTCGTCGAACGCTACGGATGGACCTGGCAGCAGCTGCTCGACGTCGCCGAGCTCGACGGCCCGGCCGCCGTCGTCCACGAGACCCGCCGTGCCGAACTCCGTACCGCGCCGGGCCACTTCGCCGGGAAACACCACGACGACGCGACAGTCGCCTTCTGCCGGTTCGAGACCACCGCCGCTCCCCTGACCCGCCCGACCCACGAGGTGACGAAATGACCCGGTTCCAGGTCCGTTTCACCGGCAAGACGGCTCGCTCCGGTCCGCTGGCGTTCGGCCACGCGAACATCGTCCGCGCCATCACCCTCGACGACGATCCGACGCGGCTCAACCTCGCGATGGTGTTCGACGTGCCCGGTGCGCCGGTGGACCAGGTCGCCACCTGGATCCGGGTGCTGCTCGAACGCCACGAGTCGCTGCGGACGACGTACTCGTTCGGCGACCGGACGCTCCAGCACGTGCTCGCGGAAGGAGAGGTGGAGGTCGAGGTCGTCGAGAGCGACGGCGACGTCCTCCAGACGGCCGAGAGCACCGCGCGCGCCCTGCGGTCCCGGGTCTTCGATCTGACCACGGAGCTGCCGTTGCACCTCGCCGTGGTGACCGAGAACGCCGTCCCCCGCCGGCTCGTCTGGGTGGTGAGCCACGCCGCGATGGACGTCGCCACCTGCGAACTCCTCCTCGGCGAATGGACCGAACTGGCCGCCGGGCACGAGCTGCCCGTGGACGACTCGCCACAGCCTCTCGACGTCGTCGAACTCGAGAAGACACCCGCGGTGCAGCGGCTGGGACAAGCGGCGACGCGGTACTGGGAAAGCAAGCTGCGCACGGTTCCGCAGGCGATGTTCCCCGTGCCCGCCACCGGAACCGGCTTCCTCCGGCCCGGGCTGCGAGTCCGTTCACGGGCCGCGATGGGCCATATCGCGGCGATCGCCGAGCGGACCAGTGCGAGCCCCTCCGCCATCGCCCTCGCCGCGCTCAACGCGCTGATCGCGCACTGGACCGCGCAGTCCTCCTGCG
Organism: Amycolatopsis japonica; assembly: GCF_000732925.1. Classification (NCBI taxonomy): domain Bacteria; kingdom Bacillati; phylum Actinomycetota; class Actinomycetes; order Pseudonocardiales; family Pseudonocardiaceae; genus Amycolatopsis; species Amycolatopsis japonica. The sequence continues at coordinate 4,859,310 of NZ_CP008953.1, forward strand.
TGACGACGTCCTTGTCCGGTAACCGGGTGCTCAAGCCGTTGCGCCGCTTCTTCGGTTCGATGGCGCAGGACGCGCTGCTGCCGGTCACCATCCCGGAGACGTTCGACGAACTCGTCCACGCCGTCCGCGCCGCTTCCGTGCCCGCGTACCGGCACAGCTGGTTCGAAGCCGACGCCATCTGGGAAGTGATCACCCGCGTCACTCACGAACGAGGCTTCTCCTTCGCCAGGGATCTCGTGTTCAACGACATGAGCGCCCTGGGCGACGCGGCGGTCGGCGAGCCGCCTCGCGCCGCGTACGGCAGGCTGCCGTCGGTGTGGCTGCCGGGTGGACCGGACGTCGAAGACGACCCCGAAATCGGTGGCACACTGGAACTGCTGCCCCAGGAGGACATCCCGACCCGTTTCTTCGGCTGCCTGTACCGCCTCGACACGGAACTGGATCTGACGCTGTGGGTCGACCCCGGCTGTCTCGACACCTCCGAGGTGACCGAGTTCGGCCGCGGCCTCCTGGCGTTGTTGCGCGCGGCGGCCGAGGCGGATCTTCCGGTGAAGGAACTGCATTCGCTCACCACGCTCGCCCCCGTCGAACGCGGGGAAGGCTGGTACCTCTCGGACTCGTGCTGGGTCGAACTGGACGCCGTCCGGGAACTCGTCTCCGACGTCCTCGGTGACCGGCCGCATCTGGTGACCGCGGAGCCCGACGACGTCCTGGGTCACCGGCTGGTGTGCCACCTGATCGGCCCGGCGACGCCCGCGGACCTGCACGCCGAAGTACTGGCCGCGCTGCCGGGACGCCCGACCGCGCTGGCACCGCACCACTACGTGATCTGCGCCGAGCCTCCCGCCGATCCGCTGGATCCGGACGCCTGGACGGCCACGGCCATCGACTCCGCGAGCGGGCGGGAGCTGCCGGTATGAGTCACGACACGGAAACCCTGACCGGTGAAGGAAAACCGGCCGCCGGACGGCTCTGGTCCGGCAACTTCAAGCTCTACCTCACCGCGCGCAGCGGGTCGATGCTGGGCGACGCGATGCTGCCCGTCGCACTCTCGATCGCCGTGCTGGCGGCGGGTCACGGGATCGACGGCGTCGGCTACGCCCTCGGCGCGTGGATGGGCGCCCTCGCGTTGTTCATGCTGTTCGGCGGTGTGCTCGCGGACCGGTTCACGCCGCGCCGGATGATGATCATCGCCGACCTCGTCCGGCTGGTCGTCCAAGGCGGGATGGCGGTCGCCTTCGCCGTCGGAACGCCGTCGCTGCCGACGATCGTGGTCCTGCAGTTCCTCAGCGGTGCCGCCACCGCGTTGTTCCAGCCCGGTGTGGCGAGCATGGTCCCGCAAGTGGCTGAGGACGTCCAGGGCGCGAACGGCATCCTGCGGATTTCCGAGGCGATCTCGGGCGTGCTCGGCCCGGCGCTCGCCGGTGTGCTGGTCGCCGTCGCCGGAACCGGGACCGTGTTCGGGATCTATGCCGCGACGTACGGGATCAGCGCCCTCTGCCTGTTCGCCCTGCGGCTCACGCCGGTCAAGTCCACTGAGGACAGTGAACCGTCGTTCTGGCGTCAGCTGGTCGAAGGCTGGCGGGAGTTCGCCGCCCGCGGCTGGCTCTGGGGCGTGATCGCGATCCACCTGGTGTACGGCTGTTTCGTGGCGGGTGTGTCCCTGCCGGTCGGCGCGGACCTGGTCGTCTCGGACTACGGTTCGACCGCGCTGGGCATCGGGATGGCCGCCTTCGGCGCGGGCGGGGTCGCGGGCGGCGCGGTCGCCATGCGCGTCCGACCGGGCCGTCCGCTGCTGTCCGGGGCGATCGGCTGGGCGTTGTTCGCGCTGTACCCGATCACGCCCGCGGTGGGACTTCCGGTCGCCTTGCTCGTCGCCGGCTGGACGCTGGCCGGTTTCGGCCTCGCCTACTGGGGTGTCCTGTGGTCCACCACGGTCCAGACCCAGATTCCCACGGAACTCCTGAACCGGGTCTACGCCTACGACGTCTCGGGGTCGCTGCTCGCGTTGGTGCTGGGCAGGTCGCTCGCCGGACCGATGGCGAGCCTCTTCGGCGCACGGCCACTGATGATCCTCGCGACCGTGCTCGGGCTCGTCTGTACCGTGCTGCTGCTCGCGGTCCGCTCGATCAGGGACCTGCGAAGTGCTCAGTGACCGGATCGAGGCCGACGAGTTCGCCGTCGAGGTCTACGAACGGATCCTCGACGGCGACGGGCCCGCGGAGATGGCGGACCGGCTCGGTGTCCCGGCGGCCGAGGTGGACCGCGCGTTCGGACTCCTGCGGCGGCTGCGGCTGATCAGGGAGACCCGGAACGGCGAGGTCGTCGCGGTCAATCCCGACAGCGCACGGACCGAACTGCTGCTGCCGCTGGAACGGGCGATCCACGAGCAACGCAGCCTGCTGCTGGCCCGGCGGCGGCAACTGCGTTCGTTCGCCGACGCCTTCGGCCGCGCGGAACAGGCGAACCCGCGTCACTCGCCGATCCAGGTCTCGCGCGATCCGCGCGAAACCGAGTTGCGGCTCGTCGAAACGGCGAACGGCTGCAAGTCCGAAGTGCTGATGATGCAGTCGTGCGTGGCGCACGAGCCGCCCGAAGCGCGGCATCTGCGGCCGCTCGTACTGGACGCGCTGCGGCGCGGGCTCCGCGTCCGGGTGCTGTACCCGCACGCGGCCCGCGCGGACGCGGCGACCCGGTCGTTCCTGTGCAACGTCGCCTCCCTCGGCGGCCGGGTGCGGACCTCGGACGAGATCTTCGACCGATTCGCCGTCTTCGACCGCGAGGTCGCGTTCCTCCGGGCCGGCCTCGAAGGCGACCAGGCCGTCGCGATGGTGCACGGGCCGGTGATCGCGCAGTTCCTCGCCGGAACACACGACCGCGGCTGGGAATCCGGCACCGACTTCGATCCCGCCCGGTCCGGTTACGACGGCACCCTCGACGTCGTCAAGTCCCGGGTGCTGGACCTGCTCGCCGCCGGTCTCAAGGACGAGGTGATCGCGCGGCGGGTCGGGCTGTCCGAACGGACGTTGCGCAGGCACATCGCGGCGATGATGCAGGAACTCGCCGCGGAGAGCCGGTTCCAGGCGGGCGTCGCCGCCGCGCGGGCGGGTCTGGTCGCCACCACCACTCGTACGCATTCCCACTAGGAAGGATCTTCCATGCGACCGAAGAATCTGGCCTTGCGGCTGGGGCTGTGCCTCGCCGCGGTCCTGGCACTGCTCCCCGCCTCCCCCGCTTCCGGGACACCGGAGACCGAGGCCGCCCCGCCACCGGACCGGCCGATCCTGGAGGCGTTCTGGGGCGGCACGCCGCCCGCCGACCAGGTCCCCTGGGAAATGCTGAACACCATCAGCTACTGGTTCGCCTCACCGGCGGGCGGCCGGTGCAGCACTCCGGACACCAAGCAGCGCAAGGACATCGAAAGTCTCGCGGCGGTGAAACGTGATCATCCCGACCTGACCGTGCTGATCTCCATCGGCGGCTGGGCCGCACCGGGTTTCGGCGCCGGCGCCGCGACGGCGGAATCCCGGCGCGCCTTCGTGAAGTCCTGTGTGGACCAATGGCTGAGCGCGTTCCCGGCCGGACTGGTCGACGGATTCGACGTCGACTGGGAGTTCCCGGTCTCCGGCGGGCTGCCCAGTATCGGCAACTCGCCCGCCGACCGCGCGAACTTCACCTTGCTGCTCAAGGAATTCCGGGCACAACTGCAGCGCTATGCCCGTGACCACGGCAGGCCTGCCCGCGCCATGAAGCTGTCCGCGGACATCCCCGCGGGCCGCGTCCAGGACGACGGCACCGGAACCGGGGGCGCGCCCTACGACGCGTCCAACAGTTTCGACCTGCGTGAAGTCGGCAGGCTCGTCGACATCTTCAACCTGATGACCTACGACTTCTGCACGGGCTACTCGAAGTTCTCCTGCTTCAACGATCCGCTGGTCAAGCGGCCCGGTGATCCGAACGACGAGTACAACAACAACGTCGGCGCGCTGAAGTACATGACCGACCACGGTGTCCCGCGCGAGAAGATCGTTCTCGGCGTTCCCTTCTACGGCCGGGCTTTCACCGTCACTTCGACCGCCAACGACGGCCTCTACCAGCCGTACACGGCCATGCAGTTCCTCGACTACAAGGTCCTCATGGGCCCGGAGTGGGCCGGTGACCCCGGATTCCGCAAGGGATGGGATCCGATCGTGCGCTCGCCGTACCTCTGGAACCCGGAGAAGAAGATCTGGGTGAGCTACGAGAACCCACGGTCCATTCAGGACCGCTCGCTGTTCGCGAAACGCCACCGCCTGGCGGGCATGATGATGTGGGAGCTGGGCGCCGACGATCCGCAGCACAGCCTTCTCGCCGCGATGACCGGGCCCTGGCTCCGCCCCTGATGGAAGGGCCGGCGGTCGCCCGACGTGGGAAACCGTCGGCCTCCGCGGCCCGGGCAAGGGGGCCCTCGCAGTACCTGTATCGCCAGGGACTCCCAGACGTCCAGCACGCCTGTCAGCCTGTTCGAGTCGGCTTCACAGGACAGAACGGACGTAAACCTATGGCGGGCAACCAGTTCACCACTCACTCAGGACTTTTCGATCTGAGTGGGAAGTACGCACTTGTCACCGGCGGAACCAGGGGCATCGGGATGATGATCGCGCGCGGCCTTCTGCAGGCGGGCGCCCGCGTCATCGTCAGCTCACGCAAGGCCGACGCGTGCGCGGAGGCACAGCGTCTGCTCTCGGAATTCGGCGACGTTCAAGCAATCCCGGCCGACTTGTCCAGGTACGACGAGTGTCAGCGCCTCGCTGATCTCGTCAAGGCCGGCTGGGAACGCCTGGACATCCTCGTCAACAACGCCGGGGCGATGTGGCGCGAGCCGCTGGAGACGTTCCCCGCCGAGGCCTGGGACGCGGTGATCGACCTCAACCTCAAGTCGCCGTTCTGGCTGGTGCAGGCGCTGCTGCCCGCGCTGCGCAGGGCGGGCACCGCCGATGATCCCGCGCGGATCATCAACATCGGCAGTATCGCCGCCATCCACGTCGCCGAGGCGCCCAACTATTCGTACGCCGGCAGCAAAGCGGCACTCCATCAACTCACCAGGGTGCTTGCCAGGGAACTGGGCCCACAGCACGTCACGGTGAACGCGATAGCCCCAGGAGTGTTCCCGTCGCAGATGATGGCGGCCACGATCGACGCCATCGGCGACACGATCGCGGCGAAGACGCCTCTGCGCCGCATCGGCCGCGACGACGACATGGCAGGCACCGCCGTGTTCCTCTCCGGCCGGGCGGGGTCTTATTTGACGGGCGCCATCGTCCCGGTCGACGGCGGCATCGCGACGACCGCGTCGGGTACTTAGGGGGTACCAGCAGTACCTCCCTTCGCCTGTGGACACCGGCCTACAGTGCAGGGGTGGCCACGATCGACCTGCGCACCGAGATCAAGGAATTCCTGAGTTCGCGTCGCGCCCGGATCACGCCGGAGCGGGCCGGACTGTCCGCTTACGGCGGCAACCGCCGGGTCAAAGGTCTGCGTCGCGAAGAGGTAGCTCTCCTGGCCGGGGTATCGGTCGACTACTACGTGCGGATGGAGCGCGGCAGCCTCGCCGGTGCCTCCGACGGGGTGCTCGGCGCGTTGGCCTCCGCCTTGCACCTCGACGAGGCCGAGCGCGATCACCTGTTCCACCTGGCGCGGCGATCCAAGGCACCCACTCGCCGACGCCGGCCCGCCGTGACGGTGCGCCCCGCGCTTCAGCAGGTTCTCGACGCCATCACCGATGCGCCCGCGTGGATTTGCAACGGCCGTTATGACGTGCTGGCCATGAATCACCTTGCCCGCGCACTGTATTCACCGATGCTGGCCGACCCGCGACTACCGGCGAACACCGCGCGGTTCGTGTATCTGGATCCCGAGGCGGCGAAAGCGTTCTTTGTCGACTATGACCGGATCGTCCGCGATGTGGCCGCGAAGCTACGCATGGAAGCCGGCCGCGATCCGCACGACGAGGAGCTGATCGCCCTGGTCGGTGAGTTGTCGACGCGCAGTCGGCTGTTTCGGCGACAGTGGGCGTCTCAGGACGTTCAGCTCCACCGGTCCGGACGCAAACGTCTGCACCATCCCGTAGTGGGCAGGCTCGACCTGGACGTCGAGTCGATGGAGCTGCCTGCCGAACCTGGCCTGCTCCTGACCGTCTACACCGCACCCGCCGGGACGACGACCGCGGACGGCCTGGCCCTCTTGGCGTCGTGGGCGGCCGGTCAGGAGAAGCCGACGACCGAGATCACCGCCTGGGCTCATCGAGGGTCCGTTTGATGACCTCCAAACCGCGCGACATCGCCTCGGCCATCGGCGCGGCCAGGGCGTCGGGGAGGACGTCGCGGGCCCACACCAGCCTGCACCGTCGTTCACCGTCGGCGAAGACCTGCATGGAGGCGTTGTCGTGGTCCGGCCGAACGGTGCCGCCGATCACCGCGTAGACGATCCGGCGCGTGTCATGGTCGACGGTGACGCATCGCTCCCGGACCACCGTGCCGTCGGCGAAGGTGACGACCCGGCAGCCGTCCTCGATCCGGGTGTCCACCACGAACCCCGGTGCCATCCGCGAAGGACCCGCGCTGAAGTCGCCGATCACCTCCCACACCGCTTCGGCGCTGGACTCGACCATGATTTCGTCGCTGAGGGAAGCCATGTCGCCAACCCTGCCCCGAACCCGTCCCCCAGGTCTTGAAGATCCTTGCGGAACTGTCGGACCCACCGCGTAGCCTCCGCGGGTGCTCTCCTTCCTCGGGCTCGCGGCCCGCCCGGAGTTCGCCATCGCGGACGTGGACTGCCGAGACGATCACCGCGGCTGGTCGGCCGAGCGGCCACGCGAGGACGTGCGGCTCGTGCTCGTGCGCCGCGGCGGGTTCCGCCGCCGGGTCCGTGGCGTCCACGTGGACCTCGACCGCACCGTCGGCTACCTCGGACTGCCGGGCGAGGAGGAGCACTTCGCCCATCCCGCCGGCGGCGACAGGTGCACGTCGATCAGCCTGACCCCCGCGTTCTGGCGTGCGATGGCCGGCGACGCACCACGGCTGGAACGCACGTCGCTGTACGTCGACGGCAGGCTCGACCTCGCCCACCGGCGACTCCTGGCCGCCTCCCGCGCCGCCGACACGGACTACGCGGCGACCGAAGGACTGGTCAGCCTGGTGACCGACGCCGTCCGGCAGGTCGTGAGCACGACTGTCCCGGAGAGCGATCCGGCGGGCGCCGGTGACCGGAGACTGGTAGCCCGAGCCCGAAGTCTGATCGGCGAGGGTCATCCCGCCGCGGAGGGCCTGATCCCGCTCGCCACTCTTCTGGGTGTCTCGCCGTACCGGCTCAGCCGAGCCTTCACCCGCGAACTGGGAGTTTCGCTGACCCGCTACCGCAACCGCGTCCGCGTCGCCCAAGCGCTGGACCGGTTGGAGGCGGGTGAGCCCAGCCTGGCCACCCTCGCCGCCGACCTCCGGTTCGCCGACCAGGCGCACTTGTGCCGAACCATGCGCGAACACCTGGGGCACACCCCGACCGCGCTACGCGGACTGCTCACCACGGTCGAACGACAGCACCGATAGGCCGTACGGATGCATCGAGCGGCAGTTTCCGCGCTTTCAGTCCCGTTGGCGAGTGAGGTCACATAGTTTGCAACCGGCGCACTTGTCCGTCCACAAGTAACCGGGGAGAGGAGCCGGACACCCCGGCGAATCTCGCCCGGCATCGCAGCCGCAGGGCTTCCCACCCCGACCGTGGGCGGCCGGGTGCTCCTCTTGACCGACATCACTCTTCTTGCCCAGTAAGGGATTCAGCATGCGCAAGTGGATGACCAGATTACTCGTGGCCGGCGTGCTCGCCACGACCGCCACGGCCACCGTCACGGCGGTCGGCACGGCAGGCGCGGCCGACGGTGTCTCGACCGCGGCCGCCGAGTCGACGTTCCCCCTCGCCGACCCGGACACCGTCCAGGCGAAGGACGGCTCGTACGTCACCTACGGCACCACGGTCGGCGCCGGTGTCGGCGAGCGGTGCGGCGTGACCGGGAAACTGTTCGTGCCGGTGCTCGTGCACGGCTCCGGAAACACCGTCGGCGTGGGCACGTGCGCGTCGGCCGACGCCCTGCCCAACGGGCCGGGTAGCTGGGCGGAAGGCAACGTCTGGGCGCCCGGCGTCGTCCGCTTCGGCGACACCTACTTCATGTACTACACCGCGTCCAAGCGGGGCTCCGGCCAGAAGTGCCTCGGCCGCGCTGTCTCGGGCAGTGCGCGGGGGCCGTTCACCAACCCCGTCGAGTGGGCTTGCCCGGGCAACGGCCGCTGGGCCATCGACGCGAACCCGTTCGTCTCGGGCAGCTCCATGTACGTCGCCTACCGGGACGACGCGATCACCTCGTACCCGGAGACCGGTATCTCGGTCGTGCGCACCCAGTCCAACGGCATGGCGGACTGGGACACCCGCCGGGACGCGTTGAAGAGCACCGACATCGGCTGGGAGACCATCCGGATGAGCGGCGGGACGCACGTGATCGAGAACCCGTCGATGTTCAAGTCCGCCGACGGCTATTGGTACCTGGCCTACTCCGGCAACAACTGGGACAGCGCACGGTATGCGACCGGCATCGCCCGGTGCGGCACCGGCCCGATCCCGTCGACGCGCTGCACACCGCGGCAGAACGGGGCCGAGCGGCCCTACTTCGGGTACACCGGCACCGGCGGCCTCAACCCCTACCGCGGCCTGCCCGGCAACCACCCCGGCCCCGGCGGGATGGACTTCTTCCAGGCGGCCAACGGCCAGTACCACGCCGTCTACCACTGGTGGAACGGCACTCGCCGGTTCCCGATCGTCGCGACGGTCCTCCGCAACGACGGCGGCTTCTACCTCAGTTAAGGGCCCCGATCCGGGCGGTTTGCGAAGGGGTCGTGAGTGTTTTGGGTCGTTCTAACGACCCAAAACACTCACGAGGCGGCACCTGCGACCGAACCGCCGCTCCCGTAGCCGGCCGGGGGCGAAGGCTCCTTTCGTCGCGTCAGACTCGGTGAAGGGAGCCTTCAGTCCACACCACTCCGCTAGTGCCTACTGACGCAGGTTGGATCAGCCGCACCCGCGCACCGCGTAGGTACTTAAGACACCCTTGGCTCTAACGACCCAAAACACTCACGACCCAGCCAAAACCGTTCAGGCCCTCTGTCATCTGACCCGCGCCCGACAATCGGGGCGGAGTCGGCGAGCGTTGCCCGGCCGACATCGGTCTTCGCCACCTTTGCCGGCCGGGCCGCGGAGATCAGGTGAAAATGACGTCCGAGCAGGAGTAGAAGGCCTCGCCGGAATCGGGCCAGTGGCGTTGCCAGATCGAGTAGATCAAATGCCTGCCGGTCCGCCCGCCGGGCAGGTTCGCCTTCAACTGATAGGCGTTGCCGGCGATCGGCGGGTTGTTCTGCTTGTAGAACGGGGTGTCTTCCAGGTCGGACCACTTGAGCGGTTTCGTCGGGTCGTAACCCGGCTTCGTGACATACAGCTCGAAGGTGCCCGGGTGCGCGGCGGTCAGCTGATACCGCAAGGTGTACGGGCCGCTGGCCGGCATCGTGGTCGCCGGCCAGTCCGCACGGGCAAGATCGAGCCCCTTGTACTTGGCCCGGCCGGCACTGCACAGCTTGCCGTCCGGGATGATCTCGCGGCTACGGCCGCTGGCGTCACCGATGTTGACCTCGTCCCAGTCGTAAATCGGCCAGCTGTCGCCCACCGCGATGGCGGCCTTGCACGCGGCGGACCGCGGATTCTCCGGACCTTCCTGGAAACAGCGCATGATCCGGCTGATCGGAGTGCCCATCGAGCCATGCGCGAGCGCGGGAACGGCGGTGAACACCGAAACCGCGCCGAACACCGCGGTCAATACCGCGACTTTCACCACAGAGCGGGAAAACTTCATCGCAAGAGTCCTCTCATGAGAGGTCTAGACCATGCCACGGTAGGCGCCCGGCGCACCGCCGAGTAGGCCCGAAAGTCGGGTTCGGGCTCCGGTCACGTCGCTGTCCCGGCAGGCTGGGGTCCGGTTCGCGCGCGAGTCCGGCAAATCGGTTGATCACACCGCAGCGGCCATGACACGCTGCCACAGCCGACCGCAGGAGCTGCTCTTGACCGTGAAACCCACCCCGGCGATCGACATCGCGTTGGCGAGGCGTCTGATCGACACGCAGTTCCCGCAATGGGCCGGGTTGCCGTTGCTTCCGTACGCCCCGGCGGGCTCGGATCATGTGATCTACCGGCTGGGCGAGAACCTGTCCGTGCGGCTACCTCGCCACGACGGCGCGATCGAGCAGGCGGCGAAGGAAGCCGAGTGGTTGCCCCGGCTGGCCCCGCACCTGCCGCTGGCCGTACCCGAACTGGTGGGAGTGGGAGCAGCGGGCTTCGGCTATCCGTGGCCATGGGCGGTGTCGCGATGGCTGGACGGCGAGGTGGCGACCGTGGACGCCCTGTCCAGCTCGCACGAGGCCGCGGTGGCACTGGCCGGGTTCCTGACCGCGCTCCACCGGATCGACGCCGGAACGACCGAGGATCTCACCGGTCGTCCGCTCGCCACCCGGGACACGGCGACGCGGCTCGCCATCGCGAAAGTCGGCGATGCCTTCGACACCGCGGCGATGACCGACCTGTGGGACACCGCCCTCGCCGCCCCCGGCCGGGGCGGTCCGCCGGTCTGGTTTCACGGCGATTTCCACACTGGCAACCTGTTGACGACCGACGGCCGCCTCAGCGCCGTCATCGACTTCGGCGAGCTCGGCGTCGGTGATCCGGCTCGCGATCTGATCATCGCCTTCACCCTCATGTCAGCCGAAACGCGAGCCACCTTCCGCGCCGCGCTCGATGTGGACGACGCGACCTGGACCCGCGGTCGTGGTTGGGCCTTGGCAACCGGATTGAACGCCTACGTCCACTACGCCGCCGTGAATCCCCGCGTCGCCGCGCAGACCACCCGCCAGATCACCCAGGCCCTCCTCGGTTGAAAGACGGCGGCGGCTCGGGCAGTACGGCGGTCATCGCGCCGTCCACGGTGACGGTCTCGCCGGAGACGAACCTGGCCTGATCGCCGAGGAGGAAGGCGATCACGCTCGCGACGTCGTCCGGTCCGGCGAGCTCGCCGGACGGCTGAAGCCCGGACAAGGCTTCGCGGGTGCCCGCGTCCTGCCAGCGATGCGCGTTACGCGGCACCATGACGAACCCCGGCCGGACGGTGTTGCACCGCAACCCGCGCGGTCCGAGTTCCACGGCGGCCGCGCGGCCCAGCGCTTCCAACGCGGCCTTGGCCATCGCGTACGGGGCCTGTCCGCCCCAGGCTAGACCGGCGTGGATCGAACTGACGAGCACGGCGGCACACGGCCTTCCGCCGGCGCGGGCGACCAACTGCTGCAATGGCTCCAGCGCCGACACCGCGCCGATGTCCAACACCTCGCGCAGCGCGTCCGTCGTCTGCTCGGTGAAGGGGGCGCGATGCTCGCTCAGCAGGCAATGCACCAGTCCGGTCACGTCGCCGAGTGCGTCGAACGCGGCACCGATCACGGCCGGATCGCTCGCGTCACCACGGATCCACGGCACGCCGGCGTGTTCCGATGGCTTTGGCGCGACGTCCACCACCGCCACCGGTCGTCCCTCCGCCTGCAACGCGCGGACCACGGCCGAGCCGATGCCGCCCGCGCCGCCGAGTACCACCACACCGCTCACGACCACTCCCCACTGGTGAAGAAGGCACGCACGACGAGTCCCGCCGCCGCGACGACCAACGGATTGCCCCGTGCCAGTGGCCGGACCAGCGCCCGGGGCGGAGTCGTCTCGACGCGAGCGCGCACCGCGTCGAGCCATCGGTCCGACGGCGCACCGCTGCCGCCGAGGACGATCAGGTCCGGCCGCATCAGGTCGTACACCGTGTCGGCCACCAGAGCCACCTGCGCGCTGCGTCCCTCGAGCAGCCCCGCCGCGGCCGGATCCGTGTCCGCCAAGCGGATCAGCTCCGTCAGCGAGGTCGCCGCGACCCCGGCGGACCGGGCGGCGGCGAGCAACGCCACGTCCGTCCCGCATTCGCCGAAGCGCCGGTGACCGCCACCGGCGAGCTCGGGCACGAGGAGGCGGCCGAAGTCGCCCTGAACGATGCCGTTCGAGCAGGTACCCACCGGACGGCTGAGGAACCCCGTCTCCGTGACGTTGCCGATGAACAGATACGACACGTCGTGCCCGCCGAGCCCCGCGCCGAAGGTGAGTTCGGCACCCAGCAGGGCGGCCACGTTGCCGTCCACCACGACGTCGAGCCCGGTCCGCTCACGTAGCACGTCGGAGACCCGGACGTCGGCCCAGCCCAGCACGTCGTTGCGCACGACCCGGCCGGTCGCCCGGTCCACCTCACCGCCGGCGGTGACCCCGATGCCCAGCACCGGTCCCGGCGCGGCGTCCGCCACCCCGGCCGCCAGTTCCGCGGCGTCCCGCAGGGTGGCGGCGCTGTCCGCCGGATCACGGTTCTCGGAGTACGTCTTGACGCAGTGCCCGGACAGGTCGATCAACCCGAGCGTGGTCCGTTCGAGGCCGAAGTGCACACCGACCGCGTAGCGGCTGGACGAATCGATCTCCACCGGCACCCGGGGCCTGCCGACCCGGGCGCCGGTGGACCGCCCGGCGAGTTCGCGGACGACACCGGCGGACAGCAAGGGCTCGATGATCCGGCTGACGCTGCCGTGGTTGAGGGACAGTTCCTTCGCGATGTCGCCGCGCGCCAGCGGACCGCTCCGGACGAGCAACTGGAGCACGGCGGCCGTGTTGGCCTGCCGGGCTTGGCGCGGCCGGCTTCCGGTGTGACCTGGATGGTTCATCGTGACTCCGGTTTCCCGGACTCGACACCGTTGGTCTCCTCGAGCTCGACACCGGTGGTGGCCAGCCACGGCGACAGCAGCACGATCACCGCGCTCACCAGGAACGCGCAGGCGTACCACGCGACGACCGTGATGCCGTGCTTCTGCGCCAGCATGGGTGCCAGGAACACGTTGAGCGCGATCGCGAGCCGGGTCACGCACTGCGCGATACCGGATCCCAGGCCCCGCAACGAAGTGGGGAACGCCTCGGTGCTCCACACCCAGGACAGCACGCCCGGGCCGAACCAGGTCAGCATGGCGTACACGACCCAGAAGGCCACCAGTCCGACACCGGCGCGCTCGCCGGTGAACGCGATTCCCAGCCCGGCGCCGAACACCCCGAGGCACGTCCACACACCCAGCCAGCGCCGGTTGACGCGGTCGATGATCGCGGCGCCCGCGACCACGGCGATCAGCCCCACCACGAAACCCAGCAGGGAGAAGTACAGGGTGTTGGAGACCCCGATGCCGGTGCTGCTGATGATCAACGGTCCGGCGACCGTCGCCACCGCGCCGCCGAAGGCCTGGATGGCGAAGAAGGCCGTGACCGTCGCCAGCCGCCGCCACGCCCCGCCGGACACCAGCATCCGGTAGCTACGCCGCTCCGAGACCTCGTGTTTCGGCGGTTCCAACCCGAGCGCGTCGTAGATCCGCCGTGCCTCCTCCACGCGACCACGCGCGCTCAGCCAGCGGGGTGACTCCGGCAGGAACTGCCTCGCCACCAGGACCGCGGCCGCGGGCAGCGCGGCCAGCCCGAACAGCCACCGCCAGGTCTCGTCGCCGAACAACGGCTGGAGCGCGAGCGCGAGCAACACCGACGTGACGGCGCCGCCCAGCCACATCATGTTCGGCAAGCTGCCCGCGATCCGGCCTCGGCGGGATTTGGGCGCGATCTCGGTGAGGAAGGCGTGGGAGGTCGGGATGTCCATCCCCACCGCGACACCCAGCACGAACCGGGCCGCGACCAGTTGCCACACGTCCTGGACGAACGCCGCGGCGAGGGAGGCCACCACGAAGACCGCCAGGTTGATCATGAAGATCACCCGGCGGCCGAACCGGTCGGACAGATCACCGAAGACCACCAGGCCGAGCGCCGTGCCCACGAACGCCGCCGCGGTCACGAGGCCGACCTGGGAGGCGGTGAGGTGGAACGACGGCTTGAGGAACAGGACGGCGGCGCCGATGACGAGCAGGTCGTAGCCGTCGATGAACTCGCCGAACGCGACGAGCCTGCCGGTCCAGTTCCGCACGAACCGCGCCCGTCCCGGCGACATCGTCGACCGGCTCGCCATTCCCGACACCATCCGGATTCCTCCCCGCTCCGCTTTTTGTGCGACGAACACCAAATTAGGAGCGGGTCCGCCGCCTCCGCCCGTATCCGGCGGCTTCGGGGACGATCGGGCTGCCGAGTCGGGCCGATCGGGCAAGCGCCCGGTTCTCCACGGAGAACCGCGGGAAGGCCACCACGCACACTGAGGTAGCCCGGCCGGGTGAGCGGCACCACGGACAGGTCGCCGCTTGCAGCGATTTCGGTCTCGCCATCAAACTGTTACCCCGAACGGCCTAAGGGCGTCGTATCTTTCGGACCACCACCTCTGACGGTTACCACCTAACGGAAGAGAACACGAAGGAGCCCGCATCTTTCCCGCGGTCGGCGCGGTCGCGGAAGCACCCCAAAGGTGCGGGCGAGGCGAAACCCGTTTTCGCCGAGGCGCGTCATCCGCGCGGAGCCCGGACGTTCACCGGGATGGCGCGACATCGTGAAAACTCGCTGGTAGCGCACGGCACCGCACCGCCCACTCCGTCCGATATGGACGCCGAGGCGACGCGTCGTGCCCTTCGGCTTCGTCTTCAACGGGCGGCGACCCCCCGTTGACGAACGGTTCGGGAGAGAACGTGGCAAGGAACACTGCCGTCAGCCAACTGTCCATAGTGGACATACGGTCTGGTCACGGTACCGAATACCTGTGCTTCCCACCTGCCGGCGGCACGGTTCTCGGTCTGCGCGGGCTCGCCCGCGCGGCGGCGGGATCGGCGGTATGGGGCGTGGAATATCCCGGGCGCGGCGCGCGTCTCACCGAGCCGCCCGGCGAATCGTTCGCGGACCTCGCCGAGGAAATCGCCCTGGATTGCCTCGATCGCTTCGGTGCCGAAGGTTTTTCACGAACCGTGCTGATCGGCTTCAGTATGGGCGCGTTCGTCGCACTCGAAGTGGCCCAGCGCGTCCTCGGCCGAGGGCTACCCGGCCCCGCGGGCCTGGTCGTGGTGGGAGCGTGCGCGCCGCAGCGGCGCGTTCCCGGGAAGTACGCGAAGACGGACACCGCCGAAGCGGGAAGGCTGCTCGAGCGCTCGTCGGCGGGCTACCGGCACTCCCCCGAACTCCGGGAGTACGCGCTCGATCTGTTCCTCGGCGATCTGCGGTTGACCAGTGCCTACCCGGGCCCCGCGAAAGTGCCGTTGTCCTGCCCGATCGTCGCGTTCCGGGGAGCGGACGACCCGGACTTCGCGACCGGCGACGAGGATATCCGGGCTTGGCGGGCCTGGACGACCGGACGGTTCACCGGCTGCGTCGTGCCCGGGGGCCACTTGGCGGTTCTCACGCCAGGCGAGGAAGCCCGCTTCTGGGATCTGGTCCGGTTCGGTTTGGAACCGTGCGATGTCTGAGGCGGCGTTGTCCACGGTGAGCGGTGTGACACGACGGATTCCCGACGTGACCTGGTGCGACTTGTTCGAGTTTCAGGCCCGGCGGACCCCCGCCCGGGTCTGTCTGGTGGCCGACGAGGTCGCGTGGACCTTCCACGACCTCGACCTTTGGGGCGAGCGGCTCGCCCGCATGCTGCGGGACGCGGGCGCGTCGCCGGGGACGGTGGTGGCCTGCGCGATGACGAGGTCCGTGCGAGCGGTGCTGGGCGTACTCGCGACGGCGAAGGTGGGAGCGGTCTACCTTCCGATCGATCCCGCCCTGCCCGCCGCACGCTTGGACGCGATTCTCGCCGACGCCCGCCCCGCCGTCGTGCTGACGGATGTGGTGCGGCTCGCGGAACGGGCGGATCTGGTCTTGTCCACTGAGGACTGGCAGGCGGAGCTCTCCGGGTATGCCGGGCACCGGCCGCCCAGGGCCGCCGCCGGTCCGGCGTACCTCATCTACACCTCCGGTTCGACGGGCCTTCCCAAAGGGGTCTCGGTGGGACACCGGAGCCTGGTCAACCTGTACGGCGAACTGGCCGACGGGTTCTTCCCCGCGGGCCGTGGCCCTCAGCGGGTGGCGCACGGATTGCCGCTGTTCTTCGACGCGTCCTGGAATCCGCTGCTGTGGATGGCGGGCGGGCACGAACTGCATCTGCTCCCCGACCCCGTCCGCACGGATCCGGCGTCCTATGTGGACTTCGTGCGGGAGCACCGGTTGTCGGTCGTGGAGGCGGTGCCCGCGCAGATGTCGGCGCTGGTGGAGGCCGGGTTGCTCGAAGGACGGAGCCGTCCGCGGATGCTGGTGATGGGCGGGGAGGCCATCGGCCAGGATCTCTGGTCGTATCTGCGCGCGGCCCCGGGCGTCACCGCGGTGAACCTGTACGGCCCGACCGAGTGCACGGTGTTCACCACGGCCTGCCGGCTCGACGACCACGCGACGCCGTCGATCGGACGGCCGATCGGCAACACCACCGCCCGGATCGTCGACGAACACCTGCGGCCCGTGCCGATCGGGGAACCCGGCGAACTCGTGATCAGCGGCTCTTGCCTCGCGCTGGGCTATCTCGGGCGGCCGGGGCCGACCGCGGACCGGTTCGTCACCGCGGGAGAACGCCGGTACCGGACCGGCGACCGGTGCCGTCTCATGGCCGACGGTCACCTGGAATGGCTGGGCAGGCTGGACGATCAGGTCAAGATCCGCGGTCATCGGGTCGAGCCGGGTGAGGTTGAGCAGGCGCTGCTCACCTCTCCCGGGGTCCGGCAGGCCGCGGTCAGGGTCGAAGGCTCCGAGCCGCGACTGGTCGCCTACGTCGTGCTCGACACGGGAAGCGTCGGCCGGCTGCGGGAACGGCTTCGAGCCATGCTGCCGTCGTATCTGCTCCCCTCCACCATCGTCCCGCTCGAGGCGATGCCCCTCGGGCCGACCGGGAAGATCGACCGGGCCGCTCTCACCCCGCCCGTCGCGGTACGGCGGACGATCGTGCTGACCTCCACCCAGGAGCTCGTCGCCGCCGCGTTCCGCGTCCAGCTGGAGCTTCCGGTGGTCGACGCGGACAGCGACTTCTTCGACCTCGGCGGGCACAGTCTCTCCGCCGCGGCGCTCGCCGCCCGGTTACGGGCACAGGGTGTGCCCTGTTCGCTGCGGGACGTCCTGCTGCGCCGCACCGTGGCCCGGCTCGCCGAACTCGTTCCCGCCACAGAGGAAGGAAGGACGCCGTGATGGACGACTACGACGTGATCGTCGTCGGCGGCGGCCCGGGAGGCTCCACCGTCGCCGGCCTCACGGCCGCGGAAGGTCACCGGGTGCTGCTCCTGGACAAGGACCGTTTCCCCCGCTACCAGATCGGGGAATCCCTGCTGCCCGCCACGGTCCACGGGATCTGCGCGATGCTCGGTGTCCGCGACGAGATCGAACGGGCGGGCTTCGTCCGGAAACGGGGCGGCACCTTCAAATGGGGCACCGGCGCCGAGCCGTGGACGTTCTCCTTCGCCGCGTCCGACCGGATGGCCGGGCCCACGTCGTACGCGTATCAGGTCGAGCGCGCCCGGTTCGACACGCTGCTGCTCGACGGTGCCCGCCGTCTCGGTGCCGAAATCCGGCAAGGACATCGGGCACTCGGCACGCTCCGGGCGGGCGAGCGGATCGGGGGCGTCCGTTACCTCGACGACGCCGGCTACGAACGGCACGCGACGGCCAGGTTCGTGGTCGACGCCTCCGGGCATGGCAGCCGGCTCCACCACGACGTCGGCGGCGTCCGCGAGTACTCGCCGCATTTCCGGAACCTGGCGCTGTTCGGCTACTTCGAGGGCGGCCACCGGATGCCCGCGCCCGACGCGGGGAACATCCTGTGCGTCTCGTTCGCCGACGGCTGGTTCTGGTACATCCCGTTGTCGGACACGTTGACCAGTGTCGGCGCCGTCGTCAAACAGGAATCGGCGGACCGGGTGCAGGGCGATCCGGAGACCGCCTACTCGGCGCTGATCGAGGATTGCCCGCTCATCGAGGAGTTCCTCCGCGACGCGCGCCGCGCGACCGAACCGCCGTACGACCGGCTCCGGGTACGGAAGGACTATTCCTACGACCGGACCGTCCTGTGGTCCCCGGGCATGGTGCTCGTCGGCGACGCCGCCTGCTTCATCGACCCGGTGTTCTCCTCGGGGGTGCACCTGGCGACCTACAGCGGATTGCTGGCCGCCCGGTCGATCAACAGCACCCTCTCGGGTTTCGCGGACGAGAAGCGGTGTTTCGCCGAGTTCGAGGCCCGCTACCGCCGGGAATTCGGGCTGTTCCGGGATTTCCTCATCTCCTTCTACCGGCTGGACTCCGGCGAGGACGACTACTTCCGGCAGGCGCGACGGCTGACAGGCCATCACGGAACCGCCGGCGAGGCTTTCGCCGAGCTTGTCGGCGGAGTGTCCTCACAGGACTTTTCCCGCGCGATGTTCGGCGACGTGCTCGCCGAAGGTGTGCAGCTCCAGCTGCGTGGCCTGCTCGGCGAGGCCGCGGGCGACGAGCCGCCGATGTTCCCCGGCGGGCTCGTCCCCACCGCGGACGGCAGGCGGTGGCGGGTGCCCGATGCCTGACCTGGCCCTGCTGCTCGCCGCGCTCGCCGTTCTGCTGGCCATGGCCCGCTGCTTCGGCTGGGTCTTCACCCGTGCCGGGCAGCCCGCCGTCCTCGGGGAGATCACCTGTGGGCTCGTCGTCGGCCTCGCCCTGCAAGCCGGCCCGGGCCTGCCCGGCCGGGTCGACACGACGCTGGACGCGCTCGCCCAGCTCGGCCTGATCCTGTTCCTGTTCGGGGTCGGCGCCCGCCTCGCGCCGTCGATGACGGCGGCACGGATCACGGCGGCGTTCGTCCCCGCCCTCGGCGCGACCGTCGTCCCGGTCGTCCTCGGCACGTTGCTCGCGCTCTGGCTCGCCGCACGCCACGCCCCTGCCGGGGTCACGCCGTTCGTCCTCTTCGCCGCCGCGGCCATGGCGGTCACCGCCTTTCCCGTCCTGGCGCGGATCCTGTCCGAACGGCGGATGCTGGACGACGACCGCGGCCGTTGCGCGCTCACCGCCGCCGCGCTCACCGACGCCACCGCCTGGGCGGCACTCGCCGTCGTCGCCTCCGTCCACAGTGGAACCCAGGGCTGGACGCTCCTGCTGGCCGTCCCGTTCCTGGCGGGCCTGCTCGTCCTCGCCCGGCCGTGGTTCGGCCGGGCGGTGGATCGCCTGTCCGGGCCGACCGCGGTCGTGACCATGGTCGCCCTCGCCTGCGCCGGAGCCGCGACGACCGACGCCATCGGCCTGCATTCCGCGATCGGCGCGTTCCTGATCGGCATGGCGGCCGGAAGGCCCGTGTCCCGGCACGATCCCGCCGCGCTGATCGCGCCCGCCGCGTCCCTGCTGGTCCCGCTGTACTTCGTCCTCATCGGACGGAAGGTCGACCTCGGCGGGCTCGACGCCGCCCTGATGACCGAAACCCTCGCGATCATCGTGGTCGCCGTCGTCGCGAAAGGCGGCGGCGCCTACCTCGGTGCCCGCCTCGCCGGACAACCGCCGCGGCCAGCCGCGGTGTTCGCGACCCTGATGAACACCCGCGGCGTCACCGAACTCGTCTTCCTCAGCATCGGGCTCGGTCTCGGCGTCATCGACAGCGCCTTCTACACCGCGATGGTCGCCATGGCCCTCGTGACGACGGCCATGACCGGCCCGCTCCTCAACCACCTAGAACGAGACAAGGTGACCCGAGATGCCTGACCACCCGGCGGAACCCTGGCGGATCAAGATGATCGAACCGATCCGCACCACCACCCGCGAACACCGCGAAAAAGCCTTACGGGAAGCCGGATGGAATCCCTGTCTGCTCCGCTCCGAGGACGTCTACATCGATCTGTTCACCGACTCCGGCACCAGCGCGATGTCCGACCGGCAGTGGTCGGCCCTCATGCGCGGTGACGAGGCCTATGCCGGCGCCCGCAGCTTCTACCTCTTCGAACAGGCCGTCCGGACGCACTACGGCTACGAACACGTCATTCCCGTCCACCAAGGCCGAGGCGGCGAGAACATCCTCTCCCGCTGCCTCATCCGCCCGGGTTCCCATGTCCCCGGCAACATGTACTTCCCCAGCACCCGCGCCCATCAGGAACTCAACGGCGCCACCTTCCATGACGTCATCATCGACGAAGCGCACGACGCCGCCGACGAACACCCGTTCAAGGGCGACGTCGACCTCGCCAAACTGCGGGCCGTCATCGCCGAACACGGCGCCGCCATCCCCTATGTCTCACTCGCCGCCACCGTGAACATGGCGGGCGGCCAGCCGATCAGCGTCGCCAACCTCACCGCCGCCTGCGACCTCGCCCACGCCCACGGAATCCCCGTCTTCCTCGACACCGCCCGCGCCGTCGAGAACGCCTGGTTCGTCAAGCAACGCGAACCGGGCTGGGCGAACCACTCGATCGCGGACATCCTCCTCGCGCTGTGCGCCCCCACCGACGGCGCCGTCATGTCGGCCAAAAAGGACTGTCTCGCCAACATCGGCGGCTGGATCGCCCTCCGCGACCCCGGCCTCGCCGAACAGGCACGCGGGCTCGTCCTGCTCTACGAAGGCCTCCACACCTACGGCGGCATGGCAGGCCGGGACATGGAAGCCATCGCGCAGGGCATCGGCGAATCCGTCGACGAACACCACATCCGCGCCCGCATCGCCCAGGTCGAATACCTCGGCCACCGGCTCGACACCGCGGGCGTCCCGATCGTCCACCCCGTCGGCGGGCACTGCGTCTGCGTCGACGCCACCGCCGTCCTCGACCATCTCCCCCGCACCGAACTCCCCGGCCAGACCCTCGCCGCCGCCGTCTACCTCGAAGGCGGGATCCGCGGCGTCGAACGCGGCACCGTCTCAGCCGGGCGCGACCCGGCCACCGGCGAGAACCGCTACCCGCCGCTGGAATTCCTCCGGCTCGCCATCCCCCGGCGCGTCTACACCCAAAGCCACATCGACCACGTCGCCGACACCCTCGTCCGCGTCCACAAGAACCGCCACGACATCACCCACGGCCTCACCTTCACCCACGAACCACCCCACCTCCGCTTCTTTCAGGCCCGCTTCGCCCCGGCCGGGGGTGCCGACATCTACGACGGGTGACCGATCCGGTTGAGAGCGGAACGAGCCCGCCGGACCGCCGTCTCTCTTGCCACGAGCCGATTCGGCCCGGATCGTCGGGAGACGCTGAAAGCCAGGAATCTGCTCGGCTTCGCCCTGCACCGTGCCGGCAGGCTGGCGGAGGCCGAGCGCGAGTTGCGCACCGCCAAGAACGACTGCGCCCGCGCACTCGGCCCTGCCGACCCGGAAACCCTGTTCAGCCAAAGCCTCCTCGCGTACCTCCTGCTCGACTCCGGCGACTTGCGCGAAGCGGTGAACCAGCAACGCATGCTGGTCGAGGCCTCGGTGGCCGCCCTCGGTGAGCGCGATCCGGTCACCCTCGGCCGCCGCGTGAATCACGGCGTGCTTCTCCACCACCTCGGTCGGCGGGCAGCCGCCGAACAGGAACAACGCGCCACTCTGGCGGTCTGCGGCGAAGCCCTCGGCGAGCGGCACCCGATCACCACCAGTTGCCGCAGCAGTCTGGCGACGATTCGAGGAACCTCGTGATCGGGTAGCCCGGGCGCCTGCCCAAGCTATTCGTCATACGTGGGGCGCCAGACGCCGAACCACTGCTCGGCGCCGTACTCCTCGAACCGCTCCACCTCGATGAATCCCAGCTTCGCCGCGAGCCGCATCGAGGGATCGTTCGCAGTCTGCGTGCAGAGCACCACCGGTTCAGCGGGAAGCGCGTCGGCGAACCAACCGAGCGCTGCCGCGCACGCCTCCGCGGCATATCCGCGTCCCCATGCCCGCGGCAGGAACAGGTAGCCGAGCTCGGTCTCCCCGGCGTCCGGGCGGACGTGCCCCGGACGCTCGGCATCGCGCTGATCGAGCGTGATCATGCCGATCATCGATCCGTCCAGTTCGACGACGAACAGTCCGAAGCGCCGGCCCGGCACCTCGGGACTCGTGCGTTCAAGCTCGTCACGGGATCGAGGGCCACCGACGTAAGTGCCCACCTCCGGTGAGGCGAACAAGTCGATGAACGCCGCTCGGTCCCGCGCTTCGGACTCGCGGAGCACGAGCCGCTCGGTTTTGATCGGGGCCGGTGGCCAGACGACGGATCCGCGCTCGGTCATGGCAGGCAAGCTAGCGCACACCCATGTGGGTCAGACGCTCCACCGCCAGGCCCGGGCCGCGAGATTTCGGGTCGCCAAGCCGATTCCGGTCTTCGGCACGAGCATGGCCGCGGTCATCTTGGCGGTACGCCGCGCGGGCCTGACCCGGGCGCGGTGCTCGGCCTCGTACTGACCGAAACCGGTGGGCGACGCCGACGTCAGGGCGGTGGCGAGCGTGTACGCGCCGGCGATCGCGAGGCTGGAGCCTTCGCCGAGCAGGGAAACACAGGAGGCCGCGTCACCCACCAAGGCGATCCGGCCGCGTGACCAGGACGGGAGGTCGACGACACTGACGGCGTCGAAGAAGACATCGTCGGCCTCCCGCAGGCGTTCGAGCAGCTCGGGGACCCGCCATCCGGCATCGCCGTAGGCCGCGGTGACGATCCGCTTGTGCCGGGCCGTGTCCCGGTGGTCCACATTCTCGGCCTGGGCACGGAAGATGAACGCGACGCCGCCGTTGTCCCGTGACGGGTGAACAGCGACCAGCCTGCCCGGTGTGTTGTGCAGGAGCACTTCCTCCGGGTGGTCGACCGGGCCTCCGAACGACGTCGTGGCGACATGGATCCCTGTGGGGCGCACGAAAGAACGCTCGGCCCCGAAGGTGATCCGCCGGACCGCGGAGTGCAAGCCGTCCGCGCCGATCACGAAGTCGAAGCGCCGGGGTGCGGCCCGGTCGAAGGTGACGTCGACACCGTGCTCGTCTTGGCGCAGCGCGGCGATCGTGTCGTCGAACAGGAACTCGGCGTCGCCGCAAGCCGCCTCGTACAGCACTGTGACGAGATCGGATCGTGGGACTTCGAGCTCCTCCCCCTTGCCCGCGGACAGGCCGACGGTGGCGATCCGACGGCCGTCTCCGTCGAGCAGGCACACCCTTTTCGTTCTCGTCGCGACGTCCCGCAGACGGCCTACGACGCCCATGGCCTCGACGACCGGCAGCGCGGGCCCGCGGACGTCGACCGGGTTACCGCTGGAGCGCATGCCCTGGGCCCGCTCGACGACCGTGACCTTGAAGCCGTTACGTGCCAACCAATAGGCGAGCGTCGAGCCGGCGACTCCAGCGCCGCAGATCAACACGTTCTCCATGCCGTACGACGATATCAGCAGTGAGTGCAAATCGGCAATGACTGCAAGTTTGCACTCAGTGCTGCTCCGCGTATGCTCCCCGCATGTCCCTCCGTGATCGAAAGCGAGCCCGCACGCGCCAAGCCCTCATCGACGCGGCGACGGAACTCTTCGAGCGCAAGGGCTACGACGAGACGACGATCGCCGACATCGCGGCGGCCGCGGACATCGGCGCGCGCACGTTCTTCAGCTACTTCGCCAGCAAGGAAGAGCTGCTGTTCCCGGACGCCGACGAGCGCGTACAGGCCGCCATCGACGCCATCGCCACTCGCGGACCGGCCGAAGGCCCGGCCGAGGTACTGCTGCGAGCCCTGAGCCAGGTCACCGCCACCAGTGACGAATTGGTCAGCCCCCTGGCGGCGTTGCGGCTGCGGATGATCCAGACCGTGCCCGCCGTCCGCGGCCGTGCGCTCCAGGAACAACTGGCCGCGCAACGAGAAATCGCGAAGCATCTGGCGGCCGCGTTCCCGGACCGGATCGATCCGGTGGGAGCGGCGGCGCTGACGGGGGCGTTCGTCGGCGCGGTCACCGGCGCGCTTCAGGCCCTGCTCGACGACACCGACGGAACGGACCCCGCCACCTTGCAGGCCGCGATGAGGACCGCGACCGAAGTCGCGCTCGCACCCTGGCGACTATCGCCGTGACCGGACACGGTGGCCCAGTGTCGTGCGCCTGGCGCGGGTGAAGGGCGCTTTACCCGCATCGCATGCGGTGAAAGTCCCCTTCACCCGCCCCGAGCCCGCTCAGGCGACGGTCCTGGCCTCGACGTCCGCGTTCGTCTTCTCGTGCAGGTCGACACCCCGAGTTTCCGGGAGCGTGAAGACGACCAAGGCGCTGATGACCATCAGCACCATGCCGTAGACGACGAACAGTGACGGGTGGCCGTTCTTGGCGAGGAGCGTCTGCAGGTACGGCGCGGTGCCGCCGAAGGCCGCGACCGCGATCGAGTACGGCACGCCGACGCCGATGGTGCGGATACGCGTCGGGAAGATCTCCGCGTAGACCGCCGGGCCGATGGACGAGAACCCGGCCATGAAGACCAGGGCGATCGACATCGCCAAGAACAACTGCCAGGCCTGGTCGCCCACCATCGCGTTCAGCGGGAAGCTCAGCACCAGCAGGCCGACGATCGCGATGAACAGGACCGGCTTCCTGCCGATGCGGTCGGACAGCCTTCCCCACAACGGCAAGGCGATCAGGAAGATCACGTTCGCGAACACGCCTGCCCACAGCGCACCGGTCGGGTCGACGCCGCGTACCGTGATCGCGTACGACGGCGCGGCGACGGCCCACATGTAGTAGATGACCGTGGCCCCGACGGTCAGGCCGACGACCTGCACGAGCAGTTTCGGGTTCTGCTTGATCGTCTGCCAGATCCGGCCCTTCTCGGCCTTCTTCCCGGCGGCTTCGTCCTTGGCCGACTCGGCGAGGAAGACGCCGGTCTCCCGCATGCGCAGCCGCATGTAGAGCGAGTAGATCCCGAAGATGCCACCGATCACGAACGGGATCCGCCAGCCGTAGGAGAGCATCTGATCGTGGCTCAGCACACCGGAGAGGACCGCGCCCAGCAGCGTGCCGGCGAGTACGCCACAAGTTCCGGAGAAGTAGATCAGGCTCGACCACAGTCCGCGACGGCCGGCCGGGGCGACCTCGGCGATGTAGGTCTGCGCCGAAGGCAGTTCACCGCCGTGCGCGAGGCCTTGGCCCAGCCGTGCCACCACGAGGATCACCGACGCCCACACGCCGATCTGGCCGTACGTGGGGGAAAAGCCGATGACGAGGCTGCCGCCGGCGGCGATCGCGACCGTCAGCGTCATCGACAGCTGACGGCCCTTGCGGTCGGCGATCCAGCCGAAGACCAAGCCGCCGAGGGGCCGGGCGGCGAAGCCGACCGCGAAGACCGCCAAGGTGCTCAGCAGCGCCGAAACCTCGTCGTGCGCGTTGAAGAACTGCGCGGCGAAGAACGACGCGAAGGTCGCGTAGATGTTCCAGTCGAACCATTCCATCGCGTTGCCGGCGCCGAGGCCGAACAGGGTGCGGCGGCGGTCCGGGATGGTGGCGGTGCCCGCGGTCGCGCTCATCGGGTGGCTCCTTCGGCGAAGCGGTCGAGACGGCGGACGGCGAGTTCGGCGTAGACGGTGGCGGCCCTGGACAGCACGGACGGGTCGAAGTCGGCGTACGGGCTGTGGTTGTTGGGCGCGGTGTCCGGTTCGAGCCCGGGCATCAGCGCACCGAGACCGAGGAACGTGCCCGGCACTTCGGCCAGCACCCGGGAGAAGTCCTCGGATCCGGCCACCGGATTGGGGAGTTCGGTGTAGTACTGCTCGCCGATCGTCTCGCGGACGACCTCGGCGCCGAACGCGGTCTCGTCGACGTCGGTGACGGTGACCGGGTACTCGCTTTCGAAGACGACGTCGGCGGTGACGCCGTGCGCCCGCGCGACGCCGTCGATCGTCTCGCGGATCGCCGTGTCGAGCAGCGCGCCGGCGGCGTCCGAGAAACAGCGGACGGTGGCCTCGAACTCGGCGGTGGCGGGGATGACGTTGCGCTTGGTGCCGCCGCGGATGACGCCGACCGTGATCACGGCCGGGTCGAAGATGTCCAGCCGCCGGGTGACCATCGTCTGCAACGCGGTGATCATCGCCGCGGTGGCGGAGATCGGATCCTTGGCGCGGTGCGGCATCGACCCGTGGCCGCCCTCGCCGTGCACGGTGACGAGCAGCCGGTACGACGCGGACATCAGCGTGCCGGGACGGCTGGCGAACTGCCCGCTGGGCAGCATCGATGAGAAGACGTGCAGCCCATAGGCCGCGTCGGCGCGCCTGCCCGCGGCGTCGAGCACGCCTTCCAGGAGCATCACGCCGGCGCCGTCCCAGCCCTCCTCGCCGGGCTGGAACATCAGGACGACGTCGCCGTTGATGCGGTCGCGGTGCGTGTGCAGCAGCCGGGCCGCGCCGACCAGCGACGTGGTGTGCAGATCGTGGCCGCAGGCGTGCATCGCGCCGTTCGTGGCCGCGAAGTCCAGGCCGGTCGCTTCGGCCACCGGGAGGGCGTCCATGTCCGCGCGCAGCAGGACCGTCCGCGGCCGGGCCGAATCCCTGGCCGTACCCTCGCCGCGCAGCACCGCGGTCACCGAGGTCGTGCCGGTCCCGGTGGAGACCTCCAGGCCGAGCCCGTCGAGTTCACGCAGGACCCGCTCCTGTGTGCGGGGCAGGTCGAGACCGATCTCGGGCTCGCGGTGCAGGTCGCGCCGCAACCGGACCAGCTCGTCCTGCAGGCTTCGAGCGTCGTCGTGAAGGTCCACCGGTCGATCTCCTCTGCGTCGGACGTCGGCGTCTTGGTCGTCGAGTGTGCGAATCCACGTCCGATATCGGGCTAGAATTGTCGGAATCGCTCAACGATCGACCCCTGGAAGTAAAAATGGTGATTGGTTCGCTGGATGAGGAGGACTTTTCGCTCATTCACGCTCTGCAACTGCGACCCCGCGCCTCTTGGGCTCAGCTGGGCGACGCCCTCGGCTCGTCGCCGGTGACGCTGACGCGGCGGTGGGAACGGCTGCGTGACGGAGGCGGAGCCTGGGTGACGGCCTATCCGCGCGTGCCCGGACGGTCCCGGATCCAGGCCGCGTACGTCGAGATCCGCTGCGCGAGCGGCCAGGTCCGGGCACTCATCAGCGAGCTGTCCACCTGGCCGTCGGTGGTCAGCATCGAGGAGGCTTCGCGCGAGTACAGCCTGGTGCTGACGGTGTTCGGCCTCGGCATGCACGACCTGTCGACGCTGCTGCTCGACGCGATCCCCGGGCTTCCCGGTGTCCTCAACATCCGTTCGCATCTGGTGTCCCGCTTGCACGTCGAAGGCAGCTCGTGGCGGGTGGGCGCGCTGGACCGGGGGCGCGTGCAGGCGTTGTCCCAGCTGCCGCCGTCCGGCGGCACGGGTGGACGGCAGACGGCGATGCAGCCGTGGCAGGAGCCGTACGCCTCGCTGACCGCCGCGCTGGGCGAGGACGGCCGCCGCACCGCCGCCGACCTGGCCCGGCTCACCGGCCGTCCGGTGTCGACCGTCCGGCGCCAGCTCGGCCACCTGATCGCCGCCGACGCGCTGACGTTCCGGTGCGAGATCGCGCAGGGGCTCACCCCGTCGCCGATCGTCGTCAACTGGTGGTGCCAGGTGCCCGTCGCGCATGTGCCGACCTGCGTGGACCGGCTGCGGGCGAACCCGGCCATCCGCCAGATCGCGAGCCTGCCCGGCCCGGCGAATCTACTGGTGACCACGTGGATGCGCTCGATCGAGGAATCGATGCGGATGCAGGAACACCTCGAACAGGACCTGGCCCCGCTGTCGATCGTCGACTCGGCGCTGATCCTGCGGACGGCCAAACGGATGGGCTGGCTGCTGGACGATCTGGGGCGGAGCACGGGTTTCGTCGTCACCATGCCCGCGCGCCGGGAGTGAAGCCAGGTAAGGCCTGACGCGTTGCGAAAGCCACTTTCGCAACGTTGAAGGTTGGGAAAGTGGCTTTCGCAACGTCAGGTGGCCAAGGCGGCTCTCGGTCGACTGCCCGATTCATGCCTGTAGGCGCGATTCCAGGTGGGGGTCGTGAGTGATAAAGAGGGTTAGAACGACCATTGCCACTCACGACCCCGCACGAAGCGCCCAAACCGGGCAGCCTGACGAGGACTAGCGTCCCTTGTGGACAGTCGCCGACTGTCCCGAAAGTGGCTTTCGCGACACGAGCGCGGCCGCCGCGAGGTCAGGTCATCGCGACCAGAGTCCGCCGCTTACCCGTGAACGGCTCCCGCCCGTGCGCCATCAGCATGTTGTTGATCACCATGATGTCGCCCGGCTGCCAAGGGAACGCGTAGCTGACTTCGTCGTAAGCCGCCTTGACCGCGTCCAGGTCCGCCTGCGGGATCGGCGAGCCGTCGGCGAAGAAAGCGTTGCGGGGCAGGTCTTCCACGGGGTACAGCTCCAGCAGCGCCTCGCTGACCTCCTCCCCCAGGCTCGAAACGTGGAACAGGTTGGCCTGGTTGAACCACACCATCCCGCCGGTGTGCGGCTCCTCGACGAACGACGGGCGCACGTGCCGTGTGCGCAAGCCTTCTTCGGTCCACTCGTACGTCTGGCCGTTGGCGGCGCAGTAGTCCTCCACCGCCTGCCGGTCTTCGGTCTGGAACGCTTCCTGCCAGCTCAGCCCGAGGCCTTCGCGGAACGCCCGCGTGTAGGTGACGCCGCCCGCGAAGCGCTCGCGCAGGTCTTCCGGCAGAAGCCGGTACATCGCGCGACTGTCGGCGATCGGCGTCGCGCCACCGGTTTCGGCCGCGATGTCGCACAGGAAGAACAAGCGGTCCGGCCAGTGCGCCGAATACGAGCTCTCGTTGTGCATCGGGATCGACTCGGCGGGCGGGTACTCCGTCGAGGTGTAGATGTTGCCGGAAACCGCCGAGCGCGGCGTCGACCGTTCCGTGTAGGTCAGCAGCGAGCCGCCGATCTCCTCGGTGACCTGGTTGAACACCGTCAGATCGGCGGGCATCCCGCGCAGCAGGATCGCGCCGTGCTCGCGTAGCCGCTCCTGCAACGTTTCGCGGTGCGCGCGCACCCAGTCCAGGCCCGTGGCCGCGTACACGGCGAGCTTCGTGTGGTCGTTGCCCTCGATGTGCCCGAGGTTCGCCGTGAGTTCGGCGGTCATGACTCCTCCAGTTCGAATCGGATCAGCTTGGCGGCCTCGGCGTGCAGCGCAGCGAGGTCTTCGGTGTCGGCGAACCCCGCGGCTAGCACGTTCACCGCGTAGATCTCCTGGTCGTCGGTGAGCAGCTGGCCGGGGCGCACGATCGTGACCACCTCCAGGACCTCGGGCAGGTCGGCGACCTCGTCGGTGCCCTCGACGCGGACCAGCCGCCCGGTGCCCTCGGCATAGAAGATGAGGTAGCCCACCGGCACCGGCAGTCCCACGCCTCGCTTGGGCGGCGGCGTGCCCAGGGCCAGCGACACGGCTTCGGCGATGACGTCGATGCCGGTCGCGAGCTTCAGCAGCACCGGCTGGGCGCCGCCTGCCGGGCGGCCCGCGTTCACCTCGACGATCGTCGGGCCGAGTTCGGCGTCGTCGATCAGCTCCAGGTGAGCGCAGGTGTTGTCCAGGCCCAGCGCGAGCGCGGCGGCCGTCGCCGCCGCGAACAGCCGTTCGGTGTCCTTTTCGGACAGTTCGAGCGGCGGGCAGACCATGCCCAGCTCGAACTTGCGTTCGTCGATCAGCGGTTTCTCCACCACCGCCACCGGCTCCGCGACGCCGTCGCGCACCAGGACGTCGACCGCGTACTCCGGCCCGCGCAGCAGGCCTTCCACGAGGAACACCTTCAGCGGGTCGATCGATCCGACGAGGCGGTGGTACCGGGCGTCCTCCGACAGCGGCAACCGCTCGGCCAGCAGCCGGTACGCCGCCGCCAGTTCGTCCACTGTGGACACCGTACGGACGAGGTTGCTCGCCGCGCCGTTCACCGGTTTGACGATCGCCGGGAGCCCGACAGCCTCGGCCACCGACGCCGCCTCGGACTCGGCTGAGATCAGCGCGCAGCGCGGCCCTGGCAACCCGGCCGCGGCCAGCGCCTGCCGGACGGCGAACTTGTCGTGCGTCAAGGTGAACACCGACGCCGGGCAGCGCGCGACGCCGAGCAGCTCGGCCGCGCGGGCGACGCTCGCGACGATCCCTTCGGCGGCGGTCACCACCCCGGCCGGAAGCGGGGTCCGTGCCCGGATCGCCGCGGCCACGGATTCCGCGTCACGGACGTCGCTGACGACGATGAAGCCGTCCACCAGGTCGGCCAGCTGCGCGAGCTCGGCCGGTTCCAGGGGCTCGGTGACCAGCTCGGCCCGCAGGCCGGTCGCCCGCACGGCGGCCACGACGTCGGCGATCCACTGTCCGGCGGTTTCCCGGACCACGAACGCGGTGTTCACACATCCTCCAGTTCCAGCTGGACGAGCTTGCTCGCCTCCGCGTGCAGGGCGGCGAGGTCGTCGTGATCGGCGAACCCGGCCACGACGAGGTTGACCGCGTAGGTCTCCTGTTCGTCGGTGAGCACCTGCCCCGGCGAGACGGTGGTGACGACGTCGATCACCTCGGGCAGGTCGGCGATCTCGTCGAGTCCGCCGATCCTCGTCAACCGGCCCGAACCGGCGGCGTAGAGGATCAGCATGCCCAGCGGGATCGGCAGTTTCGCGGGTTCCCGCGCCGGCGGCGGAGCACCGACCGCGAGCGCGGCCAGCTCGGCGAACACGTCGATGCCGGTGCGGAGCTTCGCCAGCAGCGGCATGATCGAACCGGCGGGCCTGCCCGCGTTGACCTCGACGATCGTCGGGCCGCGGTCGGCGTCGTCGATCAGCTCGACGTGAGCACAGGTGTTGTCGAGACCCAGCGCGCGGACGGCGGCGACGGCCGCCGCGGTGACCAGTTCGGCCCGGTCGTCGGCGAGCCCGGCCGGTGGGCACGACAGCGCCAGCTCGAACTTCCGTTCGTCGATCAACGGCTTGTCGAGAATCTCGACCGGCTCGGCCACCCCGTCACGGACGAGCACGTCCACCGCGTACTCCGGGCCGCTCAAGAACCCTTCCACGAGGAACGTCTTCGCGGGGTCGAGTGTCCCCAAGGGACGGTGGTAGCGCGGATCCGCGGACTCGGGCAACCGGGCGGCCAGCAGCTCGTATGCGGCCGCCAGTTCGTCCACAGTGGACACGGTGCGGACGAGGTTGCTGCCCGCCCCGTTGACCGGTTTGACGATCGCCGGGAGCCCGACCGCAGCGGCGACGGTCTCCGCTTCGGCGGCCGACGAGATCAGGGCGTACGCGGGACCTGGCAGACCGGCCGCGGCGAGGGCCTCCCGGACGGCGAACTTGTTCGCGCACAAGGCGAACACCGACGCCGGGCACCGCGCCACCCCGAGCAGTTCCGCGGCATGGGCGGTGCTCGCGATGGCACCGTCCGAGCCGGTGAAGATCCCGGCCAACGCGCCGCCGTCGATCTCCCGGACCTTCGCCGCGACGGCTTCCGGGTCGTGGACATCGTCGAGGGCGACGATGTCGTCCACCACGCCGTCCAGCGACGCACGCTCGGCCTCGTCCATCGGCGGGGCGAGCAGCACCACACGGTGCCCGGCCGCCCGCATCGACGGCGCGACCTCGCCGACCCAGTGCCCGCGGGCCTCCCTGACCAGCACTGCCGTGCTCATGCGGCTTCCTTCCCGGCGAGCTTGCGCTCCCGTTCCTGTGCCCCCACGAGATCGTCGGGCAGCGAATCGGGTACCTCGGTGTCGAACCGGCGCAGCCGCCGCAGCGAGAACCCGCCCAGGTTGATCAGCAACAGGATCAGCGCGAAGACGACGTAGGCGAGCCCGATCCCCCGCGTCTCGCCGGTGCCGAGCACGGCGCCGACCGATCCGGTCAGCGCACCGCCCGGCGCCAGCAGCGGCGAGAACCAGCCGACCGCCAGCGGTGCGAGCACGGCGAACCCGATCGGCAGCGTCGACCAGGTGATCGTCTGGTTGATCGCGAACACCCGGCCGTGGAACCGCTGCGGCACCTTGACCTGCACGAGCGTCGCGTAGATACCCTGCGACACGGCCATCGCGGCGGCCAGGAGGAACACCCCGGCCGCGACCACGATCAGCGACGGGCGGAGGCCCATCACCAGGCTGCCGAGCGCGATCCCGACGTTGCCGGCGAGCACGCCGACCATCCGCCGCTGCCGCGGGCCGCCCCACAGCGCCATCCCGATACCGCCCGCCACCGCGCCGAGAGCCTCGGCGAGCGCCACCTGCGCGACGTCGGTGACCGAACCGAACGACAGCACGAGCGGCGAGACGAGCACCAGCGCGGGAGCGAGGAAGACGTTCGCCAGCGCGAAGTACAGCAACATCGTGCGGAAACCGCGGTGGTTCCACGAGTACCGCAGCCCACCCGCGATCGCCGTCAGCAGCGGCTCGCGCGGGCGCCAGCCCATCATGTCCGGGAACCGCACCAGGAGCAGGCCCACGATCGCGAACACGTAGCTCGCCATGTCCAGGATCAAGATGCCGGACAGTTCGATCGCCGCCAGCAGCCCGGCGGCGAGCACCGGCATCAGCAGCTGGGCGAACCCGTTGGACAGCTGCGCGAGGCCCATCGCGTGTCCGAGGTACTGCTTCGGCACCAGCTGCGCCACCGACGATTGATAGGCGATGCGCTGGAACGAAGAGGCCACCGACCCGAGCGGGATCAGCACGTAGAACAACCACAGCTGGACGTGCCCGGTGACCAGCAGCAACGCCAATATCAGCTGGATCCCGCCCGCGATACTGCTCGCCGCGATCATGATCCGCCGACGGTCACCACGGTCGACCAGCGCGCCCGCCACCGGCAGGACGAGCACGCCGAACAGCAGCGCGAGCGCCCACAGCAGACCGAGGTCTGCGACCGAGCCCGTGCGGGTGTAGAGCCAGATCGGCACCGCGAACGACGTCAGCGCCGAGCCGGTGGAGGACACCAGCTGCCCGATCGTGATCGTGACGAACCGGCCCATACTCGGCCGCACCTTGGGTTTGTCGTCCACGACCGCCCGATGGGTCTCGTGCACCGCCCAGGCCGCGTCCTCGCCGCGGACCCGGACGTCGAGTTCGCCGG
The DNA here is from genome assembly GCF_000732925.1 of Amycolatopsis japonica. NCBI lineage: Bacteria > Bacillati > Actinomycetota > Actinomycetes > Pseudonocardiales > Pseudonocardiaceae > Amycolatopsis > Amycolatopsis japonica. The sequence goes on from NZ_CP008953.1 coordinate 4,892,412, forward strand.
GATCGTCCAGCGCCGGATGCACCCGCGTGACGATCTCCGCGAGTTCTTCGGCGCGGTAACGCAGGAAGAAGTGCCCGGCCTGGTCGAGCACCACGAGCGCGGTGGTGTCGGTGAGGAACTCCCACTCCCGGTACCGCTCGGCGTAGTAGTCGGTGACCGGATCCTCGGAGCCGACGACCGACACGATCGGCGCGCGCAGTTTGGCCACGCGGGCGTCGAGCAGGCCGCTGAAGTACTCCTCGGCGGCACGGCTGTCGGCGCGCATGTTCGTGATGATCCGGTCGGCCTGCGCCGGGTCGAGGTCGTCGGTGTCGACGCCCATACCCTTGAGCCAGTTCGAGTAGTACCGGTTGCTGCGCAGCTTCTCCAGCCGGGTGCGCAGTGTGCCCACCGCGCCCTTCATCCGGGCGAACGGGAAGATCGCGCCGATGTAGACGACCTCCAGCTCGCGGCCGCGTTCTTCGAGCAACCGGGCGACGGCGACGGCGAGCGCGTTGCCGACACCGCAGTGACCGTAAATGGCCAGCGGGCCGTCGATACGGTCGAGGATCTCGCCCGCCAGCCGCTCGACCAGGTCGTCGAAGGGCAGGGCCTCCTCGGAAAGTCCGACGTCGTGGCCGGGGATGGCGACCGAGTAGAGCGAGTAGCCCTCCGGGAGCGCGTCGGCCAAGGGCTGGTAGACGATCGCGCTGCCGCCGCCGTAGGGGAAGCAGACGTAGGTCAGCGTCCGCTGCTTCGCCGGTTTGGTCAGCTCGTACAGCAGGTGCCGTGGCCGGTCGGCGTCGTCACCGTCCATGAAGGACGCCAGTTCGCGGATGGTGCGGTGCTGGAACAGGTCCATGACGCCGACCTGCCCGGCGCCCGCCTTGCCGATCCGCGCCACCACCTGGGTGGCGAGCATCGAATGGCCGCCGAGGTCGAAGAAGTCGTCGTCGACGCCCAGCTCGTCCACCTTGAGCACGTCCCGCCAGATTTCGGCCAGGAGAGTCTCGACCGGAGTCGACGGTGCCACCAGTTCCTTGGTCGCGTCCCTCGACGCGACCGGCGCGGGAAGTGCCTTGCGGTCGAGTTTGCCGTTCGGGGTGAGCGGCAATTCGTCGAGAGTGACGAACGACGGCGGGACCATGTAGTCCGGCAGGCTCTGCTTGAGCGCCGTCCGCAGCGTGCCGGGCTCGGCGTCGCCGACGACGTATCCGACCAGCCGCTTGTCCCCCGGTGTGTCCTCGCGGACGATCACGGCGGCGTCGCGTACTCCCGGCTGGGCGCGCAGAGTCGTCTCGATCTCCCCCAGCTCGATGCGGAGACCGCGCAGTTTGACCTGGTGGTCGATCCGGCCGAGAAACGCGATCGTCCCGTCCGGGCGCCAATGCGCGAGGTCACCCGTGCGGTACATCCGTCCACTGTGGAACGGATCGGGCACGAACCGCTCGGCCGTCAGCTCCGGGCGATTGTGGTAGCCCAGGGCCAAGCCGACGCCGGCGATGTGCAGCTCGCCGGGGACACCGACCGGGCAGGGCCGCCCGGCACGGTCGAGCACGTAGATCCGGATGTTCTGGATCGGCGCCCCGATCGGCACCGACGCGACGTCGGCGAGCGCGGCGGGCGTGCAGTGCCAGGAGGTGACGTCGATGGCGGCTTCGGTCGGGCCGTAGAGATTGTGCAGCTCGCAGCCCGGCAGCCGCCGGACGAACTCACGGGCCGCGTCGAGCGGCAGTTCCTCGCCACTGCACACGACCCGCCGCAACGCCGTGCAGGTCTCGACGCCTTGTTCGGCCAGGAAAAGCGTGAGCATCGACGGCACGAAGTGCGCGGTGGTCACGTTTTCCGACGCGAGCAGCTCACGCAGGTACGCGGCGTCCTTGTGGCCGCCGGGTTCGGCGAGCACGAGCCGCGCGCCGGTGATCAGCGGCCAGAAGAACTCCCAGACCGACACGTCGAACCCGGCCGGGGTCTTCTGCAGGACCGAATCGGTGCCGTCGAGGCGGTACGCGCGCTGCATCCAGTCGAGCCGGTTGACGATGCCGCGGTGACCGTTGGGCACGCCCTTCGGCTGCCCGGTCGAGCCCGAGGTGTAGATGACGTACGCCGGATCTTCCGGGCCGGCGAGAGCTTCGGGCGGAGTGCCCGGCTGCTCCGCTGTCTCGGAAGGGTCGTCCAGGACGACGACGGTCGCGTCGCCCCGCGGCAGCGTTTCGCGCAACGCCGCCTGCGTCAGCACCACGGGCGCGGCCGCGTCCCGCAGCATGAACGCCAGCCGGTCGGCCGGATACTCCGGGTCGAGCGGGACGTACGCGCCACCGGCCTTCAGCACGCCGAGAAGCGCGACCACCAGCTCGAACGACCGTTCCGCGAACACACCGGTGAGCACACCCGGTCCGACACCGAGCCCACGCAGCCGGTGCGCGAGCCGGTTGGCCCGCTCGTCCAGCTCGCGGTAGGTCAGCGACGCGCCGCGGAAGGTCACCGCGGGCGCGTCCGGCGTCCGGGCGGCCTGCTCCTCGACGAGCGCGTGCAGCGTGGTCTGCGGGAACTCGGTGGTCGTGTCGTTCCAGCGCTCCAGGACGAGTTCACGCTGCGCGTCGTCGAGGATGTCCACTTCGGACAGACGTCGGCCCGGGTCGGCGACGATCGAACGCAGCAGGGTGACCAGCCGCCCGGCCATCCCGGCGACCGTGTCCTCGGTGAACAGCGCGGTGTTGTACACGAGCTTGCCGATCAGCCCGCGTTCGAGCTCGATCGCGTGGAACTCGAAGTCGAACCGGGTCGCGGGCAGATCCATCGGCAGCCAGCGGAAGTCCACTTCGGACTCGCCCGCCTCGCCCATCCGGCCCATCTCGTAGTTCTGCAGCACGAACATCGCCTGGAACACCGGTGAGCGGCTGACATCGCGAGGTACGCCGAGCGCGTTCACCAGCCGCTCGAACGGGACGTCGGCGTGCTCGAACGCGTCCAGCACGTGCCGCCGGGTGCGTTCGAGCAGTTCGGCGAACGTCGGGTCGTCCGCCAGCTGGGCACGCAGCGGCAGCATGTTGATGAACATGCCCGCCACGCCCTCCAGCTCGGGCAGGCCGCGCCCGGCCGAAGACGAGCCGATCGCGAAGTCCTCCTGGCCGGAGTACCGCGAAAGCAGCACCTGGTAGGCGGCCAGCAGGGTCATGAAGAGGGTGACCCCGTGCTCGCGGCTGAGGTCGCCTAGGGCACGGGTGAGCTCGCGCTCGACGAAGAACTCGTGGATCGCGCCGTCGAAGCTCTGCTTGGCGGGCCGGGGCCGGTCGGTGGGCAGCTCCAGTGGCTCGACCCCGGCGAGCTGCGCCTTCCAGTGCTCCAGTTGCCGGTCGAGTTCGCCGCCGGTGAGTGTGCGGCGCTGCCAGTGCGCGAAGTCGCCGTACCCGATGCTCAGCGCGGGCAGCTCGGCCGTGCCACCGGTGCTCAGGGCGTGGTACTGCGCGGCGAGGTCGCGCAGCAGCAGGTCGACCGACCAGCCGTCGCCGACGATGTGGTGCGTGCACAGGACCAGCAGGTGTTCCTCGTCGGACACCCGCGCGAGCGTCGCCCGCAGCAGCGGCCCCGTGGCCAGGTCGAACGTCTCGGCAGCGGCGGCGTCGACGGCCGCGCGGGCCGCCTCTTCGCTTCCGGAGTCCACTATGGACATGTTGACCGTGACCGTGGGTTCGATGTGGACGGTCGGCTGTCCGTCGTCCCCTTCCGGGAACCGCATCCGCAGCGCCTCGTGCCGCGCGGGCAGAGTGTCCAAAGCGGACTGGAGTGCGGCGACATCGAGCCTGCCGGTCAGCCGGATCGGCACCGGGATGTGGTACGACCCGGTGCCCGGCGCGAACTGTTCCATGAACCAGACGCGTTCCTGCTGATACGACAGCGGGACGACGGCATCGGCGGGGCGCGGCGTGATGGTCGCGGCCGGTTCCGCGCGCCGCCGCAGCCGCCGTTCGAGCAGGGCGCGGCGCGCGGCCGCGCTGGTTTCGTCGATCGCGGTCATGAGTTCCCGCCTTCGGCCAGCTGGCGCTGGACCTCTTCGTCGCTGAGCTGGTCGAGGTCTTCCTCGAGCCGCCGCTCGATCTCGGCGGCGAGCGCGGCGACGGTGGTGAGGGTGAACAGCCCCCGCACCGGGATGTCGACCTCGATCTGCTTGCGCAGCCGGGCCATCGCGCGAATCGCCAGCAGCGAATTGCCGCCACGGGCGAAGAAGTCGTCGTGCGCGCCGAGGTCGTCGATGCCGAGCAGCTCCCCGAGCACTTCGGCGACGAGTTCTTCGGCCGCGGTGCGGGGTGCGACGTACGCCGGTGCCTCATCGGGTTCGGGATCCGGCAGCGCCGCCCGGTCGAGTTTGCCGCTGGCCGCCATCGGCAGCGCGTCGAGCGCCACGAACCGGGTCGGCACCAGGTACTCCGGCAACGTCTTCCGCAGGGCCTCGGCCGCGCCCTCGGTGCTGCCGACGACGTAGCCGACGAGCGTGTCGCCGCGGACCGCCACGGCCGCGTCCCGCACCTCCGGCAGCTCACGCAGCGCCGCTTCGACCTCACCGGGCTCGATCCGGTAACCGCGCAGCTTCACCTGCTCGTCGGCGCGGCCGAGGTAGTCGAGCGTGCCGTCGCGACGCCAGCGGACGAGGTCACCGGTCGCGTACATCCGGCCGGACGGGCCCTCGACGAACTTCTCCGCGGTCAGGTCCGGCAGGCCGAGGTAGCCACGGGCGAGCTGGCGCCCGGCGACGTACAGCTCGCCAGGGACGCCCGGCGGCACCGGCTGCCCCCGCTCGTCGAGGACGTACGCGCGGGTGCCGGGCACCGGACGACCGATCGAGACGGGCCCGGACGGCAGCGCGTCCCCGGGTTCGATCCGGTGCACGACGCAGCCGACCGTGGCCTCGGTCGGGCCGTACTCGTTGACGACGAGCGTGCCCGGGTGACGCTCCCGCCACGGCTGGACGGCCTCGGCGGTCAGCGCTTCACCACCGAGCACCAGTTCACCCGTCGGGAACAGCTCCTCGGCGAGGATGGCGAGATGCGTCGGGGTCGCCTTGACGAACGTCGGGCGGCCGCCGTCGACGACCGCGCCCCCGGCGGTGAGGGTGCCGAGCAGCGTCGTCACGGTCAGGTCGAACGACGGCGACGTGTGCAGCAACGCCCGTCCGGCGAGGCCGGGGTACGCCTCTCGCGCCCATGCCAGGTACGCGTCGACGGCCCGGTGCTCGACCTCGACGCCCTTGGGCCGCCCGGTCGAGCCCGACGTGTAGATCACGTAGGCGACGTCGCCCGGACCGGCCGCTGGGTCCGGGTCTTCGGTGGCCGCGGCGGACCATTCGGCCGGATCGTCCAGGGCCAGGGTCTTGGTGTCCAAAGTGGACTCGCCGGTGACCAGCACGAACGGGACACCCGCGTCGGCGAGGATCAGCGCCTGCCGGGGAGCCGGGTTGGCCGGGTCGAGCGGGACGTAGGCCGCACCGCTCTTCAGCACCCCGAGCACGCCGGTCAGCAGGTCCGCCGAGTTCGGCACACAGACGCCGACGACGGTGCCGGGGCCTGCGCCCAGTTCACGCAGCCGGTGTGCGACACGGTTGGCTCGCGTGTTCAGCTCGGCATACGTCAGGTGGACCCCGCCGAAGTCGACGGCGGGCGCGTCCGGGGTCCGTCGTGCCTGTTCCTCGAACCGGGCGTGCACCGTCTTGGTGTCCGGAGTGGACAGTTCCGTCGGGTTCCACCCGTTCAGGACGAGCTCGCGCTCGGCGTCCGACAGCAGCGCCAGATCCGCGACCGACCCGGCCGGATCGGCCAGCGCCGCGGCGAGCAGCCGCACGTACCGCTCGGCGATGGCTTCGGCGGTCTCGCGGTCGAACAGGTCGGTGCGGTAGACGAGCCTGCCGTCCACGGAGGTCAGGTCGATCGCGATGTCGTCCTTCGCGGTGGCCGAACGGATCGGCTCCAGTCCCGAGTCGGGCAGGAAGTTGAATCCGAGCTGGTACAGCGCCTGCACGCCTGGATCGCGTTCGGCCCCGACCGCCTCGGCGACCGCCTGGAACGGCACCTGGCTGTGGTCGATCGCCTCCAGCAGCGTGGTCCGGACCCGGCCGACCAGCTCGGTGAACGCGGGCGCGCCCGAGCAGTCGATCCGCACGGCCATCTGGTTGACGAACATGCCGATCAGGTCGGCCAGCTCCGGCAGGTCGCGGCCGGCGACCGGGACGCCGACGACGATGTCGTCCACTCTGGACAGTCGCGAAAGGAGCGCCGCGTAACCGGCCAGCAGCACCATGAACGGCGACGCCGACAGCTCCCGGCTCAGCTCGCCGACCCGGTCGATCAGACCGTCCGGGAGGGTGAAATGCACCTGATCACCGGCGAACGTCAGCTCCGACGGCCGCGGCCGGTCGGTGGGCAGGCCGTGCACCGGCGGCAGCCCGGCGAGCTGCTTGCGCCAGTAGTCCAGCTGTTCACTGGACGTTTCGAGCTGCCCGCGCTGCCAGGCCGAGAAGTCCGGGTACTGGATGGCCAGCTCGGGGAGCTTCGGCTCACGACCCTCGAAAACGGCGTCGCACGCCTCGCCCAGCTCCGTGCCCAGCACCAGCACCGAACCGGCGTCGAACACGGTGTGGTGCACGACGAACGTGAGCACCCACTCGTCGTCGGCCGTCCGGCACACCTGGGCCCGCCACGGCGGCGGCGAGTCGAGCGGGATGGCCCCACGCGAAACCTCGCCGACGAGTTCGGCGAGCCGGGCTTCGCGGGCGTCGGCGGGCAGGTCACGCAGGTCGTGCACCTCGGGCTCGATCGGCACCTCGGCGTGCACCACCTGCATGAGCGCGCCGCCCTCCATGCGGAACGACGTGCGCAGCGCCTCGTGCCGCCCGACGATGACGCCGAGCGCGGCACGCCACTGCTCCGCGGTCAGCGGCCGGTCCAGCCGGGCCTGGCAGTGCAGGTTGTACACCGGGGACGCCGGGTCGAGCTGGCCGGACAGCCAGATCCGCTCCTGCCCGAACGAGGCCGGGAACGTCCATTCCTTCGTGTCGCTCATGATTTCCTGTTCTCAGTGTCTGTCGAAGGTGGAGTGCTCGCGAGAGGCAAGGCGAAGATGTGCTGCTCGCTCACCGGTGTGCCGGCTTCGGATGTTGCGAAAGCCACTTCCGCAACCTTCAACGTTGCGAAAGTGGCTTTCACAACGCCGTCGACCCATCAGCCCGCGCCGAGCCGAGGTGCCCGTGGGTGCCGGGCGGGGCGAAAGGCGCTTTCCCCCGATCGCATGAGCGGAAAGGCCCCTTCGCCGCAGGCCTCGCGGCCCACGTGGGCGACGGAGGTTCGGAAGTGTCGCGAAAGCCACTTTCGCGACGTCTGATGCCCCGAAAGTGGCTTTCGCGACACCGGGGCCGGTGGGCATGCGAGCGACCGGACACGCCGCGTTCGTCTTGTCCTCGATGACAGTCACTTCTCAGCGCTCGAGCTTGGGGATGGTGGTCCGGGCGGATTCGGCGGGAGCCTCGGCCTTGCCGGCGCGCAGTTCCTCGATGCGCTCGGCCAGGGTGGCCACGGTGGACGCTTCGAACAGCGTCTTCATCGCCAGCCGCGTGCCGGTGGCCTTGCGCACCTGGGCGATGAGCTGGATGGCGACCAGCGAGTTGCCGCCGAGGGCGAAGAAGTCGTCGTGCACGCCGATCTTCTCCACGCCGAGCAGCTCGGTCCACTGCCGGGCGATCTCGGCCTCCAGCTCGGTGCGCGGGGCGACGTAGTCGTCCTCCGACACCACCACCGCCGTCTCGCCGGGTTCCTCCAGTTCCTCGGCACCGACCTGGCGCTCGATCAGCTCCCGCACCGGCAGAGTGGTGATCACCACGTGCCCGCCGAGGCCGGGCGCCAGCGCCCGGACGAACGCCTCGGCACCGTCCACCGGCCGGATCCCGGTCGACATGCCCGCGGTGTCCACAGTGGACGCAGAAGCCAGGCCACCGCTGACGGCTTCCTGATCGACCTGGCGCAGCACGAAATCCTCGATCGTGACGAGCACTCGGCCGGTCTCGTCGCACAGCGAGAGATCGGCCGCCACCACCTGGTCGCCGCCGGAGTCGCGGTAGCGCAGGTGACTGCGGAAACTCGCCAGGAGGACGTCGTGCACGACGATCCGGCCGTAGCTCATCGGCAGGTAGGTGCCACTCCCCCGACCGCGGCCGAACGCGGTCGCGACGTCCAGGAGTGCCGGGTGCAGGCCCCAGACGCCGATGTCGCCCGCCGCCGCGTCGGACGCCGTGATCGTGGCCAGCTCCTCCTGCGCGCCGATGCGGTGTTCACGCAACGCCGCCCAGCGCGGGCCGAAGGTGACCATGCTGGTACGGCCAGTGCCGAAGCCGTGCCCGTCGTCGATCGGCTCGGTCCGCCCGGTCACCGCCACGATGTCCACAGTGGACAGCGGCACGGCCGGGACCCATCCGGCGGATCCGCGCACGTGGGTCCGGCTCGCGCCGGCGACGTGGCTGGTCACGGTGAATTCGTCGCCGTCGAACTCCACGCGGTACTCCGCGGTGGAGCCGTCCGGGACGCCGAAGGGCTCCAGGAACGCGACGTCCCGCAGCTCGACGACGTGTCCGTCGCCAGGTTTCGGCAGCGCCGCGGCCACCGCCGCGCGGACGGTCTCCAGGTGTCCCGTGCCCGGGACCACCGGCACCCCGGCGATCCGGTGCTCGTCGAGCAGCCAGTGCGTGGCTGCCGAGACGAGCCCGTGCGCGCCGTCCTCGGTGCGCGTGGTGAGCACGGGGTGCTCGACCGGGCCGAGCGCCCGCGACCGGGTGGTGCGGATCGTCGTCGGCGCGGCCACCTCCGCGGCCATGCCGACCTCGTCCCAGCCACCCCAGGCGTGCGACACCAGCCGCGCCCGCCAGCCGTGGCCGCCCCGCGCGTAGGCGTCGAGGAAGTTGTTGGCGGCGCAGTAGTCGACCTGTCCGATGCCGCCCACCGCCGCGGTGATCGACGAGCACAGCGCGACGAAGTCCATCGGCAGGTCGGCGAACGCCTCGGCCAGCGCCAGTGTCCCGGCGATCTTCGGGGCAAGCACGGCCTCGGCCGCCGCCCGCTCCTTCACCTCGGCGACGCCGCCGCCGGGCAGCCCGGCAGCGTGCACGATCCCGTCGAGACCGCCGAACTCGCGCTCGGCCAGCTCACGCACCTCGCGCAGCCGCGCCGCGTCGGTGACGTCGGCGGCGACGACGTGCACCACCGCGCCCGCGGCCTCCATCCGCCGCACGGCGAGCATCGCGCGCCCGGCGCGGTCGGTGCCGCCGTGCGCGGCGAGGTGCGCGTCCCACTCCGCCCGCGGCGGCAGCCCGGCGCGCGTGAGCAGCACGAGCTTCGCCCGCACCCGGCGGGCGAGGTCCTCGGCGAGCGTGATGCCGATACCGCCGGTCCCGCCCGTGATCAGGTACCGGCCGCCGTCGCGCAGCACCGGTTCGGCGGCCTCGGGCAGGGCGAGCTGGGTGTAGTCCAGCACCCAGCGACGACCGGCCCGGAGCGCGACCTCGGCCGCCGCGTCGGCCGGGCGGAACAGCTCGGCGATGGCGTCCTGCAAGCGATCGGTGTCAATCCGGCGCACCACCGTGCCCGGCACCTCCAGCGGCACCACCCGCGCGATCCCGGCGAGGGTCGCGTGCTCGGGCCGGGTCAGATCGGTGCCGGCGACGTCGGCGGTGCCGGTGCTCAGCACGTCGATCCGCACCGGCTCGCCCCACGCCTGGACAAGGTTGAGCACGCTGAAGAACCCGTGGTCCTGGGCGGCCATACCGCGCTCGTCCCCGGCCAGCGTCCAAGCGTGGACGACCCGCTCGGGCCGGGTGGACAGCGCGGCCACGAGGGCGTCGTAGTCCTCGCGCACCCCGGGCCGCACGGTGAATCCGGTCTCCGTCGCGGCGAAGCCGTCGCCAGGGCGCACCTCGGTGACCGTCACCCCCGCATCGCGCAGCAGACCGGGCAGGACGTCGTCGGCGGCGAAGACGAGCGCGTTCGCGAACGGCTCGCGTCTCAGCTCCGGTTCCGCCTGCCGCCACGCCGGGACCGCGAACCACTCGGACAACGGCAACGGACCGGTCGACCGCACGGGCTGGACGGCCGTCGCCGGGTCCGGGTCGACCCAGTACCGCTTGCGTGCGTACGGGTAGCCGGGCAACGGGACCCGGTTGCCGGGCGCACCGAACGTCCGCGGTTCGAGGGAAACCCCGTTCGTCCACAAGAGACCGGCCGCGCCGTACAGCGTTTCGACGTCGCCGATGCGCTCGGTCCGGCCGGGCAGGCTCGGCTGCGGCGCGGGCATGCCCTTGGGAACCTGGCCGCGGGACAGCCCGGACAGCTGATGCCCCGGCCCGCATTCGACGAGCGCCCACCGGCCGCCGCGCGCGAACAGATTCTTGACGCAGTCGCCGAACCGGACGGCCTGACGCAGGTGCGAGGCCCAGTAGGCCGGGTCGGTGGCCTGGGCGTCGGTGATCCAGTCACCGGTGACGTTCGACAGGAACGGCAGCGCGGGCGCGGCGCGGGTGACGGCGGTGACGGCCGCGGTGAACTCGGCGAGGATCGGATCCATCATCGGCGAGTGGAACGCGTGCGAGGTCACCAGTTCGCGGCACTGCACGCCGCTGGACTTGAGCGTCGCCGCGAAATCCGCGACCGCGTCCGACGGCCCCGCGACGACGCAAGTGCCCGGTCCGTTCACGCCGGCGATCGCGAGCGTGTCCGGCAGCCGTGAGGCGACGCTCTCCTCGTCGAGCTGGACGGCCAGCATCGCCCCGGCGGGCATCGACTGCATCAGGCGGCCGCGCGTGGCGACCAGGTTCAGCGCGTCCGGCAGGGTGAAGACCCCGGCGACGGTGGCGGCGACGTACTCGCCGACCGAGTGGCCGATCATCGCCGCGGGCCGCACTCCCCAGCTCTGCCACAGTTTCGCCAGCGCGTACTCGACGACGAACAGCGCGGGCTGGGTCACGCGGGTTTCCCGCAGCGCCTGCTCGCCACCGGGCCGGAAGATCAGGTCGCGCAGCTCCGGCAGCTCGGTTTCGAGCAGCCGCAGGCATTCGTCGACGGCCGCGGCGAACACCGGCTCGGCGTCGTACAGTTCGGCGCCCATCCCGGCGTACTGAGAACCCTGCCCGGGGAAGAGGAACGCGACGTTCGTCTCCCCGGCTTGTGCGGACACGAGGCGCCGGGAGTCGCGCAGCCCGTCGACCGCGTCCTCCGGGTCACGGGCGACGACGACCGCGCGGTGCGGGTACTCGGTGCGCCCGGCGGCCAGGGTGTACGCCACATCGGCGAGGTCGAGGTCGATGTCCCCGGCAAGCCGCTCGGCGAGTTGGTCGACCGCGGCCGAGAGCGCTTCCGTGGTGTTGGCCGAAATCCGCAGCAGATGCGCGGGATGCGGCGTCCGGGACCGCTGGGGGCTCGGCGCCTCCTCCAGCACGACGTGCGCGTTGGTGCCGCCGACGCCGAACGAGCTGACGCCCGCCCGCCGCGGCACCCGGTCCGCCTCCCACTTCGTCACCTCGCGGGCCGGATAGAACGGGCTCGCCGGGAAGTCGATACCGGGGTTGGGTTCGTGGTAGTTGATGGTCGGCGGGATCAGGCCGTGTTCCATGACGAGTACGGCCTTGATCAGCGAGACCACGCCCGCCGCCTGCGAAAGGTGGCCGATGTTGGATTTCACCGAGCCGATCGCGCACCAGCCGGTGTCCGCGATCCCGTTACTGTACACAGTGGACAGTGCGGTGATCTCGATCGGGTCGCCCAGCGCGGTGCCGGTGCCGTGCGCCTCGACGTAGCCGATGGTGCGCGGATCGACCCCGGCCATGCCGACGGCCTGTGCGACCGCTTCCGTCTGCCCGGACACGCTGGGCGCGGAGAAACCGACCTTGGTGGCGCCGTCGTTGTTGATCGCGTTGCCCAGCACGACACCCCGGATGTGGTCGCCGTCCTCGATCGCCTGCGACAGCCGCTTCACCAGCACGACCCCGACGCCGCTGCTCCAGACCGTGCCGTTGGCGTCCGCGTCGAACGCGCGCACGTGGCCGTCCGGCGAGGTGAAGCCGTCGACGCCCATGTAGCCGACACCGTGCGGCATCTCCACGTTGACGCCGCCGGCCAGTGCCATGTCGCACTCGCCGTTGCGCAGCGCCTCGCAGGCGAGGTGCACCGCGACCAGGGACGTCGAGCAGGCGGTGAACACCGCGAGGCTCGGGCCGCGCAGGTTGAGCTTGTACGACACCGAGGTCGTCAGGTAGCTCGGCTGGTTACCGGTCGAAATGCCGATCCCGCCGTGCTGCGAGGCGAGGAGCCGCTCGTTGCGCAGCAGGTTCTCCGTCAGGTAGCCGGTGCCCCCGGACCCGCCGTAGACGCCGATCGCGCCGTCGAAGCGGGCCGGGTCGTAGCCCGCGTCGGTCAGCGCGGCGTGGCACGACTGGAGGAACAGCCGGTGCTGCGGGTCGGTGATCTCGGCTTCACGGCTGGTCATGCCGAACAGTTCCGCGTCGAACTCGTCGAAGCCGTCGACCACGGCGGTGGCGTTCACCCAGCTCGGGTCGTCCACTGTGTCCGGTGCGGCGCCGCGGGCGATCATCTCCTCGCGGGTGGCGGGCACGATCGACTCGACGCCGTCGACGAGGTTGCGCCAGAACTGCCGCGCGTCGCGCGCGCCGGGCACGCGCACGTCGAGTCCGACGATCGCGATGGGTTCGGCTCCGGGATCGCCGGTGCCGGTTTCGGGGAGGTGGGTCACGGTGGTGCTCCTATCAGGGGCCGGCCGGGCCGGCGGTGCGACGGGGTCTTCTGGTCTGGGTGCGGCCGCGGCGGGCGGCGACGCGTTCGGCGGCGCGAGCCAGCTCCAGGCTGGCGGCGCCATCGGAGTGCAGGTGCGCGGCGAGGGCGCGGACGGTGGGATGGGTGAACAGGTCGACCATCGGGATCCGGCGGGCGAGCCGGGCGGTGACCTGGGCGTGCACCTTGGCGAGGGCGAGCGAATGCCCGCCCACGTCGAAGAAGTTGTCGGTGTGCCCGACTTCGGCGACGCCGAGGACGTCGCACCAGGCCCGAGCGATCACGGCCTCGGTCGCGGCGAGCACCGCCGGGTCCGCGGCGACCGACGGCGGCCGTGCCCGGACGCGGGTCGTCGCGGCCGGAGCGGCGGTGCGGACACCCGCCCTCGGCAGTTCCGGCACACTCGTCCCGACCGGCGCGTCCGGCGCCGCGGCCAGCGCGCCGAGCAGGGCGACGTAGTCCTCGGCGAGCCCGGCCATCCTGGTGTGGTCGAACAGGTCCGGGTTGTACAGCAGTTCGACGCCGTCGTCGTGGACGTACACCGTGAGGTCGAACGGCGACCCCGGCTTGTCGACCGGTAGCCACGCCGAAGCCACGCCGGGCAGGTCGAGCCGCGGCTCGGCGAAGTTCAGGACGTTGAACATCACCTGCACGAGCGGCGCGTGCGCGGGATCGCGGGGCACGCCGAGCGCCTCGACGAGCCGCTCGACCGGCGCGGCCGGATGCGCGGTCGCGGCGAGGAGTTCCGCGCCGCCGTCGCGGACGTGCGCGGTGAAGTCCGCGGCGTCGTCGGCCCGCAGCCGCACCGGCACGATGTCCACGAAGAACCCCGCGACGTCTTGGCTTTCGGCGAGCTGCCGGTCCGCGACGACCGTGGCGACCAGGTGGTCGGCCGCGCCGGTGAGCCGCCGCAGAAGCTGACCGAACGCGGCGAGCAGCACCCCGGCGCGGGTCGTGCCGGTGCGGGCGGCCAGCGCCCGCACCGATTCGGCGGCACCGTCCGGAAAGGACTGACGCAGGCTCGCACCCCGGTAGGTCTGCACGGCCGGGCGCGGCCGGTCTCGCGGAAGGTCCACTGTGGTCGGTGCACCGGTCAGATGTTCTTTCCACCAAGCGACATCCACGGCCTCGCGGCGTTCGTCGCGCCCGGCCCGCCACACCGCGTAGTCCGCATAGGACGCCACCGGCGGCGGCAGCGGCTCGCCCCGGTAAGCCGCCGACAGGTCGGCGCACAGCAGGTCCTGCGACCAGCCGTCGAACACCGCGTGATGCAGCGTGAAGCCGAGCACGTGTTCCGTCTCGCCGAGCCGGTAGAGCCGCACACGCCAGGGAGCTTCACGGTCGAGGTGCACCGGCGTCGCGGCGTCGGCGGCCAGCCGGGCCCGCAGACCGTCCTCGGTCACCGGCGCCACCGGCAGCGGAACGTCCGACGGCGGCAGGCGATCCGCCACCGGCGCGCCGTCGACGGCGCGGATCCGCCAGCGGAGCACGTCGTGCCGCTCGGCGACCGCGCGCAAGGCGTGGCGGAGCGCGTCGACGTCCAGCGCGCCGGTCAGCCGGAACGCCATCGCGATGTTGTACGGCGCGGCGTCCGGGGCGAGCTGGTCGAGGAACCACATCCGCCGCTGCTGCGGGGACAACGTGGGCGCGTGCCCGGTGGTCAGGCCCGGCCCGGTCAGCGGCGCCGCGGCCGCGACCCGCCGGGCGAGCCCGTCGAGCGTGCCGCCTGCCAGGACGTCCTCCGTGGCGATGTCGGCGGCGAGCTCCGTCCGCAGCGCCGCGACCAGGCGCATCGCGGCGATCGAGTTCCCGCCCGAGGCCAGGAAATCCGTCCCCGCGCCGTCGCCGAGCACCCGCCGCCAGATGGCCGCGACCGCGCGTTCGGCCGGGGTGCCGAGCGGCCCGAGGTCCTGTTGGCCCGCCAGCGCCGCTTCGGCCAGATCGCGCAGCGCGGGCCGGTCGATCTTGCCGGTGAGCGGGTTGACCGGCAGGCGGTCGAGCACCCGGACCGCGGCGGGCCGCATCGCCGCGGTGAGCCGGTCACGGCCGAGTTCGTCCACATCGGACGGTGCGGAAGCCGGTGCCACGAAGGCGACCAGCCGGGTGCCCGCCGGTCCGGGAACGGCTGTCACGGCGGCGGCTTCGACGTCCGGATGGGTCGTGAGCGCGGCCTCCACCTCACCCAGTTCGATCCGCTGGCCACGGACCTTCACCTGACGGTCGGCGCGCCCGGCGAACTCGAGCCGCCCGTCGGGCAGCTGGCGCGCCAGATCTCCGGTGCGGTAGAGCCGCTCCCCCGGCGTGATCGGGTCGTCGACGAACTTCGCCGCGGTCAGCTCCGGGCTGCCGAGGTAGCCGAGCGCGAGGCCGGGGCCGCCGATGAGCAGCTCGCCGATCTCGCCGGGCGCGACCGGCCGCAGCTCGGTGTCCACGACGTACGCCCGGTGGTTCGGCGTCGGGCGGCCGAGCGGCAACGGGTCGGCGGGGACGCCGGTGACCTCGTCGGTGACGACCACGACCGTGGTCTCGGTCGGGCCGTAGGCGTTGAAGAACCGCCGTCCCGGCAGCCAGCGCGCGGCGAGCTCCGCGGGCACCGGCTCGCCACCGCAGGCGATGACACGCCAGCCGGGGACGGCCGCGGGGTCCACCATGGACAGCAGTGTCGGCGTGACGAAGCCCCACTCGACGTCGTGCTCGACGAGGAACCGCCGCAGCCGTTCGGGGTCCGCCCGGTCGGCGACCCCGGTGAGCTGCACCGATCCGCCCTTCGTCAGCGGGACGAACACGTCCATCGTGAAGGCGTCGAAGGCGAGCGAAGAGATGCCGAGCGCGCGGGCGCCGGGCCGGATCCCGAGGGCGGCGGCGAATCCGGTCACGAACGCGACCACGTTGCGGTGACTGGTCAGCACGCCTTTGGGACGGCCGGTGGAGCCGGAGGTGTAGAGAAGGTGGACGAGGTCGTCCGGCCCGGCGGGGCACTCGACGGGTTCCTCGACGGGCGGGGGCACGTCGAGCGCCTCGATGCCCGCCGTGGCACCGAATTCGGCCCGTGCGCGGTCACCGACGACGAGGGAGACCTCGGCGTCCGCGGCGATTTCGGCCAGCCGCGCCTTCGGGCCGCCCGGCTCGAGCGGTACGTAGGCGGACCCGGACAGCAGCACCCCCACGACGGTCGAGATCAGCTCCGGGCGCCGGTCGGCGCAGACGCCGACGCGGGTGCCCGGCCCGGCACCCCGGGACCACAGCAGCCGCGCGACGCCGGTCGCCGACGCGACCAGTTCGCGGTAGGTCAGCCGGGCGTCCCCTTGCCGGACGGCGACGGCATCGGGGGTGCGCGCGGCCTGGGCGAGGATCAGCCCGGTGAGCGTGGTGTCCGGATAGGACAGTGGCGGGCCGTGGCCACCCACGACGGGCAAGGTGTCGGTCACCGAGGGGTCTCCTGGTCGGTTGTGTGCTGACGCGGTGGGTCGATCCAGTGCCGCTCCCGCTGGAACGGATAGCCCGGCAAGGGGACCCGGCCGGGATCGCCGTCCGCCGCCCACTCGACGTCGCCGCCCGCGACCCACTGAACGGCCAGGTCCCGCTCTGCCCCGGCAGGGCCTTCGACGTCGGTTCCGTTCGCCAGCACCGCGTCGAGCGCGGCGACCGCCGACTCGACCGAATCCGCCACCACGGCGGCCCGGCACGCGAACGCCCGGCGGACCGAAAGCGTGTACGCCGTGTCCCCGAGGTCCGGCGCGTCCGCGGAGAGTCGGTCGCGCAGCCGGGAAACCGCCTCACGCAACGCCTTCGCGTCACGCGCGGACACCGGCAGGACGAACGGACCGCTCGCCTCCGCCCGTGGTTGCCCGGCGGGGGCCTCCTCCACGATCACGTGCACGTTCGTGCCGCCCATGCCGAACGAGCTGACCCCGGCCACCCGCCGCTCACGGTCGGGCCAGTCGGCGGCCTTCGCCGGGACGTACCAGGGGCCGCCCGCCAGATCGACCTCCGGATGCGGGGCCGTGAAGTGCAGGTTCGGCGGGATGACACCGTGCCGCACGGACAACACGGCCTTGATCAGCCCGGCGATACCGGACGCCGCGTCGAGGTGCCCGATGTTCGTCTTCACCGAACCCAGCGCACACGTTTCCGGCGACACGTCCCGGTAGACGCGGTTGAGCGCGGCCACCTCGATCGCATCGCCCAGCGGAGTGCCACTGCCGTGGGCTTCGAGCAGCGCGACCTCGTCCGGCGCGACGTCCGCGAGGGCCAGCGCCTCGGCCACCGCGGCCGCCTGCCCGGCCGGTCCCGGCACGGCGTAACCTGCACGGTCCGCGCCGTCGTTCGTGATCGCCCAGCCGGGCAGCACGGCGTAGATGTGGTCGCGGTCGGCGACCGCGTCCGCCAGCCGCCGCAGCACGACGGCCCCGGCGCCCGAGCCGAATCCGGCACCCGCCGCGGCGACGTCGAACGCGCGACACCGGCCGTCCGGCGACACGAGCCCGCCGCTGCGATAGCGCGGCCACGTCACGCTCGCGCCGCCGGCCAGCGCGACGTCGCACCGGTAGTCGAGGAGGCTCTGCGCGGCCAGCGCCACCGCCGCGAGCGAACTGGAGCACGCGCTCTGCACGGCCACCGCAGGCCCGGTCAGCCCGAGCCGGTAGGCGACCTGGCCGGGCAGGTGGTCGGTGAGCTGACGGCCGGGCAGCCGCCCCTCCCAGTCGTCCGGGTCGATGTCGCCGGTCACCGCCGGGTTGCCGAACAGGTGGAACAGGAAGTAGCGGTTCACCGAGGTGCTCGTGAACACCCCGACCGGCCCGGTCTCGGCGGCGGGGTCGCGGCCCGCGTCCTCCAGCGCCTGCCAGGCCGTTTCGAGGAACAGGCGGTGCTGCGGGTCGGTCCGTGCGGCTTCGTCGGCGGTGAATCCGAAGAAACCGGCGTCGAAGTCTTCGACACCCTCGATCCGCCCGCCCGCCCGCACGTACGCCGGGTCGGCACGCAGGCGCGGTCCGATGCCCAGCGCCGCCAGCTCGTCGTCGGTGTAGTCGTGGATCGAGTCGACGCCCGCGCAAAGGTTCCACCAGAACGACGCGGCGTCCGGCGCGCCCGGGAACCGGCAGGCCAGCCCGACGACGGCGATGAGATCCCCGGCCTGCTCCTCCGCGGTGACCGGCGGCAGAGTGTCCGAAGTGGACTCCGTGAACCAGGCTGCCTGTCCGGCGATCGTCGTACGCTCGAACAGCGCGAGAAGCGGGACGTCCACGCCGAATTCGCCGGCCAGCCCCGCCTGCACGCGGCCGAGCCGCAGCGAGTCGCCGCCGGCGTCGAAGAACGCCTCGCTGCGCCCGACCCGGTCACGGCCCAGGACGGCGCACCAGATCCGGTGCACGCGTTCCTCGTCCGGGGTCAGCCGCTCGTCCGGGACGGTCGCGGCCGCCCGCGGGTCCGGCAGCGCCAGCTCGTCGAGTTTCCCAGTGACGGTCAGCGGAAAACCGTCCAGCACCGCGACGGCGGCGGGGACCGAGTAGCCGGGCAGGACGTCCGACAGCGCGGCCCGCAAGGCCCGGCCGTCCGGACGCGGGCCGTCCGCGGTCACGTAGGCGAGCAGGTCGCCGTCGCGCACGATCGCGCGGGCCTCGGCCACGCCGGGCTGTTCGGCGAGGCGGGCCTCGATCTCGGTCAGCTCGACCCGGAAACCGCGGATCTTGACCTGCCGGTCGAGCCTGCCGAGGCAGACGAGGTTCCCGTCCGGCAGCAGCCGCCCGAGGTCACCGGTCCGGTAGCGGCGGCCGCCGTCGGCCGTCACCCCGAACGCCGGGCTCGGCTGGTCGAGGTAGCCCTCGACGAGGTGCCGCCCGCGCACTTCGAGTTCACCGCTGTCCAGCACGGTGAGCGTGAACCCGGGCAGCGCACGCCCGATCGGCAGCGGCCCGTCGGCGTCCGGGCCCAGCTCGGCTGCGGTCGTCCGGTAGTGCGCCGCGAAAGTCACCTCGGTGGCGCCGTAACCGTTGACGAACACGCAGTCCGGCGCGAACCGGCCGCGGCGGACGTCGGCGTGGGTCGCCTGCTCGCCGCCGAGCAGCACGGTCCGCACGGACGGGAGGCCGGTCTCGCCGAGGACGTCGAGCAGGTGCCGGTAGACCGTCGGCGTCGAGTGGTAGACGGTCACCTCATGCCTGGCCAGCTCGCGTGCGGCGTGGGCGAGACCGTGCGCGCGCAGGTCGACCGGCACGAGCGCGGCGCCGGTGAGCAGGGCGGGGTAAAGGTCCGGGATCGCCGCGTCGAAGCCGAACGACGCGAGCAGGCTGAGCCGGTCGGCCGCGGTGATACCGAGCGCGGCGATCTGGTTGTCGACGACGTGCAGGAGATTGCGGTGAGTCTGCGCGACGGCCTTCGGCCTGCCGGTGGACCCGGAGGTGAACAGCACGTACGCCGGGCTGTCCGGATCGGTTTCGGGTACCGGGAGCGGCGCGGTCTCGATGCCGGAGCGCACGAGCCGCGCGGATCCGGTGCGGCACAAGGACTCCGCGAGCTCGACGTACTCGGGATCCGCGAGTACGGCGGTCACCCGTGCGGCCGCGAGCTGGTACTCGAGACGTTCCCGGGGAAAGGTCGGGTCCAGCGGGACGTAAGTGCAGCCTGCGGCGAGGGTGCCGAGGATCGCCGCGATCGCGGCGCTGCCGTGCCCGGTGACGAGCCCGACCCGCTCCCCCTGCCGGACACCGGCGTCGCGCAACCGCAGCGCGCGGCCGCCCGCGAGCCCGGCGAGCCGGGCGTAGGTGAGCCCGGCGCCGTGCTCGAAAACCGCGACCCGGTCGGGCGATTTCCGGGCGTGCACATCGAATCGGCTGACGCAGCCGGCTTCTCTCATCGGGCGTCGAGCAGTCGCTCCGAGGCTTTTCGGGCGCACGACAACAACGGCGTGGACTTCATCTTGCTCCCCAGTGACCATGCAGGTGAAGAATTACGCAAGGTTAAGACGATCCGCCGCGACGAGGAATACGATTTCCGCCGATTTGGGCCGAATGGCGCACTGATCTTGGACCACAAGACGCAGCTAGCCGCGTCTTCCAGCTCAATCGGCGACCTTGACGATCTTCACGACTCATCCTTCGGCCACCATCGACACTCGGTCGACTACGTTCGGTAATGTGTCGGATATTAACCGACACCGTGCCACGGAATGCATTCACCAAAACAAAGTGGACAATTTTCCACAATCGATTCAGAAATGCCATTTCATGATCGCGCGAGACAGACTTACACCTGCCGCGACGTTGCACCCACCCGAGAGCGCTCGCCCGCCCTTCCCCGCGAAGCCAGGTCGATGTGTCCGTTTTGCGCATTTTGCGCAAGCAAGGCAGACATGGCGTGTTGCGAAAGCCACTTTCGCAACGTTGAAGGTTGCGAAAGATGCTCCTATTGATGTCAAGGGGTGTTGGTGAGGTTTGCTAGGTCTGTGGTGAGGGCTTTGTGGATTTCGCGGGCGACGTAGCGTTTGAGGCAGCGGATGATGTGGCGTTTGGGAATGCCTTCGGCGGTGCGGCGTTCGAGGTAGGCGCGGGTGCGGGGGCAGTGGCGTAGGCGGACGATGACGATGCGGTAGAGGGCGGCGTTGGCGTGGCGGTCGCCGCCGCGGTTGAGGCGGTGGCGGTCGGTGCGGCCGCTGCTGGCGTTGATGGGGGCGGTGCCGCAGAGGTGCGCGAACCGGGCTTCGGTGTCGATCCGGTCGGGGTTGTCCCCGGCGGTGGCCAGGAGTTGGGAGGCGGTGCCGGGGCCGACGCCGAACAGGGTGGTGGTGGCGGGCAGGACTTGCTGGGTCAGTGCTGTCAGGTCGGCTTTGGCGTCGGTGATCTCGGTGGTGAGGTGCTGGATGCGGCGTGCGAGACGGCGCAGCGCGGTCTTGGTGCCGGTGGCGGGGCTGGTGAGGTCGGAGCAGGGCCGTAGCCGGGCGCAGGCGGTGATCAGGGCCTTTCCGGTGAGCCGGGTCAAAGATTCGCGCAGCGCGGCAGGGGCGGTGACGATCAGGGCGTCGAGCTGGTTGAGGGCCGCGGTGCGGGACTTGACCGCACTGTTGAGCACCGCGCGCAGGGCGGTGATCGCCGCGGCGGGCCCGGTCCCGGCCTTGGGGGTCGCGTCGGCGCGGCCTGACACCACGGCGTGGGCGGCGTTGATCGCGTCCTGGGTGTCGGTCTTTCCTTTGCGGCGGCGGGTATGCCGGTCCGGTTGGTTGACCTCCACCACCCGGACACCCTCGGCGGCCAGGTGGCGGGCCAGCCCGGCGCCGTAGGAGCCTGTGCCCTCAACCCCGACCGCGGTCACCGTGCCGAACCCGCCCAGCCAGGCCAGCAGCGCGGTGTAGCCGGCGGTGGTAGCGGGAAACACACGCGTGTCCAGCACCCGGCCGAGCCCGTCGACCGCGGCCGCGGTGTGGGTGTCTTTATGGGTATCGACCCCGCCGGTCACCCCGGTCAGGTCGACGGCATGCTGCTGATCGGTCATCCTGGTCTCTGCCATTCCGTGTCTCGATCGGTCGACGGATGGCACGTACCGGGCCGGCGGGGATGGACAACACAGTGATGGGTGTCCTGGTGGCACAGGCTCCTATCAAGTCACATCCCCCGGCCTGGTCACGTGCATGAACAGAGCCACAGAGAGCCCACAGATCTTTCGCAAGACAACCCCAACCAGGGCGTCAGTGGCTTTCCGGGTCAAACCCTCCGCGGTCTCCATCCACACACATCATCATCACTGTGGCTTTCGCAACACCCGCGGCGGAGAGCGGCGAGAGACCACCTCACCGAACGTGTTGCGTCCCCCATCGGCCTCCTATTTGAGGGGCAAGGCAAACGTGGCGTGTTCGTGAGCGAGGCCTCCGCCGGGGTGAAAGCTCCCTTGGCCGCATCCGACGCGGCCAAAGGAGCCTTCGACCCGGGGTCGTGAGTGGCGAGACGGTTCCCTTGAGGGGTAAGGCCAACGTGTCGTGGTCGCGGACGGGTCGACGATGGGGTGAAGGGAGCCTTCACCCCGGTCACTCACCCGCCCCGGCCACCTCGCCGCCGGCGCCTGCGTCGCGAAAGCCACTTTCGCGACGCCAGATGTCTCGAAAGTGGCTTTCGCGACACGTTCGACACGCGGAAAACCCGCGAAGACCAGGCAGGAGGCCTTCGATGCCAGATTCGCTCGCCAGAGCATGTCTTCTGTGGACACTCGACCGCCTGCCGACGCGGCGACGGAACCGCCCGCGCCTCCCGCGAGTCCCAGTTGAGAACTGGACGCACAACGACTACAAGGGACTGAATGAAGACGCTACTCAAGAAGGCGACGATCACCGCCGCGGCGAGCACCCTGCTGCTCGGCCTCACCGTGGTGGGCACCGCCTCCGCTGAGGCCGCGGCCATCACCTGTGACTCGAAGTCCAGCGGTAAGGACGGGCCCTTCTACCGTGGGGAATCCGCCTCCTACGCCTACGACAACCGCTTCAGCAAGAGTCACCCCATCCCCGCGTTGGAGACCAACATCCCCCAGGGCACGGCGACCTGGTCGAACTGGGACGGGTCGAACGACCTGATCCTGGTCACCTCGTACGAGTCGGGTCACCGCAGCGCGATCATCATCGGCATCGACGCCAAGACCGGCAAGCAGGTCGGTCAGGCGCTGCTCGCGTACTCGCACGTCGGCGGGATCGCCGTGTTCGAGAAGCAGGGCTGGGCGTTCGTGTCGGGCAAGGGCGACACGATCCGCAAGTACTCGCTGGCGAAGCTCAAGAACGCGATCAAGAAGTCGCTGCCCATCGAGCAGGAGGGGAAGGCTCAGACCGTCTACGCCTCCTCGTTCCTCACCAGCCACGGCCCGACCAACACCTTGTGGGCAGGCAAATTCGAAGACGCCAAGCGCGGCCTGATGCACTCGTACACCGTCGGGGCCGACGGCAAACTGGGCTACCGGCCGGGGTCGTGGGAGGTGCCGACGAAGACGCAGGGTCTCATCGTCACCAAGGACCTGTTCATCTACAGCACTTCGCATGGCAGGAACAACCGCAGCAACATCTACGTCGTCCGGCGCGGCGCCGGCGACAAGGACCTGGACACGGCCAAGAAGCACTGCTTCCGCGCGCCGAGCATGTCCGAGGGGCTGACGGTCTACGGCAGCAACGTCTACCTGGCGTTCGAGTCCGGCGCGCACTACTACAGCAAGGCCGCGGACAAGCCGAGGAACATCATCTCGAACCTGCACAAGGCGCCACTGTCCTCTTTGGAGCAACTCGCGCCCCGATGACAGATCGCGGTGAACGGGCGAGGACGGTCTCATCACCGTCCTCGCCCGTTCGTCACGCCACGCTGCTCGCCTGCTGCTCGGCGATCCAGTCCCGGTACACCGTCACATCGGTCCAGATGCCCAGGCCGCTGGCGCATTTCGGGTCCGCGTCACCGTCGCGGCTGGTGGCACCCACCAGTTCCCACTCGCCCGGCCTGCCCTTGATCTGCGGCCCGCCCGAGTCGCCGTAGCAGCCCATCGCGTCCGGCGTGTCGGAACCGGTGCAGATCTCCTTGCCCGTGGCCAGATTGCGGCACTCCTCCGCCGGCCTGACCTTGGTGTCCAGCTCCTGGAGGATCTCCGGCGCCCCGCAGGTCTGGTCGGCGCAGTGCTCACCCCAGCCGAGGATCCGGGTCGCCGTCCCCGCGTCGCCCACCGCCTGGGCGATCTTGATCGGTTTTTCGGTCACCGGTTTGTCCAACCGCACCAACGCGATGTCCCCGCCCGGCGGGTTCTGCCCGACGAAGTCCGGGTGCACGATGATCCGGCTGACGCCGGTCTCGGTGCCTCCGCTGTTGTGCTGCCGCGCCCCGATCCTGGTCCTGATCTCCCCCGGCTGCGCCCCCTTCACGCAATGCGCAGCGGTCACCACCCAGTTCTCACTGATCAGCGAACCACCGCAGAAATGGTTGCCGCCCTGCTGCAGCGACACCATGAACGAGTAGTCCTCAGTGGCGTCGTGCCCGCCGATGACGAAGGGTGTCGGCCCGCCGGCCGCCGAAGCGACCCCCGGGATCAGCATCGCTCCCGCTGCGGCCAGTCCGACCGCCAGTACCCCTGTTTTGCGAAGCATTATCGTGATCTCCCCGTAGACGACGAATTACTGACAGTCGTCACACTATGGGGCGAAGATCATGACTGGATCGGCTCATCGGCCGGGTCGACATCGGCCGAATGGCCGACCTAGCGTGACCGCGCCACACGATGGGTGTCCCGGCCGGCGTCCGCTCCTTCGGCCATGACCGGCTTGTCACGGGCATCGGAGTCGGTACGGTGCTGGGGACGAAGGGGTTCCGCCGGCCGATGCGTTGTGAGGTGTGGGGTGTCCGTGCAGAGTGAACGGGTTCCAGAGGGTGTCGACGTCCGCTTGCCCAGTGCGGCCCGGGTCTACGACTGGCTGCTCGGCGGCAGCCACAACTTCGACGCCGACCGCGCCGTCGGGGAGAAGGTCGTGGCCGTCCTGCCGTCCGGACGCCGGGTCGCCGCGTCCAACCGGGCGTTCCTCCGCCGTGCCGTGCGATACATGGTCGGCCAGGGCATCACCCAGTTCCTCGATCTGGGCTCGGGGATCCCGACCGTCGGCAACGTGCACGAGATCGCGCAGGACATGGACCCCGGCTGCAAGGTGGTCTACGTCGACTACGACAAGGTCGCCGTCGCCCACAGCCGCCTCATCCTCGACGGGAACCCGAACGCCGCCGTCGTCGAGGCGGACCTCTGCCGACCCGAGGATGTGCTGAATTCCGCCGCGACGCAAGGGATGCTGGACTTCGACCGGCCGATCGGGCTGCTCATGGTGGCCGTCTTCCATTTCATCCCGGACAATCTGCGCCCCGCCGAGATCGTCGCCCGCTACCGCGAAACGCTGCCGAGCGGCAGCCTGGTCGCACTGTCGCATCTGACCGCCGACCACGCGCCCGAGGCGATGGCGGCGGTCACCGAGGCGATGAAGAACAGCCGAGACCCCATGTATTTCCGCCCCTACGCAGAGGTCACCGCCCTCTTCGACGGGCTGGACCTGGTCGAACCCGGTGTCGTGAGCGCGCCGCTGTGGCATGCGGAACCGGGCCTCCGCGACGTCGAGCCGGACGACGTCTACGCCGGGGTCGGACGCAAAGCCTGAGCGTCCGACCCCGCCGCTCCTCCGGGTTCAGCCGACGGCGACCTCCGCGAGTGGCACCGAGGTATCGGCGAGCCGGTCGGGGTCCACCGGCCGTCCGCCGCGGATCAAGGCCTTGATCGGGTCGCCGACGTCCCAGACGTTGACGTTCATCCCTGCCAGCACCCGGACTTCCTTGAGCCAGAAGGCGATGAACTCCCGGGCCTGGACGTCGCCGCGGAAGACGACACGGTCGTGACCGGCGTTGTGGCCGAGGTACTCCATCCCGAGGTCGTACTGGTCGGTGAAGAAATACGGGAGTTCGTCGTAGGTTTCGTCCTTGCCGAGCATCCCGGCGGCCGCGACTGCGGGCTGTTTGAGCGCGTTCGCCCAGTGCTCCACCCGGACCCGGCCGAGGAACGGGTGATCGGCGTTGGCGACGTCCCCTGCGGCGAAGATGTCCGGGTCGCTGGTGCACAGGTGCGCGTCGACGCGGACGCCGTTGTCCACCGTCAGTCCGGCGGCTTCGGCCAGCGCGGTGTTCGGGATCGCGCCGATCCCGACGAGGACGGCGTCGGCATCGACGCGGGTGCCGTCGGCGAGACTGACGTGCTTCGCGCCCGTTCCGGCCACCTTGGCCCCGAGCCGCAGGTCGACGCCATGCGCGGTGTGCAGGTCCGCGAACACCTTGGCCGCGTCGGGCCCCAGCACGGGCAGCAGTGGCAACTCGAGTGCTTCCAGCACCGTCACGTCGAGACCGGCCTGCCTGGCCGCCGCCGCGACCTCGAGACCGATCCACCCCGCGCCGACCACGGCGAGCCGGGACCCCGTCGCCAGCACCTGCCGCAGCCGCTCGGAGTCACCGAGGCGGCGCAGCGTGAGCGCGCCCTCCATACCCGGCAGGACGCGAGGTTCGGCCCCAGTCGCCAGCAGAAGCTTGGTGTAGCCGACCCGGGTGCCGCCGGCGAGCTCGACCTCGTGGGCCGCCCGGTGGATCGCGGTCACGCGGTCGCCGAGCCGCAGGTCGACCTCGTGGCCGGAGTACCAACCCTCGTCGTGCACGAAGGCGCTGTCGGCTTTTCCGGTGAGCATGTCCTTCGAGAGCGGCGGCCGCTCGTACGGACGCTGCCCCTCGTCGCCGAGCAGCACGATCCGCCCGTCGAATCCCTTGTCACGTAAGGCTTCCGCGGCCTTCGCACCGGCAAGGCCGGCACCGATGATCACAAACGTCGGCGATTCCACTTATCCACTCCTCAAGGGTTGGGAGTACCGGGGTACGGGGTCAGCTGCCGCCGACGCCCAGGGCGGCGAGCAGCACCAGGACCACGGTCGCGACCGCGACCAGTCCGTGCGCCGCGACCACGACTACGGGGAAATGCTGCTCGGGAGCCGCGGCGCCGGATCGGTGGCCGGGCAGCCAGCGAGCGAACATCGTGAAGCCCAGCAAGGCGATCGGCACGAGCAGGACGAACGCGATCCACGCCAGCACCGCCGAGCCCGCGAACAGGTACACGATCCACAGCACCAGTCCGGCCGCGGCGAGGGCGAAGTGGCCGAAGACCAGCCCCGGCGAGAACCTGCTGCGTTCCGGTTCCCGGGTGCCGCCCTTGGCGATCCAGGTGCCCAGCATGACGAAGCCACCCACTGCGGTGACCAGCCAGGCGACCAGCGCGGCGATGTCCATGTTCTGTCTCCTCGATGTGGTGGCGGGAACGGGCTTTCAGGCCGTGAAGCCCTCTGCCTGAGTGGACTCGGCGGCGACGCGGACGCCGTAGCGGTACGCCAGCTTGCCGCCGAGATACCCCGACGCGGCGAGCACGACGAACGCCGCCGCGGAAAGCACGAGCGGGCCGATGCCGACCGGCCCGGCCTCGTCCGAGGCGGCTCGGCGCCAGAAGAAGCCGACGGTGTAGGCGGCGGTGACCGCGAGATTGAGGCCCATATGCGTCAACCCCGTCCGGAACGCTCGCGTACCGGACGGGATCGCGAACAGGTCGAGGGTGCCGACCATGGCCGCGGCGAGCGCGCCGACGACGCCGAGCGCGATCAGCCAGACCGATCCGCGGGCCAGGAATCCCGGATCGTCCACGATCAGCGACGCGACGTCGAACGCCAGGCTGGAGACCCACGCGCCGATCGGGACGGTCACCAGCATCGGGTGGAGCGGATGCCCGTAGGGGCCGGCCAGCGCGGCGCTCACCGGTCTCTTCGCCTGCTCTGCGTCGTTCGTCATGATGGACTCCTTTTCGCCAACGAAGTTTGGTTTTATTCTTGTCGGCGGTCAAGTCCACAGGTAGACGACACCCGATCGGAGTTGGTCCAACGGATGACGGTGTTATCGAAGGGGTTCAGGGTCGCGCCTTCACCGCCGTGGCTACTCGACGTGGCCGGGGGCGCGTGGGTGTCACCGCGGGTGAGGGGTGTGTGGAAACAGGGACGTTCAATGTCCCTATTTCCACACACCCCTCGGTGACCGGACCAGTCACGCGGGCACCGCGCCTCCACCGCCGAAACAAGTGTCCGGTGACCTGTCGAGTTACCGTCGACCCGTTCGTCATCCTCTTCGACAGATCGACACCGGCGAGTGGAGGACATGTGCTGTACATGCTGCTGATCTACAACTGCGATCGCCCGGAGCCGCAGGACCCGCGCTTCCCCGAGGCACTGGCCCGGGTGAACGCGTTCGCCGACGAGTGCCGCCGCCGCGGCGCCTTCGTGTCCGGGCATCCGCTGCAGGGCGAGCACACCGCGACCACGGTCAGGGTCCGCGAGGGCAAGACGCTCGTCACCGACGGCCCGTTCCCCGAAACCCACGAACACCTCGGCGGCACCTACGTGCTCGACTGTCCCGGTCTCGAGGTGGCGCTGGAGCTGGCGGCGCTGTGCCCGATGGCCGAAGACGGCACGATCGAGGTGCGCCCGATCGCCGGAGTGCCTGCTCTCGACCACCGGGCGGCGACCGGCGTATGACGTCGGCGCCGGTCTTGTCGGAGACGTATCGCGAGCATCGATCCCGGATGCTCGCCGCGCTGGTCCGGGTGCTCGGCGACTTCGAACTCGCCGAGGACGCCCTGCAGGACGCGTGCGCGCTCGCCGTGGGCAAATGGGGTGATGCGGCTCCGGACGATCCGGTGGCCTGGTTGCTGACCGCGGCGCGCAACAGCGCGATCGACCGGCTGCGCCGAGCGCGCCGCGGTCAGGAAAAACTCGCCGAGTTGGGGTTTCCGCCGGAGGTGACGCGAATGGACATCGGAGAGGAAAGCCTGCTCGGCGTCGGGGACGAGCGGCTCAGTCTCATTTTCACCTGCTGCCATCCCGCGCTGGCCGAGGAAGCGCGGGTCGCGTTGACCTTGCAGGCGGTGGCCGGGATGACCGCGGGACAGATCGCGCGCACGTTCCTGGTCGGTGAGGCGACGTTGGCGCAGCGACTCGTGCGGGCGAAACGCAAGATCCGCGACGCAGGGATCAGCCTCGACGTTCCCGCCGATCACCTTCTGCCGGAACGGCTCTCCGGAGTCCTCGCGGTGGTCTACGTGATCTTCACCCAGGGCTACACCGCCGACGGCGACCAGCCGGAGTTCCGGGAGCTTCAACGGGAGGCGATCCGGCTCGCCGAACTCGTCGCCGCGCTCATGCCCGACGAGCCGGAGGCGCTCGGCCTGGCCGCGTTGCTCCTGCTGCAGGATTCCCGCGCCGCGGCGCGCTACGGGCCCGACGGGGACGTCGTCCTGCTCGCGGACCAGGACCGGTCGCGATGGGACCGGGCCGAGATCGCCGAGGCCGTCGGGCTGCTCGACCGGGCGCTGCGCCACGGAAACCCCGGTCCGTATCAGCTGCAGGCCGCCATCGCCGTGCTGCACGCCCAAGCGCCGACGGCCGACGAGACGGACTGGGCGGGGATCGCCGGTCTCTACGAACGATTGCTGGAGTTGAGCCCCTCCCCCGTCGTCGCCCTGAACCACGCGGTCGCGGTCGCCATGGCCACCACCCCGGCGGACGGCCTCGTGCTCATCGACGACATCGAGGGCCTCGACCGGTACCACCTCCTGCACGCCGCCCGCGCCGATCTCCTGCGGCGCCTCGGCAGGAGCGCCGACGCCGCGGCCGCGTACCGGCGCGCGCACGCACTCGCCGTCAAACCCGCCGACCGGCGCTATCTCACCAAGCGGCTGGCCGAACTCGGCACCGTGGAGTCCCGATGAGACTGTCCATTCTCGACCACGGCCGACGCGATGCGCGGGCCGTCCCACTGGACCGCCGGCGAACGCGAAGACCTCGCCATGTCCACCGCACGGCTGCACGAATGCCCGTTCTGCGCCGTCACCCACGCCGAGCTCACGGCCGTCCGCACGTTTCTGGAGGCCGTCAGCCGAGATCCCGACTCGATCGACGCCACCTTCGTCTGGAACATCGTCAACCGGCTCGCCAACGCCTTCGGCTTCGTCCTGCGCGACGGCCAGCTGGAGACCGGGACCAGGTCGCTGCACCGGTTCGGCTACCGGTTCCCCGGCTTCCTTCTCAGTGAAGGACGAAAAACCGACCACGGAGACGTGGCGCGGAACCTGCGTCACGCCGTGCTGGTAAGCCCCGCCGCGACGGACAAGAACATCCGAGCGGCCGCCCTGACCGGTGAAAGACTGCCCGGGCCGCGATCTGAGTCACCGGGCCGAAGGCTCCCTTCGCCGCGTCTGATGCGACGAAGGGAGCCTTCGGACCGAGTCGGGCGGGCTAGTCGGGACGGCCGACCTGCGTGTTCGACAGGTCGAGCCCGATGGCGAAGTCCGCCGTGTAGCCGGTTCCGGACTGCTGTGGACGCAGCAGCATCTGGGATCCGCCGTTGCGGTAGATCGAGTCCCGGCTGTTGGTCGTGTCGGCCGGGCCTTTCCGCCGGTACGGGTCTGTCCGCAGATAGGCCGCGCCGAACTCGGGCGTGAAGTAGAGCTGCGACGTGAACTCGTACGGGCGGCCGTTGGTTCCGATGGTGCGTATTTTGACGTGGATATGCAGTGTGCGTCCGGTGTACCAGCCGGGAAGAATGGTGGTGAACCGGGCCGTGCCCGCCTGGTCGGTGTTCTGATAACCGCGCAGGAAACGGCGGCCGCGGCTGCCCTGGGACGGAATGTCCGAATACAGCCCGAAAGCGTCGCACTGCCAGAGGTCGATCATCGCCCCCGACAGCGCGGTGCACTGCTGCTGGCGAACCTGCTGAACGGTGAAATTGATTACCAGCGGGGTACCGGGAACCAGTTGTCCGGTGGACGGTTCACTGCGGATATCGGAGCGGTTGAGCCGCTCGTCTACGAAGTACGGACCCTCCATTTGCTCTGGCTTGACCACACAATCCAGCGTGCAGACCTCGGGGGTGCCCTCGGTGGAGGTGGTGGTGCTCGCCGTGGCGGAGCCCGCGGCGGCGAGTGTCGCACCGGCGGCGCCGAGCAGAATCAACGCCTGCCGCCTGCCGAGCACCCGGCCTACTGGTTCGTCATCGTCATGCATAGGGTTCCTTTTCGCCAAATGATGGGAGCAGGGAACTGAGCGCAACAGAAGGATTTGCTCGCAGGGTGCCGCGCGGAACCGATTGTCCGTGACGGCCCGTCCACTGTCGAGAAAGTTCACTCGCGCGCATCATACTTCGAAGCGAGCACCATCATTTTATGACCCGAATTCTCGAACCCCTATTACGGCATTTCGCCGCCGCACGGTTCGCGGCCGCCGGGGCAGGCGTCCGCATCGGCTCCAAACCGTTACCTGAACTCGCGGCAGGCGGGGAAACGCCGGGAGCGGGTTCCGCGACTAGTACAGCGAGTGACCAGCACGCTACGCACCACCGAGCCGCGCCACCGCCCGACGGGGGAGACAATGCGCCGGACATTCGTCGTCACCGACGTCGTTCATCCTGCCGGGTACGAGGACCGGCTCCGGACGGTGCTCAGCGACCTCCACGACGGCGTCGGGCCGACCCTCGCCGTGGCCGTGCTCGGCCTGCGCGCGGCCCGTGATCTGCTCGTCCGCGACCGAGCCGGGGCCGAGCGTCTCCTCTCCCGGCTGGAGGAGGAGCTCTACGGCGCCATCACCGAACTGCGCCGCATCGTGACCGACGCGCGCCCGCCCGCGCTCGACGAGGCGGGCCTCGTCACGGCCGTGCGCCGATATGCCGGCATGCTCGCCGACCGGGTACCCGCCGAACACGGTCCACTCGCGGTGACCGTCGAGGTCCGCCGCGAGCTGCCGCCGCTGTCGGCCACGGTGGAGGTCGCCGCGTACCGGATCATCCGCGAGGCGCTCGTGAACATCGCCCGCCACTCCGGTGCCCGGCAGTGCACGGTGCGTCTCTGGCCGCTGGACGGCGACCTGCGCGTGGAGATCGTCGACGACGGGGTCGGGACGGGCGGGGAGACGCCGTCCGTGGTCGGCGGGACCGGGCTGCGGTCGATGCGGGAACGCGCCGTCGATCTCGGCGGTGGCTGCGTGGTCGAGCCGGTGCCCTCGGGTGGCACCCGGATCGCCGCCTGGCTGCCGCTCGCCACCCAGGAGTGAACGCGATGTTCCCGCCGCTCCGCGTCCTCGTGGTGGACGATCATCCCGCCTTCCGGACGGCCATCTGCGCGATGCTCGACGGTACCCAGGGCATCGATGTCGTCGGGCAGGCCGCCGACGGTCTCACCGCGGTCGCGGAAGCGGGCAGGCTGGAACCCGACGTCATCCTGATGGACCTGAACCTGCCGGACCTCGACGGCGTCGAGGCGACCCGCCGGATCGTGAAGGCCTGCCCGCACACCGGTGTGCTCATGCTGACGATGTTCGAGAACGAAGCCGCGGTGTTCGCCGCCATGCGCGCGGGTGCGCGCGGTTACCTGCTCAAGGGGGCGCGCAACGAGCAGGTCGTCCGCGCGGT
This sequence comes from Amycolatopsis japonica, assembly GCF_000732925.1. Lineage (NCBI taxonomy): Bacteria > Bacillati > Actinomycetota > Actinomycetes > Pseudonocardiales > Pseudonocardiaceae > Amycolatopsis > Amycolatopsis japonica. The sequence continues at coordinate 4,924,219 of NZ_CP008953.1, forward strand.
ACGGGTGATCGGCGACGGCGAGGCGATCTTCAGCCCGGCGATCGCGACCCAGGTGCTTTCCCTGCTGGGCACGGAATCCCCGCGTGACGAGTCCTTCCCGAAGCTGACCGCGCGCGAGCGGGAGATCATGCGGCTCATCGCGCAGGGCATGGGCAACGCCTCCATCGCCGACCAGCTGGTGCTCAGCCCGAAAACCGTGCGGAACCACGTGTCCCACATCTTCCGCAAGCTCCAGGTCACCGACCGGGCCCAGGCGATCGCCAAGATCAGGAAGGCGGGCGTCGCTCGATCGGAGTAGCAAAGCGGGACATATCGGGACTCCGGATCCCTGTTCGCGACACCCCGTCCGCACGATCCTTGGGAATGACGAAACGCCGTTCGCGGGAGGGGTTCATCGATGCTCGTCGACCAGATCCCGGTGCTGCTCCATGCCACCGACACCATCACGCACGCGGGTGTCACCGCCGCGCTGCGCGCACGCCCTGAGATCCGCTTCGCCGACGACACCGACGAGCCGGCCGTCGTACTGGTCATCGTCGAGCGGCTGAACGAGGAGGCACGGCAGTTGCTCCGCAGCCTCCACTGCGCCGGTTGCGCCGGGGTCGTCCTGGTCGCCGGGGAGGTGGACGACTCGGAGCTGCTGGACGTCGTGGGCAACGGTGTCTCCGCGATCATCCGGCGGGCCGACGCAACCCCCGACACCCTGGTGCGGCTGGTCAAGGCCGCGGCCGCCGGGGAAGGCGCGCTGCCGCCCGATCTGCTCGGCCGCCTGCTGTCCAGGGTGTCCCGGTTGCAGCGGGACGTGCTGCAACCGAACGGCTGGGATCTGGCCGGGATGTCCCAACGCGAGACCAAGGTGCTGCGGATGGTCGCCGACGGCTTCGAGACGAAGGAGATCGCCGACCAGCTGAGCTATTCCGAGCGGACGGTGAAATCGATCCTGCACGACATCACCAACCGTTTCCAGCTCCGCAACCGCGCGCACGCCGTCGCGTTCGCCTTGCGCGAGGGATTGATCTGATCGGCGTCTATTCGATGCGGCCCGAGAAGGAGACCGACGGGGTGCACCGGCTGCCGCCTCCCGGCGTCTGGCAGCTGACCGCGAGCACGATCTTCTCCCCGGGGGCGAACCGCCATGCCTGCAACCAGTGGTGGTCGAGGTCGCGGAAGTTCGCGAGGCCGACTTCGAGAAGAACGGTCTTGGTGCCGCCGGAATCCCGCAACAGCCGCAGGGTTCCGTTGTCGCCGCGCGGGTTCTGCAGGATGAGGTCGGTGACGACCAGTGTCTTCGCGGCATCCGGAACGGCGTAGGGGAATTCGGCGAAGCGGTTGACGTTCGAGTCGACCGCCGCGTCCGCCGCCACGCGGAAGTCGGTCGGTGTCCCGTTCGCGTTGCCCGCCGGGTTCGGGACACCGTTCGACGCCCTGGGGCCGGGCGGCGCGCCGTCCGGAGGCGGGGTCAGCCCGACGGCCTTCATCGCGTCTTCGGAGTTCTGTTTGGCCTGAACGGCGTCCTTCTTCGCCTCCCCCGCGGCGCCACCGGCGTCCTGCGCGGCCTTGATCACCTCCTGGTTCTGCTCCTGCGCGGCCTCGCGGGCGGCCGATTTCACCGCAGGCCTCAGCACGGTGAACCACAGCGTCACCAGGGCCAGCAGCAACACCAGCAGTGCGGCGAGCGCCGGCAGCAACCACTTCGGCAGCAACTGCCGCTGCACCATGGTGCCTTCGGTTTTGAGCGGTTCGGCGTTGTCCGCGACGACGAACACCTGGAAGCGGTGCCGGACGGGTTGCCCGCGCAGGAACCGTTTCCGCGGCCGGGCCCGCAGGCGGACGAACGCGGCCGTGCCCGGCGCGAGGTCGGCGCGGTTCCGTTCGAGCTGGAAGTCGAGCTCGTCCTCGGGGTCGAGCGCGCTCAGTTCGACGGCGACGGGATGGTTGCCGCGGTTGTCGACGGCGACTTCGAAATCGGCCTTGGAACCGGCCTCCACTTTCGCCGGAACGACTTCGGCGGTCACCTCGGTGAACGCGCCGAGCTGGATGCTGCCTTCCTCGACCACCGACCCCGCCGGGTCCTCGCTCGAGAAAACCCTGACACCGAACGGGATCTGGCCCGCCCGGACGTCGGACGACCGCGGCGGCGAGAACCGCACGACGACCGTCCCCGCCTCCCCGGGCATCAGGTTCACCGTCGCCGGTTCCGCGGTGGCCCAGGCACCCGGATCGCCGACCACCTCGATCGCGAACTGATCGACGACCCGGCCGGCATTGCGAATGGTCACCGAGCAGCTGATCTCCTGGCCCGGTTCCGCGACCAGACCCGCCTCGGACAGCGTCGCCGTTGCTCCCATACCCGGAAGTCTGCGCGTCCGGCGCGACGACCGGCAGCAGCGGACGGGTGTGCGGCCGTGCGCCGGTCGTTGCCCATAGGGGCAGTGGCCGGTGTGCTCGGAAGCTGTCTGAGCAATTTCACACTGTCACGAGTGGGCTGAAGGCTCCCTTCACCGCATCCGATGCGGCGAAAGGAGCCTTCGCCCCGGCCGGATACTGGCCGTGAGTGGCGTTTCGGGCTAGAGCCAACCGCGTGCTCTGTGCCTACCTACGTCCGACCTGCGTGGGCGCGACGACCGAGTGGGGAAGATCCCGGACGTTGGACGGCCGGAATCTTCCCCACTCGCCCAAGACGACAGACGGCATCAGCTTCACTGCCCCGCCTGCCTCACCAACGGGGACTGGGCGCACAGGGCGCAGCGTGCGCAAAGGCGTGACTCGCGTGATCAGGGACGTGACTCGCGTGATTGGAGGCCGCACTCGCGAGTTCCGCCTTCGATCTCGCGAGTTCCGCCTTCGATCACGTGAGTTCCGGCGTCGATCACGCGAGTGCGGCCGATCGGTCCAGGTGGTCGTGAGTGGCGTTTCGGGTTAGAAGCCGAAACGCCACTCACGACGCGGCCCCTCAGCCTCGGGTGATGAAGGGGGGTTGCAGGGTGCGGAGCACGACCAGGATCGGATTCGATGCCGCCGTCCCGAATTTCGGGCCGCCGACCGAGGTCACGTTCACCGTGCGCGGGCCGATCAGGTCGTGGTGGAAGATCAGGAAGTACGCCTCGAATCTTCCATCGGCGCCGACGGTGACCTGTCCCGGCGCGGAGATGCCCGCCGACCAGGCCAGCCGGACCACCGCGCCCGGCGGGAAGTCCGTTCCCCGCACCCGCGGGACGAAGCCGAGCGTGCCGATCTTCGGATCCAGCTCGACCACCGGCTGCCGGACCACCACACGCGCGGTCGCCGTGTTGTCCCCGGCGTTGTTGTCCGGTCCGGTCGTGCTCACCGTGCCGGACACCTGGCCCTCGAACGCGGCCTTCGCGGCCAACGAGATCCGGAGCGTCACCGTCTGCCCCGGCCCGAGCGTCCCGAGCGCGCAACTTCCACCGCCGGGCACACAGCCGAGTGCGGCCGAAGTCGCGGGAAGTTGTGGTGGCAGCTGGGTCACGAGCCGGACGGCCGGCATCGGGGCCTGGGAACCGTTGTGCACCAAGTAGGTCAGCACCACGTCGTCACCGCCGGCGAACAACGGGACCGCCGAGACCGACATCCCGACCGACAAGGATCCGGGGGTCACCGGTGGCGCCGGCTTTTCGCCGACCGTCACGACCGCTGTGGCGGAGTTGTTCCGTGCGTCGGCGTCGGGGCCGGCCGTGGTGACCGTTCCGGTCGCCGCCTGCGCTCCGGCGACCAGACCGGTCGCGCCGAACCGCACCCGTACCTCCTGGCCCGGCACCAGCGTGCCGAACGCGCACACCAGTTCCGGCGTGCAGGTGCCCTTGGTGGGGAGGGCCGCCGCCGGTCGCAGTCCGGCCGTCAGCCGGACGAACAGCCCCACGACAGGCGACGCGGTGGCGCCGCGGTTGGTCACGACGAACTCGAACGTGGTGAGCCCCTCGAACGGGATCGCGGCGGGTACGGCGCTCGTGCTCACCACGAGGTCGGGAATCCGTTGGAACGTGGGCTGCGAGGCACCACCGGGGCCGTCGATCAGGGTCCGGCCGTCACCACCGGCGAACGGAACGACCGCGATCCGTGGCGGGGACTCGCCCGGCGAGTTCGTGTACGCGACGAGACCGCCGTCCGGGGACCAGGCCGGATCGTCGACGTATCCCATGCGCTGCACCAGGATCCGGGCCGCGCCCCCGTCGGCGGGAGCCACGCAGACCAGCGCGTTGCCGCTCTGGAACGCGACGGTGGCCCCGTCCGGCGAGAGGTCCGCCGCGCTTTCCGCGCCGGCCCCGCAACCCGGCCCGAACAGCGACGAAAGGTCACGCTGGTCTCCCGGCACGACGACGTCGGGCGAAGGCTGGGTCAGGGTGACCTGCCACAGCTGCTTCCGTCGCTCCTCTCCCGGCGAGGCGACGGCCATGACCGCGGTCTCGACGGCGGTGCCGTTCTTCCCGCGCGCCGTGCACGTCACCGTGGTGGCGCCGACCGGGAACAGGCTGCCGGACAACGGAGTGCAGCTCGGCTCGAGCGGGCTCCCGTCCACGTCCACCGCGGTCGCGGGATACTCGATCACCATGGGGCCGGTTCCGGTCACCGTCCGGTCGTGCAGCGTGATCAGGGGCAGAGCCGGATCCTTGACGCGCACGGTGACGTTTTCGGTGTATCCCGGCCGCACGGTCGGCTCCCCGTTCAACCGGAATTCCACGCGGCAGCGCAGGAAAGAACCCACCTCGGCCGTCTGGGACACCGTCGCCGTTTCGGTGAACCGCGCGTTCGTGCCGCCCGGAACACTCTGCGGCCCCGCGGGATCGAACGTCATCGTGAGGCCGGGATCGCAGAAGCTCACCGGCTGGACGCTGACCGGGAGATCACCGATACCCGCGATGATCGCCTCCGAGATCCGGCCGGCGTCGGTGTCGGGCGTGAGGACACCGTTGGTGGCGCTGGTGATCGCGGTCGCCTGTCCCCGCGCGTCGAGGCCGCGGTCGGGATCCGTGCTCGACCCGCCGGTGACCGCGGGAACGGCCACCACGCTGATCTTCGCCGCGTTCAGTGCGGCGATCACCTCCGTCCGGGTGTTCGGCGGGGTCTCGTGGCTCGCCGCGTCACCGACCAGGACGACGACCCGGCTGCTGCCCGGACGGAAGGTGATGGCTCCGGTCGCGACCTTCTGCAAGGCCAGCAGCCAATCCTCGGCGGTGTCTCCACCACCGTCCGCCTTGATCCGGGCGAACGCGTCGGACAGCAGCTTCCGTTCGGCCTCGGTACCCGCCGGGGTCAGCGGCTGCTGAACGTAGAACGGCCGCGGGGCCGGATCTTTCGCGTCGCCGAAGGCCACGACGGCGAAGTTCGCTTCCTTCTCCCGTTCCCGCACGCTGTCGATGACCGTGCCGAGGTTCGTCTTGACCCCTTCGATCACCCCGCCCATGGAGCCGGTCTGGTCCATCAGCAGGACGACGTCCGGCAGGGACCGGATCCGGTCGGTCTGCACCGTCTTGGCGATCCGCGCCGACCCGCCGCGGCCGACCGGCACGTCCACCGTCGCGGGGTCCACTCTGGACGGTCCCGGCGGCCCGATCCGGGTGGCGGCCCGGGTGAGCGTGATCTTGGCCCCGTCCGCCGACCAGACCGCCTGCGAGTCGTCGCCACGCAGATGCGCCGGGATCGGGATGTCGCCGAGAACACGGCCGTCCGCGACGCGCACGATCCGCACGAAGCTGTCGGAACCCTCGCCTGCCGACACGGTCCGGGTGAACGCGATCTTCGTCGCGTCCGGCGACCATGCCGGATGACGCTCCCGTTTGCCGCGCTCGGCCGCGGTCAGCGGTCGCGGCGCGCCGCCGTCGGCGTTCGCCACGACGATCTGACTGTTCCGGCTCTCGCCGGTGCCGAATTCCGTGTAGGCCAGCGAAGTCCCGTCCGGGGAGAAGGCGGGATCGGCTTCGTCCGCGTCCGGCCGGTTCGTGAGGTCGCGGCGGTCGCCGCCGCGCGCGTCCGCGCTCCAGATGTCGGTGGTGGCCCCGCCGCGGAGCTGGGTGAACACCGGCTGCCCGTCGGCGCGGAAGGTCGGTTCGGTCTCGCCGACGCCGGACAACGCGGAGATCACCGAGACCTGACCACCCGCGACCTGTTTGACGTCGCCCAGCGGATCCGGTTGCCGGGTGGTGAAGGCCAGCCGCACGCCGTCCGGTGACCACGCGGGCTCGGACGAGTCACCGGGCTCCGGGACCGCGCGGGTGACGGCGCCGCCGGTGTCGGCCATGACCACGACATCCCCGGCCGGGTCGAATCTGGTGGTGGTGAACGCGATCCGGGAACCGGTGGGCGCCCAGGCGGGCTGGGTGTCCGCGGCGGGGTCGTTGGTCAGGCGCGTCGGCGCGCCGCCGCCCGACGGCACGGTGTAGAGGTCACCGGCCGGATCCTCGCCGGTACCGCTGAACACGAGACGGCCGCCGTCGGGCGACCAGCTCGGCGAATCGTCCGCGGCCGGCCCGGAGGTCACCTGGCGCAGCCCGCGGCCGTCGACGCCGATCACGAAGATGTCCTTGCTGCCCGTGCGTTCCGAGACGAACGCGACCGACGAACCGTCGGGCGACAACGCCGGATGCGTGTCGACGGTCGCGTCGTCGGTCAGGCGCACCGGGACCTTGGTGCCGTCGCGCAGGTACCAGATCTCGCCGTCGCGCTCGGCGCCGTCACGGACGGCCCGTTTGCTCACCCACACCAGGCCGCCTTTGCCCGCGGACGCGTCGGAATCGACGCCCCCGGCGCCCGGGGGCAGTGCCGCGCCGGAGGCCTGGAACAGGGCCGTGGTCGCGGCGCTGACGTAGCCGACGCGGTAGGGCGCGGCGGGAGGCGCGGGCTCCTGCGCCGCGGTCGGCGCGAGCACCCCGGTGATCGCCGCTCCGCCCAGCACCGCGACGAACGCGATCGCCGCCACCGCTCGGTTCGGGCGCATGGTCATCCAGTCCTTCCTCAGCCGGCCTCGAACAGCTCGATCTCGGAGATCGCGACGTCCATGCCGTCCAGCGAGCGATGCAGCCCGACCACGTGCAGCTCGACGCTCGTGGCGCCCGCGCTGTTCTCGATCGGGATCTCCTGGGCGTCCGGCGTGTCGGCCAGCACCATGTCGTAGGTCTTGCCGGTGGAGAACACGAGATGCAGGGTCTTCGGCCGGTGCGCGGCCTGGAAGTTCGCGCCGTTGCCGGAATGCACGATCGCCTTCCGCAGATCCACCGGACGGTCGAAGGTGAACACCAGCACGGGTTCGCCCTGGGCGGTCGCCGCCCAGAAGGTGTTCTTGGCGTTGTCGCTGACCAGGTTCCCCGGATGGCCCGGCGACTGCGCGTTCGCGGTCACCTTGCTCGGACGCACCGGGTTCAGCTTCGTCTCGAAGATCCCCGTCACCTGACTCCACAGGCCGACCGCGGCGGTGTTGATCGCACCCCGGAACGGTTGGTACAGCGCGTAGATCAGCGCCGAGAGCACCAGCATCACCGCGATCACCCGGCGGACGGCCTTGCCGACGCTGCGTCGCGCGGCACCGGCCCGGCCGACGCGGCGGCGGACGCCGTCCTTGCCCGGCCGCTCCCCCGCCTTGTGCTCCCGGGGTCCGCGGCGGAACAGCCGACGCCACCACGATGTCTTCACGACTTCCGACTCGGCCAGGGACGCGCCGCAGCGACCGCAGAAGTTACGGGTGGGCACGTTGCCCTTGCCGCATCTGCCGCAGATCAGGTCACCCGGGCGGAGGACCTGCTCCTCGACCGTCCGCTGCTGCGGCTGCCGGACCGGCGCGAGCGGTTCGGCCGGCTGCACGACCTGGGCCTGGGCGATCGGTTGACGCACCGCGACGGGTTCCTCGTCGTCCCATTTCAGGTACCGCCCGCATTCGCCGCAGAACTCGACGTCGGCGGGGCCCTGATGCCCGCATTCCCGGTAGATGACCATCCGCTACCCCTCCACCACTTCCACCGTGACCCGCACGTGGGCGGGCACCGCGTCCACGACCGTCGCCGTCAGCCGTCGTTCGTCGATCCGGCTCCGATCGGGCACCCGCACGCGCACGTGGACCCACGGCGGCCCCGGATCCGGGAGCGGCGCTCCGGGCTCCGGCGACGCCACGACCCCGCCGCTGTCGGTCACCTCGACCGCGCCACCGGTCAGCAGCCGTACGTGTTCGGCGAGCCCGCGCTGGGTACCGCGCCACCGATGCAGTTCGACCGACCGGGTCACGAGTTCGCGCAGCCGGACCGGGCTCCAGCCTTCGTCGACGCGCAACGCCACCCAATGCGCCAGCCAGCCGACGAAGTCCTCCGGCGCCAGGTTCGGGTCGAGGTAACCGGAAAAGTTGTCCAACGTGGCGAAGACCGGTGCGAGCACCTCGTCGAGCGCGCCGGTGAAGCCCTGGACGAACCGGTCCTCGGCGTAGACCGAGGGCAGTTGCTCGCCGATCGGATGCGGGCTCGGCAGCCCGGGTACGGCCGCTCTCATCGGTCACTCTCCCGGACCCGGACCTGATGCCCGAACGAGAACGCGAGCGCGTGGGGCGGCAGATCGAGCCGGTCGACCTGCTCGCCGCGTTCCCGCGTGACCGGATTGGCCGCGAACAGGCGTACGTCCTCCACCATCTCGACACCGGGAAGCCGTTGCAGCACCGCGAAAACCTCGCCCGACTGCACCGGACGCCCGAACGGCCAGCCGTCGCCGTCCGGCCCGCCGGTCAGCGGGTTGAAGTAGTCGTAGAGCGCCTGCGTCGCCCGCGGGCCGAGGGAGCCGGGGCTGGTCCGGCGGCGCGACCGCAGCCGGGCGACGACCGTGACCCCGTGGTAGAACGGCGCTTCCACGGACACGAGGGCGCCGACACAGCGACGTTCGTCCAGATACCGCTCGATCCGGGTCCGCATCCCGGGGTCGAGCATCAGCGTCGCGAATCTCAGCTCGCCGGTGTCCGGAACGGCGGGCACGACGAGGACGCGGATCGCGCCGGTCTCGCGGCCGTCGGGGCCGTGCGCGGGTACACAGCGCACCCTCGCCGCCTCGGGCGCCGCTTCGCGCGCGAGCTGTTCGTAATCCTCGGCGGTGACGGCGCGGTCGCGGGTGCGCAGCAGCAACGGACCGCGGACCGCCGCGTCCCGTACCGATTCGCCGTCCACCCCGCCGGTCGCCGGACGCCGGTTCACCACGGTGCTGACGAACGGGATCGGGTCCCGCTGCACCTCGAGCACTTCACGGGCGACGTTCCCGCGCCGCCCGCCGCCGGCCCGGTAGGCGGGCACCCGGATCGCGGCGGCCTTGGCCGGAACGGCGCCGTAGTACCGGACGCCGCCCTCGGGCTGGCGCACGGCGGGGCCGAACGCGATCTCACCGGCGACCCGGTCGAGCTGGACATGCCGGTCTTCCGGGCCCGATTCGGCGAACGAGGACACCTCGGTCCACTCCTGCCAGCCGTCGGGACCGGACACCTCCACGATCAGCTCGTCCCCGCCCGCCACCACCGGACGCCTGCCGAGCGGGAACCGCTGTCCGGGCAGGCCGTCCGAGGTGCCGACGATCTCGCCGTGCACGACCTCGGCGTGTACCGCGCCGACCGTGCCGCCGATGGTCGACGCCTCGACCGAGCGCAGCCGCGGTGATCGCTGGAAGAACGGCTGGTTCTGCTTCGGTTCCGTCAAGCGGCAACGGATCCAGCCCGCGTGCCGCCCGGCGAGCACCGACGCCGTATGCCCCGGCGGCACGTGCAGCACGACGTCCCCTGGCCGGTTGAACGCGCCGGTGCTGTCCCGGTCGATCTCGCCGGCGGCCCAGCCGTGCCCGTCCCAGGCCTCCCACACCCACGGCGGGTCGTGCGGATCGACGCCCTGCCCTTCGACCTCGCAGTCCATCCGCAGCAGTACCGCGCAGCCGGGCACGGCGTCCGACAGTCCGAAGTAGACGATGTCGCCGGGCGCGGGGTTTTCGGCGAAACACGCGGGCTCGCCGCCGACCAGCAGCTCGTCGGTGCGGTCGACCGGCGGCACACCGGGGTCGGCGTCGCCGGTGGCCAGGCCCGCGAGCGAACACGGCACGATCGTCAGCGTGCGCTCCACGGTGAACACGACGGGGTCCTCGACCTCGTCGCGCACACTCGCGACCTGCTTCCCCGCGGAGACGACCACCGGGACGTCCCGCGCCGCCGAGAGCCAGAACGTCACGTCGGTCCGCGCGGCGGTCGGCGCGAACAACCGCACGCCGATGAGGTCGAGGAACCGCAGGTAGTGCAGGTCCGGCACGCGGTTGAGCCGGTAGAGCACCTGGTCGACCATCTGCGCGAACGTCTCGATCAACGTCACGCCGGGGTCGGAGACGTTGTGGTCCGTCCATTCCGGACAGTTGCGCTGGACGAGGTACTTGGCTTCGTCGACCAGGTCCTGGAACCGGCGGTCGTCGAGGTTGGGCATGGGCAGCGACATCACGCACCGTCCTGAATGGACTCGTGGGGCGGGATGACGTAGAACGGGAAGACCAGGTTGCGCGGGTCGTTGGTCCCGCGCAGCTGATACTTGATGTCGATCAGCAGTGTGCCGCGCTCGGCCTCGGAGAACCCGACCACCACGTCGGTGAGCGTGATCCGCGGCTCCCACCGCTCCAGCGCGGTGCGCACCTCGTAGGCGATCTGCCCCGCGGTGGCCGAGTCGGCGGGCGCGAACACGAGATCGTGCACGGCGCAGCCGAACTCCGGGCGCATCGGCCGCTCACCGGGAGCGGTGGCCAGGATCAGCCGGATACTCTCGACCACCTCGCGCTCGCCGCCGACCAAGGCGATCGAGCCCGTCGCGTCGGTGCGCACCGGGAACGCCAGCCCCCTGCCCAGGAAATCCATGTCAGCCTCCGATCAGGACGGTCGGGCAGCCCAGGACGATCGGCGCGCCGCAGGCGGCCAGGTCGCCCATCCGCGCCGCGGGCAGGCCGCCGATCAGCACCGTCGGGCAGCCCGGCGGCGCGATCGGCGTCGGCGGGTGCACCGCGGGCGGCGGGAACGAGCAGGTGTGCAGCGTGCCGACGGTGGCGGCGGGCATCCCGCCGATGAGCACGGTCGGCACACCGGGTCCGGCGATGACGCCCGGATGCCCGGTCGGGTCGCCGACCCTCGCGGCTGGTGGCATGCCCGCTCCCCTCAGTTGATCTGTCGGTGGTGCAAGACCGTGCCGGTCTCGGTCGACGGTCTGGCTGTTGTGCGGAATGGACGGCGTGTCGCGAAAGCCACTTTCGGGACGTCAGATGTCTCGAAAGTGGCTTTCGCGACATCGCCACGAGCCTCTGTCGAATACATCCCAGCCCCACTCCCTCAGTTGATCTTGACCACGCCGCCGCGCACGGTCACGACACCGCTCGCGGTCAGCTCCGTCTGGCCCTGTCCCTTGACCGAAACCGTCGCGCCCTCGACGTTCACGCCCGCCGTGCCCGACAGCTTCAGGCTGCTGCTCGCCTCGACGGTCGCCTCGGTCGCCGACTTCACGGACACCTTCTGGCCCTTGAGCTCCAGCGGACCGCTGCCGGCGTCGATGCTCACCCCGTTCCGCGCCTTCACCGTGACACCCTTGCCGCTGGTCACCTCGATCATCTGGTTCTTCTGGTCGAGTTTGACCACGAGCTTCCCGTCGCCGGACGCGACGACGATGCCGTCCTGTTCGGCGAATTCGAGCTTGTGTCCCTTGCGGGAGACGAAACCCCGCACGGCGATCTCGCCGCTGTTGCCGTCGATCGGCGGCGCGGTGAACTTCGGCACCGCGTCTACGCCGTTATACAACCCGCCGAGGACATACGGCGCCTCGAAATCGCCTTGCTCGAAGCCGACGAGCACCTCGTCGCCGACCTCGGACATGACCATCGCGCCCCGCCCGTTGCCCGCGCCGGGTTGCACCGTTCGGGCCCAGTTGCTGGTGAAGTTCTGATCCAGCCAGGGAAAAGTCAGCTTGACCCGGCCGAGCCCGGCGGGATCCTTGGCGTCACTGACCACCGCGGGCACCACTCCGGGCCACGCCGAGGTCTTGGAACCACCGGCGACCAGCCCGTAGAGGGAGCGTTCCTGTCTGCCGGAGACGGCGAACTCGGTGGTGTAGCCGACTTCCGCGTTGAACAGGTGCCGCGTGCTGGTGAGCGTGTACTTGCCGGCGAACGGTTTTCCGACGCCGGTCAGCGTCACCGCCGCGCCCGCCCGGAGCTTCGGATTGCCCTTGGCGACCCCGTCGAGTTCGGTGCACGCGCCGCCGAGCCGTTCGGACAGCGCGACCGCCGCCGCTTTGGCCTCGGCCTGGGTCCGGCGCGGCGTATCCGCCGAGACGTACTTGGGGCTGGAGAACTTGTTCGCGAGCGCCACCGGGTCGACACCCTCGACCTCGGTGCCCGCGTTCTTCGGTTTTTCGGCGGCCACCACCGGCTTCTTCGTCGTGACGTCCCAGCCGCGGGCCTCGACCTCGGGCACCTGCTCGGCCGCGGTGACACTGGCGCGCAGGCTGACCAGCGTCCGATGTGCCTCGAGCACCAAGGGGTCGGTGTTGGCCTTCGCGGTGGTGGCGGGTGCCGCCGAGGGCTTCTCCGCGAGGCGGAAGTTCAGCGCGCCCTCGCGCACGGCGATCTGGGCGCCGACCGACTCCGCCAGCCGGGAAAGGAAATCCCAGTCGCTGACGTTGTCCTGGCTGAACTGCGTATGCGGACGGCCGCCGACACCGGGGACCTGATCGATCTTGCCGACCTTCAGCCCGGCGCGCCGGGTCACCTTGGTGACGACGTCCGCGAGCGTCATCCCCGGGTAGACCGCGACCCGGCGGCCGCGGAACAGGCGGTGCGCGTGGTCGTAACCGCGCACCTCGGTGAAGGTGCCGATCCGGTCGAGGTCGATCGCGACCGCGGTGACCTCGCCGGAGAGCAATTCCTGCGGGGCTTCGGGATCGGAGGTCTGCACCTTCAGCTTGATCTGCGCGCCGACGGTGAACTTCCCCTTGTCCAGCACCACGTGCCCGGAGTCGCGGAACCGCAGGACGAACATGTCCGGCAGGTTCCGGCTGTCGTCGACGTAGGCGTAGGAGAGCAGCGTCTTCACGTCGTCGGGCAGCGGACCCCCGGCGACCTCGACGATGAGGTTGTTCGCGAAGCTCTCGTTAGCCATCGAGTTCCTCCAGCGCCGGCACGAGCAACCGGGTGCCGGGCCGCAGCCGCATCGGATCGTCGATGTCGTTGGCGTCGGCGATCTCGCGCCACTTCCCCGCGTCGCCGTAGGCACGGAACGCCACCGCCTGCAGGGAATCACCGGCGACGAACACGTGGGTGTCCCGTGCGGCCAGCGCACCCGAGGTCGGGTTCTGCCCGCTCAGCTCGCCGGCGATCTCCTCCAGGTTCACCGTGCAGACCGCGCGCACCGGAGTACCCGATGGGGTGAACAGCGTGTACTTCGCGGTCACACTGGCGACATACGCGGGGAAGCCGGTCATCCCGCCCCATTTGAAGATCACCCACGGCGGCGAACCCTTGCCGTGCTGGCGGCTTTCCTCGGTGGCGACACAGCAGGTGAAGAGCTGCTCGACCTTCTTGACGACGGCGTCGTCCATCTTGTCGGTGGCGTCGAGGAACATCTCAAGCGCGAGCTTGCACGGGTCCGAGCCCTTGAACTCGGGAGGTCCGCTCTTCTTCGCGTTGCGCTGCGGATCACGGCCCCATTTGGCGTTCTTGGTGAGCGAGAGTTCCTTGGGGTTGAACTGGAACTTGATCTCGAACAGTTTGGCGCCGGGCTGCCCGGTGCCGCCGGATTGCGGAGGTTTGCGGACCTCCAGCAGCGCGCGCTGGAGGTTGTTCGGCGCCGGCTCGCCGGAGCCGTACGCCGCGGGCGGCTGGGATCCGGCGGAGGTGAACGTGACGGGTGAGGACATGGCTAGCCCTTCTTCGCCGGGCTGAGGAAGCCGTGGTGGGCCAGTTCGAGCGTCTCGGTGGCGACCTTGGGCGAGTCGGGCGAAAGCTGCGGCCCGCTCCAGCGCACAGGGACGACCCCTTCGAGTGACCAGCTGGCGATCACGGTGCCGTCGAGGGTGCGCGCTTCGATGGTGGCGGTCTTGCGCTCGATACCGCCCGCCATACCGGCGAACCATTTCGTGATCTGCGAGCTGGCTTCGGTGACCGGGCGGGAGAGCTTGATGTTGGAGTACTTGATCCGCGTCGGGAGCTGCCAGACCATCCCGTTGTTGCCGCCCTCTTCCCGCTGCTCCATGACGAACTCGCAGCCCAGCCCGTCGCAACTGCTGAATGCGCCGAGGTTGCCGAGGTTCTTGTCGTCGAGCTTGACGACGTAGCAAACGGCGACGGCTTCTTCCGCGTCCGGCATCGGCTTCTCCTTCAGTGCGGGCGATCGGTGAGCGCGCCGCGGCGCTCACGGTCGAGGCGGAGTTCGGTCTTCAGCCGCCGCAGCAGCGGGTCGAAAAGCTTCTTGACGAGTTCCTCGGTCTCCGGTTGCGCGGCCGGTGCCGCCGGTGCCGCCTGTGCTGTCGCGGGCACCGGCGCCGCGACGGGCTCCGGCGGTGGTGGTGTTTCCGGGTCGCGCTGGACGACCGGGGGTTCAGGCTGTCGCGGCACGACGGCGGGTGGCAGGTTGAGCACGAGGCTCTTGACGTCGGCGACGGGCTCGCTGGGCACAGTGCGTTGCACGGATCGCGTTTCGGCGGGTCTCGCCGGCGGAGGCATCGTCGTCGGCTGCTGGAAGGCTTCCGCGTCTTGGCGTTGAACAACCGGCTTGGCCGTAAACGTCTCTGGCATGAGCGGAGTCCTCGGTGATACGGAAGGCAGCGGAGTGGCACCGCCCCCGCTCAGCAAGGAGGTCAGGGTCGGGCGCTGGTCCACTGCCACCGGTGCGGGCGAGACCGCGGCCGTGCTATCGACGACTCGTGCCACCGGCAGCGGTGACATCGAGATCACCGATGCCGGTGGCGCGCTCACCGAGCCGCCCGGCGTCCCGGGCGGCTCTGGGGTTTCTGGTGTCCCGGACCGGATTCGCGGTGGTTCGGGCGAGTGGAAGGTGGTGTCGGGTGAAGAACGCGACGAGGCGACCGTCGGCAGGCTCGGCGGCGGTTCGAGCGCCCGGGCGACCAAGATCGGTGCCTCTGCATGCTCCTGTGGCGATTCGTCGCGGAGGCGCCGCACCGGCCGCTGAACGAACGTAGGCTCCACCGGCGATTCGTCGCGCCGACGCTGCAGTGGTCTCTGCGCCGCTGGCGGTTCATCCCGCAAGCGCTGTACGGGCCGCCGAACCGAAGCCAGCTCCCCTGGCGATTCGTCACGCAACCGCTGAACCGGCCGGTGAGCCGACACAGGATCCCCCGGAGACTCATAGCGCTGCACCGGCCGCTCGACCGACAGCGGCCCTACTGGCGACTCGTCATGCAAACGCCGCACCGGCCGCTCAACCGAAGCAGGCTCCCCCGGCGATTCATGGCGCTGCACCGGCCGCTGCACCGATACCGGTCCCACTGGCGCCTCGTCGCGCAAACGCTGCACCGGCCGCTCGACCGAAGCAGGCTCCCCCGGCGATTCATGGCGCTGCACCGGCCGCTGCACCGATAGCGGTTCCGCTGGCGATTCATCACGCGAACGCTGCACCGGCTTCCGAACCGAAGCCCCGGCCTGCGACACGTCCCGATGTTTCGGCGACGGAAGTTCCAGAGCCGATTCGACGACCGAACGCTGAACGGCCGGTACAGAAGTCGGCGACGTCGTTGTCTCCACGGGCATGGCCGGAAACGTCCGCTCCTCCCGCGCCACCTCGGCCGGCGCCGAAACCGTGGGCAGCACCGGAGTCTCGACATCGCCCGCCAGCGGCGCGTCGACCTCGGCGACGTTGTCTTCCACTGCTGGCACGTCGGCACTCGGCACTTCCG
Source organism: Amycolatopsis japonica (assembly GCF_000732925.1). Taxonomy (NCBI): domain Bacteria; kingdom Bacillati; phylum Actinomycetota; class Actinomycetes; order Pseudonocardiales; family Pseudonocardiaceae; genus Amycolatopsis; species Amycolatopsis japonica. The sequence continues at coordinate 4,940,112 of NZ_CP008953.1, forward strand.
CCTGGACCGAGTCCGGCACGATCGGCGCGCCGAGCCCCAACCGCCGCGGCGCCGCCTCGACCTGTTCCGTCCTCTGGACGACCGGCAGCGCGGGCCGCGGTGTCATCACCTCCGAAGTGGGTGGCTCGGCGGGGAGCGGGTCCGGAACCTGGACCGGCACGGTCTCGGCATCGACCGGCTCGGGCGTGGACACGAGCGGGTCGTGGTCAGGCTCGAATGTCTCGACTGCCCGCGGTTCGGCCGCGGGCTCCGGAGTGGGGACCGGAGCGCTCGGGGTTTCCGACCGGATCGCTTGGACCGTCCTCACCGGCGGGCGCGCCGACGAGCCCGCGGTGGTCAACGGCATCGGCGGCCGGTCGGCGTCAGGCGACGCCGCCGCGACGGCCGGCAGCACGAGCGTCGCCGTCGGCTCCAGCGCGACGGTCGGCTCGAAAGCCGGCCCCGGCTCGTCCGGCAACGGCTCCTCGTACGACTGCACGGCAGGCACGAATTCCTGTTCAGGGGCAAAGCTTTCGGTCACCGGACCGGCCGGTTCGGCGGCGCGCTGCACCGACATTCCCCAAAGACGCGACAGCACACCACGTTTGCGGGCGGACCGCTGCACCACAGGCATGTCCGGCGGTGCCATCGGTGCGCGCGCGAGACCGTCGATGACACCCGAAGGTTCCGCCGGACCGACCCGATGTCCCAACGGCTCCAGGTACGCCGGGCTCCGCCAGGACGTCAGCGAGGCGCTGAATCTCTGCACCGGATTGATCAGCGGATGCTCGGCGACGACGCGCTGGATCGGCGGCAGGCTTCGCCATTCGGCACGGGTCACCGGCAGCGAGGCCGGTGTCGCCGCTTCCGGGGGCGGGCCCGGCTCCTTCCTGCGCCACGTCCACATCGAAACGTCACCGTCCCTCGCTCATCCGAGTGTTGATCCGGGCGATCTCGGCGACGTAGGTCAACCGGTCGTGGTGTTCGAGGTCGAGGATGTCGTCGAGCGACCAGTGCAGGTGGTAGGCGACGTACGCGACTTCCTCGTGCAGCCGTCCGGCCGCGTACGTCACGATTCCCCCAGGCGGCCGCCGGCGACGTCGACGACGAACTCGTGGCCGCACTCCGGGCAGGCGACGCCCGCCCGCGTATGGCCTTCGCTGTTGATCCGCCGGTACATGTCCTGCAGGAACGCCAGATCCGAAGCGAACAGGTTCTCGATGACTCCGGCGTGCACGTCGGTGACGTCGCCGATCCGGGTGATCACCCTGGCCAGCAGCACCACCGTGAGGAAGGCCGAGTTCTCGCGCACCCGGTCGTCCCGCAACGGCACGAGTTCGTCCCGCGCGGTCGCCAGCCGCATCACGCCGGAGTGGTGCACGTTGCCCGCGTCGTCGACGTAACCGCGCGGGAGTTCGAACGCGAACTCGGTCCGCAGTTTCGGCCGCGCCTGCGCTTCCGGCACGACGAGGGCTTCTTCGGCCGGCGCCGACGCCATCACCCTGCGCATGGGCTCACTCGACTTCCATCTGCTCGTAGGTGACCACGAGCTTCTCGGTGAGCACACTGGTGTCGCCCGCCTTCAGCGCGCCGATCTCCAGGCTCTTCGGCCACGCGTTGGTGAGCTTGTAGCGTTTGATCGGGGCGCCTTCGTAGTCGTAGACGATGATCGCGCCGCCCTTGCGAGCGGAACCCATTTTGCCGAAGTGCGCGTCCTTGACCCATTTCTCGAAGCTGCTGTCCTCGGTCAGACCGCGGGTCAGCGTCACCTCTCCCGCTTTCGGGCGGCCGGGGAGCTTCTTGATGACGTACTTGCCGTCCACGGTGTTCTGCTTGAGCTCGATGACGTCCTGCTCCATCTTCAGTCCGGAGACCTCGGAGATCTGCTTGATCTGAACGCCGTCGATCTCGAGCCCGAAGGAGCAGCCGACGGCCTTGTCAAGATCGGGAAGTGCCATTTCGGAGCCCTTTCACTATTCGTTGACCAGGCTGGTGCCGCCGGACATCTGGGCCAGCCGGAAGATCACGAACTCCGCCGGTTTGACCGGCGCGATGCCCACTTCGCAGATCACCTGGCCGAGATCGATCCCCTCGGCCGGGTTGGTCTCCCGGTCGCATTTCACGAAGAACGCTTCGTCGGGAGTGAGGCCGAACAGCGCGCCCTTGCGCCATTCCATCACCAGGAAAGCGCTGATCGTGCGCCGGATGCGGGCCCACAGCGCGTCGTCGTTCGGCTCGAACACGACCCACTGGGTGCCGTTGAGGATCGATTCCTCGAGGTAGTTGAACAGCCGCCGCACGTTGAGGTAGCGCCACGCCGGGTCGCTCGACAGCGTGCGCGCTCCCCAGATCCGGATCCCCTTGCCCGCGAAGGAGCGCACGCAGTTCACGCCGATCGGGTTGAGCAGTTCCTGCTCCGCCTTGGTCAGATGCGTTTCGAGCGCCAGCACGCCGCGGACGACCTCGTTCGCAGGTGCCTTGTGGACACCGCGGGTCGCGTCGGTGCGTGCCCACACCCCCGCCATGTATCCGCTCGGCGGCACGTAGGTGTTGGTCCCGCTGGCGGCGTCGAGCACCTGCACCCACGGGTAGTACAACGCCGCGTACTTCGAGTCGTACCCGGCCTGGTCCATCCGCCAGGAGCGGACCTCCTGCGGGTTGAGCCCGGGTGGCGGGTCGACGATCGCCATCCGGTCGCCCATCAGCTCGCAGTGCGCGATCATCGCCAGCTGCACGGCCTTGACGCCGTCGAGGTCGATCAGGTCGCGCTGGTGGGCGGCCATCAGGTCCGGCACGGCGACCATGGTGATCTCGTCGATCGCTTCCAGGCCACCGAAACCGGTGCGGTCGGCGACGTCGCCGACATAGTCGTCGGCCGCGATGCGCCGCGGGACGGGCGGGGGCTGCGGCGGTTCGGTGAGCACCGCGGTGCCACGGTCCGGCTTCGCCACCGCACCGCCGGTCGCGAGCTCCTCGATCGTGATGAAGCTGGACTTCTCGCGCACCAGTGTGACGACGTTTTCCTTGGTGCGCTTGGTGGTCACGTTGTGGGTCTCGACGACCTTGCCGTCCTTCTTGACGAGCACGGTGAACCGGTCGTCGCCGGGGTTCTCGCCGGTCGGTTCGGTGACCTCGACGGTGAGCTCTCCGGTCTGTCCACCACTCGTGAGCTCTTTCGCGACGAAACGGTAGCCGCCGAGCACGGCCTGGCGCGTCGCCGCCTTCGGTGCCGCACCGTTCTCCTGCCCTCGTGGACCGCCGATGCGGACGATGTAGCAGTTGGCACCGCCGTTGAGGAAATAGCCGTAGACCGACTGGGCCAGATAGCAGCCTTCGACGAAATCGCCGAAGGTCTGGGTGAACTGGGTCCAGTTGGACACCAAGGTGGGCGTGTTGAAGGGGCCGTCCGCCGCGAAGCCGACGAAGGCGGCGACGGCCGTGCCCACACCCTCGATCGGCCGGGCGCCGGCCTCGATCTCCTCGACGTACACACCCGGCGTGAGATAGGTGGGCATCCGTGCCTCCCCTTTTCGGTGCACTCGCTGACATCGGCGATGTTCCTGCGTGGACGTTCACGGCGGAACGACCGAGCGGATAGGTCGGCGGGAACCAATCTCTGCCCGAAAAGGCAACTGCCCGTTCGGGCAGCGGGGCCCGCCCCTCCGGCTGTTGGCAATCGGCCCGCCGACGCCGAAAGTGAAGACATGCCGGCGGGCCGGGACAAGGTGACACAGGCTCCGGCCACGCCACCCGCGCGGCCGGTCAAGCCCGCGCGCCGTGCCACCCCGCCCGCGCTGCTGCGGCTGCAGGCCGCCGCGGGCAACGCGGCGGTGACCCGCCTCGTCGGTTTGCAGCGCAGCAGTTGCCCCGCTCCCCCGGTCGCGCCCGCCGGGGTGACGCCCGCGTCGGACCCGAAGTTCGGGTCGCTCAAGAAGGACGTCAGCGGGCAGGCGAAGGCGGCCAAAGCGCATCCGCCCGCCTCCGCGGAGGTCAAGAAGGCGCAGGACGCCGCGGTCGCGCCCGCCGACGACAAGGAAGCCCAAGCCAAGGCGGCGCAGGCGGACAAGATGGCCGCCGCCAAACCGGCCGGATTCGACAAGGCCGCCTTCGTCGCCGCGGTGAACGCCGCCGTCGCCAAGCAGGCACCGCAGAATCTCGACGAGGCCGACAAGTTCGCCTCGTCCGGCAAGGCGGACCAGATCAAGTCCGAGGTGATGGGCAAGGTCACCAGCGGCAAGGACGCTTCCGCCAAGGACGTCACCGAGCGCACCAAAGAAGCGCCGGACACCAGCAGAGCGACGGAAAAACCGGTGAAACCGCTGCCGGAAACCCCTCCGCCGCCCACGTTGTCCCCGCCGGACGCCCGCAAGGCCACCCCGGACAAGGCGCCGCCCGCCCAAACCGACCTTCGCGCCGACCAATGCGAAACCCACGGCAAGATGGCCGAGGCAGGCGTCACCGACCAGCAGCTGGCGCAGTCCAACGAACCCGAGTTCACCGGCGCGCTCGCGGCGAAACAAGAAGGCGAACAGCACACCGCGTCGGCACCCGCGGCGGTCCGCGAGTCGGAGGCGGGCCGGCTGGCCGCCGTCACGGGCGCGGCGCAGGCGTCCGGCCAGGCCGCGATGGCGGGGATGACCGGCGCACGGTCGTCGTCCGGGCAACGCGGGCAGGCGGCGAAGTCGGCCACGAAGGCCAAGGACGAGCAGGACCGGGCGCGGATCACCGCGGAGATCAAGGCGATCTTCGAGGAGACCAAGACGAAGGTCGAGGGTGTCCTCGGCGCGCTCGACGAACAGGTGGCCAAACGGTTCGAGACCGGCGAAGCGGCGGCGAAGGCCGCGTTCACCGCCGATCACCAGGCCCGGATGAAGAAGTACAAGGACGAACGCTACGACGGCGTCACCGGCGCGGCCCGCTGGAGCTACGACCTGTTCGCCGGCCTGCCCGCCGAGGCGAACAACCTCTTCCTCGAGGCCAAGAAGGTCTACGAGTCGAAGATGCAGGGCGTCATCGGCGAGATCGCCGATTTCGTCGGCCAACAGCTGACCGAAGCGAAACGGCTGATCGCGGAAGGCCGTGAGCGCGTGCGGCAGAAGGTCGACTCGCAGTCCCCCGCTCTGCGCAAGATCGCGGGCGAGGCCGCCAAGGAGTTCGGCGGCCAGTTCGACGAACTCGAGAACTCCGTCGACGAGAAACAGCAGTCGCTGGTCGAGGATCTGGCACAGAAGTACAGCGAAGCCCGCAACGCCGTCGACGAGGAGATCAAGGCGCTGCAGGCGGAGAACAAAGGCCTGTGGGACAAGGCGAAGGAGGCGATCGGCGGCGCGATCGACACGATCCTCAAGCTGAAGGACATGCTGCTGAGCGTGCTGGCGCGGGCGGCGAACGCGGTCGGCCTGATCATCGCCAAACCGATCGAGTTCCTCGGCAACCTGGTCAACGCGGTCAAGACCGGCGTCATGAACTTCGGCGCGAACATCGTGCAGCACCTCAAGGACGGCCTGAAGGCCTGGCTGCTCGGAAACCTGGCCAGCGCGGGCATCGAGATCCCGGAAACGCTGGACGCCAAGGGCATCCTGAAGATGATCATGTCGCTCCTCGGCCTCACCTGGGCGAGCGTCCGCGCGCGGATTCTCCGCTTCATCCCGGAACCCGTGCTCGCCAAACTGGAGCAGACGTTCGAAGTGGTCAAGATCCTGATCACCGAAGGCGTGCCGGGGCTCTGGCGCTGGGTGATCGAGAAACTAGGCGACCTCAAGGAGCTTGTGCTCGGCCAGATCAAGGAGTTCGTGATCGAGAAGATCGTCAAGGCGGGCATCACCTGGATCATCTCGATGCTCAACCCGGCGGCCGCGTTCATCAAGGCCTGCAAGGCGATCTACGACATCGTCATGTTCTTCGTCGACAAGGCCGCCCAGATCAAGGAGTTCGTCTCGTCGGTGCTGGACTCGGTCGAGTCGATCGCCCGGGGCGGCGCGGGCGCGGTGGCCGGGCTGATCGAGCGCACGCTGGCGAAGGCGCTGCCGATGGTGCTCGGATTCCTGGCGAGCCTGCTCGGGCTGGGCGGGATCTCGGAGAAGATCAAGTCGATCCTGGAGAAGGTCCAGGCCCCGGTCGGCAAGGTGATCGACACGGTGGTCGGGACGATCGTCAAGGCCGGGAAGAAGATCTGGTCGAAGGTCAAAGGCGCCGGACGCGACCTGAAGGACAAGATCGTCAAGCTGCTCAGGCCCGAGCAGGACAGCCTGAACATGAACGGCGACGGCCACACGCTGATCGCCACTCCGACGCCGGACGGTGGCGTCGTCGAGATGGCCAGTACGCGGGGCAAGGTCTCGACCAAGGCCAAGAAAGCGATCGCGGATTTCACGAAGAAGAACATCACGCCCAAGCCGGGACAGATCGACGCGCTCAACGAAATCGTCGCCTCCGCCGAGGCCGTCGAGAAACTGGTCAAGCAGGCAGGGAAAGAGGGGAAAGCGAAGACTCTGCTCGAATACAACGGATTCCCCGGTGCGTTCCGCAGCTTGAAGAGCCTTATCGTCGCATACGCCAGGAAATACAAGGCCACGGATATCACAGCCGAGGTACTGGAGGGCGAACGACTCAAACTCGCGGGGGAGGTAGGAGCCGACCTGCAGACGATGGCGCACGCGGTACGCGATCACCTCGTCGCCACTCCGGTCGACGTCGACGCCGTCCTGACCGCCGCGGAAAGGAAGATACTCGAGAGAAAGCCGTTCCTGTGGCGCGCGAACTTCGGCAAAGCCATGGAGCGCGTCATGGCCGCCCGGATCGCCGCCTCGCCGAAGCTGCGCAAGTACTTGACCCACGTCGGCACCGCGGGCACGCCGGACTGGACGGGCAAGGACATCATCAAGGGCGCGAAGTACGACGTCACCACCGACAATGAAGCAACGATCAAGAAGCACGAGGGTCGCTGGTGGTGGGACAAGAAGGTTGACATACTGATCAAGTACACCGCGCCCCCGGAGCCGAAGTGACCGCATTCAGCCGACAGACGTTCGCCGATCTCTATGACGAGGACTCCGGCGAAACCTATGAGGATCTCGAGTTCGTGAGATGCAAGTTCCGGAGTTGCGCCCTGTCGATGGCGCGCACCCCGGATACCAGGACCACGGTCCGCCGCGTCACGCTCCGCGACTGCGAATCCTCATGGTGTTTCGTCATGAGCCCGATCCTCGAGGAGGTGACGATCGATGGCCTCAAGTCGGGATCGAATCCTCTGTTCACTCAAGGGGCGCTGTTTCACCGGACGACGCTGACCGGGAAGTTCGACAGTGTCGTCATCTCGCCGCGCGCCGACCCCGTGACCTACCCCGACGCGAACGGGTCACTGTTCGACGAAGCACGCGAAGAGTTCTACTCGCGGATCGACTGGGCTCTCGACATCCGCCACGTCGAAGCCCGCAGCCTGGAGATCTACGACGTACCGGCCTCCCTCGTGCGCCGTGATCCCGAGACCCAAGCGGTGGTCCTCCGCGAATCAGCCGCGCGCGAAGATGCCTGGCGCAGTTTGGATCTTGGAGAGACGTGGTGGCCCCAAGTTCTCGAGACCATGCTCGCGCAGAATTACGACCAAGCGATTCTGGTGACCCCGCTGAGGGACCGTCACGCGGCCGCGTTCATCGACGGAATCCGCAAACTCCGAGCGGCAGGTGTCGCGGAGCCCACCTGATGTGAGCCACGAACCTACGAGGCCTCTTCTTCGGTTTCTTCCTCGCGCTGCACATACGTCTGCGCCATCTTCTCCTCTTCGCCTTCCTCGGCTTCAGGAGCTTCCTCGCGCTGAACAGCGGCGGAATCCTCGGCGGAATGCCCACCGTCCTCACAACGCTGAACGGCGGAGGCAGGCGCAGGAGCCGACATCAGGCGGTCCGCGTTCGCGACGGCTTCACGCTCGAACCGATCCGAGGGATCCGAAACCTTCACCCCGCCACCGGCGTCGGTCCCGTCCACCGGCCCGCTGCGTTGCTGGACGACATGGGTCAGCTCGTGCGCGAGCATGTGCTTGCCCGAATCCGAGCCGGGGTCGTACTTGTCCCGCTGGAACACGATGTTCGAACCCACCGTGTAGGCCTGCGCGTTGACGGATTTCGCCGAATCGTGGGCGGCGCCGTCGGTGTGCACCCGCACGTCGCCGAAGTCGTGCCCGAAGCGGCCCTCCATGTCCGTACGCGTCGCGGCGTCCAAAGGCGCGCCGCCGCCTGAGCCGACGACGTCGTGCACCGGCGAACGTTCCTCTTCGACCAGGGTGCTTACGCCCGCGTTTCCCACGGCACGCTGCAGATCGAGCAGGCCTGCGGGGCCGAGGACGTCGGTGCGCCCGGCCGCGGCGGCGCGGCCCAGAAGACCGCCCTCGTCCCGCTCTACCCGGTCGCCCTTCGGCCGCAGGCTCGGTTCAAGGTCGTTGTCGTGACTGTGCCCGCGCATGGTCCGCTCCCTCGGTCGCTACGCCGCCCGTCCAGCTTGCGCCGTCGCCGCGCCGCGCGCCAGGTTGCGGTGCGCGGCCGGAAGGGCGGCATCGGCTGCCCGAACGGGCAGGTCAGCCGTCGGTCACCATCGCCAGGTACGGTCCGAACTCGCGGTCAAGGCAGAGTCTGCCCAGCTTGCGATACTCCCGCGCGACCGCGCCGACCAGATCCGTCATCGCCACCGGGCGGCCGGCTTCGGCGGCCAGATAGGCACCTGTGACCGCGGCCGAGCGGATGTGTCCGCCCGCCAGCTCGAAGGCCTCGGCGAGGAACCCGAGGTCCAGATCGTCGGCGCGGGGCATCCGTGCGCCGAGGCAGCGGTCCCACAGCTGACGCCGCAACTCGACGTCCGGCAACGGGAAGTCCACGATCACGTCCAGCCGCCGGGTGAACGCCTCGTCGAGGTTCGCTCGCAGGTTGGTGGCCAGTACGGCGATACCGTCGAAGGTTTCCATCCGCTGCAGCAGATACGCGCTCTCGATGTTCGCGTACCGGTCGTGTGCGTCGCGCACCTCGGACCGTTTGCCGAAGATCGCGTCCGCCTCGTCGAACAGCAGCACACCGTTGACTCCGGCGGCCTCGGTGAAGATCCGTTCCAGGTTCTTCTCCGTCTCACCGACGTACTTGTCGACCACCGTCGCCAGGTTCACGGTGTAGAGATCCAGCCCCAGCGAGGCGGCGATGACCTCGGCGGACATGGTCTTTCCCGTCCCCGAATCCCCGGCGAAGAGCCCCGTCACACCCCGGCCGCGGCCACCGCCCGGCCGCATCCGCCACTCGTCGAGCACCTGGTCCCGGTAGCGTGCCCGCGCGGCCAGTTCGTCCAAAAGGGACAGCACGCCCGCGGGCAGCACGAGGTCGCTCCAGCCGACCACGGGTTCGATCCGCCGGGCGAGCCGCTGCAGGCCGGCCGCGTTCTGGCTCCGCGCGCCCGCACGCAGATGGGATGTCCGCACCGGCCCGCCGTCGGCCAGCGCCGTCACCGACGCCGCCTTCGCCGCGCGGGCGATCTGCCCCGGCCCCAGCACGAAATGCGCGGTCGCCTCCCCCGGATCGACGTCCGGAGCGAGCCCGCCGTCGAGATGGCTGCGCCAAAGATCCACCCGGCTCGCCGCGGACAAGGGGAAGGCGTCGAGCTGCAACGGCGGGATCGCGCTCCACCGGGGATCCCAGGCCCCGGTGCCGTGCACGACGAACGGGACCGCCGGATGAGCGAGCTTCTCCAGCCGCGGCGAGTCGTCGACCGGGCCCAGCACCAGCCCCGCACCACGCAGCAACGCCTCCCGCACGAGCGACCCGGTGAGCTCGCCGTGCCGGGATTCCGCCTGCCATCGTGCCGCGTCGACCACCAGCGCGGGATGGCCCGCCCCGGTCAGCGCCGCGACACCGAGTTCTTCGGCGCCGCCGCCGGGATGCTCCCTGAGATAGACCAACCCGACCTGGCCTCTGATCGCCCGGATGAGCCGATCGGCACCGGCCACGTCGGTGCCCCTCGTGCCGAGGTGGGCGCACCCGGCGAGTTCCGGGGCGAGCCGATCGTCGCCGAGCAGGTGGTTCACCACCCGGTCGGGCACCCGGAGCGTGCGTGACAGGAAGGGACGTTCCTCGTCCTCCATGGTGAGCAGGCCACAGGTGACCAGCGGGGCATCGGCGTCGAGCCGCGCACGGCCGGCGGCCGACGCTTCGGGGACGCCGCACAGGCGCAAGGCCAAGCCCGCAGTCGCCCGCCGCCGGGTCACGTCGTCGTTGAGGTAGCCGTAGAACTGCTCGAACCGGCTGTCGAGGTCGGGCGCGAGCGCGACGAGCAGCAGTTCGACGTCGACGCTGGTGAGTCCCGCGCGCTCCGCCAGGGGATACAGGCGGCCGCCCGGCACGGAGTCCGTGAACGGCGGGAACGGCTCCCGGTGGCCCTCCAGCAGGGCGTCGATCGTCTCGTTCGACAGGTACAGCCCGCGGAAGGGGTCGTCGGGGTTCGGGTCGGCGGCCCGGCGGCTCTCGACCGCGTCGCGGATCCGCTGTTCGAGCCGCGCCAGCCGCTCGAACAGGTACTCCAGGCTCATCGGGACTTCCGGTGGGTGCGTGCCATCGCGACCCGGCGCTGCCCTTCGACCGCCCCGCTCTCCGCCACGTGGTGCCCGACCAGCTCACCGTCGTGGGCGTCGAGCTTCAGGCCTTCCTTCGGCGGCTGTTCGGCCGGGACCACCCGTCCACTGTGGACCGGCGCGGAGATGACGACGTCCAGCGACGGTTTCAGTTCGCCACCCAAAGCGGTCCAGACGTCGGCGAAGGCGCGATCCTCGGGCGGCGGCAACGCGACCGTCATCGGCACCGGCAGGCCCATCTCGGCCAGCGACCCGGTGAGCGCCGACTCGGGGACGGCGTCGTGGGCGAGCAGGCCGAGCAACAGGTCGGACAGCACGCGGTGCTCGTCCTCCGGCCGCTGCGTCCACGCGGTGACCAGATAGGACAGCTTGATGTGCCGGGGCGGCAGGTGCCGCGCTGAAACCTTGCCGAGCTGGTCGTACTCGTTGAGCAGGCCTCGTGAACGGCGTCGAAGGTCCTCGCGTACGTCGTAGAGGTAGACGTTCACCGTGGGGGCGTTGCGCCGCGCCGCCCATTCCTTGTTGGGCGCGTCGAACGCGACCTCGATCTCGCTGCCGCGCCGGGTCTCGCCGCGTACCAGCCGCCGCAGCGCCTCGTCGACCTCATGGATCACTGCGGACCTCCTCGGACGGCGGTCTTCCCACGATGATCGCCGCGGCGCCAACCGGCCAGCCTCGCAACGGCAGACCTTCGGGTACGCCGTGCTGCCCGTACGGGCAACCGAGCCACCGTCGGTTACGCTGCCGGTCGTGCCCGAACAGACATGGTCACCCACTCCAGGGACACCCGTAATCGAGTACCGGTCCAGTCGCTGGTTGTTCATCGGCGGACTGGCCTTGTTGGTCTTCTTCGGGTTGGCCGCCATCTTCCCGGACGTCGGGAGCCCCTCGTCGTCGCGCAGAATCAAGATGCCCGAGGAACCCGCGGCCTTCATCTTCGGCGCGCTCGCGGTGGGCGGTCTGCTGACGGCGATCGGCTCGGTCCCCCATAAGATTCGCTTCGCGGCCGACGAACGTGGTCTGTGGTGGCGAGCCGGCCGCAAATCCGACCTGATCGGATGGGACGAGGTGCGCGCGGTGCGCGGCCAGGAACCGCGCCCGCGGCCCCAGGGCGACCCGAACGCGAAGGTCATCCTCTCGGCCCTGGTGTTCACCACCAAGGACCCGTACTTCGAAAGCCGCCACGCGAAACTGTTCACGCGCCCGTCCACTCCCGGTCCCGAAGTGGAGCTGAGACTGCCGAACAGCACCATCGTCCGGCAGCTGACCCAGGAGATCGCGAGAGTCCGGCCGGACCTGGTCGCCTAGCGTCGCAAGTCTGTGAAGGCCGTCCACTGTGGCCCGCCGGGCCATGCGGAACAAATGCGTTTCGAAGGGTCAGGCGTTCGCGCGCCTAAGACGCTCGGCCGCCTGTGCGCGGAGAGCGTCGTCGGCCTTCGGAGCCGTGCCGTGCAGGGCTTCCCAGCGGACGTCGTGCGCCGCCGTCCACAGACTGGCCGCCCACGCGACCTCCTGCTCCTCGTTGGTGAACCGGCGGCCACGATGGTCTTGGTAGGCCGCCAGGAACGCGGCGGAACTCTCGATCGGCGGCAGCCTCGCGGGCCCGGTCTTGGGGAACACGCCACTCGCGCCGCCCACCAGCGCCGCCTCCGGCTGCCAGGCCAGACTGTCCCAGTCGTGCACCGACCACACCTCCGTGCCGTGCCAGCAGAGATTCTGCGCCTCGAAGTCGGCGTGGCCCAGCACGCACGGCAGGTCCGCGGCCAGCAGCCGCTCGCGCGCCCGGCGCGCCGTGTCGACGACATACGCGGGCACCGCGCTCTGATCCAGTTCGTCGAGAGACCGGATCGACGGCCACACCCCGGGATCCCGGTGATCCCAGCGCGACCAGCGCGGATTCGGCAACGGCGGCGGGACGGCCAAGCCGGCCAGCCCGGCCATCAGCCGGGCGAACACCTCCGCGTAGCGCGCGGCCACGTCCGGCGAGTCGCCAGGCAGCAGCTCGCCGCCGGGGCGGAACTCCTCGGCGTGCACGGCCAGCGCGCCGCCGCCGACCGGAGGTGTGAGCGGCCGCGGACACGGAAACCCCTTGTCCGCCAACCAGGTCTGCGCGGCGACACAGGACGCGGCCCTCCCGTCGTCCTCGCGAGCCTTCACCACGACGTCTTGTCCGTCCGCCAGCCGCAGGCCGAACACCGTCGACATCGACCGCAGTTCGAACCGGACGCCGACGGGCCCGGCGCCCAAATGCTCCGCACACCAGACCGGCAGCCAGTCCGGTAGATCGTTCAACTCCACGAGGGGGACTGTGCCAGGTTCGCCGCCCTCCCGCGCCCGGGTTTGCGCGGGAGGGCCTCGCCCCGGACCAAGATCAACGGAGGATTGGGGACGTTGAGTGTCCCCAATCCTCCGTTGATCTTGGTCCGGAATCGACAAGCCGATCGAGCGGGGAGGATTCCGGCCGTTGAGCGTCCGAAATCCTCCCCGCTCACCGATATCAGCTCCGCCAGCTATGCCCATATGGACATAGCAGACCGTCGATTCGGCATTTGTGGCCTATGCCTCACGATGTCAGGCTTCTGCCTGATCGCCAGCAGCCGCGCTCGGCTGTCGCCCGACTCGATCGCCGCTGCCACCCTCGCCGGAACCACCCTGGAGTGGTACGACTTCTTCCTCTACGGCACCGCGTCCGCGCTGGTCTTCAACAAGCAGTTCGTCCCCCTGCTCAGCCCCGCGGTCGGCACCCTCGCCGCTTTCAGCACCCTCGCCGTCGGCTTCATCGCCCGCCCGCGAGCCCGTTCGCCGCCTGGGGCTGGCGGATCCCGTTCCTCCTGAGCTTCGTGCTGCTCGCGATCGGTCTGCTGATCCGGCTGCGGATCACCGAATCACCGTCGTTCACCAAGGCGGCGCAGGACGACAAGGTGGTCCGGTTCCCGCTCGGCGCGGCATTCAAGGGCGGCTTCGGCAGGCTCGCGCTGACCCTGCTGGTCGGCGTGGCGAACTCGGTGGTCGCCTACGTGTTCATGGGTCTCTTACGGGCCCCAGCGCCTCCACTACGACCGGCAGTTCCTGATCCTCTCGGTTACCGGATCGGCGGCGCTGTGGTTCGCCACCATCCCGCTCTGGACGCGGATCGCCGACCGCCGCGGCAGGCGCACCATGTTCGTCGCCGGATCGGCCGCGCTCCTGCTGTGGTGCCTCGCCTTCTTCCTGTTGCAGAACACCGGCAACACCGGGCTCGCGATGCTCGCGCTGGCGGGTATGGGCCTGGTCGGCCCGATGATCGCCACCGCGGTGCTCAACGCCACCGGCTCGACCACCGGTATCATCTGGTATCTGGCCGCGGTCTGTGGCGTCAGCATGATCAGCGCGATGACCCTGTTCCGCCTGGTCCCGTCCGGCGCCGCGGAATCCACAATGGACGGACCGCGCGACGAAAACCACACCCTCCAACGCTCGTCCAGGACCACCCGGTAAGCCAGGATGCACTCATCTCGACATTGGAGGTTCCATGCCCAAGGGCTACTGGGTCAGCGTCTACCCCACCATCGCGGACCCCGAGGCGCTCGACGCCTACAACAAGCTGGCCGGCCGGGCCGTCAAGGCCGCGGGCGGGCGGACGTTCGCCCGCGGCGGCAGCCGGGTCGTCGCCCACGAAGCCGGGATCGCCGAGCGCGTCGTCCTGATCGAGTTCGACAGTTTCGAACAAGCGGTCGCCGCCTACGAGAGCGCGGCCTACCGGGAGGCGCTGGCCGCACTCCCCGAAGGGTTCGAGCGCGACTTCCGCATCGTCGAAGGTCTCGACTGAGGACAAGAGCGTCGCTGCTCGATTTCGTGACCGGACGGTCTATTCTGCTGGGCGTGAGCGGCGACGCAGGCGAGCCATCCCCACCGCCCGGCATCTCCCAGCCGAAGAACCGGCCCGCACCAGGCGTCCTGTCCGATCGGTCCGGCCACGACCTGAAGACCAGGATTTGGATCGGTCTCCCGCTGGCGGTCGTCGGCGCCTACCTGATCGGCGACGGTCCGGGACGGCTCCGGCTCGCCTGGGACCTGATCGGCTCCTGGTGGCCATGGGCCTTGGCGGGCCTGGCCGCGGTGAACCTGCTGAGGTCGCTGCTCCGGACCGGATCGCTGCTCGCACCGGGAATTCTCGCCTTCGCGGCCATGACGGCCTTGGCCTTTCGAGAAGGTGTCGCGGCGAGACCGCTCGTCGATGTCATCATTCCCGCCGTCATCGTCCTGACGGGGATGACCCTGTTGCTGTCCGCGGGTTCGGGGCTGACCGCTTCCTGGACCCGGTTTTTGGTGAGCGGCCGGGTGATCGCGTCCGTGCCGCCGCCAGACGGGGTGCGCCCCAGGGCGATTCTGGGGGAACTCAAGGCCGACCTATCACCGATGGCAACGCCACCCGAGGAACTGCGCGTCACCGCGATCTTCGGGCATGTCCACCTGACGATTCCGGCGACCTGGCAATTGGACCTGCGTTCCGGCGGCACCGTTCTCACCCCGGTCCGAGGTCCGATCGGCACCGGACCGCTCGAGGTCCGGCTCAGCGTCCTGGGGTTCTGCGGCCTGGTCGATGTCGTCCGCGCACCTCCGGCGGTCACGGAGACGGCGTAGGCCCCGGTGATTCGCGGGGGTGCTCGTAACCGCGGCTTCCGAACGTGTACATGGCAAGACCGTCGATGATGCCATCGACCGAGTCCCCGCGGAAGAACTCGGACAGCTGAGCGAACTGGTCGTACTCGGCGGAGGCCGTATCCGGAAGTTTGTGATGCATCGCTTTGAGGAGGTCGAAGCGGTGCAGGTCGTAAGCGACCCGAATGTAAGTCGTGAACGTGACAGCCGCCGCTACGGCGCCCACGTAGGACATGCAGCACAAGACGAGCGCCAGTGCCGGAATCCAATACGCCTTCGGTTCGTCCGCGAGTGCGACGACAGCGATCACGAAGACCAAGAAGAAGTTGATGCAGAAATTGGCGGCGGCGTCGAGCGAATCGCGAGCCGAGGCCTGCACCGAGGAGAGTTTGTCGGACAACAAGGGATACAGCCGCGGCCAGGAACTCAGGGTGTTCAGACCGTAGCGCTCGCCGGCCGACGTTTCCCCGGCCCGGAGCGCGTTGCCGAGCGCGGTCGGCAAGAGGGGGATTTGCGCCTGCCCGGACTCCTTCTTCCGCGGGTATCGCTCGAGTTTCGCCATGGCTCGCCGCTGCGCCGACACCACTCGCGAAGCAATCCGTTGCCGCCTTCTCTGCTCTTGGAGGGTTTCGGCTCGGGGACGACTTTCCAGGCGATCGAGTTCGTCTTCGAGACGATTGATCCGCGCCGCTAGAGCCTCAGTCTTGCGTGTCTGGTACTCGACCAGAACCGGCGCCAGCTGCGCGGTCAGCCACCACCCTTCCCAATATCCTTCGAGCAGCCGGATCATCCGCACTTGGAACGGCTGCACCAGCACCGTGAGCAAAGTGATCACCAGCAGCGCGAGCAGGACCTGGACGATGTCCGTCCGCAGATCCGCCGGTATCAGGGGGCGCCAATCACTGCTCCCGGCGAAGCTCTGCGCTCGGAGCAAGAGCCAGACGAAGACGACGGTCACCGCGTTGGGCAGCAGACCGACGATCAGAATCCGGCCGAACGAGGCGGCACCCGAGGTGAGCAACGAGGCGATCCACATCAGCTCGCTCCCTCGGACGTGAAGTCGAACGACCTCCCGGCGCGGGTTCTCGGCGTCCCCACGAAACGTGGCCTCGGATCATGGGAGCCGTTCTCGCACTTGACGCCGCGTTTGGCCTCCTCGTCCGAGTCGTAGATCAGCACCCTCCCGCAGCCGCAAAGGAAAAGCCGAAGAGTCCGACATCCGGAGCCGCACGCGTCGCAGTTCTTTGACTGCTGCGCCAGCTGCGTTTTCACCACCTTCACGCACTTGTCACAGACGATCGCCCACCTGTGCCGGCGGTCGACCTCCACGCCGGGCAGGATTCCGCCGTGATGCCCACCGGGGAGCGCGAGGATCACCAACGAGAGCAGGCGACGGAACGCGCGACCTGACGACGGTGTCCGGCTTCCTGGTCTCATGAGCATCACCTCGGCACCTGATTATGACCGAACCAGGCCCTCTGGTCACCGCTTTCGAGCCAGGCTCGAGCCCAGACGATCCAGCTGACCGCAGCCTTCCGAGCTGAGCCGCAGACCCGTCCGAACAAAATAGTCTGTTTAGACTATACTGATCGGACCAGATCGGAGAAGCGCCCTTGCGAACCCTGACCATCCTCGGGCTGGCCGTGCTGCGACTGCTCAGCCGGCAACCCCAACACCCCTACGAAGTCCGGCAGCGCCTGCGAGAAGAGGGACTCGATCACCTGATCAAGGTCACCCACGGCGCGCTCTATCACACGTTCGACGTGCTCGCGAAGGCCGAGCTGATCGAAACGGTCGAGACCACCCGCGAGGGCAAGCGCCCGGAGCGGACGGTCTACGCGATCACCGACGAAGGGCGCGAAGTCGCCCTCGAACGACTGCGGGAACTGCTTTCCACGCTCCAGCCGGAGTACCCGACGTACAGTGCCGCGCTCGCCTTCATGTCGTTGCTCCCCAAGGAGGACGCGGTCGCCCAGCTCGAGCGCCGGGCCGTGCTCCTGGAGGCGTCGCTCGCGTCGGCGACGGCCGGGAGCGACGCGCTCGTCAAACGCGGCGTGGCGGCGATCGACATCGTCGAGATCCGGCATCTGCAGGCGCATCTGCGCGCCGACCTGGACCTGACACGCGCGATCGTCCAGGACATCCACGAAGGACGCCTGGACTGGCAGCCCGGCGAATCAGCGACCGAAGAGAAAGCGGACGGATGAGCAAACTGCGGGGGAATCCCTGGGCCGTGCTGGTGGCCCTCTGTCTCGGGTTCTTCATGACCTTGCTCGACACGACGGTCGTCGGCGTCGCGATCCCGAACATCGTCGAGCGGCTGGGCACTTCCTACAACGAGGTGCTCTGGGTCAGCAACTCCTACGTCCTGGTGCTGGCGGTCTTCCTGATCACCGGCGGCAGGCTCGGCGACCTGTTCGGCAAACGCGGCGTCTACCTCACCGGGGTCGCGGTGTTCACGCTGGCGTCCCTGCTGTGCGCGCTGGCGCAGGATCCCGGCCAGCTCATCGCGGCCCGCACACTGCAAGGCCTCGGCGCCGCTTTGCTGATCCCCCAGACGATGTCGATCATCATGAGCATCTTCCCGCCGCAGCGGCGCGGAACCGCGCTCGGCGTCTGGGGCGCGGTGGCCGGCGTCGCCACCATCACGGGGCCGCCGCTGGGCGGCTTCCTCGTCGGCGTCCTCGACTGGCGCTGGATCTTCACCCTCAACGTACCGTTGGGCATCCTGATCCTGGTGTTCGCGCCGATGATCATCCCGGCCGGGGCGAAACCGCCGAGGACCGGCCGTTTCGACGTCCCCGGCACGGTACTGGTCATCCTCGGCCTGTCCTGCTTGGCTTTCGGCCTGCAGGAAGGCCAGCGCTACCACTGGGGGACGATCTGGTCGTTCGTGAGCATCCCGCTGCTGCTGGTGTCGGGCGTGGCCTTACTCGTCGCGTTCGGTTTCACCCAGCGCAGACCCGGCACACGCGCGCCCATGGTGCCGTTCGCGCTGCTGACCAACCGTAATTTCAGCCTGATGAACGCCGGCGCCATCGGGCTGTCGGTCGGCATCATGAGCATGGCGATCGGCTTCCAGCTCTACGCGCAGTCGGTGCTGGGCTTCTCGGCACTGGCCGCGGGCATGATCAGCCTGCCGATGTCGGCGATCTCCGTGGTCCTCGGCCCGTACGCGGGCAGGCTCAGCGACAAGGTGGGCGGCAAGCCGATCGTGGTCACCGGCCTGCTGCTGTTCGGTCTCGGCCTGCTGACCTTCTCTTTGACGTCCACTGTGGACAGTACGGTGTGGACACTGCTGCCCGCGATGATCGTGATGGGGCTGGGGCTCGGCGCGACGTTCGCACCACTGACCACGGTGGCCATGTACGACGTGCAGCCGATGATGGCGGGCTCGGCGGCCGGCGTGCTGAACGCGACGAGGCAGATCGGCGCTGTGCTCGGCACCGCCGGTTTCGGTGTGCTGCTGCAGAATCAGCTCGTCGGCAACCTGCTGACGCGCGCCGAGTCGGTGGCCGCGACGCTGCCGCCCGAGGTACGCGGGGAATTCGTCGACGGAGTACGGCGTGCCACCGGCAGCGGCCTGGACTTCGCCGAACTGCAGGCGGGCACCGCGGTGCCGGTCCCGAGCGGGACCACCCCGGCGGTCGCCCGGCAGATCACGGCGGCGGCGAACGAGGTGTTCTCCGGCGGTTACGTCGCGGCGATGCACGGCGCGATGGTCCTGCCGATCACCGCCGTGCTCCTCGGCGCGATCTGCGCACTGCTGGCCAAACGCAGACAGCCACCCGCTCCGGCCGCACCGGACAGCACGGCGGAACAGCTGCCCGCCCCGGCGCGCTAGGGCAAAAAACCCCTCTTGACCAGGGGCAAGCGGCGAGACGATGCTGGAAGTCTTGTCTGCTTTTCCGGAGGGGAACCATGCGACGACTCTTCGTACTTCTCTGCGCCCTTTTCCTGCTCGCGACGGCCGTCCCCGCGGCGGCCGATACACCGTCCGATCCGGTTCCCGGCGAAAGACCCCCGCTGGGAATCACCTGGGCGACTGGGGATCCCTACTGCGTCTACCAATACAGCGAGAACGCCGTGAAAGCCGCGGCGGACCAGCTGGTCAGCTCGGGGCTGCGTGACGCCGGATACGAGTACGTCATGCTCGGCGACTGCTGGCAGGCGGCTCAGCGCGACGCCGACGGCAAGCTCACCGCCCGCGCCAGTTTCCCGTCGGGCATCCCGGCGCTGGTGGAGTACGTGCACTCGCGCGGGCTCAAGATCGGTTTCTACAGCGGAACGGGGGCGACGACCTGCAGCCGTCAGGCGGCGGGCTCACTCGACCACGAAGACCTCGACGCCCGGACCTTCGCCGACTGGGGCGCGGATTACCTGCGCTACGACACCTGTTACAGCGTCAACGGTGACGCGCCCGCGCGGGTCAAGAAGATGGCGGACGCGATCAAGCGCACCGGCCGTCCGATCACCCTCGAAATCGACGACTACGACCGCGAGCAGAAGCCGTGGCTGTGGGCACGGGCGGCGGGCGCACAGGTCTGGCGCACCTACAAGAACTCGACCACCAACTTCGGCTACTCGGCGAACAGTCTCGACAAGCAGTACGGACTCGACGGCTACAAGGGCCCGGGCGGCTGGAACATGCCGGGCCCGTTCACCTTCAGCTACCTCGACACCGCGGAGCGCCAAGCCAAACTCGGGCTGTGGGCGGTGCTCAACGCGCCGCTGGTCGCCGACATGGCGCTGACGGCTGACACCACGCTCCCCGCCGCGGAGATGAGCAACCGCGACATCATCGCCGTCCAGCAGGACTGGGCGGGGGTCGCCGGGCACAAGGTCCGCGACACGGGCTGGACCGAGGTGTGGACGAAACCGATGTCCGACGGCTCGGCCGTCCTGGCGCTGTTCAACCGCGGCGAACTCGCCGCGCCGATCACCACCTCCGTTGCCGACGCCGGACTCCCCGCCGCGGCCGGATATCGCGTGCGCGACCTGTGGACGGGCGACGAGACCGTGACGACCGGCGCGCTCGGCGGCACCGTCGGACGGCACGCCGCCACCGTGCTGCGGGTATGGCCGACGAACGTGACCGCCGCACCGCGGACGTCGCTGACCGTCGACCTGCCCGACTCCGTACCGCCGTCCCAGCCGGTGACCACCACGGTCAAGTTCACCAACTCCGGCACGACGCCGATCACCGGAGCCCACCTGAGCTTGACCGCGCCCGCACAGTGGCAGTTCGACGGCCCCGCCGAAGCGACCACGGAGACCGTCGAACCGGGTTCCACTTGGGAGACCGCGGTGACGCTGCGTCCGGTTTCGACCGCGACCGAGCCGTTCAAGATGCCGGCCACGGTGGCCTACACGACCGCGCAGGGCCCGCGGACCGCGACCGCGTCGGCCGAGTCGCCGCTCATGCTCGCGCCGAATCCGCCGTACAGCAACGGATTGCTGAGCACCCAGCCGTGGATCTCCACGGAGAACGGCCTCGGCCCGGTGGAGCGGGACAGTATCGACAACGGCCATCCGTTCACGATCAACGGAAAGGTCGAAACGCGCGGCGGGCTGGGGGCCCACGCGCCGTCGGTCGTGCGGTACTACCTCGGCGGCAAATGCAAGCAGTTCACCGCGACCGTCGGTGTCGACGACCGCGGGCCGAACGGGACGCTCGGGTTCCGGGTGCTCGGTGACGGCGTCGAACTGGAGGCCACAGGAGACATGCAGCATGGGGACGCCGCGCAGCGTCTGGTCGTGCCGCTGACGGGCGTGCAGGTGCTCGCGCTCGCCGTGGACGACGCCGGCGACGGCTCGGCCGATGACTGGGGTGACTGGGTGATGCCGTACATCAGCTGCTGAGCCTCTGGTGGCAGGTCCGTGAAGGCCTCCTTGAGGGACTCTGGGTCCCTCAAGGAGGCCTTCACGGACCGGGCAACGACCGTCGGAAGGCGGCGCGATAGTCCCTGGGCCGCCGTCCCGTGTGCTTCGCGAAAAGAGCGGCGAACGTCCCCGGGTCCCGGTAGCCGACGGCGGCACAGATCCCGGCGACCGTGCGGTCCGTGGTCTCCAGGAGGTGGCGGGCGCGCCGGACCCGTGCGGAATGCAGGTATTCGAGCGGGCTCTGCCCGGCTTCCGCCGCGAACCTCCGCAGCATCGTCCGGGTGCTGACGTTGAACCGTCCGGCCAACGCGGCGAGGTCGTAGCGGGCGGCCAGGTTCTGGTCGAGCCATCGCATGACCGGGCGGGCGAACCCGTT
The DNA here is from genome assembly GCF_000732925.1 of Amycolatopsis japonica. Classification (NCBI taxonomy): domain Bacteria; kingdom Bacillati; phylum Actinomycetota; class Actinomycetes; order Pseudonocardiales; family Pseudonocardiaceae; genus Amycolatopsis; species Amycolatopsis japonica. Next base: position 4,961,591 of record NZ_CP008953.1, read on the forward strand.
GCCCGGCCTGGGAAGCAGCCGCGCGTCGACGTACGGCGTCTGCGAAGACCGCGCGTCGTCGACCAGCGCCACCCGCGCCGTCTTCCGTGCCACTTCGGCACCGTTGTGTTCCCGGATCAGTCCGAGCGCGAAGTCGTACATGGCACTGAAGGCCGCCGTCGTCGTGACTCCCCTGTCGGTGACGACGAGATGCTCTGGCTGGACCAGGGCTTCAGGACGACGCCGGGCCAGCTCGTCCGCGAAGAGCCACGAGGTGGTGACGCGGCGATGGTCGAGGAGCCCGGCCTCGGCGAGCAGGAACGCGCCGACGCAGATCGAGACGACGACGTTGCCCGCGGCGGCGTGGGCGCGGATCGCCTCGACCTCTCCAGCAAGACGCGCCAGCTTCGCGCCGATGTCCTGGCCGAGCATGTGCTCGAATCCCGGCACGACGAGGACGTCGACTTCGCGCAGCGGCGAGACGGTCAACGTGACACCGCCCGACGCGACGACACGGCGGCGGGGCGAGACGACGGAAACCTCGTACCCGGCATGGTCCGGGCCGGCGACGTACGTGGCCATGGTGAGCAGATCGGGAACACCGAAGACTTCGGACGCGAAGCAGCCCGGGTACGCCAGGACACCGACTCGCAACACGTGGCGAGATTACCCCGATATCCGGCGATCCGGCCCATTCCCTTGATCGCGGCCCTGGTCGAGGCTGCTGCCATGCGCGAACACTCCGACGATGCGATCGCCGACTTCTCCCACCGCCCGGTGGAGGTGGACGGCGTGACGAAGACGGTTCACGTCGCGGGTTCCGGCCCCGGCGTGGTGCTGATGCCGGAAATGCCCGGCATCAGTCCCGACGTCCTCCGGTTCGCGCGGTGGGTGCGAGACGCGGGGTTCACCGTGTACGTCCCGTCACTCTTCGGGGTCGACGGTGCCTATCCCGCCGCCGAGGCAGGCGAAGAAGTGGTCCGCCGCGCCTGCGTCAGCGCCGAATTCCGGGCGTTCGCCGGAGGCGGCACCAGCCCCGTCACCCGGTGGCTGCGCGGGCTCGCGCGGATCGCCCACGCGGAATGCGGCGGCCCCGGCGTCGGCGCGATCGGCCTGTGCTTCACCGGCAACTTCGCGCTCACCATGGCACTCGAACCCGCCGTGATCGCCCCCGTGGTCAACCACCCGTCACTGCCGCTGGACGACCCGGGTGGCCTCGAACTCGGCGACGAGGACGCGGCCGCGCTCCGGGACCGGGTCTCGCGCGACGGCCTGAAGGTGCTCGCCTATCGCTTCGAGGGCGACCGCTGGTGCACCGGACAGCGGTTCGCCGCGTACCAGGCTCTTCTCGGTGACGCCTTCGACGGGCGCGTCCTGCCGGACACCGCCGCGAACACCGACCCGCCGCCGTTCTTCCGTGACGTGGTCGGCAGCCCGCACAGCGTCGTGACCGCCCACTTCGTCGACGCCGAAGGCCACCCCACGGTGCGGGCCAGGGACGAGATCCTCGCGTTCCTCACCAAGCGCCTGTAGAAACGAACGGCCATGGCATCGAGAGGAGAACGACATGCGCCGAGCCGACGTCGCCGACCACAGCGCGATCGTCGACCGTGTCCAGCGGTGGTGGGGCGACTCGCGCACCCCCGCCGAAGCACGCGAACTCTCGCTGCTGCTGCCCAAGCTGTTCCTCCAGTTCTTCTCCAGGACGAGCCTGGTCCTGGAAGACGAAACCGGCATCAGGGCGTTTCTCGTCGGCTTTCACGCCCCTGACAACGACGTCGAGGCGTACATCCACTTCGTCGGAGTGGATCCTGAACTCCGCGGACAGGGGACGGCGCGCCGCCTGTACACGACCTTCTTCCGGCACGCCGCCGAGGAGGGCCGCACGGAGGTCCGCGCGATCACCTCCCCGGCGAACACCGGATCCATCGCCTTCCATCGCGCCATGGGATTCACGCTCGAAGACGGCGGCCGGGTGATCGACGGTCTTCCCGTGCACGGCGACTACGACGGCCCCGGCCAGGACCGGGTGTGCTTCTTCCGGAAGCTCGCCGGCTAGCCGTAGATGGAGGCCGCCCATTCCGGGTGGTCGATGAACGGGTTGCGGTTGTGCTGGAACTGGTCGTAGATGACCTGGTTGCGGCGCTGCTCGGTGGCGTCGGGCGGGTCCTGGGTGTTCCAGGTCAGCAGTACCGAGAGCCGGCCGATGTTGGGCTTGGAGCCGTTGTCGACGGCGTCGTTGGGTTCGAGATCGGGGAAACCGTCGGTGCCGTCGTAGCGGACGGCCATGTACAGGATCATGCGCGCCACGTCGCCCTTGACCGCGTCCCGCGGCTCGAACGAGTCGTCGTCGGTCAGGCTGCCGGGCGCCTCCTCGACCGGAGAGCCTCCGGCGTCGAAGTCCTTGTTCCCGCGGGTGCTGTTGACCGACGCGTCCTCCGCGCGCAGGTGATGCAGGTCGGTCCCCGGCCCGACGGCCGTGCCGAAGTCGCCGTGCGACTTGGCCCAGACGTGTTCCCGGTTCCAGTCGTCGACTCCCCCGCCGTTGGCGGTCTTCGCCTGCGAGCGGCCGCTGTAGAGCAGGACGACGTTCGCCTTGTTGGCCGGATCCTCGTCGGTGGCCCTGATCCCGTCCCACACCTGGTCGTAGGTCAGTTTGGTGTTGGTGCTGATGATCTTGTGCAACGCGGCCTTGAGTTCCGGGCCGGTCTTGCCCAGCGCGTCCTGGTAGTAGTCGTCACCGGACACCGGCCCCGCGAGAGACGGTGGCACGAACGCGAGCCCCGCCGCGGCGCCGAGCGCGAGAACGAAGGAGATACGGCGGGTCGGCTGCATGCACAGTTCCTCTCCCCAGAGGCGCCTGCCCGGATCGTCGTCCGCTCGACCACGACCCTGGCAACGCACTAGTCAGCTAGTTGGAAAAATACTGTCATGTCTGTCAACACCCACTTTCGGCTGGTGACATCCGCCGCCGGCCACGCGACAATCGACGTTCTGATCGTGACTCACCGGAGGGCCGTGTGGCCGAGTTGAACGAGCAGATCCGCGACTGGGTCGTGGCACCGAACTTCTGGCATCTGGCCACGGTGAACCAGGACGGTTCGCCTCAGGTCTCCCCCATGTGGATCGACGTCGAAGGCGGCTTCATCGTGTTCAACACCGCCATCGGCAGGGTGAAGGAGGAGAACCTGCGCCGCGATCCTCGCGTCTCGTTGTCGTGCCTGGACACGGTCGATCCCTACGACCGGGTGGTGATCCACGGCCGGGCCGTCGAGTTCGTCGAAGGCGACGAGGCGGATCGCTGCATGGACCGGCTGGCGAAGAAATACGTCGGCACCGACCGGTTCGAATGGCGAATTCCCGGCGAACGGCGGGTGAAGGTTCTCGTCGAGCCGACCCGCGTCCGCCATGTCGTCGGGGTCGAGCCTTTCCGACGGGGACGTCTCGGCTGAGGCGAGTCCTTTGTGGACGCATGCGACGGTGATGCAACCGAATGACCCGCCCATTACGTCCTCGGCACATGAGATGGATCGCAGCGTGCCTCCTCCTGGTCCTGGCGGGATGCGGCGTCGGCACCGGGCCCGGCGCAAGTCAGGTGAAGCTGGAGGCCTTCGTGGAACTCGGCTCGGCCCCTCGGCCGGCGGGGTTGAAGTCCGCGGAACTGGGGACGGCCGAGGGGCAGGAGTTCCAGCGCATCCTGGAAGGCGCCAAGGTCGCGAAACCGGACGAAGTCCGTGCCGCCTTGTCGTTCGCACCGCCGTCCGATCGGCGCGCCTTCGCCTTCGTCATGCCCGGTTGCGCCGAGGACGGCGCCGAAATGACCATCGAGCGCGACACGCTGAGGGCGGAACTCACCGGCGGGGAGAACGTCAATTGCGCTACCGCGAACTACTTCCTCACCGTCTTTTCCGTGGACCGCGACTCGATCCCGGCGGCACCGACGTTGCTGCCGCGCTGACCCCGCGGCTACGCGACAGGATCAGGCAGCACCAGAGCAGTGTGCGCCGGACGCCCCGTATCCGGCGCCAACGCGGTCAGGCCCCGAAGCCGGTTGTCTCGCCGCGCCAGGGCTTCGGCGGTGACCGGGAAGAGCGCCGCGTCGCCCACGCCGACCTGCGCTTGGTTCAGTTCGACGAACTCCCGCGTCTCCCGTTCGTAGGCATCGAAAGCGCCGGTGGTGGCCAGTGACCTGGCGAGCATGTACGCCCCGACGAGCGCGAGGCTGGTGCCCTGTCCGGTCAGGAACGACGGCGCGTAGGCGGCGTCGCCGACCAAGCCGACCCGGCCTTGGGACCAGCGCGGCAGGTGGATCTGGCTAACGGTGTCGAAGAACAGGTCGTCCGCGTCGCGCAGGGCGCCGATCATGGCCGGGATCTCCCAGCCGTCGCCGTCGAAGGTCGCGGCGATCAGGTCACGTTGCGCGCCGGCATCGCGGAGTACCTCGTACGGCGGTTCGGGGCGGGCGGCGACCAGGAATCCGTGCACCTTGTCGCTTCCCTTGACCGCGTAGAGCGCCGCCCCTCGGCCGGGCGCGTTCCAGATCACGCCCTCCCGTGAGAGGCCGAATTCGTTGGGCATGGTGAATCCGGCGAAGCAATATCCCAGATAACGGTGGAATCGGTGCTCCGGGCCGAAAACGAGCTCCCTGGTGCGCGAGTGCAGGCCGTCGGCACCCACCACCAGGTCGAATTCGCGCCGCGTTCCGCCGCGGAACGTGACTTCGACGCCGTGTTCGTGCTCGGTGAGCGTTGCGATCGAATCGTCGAAGACGTACTCCACGTCATCGCGCGTGACTCCGTACAGGATTTCCGCCAGATCGCCCCGTCGCACCTCGACGTCGTGTCCGTCGACCCCGCCGGTCACCGTCTGCGGATTCAGCGAAGTGACCTCGCCGCCCTCGCCGTCGACGAAGGTCAGGGAACGCGTCTCGATATGCGCTTCCCGAAGCAGCGGCAGGATTCCCATCCGGCTGGCCACTTCCAACGCCGTGCCGCGGACGTCGATCGGATAGCCGCCGCCGCGCACCCCGCCTGCCTTTTCCACCACCGTCACGGAGAATCCGTGCCGTCGCAACCAGAACGCGACCGCGGGACCGGCGATGCTCGCGCCGGAGACCAGAACCGTGCCCTTCATGGATTTCCTCATTTCTCTCAGAGAGACGCCAGTGCTTGTGTTTCCTTGCCGGAACGCGACTTTCGCACCAGCAAGACGACGAGGACCGCGGCCATCGCGAAGGCGACGGAAGCGATCGTGATGTAGCTGAAGACACCCGTTCCCGAGTTCACCGTTTCGCCGCCGACGGATACGGCGGTCGACTTGAGCACCGCGGCGCCCACGAAATCCAGGACCACCGAACCGATCGCGACCACGACCATCACCAGGCTGGAGACGATGCCCTGCCGTTCGGCGGGCGCGAGGCTGCCCGCCAGGTTGAAGCCGGAGGTCCCGAGCACGCCGACCGTGAAACCCAGCAGGAAGGCGAAGAACACGGCGACGGGGAACTGCGAGACACCGGCGAACATCCCGACGGTCCCCACGGTTCCGAGCGCGATTCCGCCCGCCAAGGTCATCGCCGGCCCGACCCTGGTGGCGAGCACTCCGGCGACCGGGCCGCCGATCATGACGCCCACGCCGGGCGCCGCGAGCAGCAGTGCCAGCGCTCCCTGGCCGGCCAGTCCGTACCCGAGGCCCTGGTCCGCCGAAACGTCGCTGACCAGGGGAATGAGCTGGAGCATGCTCTGGCAGGAGCCGGTGCTCAGTACGAGCACGAGCAACGTGAGCGCCAAGGGCGCCCCGATGTTCCGGATGTCGATCAGCGAATCGGGCCTGCGGCTCGCAACCAGGAGCCACCGCGCCAACGCGGCGCCGCCACCGGCGAGCAGAACCAGCGGAGCGAAGGCGAACCAGCCGAATTCCGAGCCGAGGCTGACGTAGGCGAGCACTCCGGCCAGGCCACCACCGAGGAGCAGCGCGCCTCCGACGTCGATCCGGCCCGGTGTCCTGACCACGGATTCGGGAATGACGCCGCGCACGCAGATCGCCATCGCGATCGCGACGACGGCCGAGACGACGAACAAGATCTGGAAGCCGAACTCGGCGGCCAGTTTCTCGGTGAGGAACCGGGAACCGATGTTGAGCACCGCGGACCCCGAGGTCACGATGCCGACGACGACCATCGCGATCCGGGGCGCGCAGAGCTCGCGGACGATCGCGACGGAAAGGAACAACGCGGCCACGGCCGCGCCCTGCAGCAGACGTCCGGGTACGAAGACCCACAGATTCGGTGCCACTGCGCAGACGAGCGCGCCCGCGCAGCTGAGCAGCAAGGTCAGTACGAGCACTTTGCGTTTGCCGTGCACGTCCGCGCTCTTGCCGAGCAGCGGCGCCCACATCACCCCCGCCAGCATCGCGCCGGCGTTGAGCCACGCCGTCTGATCGGTGCCGAAATGGTCGAGCATTTCCGGGAGGACGAGCAGCGGCGCGGTGATCGCCGTGTCGACCATGAAGTTGACGAGCACCAGGACCGCGACGAGGCCGACGAGCCGCCCGCTCCATCTGGTGTGTGGTCCTGCGCCGATCCTGCTGTCCTGCATGAAGACTCCTTGTGCGGGATTCAGGGAAAGGCGGGACCCCCGCCTCAAAAACTACACTACACGGTGCAGTTTTCTTGAGCTGAGAATACGATGAGAACATGGCGACCCCGCGAGCGACCGCGCGAACCCCGGGCAGGCGTCTGCAGGCCGAGGCCAAGCAGGCGGCGATCCTTGACGCCGCCGAGGCGTTGTTCGTGTCGGACGGCTACGAACTCACCAGCGTCGACGCGATCTCCGCACGGGCCGGGGTGTCCAAACGCACCGTCTACGACCACTTCGGCGACAAGCAGACCCTCTTCCGCGCTGTCCTCGGCCGTGCCAACGACGCCGTGGTCGCGACCGTGCGCAAGGCGATCGACGAGGAGCTCACCGAAGACCGCGACATCCGCGACGCGTTGCTCGGCTTCGCGCGGCGGGTGACGACCGGGATGTTCCCGACTTCGGACTACGCGACGTTCCGGCGGCTGGGTTCCCAGGCACCGGTGGCGCCGCGGTTGCCGGAAGCGGCACGTGACCAACCGGAACGGATGATGGAGGAACGGTTCGCGAAGTTCGCGGCGGACGGCAAGCTTCGGGTGAGTGACCCGCGACGTGCCATGCAGCATTTCGTCGCCCTGACCATGCGCCTCGTCCTCGACGTGACGGACGAGGACCAGACGGTGGGCAAGGCGGAGATCCTCGGAATCCTCACCGACGGGGTGGACGTGTTCCTGCGCGCCTACCGCTGACGCGCCTTGTCACCCTTGAGAGCTACCCGCGGGTGTCCTCCGCATGGTGACGATTCCCGGCCGCCGGATCCGTAGCGTGCCAGGTGAATCGTTCCCCTGTACCAGGAGTTCACCATGTCCCGTAAGGCATCCGCTCTGCTCGCGCTGTGCTGCGCACTGGCAGGCGTCGCGCTGTCGGCTTGCGACGAAGCCACGGAAGCGGAATCCGCGTTCACCGGAACACAGAAGATCAAGGTCGGCGAGCGTTCGGTGAACGTGTCGTGCGCGGGGAACGCGGCCGAAGGGCGGCCGGTCGTCGTCCTGCTGCACGGCGGGGGCGACGATCTCGGGAAACTGAGCGGGCTCCAGAACACTCTTGCCGCGCAAGGCCGGGTCTGTTCCTACGACCGGCTCGGCGCGGGCGCCAGCGACCAGCCCGACGGGCCGCAGAGTTTCGAGAGCACCGGGAAGATCCTCACCGGCGTACTCGACCAGGTCGCCGGCGGCGAGCCGGTCGTCCTGGCCGGGCATTCGCTCGGCGGGCTGATCGCCGCCAGGTACTCCCCCGACCACCAGGACCGGGTCAAGGGGCTGGTGCTGATGGACGCCACCTCGCCGACCCAGGAAGCCGATCTGCGGCAACGGATCCCGGATTCGGCCACCGGGATGGCGGCCGAACTGCGGGCGCAGACCTTGGCGGTGTTCGCGGGACAGGGCCCCGAAAAGCTGGTGGTCACCGACGCCGAAGTCCGCCCCGCCGGGGACATCCCGGTCGAGGTGATCCAGCACGGCAAGCAGTACCTCGCGGCCGTCCCCGAGTACGGCGCGGGCCTGGAGCAGGCGTGGTCGGAGGGGCAGCGGAAGTGGCTCGCACTGTCCGGCCGCAGCAATTTGAGCGTCGCGGCGAACAGCGAGCACTACATCTATGTCGACCAGCCGGACCTCGCCGTCCGGGCGATCCAGCGCGTCGCGGACGAGGCCAAGTCCGAATAGGACCGGCGTGCCGTGTTCGCTGGCGGGCTGAAGGCTCCCTTCACCGCGCCTGATGCGACGAAGGACGCCTTCGACACAAGCCGGATGCGGGGTCGCGCGGTGGCGTTTCGGCGGCGAAGGACCCGATCGCGATGTCCCCAATGTCGCATCTGTGACGCTGAGCGTCACAGATGCGACATTGGGGACGCCTCGTCACCGCACGGCTGGTCAAGGGGTCGCAAAATGTGGCGTGTTCGCGTGCCGTGTTCACTGACGGGCTGAAGGCTCCCTTCACCGCGTCTGATGCGGTGAAGGGAGCCTTCAGCCCAGGTCCAGTGCGAGTCGCCCTCTCGTGAAGAGCAAGGCCACGCGCCCAATGTGGCATAGGAGACGCTCAGTGTCCCCAATGCCACATTGGGCGCGGCATCGCGGCCCGGTTCAGGTGACGAGGCCGTGACGGAAGGCGTAGATGACCGCCTGCACCCGGTCGCGGAGCCCGAGTTTCGCGAGCATGCGCGAAACGAACGTCTTGACGGTCTCCTGGCTGATCATGAGCGTCGCGGCGATCTCGCTGTTGGAATGGCCGTCCGCGATGAGCCGGAGGACTTCCAGTTCCCGTGGAGTCAGAGGGTTATCGGCCGGGCCTTCGTCCTCGGCGGGCCGGATCCGGGAGGCGTAGCGGCCCACCAGCTGCCGCGTCACCTCGGGATCCAGCAGGGCGGCGCCGGCGGCCACGGTGCGGATCCCGTGCAGCAGCCGGTCGGGCGGGCTGTCCTTGAGCAGGAACCCGCTCGCACCGGCGCGCAGCGCCCGGTAGACGTACTCGTCGAGGTTGAACGTGGTGACCACCAGGACCTTGCCGGGTTCGGCAACACCGGCGCCCGCCAGCAGTCGGGTGGCTTCGATGCCGTCGAGCACCGGCATGCGCACGTCCATCACCACGACGTCCGGGCGTAGCCGGGCGGCGAGGTCGACCGCGGTCCGGCCGTCACCGCATTCGCCCGCCACGTCGAGGTCGGGCTGGGCGTCGATGATCGTCACCAGGCCGGTGCGCACCAGCATCTGGTCGTCGCAGACCAGCACCCGCGTCGGCGCGGTCACGACGGGTTTCCCGCGGGAATGCGGGCACGGACGGAAAACCCGCCGTCCCCTCGGCGGCCTGCGCTGAATTCGCCGTCCAGGACGTCGATCCGTTCGCGCAGCCCGGCGAGGCCCCGTCCACCGCCCGGGGAGTCCACTGTGGACATTGCTTCCTCCGTGTCCACCGCCACGGTGATCTCCCCGGCTCCGTGACGCACCAGCACCGAGGTGCGGCTGCCGCGCGCGTGTTTCAGCGCGTTGGTCAACGCCTCCTGAACGACGCGGTACGCCATCGGCCCGGCGTCCCCTGCGGTGGGTTCGCCCTGCTCGGAGAACTCCACCGGCTGTCCCGCGCGGCGTGTGCGCTCCACGAGGGTCGGGATCGCTTCGGCGCCGCGGCCGGGATCGATGACGTCGAGCAGATGACGCAGATCGGTGATGGCCAGCCGTCCGGTGTCGGCCACGGCGGTCAGGCTCTGGTCGAGCCGCTCGTCGGTGAGATACCGGGCGGCCTCGGCCTGCACGACCATCGCCGTGACGTGGTGGGTCACGACGTCGTGGAGTTCGGCGGCGATGCGGGCGCGCTCGGCCGCCCGCGTCTCCTCGGCGACCCGGCGGCGACGTTCCGCTTCCGCGACCCGGTTGGACCGCAACGCCGTCCCGATCCCCCAGGCCAGCACCAGCGCGAGATAGAAGGTCACGTAGCCGGTGAGGGGTTCCGTCCCGCCGAGCGAAGTGAACGCGATCGCCGACGCGAGGAACGCCGCGGTGGACGCGATCGCCACCACGCGGCGGTGCCGCTCCAGCCGGAGTCCCACCGTCAGCAGGGCGATCGGCAGTGCCGTGCCGGCGAACGAGTGATAACCGCCGAACTGGTCGACGGCGAACCCGAGCGACACCAGCGCGAAACCGGCGACGGGCCACCGGTGGCATACGACGAGCGGGACGCATTGCAGGGCGATCCCCACGACGGCCAGTGCGTCGTACGGGCGGTTCGGCAGGCCGCCGAACTGCGTTCCGTGGCTCTGCAACGCCGGGACCAGAGATCCCACGAAGAGGGTCAAAGCGATTGGGAGGTACCAGACCGGGCCACACCGCCACTGCCTCGAGACCCACCGAAGGTTGACCACGCAGCGGATCTTATTCCGAACGGGTGAATCGCCCGTATGCCGATCGGCGATGTTACGGGCGTAACATGGACCTGTGACTGGCGAATCCGACGGCCGGAACTGGCTGGTGATCAGCGTGTCCACCGCCGGCGGACCGGACTCGCTGCGGGTTCAGGTCTGGCGCAAACTCCGCTCCCTTGGCGCGCTCTACCTGCAGCAATCGGTATGCCTGCTGCCCGCGCGGGCGGAGGTGGTGCGGGAGATCCGCCGCCTGCTCGACCGGGTCCGCCATCAGGGCGGGACGGCCCGCGCGCTGCCGATGGCGTTCACCGACCCGGCCGAGGAGCGTGCGGTGATCGCCGAACTGAACGAGGCCCGCGACGCCGAGTACGCCGAGGTCCTCGAGCGGCTGCCCGAGCTTCGCCGGGAACTGGCGGACGAGCAGGCTCGCGGCAACGCCACCTACGCGGAAGTCGAGGAATCCGAAGCCGATTTGGACCGGTTCCGCAGCTGGCTCGCCAAGATCGCCGCCCGCGACTACTTCGGCGCCCCACGCGGCCAGGAAGCCCGTGACGCCGTCGAGCTGGCCGCAGCCGAACTCGCCGCCTTCGAGGAAGCCGCCCTACGCGCCGAAGCGCCCGAGATCCGGGCGGGGAAGCAGCGATGACCGGCTCGTTCTGGTGGGATCTGCTGCTCGGCATCGCCGGTGCGCTGCTCCTGGCCTGGCTCGCGCTCGTCGTGGCACTCGTGCTCGCCCGGCCGCGGGGCGGGCTGCTCCGGGAAGCGCTGCGGCTGCTGCCCGACGTGCTGCGGCTCATCCGCCGTCTGGCCGCGAACAAGACGCTGCCCCGCGGCGTCCGGATCAGGCTCGCGCTGCTGATGGTCTACCTCGCCCTGCCGATCGACCTCGTCCCCGATTTCATCCCCGTTCTGGGTTATGCCGACGACGCCATCGTCGTCACCCTCGTCCTGCGTGGCGTCGTCCGCCGCGCCGGGCTCGACGCCGTCCGCGCGCACTGGCCCGGTACCGACGACGGTTTCGACGCACTCGCCCGCCTGACCGGATTTCCCGCCGCCACCCCCTGATCCGTTTAGCGAGTTGTGCGCATTTCCTGTCGGAGGCGTAACAACTTTCGGCCTTCCTGCGGCATACCGGAGAGCTGTCTTGTTCTGTCCGGTCCCCGCCGCTGGAGGATTCGCGTGTCGAGATCCCGTCGTTTCCTGTTCCCCCGAAGATCGCGACGCGCGCTGGCGGTGGGTGTCGTCGGCCCGCTCGTCGGCGCGCTCGCGGTCGGGCTCGTCGCCGCGGCACCGGCCGAAGCCGCGGTGCCCACCGGTTTCACCGACACGGTGGCGATCGGCGGGCTCAGCTCGCCGACCGCCACCGCGTTCGCGCCGGACGGCCGGGTGTTCGTCGCCGAGAAGAGCGGCCTGGTCAAGGTCTTCGACTCGCTCGCCGACCCGACGGCGACGGTGTTCGCCGATCTCCGCACGCAGACGCAGGACTTCTGGGACCGCGGCCTGCTCGGGCTCGCCGTCGACCCCGCTTTCCCCGCCAGGCCGTACGTCTACGTCTCGTACACCCTCGACGCGGAGCCCGGCGGCACCGCGCCGCGCTGGGGTGACACCTGCCCGACCCCGCCGGGCGCGACCGACAAGGGTTGCGTCGTGACCGGCCGCGTCTCCCAGCTGACGATGGGCTCGGCGGGCACGGCCGTGAGCGAGAAACCACTGGTCACAGGCTGGTGCCAGCAGTTCCCGAGCCACTCGGTCGGCGCACTCGCCTTCGGTCCGGACGGCGCCCTGTACGCGGGAGGCGGCGACGGCGCCAGCTTCACGTTCGCCGACTACGGCCAGGTGGGGAACCCCTGTGCCGATCCGCCCTCGCCCGCCGGGACGAACCTGACGCCGCCGTCGGCCGAAGGCGGCGCGCTGCGTTCGCAGTCGCCGCGACGCGCCGCCGGCCAACCGGTCCTGCTCAACGGCACGCTGCTGCGCATCGACCCGGACACCGGTGAAGGCGTCCCCGGCAACCCCTTCGCGAACAGCTCCGACGCCAACGCGCGGCGCGTGATCGCCTATGGCGCGCGGAACCAGTTCCGCTTCGGCTTCCGGCCGGGCACCAGCGAGCTCTGGGCGGGCGACGTCGGCTGGGACACCTGGGAAGAAATCAACCGCGTCGCCGACGTCGGCGACAGCGTGGCGGACAACTTCGGCTGGCCCTGTTTCGAAGGGAACGCCAGGCAGGCCGGTTACGACGGCGCGAACCTCGACCGGTGCGAATCCCTCTACTCCTCCGGCGGGCACTCCGCCCCGTACTACGCCTACAACCACCGAGCCAAGGTGGTCGCGAGCGACCCGTGCCCCACGGGCGGCTCTTCGATCAGCGGCATCGCGTTCGAATCCGGCAGCAACTACCCCGCCGAGTATTCCGGCGCGTTGTTCTTCGCCGATTCCTCCCGTGGCTGCATCTGGGCCATGCAGACCGTCGACGGCCAGCCGAACGCGAGCCGTCTCGTGCCGTTCGTGACCGGCGTCAACGTCCCGGTGCAGGTGCTGACCGGCCCGGGCGGCGACCTGTTCTACGTCGCGCTCGGCAGCGGCGAACTCCGCCGCGTCAGCCATCCCGGCGGGACCAACCGGCCGCCCACCGCGGTGGCCACGGCGACCCCGTCGAGCGGACCGGCGCCGCTGACGGTGCGCTTCGACGGCACCGCGTCCACCGACCCGGACGCCGGGGACACCCTGTCCTACGCCTGGGACCTCGACGCCGACGGCGCGTACGACGACTCGTCGGCCGCCGACCCCACCTGGACCTACACCGCGGCAGCCGCCGTCGACGCCGGGCTCCGGGTGACGGACTCGCACGGCGCGAGCGCGACCACGACGGTGCGCGTGACCGTCGGGAACCCGGAGGGCCTCGACCCGGTGCCGGTCATCGACAGCCCGGCGGGCACGCTGACCTGGTCGGTCGGCCAGACCGTGTCCTTCTCCGGCCGCGCGATCGACGCCCAGGACGGGCAGCTCCCGGCGTCGGCGCTGTCGTGGCGGCTCGCGATCCGGCACTGCGCGACCAACGGCACCTGCCATACGCACAACGTCCAGGACTTCCCCGGCGTCGCATCCGGGTCGTTCGTCGCGCCGGACCACGACTACCCGTCGTACCTGCAGCTGACCCTCACCGCGACCGACTCGACCGGCCGGACCGGCAGCAAGACCGTCGACCTCCAGCCGAAGACGGTGTCGCTGAACTTCGCCTCCAGTCCCAGCCAGGCGACACTCACCGTCGGCGGCACGCAGCAACGCACGCCGTTCTCCCGGACGGTGATCGCGGGATCCACCAACTCGATCAGCGCGGACAGCCCGCAGAAACTGCCCCCGCTCAACCTGAAGTACGCCTTCACCGGCTGGGCGCACGGCGGCGCGCGGACGCAGAACATCATCGCGCCCGGTACGTCGACCACCTACCAGGCGAACTATCGGCTCTGCTGGCTGTTGAACCCCTGCTGACCCGTCGCGACAGCGGGTCGTGAGTGGCGTTTCGGATTCTAACCCGAAACGCCACTCACGACCACCGTGAGCTTCAGCGGTCGCGCGTGTTCGAACCGTCCATAATGGAGTACTCCAGCACGCCTTTCGCGAAGCCGTAAGAACCCCGAAAGGATCGGAACCCCCATCGGAGAGACCCCGTCGGATCGCCCATCCAGATCCCGCACGGAAGGTGCCTCCGATGACCTACCCAGGCCTGCCCGACCAGCAGAACACCCGCCCCGCGACCGTCAAGCCCGGCGTGGCCGTCGGGATCCTCGTCGCGGTGATCGCACTGGTCGCCTTCTGCATCACCGGCTTCGCCGCTCCCGGTTTCCTGCTCCGCAAGGGACCCGGGCTCTCGTTGCCCGTCCCCACCTCCAGCCCGGCGACGACGACCTCCTCGCCCACGAGCACCACGGAAAGCCCGACCAGCACGAGGGTCAGCCGTCCGAGGATCACCCCCACCAGGAACCCGGCCACGCCGCCGGCGCAGGGCGTTCAGGTGATCGTGGACTTCCTCACCAAGATCGCCGGGAGCGACAAGCCGGGGGCGATCGCGTTGGCCTGCGAGGCGCAGAAGAGGTTCATGGACGACAAGATCGATTCCCTGATCCCGCTGGGGTCACGTGTTCAGGTGACCTCTGTCAACGGGACGTCCCGGTTCGTCCTCGCCGACGTCGCCGGAGTCGCCAAAGGACGGTCGGCGAAGGGCATCGTGATCTCGGATCTCAAGGCGGACGGCGGTTTCTGCGTCACGACGTTCAGCATTCGCACCACCGGCTGATGTCAGTCCAGGCAGAACTCGTTGCCCTCGATGTCCTGCATCACGATGCACGACTCGTTCTCCTCGTCGGCGAGCAGGACACGCTGCTGCACCGCCCCGAGTGCCGTCAGGCGGTCGGATTCGGCCTGGAGCGCGGCGAGGCGCTCCTCCCCCACCAGGCCGGTGCCCGCCCGCACGCAGAGATGCACCCGGTTCTTGACGACCTTGCCTTCGGGAACGCGCTGGAAGTACAGCCGCGGGCCCACGCCGGTCGGGTCACTGCAGGCGAAGCCCGCGTCCTGCTTCTCGGGCGGCAACGTGCGGTTGTAGTCGTCCCAGGTGTCGAACCCCTCCGGCGGCGAGGGCACGACGTAGCCCAGGATCTCGCACCAGAACCGCGCGAGGCGCTCGGGTTTCGCGCAATCGAACGTGACCTGTACCTGTTTGACCGACACCATCAGTCCACCCTAATCGCTGTCGAACGGATCAAGCCCGCGGCCCGCAGATCGGCCCAGACCTGTGCGGGGACCTTCGCTTCGAAGGATTCCAAGTTGCTTCGGACCTCTTCGGCGGACCGCATCCCGACCGCGATACCGGCGACGGCCGGATGCTGCAACGGGAACGCCATGGCCGCCTGGGGAAGCGTCACACCGTGCGCCTCGCACACGTCGGCGATCCGGTTCGCCCGCTCCACGACGTCCGGTGTGGCGGCGGCGTAGTCGAAGTACGCGCCCTCGACCGGCCGCGGCACGGCGAGCAGCCCGGAGTTGAAGATCGACGCCGCGATCACCGAGACACCGCGTTCCTCGCATGCCGGAAGGAAGGTGTCGAGCGCGCTGTGGTCGAGCAGCGTGTGACGCCCGGACTGCATGACCACGTCGACATCGGTCTCCCTGACCAAAGTGGTCAGCATGGCCGTGTCGTACATACCGGCGCCGATCGCGCCGACGATCCCTTCCGACCGCAGCTCCGCGAGGGCCGGATAGCCGTCGCGCAGCGCGTCGTCGAAGTACTCCTCGGCGTCGTGCAGGTACAGCACGTCGATCCGGTCCAGGCCCATCCGCTCCAGCGAATCCTCGACACTGCGCCGGATCCCGTCACGCGTGAAGTCGCGGACCCGGCGGTGCGCCGCGGGGACGTGGAAGCCCGCCGGATCCGGTTTCCCGTCCGGATCCTGGGGAATCAGCAGGCGGCCGACCTTCGTCGACAGGACGTAGGAGTCACGCGGCCGCGAGCACAGGAACTCGCCGATACGGCGCTCGGAATGCCCGATCCCGTAGTGCGGAGACGTGTCGTAGTACCGGATCCCGCCGTCCCAGGCCGCGGCCAGCGCCCCCGCCGCGGTGTCGTCGTCCAGTGGCGCGAACAAGCCCCCGAGCGGTCCTCCACCGAAGCCCAGCCTCGTCACCTCGACGTCGGTGCGCCCGAGTCGCTTCGTCTCCATCCGCGGCCCCCTCGATCAGCTCGCCGATCACCGTGCCACATCCGGGCGCTTCGCTCGCGCGATTTATTCGCCGGGCCAGTCCGCGCACGTCACGACCCCGAACCCCCGGCTCGGGAAGACCGTGTCCACGAAGAAGTCGTGCATCGCCCGATCCCCGTCGGCGCAACCGTCGCGCAGCACGGTCACGTGATAGCCGCGATCCGCCGCGTCGTAGGCCGTCGCGGCCACCATCGCGCTGGTCGCGACCCCGGCGATGGCGACGGTGTCGACGCCCCGGGCCCGGAGCACGAGGTCGAGATCGGTGCCGGCGAACGCGCTGGCCCGGCGTTTCAGCACGACCACGTCCTCGTCGGCGACCGGCAGGTCGATCTCGGTCCCGGCCGAGCCCTCGTGGAAGGTGTCCCCCGCTTCGTGGAACGACTTGAACAAAGCGTTCCCGGCGGGCAGGTCGGTCCCGTTGCCGCGGAGTGCGAAGTGGACGAACACGACGAGCGCGCCGGCCGCCCGCGCCCGCGGCAGCAGACTCTTGATCGGCGGCAGGACTGTTCCGGTGAACGGGTAAGTGCCCGTGATGCCTCGTTGCAGGTCACCGATGATCAACGCGGTGGTCATGCGGGCAAGCTACCCGATCGTCCGTATACAACCGGCCGCGCGAGTGGCTAGCCTCCGGCGGGTGAGGATCAAGAGTGTGCTGCTCGCCGTCCTGGTGACCGCCGGAATCGTGATTCCCCCGCCCGCCGTCGCCTCGGCGGATCCGTCGGGCTGGGTGGCACCGTTGAGCACGCGCGGCCGCTACATCGTCGACGCGGCGGGCGACCGGTTCAAGCTGAAGGCCGCCAACTGGCACGGCGCGAGCGGGACATGGACCGGTTCGGGTGACGTGAACGATCCGGCCTCGCACCACGCCGGTGAGATCGCCTATCAGACGCCGCTCGGGCTGGACCGCGCTTCGATCGACACCGTCATCGACGGGCTCGCGGAACTGGGCCTGAACAGTGTCCGGCTGCCTTTCTCCAACGCGATGATCCACGACACCAAGCCCGTCCCCGATCTCCCGGCGAACCCGGAACTGCGCGGCCTGACCCCGTTGCAGGTCTACGATCGCGTCGTCGCGCGGCTGACCGCACGCGGGTTCGCGGTGATCCTCAACAACCACACCACGACCTCCCGCTGGTGTTGCGGTCTCGACGGCAACGAACGCTGGAACACCGCGCAGACCGAGCAGCGCTGGCAGGACGACTGGCTGTTCATGGCCCGCCGCTACGCCGCGAACAAGCGCGTCGTCGGTGCCGATCTGTACAACGAGGTCCGGCGCGATGTCTTCGACGATCCCAACTGGGGCTGGGGAAACGGCACGGACTGGCAACGCGCGAGCCAGCGGGTGGCCGACCGCATCCAGACCGAGGCCAACCCCGATCTGCTGCTCATCGTCGAAGGCATCAACTGGACCGGCGTGCCCGTCGACGGCCTGCCCCACGGAAGGCCGACGCTGGAGCCGGCCCGCACGCTCTCGCATACGCTCGTGGATTCCGGAAAACTGGTCTACGCAGCGCATTTCTACGGCTACACCGGTCCGAATCATTCCGGGGCGACCGGCACCGGCGAGACCCACGACCCGCGCTACCGTGACCTGTCACCCCAGGAACTACGCGATGTCCTTTACCGGCAAGCGTTCTTCGTCTCTGCGGAGACCGGCAAGCATTACACCGCCCCACTCTGGATCAGCGAGTTCGGCGAAGGCCGCCACACCACCGACGCCGCGAGCCGTGCCTGGTTCGAGAACTTCGTCGGCTACCTCGCCGAGACCGACACGGACTTCGCCTACTGGCCGGCGGTCGGTTTCCACGAAGGCGGAACGGGCAACGGCTGGTCGTTGCTCTCCTGGGACACCGGCGGCAGGCGCGTCGACGTGCTCGACGGCACGGACTGGCGTGGCCCGGCTTGGCGACGGCTGGTGGACGCGCCGTCCCGCACCGGCCGGATCCCCGACGCCGAGCGCTGGTCGATGCTGAACCTCGACTACGCCGATTTCCAGGCCTCGCGCGGGGTTCGCGCCATGGCGGACTGGAATCCGGGCGCTCGCAAGGGCGCCTGCCCCGACGGCCAGCGGCTCAGCGGCCTTTCCCATACCGGCAACCGGGGCCTGTGCACCGGTACGCTCGCCGCGCCGGCGGGATACGCCGTGGTCCGCGATGAGTCCTATGTGGACACCGACTGGGCGTCCGGCTACACCAAGGTGCAATGCCCGCCAGGGCACGCCGCCGTCGGCTACAGCGTCACCGGCGCGGCGTTCTCCGCGCTCCTGTGCGGCCGGTCCGCCACCCCGCTGGGCGGCACCGGCCGGACGGTCTGGTTCGACCGCGGTGACAACCGGCCGTCCGGGAATCCCGGCGGCGACTTCGCCTCGGGCCACTACAAGGGGCAATGCGCTCCGGGCGAATACGTCGCCGGTGTCGCGTACACCGGCCGTGTCGGCTCGAATCGCACTCCGGACGCGGTGCTCTGCCGTGCCTGAGCCCGTTCAGGCGACGAAGACGCAGAACGGATGCCCCGCCGGATCCGCGTAGACGCGCAGCGGTTCTTCCGGGTCGTCGCTGCGGTCGTACCGGAGCCGCCCGCCGAGTTCGAGGACGCGGGCGTGCTGCTCTTCGAGTTCCTCGACCGAGTCCACGGTCAAGTCCAGGTGCAGTTGCTGAGGCACGGGTTCGGAATCCGGCCAGCTCGCCTCTTCCAGCCGATCGACCTGCTGGAAGGCGAGTTGCGCCCCGCCGTCCGGGTTCCGCAGCACCAGCCAGTCCTTGTCCTCGGCGCCGGGCGGGGGCGCTTCGTCGCCAGGGCGGTAGTCCCAGACCAGCAGGCGCCGGTAGAACTCCGCCAGCGCGCGGACGTCGGTGCAGTCCAGCACCACCTGACGGAACTTCGGACCCTTTTTCCGCTCGACCAAGCCGTTCACCTCTGTTCGAGCACCGCGAGAACGTGCTCACACCAGCGAATGTTCTCCTGTTCGAACATGATCCCACGGGCCAGCGTCAGATACGGCCCGACGCGGGGCGCGGTGGCGAGGAACTCCGCCTCGGCGGAGTCGCCGAGCAACCGCTCCCGGAGGCGCTCGAACCGTTTGAGCTTCGTCTCGGCGACGGCCATCCGGTCCGCGACGGCGCGCCGGATCGCCTCGTCGTCGCCCGCCTCGGCCGCCTGGACCTGCACCAGCAGTTCGTCGCGGATCGCGGTCGGCTTCGGCGCCCGCGTGGTGAAGCCGGCGAGTTCGGCCGCGCCGGCGTCGGTCAAGGAGAAGAGGCGCTTGTTGGGACGCCGCTCCTGCTCGACCACCCGCGCCGCCACGAGGCCCTGCGATTCCATCTTGTCCAGCTCGCGGTAGAGCTGCTGCGGTGTCGCGGTCCAGAAATTGGCGACCGACGCGTTGAAGCTCTTCGCCAGGTCGTAGCCCGAGGACTCGCCGTCCAGGAGCGTCGCGAGGATCGCGTTCCGCAGCGCCATGGCGCGATGATAAGCATCGCCGCGAGTAGTCGCAAAGTTGATTAGACACTTTGATGGACAGCGGAGCGGTGATCACCTACGCTCGGCGACATCTACTCAACAAGTTGACTATGAGGAGATCGCCATGTCCACGTTCCGTGAAGCAGTCGAAGCGAAGGACGCCGCCGCGATCGAGGCGTTGCTCGCCGACGACGTGGTCTTCACCAGTCCGGTGGCGTTCAAGCCCTACCAGGGGAAGGCGATCACGGCGGCGATCCTGCGCGGGGTCCTGCGGGTGTTCGAGGATTTCCGCTATGTCCGCGAGATCCAGGACGGCGTGCACCACGTGTACGAGTTCGAAGCGACCGTCGACGGGCTTCAGATCAACGGCTGCGACCTGCTGACCTTCGACGCCGAGGGCAAGATCGTCGACTTCAAGGTGATGGTCCGGCCGTTGCGGGCGGCCGAGGCCCTCGCGGGGCGCATGGGGGCCCAGTTCGAGGCCATCAAGGCGGACGCGCTCGGCTGAGCGAGCCGGCACGCGTGACTGGCCGGACGGCGCGTGTGATCAGACGGACGACACGCGTGACTCGATGGACGGCACGCGTGCGCGGCAACGTCAATGGGGGCCGGCGTCCTGCCGCCGCACCATCTCCGCGATCCAGACGGGCGCGAACGGCGACGTGCAGTTCGGCGGGGTCGGATAGTCCTTGAGCACTTCCAGGCGCTCCCCGATGTCGATCGCCCTGGCCCGGTGCGCCGCGTGCTCGATGCCGATCTGCGCCAGGCAGTGGTTCATCGCCCACTGCAGGCGATCCGGCGCGGTCTTCATCTGCGCCTCGATGACGTCGAGCAGTCCGACGAGATCGAGGCCTTCGGGCTTCTTCGCCACCCGTTCGGTGGTCAGCGCCCAGCCGGCGCTCGCGACCACGGGGTCCGGATCGGCGGACCACGCCACGCGCAGCTCTTCAGCGTGCTGATTCTTCTTGACCACGTAATTCACGAGCCAGTCGTGCACCTTCGGGGTGCGGGCCTCGCGCACCATGCGGTCCAGCTCGTCGCGTCCGAACGCCTTCGGGCGGCAGATGAGGAGTGCGAGCAGTTTCGCGGCGGTGTCGCCCGTTTCCCAGAGCTCCAGCGCGAGTTCCTGCTGGGTCTTCAGCCGCTTCGCGAGCGCGCGCAGCTTACCGAGGTTCACCCCGTGGTCGTCGCCGTGCTTCTCGTTCACCTGGCGTGCGCGCGGATCCTCGAGCTCGGCCAGTTCGGCCAGCACCTCGGCGGTCGTCGTCCCGGTCACCCGTCCAGCCTACGAGGCGCTCCGGGTGGAGGAGCCACCCGGAGCGCCTAGACCGCTATCCGCGTCGTGCCAGGTCGTCGGCGTGCTCACGCAGGAGTGCGGCGACCCGCGGCCAGCCGACGTTGATCCGCCGGGCCCAGCCACGATGACGCTGCGCGAGATCCCCCGCGTCACCGTCCTGGACGGTCAACCCGGTGGCGAAGCCCTCCCGGAGGTACCCGCCGTCGGCGACGTCGAGGACGTCCCGGACCGGCTCCGGCGGCCACCCGTCGTCGGGCAAGGGGGAACCGCTCGCCAGCAGGGTGCCGATCGCCCGGTCCCCGAACTCGGCCCGTCCCCGTTCGGCGAAGTCCGTGCGGGCACGCGAAACCCAGGCCTTGAGCGCGGCACCGTCGAGACCGGAATCGGTCGTCCCCGGCATGGTGCGTGTCTCGAAGATCGTCAGCCACGCGCCGACCAGTTCCACGCTCGGGGCGCCGTCGTCCGCGGGCTGGATCCGGGTGCAGAGCTCGACGAACGCGCCGGGGTTCTCGGCGAGGATCCGCTGCAGGCTCCGCGGTTTCCGGTGGTGTTTGAGCGCCGCGTGGAACCGCAGCTCCAAGCGGGCGACCGCGACGTCCGCATCGCCGGCCTCGGCCAGCTGGTCCAGCAGCGGGCCGACGTTCGCGACGGCCTTGCGGTCGGGGGCCTCGACACCGTCGGCGGACGCCTGGAGCAGCACTTCCTCGATCAGGGACGCGGGCAGGGCCGCCCCGTCGCGCACCCCCGCCGCGAGCGCCTTGACCGCGGCCCACGGCCGGCGCCGCGCGAGCTGCGTGACGAAGAACGACTCCTGTCCTTCGGGAAGCGGCCACGGACCGACGTGCGTCCAGTAGCCCTCGAGAACCGCTTCGTCGGCGGACTCGAAGAGCTCCAGCGCGTGGTCCACCGGGATGGCCAGGAGATAGTCGACCAGCCGGTCCTGCTCCTTGAGCTGGATCGCGACCTCCTGCCGCCATTCTCCGCCCTGGGACCGGGCCATCTCGCCCGCCCAGCCCGCCGCCCAGTCCTCGCGCCCCAGTTCCGCGAGCGCGTCTTCCCGGAGGTCGTCCGCGGCGACGTGGGCCGCGACCACACCGACCAGCCTGGGCAGGGCGCTCTCGGCGGCGAGCGCGCTCAGCCCGGCGGCGCCGTGTTCGCGCAGGACACCGCCGACGGCGTCGCGGCGAAGGCGCCCGATCTCCGCTTCACGCGCCTCCGGTTCGAGGGATTCGCCGCCGTCCAGGTACGGGTTCCGGCCGAACAACAGGCCGTGCCGCCCGGGATTGACCGCGGGCTCGATCAGCTCGGCGCAGGATTCCAGCCATTGCAGCAATTCCTCCGGCAGGGTCCAGCCGGCGCCGGCGTGATGCCGGTGCTCGGCGGTCACCCCGGTGAGCAGGCCCCACAGGCGGAGGCGTTCGTCCGCCGAGAGCCGTTCGGTGTCCAGCCGCGTGAAGGCCTCCACGACGCGGTCCCACTGCGCCGCGTTCAGCTCGGGAAGCCGCTCGAAGAATTCGCACCACCGATACGGCCGTTCCGCCAGTGCGGACAGCGCCGAGGCGACCAGTTCGTCCTCGAATTCCGGTCCGTCGGCGACGGCCACCGGCGCCGCCGGGACCGTCCATTCGAGACGGACCTGCGGGCGGCTCGGGCTCGCGAGCAGATGTCCGCGCGGACCGCGCAGCAGGGCGAGAGCCAGCCGCCAGCCCGCTTCCGGCGAGCGACGGCCGATCGCCTTGACCAGTTCCGTCCGCTGCCCGCCGGGCAGGTCGAGGTACGGGTACCACGGCTGCACGAGGGTGATCAGGGATTCGAGCGGCCGGTCGCCTGCCTCCCGCCCCGGCCGCGTCAGCTCGGCCAGCAGGGACACCACCATCGGCAACGCGTCGTCGGACCAGCCGACCGTTTCCAGCGCCGCGATCAGCCCCTCGGAGGTGCCGCTCAGCGGCGACGGGTCGCTGGTCAGCGCGTGGTCGACGGCACTGAGGAACTCGTGAGGAGCGGCTTCGGCGAGCAAGGGCAGCACGTCGGCGAGCGAGCGCCAGAGCACTCCGTCCCCGTCTTCGTTGGCCCGGCCGAGCACTTCGCGGACGAATCGCGTGGCGTGGTCGGCGCCCGAGATGCCGCCGGACAGCGTCGTGTCC
Source organism: Amycolatopsis japonica (assembly GCF_000732925.1). Classification (NCBI taxonomy): domain Bacteria; kingdom Bacillati; phylum Actinomycetota; class Actinomycetes; order Pseudonocardiales; family Pseudonocardiaceae; genus Amycolatopsis; species Amycolatopsis japonica. The sequence continues at coordinate 4,984,708 of NZ_CP008953.1, forward strand.
CCCTCGGCGGACAGGAGCGCCGCGCTCCGCGCCAGCCCCTGCCGCATTTCCGCCGACCATTTCCGGCCCGGCTCCCGCTCGGTGAGCACCTTGACGGCTTCTTCGTGCCAGCGCCGCAGATCCTGCGCGCTCAGCCTGCCGTGGAGAAGCGTCCAGGCGTCGTGCGGATCCGCCAGCCGTACGACGTCGCCCGAGCGGGCGAGCAGGGGGTCGTCGCCGGTCTCGGCCCTGGCGAAGAAGCGCGTGAGCTCGTCGATCTCCCGGCCGGCGATCGCGGCGATCTCCTCCAGATCATGCCGCGACCCGGCCGACCACCGGCCGATCAGCAGCAGCGGCGCGGCGAGATCGCGCTCCAGCGGGTTCACCCATCTCGGGAGGTCACCGGCGACGGCGAGTTGACGGCGCAGGGCACCGACACTCCGCCGGGCGAGGTCGGCCCAGGCGGTCGCGTCGGCGGACGGGACACCGGCCGCCGCGAACGCCTCCGCCGCCTCGTCGCGCGGGATCCGGGGCAGTACCAGGACATCGGCACCGGCACGGTCCGGCGTGCTCCGCACCACGACGACATGGCCGCCGATCGTCTCCTCCCCCACCGCGACGCCGTCCACCACGGCGACGAACGGCCCGTCCAGATCGCGGCACTGACGCCAAGCCTCCGGGCTCGACACCCGGACCGCCCGGAGCCCCGGCCGGTGGGCCGCCAACGCGGTCGCGACGAACGCCGCCGCCTCGGTCCGGCTGCCCGCGTACACGGGGAGGACCGACGGCTCGGCGTCCAGCCAGTCGCACAGCCGGTCCCTTTCGCGGGCGCGGCCGAGCAGCGGGAGGCTCTCGGGCAGGACGGGACGCGTTTCGTCCCGCCAGGATTCGAGCCACTCGGCCAGGTCTTCGAGGCCGGGGACGACCCCGATGCCCAATTCCGGGGCGACCCGGGTCAGTTCGGTGATCAGGCCCGCGATGTCCTGCTCCGCCGTACGTCCGCCGAGCCGCCGGTGAGAGTCGGCGGTGATTTCCCCGGGCATGACGGCGTCGTCCACCAGGACCGCGACGATCTTCTTGCCGAGCCGCGATGCCTCGGCGACCTCCTCCCGCACGGCGTCGTCGAGCCCCTCGGTGCCGATCGGCACCACGAGGACGGACGCGGCGTCGCCGGACCGGACGATCCGGTCCTTTCCGAACACGTGACCGAGGCTCCGGTCGAGACCGCGGAGCCGGTCCTGGCCGTCACCGGCTCGGACGGTGATGAAGATTCCTGCCATGGTGCGAAATCCTTTCCAGCGAGCACAGTTGTCGATGCGTACGGGCTGTGGTTTCACTCGGCTTCGCCGCGGGCGCGGGCCAGCACCTCCTCGACGCTGAGCGGGCTGGCCGGATGGTGGGTGAGGCACAGCGGAGTGGTCACCCGCTGGAAGCCGAACGCCTCCCCCGACACGTAGAACTGGGCGCGTTCCAGCCGCGAGATGTCGTCGACGGGGCTGCCCTTGGCCCTGGCCAGCTCGTTCGCTGCGGCGATCTGCGCCGGGCTGTTGAGCCTGCCGAAGAACTGCGTCATCGCGTTGCCGACGACCTGGTTGTGCAAACCCTTCGGCGCCTGTGTCGCGAACAGCAGTCCCAGGCCGTATTTCCGCGCTTGTGAAGCGAGCACGATGGTGCTGCGGGTGCTCGCCGTGAGCGTCCCCGACGCGGCGAGCATCTGCGCCTCGTCCATCACGAAGAGGGCGCCGAGCGGCCGGTCACCGGCCGGATTCCGCTTGGCCCAGGCGAAAAGTTCCATCTGGAGCTGATTGACGAAGTTCTGCCGCTGCTTCTCCGAAGGCAGCCCGATGAAGCTGATCACCGAAACCCGTGCCCGCTTGCCTTCCCCGGGAGCGAGCAGGAGCGCCGGGTCGACGGGCTCGCCGCCACCCGCCAGGAGGGGGTCGTTGACCATGGAGGCCTTCAGCAGCTCGGCCAGCTCGGCCGCCAGCTTTCGCCCGTCGTTCAACGTGCTCACCCCGTCGGGCAGGTCTTCGAGCACCTCGATGAGCGCGGGCAGGCTCCGTGATCCGGTCCGGGCGTGGTGCACGACGGCCTGCCGCAGCACCGCGAGCCCGACGCTGGCCTTCCCCGTGCTGCCGGTCAGTTTCACCTGCGGTGCGAGTGCCGCCACGGCGACCTCGACGGCCGCGTTGAACTCGTCCTCGTCGTCGAGGACTCCGGCGAAATCGGGCAACGGCTGGAACGCGAGCGGCCTGCCACCGGCGCGCCCCGGCGTCCACACGACGACGTCGGTCTCGGCCAGATAGCGCTCGGCGAGCCCGGCGTCGTCCGCCCCCCAGGCCTCGGGCGGCTCCGGCCAGGCGTCGCCGAGGCGGGCGAGGTCATTGTTCGGATCCAGCACGATCGCGGAAACGCCCTGCAGCGCGCATTCCTCCACGATCCGTCGCAGCAGCACCGTTTTCCCGGACCCCGAACCCGCGAACACCGCGGCGTGCTTGCGCAGGGCCGCCAGTTCGATCCGGACCGGTTTCCCGCTGCCCGACACGGTGCCGAGAGTGACCTCGCCCTCGGCCGCCGGAGGCGTCTCGGTGGACACCGCCCGGGGCAACGGTTCCGGCAGGACCTCCGACAGGAGTTCCGACCGGCCGGCGGGCCGCCGGTCGACGAGCCACTCGTGCAGCTCCCGGCTTCCCTCGGCGAACATCTTGTCCAGCGCCCAGAACGTGCGGATGTCCGCATCGGACATTCCCCGGGATTTACCGCCCTGCTTGAAGAATTCCTTGAGTTCCGCCTGGGTCTTCACCCCTGGCGACCACGCCGGGTTGCGCAGCAGCACCAGATGCCGGTTCTCCGCGCCCTTCCGGACCCCGGCCGCCGATCGCGCCTTGCGGAACCGGTGCAGCGCGGCGATGTGATGCGACGCCGCGATGGCCCGGAACGCCCAGTGCTCTTCGAGGTCGGACGCTTCGTCCACCGTTCGGGTGAGCCAGGCGTGCAGCTCGTTCCGGTCGCTCTTCGCGCCATGGACCCATTCCATGTTGTCGTTGCCGACCTCGGTGATCCATCCCCGGATCGCGGCCGACAGCAGCCGGGGCATCACCTTGTCCTCGGCCTTCGGATCCAGCAAGGCCGAGGGGTCGGCCTCCGAGCGAAGTTCCTCGAACCGCTTGTCCAGTTCCGCGAACCGATCGGCGGCCATCGCCGGACGCGGCGGTCCGGCCGAGCGCACACCGCCTTCGTCGAACGTGGTCAGCTCGATGACCCGGCCCGCCCGGACGCAGGCGTCGATATGCGCGCCGATCCGTTTCAGGACGTCTCGCGGCGACATCTCCTCCCATTCCCCGTCGAAGGCCGACGGGGCCACCGGCCACGTGGGACAGGGAGGAACGAACTTCATCGTCTCGTACGCGACTCCGAGGCGTTTCTCGACCAAGGCCCTGCCGACTTCGGCATCGGTGACCCGGCCGAGGATCAAGGCTTCCCGGAAGCGATCCGGGACGGTGTCGGTGGCCTTCTCCTTGAGCAGCTCCCAGGTGCCGGGGAGGCACGCGAGGACCGTCATGGTCCTTCTGGTCACCTCCCGCAGGCCCATCAGCCCGTCCGCGATCTGGGCGACGAGCAGGTCCTGTTCGTCGCTGTCCCGCACTTGCCGCTGGCCGACGGCGGACCGGGCCACCAGGGTGTCGAGCTGATCGACGGCGATCACGATCGGCCCGGTGAGCGCGAGCAGCCGCGTGATGTTCCTGACCTGCGTCTTCGCGGATTTCGGATCCGACCGGATCCCCCATTTGCGACGGTCACCGGATTTCGACTCCGGGAACACGCCGAGGTAGTCGTCCCCGACGTAGTTCTTGTTCGGGTCTTCGCTCGCGTAGAGCACCAGCGCCCGTGCCGTGTCGGCGCATTCTCTGGCGACGTCCCGATCGAGGCCGCGCAGACCGTCGACGAACGTGTCGACGTCGGCCCTCGACAGGCCACGCCCGTCCAGGATCTTCTTGGTGACGTTCGCGTCGATGCTCGCGCGAAGACAGACGCGGCGGAGGAAACTGGTGAGCTGAGGGACGCCGGAGCCGTCGAGCCGCGAAAGCCCCCGGCGCATCGCCTCGGCGGTGTTCTCCCAGAACGCGTCGCCCGCCGTGAGGTCGTTGAGGAAGAAGTAGCCGCGGGCGTCGTGGGCCTGTTTCCGGACGAGGCCGAGCAGGTGGGTCTTGCCCACGCCCTTCTTCCCTTGGAGGACCAGCCCGATCGGGCTCGGGCCGTCGCTGGCGACGGCCTCCTTGATCCCCGAGCTGACCTGCTTCAGCACGCCGGTGTGCAGGCCGTCGACGTGATACGGCGAATCACGCCACACGTGATCGGGGGTGTCGGCCCAGTCGAACCGCAGGGCCGCGAGCGCGCTCAGCTCGTCCATCACGGCGCCTCGATCGAGATCAGATGGTTGTCCTCACCGCCGATGCGGATCGCCGCCTCGTGATCGGCGGCGGTGAGCGCCTTGCGGTTCGATTCCGGCACCAGATGCGCCTGTCCCGACCGGCTGAGCTCCTTCAAGACCGCGTCGACGTCCACAGTGGACGCTTCGCCGAGCATCGGCCGCAGCTCCACCAACGAGACCCAGTCGCGCGGCGAACGGGACAGTTTGCGGTAGGCGATCCGGATCCGGGACTCGATCTCCTCCACCGTCAGGTCGACCTCGGGCATGAAGAGGTCGGCGAGCCGGAGCTTCTCGCGCCGGAGGTGTCTGCCGAGCCCGCCGAGCACGACGTACAGGGCGCTGCCCAGGCTGCCCCGGGGCGGCGGCGCCTCTTCCTGGCTCAGTTCCTCCTCGCACCAAGCCCAGCCGCGCTCGGTCAACTCGTGGTAGAAGGGACGGCCGCGTTGTTCGCTGGCGACCAGATCGAGGCCGTTGAGCTGACGGCGTTCCTTGCCGTCGAGGGCGAAGCCGACGATCTCGCGCAGCTCCGGGTTCGACACCTCGCGGGCGACCACCATCAGCGCCAGCATCGCCGCGGTCTGCTTCTGTCCCAATCGATCCGTCATCCGTGATCCTTCCGTACGTGATTAGCGCTGATCGAGAAATCCGCTGAATCCGTGGCGTGTCACCCTGGCCTCCGAGGTGCGCACGGCCCATTCGATCGCCTCCCGCGTCTCCGGCGGGGCGAGCACGCGATGTCCCGGTACCGCGTCGGTCGCGCGGACCCGTGTCGCCGACATGAGCTCCTCGGCGAGGTCCTGGACCCGTTCCCGGTCCCCCGCGCCGATCGCGATCTGCAGCTCGGCGACGATCTCGTCCACGAAGCCCCACATGAGCGGCCGGAGCCGGGCGTGCGCGGTTTGCCGGAGCACGCCGGCGACGTCGAGGTCGCCCGGTTCGACGAGTGCCGTCGTCCCTCTGAGCTGGTCGACGAGGTTCTGGGCGATCTCCATCGGCCCGCGCGACGGGCCGAACTGGAGATGCCGCAGATTGCCGACGTACCCCGGCAGGCTGTTCGGCTCGGTTCCCTTGGTGAGCACCGGGACGACGCGGCGGTCCTGCCCGAGGGTCCGGTGCAGGAACAGTTCGACCTCGGCCGACTGCCAGCGGCTCACCTCGCGGTCGACGATCAGGCACAGATGTTTCGCGTCGTCCGCGGTCTTTTCGAGCAGCGACCGTTCCCCGGACAACGACAGCACCGGCCGGACACCGAGTTCCACCAGGTACTTCATGAGTTCTTCGGCGAGGTACATCGTCGGCCTGGTCGTGCTGACCCGGACGTCGTGGGAGAAGGTGCGTTTCTCCGCCCGGACCGCGGCGACGTAGGCGTCGCGGTTCTCCGCGAGCAGGTCCGTCCGGTCGAAGTCGTGCGCGACGACCGCCGCGACCGTTTCCAGCGCGAAGCTGATCTGGTCGGCGGTCGGGCTGATCTCCGTCATCACCGGAAGCTGTTCGCCGAAGGTCCAGAAGGAGACGTACGGCAGCGTCAGATGACGCGACATCACGTCCGGCGAGACGTCGCGGTCGAGCCAGCTGCGGAACAGGTCCTTGGTCTCTTCGAGACAGATGCGCCGCCACTCCTCCGAGCGCGCGTACTCTTCGCGGGCGTCGAACCTCGACAGCACCGGCAGGACGGTCAGCTGCGGCCGGTCGTAGGGCATGCGGTCGCGCGCGGCGTTGGCGCGTTCGGCGATGTCGACCGCGCCCCGCATGCTCTGCACGTTCGCCGTGAAGAGGACGACGAGCCGGTCCGGAAGATGCGCGGTGCAGATACCCCCGATGTCGGAGATGCCCGTGCGGCTGTCGATGAGGACGTAGTCGTAGGCGGCCGTCCACTGTTCACGGCATTGTTCGAGGTAGTCGCCGAAACCCTGTTCGTACAAGCCTTCCCAGTCGAGATCCTGCACTCGCCGGACGTAGGCGTCGTCCCCGCGGCCGGCGGTGATGACGTCGAGTTTCACCTTCCCGGTCAGCCGGGTCGTATGCGCGCCCGGAGCCAGCCTGCCTTCACGGAAGTCGTCGATCAGGTCCACGACGCCGCCCGACGGGGGCGCGCTCATCATCGGCCGGAAGTAGGTGTCCAGGCCTGGCGCTTCGAGGTCCCAGTCCAAACACAACACCCGATATCCCCAACGTGCCAAGAGAACAGCGATATTGGCCATGGTGAAGCTCCGGCCGACACCACCCTTGAAGGAGTAGAAGGTGACCACAGTTCCTGGCATGGATCAGAACCTCGGCAGCTTCGACGGTCGCGGCGGTTCGGGCGGTGGTGTTTCGATCGGCCACTCCGGAGACCACGGCGGTGCCTGCTCGATGATCTCCACCAGTTCCTTCACCATCCGCCCCAGTTCGTCCTCGAACTCGATGTACTCGGGGGTCTTCTGGTACTGCGGATGCGGTTTGTTCCAGTCCCGGAAACTGCGCATCCGGCGTTCGTGCGCCCAGGCTGGGTAGTAATCCGAGTCGCTGAAGATCACCGGATAGATCAACCGGCCCGCCTTCGTCACGCCGTCCCGCGCGACGATTTCCTCCCGCTTCGCCATCGTGTGCCATTCGGCGAGGCACCGCTCGTCGCGAAAGTACTTCGGGGAGCAGACCGGAATCAGGATCCGGGCACGCTGCAACGCCTCACGGACTTCCCGGGGCCAGTTCCCGCCGACGGCGACACTGTCTTCGAGAAATATCTTGACGTCATAGTCGACATTGTCGTCCAGAAGTCTCTGCAGCCGAGGATGGAAGTGATTCCGCACCCAGTCCGGGGCGTCGCCTCCGCCTCGGCGATAGCTGATGAACACGTCGTACTCGTACACGAGCGCCATCGCCCCTTCGCACCCGGATCCGTTTGACAGCACCGATCGTAGGGGCCGAAGACACTCTCAAAAAGGTACAAAAACACGACAAAAACTGGACACGGCGCCGCCTACGAGTCCGCGAAAGACAGAAAGATGACAAGCGGGAGACAATGGGTGCCCCGCGCGCGTCCGATCGCCGAGAATGCGACCACCCGGCCCGCCGGGCACCCTTCACTGACAGGAGTTTCGATGGCCGACAACGAGCCACCGCATGTGTTCGTCACTTACGCACATGATTCACCGGAGCACAAGGAACGGGTCCGCCACTTCGCGGATTTCCTGCACGGCCGGATCGGTCTCGAAGTGCACCTTGATCAATGGGACGACGGCGAACGTCGCGACTGGTCTTTGTGGGCGTTGAAGCACCTCGACACGGCGAATTTCGTGGTCGTCATCGCCTCACCCGACTACAAACGCCGTGCCGAGGGAAACGCGGCGTTCGACGAAGGACGCGGCTCCCAGTTCGAGGCGGCGCGGATCCGCGATCGCCTGACCAGGGATCTCGGCGGCGAGATCAAACGGATCCTGCCGGTCGTGTTCCCCCAGCAGTCCGTCGACGACATCCCGAACTTCCTCAACCCGCACTCCACCACGAGATATCCGGTCGACGTGTTCACCGAGGAGGGTGTGGAGGATCTTCTGGCCGCGATCACCGGCAGGGCCCGGCACCAGCGCCCCGAACGCGGCCAGTGGCGTGGCGGCGCGGCGAACGCGGCCGGCCCGGGCAAGACCTCGGTCGCGACCGGCCTGGAATGGCGGGCGTGCAGCGACGGCATCCGCACCGAAGGCGCGCGGATCAACGACGTGCACTACAAGGACAGCATCGTCTTGCGGGCGGCCGAGCGGCTCGCTTATGTCGAAGTGGACCTCGGGATGGCCTACCGGAAGTTCACCGCGACGGCCGGCGTCCTCGACGACGCGGCCGAGCCCTTCCAGGTCGGCCACTTCCGCGTCCTCCTCGACGGACGGCCGTCACCGGAGGTCAAGGTGGCGCTGGGAAAACCGGCGAAGATCGACGTCGGCGTCACCGGTGTGCTGAGGCTCCGGCTGGAGTTCCACCGTCCGGGTACGACGGAGAGCAGGTGGCTGCCGGAACTGGCGTGGGGCGATCCCGTGCTGGAGTAGCGCCGGTGTCGCTCCCGATCGCCACGTTCGCCCAACCTCCAGCCACAGTGGGTTGCGCATCAGTACATGATGGCCCCCTTCCTTGCGTCTAGCGCCAGGAAGGGGGCCATCATGTACTTGAGGAAGTGCGTCAGACTTGCTCAGGGGGAGCCGGCGAAGAGTCAATTGTCCATAAGGGACAGCAGTTCTCGTTGTGGCGTGGTCGGTGCAGGTGGTCGTGAGTGGCGTTTCGGGTTCTAACCCGAAACGCCACTCACGACCCGCGCTTGACCAGGGCCGAAGGCTCCCTTCGCCGCATTAGACGCAGTGAAGGGGGCCTTCACGCGCATCCGCTGTGACTGCTGCGGCTGGTGGTGTTGCAGAGCCGCGGGTGACGATCGCGTAGTCCGTGAAGGCCTCCTTCCCTACCTTCAGAGTAGGGAAGGAGGCCTTCACGGACTTGCGGGCCACGTCCCCCTTGCCCCTCAAGAGAAGTCGGCATCCTCCTCCTGCACCAGCTCCCGCAGCTTCACCAGCCCCCGGTGCTGTTTCACCCGGACGTTCCCCGGCGACAGCCCGAGCGCGGCCGCGGTCTCGGTGGCGCTCAGCCCGACGACGATCCGCAAGGTGAGCACCTCCCGCTGCAGCTTCGGCAGCTGGGCGACGAGCCTGCCCAGCCGCGCGCCGAGGTCGACGTCGAGCATGTAACTTTCCGGCTCGTTGCGGACCGGTCCGGCCTCCGGCAGTTCGGGTACGGGATCGGACCGGTCGCGGGACACCGCACGGAAGGCGTCGGCGACCTTGTTGGCCGCGATCGCCCGTACGAGATAGAGGAACGAGCCGCCGCGATCCTCGTACACCGGCAGCATTTTGAAGACCGCGAGACACACCTCTTGCGCGACGTCGTCGGCCGACAGGTAGGAGAGGTCGCGCCCGCCCATCCGCGCGCGGCAATAGCGCACCAGCATCGGCTTGACGACGGCGAGCAGCCTGTCGACGGCATCCTCGTCACCGGCCTTCGCCGCCATGACGAGCGGATCGAGCATCTCTTTGGTCAGCCGGCCCGACGGGCGCGGGAGGGTGTCCAAGGTGCGGTAACCCCGGACTTCGCCGTCGATCGGGTGGGTGTCGATGGTCGGCATCGGCTCAGCCCATCACTTTCGCGGTGGAATCGAGCCGCCGCACCTGCGCGATGAAGGCGTTCATCCGCCACCGCAGGCTGTACGCCTTCGCCGTGTCGCCGAAGACCTTCTTCTTGTGGAGGATCGCGGCCAGTTCCCCGACGGTGCGTCCGTCCGCCTCGGAGATCTTGAGCGAGATCCCTTGCCGGATTCCGTCGGATTCCGCGGACCGGGCGATCATCGGGTTGCCGTCGTCCGCGACGGACCAGCCCTTCCTCGCGATCTTCTTCTTGAAGACCTGCCGCAACTGCTGCCCGGTCAGGGTGGTTTCCACGCGCCGTGGCCGGAATCCGTGTCTCTTGAAGGCGATGTAGCCCAGGTACACGACGGCGATCACGACGAGGATCAGCACACCGGACGTGCCGTTTCCCTCGCTCGTGGTGTCAAGGGCGATTCCCATGTTCTCTCCCGGGCGTTCGCGGTCCGAATGCCCGATAATCGAGGAAATCGCGGACGGCGTTGCGCGCCGGAGTTTGTTGTCCTGATTTTGTCCGTTGCCGTTCGCCGGAAAGCGGGCAGATCAAGGACAGCTTTCGCCACGGCGCGATCATCGGTAGCGAAACCGGCCCCTGGATCGATCCCTGCGCTGTCGAATCGCCACGATCACGGGGAGAGCACGGATGACGGATCGTTTCGATGTCTTGTTGTGTTTCACTTCGGAGGGCGCGGCCCCGGTGGACGGGCCGGAAGCGGCACTTCGCGACGCGGGGCTCCGTGTTCTCCGGGACTCCGCCGTCGACGAGTTCGCCGACGCGCTCGCGAACTCCCGTCTCGTGCTGGTCCTTTGCTCCCGTGCCGACCGGGCCTTGGTCGTCGATCCGGGGGCGGACGGCGAGCAGGCCGTCGATCCGCGGGATCTGCCCGCCTTCGTCTGGCTCGTCCGGCGCAAGGTGGCCGACGCCCGCCGCGGACGCCCGGCCCGGATGGTCGGGCGGTATCGCGAACTCCTGGCACTCCATCGTGGCCTGCACGCGCACCCGGTACTGATGGTGCGAGGCCTGCCAGGCGTCGGCAAGACCGTGTTGACCGAACAGTACGCCCGCCTCTTCCAGGACACCTTCGATGGCGGTGTCCTGCGGCTGGGCCCGTTCGGGCAGCACGCGCCGGAAGAGGTCCTGTCCCAGTTCCACCTCGCCCTTGCCCGCGCGGCCGGTGACCGGCTGGACGCCGATCTGTCCGGCATCGGCTTCGACCGGCTGCGCGACCACGTCGCCGAGCGGATCGGCGCCGACAGGCGTCGCGTTCTCGTCCTCATCGACGACGTTCCGCCGGGGCTCCCTCCGGACGTCCTCGAACGGCTGCTCCTCCCTGCCTCCACGGTGTCCACACTGCTCGTGAGCCGGGTGGGGAATTCTCCGTGGGACGTCGCCGCGCTGGACCTTGCCGGGTTGACCCCTGCCGAAGGGCTCAGGCTGTTCAGCGACTACCGCGCACCGGCCGACGACACCGAGCGAGAAGCGGTGCTCCGTCTCGTCGAACACTGTGGCGGGCATCCGATCACGCTGCGCGCCAACGCTTTGGCCGTGCGACGCCAGGACGGACCGCTCGCGTCCCGTCCGGACACGGCACCGCCGGCGATCCGCGGTCTGCTCGCCGGTTGCGGTCCGGTCGCCGCCGGGATCATCCGTCTCGGCGCGATGCTGGCGCCGGCCCCCTTTCCGCTCGGCATCGCCCGTGACGTGCTCGGAGCCGGTTCCGTAGAAGCCGTCGGCGAACTGCAAGAACAAGGTCTCGCCTCGCTTGTGGACGGCGGGTTGCGGCTGCAACCCCTCGTCGCCGAAGTGGCCAGGGCGGGGCTCGATCCCGGCGACCTGCCCGCTTCCGCGGCGAAGTCCTTGCTACGACTGCTTTCCGACGAACGCACCGAGTACCGGGACTTCCTCCTGCAGCATGCCCGCGCCCTCGCCGAGCGCGCGTCCGCGGCGCTCCGGATCCGGCTGCTGCGCCCGGTCGCGGCCGCTCACGAACGGCACCGGGATTTCTTCGCCGCCGGTGAGGTCCACGCCGCGATCCTGTCCACCGAAGGCGCCACGAGCACGGACTTCGTGACGGCCGCACGGGTGGAGATCGCCTGCGGGCTGTATCCGGAAGCCGTGCGACACGCCCGGCACGCGCTGCTGTCCGCGGCCGACGACGAGGAGCGATACGCGGCCGAACTGGTCGCCGCGCAGGCATTCGACTGTCAGGGCGACTACGGCGCCGGCGAACGGGCTTTCTGGCACGAGCTTCCCTGGCGGGGTGCAGCCCGGCTATCCGCGGTCGTGGCGAGCGCACAGGCTCTGCGTCTCCGAGGCCGGGCCCGGGAGGCCATCGCCTCGCTCGACACGGTCCTGCCGGAGCTTCGCGACTCGCCATCCGGCGACCTCCTGCCGTCGGCCCTGCTGGAATACGCCCGCGTCCTGCTGCTCGACGACCGGCCGCGGCGGGCACGCGAAGCCGCGGCGGAGGTGATCGCGGCGTTCCACGCCACCGGCAGAATGCGGCATTTCCGATGCACCGAAGCCGAATTGCTGTGGGCCGAGGCGACGGTCACCCTCGACCTCCAAGACCTTCACCCGGACCGGTCCGTAGCCGCCCTGCGCGAACTCGAAAGCCGATATGGACGGCGTCACGGCGCCGAGAGCCCGGCGGCCTTGACCGCCGCCGCCCTGGCAGGCCGCGCGCTCCTGCTGCGGGGCCGGCCGGAGCGTGCCCTGCAGGCGTTGAGCGAGACCGAGCGGACCGTGCTCCGCGTCTTCGGTGGCGAGAACCGCTTGCGGTACCGGATCCGGCACGGCATGGCCCTGGCGCACGGACAGTCGCGCGACTTCGGGCGCCAAGCCGAACTTCTCGAGGAGATCCTCCAGCCACAGATCCGCTTGCTGGGCTCGACCCATCCGGAAACCCTCGAAAGCCGGCTCGACCTCGGCCTCGCGCTGGCCTTCAGCGGACGCGACCAGTACCGGCGGGCCACCGAACTGGTCGACGGCGCCGCGGACGACATCGTCGCGACGCTCGGCCCCGCGACCGAACTGTCCGAGAAGGCGATCGCGGCGAAACGGGTGCTGCGGGGCACGGCGAGTCAGTTCTCCGACGGCCGCCAGCGCACTCCGTAGGCGAAACCCGGTGTCAGATGCCGAAACTGGACATGAACCTCGCCCGACGCGTCCGGCGTCAGGGAGAACCCGCGCGCCGCCTCGTCGCTCGCGTCGTCCTGGAAGACCCGTTCCAGCAGGACGACTTCCACCGGGATCGGCAGGGCGAACCGGACGTGCAGATCGAACAGATCGACCGGATGCCGCGGGACGCAGACGAAATGCGGATGCCTGAACTCCGCCCGGAACCGCAAGGCGATCTCGTGTTTGCTCAGCCGCTTGAGCGGGCTGGGCAACCGCAACGCCAGACCGACGCGATCGGTGGACTCCATCACCCGTCCGGTCAGCCGTCCACCGTGGAACACGTCCACGCGGAGATCTTCACTGCCGATGGCCTCGCCCCGGTAGACCGAGTCGGTCAGGGTGAGGGCCAGGTCCAGTTCGGCGATGTCGTCGGCATCGGCGACGATCCGGCGGGATTCGAGGACCTCCGGCACCGGCTGGTCGAGCGCCACCGCCACGCGCAGTTCCTCCGTGTGCCATCTTCGGCTGGGCTGAGCCGCTTCGGTCTTGTCGGATTCGCTTGTGGACGCGACGGCGACCTCGGCGAGCTGATGGATGCCGTCGTCGATCCGGCGGCGGGCGGTCCGGTCGTCGCGCTGCAGATGCTTGGCCAGCCAGCGCACCCGATCCTGGTAGAAGGGGTGCGCCGCCTCCGGATGCAGCCCGAGCGCGGCCAGCACGGCGGTGCACAGGTCCTCGGGCAGCGAACGCGCCCATCCGGACAGGCATTCACCGAGTGTCTTCCGGATCGCCGCGTTCCCCTCGCCTTCGGCCATGCCGCAGACCGCGCGTAACGCGGGTCCCGCCCGTTCGGCCAGCTGAGGGGCCGCGATTCCCCGGCCCCTCCGCAGCAGCTTCAATTCGCCGGCCAGATCCGCAGCGCTGACGGTCACCAGTCCTCCCCTAGTGGTTCAAGCACGGTCGTCAATAGTCGCCAGCCCGGCGGCCCGTGTCCAGCCGGTGGCGGCCGTGTATCGCCGATCGTTATTTTGGGTTTTCGTTTCCCGCTCATACGGGAAACAGGAAACTCCTTGTCGCCCCCGAACCGGCGACGCATTCTTGGTGAGCCGCCCCAATTCGCGGCGATAACACCTCAACCAGCGGTTTTCCCGCGTTGTCGAGTGCTGCCCTCATGCGCTCACCGAAGGAGTCGGAATGACCGTCAAGTGCTCGCTTTCGCTGCTCTTACGGATCGCTTTCTGGCTGTGGGTGGTCGCGCTCCTCATCGGAGTGGCGCTCGGCAGCGCGGCGGGGACCGCGCCCGCGAACCCGGTCTCTCCCGTGGTCGCCACACACGGAAAGGAGGTGGACTGACCATGCAGACCCACGCCATCGGCCTGATCCTGGCCCTGCTCGGCATCGTGTTCGGCTGAGGACACGGTATGAAACACACCCGCGTCCGGCGGCCGGATCCGCGGATCCGGCCGCCGGACGGAAGCCACTGCCGGAACATCGTCCACACGGCCATACTGATCCTCCGACGAGGATGGGTGCCGATGAACGAGAGAGCAACGTTCGGAGCGGAGTTGCGTCGCCGCCGTAAAGCGGCGGGCCTTTCGCTCACCGAACTCGCCGCCCGCACTCACTACAGCAAGGGTTACCTCAGTAAAGTCGAGACCGGGATTTCCGCGCCGAATCCAGCACTGGCGGAGTTGTGCGAAACGGAACTCGGCGCGGAAGGAGAGTTGAAACCGCTGCTGCCCGGCGAACCCGTGCGGCGCCGGACGCGGCCGGACGTCAGACCGTCCGGCCTGCCACCGGCGACCTCGTCCTTCACCGGCCGGGCGGCCGAACTGCGGGCGATCCGCGCGGCGCTCGAAGCCGACGGGGGTGTCTGCGTCGTGTCCGGCATGGGCGGTGTCGGCAAGACGGAACTCGCGGTGCGATGCGCGCACCGGCTGGAATCCGGATTCGCCGACGGCTGCCTGTTCGTCGACCTACGCGACGAAGCCGGTGAACCCGCCGCGGTGCACGACAGGCTGCTTCGCGTGCTCGGTGTCCCTGCGGACGGCATCCCGGCCGAACCCGCCGATCGCGCGGCGCTGTACCGATCGCGGCTTCGCGGCCGCAGTCTGCTTCTCGTACTCGACAACGCGGTGAGCGCGGCGCAGGTGCGTCCGTTGCTTCCCGCCGAACCGAAATGCCGCGTGCTGATCACATCGAGGTCCAGGCTGAGCGCGCTCGACGACGCCACGCACGTCTCTTTGGACATGCTCCCGCTCGACGCGGCGGTCGCCCTCTTCACCGCGATCACCGGCGTTCCCGCCGGACCCGCCGTCACCCGGGTGGTCCGGCGCTGCGCCCGGCTCCCCCTCGCGATCCGGATCGCCGCGGCGCGGCTTCGCGCGCATGCCGCGTGGGACGTCGCGGAACTCGACCGGCGGCTGGCGGACGAATCGGCCCGCCTCGGCGAGCTGGACGACGGCGAACGTTCGCTCGCCGCCGCGTTCCGGCTGTCCGTTCAGCAGTTGAGCACCGCCGAGGCGAGACTTTTCGGGCTGCTCACCGTCCACCCCGGAACCGACGTCGACGTCCATACCGCCAGCGCGTTGAGCGCGCTTCCGTTCCGGGAGGCCGATCGGCTGCTGGACCGTTTGCACGAAGCCCATCTGCTCACCCAACCGGACTCCGACCGATACGGATTCCACGACCTGTTGCGCGCGTTCGCCACCGAATTCGTGCTCACCGACGCGGAGGACGGCATGAAGGCCTTCAGCAGGCTCACCGATTTCGCGGTGCGGACCGCCGCGCTGGCCGACCGGGAAATCACCCCGCACCGCTACTTCCCGGAGATCGTCTTCGACCCCGGCGTCCCGGAACCGGCCAGGCTGGACGACAGCGAGATGGCGATGTCCTGGTTCCGCGCCGAATGGCCCGGCCTGGTGGCCCTGTGCCGGACGGCGGGCGAACGCGGCGAACACGAACGATGCTGGCAGCTCGCCTTCTTCCTGCGCGACTTCTTCTTCGTGGCCAAACTGTGGGACCCGTGGCTGGAGACGCACCGGTGGGCGCGCTCGTCCGCCGAAGCGCTCGGGGACACGTGGGCGCTGGCCACCACCACCGCCAACCTCGGGGTCGCGCACGTCGATCGCGGCGACCTGGACGAGGCTTCGGCGTACTACGGCGAAGCGCTCGCGCTGTTCCGGCGCATCGGTGACGGGCACGGCGAGACCACCACCCTCGCGCACAACGGCTGGGCCGAGCACTACCGGGGCAACCACGACGACGCCTTGCGGGATCTCCGGCAGGCGCACGCGTTCTACGTCCGTGACGGCAATCGCCGCAACGCCGCGATCACCGACCGCGGGATCGCGCTGGTGCTGACCGCGCTGGGGCGATCCGAAGACGCCGCCGCGATCGCCGGCCGGACGCTGGCCGTCTTCGACGAACTGGGGCTGGATCTCGACGCCGCCATGGCCCTCAATTGCCTGGGCTGGGCCTGGTACCACGCGGAACGCCACGATCTGGCCGCCTCGGCCTATCGTGCCGCCGCGGACCGGGCGGAGGCCTGCGGGAGCCGGTACGAAACCGCTCGCGCCTACACCGGGCTCGGCAATGTCGCGGCCGCTGAAGGCTCCGCCGAACTGGCGGCCGAACTGTGGAATCGAGCCGACGAGACCCACCCTGACCTCGATCGGGTGATGGTCGGCGAGGCTCGGGTACGGATGGGGTGACCGCTCAACCGGCGTAACGGGCCGCGAGGCTGCTACGGTTGGCCTGTCGCGGTTCAGACACCAGCCGCCGGGTCCCTTTTCCGGGTCCGGCATGCCCATGGGCAGCAGCCGGTCCCCCGTACCGGCAAGGAGTCAACTTGACCGACTACCGCGCTCCCGCTTCCGATCCGCCCCGTCCGACACGGAGATTCGTGTCCCCTCTCGACATCTCGATCACGGCCTCCGCCACCGACACGGTGGTCACCGTATCCGGCGAAATCGATCTCGGCGTCTCCGACGACCTGCGCAAGGCGCTGGACGAGGAGCTCCGGTTCAAGCCGTCGGTACTGATCGCCGACCTGTCCGCGGTCACCTTCTGTGATTCGTCCGGCTTCACCGTCTTCGTGCAGACCCGCGCGAAAGCCGAAGAAGCCGGCGTCCCGTTCATCCTGGTCACCCAGGAGCGGGCCCTGCTTCGCCCGATGTCGCTGCTCGGCCTCGACGCGGTCCTCACCGTGCACCCGACGCTCGATTCGGCACGGGACGTGCTCACGCACTGACCAGCTGTCATGATGGGCGGTTGTGACGGGTGACAAGGATCCAGGCTTCCGTATCGGCGGACGTCCCCTGGCGGAACGGCTGACCGAAGTCCTGCCTTCGCTCGCGAAGACGGTGCTCTCCGAGATCGTCCTGCGGATCCCGGAGTACGGCCTGCTGCCCGCCGAGGAACTCAGCGGCGACATCACCCACGTGATCGAGCAGAACCTGCGTTCCTTCATCGACACTCTGCGCACCGGCGCGACGCCGACTCAGCGGGAGCTCGACTTCCTCCGCGAATCGGCGGCCCGGCGCGCGGAGGAGGGCATCCCGATCGACGTCGTGCTCACCGCGTACCACATCGGCATCCAGGTGGTCTGGGCGTCGCTGACGCCGGACGCGCGGCCGGACGAGGTCGCCGACGTCCTGGCCGTCAACGCGCTGACTCTGCGTTATCTGGAGGTGGTCACGCCCGCGGTCGGCGCCGGCTACCTCGACGAACGCCGCACGATGTTCGACGACGAACGGTCGGCGCGGCACACGGTGCTCTCCGCGCTGCTCGACGGCGAACCCGCGGAAGTCGCGGCGGGACAGGCGGGCCTGCGGCTGCCGCCGTGCTACATCGTCCTCGCGGCGTCGGTCGGAGCGCATCCGGACGAGGAGGTCGACGGGGTCGACCCGCTGGTCGCCGGACGGCGGAAGCTCCGGCGGCTGCGGGTCGAACTGGAACGCCAGATCCGGGGCACCGTCCTGACTTCGCTCACGCCGGACGGCGGGCTCGCCTTGCTACCGCACGAAACCGCGGCCGACGAACTGTCCACACGGGACTGGGCGCGGCTGGAACGCGTGCTCGCCGACGTCGCCAGGACGGCGGGCGCCGAGGTCATCGCCGGGACCGCCGCGGCCGAGCCGTCCGGTGTGCCCGCCGCGGCGAAGCTCGCGCAGGACGTGCTCGCGGTCGCCACCGGAACCGGGCGGCCGCCCGGGCTGTACCGGCTCGACGACGTCCTGCTCGAATACCAGCTTTCGCGTCCGGGCCCGGCACTCGACCGGCTGGCCACCCGCCTGATGCCGCTGGACGGCAACGAGGAACTCCTGCAGACGCTGGAGACCTTCCTCAACCGGGGCGGGCGCCGTCAGACGGCCGCGGCCCTGCACGTCCACCCCAACACGGTCGACTACCGGCTGCGCCGGATCGCGGATCTCACCGGGCTGGATCCCACCCGGCTCGAACATATCGCGCTGCTGAACGCGGCCCTTGCGGCTCGCGCCGCCACCCGGCCCAAGGCCTTGTGACACGTCACAGCACGTGAAGGGTTTCGCTCTCGCACAGGCCGAGCAGGCGGCAGGCGGAACGGCACTCTCCGGCGAAGATGAAGAGATTCGTCCCTGTTTCGTCGGCGAGCAGCTGCGCGCGTTCGAGCGCCCGGATACCCGTCACTCCGAAGAACTCGAGCTCGGACAGGTTGACGATCACCGTCGTGCCGCTGCCGTGGAGTCGCTGGTCGAGCATCTCCCACAGGCGCGGAGCGGTTCCGAGGTCGACCTCGCCGTTCATCTTGACGACGGTGGTCCCCCTGGTCGGCCTGCTCACGTGCAGGCGGAGACGTCCCCGTGGTTCTTCGAGCGCCCGCCGTTCGGAGGACACTGAGAAGGCGCGCTTCTTGTCAAGCGCGCGGGGCGTCGACAGGGAAGTCATATGTGGAAGTACCCAGACATGCGGTGCGGCGAAACCGGCGGTCCGCTTGAAGACCCCGTAAAGCGGGTATCAGCAGCGCGTCGGAGGTGATGTCCCATGTCCGCTGAACAGACCGGCCAGGGGCCGGTGGTGATCGGTTTCGACGGCTCGCCCGAGGCCCGCCGCGCCGTCCGCTGGGCGGTCGCCGAGGCGAAGACCCGCGGCCTCGGCGTGGTCCTCGCGTACTGCACCCACGATCGGCTTCCCCCGCCCGGCTCGGACCCTGTCGCGACACCGCTGAACGAAGCGGTCCCCCAAGCCGCCGACGAGGCCGCGGAAGTGGAACCCGCCCGGCGGCAGCTCGCCTCGATGGCCGAAGCGCTGAAACGCTCCGACCCGGACCTCGATGTCCGCACGGTCGTGCGCGGAGGCGTTCCGGAGCAGGTCCTGACCTCGGTCGCCGACGAGACCGATGCGGCGATGATCGTGCTCGGCGAATCCCACGCGGGGTTGTTCACCAGGGCCGTCCTCGGCTCGACCGAATCCGGCGTCACCAAGACCGCCGGCCGTCCCGTCGTGGTCGTGCGCGGGGACGAGCCGCCACCCGGCGGGCCGGTGATCCTCGGCACCGACGGTTCGGAGCAGAGCTCGCAGGCGGCCGGGTTCGCCTTCGACTTCGCGTCCCGGCACGGGCTCACCGTGCACGCGGTGCATGTCGCGCGGATGCCGCTCTGGGGCCCCGCGAGCGAGCCGCTGCTCGGCGGGCCGGTCCTGGATCCGGCGCCCGGTATTCCCCAGGAGGTGGCCGACGAACTCGTCGCGCGGCAGCTCAAGCCGTGGCGGGAGCGCTATCCGGACGTCGCCGTGGAGACGGTGCACGGGGTGGGGCCCGCCGCGCAGGCGTTGACCGTGCAATCCAGTGAGGCCGCGCTGCTGGTGCTCGGCCGCAGCGATCACGGCGATCTCCGGCGTCTGCTGCTGGGTTCGGTCAGCGACGACGCGCTGCATCACGCGCATTGCCCGGTGGCGGTGGTCCGGGCCCAGCCGGTCGGCTGAGCCCGGCGTCTCACGAAGAAGCGAGTTCTCCGAGCGTGCGTCGCGAAACGCGGAGTTCCGCGGCCATCAGGAGGCCGCCCGTGCGGGCCTGGGCGAGGGCGTAACCGACGTCGGCGACCTTGTCCCAGGCCTCGGCCGCCGTGTCGCCCGCGCCGACCTGGCCTGCCAGCAGGCATTCTTCGAGCTGGCCCTGCAGACCGGGCAGGACCTGGACGAGGTCGTCGGCGAGTTGCTGCAACGCCCCGATGGTCCGGCACAGGTCCGCGGGCGAAGCGGATTCGCCCGCCCGCAGGCTGCTGTGCAGGTGGCGCACGACTGATCCGGCCTGTGCGGCCAGCAGATACGGAGGCTCCTGCGACTTCGGACTCATTGCCCTGAAATACCCCGTCCACGACCTGCGAAAACAAGTTTGTGCCCAGCGGGCCGGGGGTATCAGCGGTTGTGAACAACGACGTACTCACCTTCGGGGTCGAGGAAGAGTTCTTCGTGGTGGACCGGACCGGTCACCTTTCCCCGGCGGGCGACGCCGTCGTGGACGCCGCGGACGAAGATGAGGGCGAACTCCAGCAGGAGCTCACCCGCTCCCAGGCCGAATCGGCCACCGGTATCTGCACGACCCGCGACGAGGCCGAGCGGCAGCTGACGATCCTGCGGACCAACCTGGCCGAAGCCGCCGCACGGCGGGGCCGCCGCCTGCTGCCCAGTGGCAGCGCACCGCTCACGGAAACGGCTTTGCCCGCCATCACCCCGAATCCGCGTTACGAGCGGATGTCCGAACATTTCGGGGCGACCGCGCGGACGTCGCACACCTGCGGCTGTCACGTGCACATCGCCGTCCCGGACCGGGAAACCGGGATCCGGGTGATCGACCGCGTGCGGCCGTTCCTGCCCGCGCTGCTGACCGTGACCGCCAATTCCGCGATCTGCGACGGATACGACACGGGGTACGCCAGCTGGCGTTACCAGCAATGGAACCGCTGGCCCTCGGCGGGCGCGCCGCCGCGGTTCGGCTCGCTGGACCACTACGAAAGCATCGTCGATGCCTGGCTACGGGCGGGCGCCATCCTCGATCGCGCGATGGTCTATTGGGACGTAAGGCTTTCCGAGAAACAGCCGACAGTGGAGTTCCGGCTCGGCGACGTCGCGGCCACCGTCGGCGACGCGGTCCTCTACGGGGTGCTGATCCGCGGCCTGGTCGGCACGATCCTCGCTTCGGAGGAACGCCCCTCGAAGCTGTCCAACGAGGTTCTTCGCGCGCAGATCTGGCGGGCGTCGCGGGAAGGACTCTCCGGGCGCTGCCCGCATTTCCGGACCGGCGATCTCGCCCCGGCGAGCGATGTGCTCGACGACGTCGTCACGTTCGCGTCGGGAGCGTTGGCTGAAACCGGTGATCTCGACTTCGTCCGCGATGGGTGTGCGCGGCTGGCCGCCGAGGGCGGCGGGGCCGATCGGCAACGGGCGCGGTTCGAGAAGCGTGGTGTGGCGGACGACGTCGTGGACCTGCTCGCCGTCCGGTCAACCTGACGGCGTTCAGGGTTCCAGGCAGGTGAGCGCTTGGGTAGCGAGCCGTCGAACCTCGCTCCAGCCACTGTCACCGAACCAGGCCGCGTCCGAACTCGTAGGACCTTGGCGATCCGACACGGCGACGACCGCAGCCACGACCTCGCGAATCGCGTCGCCTTCATGGCCGTCACGGAGGATCGTCCCGATTGACGTGGCCGGATCCACCACGTCCCACGGTGTGTCGTCCACCAACCAATGGACGGCGTTGGCGAGGTCCGGCCACCGGGTGTCCCGGCCCGCGCCGTCCAGCACTGGAGGCTCTGCTGCGAGAACCCTGAGCGCGGCGAGCACATCCTCACGCCGTTCGGGCCATTCGACATCCATGTGCCCATGGTGTCAGGTCGACCCCTCCCCGTGTTCGAAGACCGAACTCGCGTGATTGAAAGCGGAACTCGCGTGATCGGGGCCGGATCACCCGAGTTCCGGCGGGCGGCGCAACGGACCCCAGTCCGCGTCGTGCCGCGCCCGGTCCCGCAGCAGATCCCGGGCCTCCCCGAGCACCGCGGTGGAGATCCTGCCGACCGGTTCGGGGTCGGTCAGCAGCGGCTCGTTGTCCGGACCCGATCCCACGATCCGGCCCGCCAGCACCCACGGCTTGGTCTCACGACGACGTTCGTGGCTGAGGTGGCAGTAGTCGTAGAGCCTCCGGGCCAGCCAGAGTTCGAGCGGCTGATCCCGCCACCAGGGTTCGGGATCGAGGGGGTTCACCGAAAGCCCCGGCAGTTCCACACCGGTGAGTTCGTCCCGGCTCGTGCCGGGGCGATGCTCGGGAGTCGGCGCCCACCGCACGTACAGTCCTTCCCGCCTCCTGACCAGCGCGGCGAGATCCCCCAGTGACTCCAACCGTTCCATCGAGCACTCCAGCCAGGAAGTGGACACGGTGACCGGCGCGCCGGCGTCCCTGCTCCGCCGGGGCTGCCCACGCCGGTCCACCTCACGGCCGGTGGACGTACAACCTCGCTACGCCGGCCGTTGTCTTCCGGTTACCCACTCGTCACGCGTCTACACCGATTTCACGAGCGATCGATCCACGAGATGAGCGATCTCCTCCAGCACCAGCTTCGCTTCCGGGATCGAGGCCAGCATCCACGCGTGGATCATGCCCTCGTACTCGTGATAGCTCAGCGGCACGCCTTGCTCGGTGCACAGCGTGTGAATACGCCGGGCGTCGGCGAGCAGGACGTCCTTGGTTCCGATGTAGACGGTCAGCGCCCCGAGCCCGGAAAGATCACCGGATAGCGGGCTGAGGCGGGGATCGGTGCGGGGCAATCGTCCACTGTAGAGCCTCGCCGCCTCCTTCAGGCCGGTGAGCGCGAGGTACGGGTCGCGCTCGTCCAGGGCGGGTTGCGCCGGATGGCTCATGGTCAGGTCCAGCCACGGCGACAGCAGGACGGTCTCCTTCGGTACCGGCCTGCCTTCGTCCCGCAACGCCTTGGTGAGCGCCAGCGCGATGCCCGCGCCGGCGGAATCCCCCATCACGATCCGGTCCTCCGGCTCGGTAGCAGCGGCGAACCCGTCGTAGGCGCGGCGGACGAACGCAATGGTCTCCGGGCATTGATGGTCCGGGGCCAGCGGGTAGATCGGCACGGTGACCGAGCAGCCGGTGCGGTCGATCAGCCGCCCGAAGAACCGCCAGTGGTCGTGCTGGATCTGGTGCACGTAAGCACCACCGTGGAAGTACAGCACGTGCTTGGCGGCCCCACCACGGCGCGGGCGGATCGTGTAGCAGGGCCGTCCGTCCACTTCGGACCGCTCGACGGCGAACCGGCGCCGGATCGAGCGGATCGGCCCTCGGTCGCCCTTCGCCTGGCTGCTTTCGATGCTCCGGCGGAATCGGTCGAGCTCGGCATACGTGCGCTTCCGTTTGGTGAGGCGCAGCCAGGCGAGCAGCGATTTCGCCGTGAGACTCGTCTTAGACCTGATCACGGGGAACCGTCCGATGCCAGTTGCGGGAAAACGTCCGTCGCTCGCCTTCGAAGGCGTCGAGTTGCGCGTCGATCACGAACTCGGTGGGAGTGCACGAAACCCGGGTCCGCGTCTCGGACCTCGCGGACCAGTCCCCGCGGGCGAACGTCATCGACCACGCCGTCTCCGCCACCGGGGAACAGAAGTCGTCGGCCACCCACGAGTACCGCTCGAAGACGTTTCTCGTGACGTCGAGATCGATGTCCTCGAACCGGACCTTGCCCTCGTTCTTCACGATGTCGAGCGCGGAGCGGTAGTCGATCAGGTCGCGGGAGACGGTCCAGCGCTGCTCGCCGGGTTCGACCTGGGTCGCCGGCAGTGGTTCCGCGCCTTCGGGTTCACCGAACGGCCGAGCCGGGACCTCGTCCGCTTCGGCCATCGGCCGCACCGGCAGCGTCAGCGTGCTCTGTCCGGTGTGGACGGTCACCCTCGCCGGTTCCGGCGGCGGCCACGCCAGCGGCCAGTACGACGACGAGATCGACAACCGGATCCGGTGCCCGGCGGGGAAAGCCTGCGCGACGGCGTTGAGCTCGACGCGCACGCGGTATCGCGTACCCGGTTCGAGCGGCTCCGGGTCGTCGTGCCCGTCCCGGTGGGTCAGGTTCAGCAGGCCGTAGGTCACTCGCGTCGCCCTGCCGTCCGGCGCGACGTCGGACAGCCGGACGGCGACCTGCGCGACCGGCTTGTCCGCCGAGACCTCCAGATCCACCACCGGCGATCCGAGGATCTCGCACGGCTCGGCGAGCTCGTCGGTGTCGAAGACGAGCGAGCCGCCGTCCTCTTCTCGCTGGTCGTACGGCAGATCCGGCGGAGCGCTGTAGGAAGCCCATTTACCGGCGAACTGGCCGACCGAAAGCGGCGATTCCACCGGCAGGTCCTCCGCCGGGACCTCCTCGCCGGGCCGTGCGATCCGGTGCCGCGCGAGCCGATGCTCCGACGGACGCACATGCGGCGAAGGCCAGGACGGCTCCCCGACCCAGCGGCCGGGGCGATCTTCGTACGAGGTCGACGGCGGCACGCTGTCCTGCATCCAGGTCTGCAGCATCGGCCCGTCCATGACGCCGTTTTCGACGTCCTTCAGCCAGTGGTCCCACCAGCGGACCAGTTCCTGCAGGTAGCCGATGGCGGGGCCGGGCCGTCCGAGATGCGGGTACTTGTGCGACCACGGCCCGATCAGCCCGCGCCGCGGCACGTCGAGATTGGCCAGCAGCCGCGAGACCGCGTTCGAGTACCCGTCCGCCCAGCCGCTGGACGCGAGGACCGGCAGCTGGACGTCGCTGTAGTTCTCGCAGACCGAAGCGTGCCGCCAGTATTCGTCGCGCCGCTGGTGGCTCAGCCATTCGCCCACCCAGAGACCGCAGTTCTCCAGGCGTTCGTGCCACAGGTCGCGCCACCGCTCCCCCGCCAACGCGGGATCGGGCGGCAACGTGGCGTAGGCGAACATCGTGGACGCTTCGGCGACATTGTCCGAGAGCAGGCAGCCGCCCATGTAGTGCATGTCGTCGGAGTACCGGTCGTCGGTGAACGACGAGATCGCGATCGCGGTCAGGCTCGGCGGTTTGCGCGCGGCCACCTGCAAGGCGGCGAACCCGCCCCAGGAGATGCCCATCATGCCGGTCCGGCCGGAACACCATGGCTGCGCGGCGATCCATTCGAGGACGTCTTCGGCGTCGAGTTGCTCCCGTTCGAGGTACTCGTCGGCGAGGACTCCCTCCGACTCCCCCGAACCGCGGATGTCGACGCGGACGCACGCGTAACCGTGCCCAGCGAGGTACGGATGGTGCACCGAATCCCGCACCGACGTCAGATCACGGTGCCGATAAGGGATGTACTCCAGGATCGCCGGAACCGGCTCGCCGTCCGAAGCGACCGGCCGCCAGATCCGGGCCGACAGCCGGACGCCGTCGGAAACCGGGATCCAGACATGGTCCTCCTCGGTGATCTCGTACGGCAGCGAAGCCACCGTCCGCATGGGCTATCCCTCCTCGAAGTCGAACCGCAGCGCCTCGGTGCACCGGCGGTACTTGCTCTCCATCTCCCGTTCGGTCTGCGCCGCCACGAAGATGTGCGCGAGTTCGTAGCTGTAGCTGTCCTGTTCGGGCAGATCGGACAGCCTGGTGTCCTTCTCGGCCACCAGTTCGATCTTCACCCCGGGGATCTCCGCCTCCAGGTCGGCGATCTCGGCGCGGGTGGGCACCCGGGTGACCAGCGCGTCGCGGAAACGGCGGTAGTACCACTTGCCCGCGATCCGGTAGTCGCCCCGGTTCCGTCGCGCACCGGGATCCTGTCCCAGGCCCAGCCGGACCATGATCTGGTGGTTCGCCACCCCGTCCACGTACTCGAACAGTTCCGCGTGCGACTGCGAATGCCGCGGGTTGATCTCCAGCAGGCAGGCCTGCCCGGATTCGGGATGACAGAAGAACTCGATACTGAACGTCGCGTTGTCGAAGCCGATCTGCTCCATCACGCGGACGGAGATCTCCTTCATCCGCTCGACGGCGTCCACGGGCAGCTGCGACGGGTACTGGTGCCGCAGGAAGGACGTCGAATCGGGGTAGTTGATCGAATCCAGCACCCCGTAGACCGTGACCTGTCCTTTGTAGACATAGCCTTCGGTCGCGGCCTGCACGCCGTTGAGCTCTCCTTCGGCGAGGCACGCGGCCCCACCGGCGTTCGCCACCTCTTCGGGGAGGTCGACCGTGGCCAGCACGCGCTCGAAGGGTTTGCCGACCCTGTCGACACCCGCCCGGATCTCGGCGACCGCCTTGTCGAACTCGTCGTCGTCGGCGACGTGGAAGGCAAGCTCCGAGGAGAACGACTTCACCGGTTTGAGCCACATGGGGTAGTCGACGCCCTCGGGCGGTCGCGGGTCGTCCTCGTCCAGATCGACGATGCCGAACGACGGCACCTCGTCGATCACCTTCGCCTGTTCGAGGCGGCTCCAGTACTTGTGCTCGCATTTCAGCACGGCTTCGAGGGAGACTCCCGGAAGCCCGTACTTCTCGCACAGCATCGCCACCATCGTCGAGGACGGGAAGTCCCAATAGCTGACGATCGCGTCGATCGGCTCGGAGAAGGCGTCCAAATGCGCCTCCGCCTTCTCCACCAGCTCGACGATCGGGATCTCGCCGTGCTGCAGCTCCTCCGGTGAGAGCAACGCGTGGAAGCGGTACCGGTCGGCGCCGGGGATTCGTCTCAGCACCTCGTCGTTCGCGTCGTCGAGACCGATGACGAAGATGTTCTTTTCCTCTGGGGGCCTGGAGGATGTGGTCATAGGCCAGGCCTACCCGCTCGAGTGGGCCGGAAAACCAGGGTTTGCCCGCTCCGCCCCGAGGGAATCCGGGCCGCATGACGGAGTTGCCCGGAACGCGTTCATTGTGGCTCGACACGGCTCCCGCTCCCGATCGCACCGGCACGCCGTTGCCGCCACAGGTCGACGTCGCGGTCCTCGGCGGCGGCATCGCCGGGCTCACCACGGCGTACCGGCTGGCGAGGGCCGGGCGTTCGGTCCTCGTGCTGGAGGCCGGCCGTTGTCGCCGCCGGGGTCTCCGGCCACACCACCGCCAAGATCAGCGCCCAGCACGGGCTCAAGTACGCCACGCTGGCCAAGACCAAGGGCACCGAAGCCGCCGCGATGTACGCGTACACGCAAGCGGCCGCCCTCGACTGGATCGCGGCGGCCACGGCCGAACTCGGCATCGACTGCGGGTTCACCCGCTCCGACAGCTTCGTTTACACGACCATGCCCGAGACCGTCGAAAGCCTCGAACGGGAGGCGGAAGCGGCCGCCGAAGCGGGTCTTCCGGCCTCCTACGTCACCGAGGTCGACCTCGACGTGCCCGCCCTCGGCGCGGTCAAGTTCGCGTCGCAGGCGCATTTCCATCCGCGCCGCTGGCTGCTCGCGCTGGCCGCCGAAATCGAACGCGCGGGCGGGACGATCGTCGAAGGGGTACGCGCGGAAGGTCTCGACGAACTCGGCGGGACCAAAGTGCGCACGAGCTCGGGTGACGTGCGCGCCGGTGAGGTCGTGGTCGCGACCCATTACCCCGTGTTCGACCGCGGCCTGTTCTTCGCCCGGCTCGATCCGGTCCGCGATCTGGTGGTCGCCGGACCCGTCGCGGGAAATCACCCACCCGAGGGGATGTACCTCGACGCCGACACCCACCACTCCGTCCGGAGCTACCTCAACGACGGTGTGCCGTACGCGGTCGTGGGCGGCGAGCATTACCGGGTCGGTGACTCCGTCGACGTCGAGAGCCGCTACGAACGGCTGGCCACGTGGGCGCGCGAGCACGCCGGCGTGCACCGGGTCACCCACCGGTGGTCCGCGCACGATCTGTCCACTTTGGACTCCGTGCCCTATGTCGGGCGCTACCACCCGGCCAGCCGTCACCTCTGGGTCGCCACCGGCTTCGGCCAGTGGGGCATGACGGGCGGCACCGCGGCCGGGCTGCTGCTCGCGGATCTGCTGACCGGACGCGACAATCCGTCGGCGGGCCTGTACGACCCGAACCGCTTCGACCTCCGGTCGGCGATTTCGACCGTGGAGAACAACGCCACCGTGGCGAAATTCCTGGTGGGCGACCATCTCAGCGCGTTGCGCAAACCCGCTTCCCTCGACGAACTCGTGCCCGGCGAGGCGAAGGTGACCCGGGACGGCGGCGAACTCGTCGCCGCCTACCGCGATCCGGGTGGCGAGCTGCACGCCGTCGGCGCCCACTGCACCCATCTCGGCTGCCTCGTCGCGTTCAACAACGCGGAGAAGACCTGGGACTGCCCGTGCCACGGTTCGCGGTTCGGGCTGGACGGGTCGGTGATCCAGGGACCGGCCGTGCGCGCGCTACCGAAGAAGCGGGAGCGGTGATGACCGGGATCGGCATCGAAGAAGAGTTCCTGCTGGTGGATCCCAGAACCGGGGTGAGCTGCCCCCGGGCCGAGGCGGTGCTCGAACGGCACCGGATCTGCTGTCCGCTGCCGGACGGCGCGGCGGTCCACCGGGAACTGCGGCCGACCCAGATCGAGGCCGCCACCGGCGTCTGCGACACGGCCGACGAGTTGTACGAGCACCTGACCGCGGGGCGCCGCACGCTCGCCGAGGCGGCCGCGGGCGAGGACTGCGCCATCATCGCCGCCGGCACTCCCCCGCGTCCCTCGCCCGACCGCGACCACGACGCCGTCGACCGGTTCGGCAAGGTCGACGCGCTGTACGCCGGGGTGGTCAAGGCCTACGAGGCCTGCGGATGCCATGTGCACGTCGGCGTGCCCGACCGGGAGACCGCGGTCGCCGTGGTGAACCATCTGGGTGAATGGCTGCCCACCCTGCTGGCGTTGTCGGGCAACTCGCCCTTCGAAGGCGGCCGCGACACCGGTTACGAGAGCTGGCGGATGGTGGAGCAGAGCCGGTTCCCCGGCTCGGGTATCGCCCCGTACTTCGTCGACGCCGCCGCTTACGAGGAACAGGTCGGGAAGCTGGTGGACTGCGGGGTCCTGGTGGACGAGAACCAGACCTTCTGGCTCGCGAGGCCGTCGGCGCGGTGGCCGACCGTCGAGGTCCGCGCCGCCGACACCGCGTCCACCGTGGACGAAGCCGTATTGCAGGGACTGCTGACCCGGGCACTGGTGCGCACCGCCCTCGCCGACCTGGACCACGGTGTGGAGGCCGTGCCACTGGATCCGCAGATCGCCGCCGCGGCCGTGTGGTCGGCCGCGCGTCACGGGCTTTCGGGCCCCGCCGTCGACCCGGTGGCGGGAAAGCCGGTCCCGGCGGGCGACCGGGTCGCCGCGCTGCTGTCGCGTACCCGCCAGGCGTTGGAGGACACGGGCGACGCGGACCTCGTCCGCACCCTGCTCGGCCGGCTGGAACGGGAGGGCACCGGCGCCGAACGGCAGCGCCGGGCCGCCGCCGACGGAGAGATCGCGGTGTTGCGGATGCTGACCGAAGAGACGGTTCCGCACGCCTAGATCGGGTACTCGCGCGACATGACGACGATCGACCGTGACGTGGCCGCGAGGCTGCCTGAAATCCGCGGCCCGCTTTCGGCGGCCGTGGTGGACACCCTGGCGGGCGGACGCCGAGACGATTTCGACCCCGACGTGGCGACCGGCGCCGACCCGTTCGGTGAAGACCTCCAGCTGGCGCTGCACGTCTGCTACGAACTCCACTACCAGGGCTTCGACGGCGTCGACTCGGAGTGGGAGTGGGACTCGCGGCTGCTCGCCTTCCGGTCCGTTCTGGAGCACGTGTTCCTCGACGGCATCCGCGCCGCCGTGCCCGGTGGGGACGACGTCGGCGGGCTGCTGGACGAGTTGCTCGTCGAACCCGTCGAAGGCGGCGGCGTTTCCCACTTCCTGCGTGACGAGGGCGAATGGTGGCACGTCGAGGAGTACTTCGCGCAGCGGTCGATCTACCACTTGAAGGAGGCCGATCCCCACGCGTGGGTGATCCCGCGCCTGCGGGGCAGGGCCAAGGCCGCGCTGGTCGCCGTGGAGTTCGACGAGTTCGGCGGCGGGCGGGCCGATCAGGCGCATTCCCGGCTGTTCGGGGATCTGCTGACCGCCGCCGGCCTGTCGGACGGCTACCTCGCCTACCTCGATCACGTCCCCGCCTGCACACTCGCGACGGTGAACATGATGTCGCTGTTCGGCCTGCACCGGGGCCTGCGTGGCGCGCTCGTCGGCCATTTCGCCGCCGCCGAGATCACCACCGCGCCCGCCGCCCGGCGTATGGACCAGGCGTTGGAACGTCTTGGCGCGGCACCGGAATGCCGCTACTTCTATACCGAGCACATCGAGGCCGACGCGGTGCACGAACAGGTGCTGCGGCACGACGTCGTCGGCGATCTGCTCGACCGCGAACCCGAGCTCGCGGCGGATGTCGCGCTGGGCATCCAGGCCACCGACCTGCTGGAAACCCGGCTGACCGAGCACCTGCTCGGTGCTTGGTCAGCCGGGGAGACCTCACTCCTCAGGCCGCTGCATCCCCTGCCGTGACCGGCGGCGATGGCTCGTGTCGCAGAACGGGTAACGCTTGCTGCGGCGGCAGGCGCAGAGGGCGACCACGAAGCGATCCGAGGTCACCGTCTCGCCGTCGTCCGTGACGATCTCGACCGGCCCCTCCACCAGGAGGGGCCCGCCGGATTCGATCCGGACCCTGGTCCTACGGCCGGTCGGCACGGATCACCACCAGATCCTCGTGACACTGCTCGGCCTCGATCAGGCCCGCCGCTTCGAGGAAGGCCGCCCGTGCCCGCATGACCGGCCCGAAGGGGATCGATCGGGTGGCGACCACCGACGGTGTCAACCCCGCCGCCCGCAACTGCGTCAATGACGTGTCGGGGCCGGAGACCGCGGAGTGGACCATCATCAGGTAGCCGCCCGGCGCCACCAATTCGGCCGCCTGGGCACAGACCTGGTCGAGCACGATCCGGCCGTCCGGCCCCGCGTCCCACGCCCGTGCGGCGCCGGTGGCGGGCACCGGCGAGGGAACGTACGGCGGGTTCGCCAGCACGACGTCGAACGGGCCACCGCTCGCCGCCTCGGCCAAGCCGCCACGAAGCGGCCGGACCGGGAGGCCGCGTAGCCGCGCGTTGACCCATACGGCGGCCAGCGCCCGCCGGGAGATGTCCACGGCGGTCACCGATCTCGCGCCGTGCGCCGCGGCCGTCAGCGCGAGGGCTCCGGTGCCGGTGCAGAGGTCGAGGACTTTCGCTTCGCGGGGCATCCCCGACGCGCTCAACGCGCTCGCCAGCAACCACGTGTCGTGTTGCGGGCGGTAGACCCCCGGCGGCCGCAGCAGCCATGGCCGCGCCGGGGCGAGTGGAATCGTTGCTGCCTGGGAGATCGCGGTCATGTCCCCTCCGGTTCGCCGTAGTTGCCCACGGCTACCCCGGTCGTATGGCGCGAAACGTCCACAATGGTCGGCCCGGTCGTGAGTGGCGTTTCGGGTTCTAACCCGAAACGCCACTCACGACCAACTGGACCGCTCATCGGTTCCGGTTCCTTGCCCCGCTTGAGGTACGTGAAGGCCCCCTTCATTGCGCTAGACGCAGTGAAGGGGGCCTTCACATACAGCTGGTGTGACGGCTAGGGCGAGTGGGGTGCCCCGCAAGTCCGTGAAGGCCTCCTTGAGGGACTCTGGGTCCCTCAAGGAGGCCTTCACGGACCGCACTCGCGTGATTCAAGCCGTAACTCACGTGATCAGCGGCGGAACACCGAGTGGAGCCTCCAGTCACGCGAGTTCCGTGCCTGATCACGCGAGTCACGCCTTCACCCATCACTAGAACGCGAGAAAGCGGGTAATCGCGAGGAAACCGAACGAAGGAGACCCTCATGGACACCGGACCCGCCAAGGGCGATTCCACCGACAGCGAGAAACTGGACCAGGAAGACCACGAAGAGACCCGCGGCGAACAGGGCACGTCGTCCGGCGACCCGCACGACGACACCGACCCGCAGTCCGGTGAATGAAGCGCGCCGCCGAACGCGTTTCGCGGCCGCACCACGGGGTACCCGATCGGCTCGCGGCGAAACGGAGGCTTTCCGATGAACCTACGTACGACGGGCTTCCTTCTGCGACCGGTGGTGCTGGTCATCGCGCTGGTCCACCTCGTCCTGGGTGTGCTCGGCTTCTTCTTCCTCCCCGAGGCGAACGAGGTCGGCGAAAACACGCTGTGGATCTTCAGCGCGACGGGCATGCTCGACGTCATCCGCACCGTGATCGGCGTCGTCGGCCTGGTCGCCGTGGCCAAACCGTCCGCGATCCCGGCCTACAGCTGGCTGGTCTTCGTCGCGTTCACGGGTTTGACCGCTTTCGGTGTTCTCTCGGCGGGGACCGATTCCGCCGGTGACGCCGTCAACCTCAACTGGGCCGACAACGTCCTGCACGGGGTGACCGCCCTCGTGGCGCTCGTGGTGGGCGTCGCGTCCACTCGCGTTTCCCAGCGGAAGCAAAGTAAGACAACGGAAAACGTTTAGTCCGTCCACAACGGGCAACTTGGCGGGTATGACGAAATCGGCCCCGCTCCGGATTCTCCTGTGGCACGTGCACGGTTCCTGGACCGAGGCCTTCGTCCGAAGTGGCCACCACTGTTTCCTGCCGCTCCTCGACGAAGGCGGACCGTGGGGTCGCGGACTCAGCGGCCGTGACTGGCCCTCCGCCCAAGAGGTTCCCGTCGACGAACTGAAGGATCTCGACGTCGATGTCGTGATCCTTCAGCGGGCCGAGGAGATCCACTTGTCGGCGCGGTGGCTGCGCCGCCGTCCCGGCAAGGAAGTGCCCGCCGTCTACGTCGAGCACAACACGCCCCGGGAGCACGCCGCCACCACGCGGCATCCGCTGGCCGAGCGCGACGACATCCCGCTGGTCCACGTGACCCATTTCAACGAACTGATGTGGGACTCCGGCCTCGCGCCCACGGTGGTCGTGCCGCACGGGATCCCCGATCCCGGCGAGCGGTACACCGGGGAACTGCCCCACGGCGCGGCCCTGATCAACGAACCCGCGCGACGGGGACGGATCACCGGAACCGATCTGCTCCCCGCCTTCGCGGAGATCGCGCCGGTCGACGTGTACGGGATCGGCGCGGAAGAACTCGACGGACGACACCCCGCGGTACGTCCCGGCGGCGATCTGCGGAGCCGGGAGCTGTACGACGAAGTGGCCCGGCGCCGCGTCTACCTCCACACCGCGAGGTGGACGTCGCTGGGCCTTTCGCTGCTCGAAGCGATGCATCTGGGCATGCCGGTCGTGGCACTGGCGACCACCGAAGCGGTACTCGCGGTCCCGCCGGACGCCGGCGCCGTCTCGACGGACGTCAAGGCGCTGGCGAAGGCGTACCGCGAGCTCATCCACGAACCCGATTTCGCCGTGCTGGCAGGAAAAACCGCGCGAGAGTTCGCGTTGAGCCACTACGGGCTCGACGCGTTCCTCAGCCGCTGGGACGCCCTGCTGGCCGAAGTGACCGCTTGATTCCGCCGCAGGCGGAGGGAAGGAGCCCGATGAGGATCGCGATGGTTTCCGAGCACGCGAGCCCGCTCGCCGCCATGGGCGGAGCCGACGCCGGGGGTCAGAACGTCCACGTCGCGGCGCTTTCCTCGGCGCTGAGCAGGCAGGGACACGACGTCACCGTCTACACGCGCCGCGACAACCGCCGTGTCGCCGCGACCGTCGAGACCCCGGACGGCTACCGCGTCGTCCACGTTCCCGCGGGACCGGCCAAAAAGCTGCCGAAGGACGAGCTGCTGCCATCTATGGGCGAGTTCGGCCGGGTGCTGCGGTCCCGCTGGGCCAAGGACCGGCCCGACGTCGTCCACGCGCATTTCTGGATGTCCGGCCTGGCTTCGATTCTCGCGGCGAAGGACCTCGGAATCCCCGTGGCACAGACCTTTCACGCGCTGGGCGTGGTGAAACGCCGCTATCAGGGCAAGAACGACACGAGCCCGCCCGACCGGATCCGGCTCGAGCGGATGATCGCCAAACAGGCCGACCGCGTGATCGCGACCTGCTCGGACGAGGTCTTCGAACTCGTGCGGATGGGGCTGCCGCGATCGCGTGCTTCGGTAGTCCCGTGTGGTGTCGACCTGACCACGTTCACCCCGGATGGTGGCGTGGCAGGCCGGACGGCTCGACGCCGGATCGTCAGCGTCGGCAGGCTGGTCCCGCGCAAGGGGTTCGACCTCGCCATCGCCGCGCTGCCGTCGCTCCCGGACACGGAACTGGTCATCGTGGGCGGCCCGGACGCGGGGCCGCTCGACAAGGCGCCGGAGGTCCGGCGGTTGCGGGCGATCGCCGACCGGGCCGGCGTCGGCGACCGCGTACACCTGCCCGGGCTCGTATCGCGCGAGCAGATGCCCGCGCTCCTGCGTTCCGCCGACGCGGTGGTCTGCACGCCTTGGTACGAACCGTTCGGCATCGTGCCGCTGGAGGCGATGGCCTGCGGTGTCCCGGTCGTGGCGACGGCCGTCGGCGGGCTGACCGACACGGTCGTCGACGGGGTCACCGGGATGCTGGTCCCGCCGCGCAACCCCGGGGAGCTGGCGGCGGCGTTGCGGCGCCTCCTCGGTGACGCTTCGTTGTGCGAGTCGTTCGGACTCGCCGGAGCCGATCGGGTGCGGGCCCGGTACTCGTGGGACAGGGTCGCTTCGGATTGCTTGCGCTCTTACGGACGCGTTCCGGCCGGGGAGACGGAAGTGGCGGCGGCCGCTTCACCTTCCTGAGGTCCAGTCGTTCCACAGCTGTTTCGCGAAAGCCACTTTCGGGACATCACATGTCGCGAAAGTGGCTTTCGCGACATGTCTCGACCATGGGTCTTCGCCGACGTTGCAAAAGCCACTTTCGCAACGTTGAAGGTTGCGAAAGTGGCTTTCGCAACCTGCCTGGCCTCCGAGAAGCGCCGAGCGTCACCCGACGTACCGGCGCGCGACCGAGTTCCGCTGCGATTCCTCCAGCAGGACCAGCCCCCGCTCGACCGCCACCGGGACCACCGCCCGTTCCCGCACCACCCACGGAATCCCCCGTACCGCTTCCGCCACCGCCGCGAACGTCGCCCGATCGCGGGGCGCCGAACGCAGCACCGCGACCATCCGGCGCAGGACACTGCCGAGCGGTCGCCGCAGCCACAACGTCCACAGCGTGTTGCGGATGCCGAGTTGCCGGCGTCGTCGCGGATCGCGGACGGGCGAGGGAGCGTGATGGATCACCATCTCCTCGTCCCAGCACATCCACCAGCCCTTGCTCGCGAGGTCGAGGGCGAACAGCTCCTCCTCTCCCCCGAGCCACATCCGGTCGGAGAATCCGCCGACGTCGTGGAACGCGCGGACGCGGACGGCCGAAAGCCCCGCCATGACACCCAGCAGAGCGGGACCGGGCAGCCATTCCGGGCCGGGGACCGGTGAATGGCGCAGTTCCGGGGTGATCGGATCCTCGGTCAGGGACGGCTCCACCAGGCACCGGCCGGTCACCACGCCCAGCCCGGGAAACGCGTCGAGCCGG
This sequence comes from Amycolatopsis japonica, assembly GCF_000732925.1. NCBI lineage: Bacteria > Bacillati > Actinomycetota > Actinomycetes > Pseudonocardiales > Pseudonocardiaceae > Amycolatopsis > Amycolatopsis japonica. The sequence goes on from NZ_CP008953.1 coordinate 5,019,873, forward strand.
TCGGCGGCGCGGCGCAGAGATCCGGGCTGCCATCGGGTGTCGTCGTCGCAGAAGGCGACGTACGGCGTCTCCACTTCGCGGACGGCGAGATTGCGCGCGACGGCGCCGAGATTCCGTGGCGCGCGGATCAGCCGGATCGAGGGGAACCGCTCTTCGACGGCGTCCGCGGTGCCGTCGGTGGAAGCGTTGTCCACCACCACGATCGGCGCCGCGTCGGGGAGCGCGGTCATCGAGGCGAGCGTCTCCAGCAACTGCGCCCGGCGGTTGTGCGTGATCACCACGACCGTGATCCGGTCCTTCACTTCATCCTCCATGGGCGTGTTCCAGTACCCGTATCCGGCGTTCCACCGAAGCGGGCAGCCGTCGTCTGTCGGCGAGCGCCCACGGCAGGCGCCGCACCACCCCGGCGAGCGCGCCGAGTACGCGTGGTTCCCTCGGCGCCCTGGCCAGCGTGCGGAAAACCTCGGCGAGGCATCGGCGTACGGGCCGTCTCATCACCGTGATCAGCATGCGGTTGCGGAGTTCGGCACGCTCCCGCCAGGACGACGACGGCCGCACCGAAGACGGATGATGATGCGCGCGCACCGCCTCCGCGTAGCAGAGCCACCATCCGCGCGCCGCCAGGTCGTAGGACAGCAAACGCTCCTCGGCGCCGAAATGCAGCAGCGGATGGAAGCCTGCCGCCTGCAGATAGGCGGTCCGCCGGACGATCGCGGAACAGGCGAGGAACCCGAGCACGGCCGGTCCGGGAAGCCCCTCGGGCCTGCCGAGCGGGCTCGCGGCCATCATCGGGACGACCGGATCCTCCCGTTCTTCCTCGCCGACCAGGGTTTTCGCGGCCACCAAGCCGACATCGTCGTGGGTGTCGAGGATCCGTTCCGCCTCGGCGAGCGCGCCTTCGGCCCACCAGGAATCGTCGTCGCTGAAGGCGACATACGGCGTCCGAGCCACCGCGACCCCCAGATTCCGGGCCGCCACACCGATGTTGCGCGGCAACCGGACCACCCGCACCCCGGGGAACGCCGCCGCCCTGGCCGCCGTGCCGTCGGACGAACCGTTGTCCACCACCACGATCGGCGGAGGCGGCCGCAACGCGGTCAGCTCTCGCAACGTCCGTTCCAGTTCCGGTGCCCGATCGCGGGTGGCGATCACCACCGTCGTCGAGGCGGCGCTCATCGCACCGGCCTGGTCTTGAGTGCCTTCACCATGTCCCGCATGAGCCCGTTGTCGGCGGGCAGTGCCCGGAGCGCGGCCACCGCCCGGCCCTGCACCGAAGAACACCAACGCCACCAGGAGTCGAGCACGTCCCGATCCCCCGCTTCTTCGGCCGGGACGAGCGCGGGCCAGCCGAGCGCGTCGGCTTGGGCGCTGACCTTGCCGCCGCCCGCGACCGGGTCGACGGCCAGTGCCGGCACCCCGGCCTGAAGGCTCAGCACCAGGCCGTGCAGGCGCGTCGTGACCACGACATCCAGATGCGACAGGATCGAGGTGAACTGATCCGGTGTCTCGCAGCGTTCCCAATCCGACGACGCCAGCCGCGTGTCGAGTGGCACCCGGGCGCAGTCCACTCCGGCGATCCACTCCCGCACCGACGCGTGCACCTCCGCGTGGCGACCGGACTCGCCGTACTCCCGTTGCGGCGGTGCCAGGATCACGCCGGTCACCAGTACCTGGTCGGTCGGCACACCGAGGGAGAGGTCCGGCGTGCCGACCTTCCCCTGATCCCGAGGGAAAACCTGGTCGAAGCCCGTGACCGTGTCGTCCTCCGGGTCGATCACCGACACCCCGACCGCGATCCGGTGGCAATGGGCGAAGCGCCGGTGCACCTCCCGGATCTGCCATCCGTGCGCCGGCCCGCAGACGAAGACCACGTGGCTGTACCGGGCCGGATCCACCTCTTCGTAGTTGACGTCCCCGGGCCGGTAGACCGGGCTCCACGCCAGATCGTGCTCCATCCCCATGGTGGACAACGCCTCGTCGACCCTGCGCATGCTGAGCACGTCTCCCGCGGTGGCCTCGCCGTGGCGGAAGCTGGCCCAGCCGATAACCAATGCACGCATATCGGAGACTTACCCGGCTTGTCCGCGTTCACACGGTTTTTTCCGGGCCCGCACCGGGTAGCCCGTCGCCATGGACAGAGCGCTGGTGACCGGGGGCGCGGGTTTCGTCGGTTCGCATCTGTGCGAACGTTTGCTGGAGGCGGGAACGGAGGTCGTCGCGGCCGACAATTTCGCGACCGCCGCCACGGTCAACGTGGCGCATCTGCTCGACCGTCCGGGATTCCGGCTCCTCTCCCGTGACGTCACCGGGCCGATGACCGCGCCGGGCCCGTTCGACGTCGTCTTCCACCTGGCGTCCGCCGCCTCGCCGCGTGACTACCTCCGTCTTCCGCTGGAGACGCTGCGCGCGGGCTCGTACGGCACCGAACGGGCGCTGGACATCGCCGAACGCGACGGCGCCCGCTTCGTCCTCGCGTCGACGAGCGAGGTCTACGGCGATCCGCGGGAGCATCCGCAGCGCGAGGAATACTGGGGACACGTGAACCCGATCGGCCCGCGTAGCGTCTACGACGAAGCCAAGCGATACGCCGAAGCGCTCACTTCCGCCATGCGCCGGGAGCGGGACGTGAACACCGGCATAGCGCGGATCTTCAACACGTACGGACCTCGGATGCGTCCCGACGACGGCCGCATGATCCCGACGTTCATCGGACAGGCGCTCGCGGGCGCGCCGCTCACCGTGACCGGAACCGGCGGCCAGACCCGGTCGCTCTGCTACGTCGACGACACCGTCCGCGGCCTGATCGCGCTGGCCGCTTCCGACGTGCCCGGCCCGGTGAACCTCGGCAACCCGCACGAACTCACCGTGCTACGGATCGCGGAGGAGATCCTGGCCGTCACCGGCAGCGCGTCCCGGATCGAATACGTCGACGCCGCCGTCGACGATCCGGCCCGCCGGTGCCCGGACATCTCCCGCGCCCGCCGCGAACTCGGCTGGGAGCCGGAGATCGTTCTGGCGGAAGGACTTCCACGCACCGTCGGCGCGTGACTGGATGGCCGACACGCGTGATCAAACGGACGACACACGTGTCCAGGCGGACGGCTCGGCGCAGGTTCCGGGTCAGGCGTGTGTCGTCCGTCCAGTCACGTGTGTCGTCCCTCTGATCACGCGCGTCGTCTCACCCATTTCCCCCGACAGACGCTTCGCTCAGTAGCGACGTCCTGGGCTTTTGCGCCGCATCGTTTATCCCCGAACGCACCGGGTAGCGCTACGGGAGTAAGCGCGGGTCACGGCCCGCGGCCCCGACCGGAGAGGTGGCCCGGTGCGCATACTCGGTGTCAACGCCGTCTTCCACGACCCGGCCGCCGCCCTGGTCGTCGATGGCGAAATCGTGGCGGCGACGGAGGAAGAACGGTTCAGCCGTCGCAAACACGGCAAACGACCCGTGCCGTTCTCCGCTTGGGAACAGCCCGTCGAGGCCGCCGCGTGGTGCCTGGCCGAGGCCGGGATCTCCGCTCAGGATCTCGACGCCGTCGGCTATTCGTACGATCCGGCGCTCGTGGAGCCGGGCATGGCGGGGCACGACGGGAAGAACGAATGCCTCCGCACCGACTTCGCCCGCCGGGCTCCCGCGTTCCTCAAGGCGGCCTTGCCCGGGCTGGATCCCGCGACCGTCCGCTTCGTCCGGCACCACGTCGCACACGCCGCTTCGGCCGCGCTCGCGGCGCCGTTCGGCGACTGCGCGGTGCTGGTCGCCGACGGCCGTGGCGAGAGCACGTCGTATCTCGCGGGCGAGTATCGCGACGGCAAGTTCGAGGAACTCGCCGAGCAACGGCTGCCCCATTCCCTCGGGCTGATGTACGAGGATCTGACCGAGCACCTCGGTTTCGCCCGGTCCAGTGACGAGTACAAGGTGATGGCCCTCGCCTCCTACGGCAAACCCCGCTTCCTCGACCGGATCGCGGAAAGCGTGCACACCAACGGGATGGGGTTCCGCACCGACGAGATCGACTGGGCGTCGTTCGCTCCCGCCGTCGAGCCCGGCCAGGAACCGGGGCAGGTGCACGCCGACCTGACCGCGAGCGTGCAGCGGTGCCTGGAGGACGTCCTTCTCGACCTGACGACCAAGCTCCACGAGCACACCGGGCACGGCGACCTCGCGCTGGCCGGCGGGATCGCGCTCAACTGCGTCGCCAACACCCGGCTCCACGCCGAGGGACCGTTCGACCGGATCTGGGTCCAGCCCGCCGCCGGTGACGCCGGCACCGCGCTCGGCGCGGCCTTGGAGCTCGCCGCGGAGTTCGGCGATCGCGGCGGCCCGATGACCGGCGCGGATCTCGGCCGCGGCTGGACCGACGACCAGCTGGAGAACGCGCTCAAGACCGCGAACGTGCGCTACGAGCGGCCGGACGACGTCGCCGAGACCGTCGCCGAAGCGCTGGCCGAAAACCGGATCGTGGCCTGGTTCCAGGGCCGGTCCGAGTTCGGCCCGCGCGCGCTCGGCCATCGCTCGCTGCTCGCGCATCCCGGGCACGAGACCAATCTGGAACGGCTGAACGACGTCAAGGGCCGCGAACAGTTCCGTCCGGTCGCCCCGATGGTGCTCGCCGACCGTGCGGGCGAGATCTTCTCCCGCGGCCCGCTTCCCAGTCCCTACATGCTCTTCGTGCACGACGTCGCTCCACAATGGAGGGACAAGATCCCGGCCGTCACCCATGTCGACGGAACGGCCAGGGTGCAGACGGTCGACGCGGACGACGAGCCGCTCGTGGCCCGGATGCTCGGCGCGTTCGAACGCCGCACCGGCGTCCCCGCCGTGGTCAACACCAGTCTCAACACCGCGGGCAGGCCGATGGTCGATTCCCCCAGGGACGCCTTGGAGTGCTTCGGTTCGGCCCCCATCGACCTGCTCGCCCTCGGACCGTTCGTGGTCCGCCGTCCCTGACCTTTGGAGGAGTGTCGTGATCGAAGAACACTTCGCGGCTTTGAGCGAGGCCGCCGGGAAGTCCGCTTCCTGGTCGCCGAAGATCCGTGGCTGGGGTGACCAGCTGGCCGCCGTGCTGTCCTCCGGCGGACGGCTGCTCGCGTGCGGCAACGGCGGGAGCGCCGCCGAAGCGCAGCATCTCACCGGTGAGCTGGTCGGCAGGTTCCGCAACGATCGGCAGCCGTTCTCGGCGATCGCCCTGCACGCGGACACCTCGGCCGTGACGGCGATCGTCAACGACTACGGCGAGCACGACGTGTTCGCCCGGCAGGTGCGGGCGCACGGCCGCCCCGGCGACATCCTCGTCTGCCTTTCCACCAGCGGCGGCAGCCCGAACGTCGTCGCGGCCGCGAAGGCCGCCCACGAACTCGGCGTCACCACCTGGGCGATCACCGGCCCCTCCCCCAATCCGCTGGCCGCGCTGTGCACCGACGCGATCCCGGTGGAGGCACCGTCGATGGCGACCGTGCAGGAGGTCCACCTCGCGCTGGTGCACGCCCTGTGCACCGCGCTGGACGACGCGCTCGGGGTGCCCACGTGAGGCCGCTGGTCGTCCTGGGCGACGCCTTGCTGGACGTCGACGTCGACGGCACGTCGGACCGGCTCTGCCCGGACGCGCCGGTCCCGGTGGTCGACCTGGTCCGGGAACGGCGGCGGCCGGGCGGCGCCGGGCTGGCCGCGTTGCTCGCGGCCCGCTCCACCTCCGAGGTCGTGCTGGTCACTCCGCTGGGTGATGATCCGGCCGGACGGGCCCTGACCGGGCTGCTGGAGCACGAAGTCCGCGTGGTGCCGATGCCGTTGCACGGCACCACCGTCACGAAGAAGCGGGTGCGGGTCGCGGGGCAGTCACTGGTCCGGCTCGACAGCGGTGACGGCAGGGCCGAGTTCTCGCCGCTCACCTCCGGCGTCCGGGCGGCGCTGCGGTCGGCGGGCGCGATCCTCGTCGCCGACTACGGCCGCGGCGTGACCGGTCATCCGGAGATCCGCGCGCTGCTCGCCGAACTGGCGGGCACGATCCCTGTCGTCTGGGATCCGCATCCCCGCGGGAGCGAGCCCGTCGCGGGAGTCCGGCTGGCCACCCCGAATCTCGCCGAAGCCGAGCAGCTCACCGAGACCCGCGCCGACGCCGGAGAGCTGGCGAAACGGGTGCACGCACGGTGGAAGGCCGACGCCGTCAGCGTCACCACGGGCGCGCACGGCGCGGTGCTGGCCGAAGGCGGGCAGTGCACGACGTTCCGGCCGCCGTCGGGAGTCGTCGCCAAGGACACTTGCGGCGCAGGTGATCGCTTCGCGTCCGCGGTCACCGCGGCGTTGCTCGACGGCGCGTCCACCGCCGACGCCGTGGCGGCCGGCGTCGAGACGGCGGCCCGGTTCGTCGCGACCGGCGGTGCCGCCACATTGTCCACAGTGGACGACTCGCCGAAACCGGAAGCCCACCACCACGGCACTTCGGCGTTCGACTTCGCGGCACGGGTCCGCGCACGAGGCGGCAGGCTCGTGGCAACAGGTGGTTGTTTCGATCTGCTGCACCCCGGCCACGCCGCCCTGCTGCGACAGGCGCGTGCCCTCGGCGACGCCCTCGTCGTCTGCCTCAACTCCGATGCCTCGGTGCGTGGCCTGAAAGGGCCGGGCAGGCCGATCGTGACCGCCCGCGACCGCGCCCGGCTGCTCACCGAACTCGCCTCGGTCGACGCCGTCGTGGTGTTCGACGAACCCGATCCGGCCGCCGTGCTGGACCGCCTGCGCCCGGACGTCTGGGTCAAGGGCGGCGACTACGCCGACACCGAACTCCCCGAAAGCGCCGTGGTGCGCCGGCACGGCGGCGAAATCGTCCTGATCCCGACCATCCGCGGCTATTCCACCTCCCGGCTGGTGGCCGCGGCGGAAGGAGCATGATGCGCCCTCTCGGCAACGTCCTGATCACCGGCGGCGCCTCCGGCCTCGGTGCCGCGACCGTCGAAGCCGTCCGCGAGGCGGGCGGCACACCTCTCGTCGTCGATCGCGCCGAACCGGCGGGCGACGTCGCGTTCGTCCGGGCCGACCTGGCCGATTCCGCCGCGGCCGCGCGCGCCGTGGACGAACTCGCCGAACGGGCGGGCGGGATCGACGGCGTCTTCACCGCGGCGGGCACCGACGCGTGCGGCCCGCTCGACGAAGTGTCCACCGAGGACTGGGAACGCGTGATCCGGGTCAATCTGCTCGGCACCGCCGCGGTCGTCCGCGCGGCACTTCCCCATCTGCGGCTGAGCCGCGGCACGGTGGTGACCTGCGCGTCGACGCTGGGCCTGCGGGTCGCCGGGGACGCGAGTGCCTACTGCGCGTCGAAATTCGGCGTCGTCGGCTTCACCAGGGCACTCGCCATGGAGCTCGCGGGGCGGGTCGGGGTGACGCTGCTCGTCCCCGGCGGCATGCACACGGCGTTCTTCGACGACCGGGCCGAGCAGTACAAGCCGCCGCCGGACGCGAAACTCAACCAGCCCGAGCACGTCGCGGCCTCCGTGGTCTTCGCTCTCTCCCAACCGCCTGGTTGCGAGGTCCGCGAGCTCGTGGTGTGCGCTTCGGAAGAGGGGTCCTGGCCGTGACCGGTGGCATCCTCGTGCTGCGCGCCCTCGGCCTGGGAGACCTGCTCACCGCGGTCCCCGCCCTGCGGGCCCTGCGCCGCGCCTTCGACGACGAACGGCTCGTCCTCGCCGCGCCCGAGAACCTGCGCGATCTCGTCGAGCTGATCGACGCCGTGGACGAACTGCTCCCGACGGCCGGGCTCGGCGAACTGTCCTGGCCCGGCGAGCCGCCGCGGCTGGCGGTGAACCTGCACGGCCGCGGCCCGGAGAGCATCCACGACCTGCTCGCCCAGGATCCGCTGGAACTGATCACCCACCGGCATCCGGACTTCCCCGGCGTCGACGGCCCCGACTGGCCCGCCGAGGCGCACGAGGTCGACCGCTGGTGCCGTCTGCTCGAGGCCGCGCGTATCCCGGCCGACCGCGACGACCTCGCGCTGCCCCAGCCGCCCGGCCCCAGCCCGGCGGCAGACGCGGTGGTGATCCACCCCGGTGCCGCCTTCGCCGCCCGGCGCTGGCCGCCGGACCGATACGCGCGGGTGGCGCGGGAGCTCTCCGCCCGGCATCGGGTGGTCGTCACGGGAAGCGCGCCGGAAGCGCCTCTCGTCCGCGCGATCGTCGAGGAGGCCGGGCTTCCCGGCGACGCGGCTCTCGTGGGCGGTGGCCTCGCCGAGCTGGCCGCGACCGTGGCCGAGGCGCGGTTGGTGATCTGTGGCGACACCGGTGTCGGCCACCTCGCGACCGCGTACGGGACGCCGTCGGTGCTGCTGTTCGGGCCGACCCCACCGCGCCTCTGGGGCCCACCCGCCGGAGACCGGCGGCATACGGTCCTCTGGGTGGGGGACGTCGGCGACCCGCACGGTGGCGCCCCGGATCCGGGTCTGCTGCTGTTGCGCGAGGAACGCGTCCTCACCGCGGCCGAGGATCTGCTCCGGACGGGAGCCTCCCGTGGTTGAGCGGGTGGGGGTGGTCGGCGCCGGATACGTCGGGCTCACCAGCGCGGCGTGCTTCACTCATCTGGGCCACCAGGTGGTCTGCGTCGACAACGATTTGTCCAAAGTGGACGAGCTGAACCGGGGCGAGGTCACCATCGCCGAACCGGGGCTCACGGAACTGGTCCGCGACGGGCTGGGCTGCGGACGGCTCCGCTTCACCGGCGCGCCGGAAGAACTGTCCGATGTGGACTTCGTACTGCTCTGCCTGCCCACGCCGAAAGGGGAGAACGGCGACGCCGACGTCCGGTTGCTGGACGAGGTCGTGGCCACGCTGCCCGGACTGCTCACGCCCGGCTGCGTCGTCGTCACCAAGTCGACCGTTCCGGTCGGCACCGGGGCCCGGCTGACGGAATCGCTCGGACCGGATCTGCCCGTGGTGGGCAATCCCGAATTCCTCCGCGAGGGGCACGCCGTCGAAGATTTCTTGCAGCCCGACCGGGTCGTCCTCGGCTCGGTCCCCGGGAACAGGACGGCCGCGGAACGCGTCGCCGCGTTGTACGGGGAGACGAACGCGCCGGTGTGGTTCACCGATCCGGCGAGCGCCGAGCTCGCGAAGTACGCCAGCAACGCGTTCCTGGCGTTGAAAGTGTCCTATGTGAACGTCCTCGCCGAACTCTGCGAGCACTACGGCGCCGACATCCGCGACGTCGGACGGCTCATGGGACTCGATTCCCGGATCGGGCCGGCCTTCCTCGTGCCCGGCCCCGGCTGGGGCGGCTCGTGCCTGCCCAAGGACACCGCCGCGCTGCTGCGGACCGCCGAACACGCGGGGGTGGACTTCGGCATCCTCCGTGACGCCATGAAGGCCAACGCCCGTCAGCGGGCGGCCGTGGTGCGGAAGATCCGCCGCGCGATCACCGGGGTTTCGGACGGCTCGCTCTCGGGCATCCGTATCGGGTTGCTCGGACTGGCGTTCAAGGCGGGAACCGGGGATCTGCGCGATTCCCCCGCGCTCGCGGTCGCGCGGGAGCTCGCCAGGAGCGGCGCGGTGCTGACCGCGTACGACCCCGGCGTCGAAGCCGTCGAACCGGACACCGTCCAGGTCGTCGGCGACCCGTACCTGGTGGCGAAGGACGCGGCGGCGCTGGTCGTGCTCACCGAGTGGCCCGAGTTCCGCGAACTCGACTGGGACCGGCTCGCCGCCGCCACCGAACGCGCCGTCGTCGTCGACGCCAGGAATCTCCTGGACCCGGCGACCGTCGGCGAAGCGGGCTTCGTCCACACGGGACTCGGCACCGATCCGAACAGGAGGACAGGATGACCCAGCCGTTGAAGGCCCTCGCACTGGTGTGCTCGCTCAAACCGTCGCCCGCCCCGTCGAGCAGTGCGCTGATCGCGCAGCAGCTCCTGGACGAACTGGCCGGGCACGGCGCCACCGGCGAACTCGTGCGCGTGGTCGACCACGACGTCAAACCGGGCGTGGAGGGCGACATGGGCGACGGCGACGCGTGGCCGGAGATCCGCCGCAAGATCGCCGCCGCCGACATCCTGCTGATCTCGACGCCGACCTGGGTCGGCCACATGTCCAGCGTGGCGCAACGAGTGCTGGAACGGCTCGACGCCGAACTGTCCGAAACGGACGACGAGGGCAGGCCCGCGATGTTCGGCAAGGTCGGCGTCACCGCCGTCGTCGGCAACGAGGACGGCGCGCACAAGATCACCGCCGATCTCTTCCAGGCCCTCAACGACATCGGGTTCACCGTGCCCGCACAGGGCGGGACCTACTGGAACGGTGAGGCGATGAAGGGCGGGGACTACAACGACCTCGACGAAACGCCCGATGCGGTCGAATCGACCAACGCGACCCTGGCGCGCAACGCGATCCACCTGGCGAACCTGCTGCGCGAGCGCCAGTACCCCGCGTCCTGACCCCGAGGTGTAACCGCCGGGCGGGCCGGGTACCCGTTTTCCGTGATCGTCAAAACGCTGGCGTTCGGCGCGTGCCTGCTGCTCGCCGGTTGCGCGGGAGCGAGCGGGCAAGAGCCGGCGCGAGAGGCAGCCGGGCGGTTCCTCGGCGCGCTCGCGTCGGGTGACCACCGCTCGGCGTGCGCGCTGCTCGCGCCCCGGGCGAGGGAATCCTGGGCACCGGAAAGCTGCGAGCGCGGCCTGTCCGGTGCGAACGTCCCGGACGGCACACCGGAGACGGTCTCGATCTGGAGCGAAGAAGCCCAGGTGAAGACCGCCCGCGACACGCTCTTCCTGCACGAGTCGTCCACCGGATGGGTGATCACGGGAGCGGGCTGCCGCCACCGCAACGAACAGGTCTACGACTGCGCCGTGGGTGGCCCATGAAAGCGCGTCCGGTGTTCACCGTGTACCTCGTCTTCGTCGTGGCCGTCCTCGGCTATTGCGTCCTGCTGGGCCTGCTGCACCGGTGAAGGGGGCGGATGATGCGGCGCTTTCTTCGTGACAACGCCCTTTCGCTGGGCTTCGGGCTGCTGTTCCTGCTGAGTCTCGCGGGACAGGCGTTCTCCGGGCTCGCGGACTACAACGACGGGCGGCTCAGCCACGCCGCCGAGCCGGTCGGCCTGCTCGACTACCTGGCGTCCGCGGACTTCGCCGTCGACGTCGCCGAAAACTGGCAATCGGAATACCTGCAGTTCTTCCTTTACGTCTTCGCGACCGTGTGGCTGCTGCAACGAGGCTCCCCCGAATCGAAACCGGCCGGCCGGGAAGGGCTGGAAACGGACGAGGAACAGCAGGTCGGACGCCACGCGATGGCTGATTCACCGAAATGGGTGAGGGCGGGCGGCTGGCGCACGGGAATCTTCTCGATGTCACTCGGACTGGTGATGCTAGGGCTGTTCCTGCTGTCCTGGCTCGCCCAGTCCGTGGCCGGGATGAGCGCCTACAACGCCGAACAGCTCACCGAATTCGGTGATCCGGTGTCGTGGTTCGGCTATCTGGCGGCCTCGGATTTCTGGAATCGCACACTGCAGAACTGGCAGTCGGAATTCCTCGCCATCGGCTCGATGGCGGTGGTCAGCGTGTACCTGCGCCAGCGCGGCTCCCCGGAATCCAAACCCGTCGGCGCGCCGCACCGGGCCACCGACGAATCCGGGTGATTGAACCGCGGGAAACGGGTATCCGCCCGGCGTCGGACTGACGACCACGGACAGGAGTGTCCATGACCACCACCACGGAACACGACCTCGTCACGGTGATCACGGAAGATCACCGTGCCTTCGAACGGATCTTCAAGGAACTGGAGTCCGGCAAGGGCGGCGATCGGCATCGCAAGGACCTCGCGGACCACCTGATCGCCGAACTCGTGCGGCATTCGATCGCCGAAGAACAGCACATGTACCCCGCCGCGCGGAAGCACCTCCCCGACGGCGACGAGGTCGCCGACCACGAGATCGAGGAGCACGCCGAAGCCGAACGGGTGATGAACGACCTCATCGGCCTGGAACCGACGGACAACCGGTTCGACGAACTGGTCGGCAAGCTGATCGAGGACGTCCGGCACCACATCGAAGAGGAGGAAGGCGACCTGCTGCCGAAGCTCCAGGCCGCCTGTTCGCCGGAAGACCTACGGGAGCTGGGCGAGAAGGTGTTGCGGGCCAAGGAGATCGCCCCGACCAGGCCGCATCCCGCAGCTCCGGACCGGCCGCCGGCGAACCGGATCCTGGCGCCGGGGACGGCGTTCATCGACAAGATCCGGGACGCGCTGACGGACCGCTCGACCTGACCCTTCGCCGGGCGCTCACGCGTTGGTCACTCACGCGTCGGTCAAGTCCGTGAAGGCCTCCTTGAGGGACTCTGGGTCCCTCAAGGAGGCCTTCACGGACTTCGAGTCTGGTGAATGCGTCGGGGCCGCTCACCAAACGCGTGTCGCGAAAGCCACTTTCGCGACGTTAGATGTCCCGAAAGTGGCTTTCGCGACACGGACGCTGGCGGCGCGACCTCAAAGTTCAGCAGGCGCATCCCGCACGGAAGACTCCGGCAATTCCCCGGTGAGCGCGAAATCCACCCGCCGCGCCACCGACACCACCTGGTCCGCGAACCGCTCGTAGAACCGCGCCAGCAGCGCCACCGAGATCGCGGGCGCGACGCCGTCGGCCCAGTCCGGCTCGGTCACCAGGGTCATCAGCTCTTCGTACAGCGCGTCGACCCGCTCGTCGGACCGGGCCAGCGAGTGGAACACCTCCGCCGTCGAGCCTTCGATCGCGGCGCCGAGGTCTTCCGCCATCGAGCCGACGAGCCCGGCCATCTCACCGAAATGGCCGGTGAGCGCGTCGGGGACGGCGAATTCCGGCGCTCGCAGGGCCTGGTCGGCGATGTGCTGGGCGAGGTCGCCCATCCGCTCCAGCCGGTCGGCGCAGTACACCGCCGCGAGTACGGTCCGCAGGTCGCCTGCCACCGGCGCCTGCAGGGCGAGCAGCTTCTGCGCGGACTCCTCGCATCGGGTCCGTGCCGCGTTCAGTCTCGCCTCGACCGTCGCCAGTTCGGCGGCGGCTTCGACGTCCCGGTCGAGAAAGACCCGGTTCGCCAGGTGCAGTTCTTCGCAGGCCATGCCGCACATACTCGACAGGAGCTCGCCGAGAACGCTCAGCTGACCGTGGAATCGTTCCCTCATGTGAGCACTTTCGCAGGTTCGAGGACATACGTCGCGTACGCCGCGCGGATCACCGGTTGGGCGACGTTGCGGACCGGGACCCCGCCGGGGCTGACGCCTTGTTCGCTGCCGTAGTGCGCGTGCCCGTGCACGGCGAGGGCCAGCTGGGCGTCGTCGATCGGCTCGCACAGCAGGTACGACCCCAAAAACGGGTGGATCTCCGGCGGTTCGCCGTGCAGGGTGCCGGGAATCGGCGAGTAATGGGTCAGCGCGACGGTCACGTCCGGTTGCTCGTGTTCGAGCCCTTCCAGCGCGGCACGCAACCGTTTGGCCGCCGCCATGGTGTGCTCGACGAAATCCTTCATCTCGCGTTCGCCGAACCGGCTCGCGCATTTGCCCGCGAACCCGCCGCCGAAGCCCTTGACCCCGGCGACGCCGAGCTTCCCGCCCTCCAGGTCCACAGTGGTCGCCGAACCCTCGAGGACGGTCATCCCGCTTTCCTCCAGCAGCCCGCTGACCGCCTCTGCCTCGTCCGAGTGATAGTCGTGGTTGCCCAGCACCGCTATCACCGGGACGGCGAGCCCGGCGAACTCGTCGGCCACCACCCTGGCCTCGTCGACGCTGCCGTGCCGGGTGAGGTCACCCGCGAGCAGCAGCACGTCGGCGTGTTCGGCGATGTTGTCCAGTGCCGGCCGCAGCAGGCCTCGGTTGTCCTCCCCGAGGTGGACGTCCCCGACCGCGGCGACCCGGATCACCGGATCTCCTCGGCGTGCGACGGCTCCCGGACGTCGGCCAGCCGGACGTCGTTGTGCACCAGCTCGGCCGCGATATGTTCGCAGACGACCGCCTCGATGTCGGTCTTGCGGTTGGCGCACGGGACCTCGCCGCTGAGCCGGACCTGGTCGCCGCGCACGGTGACGTGCACGCCGAGTTCGGCGGTCCTCGGGTCTTCCGCCAGCGCCTTGGTCAGCCTGGCGACCAGGTACTGGGGCGCTTCCTCGGGCATCGGAAGCTCCTTTCCGTCGATGATGGACAGGGCCGCGAGCAGGGTCAGGAACGCCCACGCGTACGGCGATTCGGCGGTCTCTTCGGCCACCCGGTGCCAGTCGACCTGCTCGCGGAGGTCGCGCGCGATCCGCAGCAGCGGCGCGAAATCGCACCGGTGCGGGCTGAGCACGAGGATCTTGTCGACGAGCAGGTCGGTCCCGTTGAGCACGGGCGCGGCGGTCGCCCCGACCCGCATCAGCGAGGCGCGATCGAGCATCTCGTCGGTGACCGGCCGATGGTTGGGCCGGAAGATCAGGTCGACGAGGCAGTCGCCGTCGTAGACCTTGGTGAGCCAGTCCTCCGGCGGGTGCTCCCGTCTCAGCCCCGCCGCTTCCAGTGCCTCCGCCGCCACCTCGATGTCCTCCTCCTTGAGGAAGAGGTCGACGTCGTGATCGGACGGCGGCCCGCCCCGCGCGTAGACGGCGAGGCCGCCCGCGACGGCGAACCGCACGGCGGTCTGGTCCAAAGTGGACACGACCCTGGTCAGCGTGTGCAGGAGTTCCTTCTCGTTCACGGTCGCTCCCCCACCCCGGTGGCCAGTTCGTGTGCCCTGCCGACGTCCGGTTTCAGCGGTTCGGTCGGGAATCCTTCGCCTTCCCGCAGTCCCTTGAGGAAGGCTTCGATCGCGTCCTCCGACGAGTATCGCGGCGTCCAGCCCAGCTCTTCCCTGGCGCGCGTGCAGTCCATCACCGGCAGATGCAGGACGGCGTCGAAAAGCCCCGGCGTCGCCGGGATCAGGTGCAAAGACCAGGCCGCGGCCAGCGCTCGACGGACGAACGGTGCCGGGACCTTCACCGGTTTGGCGCCGAAGATCCGCGCCAGCGCGCGGGTGTCCAGCACCGGATCGGCGGCGATGTTGAAGGCTCCCTTGACATCCTGCAGCGCGCAGCGGCGATAGGCGTCGGCCACGTCCTCGGTGTGCGCGGTCTGGATCCGTAGTTGCGGGATGTCGGGGAGCACCGGGATCAGCGACGGACGCACGAGCTTGCCCGGGACGAACGGCCCGCCGAACAACCGGCGCTGCTCGGGCGCAGCGGACTTCTGGAAGAGGAACCCCGGCCGCACCCGGACCACCCGCAGCCGCGGATGACTCCGGTCGAACGCTTCGAGAACCCTTTCCACGTAAGCCTTTTCGCGGGTATACGCCGCTTTGGGCGACCCGTGGGTCGGCCACTCCTCGGTCACCGGATGGTCGTCGTCCCTCGGCGAGTAAGCCCCGATCGACGACGCGTACACCAGCGACGGCACTCGCATGGCCTGCACGGTTTCGAACACCCGGATCGAACCCAGCACATTGGAGCGCCAGGTGATCTCGGGCCGGTGGGTGGGCTGGAAGAGCCAGGCCAGGTGGATCACCACGTCGGCGCCGTCGAACACGGCACGGAGGTCGTCGCGGGCGACGTCCGCGGTGACGAACTCGGTCTTCGGGCTCTCCCATCGGCTCGGGCGCCTCGCCACGCCGACGATCGAGCCGACCTCGGGGTCCGCGCCCAGCGCGCGAACCACCGCCGTCCCGACATTGCCGGTGGCGCCGGTCACGACGATCCGCTTACCGCTCATGGGTACGGTTACCCACCGTCGCCTCGCCTTAATCGGCGTGGAGCCGCTGGACGAGACGCCGGGCGGGCAGCGCCATCGCCCCCAGCCCGATCGAGGTGGTGACCTCGTCCGTGGGCGTCACGAGCAGGTGGTCGATCTCGCCGAGCAGGTCGCGACATCGATCGAGTTCGGCCGGATCACCCGACCGGGCCACCTCGGCGAGGGCTTCGAGCAGGTCGCCGACGACCCCGCGTGCGTGTTCGCCGGGATGCCGGAACGGCTGCTCGCTGCGGGCGGCCTCGCTCACGGCGTCGATCAGCTGGGCGAGCGGATGCCACAGGGAGACGAGGTTCGCCAACGGTTCCTCGCGGGTCTCACCCCGTCCACGGAGGTTCAGGTACCGGCCCTCCCTGGTCCAGCCGATCGCGTCCTCCGCCTCCGCGACCAGGCTGCGGACGTCCTCCATACGGTCGTCCAGGCCGTCGGTCGTCTCGCCGCCGCGGACCAGTTCCGCGGTCTTGTCGAGGACGTCGGCGATCGCCGATGCCAGCCGGGAGGTCGCCGCCCGCAGGCGTTCGCCGTGCAGCGGCGGCAGGATCACCGCGTTGAGCACGGCGCCGATCCCCGCCCCCAGCGCGGTTTCCAGCAACCGGTCGGCGAGCAGGACGGGTTCGGTCGCGTTGCCATAGGAGATCAGCAGCATGCCGGTGATCCCGACCCACACCCCCGAATCGCCGAATCCCCGCCACGAGCCGATCAGGAGGCCGACGAAGATGACCAGCCCGAGCGCCACCGTCACCGAAGGAATGACCTGACCGGCGCCCGCGGCGAGCAGCACCCCCACGCTGACGGCGCCGACCTGCTGTGCCCAGCCACGCAGCGACCGGTAGACGGTGGCCTGCACCAGGAACACCGCCGCGTACGGCGCCAGGAAGGGCTGAGGCAGCCGCAGGACCGCCGTCGCGACGATCCACGCGATCACCGCCGCGGCCGTGGCCTTCGCGGTCTGGACGAGGCTCCGGCGTTCTTCCCCCGGCACCCGGAACGCCCGGGCGACCCAGGCGAACGGCGTCTTCCCACCCATCACGGACCCGGCGGACCCAGGTGGACGACCTTGGTCTGCGTCATTTCGTCGAGCAGCTCCGGCCCGTAACCGTAGCCGCTGCCGCTGGCGCCCCGCGGATGTGCGGCCCCGCCGGGCGCGCCACCGAAGACGTTGTTGATCTTCACGGTCCCGGCGGGGAGTTCGCGCCAGGCGCGCTGCGCGTGGGCCATCGAGGAGGTGAGCACGGTGGCCGCGAGGCCGTACTCGCCCGCGGCCGCCTGTTCGAGTGCCTGATCGAAGTCGGCCGCCACGGTCACCGGCGCGACCGGGCCGAACGTCTCTTCGGTCAGGACCCGCATCCCCGGGGTGCATCCGGCGAGGACGGTCGCCGGGTAGTGGGCACCGGGGCCGTCGGGGACGAACCCGCCGGTGAGCGGGTCGGCGCCCTGCGCGATCGCTTCCGCGACCTGGGCGTGCACCCCGTCACGGTGGCGCCGGTCGACGAGCGGGGCCACTTTCCGGTGGCCCGCCTCGGCGACCAGCGCGGTGAGGAAGGCGTCCGCGACGTTCTGGTGCACATGGATCCGTTCGACCGAGACGCAGATCTGCCCCGAGTTGGCGAAGGCCCCGATCGCCGCCTGCTCGGCCGCCCAGACCGGGTCCACGCCGGCGTCGACGACGAGCGGATCGTTCCCCCCGTTCTCCAGCAAGGCCTTCGCGTCGGTCCGCGCCGCGCTCACTGCGATCGAGCGCCCCGCGGCCGTGCCACCGACATGGGCGACGACGTCGACGTCCGGATGAGCCGCGAGTTCGGCTCCGACGCTTCCGTCGCCCTGCACGGTCTGGAGCACGTCGTCGGGAAAGGCCTCCGCCAGCACGTTCCCCAACCAGGCTCCGGTGTGCGGGCAGCGTTCGCTCGGCTTGTGCACCACCGTGTTCCCCGTGACCAGGGCCGCGCCCAGCAGCCCGCAGGCCACCGCGACGGGGTCGTTCCACGGTGTCAGCGCGACGACCACGCCCCGGGGTTCGGGCACCATCAGGTCGGTGGCCGATGGATCACCCAGCAGGGACCGGCCGCGGTGCACCGGTCCCAGTTCGGCGTACTGCTCCAAGGTCCCGGCTCCGGCCAGGACACCCTCTTCGGCCTCGTCGCGGGGTTTGCCCGTCTCGCTCTCGATGAGGACGGCGAGTTCGCCCGCCCGCGCCCGGAGCGACCTCGCCGCGTCCTTCAGCGCGATCCCGCGTTCGGCCGCCGGTGTGGCGGCCCAGCCCGGGGCCCGCCGCCTCGCCGCGGCGAGCGCCGTCTGAACGCCTTCGGTCGTCGCCGCTTTGACGCTGCCGACGAGACTGTCGTCGGCGGGATCGCGGATCTCCAGTACGGCAGGCCGTTCCACCGTCGTCATTCGCACCTCCTCGACGTTTTCTGCGCGCCGGTTACCCGCTGTCGTTTTGCCGAAACGGTGCCGGGGTAGCCGCGAGGGAACCCACCACCGCGAAGGGGCGAGACCTGTGGCACAGCATCGAGAGGACGCGAAGAACGAGCAGCTGGACGGAAGCCGGGTGGATCCTGAAGGATCCGTGCTGACGACACAGCAGGGAGTCCGGGTCGACCACACGGACGACTCGTTGACCGCGGGCAGCCGGGGGCCGACACTGCTCGAAGACTTCCACGCCCGCGAGAAGATCACCCATTTCGACCACGAGCGCATCCCCGAACGGGTCGTACACGCGCGCGGCGCGGGCGCCTACGGCTTTTTCGAGGCCTATGACGACGCGCTGGCCGACTACACGGTCGCCGAATTCCTCACCAGCGGCGAGAAGATCCCCGTGTTCGTGCGGTTCTCCACCGTCGCCGGTTCCCGAGGCTCGGCCGACACCGTGCGCGACGTCCGCGGCTTCGCGACGAAGTTCTACACCCGCCAAGGCAACTACGATCTCGTGGGCAACAACATGCCGGTGTTCTTCATCCAGGACGGCATCAAGTTCCCCGATTTCGTGCACGCGGTGAAACCCGAACCGCACAACGAGATCCCGCAGGCCCAGTCGGCGCACGACACCTTCTGGGACTTCGTCTCGCTCCAGCCGGAGAGCCTGCACATGGTGCTCTGGCTGATGTCCGATCGCGCCCTGCCGCGCAGCTACCGGATGATGCAGGGGTTCGGCGTGCATACCTTCCGGCTCGTCAACGCCGAGGGCAAGGGCACTTTCGTGAAGTTCCACTGGAAACCCGCCCTCGGCACGCATTCCCTGGTGTGGGACGAATGCCAGAAGATCGCGGGCAAGGATCCCGACTTCAACCGGCGCGACCTGTGGGACGCCATCGAGTCCGGCCAGTACCCGGAATGGGAACTGGGCGTGCAACTGGTGGACGAGGACTCCGAGCACGACTTCGACTTCGACCTGCTGGACGCCACGAAGATCATCCCCGAGGAGCAGGTGCCCGTGCGCCCGGTCGGGCGGATGGTCCTGGACCGCAACCCCGACGACTTCTTCGCCGAGACCGAGCAGATCGCCTTCCACACCGCGAACATCGTCCCGGGTATCGACTTCACGAACGATCCGCTGCTGCAGGCCCGGAACTTCTCGTACCTCGACACTCAGCTGATCCGGCTCGGCGGCCCCAACTTCTCGCAGCTCCCGGTGAACCGGCCGATCGCGCCGGTGCACACCAACCAGCGTGACGGATACGGCCAGCAGAACGTCCACAAGGGACGGACGAGCTATTTCCCGAACTCGCGTGGCGGCGGCTGCCCGGCGATCGCCGATTCCGGCGTCTTCCGGCACTACACCGAAGCCGTCGCGGGCAACAAGATCCGGGACCGCAGCGAGAGTTTCAAGGACTTCTACAGCCAGGCGACGCTGTTCTGGAACAGCATGTCGCCGATCGAACGCGAGCACATCGTCGCGGCGTTCCGATTCGAGCTCGGCAAGGTCGAGGACCGGGAGGTCCGGGCGCGGACGGTCGCCGAGCTCAACAACGTCGACCACGATCTGGCCGCCGAAGTCGCCGAGGGGATCGGGGTGAGCGTGCCCGCCGCTCCCGCCACGCCGCACCACGACCGCACGTCCCCCGCGCTTTCCCAGCTGAACCAGCCTTCCGTGGCGCCGACCAGCCGGAAGGTCGCGGTGCTCGCGGCCGACGGCGTCGACACGATCGGCGTCGGCCGCCTGGTCGAGGCGCTGACCGCCGAGGGCGCGATCGTCGAGGTCCTCGCGCCGACCGAGGCCGAACTCCGTCCGGGTGGTGAAGGGGATCCGCTGCGGCCGGACAGGCAGCTCAACACCATGGCTTCGGTGCTTTACGACGCCGTCGTCGTCCCGTGCGGCCCGAGCGCGATCAACGTCCTCGAACGCGACGGCTACGCGGTGCATTTCGTCGCCGAGGCCTACAAACACGGCAAACCGGTGGCCGCCTTCGGCTCGGGTCTGGACCTGCTGCGCCGGGCCGGGGTGACCTCGAAACTGGCCGACGACGCCGAAACCCTGATCGACCAGGGCGTGGTGACCACCACGGCGGCCGAGGCGACCCTCCCCGACGGCTTCTTCGCCTCGTTCACCGCGCAACTCGGCGAACATCGCTCGTGGCTGCGGAAGACCGACGCGATCCCCGCGTGAGTTTGCCGCCGTGGCTCCCGGGTACCGGAAGAGGGTGACCGACCTCGACTACACGATCGTGATCCCGACGACCGGCCGGGAGAACCTCCGCACGCTCCTGGCCGGGATCGAAGCCGCCGGAGAGCCACGGCCGGCGCGGATCGTCGTCGCCGACGACCGTCCCGGCGGCGACGACCTGCGGCTTCCCTCGTCCACCGTGGACGTCGAAGTCGTCCGCTCCGGCGGGCGCGGTCCGGCCGCGGCCCGCAACGCCGGCTGGCGGCACGCGAAGTCCGAATGGATCGCCTTCCTCGACGACGACGTGCTGATCGGCTCGGACTGGCCGCGGAAACTCGTCGAGGACCTGCTCTCCCTCGGCCCGGAGACGGCGGCGTCGCAGGCCCGCCTCGTCGTACCGCTGCCGCCGGACCGCCGCCCGACCGACGACGAACGCGGGACGGCCGGGCTGGAGACGGCCCGGTGGATCACCGCCGACATGGCCTACCGCCGGTCCGTGCTCGCCGAGGTCGGCGGCTTCGACGAGCGCTTTCCCCGCGCCTACCGGGAAGACTCGGATCTGGCCCTGAAGGTCGCCAAGGCCGGTCATCTCATCGCGCGCGGCGAACGCGTCACCGTCCATCCGCCCAAACGATCGGGTCCCCTGGCCAGCCTGCGCGCCCAGCGGGGCAACGCCGACGACGCGCTCATGCGGCACGAGCACGGTGTCCTCTGGCGGCAGCAGACCGACGCCGGACACGGGCGGCTCGAACGGCACGCGGTGGCCACCGTGAGCGCGGCCGGCGCCGTGGCGTTGTTCGCGCTGGGCCGCCGCAAGGCCGCCGCCGCGGCGGCCGGGCTGTGGGCGGGGCTGACCGCCGAGTTCGCGGCGCGCCGGATCGCCCCGGGGCCGCTCACGCCCGGCGAGGTCGGGCGCATGCTCCTGACCAGCGTGCTCATCCCGCCCGCGGCCTGCTATCACCGGCTGCGCGGGGAGCTGAAACATCGGCTGTCGCGGAGGCCGCAGGCTCTGCTGTTCGACCGCGACGACACCCTCATCGTCGACGTGCCCTACCTCGACGACCCCGACGGTGTCCGCCCCGTTCCCGGCGCCGGAGACCTCCTGCGCGCTGTGCGCGCGGCGGGGATCAGGATCGGCGTGGTCAGCAATCAGTCCGGGGTGGCCAAAGGCCTGATCACCCCGGACCGGCTGGCCGCGGTGAACGCCCGCGTCGAAGAGATGCTCGGCCCGTTCGGCACCTGGCAGGTCTGCGTGCACGACGACGGCGACGGCTGCGCCTGCCGGAAACCCGCGCCCGGGCTGGTGCGGCAGGCCGCGGAGGCACTCGGCGTGGACGTCCGGCGCTGCGTGGTCATCGGCGACACGGGAGCCGACGTCGACGCAGCCCTCGCGGCCGGGGCGCGCGGAATCCTCATCCCGACCGCCCGGACCCAGCCGGAGGAGATCGAGCGTGCCCGCCGCCGGGCGACCGTCGCGCGCGACCTCGCCGAAGCCGTCCACCTGGCCGTCGCGGGTTCCCGATGAACGTCCTGGTCGCGAGGATGGACAACCTCGGCGACGTCCTGCTGGCCGGTCCGTGTGTCCGCGCGGTCGCGGCGGGTGCCGAACGGGTGGTCCTGCTGGCCGGCCCCCGTGGCCGCGCCGCGGGCGAACTGTTGCCCGGCGTGGACGAGGTCGTCACCTGGTGCGCGCCGTGGATCGACCCCGAGCCGCCGCCGGTCGCCCGGGACGAGACCGAAGCGCTGGTCCGGCGTCTGCGCGAATACTCCTTCGACGCGGCGCTCGTGCTGACGTCGTTCCACCAGTCCCCGCTCCCGCTGGCCCTGCTGCTGAGGATGGCGGGCGTGCCCTGGATCGGCGCGATCAGCGAGGACTACCCCGGATCGCTGCTGGATCTGCGGTACCGGGTGCCCGGTGACCCGCCGGAACCGGTGCGGATGCTTTCCCTGGCCAAGGCGGCGGGCTTCTCGTTGCCGCCCGGCGACGACGGCGGGCTCGCGATCCGCGGGCCACTGCCGCCGGTGGAGAGGCTGGTCGGCGACGAGGACTACGTGGTCGTCCACCCCGCCGCGTCGGTCCCGGCGAGGCAACCATCTGCCGACCGCTCGGCCGCGATCGTGCGGGCACTGCAGGCCGCCGGACGCCGTGTCGTCGTGACCGGCTCGCCGTCGGAAAGCGCACTGACCAGCCAGGTCGCCGGGGACGCGCTCGATCTGGGCGGCCGTACGGACCTGCCCGAACTGGCGTCCGTACTGGCCGCGGCCGACGTGGTGGTGGCACCCAACACCGGCCCCGCCCACCTCGCGGCCGCCGTCGGCACCTCGGTGGTCTCGTTGTTCGCCCCTGTGGTGCCGTCGTCGCGCTGGGCGCCGTACGGGGTGCCGTCCGAAGTGCTCGGCGACCAGCACGCGGCGTGCCGGGACAGCCGGGCCCGGGTCTGCCCCGTGCCCGGCCACCCGTGCCTGGACCGCGTCGCGCCCGAAGCCGTCGCCGACGCCGTGGCGCGCCTCAGCCGGGCGTGGTCTCGCCGCCCAGCGCGGCGATGACCTCACCGCTGTAGTACGACGACAGCCGGTTGGACGCCAGGAAGACGTATGACGGCGCGAGGTCGTCCGGATGAGCGGCGCGCTCGAACGGGACCTGGAGGCCGAACTTCTCCACCTTCTCCGGCGGGAACGTCGACGGGATCAGCGGTGTCCACACCGGACCGGGCGCGACACAGTTGATCCGCACACCGCGATCGGCCAGCGCCTGCGCCATCGCGTATGTCCAGGCGTGCACGGCGCCCTTGGTCGCCGAATAGTCGATCAGCGATTTGTTGCCCCGCAAGCCGTTCACCGAGCCGGTGTTGATGATGACCGAGCCCTCGCCCAGATGGGGCAAGGCGGCGTTCGTCACCCGGAAGAAGCTGTGGATGTTCACGTCGAAGGTATGCGTCCACTGCTCGTCGGTGAGCTCCTCGGGGGAGTCGACCGGCCATTGCGTGGCGACGTTGTTGACCAGGATGTCCAGCCCGCCGAGCTCCTTCACCGTCCGGTCCACGATCTCGCGGCACTGCGCCGCTTCAGCGAGATCACCCGGAAGAAGGAGGCACTCACGCCCTTCGGCGCGAACGCGTTCCTCTGTGTACTTCGCGTCCTCGTGCTCGTTGAGATACGCGATCGCCATGTCGGCGCCTTCTTTCGCGAAGGCGATGGCGACCGCGCGGCCGATCCCGGAATCGCCGCCGGTGATCAAGGCACGCTTGCCGGCCAGCAACTCGCGGCCCTCGTAGTCCTCCATGGAGTCACGAGGCGGCGGGTCCATCTTCGACGTCACGCCCGGCGGTTCCTGCTGCTGCGGCGGCCGGAGTTTCTCTGCCATCGGGTTCCCTCCCGTCGGGTGCTTTCGGGGAGGGTTACCCGGATGGCCGCGCGCCTGAACATGGCCCTTGCGGCGCCCGCGGGCGCGTTGCGAAAGCCACTTTCGGGACGTCTGATGTCCCGAAAGATGCTCCTATTGATGTCAAGGGGTGTGGGTGAGGGTGGCGAGGTCTGCGATGAGGGCTTGGTGGATTTCGCGGGCTATGTAGCGTTTGAGGCAGCGGATGATGTGGCGTTTGGGGAGTCCTTCGGTGGTGCGTCGTTCGACGTAGGCGCGGGTGCTGGGGCAGTGGCGCATGCGGACGATGGCGATGCGGTAGAGGGCGGCGTTGGCGTGGCGGTCGCCGCCGCGGTTGAGGCGGTGGCGGGTGGTGCGGCCGCTGCTGGCGTGGATGGGTGCGGCGCCGCAGAGGTGCGCGAAGCGGGCTTCAGTGGTGATGCGGTCGGGGTTGTCGCCGGCGGTGGTCAGGAGTTGCGCGGCGGTGTCGGGGCCGACGCCGAACAGGGCGGTGGTGGCGGGCAGTGCCTGCCGGGTCAGGGTGGCCAGTTCTGTTTTGGTGTCGGTGATTTCGTCGGTGAGGTGCTGGATGCGGCGGGCGAGGCGGCGTAGCGCGGTTTTGACGGCGGTGCGCGGGTCGGTGAGGTCGGTGCCGGGGCGGAGCCGGGCGCAGGTGGTGATCAAGGTGGTGCCGGTGAGCGGGGTGAGGGTTTCGCGCAGCGCCGCGGGGGCGGTGACGATCAGGGCGTCGAGCTGGTTGAGCGCGGCGGTGCGGGACTTGACCGCTCCGTTGAGTGCTGTGCGCAGTGCGGAGATCGCCGCGGCGGGGCCAGTGCCTGCTTTCGGGGTCGTGCCGGCCTGACCGGACAGCACGGCGCGGGCGGCGTTGATCGCGTCCTGGGCATCGGTTTTCCCTGCGCGGCGGCGGGTGTGCCGGTCGGGCTGGTTGACCTCCACCACCGTGACGTCCTCGGCGGCCAGGTGGCGGGCCAGCCCGGCGCCGTAGGAACCGGTGCCCTCGACACCCACCCCGGTGACCACGCCAAACCCGCCCAACCAGGCCAGCAGAGCCGTGTATCCGGCCGTGGTGGCCGGGAACGTGCGGGTCCCCAGACACCGCCCGAGGTGATCCAGCGCGGCGGCGGTGTGGGTGTCCTTATGGGTATCGACCCCGCCGGTCACCAGGGTCGTGTCGACGGCATGCTGCTGATCGGTCATCCTGGTCACTGCCATTCCGTGTCTCGATCGGGTTGAACGGATGGCACGTACCGGGCCGGGATGGACAACACAGTGATGGGTGTCCTGGTGGCACAGGCTCCTATCAAGTCACATCCCCGGCCTGGTCACGTGCATGAACAGAGACCCAGCACGAGCCGGCAGATCTTTCGCAAGACAACCCCAACCAGGGCGTCAGTGGCTTTCCGAGCCAGACCCCGCCAGAACTCCATCCACACACATCATCATCACTGTGGCTTTCGCGACACGCTCCCCGGCCGATCTCGTCCGCAGGTGTTGCGAAAGCCACTTTCGCAACGTTCAAGGTTGCGAAAGTGGCTTTCGCAACCACCTGCGGCAGGACTGTCCGTGAAGGCCTCCTTGAGGGACTCTGGGTCCCTCAAGGAGGCCTTCACGGACTTGTAATGCGCCACACAAGCCCCATGAGCACCAGCAGTCACAACGGCCGCGCGTGAAGGACCCCTTCCCTCGGCTCAGCCGAGGAAACTCGACCTTCACACCTTCCCGAGTACATGAAGGCCCCCTTCACTGCGCTAGACGCAATGAAGGGGTCCTTCACGTACCACGAGGCCCAAGCCTCAGTGCACCCGCCGATCCCCGGCAACCCCCCGATACCGAATCGTCCACAAGCTCCGCCGGATGTAAGTACGCTGCAGCCACCGATCCCGCCCGTTGTGCCGCGCGAAGAACTGCGACCGCGCGTGCAGGCCCTTCCGGTTGTTGATCAGCAGCGCCGTCCCCGGCTCGAGCTTGACCTGATGCGCGACCTCACGGCAGACCCGCTGCAGCTCCTCCAGCGCCTGCTCCGCCTCGACGGTCTCCCCCACCACACCGTTGGCCGACACCGCCACTTCGGGCGATTCCGCCGGCCCGGAGATCACCGGCACCAGGTCGGAGAGCACGTCCGCCCCGTTGGCCACGTCACGCACGTAGCTGCCGGGCGCGTTGAGCCGGAACAGCGGACGGCGCAGGACGTCGAGCACTTCCGGGTCCAGCGCGGCCGAGATGTCCCTGCCGTCGGCGTAGTAGGTGACGGCTTCCTTGTTGCCGTCCTGGCGGACGCAGTTCAGCACCAGGAAGTCCGGATTGGACACATCGTAGCGGCCGACCTCGTCGTGCACGATGTCGTTGTGGAAGTTCAGGAACACGTGCGAGCTCTGGTTCGTCTGGCTCCGCGCACCCGCCGACACCGGGACGACGTCGTGCACGAGCCGCCCGCTCTTCTCGGTGGTGAACCCGACGGGCTCGCCGAGCAGCTGGCTCAGTCCCAAAAGGACGGTCTCCGCGACGAACGTCTTCTTGTCCTTGCTGGGTTCGCCGTCGATCGGCGTCTCCGGCAGTTCCGGGTCCACCGGCAGGTTGCGCACGAGCGCGACGCCGGGGGTGTCGACGTGCCTGCCGAAGTCCAGGATCGTCTGCAGCTGGTCGATCGGCAGCTTCGAGAACGTGACCCGGAGCATCGCCAGCGAACGGTCGATGTCGTCGACGGGGTTCGGGAAGGAACGCAGGTCTCTCCCGATCGTGTTCCGGACCTCGTCGTCGAGGACGACCTCGGCGAAAGTGCTGACTAGGGTTTCCTTGCTGGTCATGGTGTCCTATCCACTTTCCGCCGCCGCTGGACCGGCGGTCTCGTCTTGAACCTGGAAATGAGGGTGAGCGCGGGGGCGGTCGCGATCGTCGACACCAGCGTCATGATCACGAGCATCGCGAACACCGCCGGGCTGATCACCTTCAACTGGAGGCCGACGTTGAGCACCACCAGTTCCGTCAGCCCCCGGCAGTTCATCAGCGCCCCGAGCGAAAGCGATTCGCGCCAGCCGACACCGGTCAGCCGCGCCGCCGTCGTGCTGCCCGCCCACTTGCCGAACACCGCCACCGCCGTGATCAGCACGGTCCAGAGCCACAGCGAGCCGGAGCCGAGCAGGCTGAACTCGGTGTGCAGCCCGGTGTAGGCGAAGAAGAGCGGCAGCAGCAACGTCAGGGTCACGCTGCCGAGCTTCCCGGCGGCGCGGGCGACGACCGGATCCTTCCTCGGCGCGATCACCCCGAACAGGAAGGCGCCGAAGATCGCGTGGATGCCGATCTCGTTGGTGGCCAGCGCCGACAGCATGATCCCGCCGAGCAGGATCGCGAGCA
Organism: Amycolatopsis japonica; assembly: GCF_000732925.1. Lineage (NCBI taxonomy): Bacteria > Bacillati > Actinomycetota > Actinomycetes > Pseudonocardiales > Pseudonocardiaceae > Amycolatopsis > Amycolatopsis japonica. Next base: position 5,046,947 of record NZ_CP008953.1, read on the forward strand.
CCGCGGATTCCGGCACGCGCGCGAGCACCTTGGCCAGCAGCGGCCGGACGACGTAGACCATCGCCAGGACGAACGCCAGGGTGAGCCCGACGGTCAGGAAGACCTCCGACGGCGTCCCGCCCTGGCTGACGGCGACCACCACGGCCAGCAGGCACCAGGCGGCGACGTCGTCGACGGCGGCGCAGGTCAGCGCGAGCGCGCCCAGCGGCGTCTTCGCGATGCCGCGGTCGGTCAGGATCCTTGCCAGCACGGGGAACGCCGTCACGCTCATGGAGACCGCGATGAACAGGCCGAAGGCGAGGAAGCCGACGTCACCGCCGAAGGCCGGGTACATGCCGAGCGCGAGCACGATGCCGCAGACCATCGGCAGCGCGATACTGACCTGGCTGACGGTCACCGCGGTGAACCCGCGCCGCCGCACGGCGTCGAGGTCGATCTCGGAACCGACCAGGTACATGAAGAAGATCAAACCCAGCTGCGACAGGATGTTGATCGCCGAGACCACCCCGCCGGGGAACAGCCAGCCGAACGCGGCGGGCCAGACGATCCCGAACAGCGACGGTCCCAGGAGGATGCCGGCGACGATCTCGCCGATCACCGCGGGCTGGCCGAGCCGCCGGGCCAGGACACCCGCCAGGTGGCAGGCGCCCAGGATCACCGGGAGCGCGACCAGCAGGCGCGCGTAGGTGTCGGGCCCGCCGCCCGCGGCCTTGGCCCCGGCGCTCGCGACGGGCGCGTAGGCCGACCCCAGGCCGAGCACCACCACGACGACCGCCGCCGGAACCGCGATCAACGCGGCCCCGACGAGGATCCGGCGCAGCGCGGTACGCCCGCTCCGCTCCTGTACAGCCGATTCCATCTATTCTCCTTGAGCGGCGCGCAGTTCCAGCGTGCAGCATTTGACGCTGCCGCCCGCCTTGAGCAATTCGGACAGGTCCGCGCCGATCGGTTCGAAGCCGTGCTCCCGAAGCTGCGCGGTGAGCTCGGTGGCCGCCTGCGGGAGCACGACGTGCTTGCCGTCGGAGACCGCGTTGAGGCCGAACACGGACGCGTCGGCTTCGGAAGCCAGGATCGCGTCGGGGTACAGCTCTTTCAGCAGCAGACGGCTTTCTTCGGAGAACGCCCCCGGGTAGTACATGACCGTGTCGTCGTCGAGGACGGCGAGCGCGGTGTCGAGGTGGTAGTAGCGCGGGTCGATCAGCGTCAGCTTGGTCACCGGGCGGCCGAAGAACTCACGGGATTCGTTGTGCGCCTCCGGATTCGTCCGGAACCCGGTCCCCGCGAGGATGGCCTTCCCGGCGACGAGGTAGTCGCCCTCCCCCTCGTTGACCCACTGCGCCTGCCGCACGTAGCGGTATCCGTTGTCGCGGAACCACTTGAGATACGCGTCGGACTCCCCTGCCCGCTGCACGTGGTGGAACCGCGCGACGAGCACCTGCCCGTCGACCACGGTGGCACCGTTGGCCGCGAACACCATGTCGGGCAGACCGGGCAGAGGATCCAGCAGCTCGACCTGATGCCCCAGATCGGCGTAAAGATCACGCAGCCACTCCCACTGCGCGATGGCCAGCTCGGTGTCCGTCGGCTTCTTCGGGTCCATCCAGGGATTGATCGAGTACTCGACGTCGAAATACGTCGGTCTGACCATCAGGTAGTGCCGTTGGGTGGCAGTCCGTGACACGCTTCCTCCACGCGGTTTTGGGCGTCTTTCGCCACCGGGCCCTGGGTGAGGGCCCGGTTTCGTCGAACAGGATCCTTTGCTACTTCTGGGTTTCGGAGAGTTTGACCTCGATCTTCCCGGCCAGGTCGTTCGCGTTGCGCATGGCTTCGTCGAAGGACGCGCCGAGCGCGCCGATGCCGCCGAAGATGTTGTTGCCGAGCGGCGGGCGCTTGATCAGGTCACCCGGCTTGGCGAAGATCTTGAGGTAGTACAGGGCTTCCGATTCGTTCACCGCGGGCGGGACGTCGATCGAGGCGATCACCCCGCCGGGGCAGATCAGGCACATCGCGGCGGTGTGCAGCCCGGTCGGGCTGAAGTGGTGGACATCCGGCCGGACACCGCGGGAGACGTCCATGAGTCCCCGGATCGGGTCGTACCCGGCGGAAAGCCGTGCCATATGGTCGAGTCCCCCGCCGCCCGGGCGCACGGCGATCTCCAGCAGGAACGGCTTGCCCTGGTGGAACCGGACTTCGGCGTGCAGCGCGCCGCGGGTGAGACCCTGGGCCCGCACGCCGGCGGCCACCACCGCGTGCACCTCGGCCACCTGCTCGGCAGTGAGCGACGTGGGCGCGTGGTGCACGTCGTCGTCGAAGGTCTCGCCCTCCGAGGTGACTCTGTCCACAATGGAACCGAGGTAGACCTCGTCGTCCCAGGCGACGGCTTCGATGAGATGTTCGTGACCGTCCAGAAAGGACTCGACGAGCAGGCCGTGCGGGCCGAGGTCGAGCCCTTCGGCCTCCATGTTGTACCAGGTCATCCCGTCGATGCCTTCGCGTGCCTGCGCGTAGCGTTCCCGCATCTTCTCTTCGTCGTCGACCCGGAAGACGAAGTTGCTGGCCGCGCCGAGGGTCGGCTTGAGGATCACCGGATAGCCGAAGTCCTCGGCCGCTTGCAGGGCCGCGTCGAGGTCTTCGACGAACCGGAAGTCCGGATGCGCGGCCCCGCCCTTCTCGTGCGCCTGCCGCATGATCAGCTTGTTCCGGCTGGTCCGCGCCGCGTCCACGCCGATCCCGGGCAGGCCGAGCGCCTCGGCGACCGCGGCGACCAGGACGACGCCGGACTCGGAGAAGGTGAGCACACCGTCGAAGGATTCTTCCGCGTGCCAGGCCTTCGCGTGCCGGATCAGGTCGTCGATGTGGTTGCTGCCGGCGATCCGGTAGCGCTCGGACGGCCAGAGATCCTCGGTGCCGACCCCGTTGAGCACATACAGCACCCCGCCGAAGTCCTCGATCTGCTGGTACCGGGGCAGGTAGTAGTAGGAGTTCTGGCTGGCTTCCAGCGCGAGCAGTTTCACGACACACCTCGTAGGGCAGGACGGATCGGGTGGACACCGCCCGCTCGCACGAGCGGCCGGTCGAGCGGTTCGAGTCCGGTCTGGACCGGGTCGGCGCCGGTCAGGCGCGCGGCCAGGGACCGGGCGATCAGCGGGGCGAACTTGAACGACGAGCCGCCGCACGCCGCGTAGGACAGGACCCGGTCGCCGAGGACGGCGAGCATCGGGCCGAGGGTGGAGCGCCGGGCCAGGTAGTGACAGTCCCGGGTGTCGACCAGCCAATCCCGGCGGAAACCCGGGATCAGCGCGGCGAACGTGTCGATCAGGTGCTCACGCCACCACGAAGGCACGGTGGCACCGCCGACCTCGTCGACGACCCGGCACGCGCTCGCGGCGCTGAGTTTCAACGGCGTCCCGGCGACGGGCGGCACGAGCCACGCGCCCCCCGCCGAGCCGAGCGACGTGATCGCCGGGGTGGCGGCCCACGCGGCGGCGTCGGCGGGCGGGACGTCGCAGTAGAGCATCGTCTGCCGGTGCAGCACGAGTTCCCTGGACAGCGCGGGAGCCAGCAGCTCCCGGGACCACGGGCCCGCCGCCACCAGGACGGCGTCGCCGCGGAGGATGCCGCCGTCGGCCAGCCGGACTTCGGCCCGGTCGGCGTCGATCCCGATCACCTTGCGGTGCGGGTGGAGTTCCGCGTTCGCGTGCCACCGCAGGCGGGTGGCGCACGCCGTCAGCACCCGATCGGCGAGCAGGACGCCCGCGTTTGATTCGAAGACCGCGCCCGTCCCCGGTACGAACCCGGCGTGCGGGAACTCCGCGGCGAGTTCGTCCGCGCCGAGCACTTCGGCCTTGGATCCCGCCGTGGCCAGCAGATCCCGCGCGGCCGCCGCCCCGTCCGCCGTCATCGCGGTGAGCGCGCCGACCTGTTCGTAGAACGACGTCGACGTCGAATGCTCCAGTTCGAGCCACGCGTGATGCGCGGCGACCGCGGCCGCCGTGGCCGCGAGGTCGCCGGGATGCAACGCGCGCAGCACGCGGTGCCGGTCGAACGAAGTCGCACCGGAGAACGGGATGTCCGCCTGGTCGGCGAGCGCCACTTCGTGCCCGGCCGACACGCATTCCAGCGCCGTCAGCAGCGCGATGACGCCGCCGCCCGCGAGCACGACTCGCATGGTCTTCCCCGTTCGTTCGGGCGCCACGAGGTACCCGGATGCCACAGCTGGGAGTGGCATCCGGGCCTTACCCTCGTTGGGCAAGGATTCAGGAGGCGCGCGGGGTCACGAACGTGTCGTTGATGACGTAGCCGTCGAGGCCGTACGTCTCCCCGTACTCGATGAGATCGCTGGTGCGGTTGAGGAAACCGCGCCCGTTGTTGTTCAGCGAGGTGTTGCACAGCACGCTGAACCCGGTCTGCTCGCGGAACGCCTCGAGCAGGTCGGTGATGCCGGCGTTGCGTTCCCGCGTCACCGTCTGGGTGCGGGCGGTCCCGTCGACGTGCGTGATGGCCTTCAACTCGTCGGAGGTGACGTGGTTGAAGTACAGCATGTACGGGTCCTGCACCGAGCCGACGAACCACTTCGGAGCGTCGGATTCCAGCGCGATCGGGGCGATCGGGCGGTAGTCCTCACGGCGCTTGATCTTGTTGAGCCGCACGGTGGTGTCCACGGTGAACGGCGCGGCGAGGATCGACCGGTTGCCCAGCGCCCGCGGGCCCATCTCGTACCGGCCGCGTGCCCAGCCGATGATGTTGCCGTCCTTGATGTACTTCGCGACCTCGCTCGCCACGAGCGGCCGCGTCTCGTACTTCGCGGGATCCGGGACGACGTCCTCGACGAAGTTCTCCCCCGCGTAGACGTCCCACTCGATGGTCGCCTGTCCGGTGTAGAACCATTGCGCGTCGATGGCCGTGCCCAGCGCGGAACCGCTGTCGTTGGGGCAAGGCGGCACGAACACCGAGGAGAACAGGCCGCTCTCCCGCCACAACCGGTTCCAGTCGCAGTTCAGGCCGCAGCCACCGGAGATCAGCAGCGGCAGGCCTTCGGTCAGGTTCTTCTCCGCGTAGTCGTAGAACCGGTTGAAGATCGCCTGCGAGTGTTTCGCCGCCGCGTTGCGGTATTCCTGCGACCACACCCCGGCGTTGTACAGATGGGACCAGGACATCTCCTCTTTGGACAGACCGAGGATGATGCCGTCGCGGTCGAGGATGAAGTCGATGGTCTTCTGCTCGTCCGGCGTGAGCGGGCCCGGCTCGGCGAACCCGGTCAGCGCCATCTGCTTGCCGGCGTCGTTGAACCGGAACTTCCCCTTGCCCAGCGGGAAACCCGGGTCCGCCAGCGCGAAGAGATACGCGTACTTCGCGCCGGGGTCGGTCAGGACGTGCTGCAGGTGGGTGGCCTCGCCGCGCTCGTCGATCCGGTAGAAGTCACCGATGTTCCCTTCCCACACCAGGGAGTAGTACGCCTGGCCGGGTGCCGCGGGGGCCATCCCGAGGGAGGTGTAGATATGCGAGCGCTCGTGGGTGGAGGAGAAGTACCGCACGTCCTTGCCGAAGAACTTGCCCGCCTCGTCGGAGATCGCGCCCTCGCCGACACCGAAGTATCCGGTGCGGGACGGCGGTTCCACCGAGAACTCCCCCTTGACCCAGCCGCCGAGCGCGACCACGTCGGGCTGCTTGTCGAGCATGCCCGCCGCACGCGCCATCAGCTCGCCGGTGATCCGGTCGTAGCGCGGGTAGTTGTCCTTTTCCGACTCCAGCGCGAACAGCAGCTTGCCGTCCTCGATCGCCACGATCCCGCCATCGTGGCCCTCCTTCATCGACAGAATCAGCATTGTGTCACCGAATTTCGCTCGCCTTCATTCGTCGACTCATTCAAGCCGCGCGGCCCGTTGACCGGAAGCTCGGCGCGGGGAGAACAATCAACCTTCGGACGAGCCACCCGGCAGGGTGCGCACGGCCTCGTGGCGCAGCGATTCGAACGCGTTCTTCCGTGCCCGGTGACCGGCCATCGGGACGGCGGCGGCGAACGAGCCCGGCTCCCGTTGCCGTTCGGAGGCGAACGCACTGACCAACCGGGAGACCGCGTACCGGCCGGCGACGTTGGCGCGCTGGAGAAGTCCGGCGTCCACCACGGACTCGAGGAGTTCGTCGGCGGTCTCGATCATGATGCCCATCGCCGCGGCGATGCCGATCGACGTCGTCCAGCCCGCCCCGCTCTGCCCGAAGTGGTGGATGGCCTCCCGTTCGGTGGGCGAAAGCTGTTCGTACGCCGCGATGAACCGGTCCCGCACGTTGACGTCACCGACGCAGAGGCTGTCCATGAGCCGTTCGCGATCGGCGAGCTGGCCCGCCGTGTACGCGATCGCCCACTCCGGGCGGGCGGCGATCTTGCGGCCGACGATGTTGATCGCCAGCGGGAGGTCCCCGCACAGTTCGGCGATCATGTCGGTGGCGTCGTGCTCCGCCCGCACCCGGGCCGGCCCGGCGATCCGGCCGATCAAGGCCAGGGATTCCTTGCGGGAAAACGTATCCAGCTCGACACGGTTCGTGTCCTCCAGCCCGAGCAGCCGGGCGCGGCTGGTCACCACGACCTGGCTGTGCGGGGCCTGGCCCAGCAGCGGCCGCACCTGGCCCTCGTCCCGGACCCCGGCCAGGAGCACGAACAACCTGCGTTCCGCCAGCAGGGATCGGTACAGCCCGATCCGCTGCATCGGGTCGTCGGGCACGAGATGCGCCGGCACGCCGAGCGCGCGCAGGAATCCGCGCACGATCCCGTTGGCCGACCGGCCGCCGGTTCCGCTGCCGCCCAGATCGGCGTAGAGCTGCCCGTCCGGGAAGTCCGCCGCCACCTCTTCCGCCAGCCGCAAGGCGAAAGCCGTCTTCCCCACCCCGATCGGACCACTGACGAGCAACGGCACCTTGACCGGGCCGCTCGCGCCGATCATCTCCGCGGCGTCGGCCAGATCCCCTTCCCTGCCGACGAAAGTCCTCGATCCCATCGGCAGCTGGGCCGGACGGGCGAGCCGGATGACGCCGGATGCCAACGCGTGCACGCCATCCGGCGGTGCTTCGGCCTGCTGTGGCACGGACGCGCGTTCCTCGCGCACCTCCGCGCCGCCACCCGTCTGTCCCGCGACGCTCCGCCAACGCCGTTCCCACGCCGCGCGATCCCCACCGCACGCGGAGACGAACGCCAACGTCACGGCGAGCGTGGGCAACCGGTGGCCACTCGCCGCGCTGGACAGCACGGAAGGTGCGAACAGTGCCGTCCTGGCGAGTTCCCGGTAACTCGGGTTTCCCGCCCGGTTCCTCAAAACGCGCAGATCGTGAGCGAATGCGGCGATCGGACCAGTGGAGCCGTCCAACGGTCGCTCGGGTCTGCCCATGCCAACTCCTCCCCTGGATGGGGTAACGCAATCGCGCTGCGTGACCGTCATCCTTGCAGCCTTCCTGGCCACAACCCTAAAGGACCAATGAACGATGCAGCAGATACAAATAGGTGACTCAATGTACAAAGTCCAATAGTTGGACGCGGAAATTCACCCCCTTGGTGGCACCGGATAGGGTTCGCCCATGTCTGACCCCCTGCCGCCACTCGCCGAACTCCGGCGAGCCGCCGAAGTGTTCAACGGCTTCACGAATGTGGACGCCTCATGGCTTCGACTCGTGGAAGAAACGCAGTCCGCGATCGACCTGTCACAGCCCGCACATCGCACAATTCTTCTTCGCTGGCTCAACTCGTGGGGATGCCGGATCCGGTACCCGCGGGAAGGCGAGCCCGCGCCGTTCGACGACGGGGTCCTGGCCTGGTGGGAGACCTGGAGCGCCACGCTGCCCACCGCCGACCTCGTCGACCTGACCGACGAGGGGATCGACAGCGCCGCGAAGGCGTACGCGGACCTCGCGGGTGTCGCCGTCTCAGCGGGACGGACGAGGCGTACGCTGGGCCCGACCGCCGCGGCCAAGGCACTGTATGCGTTGCGGCCCAACACGATCATGCCGTGGGACGCCGCCATCGCGGCGACCCTCCACGGCGCGCGTGACGGCGCCGCGTTCGGAAGGCATCTGCGACTCGGCCGCGCGTGGGCCGCCGCGGTGACCGCGGAGGCGGGAGACGGCGGGGCGGAGATCCCCGCCCTGATGGGCAGGCCCGTGTCACTGGCGAAGATCCTCGACGAGTACCTCTACGTCGCCTTCACCATGGGCGCCAAGGGTGACTGGGGCACGGACAGCGGAGAATGGTGGAAAAATGGTAACCGGGGATGACGTCAGAGAGATCGTTTCGGGGCTGCCCCGCGCCTATGAGGCGCTGGTCCGGGACCGGGCGAAGTTCCGCGTGGGGCGAATCGTCTTCCTTTCGCTCTCACCCGACGAAACCGTGATGGGATTCGGCTATCCCAAAGAAGAGCGGGAAGCGCTGGTGGCGGGCGAGCCGGACAAGTTCATGATGCCGATTCCCTCCGATATGCGCTATCAGTGGGTCCGCGCCCGGCTGTCCGCGCTCGATTACGAAGAGTTACGAGAGCTGATCGTCGACTCGTGGCGAATGTGCGTCCCGAAGAAGGTCTGGGCCGAATACCTCGAAAAGAACCCGAGCTGAACTGCTCCTTTCGGCGTGCGCCGTTCAGCCCCCTCGATTGCCCTTTTCGGTCCCGTGAATTGCGGGTTCGCGTGATTGAACGGACGACACACGTGATCAGATGGACGACACACGCGAACTCCGTCCAGTCACGCGTGTCGTCCCTCCAGTCACGCGTGTCGTCCGTCTGATCACGCGAGTTCCGGGGCCAAGCACGCGTGAAGGCCCCTTCCCTCGGCTGAGCCGAGGGAAGGGGCCTTCACGCGCGAAAGGGGCTACTCCGCGACCTCTTCGATCGCCGAGGTGCCGCGGGAGCCGGGGTTCCCGTACCGCTCCCAGACCTCGTTCAGCCGGATCCGCCCGTCCGGCAGGAACTCCGGGGTGTTCGTGCTGTGCCCCGAGATCACCTGACCGCTGGCCAGCACCATCGTGTAGGCCATGTCGATCGTCCCGTCCTCGCCGCACTTCCCGGTCAGCGAGCCGAGCCGCACTCCGCCGCCGGTCAGCTCGGCCCACACCAGATCGTCCTTCTGCCGGTACAGGGTGACCGGCGCGTCCGGGTCGGTGCTGACCTTGCGGAACCGTTTCCCGTCGTAATTGATCATCCGTCCTGCTCCGTCCGTGCCGATGAACCGGGGAACCAGAGGTCGTCCGTGGTGAGATCCGCGAGGTCGTACTTCCCGAGCGCGCTGGCGAGCAACCGCAGTTCGAGTTCCAGGCACCGCACCAGCCGCACGAGCCCTTCGGTCGCGTCCTCGTCGACGGCGAGCAGCGCCGCCCGGCCGAGGCCGACCGCGGAAGCCCCCATCGCCAGGCACTTCAGCGCGCGGGCGCCTTCCCAGATCCGCCCCGACACCAGCAGCGACGCGTCGTGTTTGCCGACCCGCCGCAGGCATTCCACCAGCGGCAGGCCCACCTGGTCGAGGAAGACCGACGGCGCCCAGCCGGTGCCGCCCTCCGCGCCGTCCACGGTGACGGCGTCCGCACCCGCCGCCCACGCGACCCGCGCCGCCTCGCCGACGTCGCGGCCCGGGTGCAGCTTCACCCAGGCACGGGCACGCGGGTAGTTGTTGCGCATGAGGTGGATCTGCTGGCGCAGGATCTCGCCGGTGAACGTGCCGGGACTGCTGGACCGCAGCACCATGGCCTGATCCCTGCCGAACGCTTCGTCCACTGTGTACTGTTCGGCGATCTCGCCGGCGGCCGTGCGCGAGAGCACGGTCATCCCGCCGAGTCCCGGTTTGGCGCCTTGACCGACCTTGAGCTCGAACGCCAGCCGCCCGGTCTCCAGCAGTTTCGTCGCGGACGGGTCGCTGTAGACGAGGTTCCACACCTCCGCGTCGGCGTCTTCGGTGCTCTGCTGGACGACGACGCCGCCCAGCCCGTCCGGTACGGCGTCGGCGTACGCGCGGATCCGGCCGAGCAGACCGTCCTCGACGCTCTCGCCCATCCGGCCGTAGCCGTGCATCGGCACGACGTTCTCGCCGATCACCATCGGCATCCCGAGCCTGCCGGCCTGCTCGCTCGCGGCGATCCCGAGCCCGCTGCCCGCGACCTGCGTGGATCCGAACGCGCACAGGAACACCGGCGACGGCGCGGTGAACCCGCCGAGCACGGTCGACAGGCCGACGTCGCCGTACACCGGTTCGCGCGCGAGGTCGAACATCTTCTCCAGGCGGCGCGGGACGAACACCGGCGGCACGATCCGCGCGCGGTCGAGTTCGTCCGGCGGGGTGTCGACGTCCGCGCCGAACAGCGACCGGCCGTATCCCGCGACGTCGGGGAAGATCGCCGCGCTGCCTTCTCTCGCCCTGGCCCGGATCGCGTCCTCCGGGAGCTGCCGCGCGGTGATCACGGCGTCGCGATCCCGGGCAGCTTCGGATACGCGTTCGCCTGCCAGATCGCGTCCAGCCCGGCGATGTAACGCGTCACCCGTTCCAGCCCCATCCCGAACCCGGCGCTCGGCGGCAGCCCCTCGCGCGCGAGGTCGAGGTACCAGGCGTACTTCGCCGGGTTCTCCCCCGTCTCCCGCATCCGCTCGATCAGCCGCCGGTACTCGTGCGTGCGTTCACCGCCACTGCAGAGCTCGCCGAACCCGTCGGAGGCGATGAGGTCGAAGTTCCGCAGCACCCCCGGCTCGGTGCTGGACTCGCCGTCGGTGAACCCGCGCGACCCCTTGGGGTAGTCGACGATGAAGAACGGCCGGTTCGTCTGCTCGGAGATGATCCGCTCGCCCTGCCAGTCGATCTCCGCGTCGGCGCTCTGCCCGTGCCGCAGGCCCTGCAGCCGCGACACCGCCTCGCGATGCGTCATCCGCTCGAAGTCCTCTTCCAGCAGCGCGGTGAACGCCTCCTGGTCCCGGCCCAGCGTGGCGAGGTCCACTTTGGACTCCCGCAGGGTGTGGGCGACGATGTGCCGCAGCAGGCCCTGCGCGACGTCGAGGACCTCCTCCCGGCTCGCACGGGCGACCTCGACGTCGATCTGGGTGAACTCGACCAGATGCCGTCCCGTGGTCGAGGTCTCCAGCGGCTCCAGCCGCACGTTCGGGGCGACGTAGAAGATCTTGTCGAACGCGAGCAACGACGCCTGCTTGTACAGGATGACGCTGGTCATCATCTTGTACTTGTGCCCGTAGTAGTCGACGTCGACCTGTTTGGCACCGCGGCATCCCGGGTCGGTCACCGGCCCGATCAACGGCGGCTGCAGTTCCACGAACCCGTTCATGCCGAGGTACTCGCGGGTGCCGGCGGTGATGCTGTTCTGGATGCGCAGGGCCGCCTGCGTCACCGGCGACGTCAGATGTTCGCGGGTGCCCGGCGGCAGCGCCGCGTCCGGTGTTCCGGTCATGTCCTACTCCCCTGTGTCAGTCGGTTCACGGTCTCGATTCCGGGTAACCCGTACTTCTCGTCGAACGACCGCTCGACGTACCGGAGCGCGTCCAGCAGATCGTTCGAGGTCATCCGCCGGTCGCCGGGCAGGTCGACGAGATCGCCCAGCGGCATCGCGCCGATCCGCTGCCACTCCAGGCGGCCGCCGTCGGCCAGCCGCCCGCGGGCGCGGCCGGCGTTGTCCGGGTGCAGGCAGAACGGGACGTCCAGCTGGCCGCGTGCGAACGCGGTGACCAGCGCCCTGCCGAGGTCGTTGTCGAGCGAAAGAACGTTGTCCACCAACGCTTTCGCCTGCGCGTGGATCCCGGTGTCGCCGAGCCTGCCGATCCGGGAGACACCCCGCGCGGCCTCGGCGGCGTGCTCCAGCGCGGTCACGTTCTCCGCCACGGTCGGCAGCCGGTGCGCTTCGGCGGTGGTCTTGACGATCAGCCTGCTCGCGCCGGTGCGGGCCGCCAGCCGCGCGGACTCCGCGATCAGCTCCAGCGCGCCGCCCGGTGTCCTCGGGTAGACGCCCATGTAGCCGTAGATCACCACATGCGTCCGCGCGTGCGGCACGTATTCCCTGATCAGCGCCTGCAGCGCGGCGACGGCCTCCTCGTCCTGCCCGGCGTGGGTCTGCTGCGCGTAGCTGAAGGACAGGCAGCGGATCCCGTGCCGCCAGAAGAACATCCCCTCCAGCACGCTCAGCGCGACCAGCAGCGCGGGCGGGCACAGCTGGCCCATCATGCAGCCGCCGAAGGTCTCCAGATGCGGCTCCAGTTCGGGACCCCGGGCCTCCGCCAGCGTCTCGCAGGAACGCCGCCAGTTGTCGACGGCCGCCGAAAGCGGCATCCGGCTGTACGGCAGGCAATACGACACCGGGCCGCCCTCGGTCGCGTGCAACCCGAAGTCCAGCAGCGCCCGCACGATCCGGCGGGGATCCGCCGAACCGTGCCGCACCTGCACCGGGAAGTCCCCGGTCAGCACGCCGTCGAGCAACGCCGCCGTCGTCACGGGATCGTGGTCGACGAGCGGGTACCCGTTGAGATCGGCGCCCGCCGCCAACGCCGCGCGCGCCGCCTCGTGGTCGCCGACCCTGGTGTAGCTGTCGATCGTGATCGTGCCGACCGTCGCGGCCCGCGCCGACCGGGTCGCCAGCAGCCCCCTGGTCATCCGCCCCGGATCGGCGAACCCCATCCGGGGCTGGACGACCAGCTCCCCCTGCGCGTGGTGGCGTGCGACCACCTCGCCGAACGAAAGTCCCCGCCGCGGGGCGAGCACGTTCATCCCGCGCCCAGCGGGACACCGGGAGCGCGGACGGACAAGGTGCGGAGGAACGTGCGGAACGGGGTCAGCCCGGCGGAGTCCTCGAACACCGCGTCGAAGCCGGCCTCCAGCAGCCGGGCCGCGTTGCTGCCGCCCGTGACGTCGAGCTTCCCGCCGATGACGACCGGCGTCGTGACCAGCTCCGCCCGGGCGCGGAAGGCTTCCATCAGCCGGACGCCGTCCTGACGCCCGTGCCCGTTGAGGCTGCTGATCACCAGCAGATCCGGCCGCCGGGTGACGCATTCGCGCACGATGGTCGCGTCCGGGACGCAGGCGCCGAGGTTGGTGACCCGGCAGCCCAGTTCCTCCAGCAACAGCTCCAGGTACACCAGGTTCCAGGTGTGCGCGTCGGACGAGAGCCCGGTGACGATCACGTCGAGACCGGCGTCCGGGAGCGTGGGCTGGACGGCTTCGATGGTCATGGTGCAGCGTTCTCCCTCTCTCCTCGGTCCGGCCGCACGTCGATCTCGATCAGCGCGACCGCCTCTTCGGCCAGGCGCGAAGCCTCCGCCGGGCTGTCCGCGGTCACCATCAGATCGCCGACGCGGTCCCACGAACTGCGCAGCCCGTCGAACCGGTCGCCCGCCGAAACACTGACGTCGCACATGAACACGCCTTCGGACTGCGCCGCCTTTTCCACCCCGCGCACGTCCTCGATGAGGCCGGGCTCGATCGACAGGAACCGGACCGCGGCGCCGCGTTCGGCCTTGCGTGGCAACAGGTCCACGACCGGCTCGTCCTTCATCACCGAGAAGTAGGCGCGGTTGAGCTCCACCGGGTAGGCGCGCTGGATCAGCTCGATGATGCCGTCGCCGGCGAACCGGCCGGCGCATTCGACCAGGTACGGGACGCCGTCCGAGACGATCCACTCGCAGTGGACGATCCCGGTGCGGAAGCCGGTCGCGGCGGTGAGTCGCCGCGTCTCCTCGGTCAGCGTCGCGGTCAGCTCGTCCGGGATGTCGGCGGGGACGATATGCGCGAGTTCGATCGGCCGCGGACCGGGGAACAGCCGTTTGCCGGTGACGTTGGCGAACAGCGGCTCGCCGTCGCGCAGCAGCATCTCGACGCTGAACTCGTCTCCTTCGACGAAGCTCTCGGCGAGCATCTTCAGCTCCATCGCGCGGTCCGGGACGAAGATCCCCTCGTCCTGCACGACGCAGTTCGTCCACGCCTGCTCGGCCTCGGCCGGGTCGGTGAGCACCTGCGTCCCCACCGACGCCTGCCGGTTCGACGGCTTCAGCACGGTCTTCCCCGGGTGCCGCGCCATGAACTCACGGACCTGCTCCGGGCTTTCGACCCGCGCCGACGCCGGGTTCGCGATCCCCGCCGCCCGGCTGACCAGGCGCAGCACCGCCTTGTCCCGCAGGATCTGGGCCGCGCCGAATCCCGCGCCCGCCACGCCGTAGCGTTCCGCGAGCCGGGCCGCGAACGGGGTCGCGTACTCGGTCAGCGGGACCACGGCGGCCGGGTCGAGGTCGTGGTGGACGTGGTAGAACTCGTCCGCCTTGCCGGGCAGGTGGAACTCCCATTCGATGAGCTCGCGCACCAGCGCCGAACCGGCCACGGTCTTCCGCGCGTCGCGTTTGCGGACGACGTCGGGCTCTTCGACGAAGATGACCGAGCCGTCCGGCTGGAAGTCCTTGATGGACGATCCCAGCGCCGCGGCCACGAACCCGACCAGCACCACCGGGCGCGTCATGACCCCTCCTCGACGTAGTACCAGTTCTCCGGGTTGATCAGGCCGTACGGGTTGATCGGCGAGAACCCGCGCAGGTTGCCCGCGACCTCGAACAGCCGTCGCGGGAACGTCGGCATGAAGATCACCGGCGCCTGCTCGGCGATGTACTCCTGGTACTCGTAAAGCGCTTCGAGCGAGTCCGTGGTGACGGTCTTCGCGATGAGCTCGTCCGCCTTGGCGTCGCGCCAGTTGCTGAAGTTGCAGGCGGCGCCGCTCTGGAAGAGGTTCTCGCCCGTCGGGTAGTTGTAGACCCAGCCGCCGCCCCAGCAGGACAGCTGCCACATCCGCTTCTCGCCGGGACCGTCCTCCGCCACCAGGACCGACCCCATCACCTCTTCGAGGCGGATCTCGATCCCGGCCTTGGCCGCGTCGTCCCGGAACTGCGCCATGAGCCGCGCCAGCGACGGCCTGCCTTCCCAGTAGCGCAAGGAGAAGCTCAGTTCGGTGCCGGCCGGGATGCCCTCGCCCGCCTCGCCGGGGCCGGTGCCGGGCCGGACGCACACCGCGGGTGAAGTGGTGACGTCCCAGCCGTTGTCGGCGAGTAGCTGCCGCGCCTTCTCCAGGTCGAACGGCCAGAATCCGCCGCGTTCGGCGATCTTCGGGGAGACCAGGTCGCTCTTGGGCAGCACCGGGATCGATCCCGTCTGGCTCCAGCCGTAACCCTGGTAGACCTCGCGGGCGCCGTACTCCTGGTCGAAGCAGCTCTGCAGCGCCTGCCGGACATAGGGCTGCCTGATCATGTTCCCCGCGACGGTCGGGTTGCTGAAGTTGACCGCCATGAAGTTGATGTTGAACAGGATCTGCGGCTCCAGCTGGAACCCGTCGCCCAGCGGGTTCGGCCCGCCCTTCGTCGGGTCGCCGTCGGGCTGGACGCCCATCCCCGGCGGCAGGAAACCGACCTGGACGTCGCCGGACCGCAGCAGCTCGTACTGCTGCTCGTCCGACGTCGTCGAGACCTGGCGCAGCTCGTCGAGATGCGCCGGATTGGGCCCGCTGTAGTGCTCGTTCGGGACGAAGGTGACGACACCTTCCTCGGTGTAGCTCTTGAGTCGCCACGGTCCGTTCACGACACTCCACACCGGACTGTCGGCCCAGCGTGTGCGATGCGAGTTGTCCTCCTCGACGACGTCGCCGTTCTCCGCCATGAGGAACTCGTAAACCGCTTCGGCCTGCTCGATGTCGTGCGTCGCGTCGGCCGGGCCCTCCGCGGTGCGGTCCCACGCCTTCGGCATCGGCGTGATCATGGTGAGCTGGTTCAGCAGCACCCAGTTCTTCGAGTACGCCTTGTCGAAGGTGAAGCTCACCTTGTCATCGGCCACCTTCTCGAACGACACCAGGTTGTCCGGGAAGTAGCCCTCTGAGTAGGCGCCGAACCTCGGCCCCTTCACCTTCAGCATGTTCATCCAGAAGATGACGTTGTCCGCGCAGACCGTCTCGCCGTTGGACCACTTCCACGGTTTGATCCGGACTACGCAGGTGCGGCCGGTCTCGTCCCACACCGGCTCTTCACCGACGCTGAGGTCCCAGTCGATCTCCGGCGCGCCGTCCCGGCCCAGCCAGTACAGCGGCCGGTACATCAGCATCTGGAACTCGTAGAGGCTCCGCACGCCGAAGCGCTCGCCCGGGGTGAAGGGGAAGATCACCGCGGGCGGGAACCCGGGCAGGCAGGCCCAGGTCGCCACGCCGCCCTTGATCGGCTTGTCCGTCATGACTTTCGCTTCCTCCGCAGTTCGGCCGCGCTTACGCGGCGGTCGCCTCGAGAACCTCGGCCGGTCGCTGCTTCTCCTGCGCCGACAACGGTTTCGCCAGACTGAAGTAGGTGCCGATCACGATCGCGCCCTGCAGGATCGCCAGCCCCCAGAACGCGTAGGGCACGGTGGTCGCGTCCGCCAGCGCGGACAGCCCGACCGTCGCCCCGACACCGAGCCCGAGCCCGAGTGCCTGGGTGCTGCCGAAGATCCGGCCGACCCGCTCCTCCGGGCTGGCCCGCATCAGCAGCGTGCGCGCCGCGATCCGGCCCTGCGCGAAACAGAAGCCGGCGAACGGGATCGCCGCCATCAGCGCGATGTAGTGCAGTGGCTGGATCGCCAGGCAGATCAGGTTGCCGAGAGTGCCGAACACGGCCAGATGGATGCCCTTGAACCGTTTGCTGACCTTGCCGTACGCCGCCGCGCCGACGATGAACCCGACACCCGCCAGCGCGTCGACCACGCCGATCATCCACGCGCCCTGGTTGAAGGTCTGCAGGATCAGCGTCGTCAGGATGACGTTGGCGACCATCAGGCCGATGTTGCCGTTGGCGTACAGCAGCGCGAGCCGCTTGATCGGCTGGCGCACCGGGGCTTCGACCGGCGCCGACGGGTCGGTCGCCGCGGCCTCCTCGGCCACGGGTGCCTTGGCGGGCTTGCGGCCGATCGCGTAGACCAGCACGGCCGAGAGGATGAAGCTCAGCGAGTTGAACACGAACAACGGCGTGGCACCGAACCAGATCACCAGGAAGCCCGCCAGCGAAGACGCCAGCAGCATGCCGGCGTTGCTCGCCATCTCGAAATGCGAGTTGAACTTCCCGAGCCGCTCGTCGCGGATCCGTTCCTTGATGAGGCCGTTGCTGGCGGGCATGAACAACGCCGCGGTGCAGGCGAGCATGAAGTTCGCTATATAGGAACCGAGGTTCGCCGGGCCGCCGAGCCACAGCCACACCGGCAGCGCGAACGCGGTCATCGCGCTCACGAGGTCCGCCGCCACGCACAGCATCCGGCGGTCGACCTTGTCGACCAGCTTCCCGAACAGGACCGCGAGCGCGACCTGCGGGATGGACACCGCGATGAACAGCCAGCCGACCGCGAGGGTGGTCTGCTCGGCGTGGAAGACCAGGATCGCGGCGGCGGTGATCTGGAACGCGTTGCCCGCCGTGGTGACGAATCCCGCCGGGACCAGCAGGCGTTCGGCGAGCCGGGAACTCCGGACCGCGTCGGTGGATGGGGTGCTGTCGAGTGACATGGTGGGTCAGACCTCGCTCGTCGGGGGGAATTCCAGTGAGGGCACGGGGAAGGCCGTGGTGTGCGTGACGTCGAAGGCGGCCGCGGTGATCCGGAGGGCGAACCCGCCCGCCGCGGCGGCACGTTCGGCGAGGTCGATCAGGATCGGTGAGGCACAGCCGATCAACGCCCGCAGTTCGAGGAAGAGGTCACCGAGCCGCGCGCGGAGCATCTCCTGGTCGAGGTTGCCCTTCAGGGTGCGTTCCGTCGCCGCCCGCAGGCGTTCGACGTGCTGCACGATCAGATCGGCGGCCCGGCTGAGGCTGAAGTCCTCCAGCTCGTAGTTCAGAGCGAACCGGGAGACCATCGCGGCGGCCCGTTCCGTGGCTTCGGTCGACACCGGGAGCGAGCCGTTCTCGCCGCCGACCTCGGCGGTGAGCTTGGCCAAGGTCTCGGCGAGCTCGTTCCAGGGCGTGACGAGCCGCTCCCCCGCGACCTTTTCCAGCGCGGCGCGGGAGAAGTTGGTCCGCGCGAACTCGGGGGCGGTGAGGTTGAGGTGGAACCGCGCGATGTCGCGGGGCACCTCGGCCGCCAGTTCACGGGCCCAGACCACGTGTCCCTTGCTGGTGGAGAACTTCTCGTTCTCCAGCTCGTAGAACTCGTTGACCAGCAAGGTGTCCGGGAGGACGTAGCGTCCTTCGAGGGCGATCAGCTCGGCGACGTGGACGACGCCCCAGGTGAACAGGGGGTCGAATCCCATGAACACCACGACCCGCGCGTCGTTCTCCGCGAGCCAGGCGTCGTCGTCGGCGACCTTCGGTTTCCCGTTGCGCCGCAACGCGTACTCGGTGCAGTACATCGAGGCGGGCATCCCCTCGACCCACGCGTTGAGCCGTTGCCCCGGCGTCTGGAGGAACGGCGCCGGCAGGCCCCATTTCACCGGGTACGTGATCGCGAAGTCGGGCAACGGCCCGGACAGCAGTTCCCGCATCAGCCCGAGCACGTGCGGCCGCCACGCCGGACCGCGCTCCTCGTAGTAGGCCAGCAGCTGCTCGCGGTACTCCGAGACCGGGAAGACCATGATCTCGGTCTCGCGGTAGGTCACCTCGTCGGCCGGGTCGAGCACCGAGTACGGCTCGATGAGCGCGTCGAAGTCGATCGGATGCCCGCAGCCCTCGCAGAATCCGCCGCGGCTGTCGGCGAGGCAGGTCGGGCAGCCACCGCCGACGAAACCCTCGACCAGGAACTCGCCCTTGCTCTCGCTGTAGGGCAGCCGCACCTTGCGCAGACGCAGCTTTCCCTTGTCGTACAAGCGCTTGACGTAGTCGTGGACGAGCGCCTTGTAGCCGTCGTCGGTCGGCGAGAAGCCGTCGACCTCCACACCCATCGCCTTGAACGTGCGCTGGATGTTCTCGGTCGACTGCTCCACCAGTTCGGGGGGCGTCAGCCCGACCCTGGCCGCGCTGGTGACGAGGTAGGTCTGGCTGTCGTCGGTGCAGGAGGCGAACACGGCCTCGCGGCCGGCCGCGCGCAGGTACCGGCGGTGCACGTCGGCACCGAGGTACGGGCCGGCGATATGCCCGATGTGCAGGTCGCCGTTGGAGGTCGGCGGGCCGCCGATGATCACGACGGGTCGCTTGTCGGTCATACTCACGCCTCCGCCTCGTGCCGGGCGGCGAACTTCACCGTCATGTCGGAGTCCCACCAGATCGCGTACATCTCGAAGTCCTCGGCACCGTCGTTGAGGATGCGGTGCTCGGTGCCGGGCTTGTGGAACTCGATGTCGCCGGGCCGGAAGGCGCGGCGCTCTCCGCCGGACTCGACGACCGCCTCGCCACTGACGGCGATGAAGATCTCGTACTCGTGGTGGGAATGCGCACCCGTCGCGCCGTGCGCGGGCACCGTGACCCAGGCGCCTTCGAACGGGGCGTTCAGCGCCGCCCACGGCAGCAGCCGCTGGCCGTAGGCACCGTTTTCGAAGACCATCTTTTCCCGCTCGAGCGGACGGATCTCCATGACTTCCTCTTCCTTCGTGGGTCAGCGGGTGGCGACGATGGGGGCGGTTTCCGACGTCGGCTGCGGCGGCACCGAGGGGTTCTCGCCGCGATGGGCGAGGATGTCCTGCAGGATGTCGTTGGCGCGCGGGGCGAGGACGCTCAGCAGCGAGTCCGCGATCCCGTGCGTCGCCTCGTTGACGCCCTGGAGGTAGACGGCCGCGGTGGCGGGCTGCTCGATCTCCAGCCGGTAGTCGCGGGTCACCTTGATCTCCGACAGCCCGATCGACTTCGCGATCTCCTGGACCATCCTCGGCATCTCCGGGGAGAAGCCGGTGCCGAGCAGCACGAGATCGGTACGCAGTTCCTGGACCTCGCCGGTACGCCGGTCCGTCAGTTCCAGCACGATCTCGTCACCCTCGTCGCGGGCGTCGGTGATGTCGCTCATCGTGATCATCGTCAGCCGCGAACGGCCGGAGAGGCGGTCCAGGTAGATCGAGCGGTAGAGCGCGTCCATCGTGCCCGGGGCGAGCCCGGAGTAGTTCGTGTGGTGCATCTCCTTGAGCATCTGCTCGCGCGCTTCGGGCCGCGCCTCGAAGAACTTGTCCACATGGGACGGGAAGAACAGCTCGTTGTTGAACTTGCTGCTCTCGTAGTAGTTCAGGCCGATCGACCGCATCACCATGGTCGGCTTGCATTCGGGCAGGTCCTTCTGCACCGCGCTGAACAGTTCCGCCGCGCTCTGCCCGGCGCCGATCACCGCGACGCGGTACGGGAGGTCCTTGCGCAGCTTGGCGATCCTCGGCAGGTACTGCGTGCTGTGGATGACGCGGTCCTGGTTCACCGTCCGGAGCCGGTCGGGGATCCGCGCGTCGCGGCCGGCGCCGACCACCAGGTATCGGCTGCGGATGGTCTCGCCGTCGGCGACGTGGGTGTCCCAGCCGGTGAGCGTGCCGTCCGTCCACACGGGAGTGATTTCGAGGCACTCGCGGCCGCGCTGCAGGTCCACCAGGGAAAGCGAGTCGGCCGTCCACTTGAGATAGTCGGCGAGCTCCACCCGGTACGGGACGAAGCTGCCCATGTTCACGAACTCGTTGAGCCGATCGGTGGCGTGCAGGTAGTTGAGGAACGAGAAGCGGCTGCGCGGATTGCGCAGGGTCACCAGATCCTTGAGGAACGAGACCTGCGAGAGGGCCTCGGGCAGGAGCATCCCCCGCTGCCAGGAGACCTCTTCGTCGCGTTCGAGCAGGACCGATTCGCGGGCCAGTCCGGGCGCGAGCTCTTCCAGCGCCACGGCCAAGGCCAGGTTCGACGGTCCTGCTCCGACTGCGAGCAGCTCGACATCACGGTTCGCCATTTGTTCGCTCCGCCATCTTTGTGAGTGCTGGGAAGGTGTTCTGTGGTTCCGGTGCGCGGTCAGCCACCGGCGGCCACCGAGGGCAGCAGGGGGTGCGCGGTCAGCCGGACCTGGGCCATGGCCTTGTCCAGCACCGCTTCGCAGTCGTCGGGATCGACGCCGGCGCAGATCACGTACGCGTGGCGCGAGATGAACTCCGCCGGCGGCAGCCGCAGGCGCGAACCCGGCTCGACGAGGCTGTCCGAGGCGAGGATCCCGTTGTTCCGCAAGGAATCCGGCACGGACACCGACTCGACGACACAGTCCTGTTTCGGGTAGCCGAACCGGACGCCGACCCACCGGGGCTCGGCCTCGTGCGGGATGTGGGGGCGCATGCCGAGGGCGACGTCGACCGCGGCCGCGCCGGGGTCGATCCCGGTCGCGAACTTGGCGAGCAACGGGATCAGGTCGCCGCCGAGCCTGCCGTTGATCTCCACGATCACCGGCCCGCGTTCGGTGAGCTTGAGCTCGGTGTGGGTGATGCCGTACCGGAAGTCGATCGCGCCGTGCGCGCGGGCCAGCGTCGAGCGCAGGGCCGGGTCGGCGAGCAGTTCGTCCGCGGAACTGACCAGATGGCCGAGCTCCTCGAAGTACGGATGCATCCCGACCGTCTTGCGCGCGACGAACATCGGCGTGTACTCGCCGTCGACGACGGCGCCGTCCACACTGATCTCCGGGCCGCTCAGGTACTCCTCGACCAGCGCCCCGCCCTTGTAGGCGGGAGAGCCGTTGAAGCTGGCGTCCTCCGCGGTCCGGAACGCCTTCCGCACCGCCTCGGCGTCTTCCGCGAGACTGACGCCGATGCTGGCCCCGCCGCCGCGCGGTTTGACGACGACCGGATACCCGATCCGCTCCGCCACGCGGACCGCCTGCTCGTCGTCGTGCACGAACCCGAAATCGGGCTGCGCGACACCGGCCGCGGTGAGCGTCCGCCGGCTGAACCACTTGTCACGGCAGCCTTCGATCGCGGAGACCCCCGCGCCCGGGACGCCGAGTTCGTCCGCGACATGCGCCGCCGCCACGATCAGCGCCTCGTCCCAGCACACCACGCCGAGCACCGGCGTGGTGGCGTGGAGCGCGCGGGCCGCGGCCAGCACGGCGTCCTGGTCCTGCGTGTCCAGCACGGTCGCGCCGGTGATGTAGCGCTCCTGCCAGGTCGGTTCGGTCCCGTTGAACAACCACAAGGGATGCCGGTGCCCGGCCGACGCCAACAGGTACTCCCGGTACGGCCGCATCCCGCAGCCGATCACCAGGACAACACCCTCCGCTGAGCTCATTCCCTCTCCCCACCAGCCCGTCACTTCGTCGCGGGCTACTACATCCCGGGGGCGGGTTGACCGGAACCCTTGATTCGGGAAGAACAATCAACGAGATGCGTGGTGAAGGCGCGGATGATACGAGGAATGAACCGTCAGGAGGCCGTGATGCTCGAACCCAGGACCGCGGACGGGAAGGTGCTCTGGCACTTCACGATGTCGCTCGACGGCTTCGTCGCGGGCCCAGGCCACGGCATGGACTGGATGACCGGCACCACCTTCCGGCCGGGACTGGTCGGTGAATACGCCGCGACCACCGGCGCCGTCCTCGGCGGCCGCGACGGCTGGGACGCCTACCCCGATCCCGGCGGGATCTACGGCGGCGCCTGGAAGGGCCCGCTGTTCGTCCTCACCCACCACCCCGAGGACGCCACCCCCACCCCCGGGGTCACGTTCCTGAACTGCGGTGTGGACGAAGCCGTCCGGATCGGCCTGGAAGCGGCGAACGGGAAGAATCTCGAAGTGTTCTCGCCGGACATCGGCCGCCAGATGCTCGCCTTGGGATTGATCGACGAGATCGACCTGCACATCGCACCGGTGCTGCTCGGCGACGGCGTCCGCCTGTACGACAACCCCGGCGGCGCGCCGATCCGGCTGCACGGGCTCGGTACGGGAGATCCCAGTGGGGCGATCGACGTGCGGTTCCGGCCGGCTTAGTTCCGGTTCCCGTACGACTGCTCGCACGGGTACCCGTCACGGTCGGCGTCCCAGCTCAGCGGGCGCCCCGCGTTCACCCAGGCGTTGTACGCGTACGTGTAGGAGAACCCTTCGGCGAACAGGCGCTGGCACGACGTGAGCGAAGGCGCCCGGGTGACCGTCACCGGCGGCTCGACCACGACCACCGAGGTGGCGGGCGGCGCGACGACGGCGGTGGTCGTGGCGGGCGGCGGAACGATCTCCCGCACCACGGTGACCGGTGTCCCGGCCGTCGTCGTCCCGCACCCGCCCAATGCCGCGACGGCACCCGCCGATACCAGCAGTGCCGCGACCATCCTGTTCATCCTCTTGCCTCCCGATGGAACCGCCGAATCCTCACGCGAGGGAGAACGGCGGTTTCACCGGTGACATAACGGGTTTCGCGCGATCGGAGCCGCAAGTCCCCGGAAGTCGGGAGCTTCGGCACGGACCGGACAGGGCCGGAAGACCCTAGGATTGAATGACGTTCACCATCCACGAGATGCCGAACTTGTCGGTGCAGGCACCGAATTCGTCGCCCCACATCTGCTTTTCGAAAGGAACCGAAACGGTACCTTCGGCGGAGAGTTTCTCCCAGTATCCGCGCAATTCCTCACCGTCGTCGCCGCTGAGGCTGACCGACAGGTTGGTGCCCGGTTTGTGCTCCATTCCCGGCGGCGTGTCCGACGCCATGATCGTGTAGCCGCTCGGGGAATCGAGCTGGCTGTGCATGATCTGATCCTCCGCCGGCGTTCCCGCCATACCGGACTCACCGAACGTATTCAGCGTCAGTTCGCCGCCGAACACCGACTTGTAGAACTCCATGGCCTGCCGGGCGTCGCCGGCGAAGCTGATGTAGGGATTGAGACGAGAAGCCACTGGAACGCTCCTTCTGGTCGGGTCACGAGCATCCTGGCAGACGCCTCCCGACGCGACAACGGCTGGACTACGGCCGGGTGAATCCTTCGCGCAACGAAAATTCAACGCCGTTCACCGAATTCGTGAGCGATTTCCCGAATGCCGCTTTAATGTCGGCACATGCCCGCGTTCAGGATCCACCCCGCGACGGCCGACCGGTTCGGCGACGTCGCGACCATCCTCAATCCGAACGGGAACGACCGCGCCTGCTGGTGTCTCGCCTACCGCGCGAAACCCGCGGACTACAGCCGGTTGCGCGGTGACGAACGCGCCGAACACGTCCGCGCCCTGTGCGCGGCGGACCCGGCGCCGGGCGTGCTCGCCTACGACGGCGCCACCCCGGTCGGCTGGTGCGGCGTCGGCCCGCGCGCGCATCTGCACCGGATGACGCGTTCCCGCACGATGCCGCCGATCGACGACGTCCCGACGTGGACGGTCGTCTGTTTCGTCGTCCGCTCCGGCCATCGCCGGAAGGGCGTGGCGCACGCGCTGCTGGACGGTGCCGTCTCCTACGCGCGTTCGCACAGCGCCCCGGTCATCGAGGGCTATCCCGTCGATCCCGGCGAAGGGCGGATCAACTCCTCCGCGGCGCACGTGGGGACCATCGGACTGTTCGCGGCCGCGGGGTTCGAGCTCGTCGAAGAGACCAAGGCGCGGTCGGACCGGAAGCCGCGCTGGCTCATGCGGCTGGACCTGCGCGACGGCTCGTGACCGGCCAGCGGTGTCGCGAAAGCCACTTTCGCGACGTCTGATGTCCCGAAAGTGGCTTTCGCGACACCGCCACCTGCGAGAACGCGCCGGGAGTCCGCCCCTCACCGTAAGCCGATCGCCACCGCCTGCCGCACTGGACGCCTGCGGCGGCAGCCTCGGTTCGAAGGCCCATCCCGCCGCAGCAACCCGGTTCAGGTGTCCCCAATGTCGCATCAGGGACGCTCAGCGTCTCAAATGCGACATTGGGAACCCCGCCCCGACCGCTCCTCGATAGCTAACGATTGACTTTCGATAGATAACGCGCGAAACTCGATACATGATCACAGGTCAACGGGCGGTCGCGCCCCTCCGGGTGTTCCTCGTGCTGCTCTTCGGGATCCTGGTCCTCCTCCAGACCATGTCCCTGCCCGGCCAGTTCGCGCATATGGCACGGCAGGATCCGGAAATGGCGTACCTGCGCTGGCCCGCGACGGCGGTCTCCGTCTTCTGGGTGCTGTGCGTCCAGGTCGTGGTCGTCGCCACCTGGCAACTGCTCTCCCTGGTCAAGAAGGACCGCATATTCACCGAAGCGTCCTTGAGCTGGGTGGACGCCATCGTCTGGGCGATCCTCGCGGGCTGGGTCGTGCTGGCGGGCGTGTTCCTCTACGTCGGCTTCAACGCCGACGACCCCGGCCTGCCGCTGCTGTTGTTCCTGGCGTTGATCGGCGTCGCCGTGCTGGGCCTGCTCATGATCGTGATGCGTACGCTGCTGCGGCAGGCCACCACCCTGCGCTCCGACCTCGAACAGGTGATCTGATGCCGATCGTCGTCCGCATCGACGTCGAACTGGCCAAGCGCAAGCTGAGCGTCGGCGAGTTCGCCGAACTCGTCGGGCTCACCCCGGCGAACGTCGCGGTGCTGAAGAACGGCCGCGCCAAGGCCGTCCGGTTCAGCACGCTCGAAGCGATGTGCCGGGTGCTCGAATGCCAGCCGGGAGACCTGCTCGAGTGGGTCCCGGACGAGCCTTAAGCCGTCGAGAACTTCAGATGGAAGTTGTCCAGCGTCGCCGGCAACGGCCGCTCCGGCCCGAGGACGGCACCGGAAGCCAGTTCGAAGCGGCGGTCCTTGATCAGCCACGCCAGCATCGTGCTCGCGCAGAACAGCACGAGATCCCGGCCGGGGCAGATGGCAGGACCGGCACTGAACGGGACCAGCGCGGGATTCGCCGCCGCGCTGCCGTCCAGCCAGATCCCGGGTTCGAACCGGTCGGCGTAGGGCAGCGATTCGGGATCGCGGTGGAAGAACGGGGTGAAGATCAGCACCGTGGTCCCGGCGGGTCCCCACGCGGTATCGGCCGTGCTCTCGCGCAGCAGCGCGGGAGTGGTCGGCCACAGCCGGACCGATTCGAGGGCGCAGGCGCGCAGGTACGGGAACTGGCCGGGCACGGTCAGGTCGGCGTCCGCGACCTCCTCGTCGGCGCGTTCCCGGGCGGCCGGGTGGGTGGCCAGCAGCGCGAGCGCGCGGAAGGTGACGATCCCGGCGGCGTCGAAGGCGAAGAGCCAGTGGGCGACCTGGTCCGCGACGACCTCCATCGTCCGCTCGCCCGCCGGGCCCGCCGCCGCGATGGCCTCGGCGAGGCTCCCCGGCTCCGCCCGTTCCAGATGGCCGATGAGCCGCGTGCGGAACTGATCGTGGAGCCGGTCGCGCCGCAGGTGCGCGTACGCCCAGTTCCCGTCCTTCCGCAGCCGGGCGAGCATGTCGGTGAGACCGTCGTCGCCCGCCGCGGACTCGCCGAGCGTGACCCGGCGGACGATCCGCCACCAGGCCACGGTGAAAGTGTCCCAGTCCAGCGTGCCGCCGTCCCAGAGCGACGCCGCCTCCTCGCCGATCGCCGCGGCGAAAGGGCCCGCCAAGTCGTGCAACGGCTTGCCCGGTTCGAGGACTTCCTCGTTGAACTCGCGGCGCGGAGCCCGCTCCACCGCGCCCGAGACTAGGACGCCGTGGGGCTGGAAATGTCCGAGCGCCGCCCGCTTCTCCTTGGTCGACGGGCTGAACGGGACCGGCGCGGCGGCGAGCACGTCACCGACGTCGTCCCCCGACAGCGCCAGATCGATCGTCCGGCCGGGCACCCGCAGCCGCAGCGGCCCCGGACCGTACTGGGACCGGAGCCGGCACAAGAGCCGCACCGCAGGACGGTCCAGTTGAAGTTTCTGCGCCGCGGCGAGCCCCAGCGGCCGCCGTTTGATCACCCCGCCGGCGAGCGTGGGCAGCACGACCCGCAGCGCGACACGCACGGTGTCCTGGACGGAAGCGATGGCCGGTTCGGTCGTAGTCGCCATGGCGAAGGGCTACCCGGCCCTGCGCGCGCGTAATCGGTTTGTCCCACGGCCGGGCGGGGCATCCGGCCTCCATGGCGACCAAGGCACCCGGGGCGGATCCGCCCGAGACCGCCGACCTGGGCGAGCTGCGTTCGGCGGCGTCCGGCTGCCGCGGCTGCGACCTCTACCGCGACGCCACCCAGACCGTCTTCGGCGAGGGCCCCCGCGCGGCGGAGATCATGGTGGTCGGCGAACAACCGGGTGACCAGGAGGATCGGCAGGGCGCCCCGTTCGTGGGGCCCGCGGGGCGGCTGCTCGACCGGGCGCTCGACGAAGCGGGCTTCGACCGCCGGAAGATCTACGTCACCAACGCGGTCAAGCATTTCAAGTTCAACCGCGACGAACGCGGCAAGCGGCGGATTCACAAGACTCCGTCGAAGACCGAGATCGTCGCCTGCCGTCCGTGGCTGCACGCCGAACTGGCGGCGGTCCGACCGGAGCTGCTGATCTTCCTCGGCGCGACGGCGGCGAAGGCGCTGCTGGGCGACGACTTCCGCATCACGCGCAGCCGCGGCGAGCGGATCGATCTCGCCGAGTTCGCCACCACCGCGGTCGCCACGGTGCATCCGTCCGCGGTCCTGCGCGCGCCGGATCGCGACGAGGCCTACCAGGCCTTCGTCGCGGATCTCGTGGCGGCGCGCGGCGGCCGCTGAATCAAGCCACTTCGGAGCTGCTGCCACTGTCGTGCAGGCCCAGCATGTCCAGCAGGGTCGCACAGTCTTCGGGGCTCTTGGCCCGCGAAGCCACGGCGAGGGCCGCCCTCCGGCGGATGGCCTCCTGCTCCGGTGTGTCCTGGCCTTCCGGCAGCAGGTCCGGCACCGGATGAAGTCCGAGATCGTTGTGCATCGGTTCCCCCTTGGCTGAAGGATGACGTGACTGCTTGGTACCCGCGTTCGCGGGTTTGAACACAGGTGTCCCCGTTCGGGTGCGCAGAGACACAGAGCGACTGCTCCGTCCGTGTGAATCAGCTCCGCAGCGCCGGGAGCAGGGTGTCTTCGGCGAAGCGCAGGAAGCCTTCCTGCTGGTCGCCGCCGATCTGGATCAACGCCAGATCGGTGAACCCGGCCGCCTCGAATTCACCCGCCCGCTTCACGATCCCGTCCACGTCGGGCCCGCACGGGATCGCCGCGGCGACGTCGTCCGGCGTGACGAACTGGGTGGCACCGGCGAAACCGGCGGGCCCCGGCAGTTCGGCGTTGACCTTCCACCCACCGCCGAACCAGCGGAACTGCTCGTGCGCCCGCCGGATCGCGGCGTCGCGATCCTCGCCCCAGGACACCGGAAGCTGCGCGATCTTCCTGGTGGGCGGGCCGAGTTTGGTGGCGTCCCACTCCCGGCTCAGGGATTCGTCCGGCTCCACCGCGATCATCGCGTCGGCGATCGGCGCGAACCGGGTCACCGACTGCGACCCGGACACCGCGACCGCGAGCGGCACGCGCTGCTCCGGCAGGTCCCAGAGTTTCGCCGAGTCCACCCGGAAGTGGTCACCCTTGTAGTTGAAGTAGCCGCCGTCGAAGAGCCCGCCGATGATCTGGACCGCTTCGGCCAGCATCTCGTGGCGGACGTTCGCCGGCGGCCAGCCGCGGCCGACGACGTGCTCGTTGAGGTTCTCCCCCGCGCCGAGCCCGAGGGTGAACCGGCCGTCCGACAACGCCTGGACGGTCGCCGCCTTCTGCGCCACCACCGCCGGGTGATAGCGCATGGTCGGGCACGTCACGAAGGTCATCAGTTCGACCCGTTCGGTGCTCTGAGTGACCGCTCCCAGCACGCTCCACGCGTACGGCGAATGCCCTGCTCGTCGAGCCACGGCGAATAGTGGTCGCTCATCACCTCGAAGTCGAACCCCGCCTTCTCGCCTCCGGCGGCGTATCCCACCAGGTCCTTCGGTCCGGCCTGTTCGGTCATGAGTGTGTAGCCGATGCGCATCGAAGCCTCCTTCGCGTCGACCTCCGCGTACCCGTCCGTTCCCGGGATCAACCGGACGTTTATCCGGCGAATCGAACGGGGTACCTGATCCGAAGAAGGAGAGGAGCCGCGATGCCGCAGCAGGCTTGGAGCGACAAACGAGAACGTCAGTACGAGCACATCAAGGATTCGGCGAAGGACCGGGGCGCGAGCACCGACCGGGCCGAGGAGATCGCCGCGCGGACGGTCAACAAGAACCGCGCGCAGGCGGGCGAGGCACGCGAGGCCAGCCGGACGTCCCTGGAGGACATGTCACCGCAGCGGCGTGGTGGCAAGCGGTCCGGGAACCGGCTGGTCCCGAACGGGCCGACGAAGGACCAGCTCTACAACGAGGCGAAGCAGCGCAACGTCGAGGGCAGGTCGAAGATGTCCAAAAAGGAGCTTCAACGAGCTCTGGGCCGTTGAGCACGCGTCACGCGGCGGATCCCCGTCGCGGTCATCCCACGGCCAAGGACGGATGGATTTCGTAATGGACGCATACGGGCGGGGCGGCCTGACCCCGCAGACCAGGTCCCAGTCGGACGGTCTGTCCGACCGGGTCGAACTTCGTCTGCCCGCCGAGGCGGAGCAGATCCCTCTCGTCCGCACGCTCACCCACGGTGTGGTGGCCCGCGCGGACTTCGGCTTGGACGCCATTTCAGACGCGAAGATGGCCGTCGACGAAGCCTGTTCCCAACTTGTCCAGCCCGCGGAACTGGGAGCCGTTCTTTGCTGTGTCTTCCACGAGATACCGGAAGGAATCGCCGTCTCGATCTCGACGCGGACGAGCAGGCCCTATCTGCCGAGCGAGACGACCTTCGGCTGGCACGTCTTGACGACCTTGACCGGGTCGGTGACCGCACGCTGCGAACCGATCCCCGGCGAACCGGGGGGCACGACGACGATCGAGCTCGTCCTGGCCCCGGGAACGAGCGACGGGTGAGTGGCGAGCGCAAGACACTCACCCGGCAGGCTGACGACTACGCCCACTGCGAACCCCTCTTCGAGGAGTTGTCGTCGCTGCCAGAGGACTCTCCGCGCCGCCAAGAGCTGCGTGCCCGGCTCGTCACCGAGCTCCTGCCGCTCGCCGAGCACATCGCCACCAGGTTCTCCGGCCGGGGCGAACCCCGCGAGGACCTGGTGCAGGTGGCGCGGATAGGCCTGATCAACGCGGTCGACCGGTTCGATCCCGGCCGTGGGCACGACTTCCTCTCGTTCGCCGTGCCCACGGTGATGGGTGAGGTCCGGCGTCACTTCCGGGACACCGGCTGGTCGGTCCGGGTACCGCGGCGGCTCAAGGAACTCCACGTCTCGCTCAGCCAGGGCACGGCGGCGCTGTCGCAGCGGCTCGGCCGCGCGCCGACGCCGACCGAACTCGCCGAATACCTGGGGCTCGAGGTCAACGACGTCCGCGAAGGGCTGCTGGCCGGCCAGGCGTACCAGACGTTGTCGGTCGACAAACCGGTCCACGACAACGCCACCGAGGCCCTCTCTCTCGCCGACACGATCGGCGAGGAGGATCACGAGATGGCGTTGGTGGAGACCCACGAGGCGCTGCAACCGCTGCTGCGGGAACTCCCGAAGCGCGAACGCGCGATCCTCGTCATGCGGTTCTTCGGCGGCTACACCCAGACGCAGATCGCGGAACGCATCGGCATCTCGCAGATGCACGTTTCGCGGCTCCTGTCGCAGACGCTGGAACAGCTGCGCGGGAAGCTCTCGGAGTAGCACCGAACGGCGATCACGCGTGATTGGAGACCGAACACGCGTGATCGGGGGCGTAACTCTCTGATCCGCCCCCGATCACGCGTGTTCCGGCTCTGATCACGCGTGTTCCGGCTCCAAGCACAACGTGAAGGCCCCCTTCACTGCGTTCAGCGCCAGGGCCCCGGCAAAGTCGCATAAGCGCTGGTCAAGCGGCGACCAAGGGAAGCTCGTCACCCTGATCCCCCACACATCGCTCGACCGTCCACAGGGGACACCCGCCAAGGTGGCCATGCCCGGTTTGGGCGTTTTCCGGGGGGTCGTGAGTGTTTTTGGTCGTTCTAACGACAATCGCCACTCACGACCCACTCAGAAACCGTGCAAATAAGAATCAAACGAACATTTATCCGCCTGGTGGCGTCCTTTGTGGACGGAAGCCGGGTGAACCTCCTGTCATCCGCCGTACGCCGAGAGTGGTACCGGCCAGCGCTTATGCGACTTTGAAGGCCCCCTTCACTGCGTCCAGCGCAGTGAAGGGGGCCTTCACGAGACAAAGACCTACGCGGGTTTCAGCGGATCGTGCCCCACCGACATCAGCTTGTGCCGCCAGTGCGCCTGGCCCGCGACCGGTTCCAGGTCGTCGCGCCGTTCGTCCGTCACCCGGCGGACGACCGAGCGCATCACCCGCTCGTCCTCGGCGGTGAGGTCGGTCCGGCGCTTGCCGAGGATGCCCAGCACATGCCGCCCGGTCGGCGTCCCCGCCTGGTCCGGCAGTACTTCATCTTCGTCGTCGGCCGACCGCGTACGCAGCCAGTCGGCCAGTTCCCGCGAGGTCATATTGACCACGCGATGGAATTCTTCCCACAGTTCGTCATCGATCTCGTGCACGGCGAAACCTCCTGCCAGCACTCGACTTCTACGGCGTCGTGTACGGCGCCTGGTGTTCGATCGACGGGCTCGCCGCCGGGTAACGGCCGTCCTGCCCGGGTACCGGCGTCACGGTCGTGCCCTGCTGTTCGGGCTCGACGCGCTGCCGGGGACGGTTGATGACCGCTTCGGCCTCCTGCTCACCACGGATCCGCGAAAGCACGCTGAGCGTGATCGCGTGGGCGATGGCCAGTACCAGCAGCAGGACACCGAGCCTGCCCACCACACCGGGCAGGTCGCTGCCCCCGATGTCGATGGTCGACAGCAGCGCCAAGACACCCAACGTCGCGAGGTGGAACAACACCGTCACGAGCCAGGTCATGGACGCGCCCGCGGCCGGATCCCCGTGGGAACCCCGCAGGTAGCGCTTACCGCTCTGGTAGATGATCAGACCGTCGAGCATGACCAGCGCCACCCCGATGACGAGGAAGGCCACGTATGCGTTGGTAGTCATGCCGGAACGCTCCCTTCGTAATGGACCTCACCCCATGAGATACCCGGGACCTCCCCCTGGAAAACGCCGTCTTCCAGGGGGAGGTCCCGGGTGATGGTCAGCTGCCGGGGCGGTCCACGTCACCGCGCCACGCGCCCGACTCGCGGCCGCGGCTTTCGATGAAGTCCTTGAACCGCTTCATGTCGCCCTTGATGCGGCGGTCGAGTACGCCGAGTTTGTCGGCGACGTTCTCGGCGAAGCCTTCCGGGTCGATCTCCATCTGCGCCGTGACACGGGTCTTGTTGTCGTCCAGGCGATGGAAGGTGATGACGCCCGCGTGGTCGGGACCGGAGTCCGAGGTCCACGCGACACGTTCGTCGGGATGTTGTTCGGTGATCGTCGCGTCGAATTCCCGGCTCACCCCACCGAATTTGGTCACCCAGTGGGTGTGGGTCGCGTCGATCTGACGGATCTCTTCGACACCTTCCATGAACTGCGGGAAGCTCTCGAACTGAGTCCACTGGTTGTACGCGGTCTTCACCGGGACTTCGACGTCCACCATTTCGGTGATCGTGCTCATGCATCCTCCTGTCGGTTGGGTGCTTTTCGAGCCGGCACTCCCCGGCTACCCGGCGCTCAGTGGAGCGAAACACGCTGTGATTGACCCGCCGGACGGCCGGGTACCCGGCGGGCAGAACGCTCCGAGGAGGTGCCCCATGATCGAAGAGACCCACCGGAAGCCGCCCGAGGAAAGGTCGGTCGGCGAACTGGTTTCCGATCTCGGTGACGAGGTCAAACACCTGGTCCGCGACGAGATGCGGCTCGCCGTGTTCGAGTTGCAGGGCAAGGGCAAGAAAATGGGGGTCGGCGCCGGATTGTTCGGCGCGGCGGGCATTTTCGCGCTCTTCGGCCTGGCGACGCTGATCACCGCGGTGGTGCTGGCCCTCGCCTTGGTCATGCCCGCGTGGCTGGCGGCCGTGGTGACGGGCGCGGCGCTCCTGCTGATCGGCGGTCTTTCCGCGCTCGTCGGCAAGAAGGAGGTCACGAGCGCGACCCCGCCGGTGCCGGAAGAAGCCATCGAGGGTGTCCGCGACGATGTCGACACCGTCAAGCAAGGAGTGCGCTCATGAGCGATTTCCCCAAGAACGCCGAAGAAGCCCGCGCCGATCGTGACGTGACGCGCGAAGAACTCACCGAGACCCTCGACGCGCTGGGCAAGAAGATGGACGTCAAGGCGAGGGTGAACGACAACCTCGACGCGAAGGTCGATCAAGCCAGCGCGAAGATTTCCGACAAGGTTTCCGAGCCCGCGGCCGACAAGTTCCGCCAGGGCACCGAAATCGTCCGTGCCAATCCCCTGCCGATCTTCGCCGGCGTGCTCGCGCTGCTCGTCACGATCCGGCTGATCCTGCGAAAGAGGTCTTCGTCGTGAACAAGGTTCTCTACAAACCGCTGAACATGGTCGTGAGCGCCGCGGGCGGTGTCCTCGCCGGGATCGCGTTCAAACAGATCTGGAAACGCGTGAGCGGTGAAGAAGACGCGCCGAACGCCACCGACCGCGATTTCACCTGGACCCAGGTGATCGTCGCGGCCGCCGCGCAGGGCGCGATCTTCGGTGCGGTGAAGGCCGCCACCGAACGGGCGGGCGCGGTCGGCTACCGCAAGGCGACCGGCGACTGGCCCACGGAGGACTGACGATGCGCGTCGTGATCATCGGAGGCGGCTTCGCCGGGTACAACGCGGCGAAGACCCTGCTCAAATCGGTCGGCGACGACACCGAGATCGTGGTGCTGAACCCGACCGACTATTTCCTCTATCTTCCCTTGCTCCCCGAAGTCGCCGCCGGGATCTTGGAACCGCGGCGGATCTCGGTGTCCATTCCGGGCACGCTGCGCGGGGTGCGCCTCGTGCTCGGCACGACGACCTCCGTCGACTTCGACGGCCGCAGCGTGGCCTACACCGACCCGGAAGACCGCGAGCACCACCTCGGCTACGACCGCCTGGTGCTCGCCGCGGGCAGTGTCAACAAACTGCTACCGATCCCCGGCGTGCCGGAATACGCCCACGGTTTCCGTGGCCTGCCCGAAGCCCTGTACCTGCGGGACCACGTCACGCGACAGATCGAGCTCGCCGCCTCCGCGAAGGACCCGGCCGAGCGCGACGCGCGCTGCACGTTCGTCGTGGTCGGCGCCGGGTACACCGGCACGGAGGTCGCCGCGCAGGGGCCGGCGTTCACCGCCGCGCTCGCCGCCCGGCACCCCGAACTGAAGGATCAGAAGATCCGGTGGCTGCTGCTGGATCTGGCCGACCGGGTCCTGCCGGAACTCGACCGGCGGCTCGGCACCACCGCGGACGAGGTGTTGCGCGCACGCGGTGTCGAGGTGCTGATGAAGACGTCGATCGAGGACGCCGGTCAGGAGGGGGTCACCCTGACCACCGGTGAATCCGTGCCGACCCACACCCTGGTGTGGTGCGTCGGCGTCCGGCCGGATCCGCTCATCGAGGACCTGGGGCTGAAGACCGCCAAGGGCAGGCTGGTCGTGACGGCGCAGCTGAACGTCCCCGGGCGGCGCGACGTCTACGCGTGCGGAGACGCGGCGGCCGTGCCGGATCTGACCAGGCCCGGCGAGTACACGCCGATGACGGCCCAGCACGCCGAACGCCAGGGCAAGCTCGCCGGCAAGAACGTGGCGGCGTCACTCGGACACGGGTCGCACGGCACGTACCGGCACCACGACCTCGGCTTCGTCGTCGACCTCGGCGCCCACCAGGCGGCCGCGAATCCCTTGCACGTCCCGCTTTCCGGGCTCGCCGCGAAGGCGGTCACCCGCGGCTACCACTTGCTGGCCATGCCGGGCAACCGGCTGCGGACCGCCACCGACTGGGCCTTGGACGCGGTGACGAAACGGCAGACCGTCCAATTAGGACTCGTCCGATCGGGTTCGGTGCCGCTGGACACGGATTCCCCCGAACTCCCCCGCACGAACTGCTAGAGGAGACGCCCATGACCGCCGAATCCGATCCCGTCCGCGCCGAAGGGCCCTCAGTGGTCACCGAGGGCGGTGACGAAGCGGCCAAACTGCTGGTCCTCGACCCCGCGGGCGAGGGGAAGCACGGTGAACTCCCGGCCACGTGGCGGCCGCTCGCGGCCCGGCGTCAGGTCATCTGGTGCAGGCTGCCCGTCGATGGCGCGCTCAGCCAGGCCGAAGACGTCCTCGGCGACGCGGAACCCGGCGGCCCGCCGATCGACATGGTGGCCGCCGGCGACTCGGCCGCGGAGGCGCTGCGGCTGGCCGAACGCCATCCCGGCGCGGCGTCCCACGTCCTGCTGGTCGACCCGGTACCGGACGAATCCTCCGAACTGGCCGAACGGGTGCGCTCCGGCGGGACCGCGGTGGACGTGCTGCCCCACAGCACCGGCGAGCCGTACAACCGGATCCCGCCGCCGCTGCCGCTCGGGCATCCCGACGTCGTCGCGGGGGTCACCAAGATCCTCGAGGACGTTTAGCCGCCGGGACGGGGCGGTATCCGGCGCCCATGAGCGAAACCGTTGCGGACCATGTTCTGACCAGGCTGCGCGAATGGGACGTGGAGCAGGTCTTCGCCTATCCCGGCGACGGCATCAACGGGCTGGTGACCGCGTTCGGCGCGGCGGAGAACAAGCCCCGTTTCGTGCAGACGCGCCACGAGGAGATGGCGGCGTTCGCGGCCGTCGGATACGCGAAGCTGAGCGGGCGGCCCGGTGTCTGCATGGCGACGTCCGGCCCGGGGGCGATCCACCTGCTCAACGGCCTCTACGACGCCAAACTCGACCACGTGCCGGTGGTGGCGATCGTCGGGCAGACCGCGCGCAGCGCGATGGGCGGCAGCTACCAGCAGGAGGTGGACCTGCAGGCGCTGTTCAAGGACGTCGCGAGCGAATACCTCGTCGAGGTGAACGTCCCCGAACAACTGCCGAACGCCCTCGACCGCGCCCTCCGCACGGCCATTGCCCAGCGCGCGCCCACGGCGCTGATCATCCCGGCGGATCTGCAGGAGGAGACCTATCAGCCGCCGCAGCACGAGTTCAAGCACGTGCCGTCCTCCCCGCCCGATCACCCGCGGGCCAGCGTCATCCCGCCGTCGGACGAGGTCGCCCGCGCGGCCGAGGTGCTGAACGCGGGCGAGAAGGTCGCGATCCTGGTCGGGCAGGGCGCGCGCAACGCCGTCACCGAGGTACGCGAGGTGGCCGAGCTGACCGGCGCCGGAGTGGCGAAAGCGTTGCTGGGCAAGGATGTCCTGCCCGACGACCTGCCGTACGTCACCGGCTCCATCGGACTGCTCGGCACGCGGCCGACGTACGAGATGATGCGGGACTGCGACACGCTCCTGATCGTCGGCTCGAACATGCCGTACGCGCAGTTCCTGCCGGAATTCGGCCAGGCGCGGGCGGTCCAGATCGACATCGATCCCCGCTTCCTCGGGCTGCGCTATCCGACCGAGGTCAATCTCCTCGGCGACGCGAAGGGCACCTTGCAGCAACTGATCCCGTTGCTGCAAGGGAAATCCGAGCGCGGCTGGCGCGAGCGGATCGAGAAGAACGTCGGCGAATGGCAGGAGACGCTGACCCGGCAGGCGATGCTGGAGGCGGAACCGGTCAACCCGATGCGGATCGTGCACGAACTGTCCGAGCGGATTCCCGAGGACGCCATCGTCACCGCGGACTCCGGTTCGGCCACCAACTGGTACGCCAGGAACCTCCGGATGCGCGGCCGCATGCGGGGCACGCTGTCCGGCACCCTCGCGACGATGGGTTCCGGTGTCCCCTACGCGATCGGCGCGAAGTTCGCCCATCCCGACCGGCCGGTGATCGCGCTGGTCGGCGACGGCGCGATGCAGATGAACGGGATGGCGGAACTGCTGACCATCGCCCGGTACCGCGAACTGTGGACGGATCCGCGGTGCGTCATCTGCGTGTTCCACAACGGTGATCTGAACCAGGTCACCTGGGAACTGCGCGCCATGGGCGGCGCGCCGAAGTTCGAGCCGTCGCAGACCTTGCCGGAAGTGTCCTATTCGGACTTCGCGCTGGAGATCGGCCTGGGCGGGATCGCCGTCGACGATCCCGCCCGGCTCGGCGAGGCGTGGGACGTCGCGCTGTCGACCGACGTGCCGACCGTGCTCGACGTCCGCTGCGATCCCGAGGTGCCGCCGATTCCGCCGCACGCCACCTTCGAGCAGGTGAAGTCGATGACCGAAGCCGTCCTCAAGGGCGAACCCGATGCCTGGCACCTGCTGACTCAGGGCATCAAGACGAAGATGCAGGAGCTGTTGCCCTCGCGCCGCTGAGGTTCACGCACTGGCGCCGCCGTCGAGGACGATGTCGTGCCCCACGACGTACGCGGACTCGTCGGAAGCCAGCCAGAGGACCGCCGCGGCGATCTCCTCGACCGCGCCGATCCGGCCGAGCGGGATGACCGCGCCGAGCCGGGCGGCGCGGTCGGCCTCGGACTCGCCGGGCCGGAACGACATACCGGTGTCGGTGGCGCCGGGGCTGACCGCGTTGATCCGGATGCCCTCGGCGATGTGGTCACGGGCGGCGGTCCGGGTCAGCACGTCCACGGCGGCCTTCGAGGCGGCGTACGCGGCCATTCCCGGCAGGCGGTGGTGCGAGCCGACGTTGGACGACATGTTGACGATGGCTCCCCCACCGCCCTTCCGCATCTGGGCGATCTCGTGCTTCATGGACAGCCAGGTGCCCGTGAGGTTCGTCCGCACGACGGCGTCGAAGCCGTCTTCGTCGAGATCCGCCGTCGGCGCGGGGCTGCCGAGGACGCCGGCGTTGTTGAACGCGACGTCGAGTTTGCCGTACCTGCGCACCGTCTCGGCGACGAGACGCTCGACTTCGGAGCCGACACTCACGTCCGCGGTCACCGCGTCGGCCGTTCCGCCGTCCGCCTCGATCTCCTTCACGGTCTGACGCAGCTTCTCGCCGTCTCGCCCCGAAACGACCACCTGAGCGCCTTCGCGCGCGAAGGCCGCCGCCGTGGCGCGCCCGATCCCGGATCCTCCGCCGGTGACCAGGACGACCTTGCCGTTGAATCGCTTCCCCACAGTGGTTACCACTTTCTGGTCCGATCGTTCCATTATCAGTGTTTGCGAGCGGCTTCGAGAACCGCGATGGCCTGCCTCGCCGTCGCCTTGGCCCGCGCCGCTGGATCCGGCCCCTTGCTCAGCACCCGCATGCCCTGCAGGACGGTGAGCAGGAAGCCGGCCAGCTCTTCCGGGTCGGCGGAGGCGTCGAGTTCGCCCTGCGCCTTCGCGCGGCTCAACGCCATCCGCACCGCCAGTTCGAGCGCGTCCCAGCTGCGCTCGATCACCCGCACGACCTCGGGATCCTTCGGCATCATCTCCATGGCGGCGTTGACCACGAAACAGCCTTTGCGACCCGATTCGCCCAGGATTTCGGCGAGATAGCGGTCGATGAGCCGTCGCACTCCCGCGAGCGCCGGCCCCGGCCCGGCGAAGTCCTCGACGAACCGCTCGTTGCCCCGGGCGATGTAGCGATTCAAGGCCGTCAGGTACAGCTCGTGCTTGGTGCCGAAGGTCGCGTACAGGCTCGCCTTGCCGATGCCGAGCTCGGCGACCAGGTCACTGACCGAGGTGGCCTCGTAGCCCTGCCGCCAGAACAGCTCCAGTGCGGCTTCACAGGCCGCGTCGACGTCGAATTCCTTCACCCGGGACATGACAGGAGCTTAACCGCATCTGGACCGATCGGTCAAATAAGCGGGTTGGCTACGAGTCGTCCGTCTGATCACGTGTGTCGTCCCCGCGGTCACGCGAAACCGCCCGGAGACGCAGCGGAAGCCGCTCAACTACCGGCGTCGTAAGCCGACCGCGCCTCTTCCACCTTCGGCAGGTTCTCCGTCGACCAGTCCGCGAGGGTCGCGAACAGCGGCGCCAGGCTCCGCCCGAGGTCGCTGATCTCGTACTCGACCCGGGGCGGCACTTCGGCGTGATAGGTCCGGGTGATCAGACCGTCGCGTTCCAGTTGCCGCAGCCGTTGCGTCAGCACCTTCGGCGTGATCGTGCCGATGCGCCGCTCGAGTTCGACGAACCGCTGCCTGCCGAATTCGTTGAGCGCCCACAGGATCGGCGTTGTCCAGCGGCTGAAGACGAGGTCGACCACCGGGGCGATCGGGCAGGCCTGGTCGGGTGTGGTCGAGGCGTCGGCGCGCATGAGGCCAAGGTACGCGGGTTGCCGAGTTGTCATGATCCGGACACCCCATGACCCCACCTGTGCGCGTAACGTTCTGTTATGGACTTGACCACCGAAAGGCTCGTCGTCCGTGATTGGTCCGAGGACGACGCCGAAGCCGCGCTGGCGATCTACGGCACCACCGACGTGACCCGTTGGCTCACCCCGGCGATGGACCGGGTGACCGACGCGGCGGCCATGCGTTCGGTTCTGCAGGCCTGGCAGCAGGCGCAGCCGAATCTCGTGCCGCCGCGCGGGAGATGGGCGGTGCAGCGCAAGGAAGACGGCATGGTCGTCGGCGGGCTCGGCATCCATCTGCTGCCACCGTACGAAGAGGACCTGGAGATCAGCTGGCAGCTGCATCCGGACGCGTGGGGCGAGGGTTACGCCTCCGAGGCCGCCCGTGCGCTGATCGGCTGGGCGTTCACCCAGGACACGGACGAACTCTTCGCCGTCGCCCGCCCGAACAACACGCGTGCCATCGCGACCGCGAAACGGCTCGGCATGGTGTGGGTCGGGGAAACCGACAAGTACTACGGGCTGCGCCTGCAGGTGTACCGGATCCGCCACACGGACACGATCTAGGCACTGTCCACACGGGACACTTCGCCCGAGACGGCGTGCCCCGCGCCGCGGCCGTCCGCGGTGGCGACGATCCTGCCCCGTTCGACCCGGATCGCGGCCTCGGTCTCGTCGCTGACCGCGAGCACCCCCGCCGCGGCCGCCAGTGTCCCGGTCGCGTCGCACACCACGCGCACGCCCGGCCACGACGATTCCGGGAAGGCCTGCCGCAGGCCGCCGCACAGTTCCGCGACGATCAGCCGGGTCAGCGGCACCAGCTCGTCGGGATCACTCGTCACGGCGACGACGGTGACGTCGCGACCCGAGGCGCGGACGGCTTCTTCCGCGGCGGCCAGCCGATGGGTGCCCAGTACGACGACGACGCCGTCGCCGGGCACGAAGGATTCGGCGCGTACGAGGTCGACGGCCCCGGGCGGTGACCACGGCCGGTCGGCGGCCTGCGCCGTGGGCGCGATCACCGGCGGCGCCCACCAGTCGTTGAAGGCCAGCCCCGCCAGCCGTTCGCACGCGCTCACGACGTCGAAGGGCTCGACGAGCCCCGGCGCGGTGGCCGCCAGCTGGCCGGCGCCGTGCAGCGTGGTCAGCACGGTCTCCGCGAGCCGGACCCGGCGCGGGATCGGCGATCCCGCTGTCCGCTCCGGCGGGTCGAGGCGCTCCAGCGCGAGCCCGAGCAGGAGCCCGTTGAGCTTCACCAGCTGGGCGAAGGGGCGCCGGACGTGCTCGTCCGCGAGGACCTCGGGCATAAGGTCGCGGGCCAGACCCGCCTGATCGTCGTCCAGGGGAAGCGCCGCCACCCGAGCCCTGGCCAGCGCGCCCAGCGCACCTTCGAGCGTCTCGCCGGGCACGGAGTGCGGCGCGCCGGCGGATCGTTCGGCCAGCTCGGCGAGGACGGCGAAGTACAGCGCGCGTTTCCCCGGGAAGTTCGAGTAGACCGCCCCCCGGGTGAGTTCCGCCCGTTCGGCGATGACGTCGATCTTGGCGTCGCGGAAGCCTTGCTCCGCGAACTCGTCGCGCGCGGCGGCCAGCACCTTCGCGCGATTGCGCTCCTGCGTCTCCGCCCTGCTCAGCCGGACCATCGGCCTCCCGTCAGCCAGCACGATTGCTCTCGAACCCGGATCAAGATACCTTGACCATTCAGATGATGAGAACATCTGATTTGAACATCCGAACTGGGAGAGCCGCCTTGTCCGAAGTTCCCGAGATCCTGCTGACCGACCCCGAGGTCCTGCGCGACCCGTTCACCGCCTACGGCCCCGTCCGCGAGCGCTCCCCGATCGCCAAACTCTCCGCGCCGGGGTTCTCGATGTGGGCGGTCCTGCGCCACGAAGAAGCACGGAAGATGCTGAGTGACCCGCGTTTCGCCCTGAGCCCGAACAGCTATCAGCGCATGGACATCCCCGACCACTGCCGCCCGTACATGCGGACGATGCAGGAGGTCGAGGGCCCGGAACACCTCCGGCTCCGACGGCTGGTCGCCCCCGCGTTCACCCCACGCAAGGCCGCGGCGCTCCGCGAGGGGATGGGGCGGCTCGTGGACACCCTCCTCGACCAACTCGCCGGAGAAGACCGGATCGACCTGGTCACCGCGTTCGCGCGCCCGCTGCCGGTGGACGTGATCTGCGCTCTGGTCGGCATCCCCGAAGCCGACCGCCCGCGGTGGCGTGAGTACGGCGCCCTGGTCTCGGCCGGCGACGGGGCGGGGCTCGCGAAAGCGGTCCCCGGGATCGTCGAGGGCGCACTCGCGGCCATCGCGAAACGGAAGCTCGAACCGGCCGAGGACGTCCTCTCGCAACTGCTCAGGATCCAGGCCGAAGACGGCGACAGGCTGAGCGAAACCGAGCTGGTCGCGCTGGTCTGGCAACTCGTACTGGGCGGCCAGGTGCCCGGCAATCTCATCGCCAACGCGGTCGAAACCCTGCTTTCCCATCCCGAGCAGCTGGCCGAACTCCGTGAAGACCCGACGCTCATGCCCGGCGCGGTCGAGGAGGTGATGCGCTGGCAGAGCCCGCAGCTGCTGACCCTCCCCCGGTTCGCCACCACGGACGTCCGGATCGGCGACGTCCTCATCCCCGAAGGAGAACCTGTTACCGTCGCGATCGCTGCGGCGAACCGGGACCCCAGGGCGTTCCCCGACCCGGACGTCTTCGACATCCGGCGCGCGGCGGGACCGGCATGGCATCTCGCCTTCGCCCACGGGCCGCACTTCTGCCTCGGTGCCTCACTGGCCAGAGTTCAGGTCGAAGTCGCGCTCACCGGCCTGCTGCGCAGATTCCCCGATCTCGCCCTCGCCGACGGCCTCCTGCGGATCCCGGACCCGGGCACCTGGCGGCTGAACGCCCTGCCGGTCACGCTGCACGCCACGGTTGCAAACTGAAACACGTTCTAATAGCGTGACCGCCCGTGAGATACGGGATCGTGCTGTTCACCAGTGACCGGGGCATCAGTCCGGCGGCGGCCGCGCGGGCGGCCGAAGCGGCGGGCTTCGACGCCTTCCACGTGCCCGAACACACGCATATCCCGGTCAAACGGGAGGCTCCGCATCCGCGCACCGGCGACTCGTCGCTCCCCGACGACCGCTACCTGCGCACGCTGGACCCGTGGGTCGCCCTGGCCACGGCGGCCTCGGTGACCACGCGGATCCGGCTCGCGACGGCGGTGGCCCTCCCGGTCGAGAGCGATCCGATCACGCTGGCGAAGACCATCGCCAGCCTCGATCACCTCTCGGCCGGGCGGGTCACGCTCGGCGTCGGCTTCGGCTGGAACGTCGACGAACTGGCCGATCACGGCGTCCCCGGCGGCAAACGCCGGACGGTGCTGCGTGAGTACCTGGAAGCGATGCGCGCGCTCTGGACGCAGGACGAAGCCTCGTACGCGGGCGAGTTCGTCTCGTTCGGCGCCAGCTGGGCGTGGCCGAAACCGGCCCAAGCGCATATCCCGGTGATCGTCGGCGCCGGCGCGACGGAGAAGACGTTCCGCTGGATCGCGAAATCCGCCGACGGGTGGCTCACCACGCCCGGCGACACGGACATCGAGGCCAAAGCGCGGCGGCTGCGCGAAATCTGGCACGAAGAGGGCCGTGCCGGGGAGCCGGAGATCTCCGCGCTCGGCGTCCGCCCGGATCCGGAAAAGCTGGCCGAACTGGAAGCGGCCGGGGTCACCGAGACGATCTTCGGTCTGCCGGACCGCTCACCCGAGGAGGTCGAGGCCTGGCTTCAGCGCCTCGCCGGGAAACTCGGCCTCAGTGCTGGGAGTCGATGAGGTAGCGGCCGTCCTTCTGGACCAGGACGAAGGTCTCCCGCCCCGTCGTGGTCCCGCCCGACGCCTTCACGTAAGTGAGCGTCGCCGTCACCGTGGTGCCGGATTCGGTCACGTTCGACACGGTCACCGAGCTGTACTGCCGCCAGTAGTTCGAGTACCGCTCGAAGCTCTGGTTCCTGGTCTGCTTGAAGTTGTCGCTGAGCGTCGCGAAGCCCGCCTGAAGATTCCCCGGGATGAGGGAGTAGTAGGCCGCGAGCGCCTGCCCCGGTGTCTGCGCGGGCGGCGGCGCGGCCGAGGAGGACGAGGACGGAGGCGGCGTCGACGGCGGCACTGAGGACGGCGAAGGCGGCGGCGCGACCGGCTCCGAGGTCGTCGGCGCCGCGGACTGCGACTGGGAAGCCGGCGGCGGGGCCTGCCCCGTCGAGGCGTCGTCGTCGCGGTTGAGCACCGCGACCACGGCCGCGGCGGCGGCCGCCGCGAGCACGAGGAACACCGCGAGCACGCCGATCAGCATTCCCTTGCGCGCCTTCGGCGGCGGCTCCTCCGCGACGAGCGTCGTCGGCTCCCCCGCCGCGAGCGCGCGCAGCTCCCGCTCGGTCTCGGACATCGTCGGCCTGCTGTCCGGCCGGACGTCGAGCAGCCGGTTCAGCAGCGGTGTGAGGATCCCGGACCTGGTCGGCGGGGTGATCTCACCGCTCGACGCGCGGTACAGCAAGGCGATCGGGTTCTCGGCCGTGCCGTACGGCGTGCCGCCTTCGAGCGCGGTGTACAGCGTCGCGCCGAGCGAGAAGACGTCGG
Source organism: Amycolatopsis japonica (assembly GCF_000732925.1). Taxonomy (NCBI): domain Bacteria; kingdom Bacillati; phylum Actinomycetota; class Actinomycetes; order Pseudonocardiales; family Pseudonocardiaceae; genus Amycolatopsis; species Amycolatopsis japonica. The sequence goes on from NZ_CP008953.1 coordinate 5,090,678, forward strand.
AAGCGGACGTGGCGTCCTCGCCGCGGGCCACCTCGGGCGCCAGGAAGGCCGGTGTCCCGGAGATCTCGCCGGTCGCGGTGAGCTGGACGTCGCCCATCGCCCGCGAGATCCCGAAGTCGGTGATCTTGACGGTGTCGTCGTCGCCCAGCAGGACGTTGCCGGGCTTGATGTCGCGGTGGACGATGCCCGCCCGGTGCGCGGCCGCCAGCGCCGAGCAGAGCTGGATGCCGAGACGGATGACGTCGTCGACCTCCATCGGCCCCTCACGCAGCTTCTCCGCGAGGCTGGTGGAGGGCAGGTACTCCATGATGATCCATGGACGGTCCTGCTCGTCGATCACGCCGAAGACGGTGATGGCGTGCGGATGCACCAGCCGGGCGGCGATCCTGGCCTCGCGCAGCGCGCGGTTCTTGGCCTCGTCGGCCTTCTCCTCCCCTGCGCCGTGCGGCAGAAGGAGTTCCTTGACCGCGACCGTGCGCTCCAGGTTCTCGTCGCGCGCCCGCCACACGGTGCCCATGGAGCCACCGCCGACGGGCTCGATGAGATCGAACCGATCGGCGAGGCGGCGGATCTCCTCCATTATCGACGTCCCCCTGGAGCTGTGGTGTTCGCGCGAACCTTGCCAGCATGCCAGGAACGCGCCGGGACGCCGGACCCGGCAGGGTGGTTCGCGGCGCGGTGTCGGTCACGTCGGCGAATGGGCCGTTCAGCGGAACCCCGCCCCATCGGCTGCCCGGAAGTTCGTATCCCGGCAGGCCGGAGGCGCACTTTACTTCTCCGGTGTGGCCTGTTTCCGGGAAAGGGCGGCGATGCGGGAGACCATTGGCGGACGCGGCGTGCTCGAAGGCGCGTTCACGTTGCTGGAAGCACTCGACGAGCACGGCGGGCAGGCCGGGCTGACCCAGCTCGTGCGGACCACCGGGCTCCCGAAGACCACCGTGCACCGGCTCCTGGACCAGCTGGCCGACTTGGGCGCGGTGGAACGGGCGGGCCGTGGCTACCGGATCGGTTCGCGGGTGTTCCGGCTCGGTCGGCGCTGGCAGCCCGAACTCCGGGACCTGGCCAAGGAATGGCTGCCGGTGCTTTCGGCGCGGATGCGCGCGAGCCTGGTGCTCGTGGTGCCGAGGGAAGGGCGCGCGCTCGTCGCGGCCGGGGCGGTCCTCCCCGCCGACGACGTTCCCGTGTGGCCGGGCAGCCCGCTTCCGCCCGGGACCGCCGCCGGGCGGCTCCTCGCCGCCCATCACCCGGCGCTCGCCGAACCGGACACCGACGCGCTGGAGATCCGCGCGAACGGGTTCGCGGCGGAGTCGGAGACGATCGCCGAGGGACTCGGTTGCGCCGCCGTCGCCGTCCGGACCCCGGACGGCCGGGTCGGCGCGGCACTCGCCGCGGTCCTCCCCGTCCGCCGCGACCCGGTTTCCGCGGTCACCGCGCTGGCGAGCAGCGCCCGCTCCTTCGGTACCGCGCTCGCCGAAAGCACCGGGCGAAACCGCGCCGGATGATCGGCGAACCCCGAACAATCCCCGACCAACACGGCAAGCGGGCGGCCACCTGAATGCGGGCGGAATATTTCCGACGAAATCCCGGAAATCGCCTCACCGTGTGTCCGCGACCGGTGCCGCCCCGTACAGAAATCGAGTAAACCCGCCTGCCACAGGCCGTTTGCGTGACCGGTCGCCTACCGGACGAGGCGTTCACGCGGCGATTAAATCACCATCCGCGGCTTTTTCCGGGCACTTCCGAAACGGAGCGGCGCACGTACTGTTCAGGAATTCTTTCGACCAAGGAGGGAATTCCTTGACAAGACATTCCTTGAAAAGACGTGGCGCGGCCGTGGCGGCGTTCCTCGTCATGGTGTCCGTTGCGTCCGTCACCACGGCCGTCCCGGCGTGGGCCGCGGAACGGTCCGGCCGCCCCGTCGTGGCGGGGATCGACCTGGAACGGGCGACGATCCCCGACCTGCAGCGGGCGATGCGCTCCGGACGGCTGTCCTCGGTCGAGCTGACCGCCTTCTACCTGCAGCGGATCCGCAAGCTGAACCCGACGCTGCACGCCGTGCTCTCCACGAACCCGGACGCGCTGCGGCTCGCCGCGGAGAGTGACGTGCGACGGCACCGGCACCGGTCGAAGGGCCCCATGGACGGCATCCCGGTGCTGCTCAAGGACAACATCGACACCGCGGACCGGCAGCCGACCACCGCGGGCTCGACCGCGCTGCTGGAGTCGCGCCCCTACCGTGACGCCGGCGTGGTCGAGAACCTGCGCGAGGCCGGGGCGGTCATCCTCGGCAAGGCCAACCTTTCGGAGTGGTCGAGCTACCGCTCCACCAGCTCGTCGAACGGCTGGAGCCCGCTCGCCGGCCAGACCGCGAACCCCTACGTCCTCGACCGCAACCCGTGCGGTTCGTCGTCCGGCCCGGGGGTCGCCGTCGCGGCGCACCTGGCGACCGTCGCCGTCGGGACCGAAACGGACGGTTCGATCAGCTGCCCGTCCGGCGCCAACGGCATCGTGGGCGTCAAGCCGAGCCTCGGGCTCGTCAGCCGCAGCGGGATCGTGCCGGTGTCGAAGCAGCAGGACACCGCCGGCCCGATGGCGCGCAACGTGGTGGACGCCGCGATCCTGCTCGCGGCCCTCAACGGCGCCGACCGTCGCGACCCGATCACCGTCGACGCCGCGAGGCAGTCCCTCGACGACTACACGAAGTTCCTGCGCCCCAACGCTTTGCGCGGGAAGCGGATCGGTATCTGGCGTGAGGTCTACACCCCGGACGACACCACGAAGGCGGCGTTCGAGCAGGCGTTGACCAGGCTGCGGAAGCTCGGCGCGACCACGGTCGAGATCACCATCCCGTACCTGGACGTCATCGCGGCCAACGAATTCCCCGCGATCAGGACCGAGTTCAAACACGACATCAACGCCTACCTCGCCTCCACCGGCGGCAAGCATCCCGCCGACCTGGCGGGGCTGATCCAGTACAACCTGGACCACGCGGCGGTCGAAATGCCGTACTGGACCCACAATCTCTGGGACCGCTCGCAGGCAACCACCGGTGATCTGAACGATCCGGCGTACCGCGCGATGCGGGAAGCCGCGACGAGCGCCGCCCGGCGGGGCCTCGACGAGACGTTGCGCGGCGCGAAACTCGACGCGATCGTCGCGCCGACGAACAACGCGGCGTGGAAGACGCAACTCGGCGTCGGCGACGGCGCGCTGCTGATCGACTCGTCCGGCCCGGCGGCCGTTTCGGGCTACGCCAACATGACCGTTCCGATGGCGTACGCCGGGCCGTTGCCGCTGGGACTGTCGATCATGGGCGGGCGGTTCAGCGAACCGTCGCTGCTGGCGATCGCGTACGCCTTCGAACAGGACACGAAGGTCCGGCGGTTGCCGACCTACATCCCGTCGATCGGCTGAGTGCGGGTTCGTGAGTGATCCGGGTCGTCTGAACGCCCGGATCACTCACGATCGGTCGCCGAGGGACCGCGCCGCCGCTCCTGCGACTACTCGACATGACCGATGGACGGCGAGGGTCACCGTGAGTAAAGGGTGTGTGGATTTCTGGTCATCCAACGCCCCGAAATCCACACAGTGCGCGTCGCCTAATGGACCAGGAGCCCCAGACTGCGCTCGGCCTCCGCCACGGCGGAATCGCGCTCGACGTGACCGTCGATCACGAGCGTGGCGAGCCCGTGCAGCAGGCACCAGAGCGTGACGGCGAAGCCGCCCGGATCGTTCCGCTCCCCCACCCGATCGGCCAGCAGCGCACAGGTCTCCCGGTGTGCCTCGGCCAATTCCGGATACGCGGCACGGTCACCGATCCCGGCGCCCGCCATCAAGCGATACAACGCGGGATTCTCGAGAGCGAAGCCGAGGTACGAGTGCCCAAGCGCGGTCACCGTCCCGGCGCCGCAACCCTGCAAGCACCCCTGCAACTCGGCATGCCCTTCCAGCGCGACCGCCACCAGCAGCGCGTCCTTGTCGCGGAAATGCCGATACGGCGCCGCGGTGGACGCACCCACTTTCGCGACCGCGGCGCGCAGACTCACCCCCTCCGGACCTCGTTCGACGAGGAGCTCCCGCGCGGCGAGGACAAGCGCACGACGGAGATCCCCGTGGTGATAGGCACGTTTGTTGATCATGGCGGACCCCCCCAGCCCTTGATGCCACGTGAACGCCTCACCTTAACGGGTGCTCACGCGACAACTGGCGGGAACGCGAAGGTGACCGCTCACGGACCGGGCACCCAGGCGCGGCGTGAGCGAAGGCGTGACTCACGTGATCAGGCACGTGACTCGCGTGATTGGAGGCCGCACTCGAGTGTTCCGCCTCTGATCACGCGAGTTCCGGCTTCGATCACGTGAGTGCGGTCTCGCGTGGGTCGTGAGTGGCGTTTCGGGTTCTAACCTGAAACGCCACTCACGACCACCTGTACCGACGCCCACCCCACGCTAACTCCGACACGTTGTCAGATTTACCCACGCCAGCTAAGTTTGACGCCATGTCAAAGTTCAGGTCGGATCTCGTCACCGGCGTCGCTCTCCTGTCGACGGGTCTGCTCGCGGGGGCTTCGGCAACGTCCCGATCAACGGCCGGATCAAAGTCTGGGCCGTCACCACCGCACCCGCCGACCACGCGGCGATCCTCGATCGCTGGGAGACCTACAACGTCATCCGGACCGTCGCGGCCCTGACTGCTTTCGCGCTCGTCATCGTCGTCTCACGGCTCAAGCTCCCGGACCGCACGCGTCAGCTCGAAGCCTGATCGGCGAGGTCGTTCGCCGCGACGTACCCGAAGGTCATCGCCGGCCCGATCGTCGACCCCGCGCCCGCGTAACTGTTGCCCATCACCGCCGCGCTCGCGTTCCCGGCGGCGTACAGCCCGGGAATGACCGAACCGTCCGCCCGCAGCACCCGCGCCCGCGCGTCGGTGCGCATCCCACCCTTGGTGCCGAGGTCTCCCGGCACGATCTTGAACGCGTAGAAGGGCGGTTCCCAGAGCGGGGCGAGGCACGAGTTCGGCAAGACGTACGGATCGGTGTAGTAATGGTCGTAAGCGCTGTCGCCCCGATGGAAGTCACTGTCCACACCGGACAGTGCCTGCCCGTTGAACCGGTTGACGGTGGCGCGCAACGCCTGCGACGGGACACCGATCGCGGTGCCGAGTGATTCGACGGTCCACGCCTTCTTGACCGCGCCCGCCGAGTACCACTCATCGGGAAGTGGCAGCAGCGGCGCGACGTCGCGGAAGAGATACCGGTTGCGGTAGTGCTGGTCGACAACCAGCCACGCGGGAATGGTGGGCGACGTCGGATGGCGGTCGTACATCGTGTGCACGACGTCGCTGTACGGCGCCGCTTCGTTGACGAACCGCTTGCCCGCAGCGTCCACCATCAGCCCGCCGGGCAGGGTCCGTTCGGCGAGACAGAAGTACGGTTCGCCGGGTAGCGGGATCGCCGGGCCCCACCAGGCGTCGTCCATCAGGTCCAGTGCCGCCCCGGCGCGCTTTCCGGCCAGGATCCCGTCGCCGGTGTTCGACCGCGCGCCGACAGTCCATTGTGTACCGATCGGCTGGCGCTGATACTCGGCCCGCATGGCGGCGTTGTGCTCGAACCCGCCTGAACCGACGATGACACCTCGCCGCGCCTTCACCACACCCGCCGCGACGGCCACCCCGGTGACCTTCCCGTTCTCGATGACGAGATCGGTCAGCGGCGTGTTCAGCCAGACCGGGACACCGGCACGCTGCAGCCCGGCCCGCAGTCCCGCGGCCAGCGATTGCCCCATGGTGAGCGGTTTCTGCCCGGCGAGCGCGGCGGCCGTGCCGCGGGCGAGGCAGGCGGCCGCCACCGCGGCGCCCTTCGGGTTGACCGCGGCCAGCGCGAGCCATTTGTAGTCCGCGCTGAAGACGACCATGCCCGCGGGCGTGGCGAGATACGGCGGGTTCAGGTTGGCCAGTTCGGCGCCGAGGATGTTCCCGTCCAGCTGGTCGGGTTCGATCGAGCGGCCGTCCGGCATCCCGCCGGGCAGTTCCGGGTAGTAGTCGCTGTAGCCCTCCATCCACCGGAACCGCAGCGGACTGCTGGCCATCACGAAGGACAGCATCGCCGGGCCGTTGGCGAGGAACGCTTCCTGCCGCGAGGCGGGGATCGACGGTCCGACCACGGCGGACAGATACCGTGCGGCCTGTTCCGGGGTGTCGCGGACGCCGGCCTGCGCCAGCACCGGGTTGCACGGGATCCAGATCCCCGCCCCCGACCGGGCGGCCGAACCGCCGAATTTCGCCGCCTTCTCCAGCACCACGCAGCTGAGCCCCCGCTTGGCCGCCGTCAGCGCGGCGGTCATCCCCGCCGCACCCGCGCCGACCACGACGACGTCGTACTCGCCGACCACCGCCGAGCCCGCCGAAGCCGTCCCCGCCAACGGCAGTCCCGAAGCGAGCGCGAGCCCGGTGCCGCGCAGGACCTGACGGCGGGACAGGCGGAGATCGGGACCCATGAATCCTCCTCGCGTGGGGGATCGAGCGAGGTCATGTTCTCCAGCCGGCGGCAAAAGTGAAACAAGTTCTACCCGCTTGGAGCAGGCGGCGACCGCCGCGCTCGGCCGGTCACCTCAACCGGCGCGGGCATTCAGCCCAGCGCCCGGACCAGGTCCAGCGCACGCCCCAGGGTGGTGAGCCGGTCGGCGACCGTCTCACCCGCCGGGTACAGCCGGACCGTGTCGACGCCGGCGTCCTGCCAGACGCGCAGGCGTCGCGCCACCATCGGCTCGGTGCCGATCAGCGTCGTGCCGAGCACCATCTCGTCGGTCACCAGCGCGGCCGCGCCCTCCCGGTCGCCCGCCTGCCAGCGCTCCCGCACCGCCGCGGCGGCCTCGGCCCAGCCTTGCCTGCTGTAGGCGTTGTTGTAGAAGTTCGTCTTCGCCGAGCCCATCCCGCCGAGACTGAACGCGAGTTCGGCCTTGCGGCTCGCGACCATCCCGCCCAGTTCGTCCTCATCCCTGGCGAACGCGACTTCGGCGCCTTGGCAGACTTCGAGGTCCGCCCGCGTCCGGCCCGCCTTCGCGAGACCGGCGTCGAGATGCGAGAAGTAGGCCTGCGCCCCTTCCGGCACGAAACTGGTCCCCAGCCAGCCGTCCGCGATCTCCCCGGTCAGCTCCAGCAGCTTCGGCGAAAGCGTGGCCAGATGGATCGGGATGTCCGGATTCGGCGTCGTCGACAGCCGCATCGGCCTGCTCTCGCCCGGCAACGGGATCTCGAACTCCTTGCCGGAGAACGCGATCTTCTCCCCGGCGAACGCCTGGCGGATGATCGCGACCGTCTCCCGCATCCGGGTCAGCGGCCGGGCGAACGGAACGCCGTGGAGCCCCTCGATCACCTGCGGCCCCGAAGCGCCGAGCCCGAGCACGAACCGCCCCTCGGAAAGCTCCGAAAGCGTCAGCGCGGCCTGCGCGATCGCCACCGGGGTCCGGGTGCCGAGCTGGATGATGCCCGAGCCGAGCCGGATCCGCTCCGTCCGCGCCGCGAGGTAGCCGAGCACGGACGGCGCGTCCGATCCCCACGCCTCGGCGACCCAGCAGTCGTCGAGGCCAAGCTTTTCCGCCTCCAGCACGAAATCCAGCGTCTCCCGCGGACCACGGGAAGCCTCGACCGTGGTCGCCGTCCGCATCACGCGCCGCCCGCCTCGGCCCGCTCCTTGATCGCGGCGAGGGTCCCGGTCATCGCCTTCTCGAACTCGCGCAGCCGGACGAAGACGATCTTCTCCTCTTTGTCCGGCATCTGGTCGATGGCCAGCGACAGACCCGACCGCCCCGGCCCCAGTTGCATCCATTGCCGGAGTTTCGTCCCGCCGTTCTCGGGCTCCAGCGTGAAGCGCCACAGCGCCGTGGGCGTCTCGGCGTCGTGCACGGCCCAGGTGAACACGCGCGGCTCGTCGCATTCGACGACGTGCGACGTGGTCTCCCATTCCCCGAGCGCGTCGTGCCTGCTGCGGCCGACGAACCGCCTGCCGACCGCGGCCGCGCCTTCCACGCCGTCACACCATTCGGCGGCCTGGAGCTCCTGACTCATCTCCGGCATCAGCCGCACGTCGGAGACGATCGACCAGACCCGTTCCGGGACGGCGTCGACCCACGCCTCGACCTCGACCGTCGGCTTGTCGGCGTACTTGGCGCCCGTCCACTCCATCGTGGCCCGCCTCCCATGCTCGTGACCTCGATAGTTGCGTAGATGGACTTACGTTGTCAAACCTCCTGCGCGGCGAAACGGCGCACCACATCGGGACGATCCGCGAGCTTCGGCGGGTAGCCCGGTCCGAGCCGCGCGCGGGTGTTCTCCCCGGTCAACCGCCCGGCGCAGTGCGCGCAGACGACCTCCGCGTGCGTGTCCTGCCCGCAGGTCTCGTGATGGAGGGTGACGGGCGGCCCGGCCTCCCCGGCGAGCCAGCGGTCGCCCCAGCGCGACATCGCGGCGAGCACGCCGTAGAAATCCGTGCCCTTCTCGGTCAGGACGTAGTCGTAACGGACCGGGTCGGCCTGGTAGGCGCGCTTTTCCAGCAACCCCTCCCCGACCAGGCGGCGCAGCCGGTCGGCCAGGGTGTTCCGCGCGATGCCGAGCTCCTGCTGGAACTCGTCGAACCTGCGGATCCCGTAGAACGCCTCGCGCAGGACCAGCGGCGTCCACCAGTCACCGAGCAGGTCCATGGTGCGCGCGATCGAACACGGCCATTGCGCGAACGAAGTCCGTTTCATACCCGCGAGCCTACGCCCGGTGAAATTGATCCGGTCATTCCTCCACCTATTCCCCGGCGCTCAGGCACTGGCTCGAAATGTTGCGATCCGGTCAAGAATATCTCGCGCATTAATATCGCCGACTCGCTTCCGCACGCTTTCCGACAGTGGCTTCAAACGATCTCGTGTCCGCGCGGAACGGATCCCGTCCGCGATCTCCATCGCGGCGAGACCGACCTCCGCGGCCCGGTCCATATCACCCTCCAGCACGTGGTCGACGGCGAGCCAGATCATCGTCAGCGACCGGCTGCGCATCATGTCCGGGCCGTAGCCGTCGATGGCCTGGGTGAGCGCGGGAATCGCCTCCCGGCAATGGCGGACGTCGACGAGCCTGGCGAGTTCGGTGCGCACCGTGCCGATCATCGCGGCCAGGTCGTTGGCCGTGAAGAAGGCCGACCACGAGGGCACGGCGTCACCGACGGAGTCTGCGAATTGTTCCGGGGCAAGGGAAATCTTGTCCAGCGCCCGGCGGACGTCACCGAGCAGCGCGTAGGCCCACGCCTCGTTCGCCGACAGGATCGCCTGCGACAGGGGCCGTCCCCCGCGGCGCGCCGCGAGCTGCCCTTGACGGAATTGCTCGAGCGCCTCCGCCGGCGTGCGGTGATGCAGATACATCCGGCCGAGCCGGTAACGGATGTTGGCGAGGAGATCGTCGGCGCCGGCCTCCGTCGCGAGTTCGAGCGCACGACGGAAGTGCCGCTCGGCCCGCACGGGGCGGCCGGAATCGAATTCCGTCCAGCCCTTGAGGTTGTGCAGGTCGGCGACCACGCCCGCCAGCCGTCTGGCCAGCGGCTCGGACATCATCCCCCGCCGCAGCGCGGCACCGTATGGCTCCAGCACGCGCAGCAGCTCCCGGCAGGATCCGCCGCCTTCCCGGTAGTCGCGTGCCCGAAGTGCTCCGATGACACCCTCGAGCCGGTCGACGTCGGCCTCCCCGACCCGCATCGGGAGCCGCTCAATCACGGCGACGCTCCCGCACACGAGGCACCGCCGGCGCGGTCGCCACACCCGGCGAAGGCGGCGCGGATCTCGGGATCACCCGGCCGCGCGGCCCGTGAACCGCGTCCCGCTGCCCGGCATCCTGCCTGGGAATGGCGACGGTGATGCGTACGCCCATTACCGCTCCTTTCCCTGTCCTCAACGACCGTGCTCGCCGGGGTCCAGGACGGAGCCACGCCGATCTCCTGGAATACGTGAACGACGCACAATGATGTTAACCACGGGGAATAGCGATTCACTCCGCCGAACGGCTGGCTATTCTCATTCACCGGAATATGCACGTGCGGAGTCTCTTTCTTTTGCACGGCTGATCGCTTTTTCCGGCCGCTCACCGCACGTGCCCGCCGGGAACCGTCCGTGAGCACGTGAGACGCAGCTCTCAGCCGAACGTGTGAACCTTGTCAACTCGGGTCACGAAAAGGCTTCACATTGCGTTATCAATAGCTGAAGATCAACAGCAACCGAACGTAAGGGGCTGAAGCGTTGGACAAGGAAAGCGACCTCATCCGGGGGACGATCGTCTTCGGCCTGCGCACTTTCGGTGCGGACCCGCTCCCCGTCCAGGCCGATCTCGAATACGACCCCGAAGACCCCTACGCCGTCGTGGTGGCCTACCACTCGGGCGGCGGGACGGTCCGCTGGATGTTCGGCCGTGATCTCCTCGCGGACGGACTGCTCACTCCATCGGGTGAGGGCGACGTGATCATCAGCCCGGCCGACGACACCTCGATCGTGATCTTCGCGCTCAGCGCGCCCGACGGCTGCGCGGTGCTCGAAGCCCCGGCGCAGGAGCTGGCCGAATTCCTCGACCGCACCTACGACGTCGTCCCCGCCGGGTCCGAGCCGGAATGGTTCGACTTCGACCAGGAGATCGGCAAGCTCGTCACCGAGTCCTGACGGCCCGGTGGCGGCACCGCTCGCGCGGTGCCGCCCCGCCGACATCGGGTCAGGCGAGTTCGCGCAGCCCCGGGACGACCTGCTCGGAGAACGACCGCAGGAACCGCTCCTGGTCGTGGCCGGGACCGTGGAAGACGAGGTGGTTGAAGCCCGCCTCGACATACGGCTTGATCTGCTCGACGGCGTCGGCCGGGTCGGAGGTCACGATCCAGCGCCGGGCGACCTGCTCGATCGGCAGCGCGTCCGCGGCCTTCTCCATCTCGGCCGGGTCTTCGATACCCGCCTTCTGCTCCGGCGTCAGCGAGAGCGGCGCCCAGAACCGGGTGTTCTCCAGCGCCTGCGCCGGATCCGGGTCGTAGGACAGCTTGATCTCGATCATCTTGTCGATGTCGCCGGTGCTGCGGCCCACCTGCTCCGCGCCTTCCGCGACCGCGGGCAGCAGCTTCTCGGTGTAGAGCTCCATCCCCTTGCCGCTGGTGCAGATGAAACCGTCACCCTGCTTGCCGACGTACTTCGCCATCACCGGGCCACCGGCCGCGATGTAGATCGGCACCCCGCCCTCGGGCCGGTCGTACACGGTGGCGTCGGTGGTCTGGAAGTACTCGCCCTCGAACGTGACGCGCTCCTCGGACCACAGTTTGCGCATCAGGTCGATCGCCTCGCGCAGCCGCGCGAACCGCTCCTTGAACGCGGGCCACTCGATACGGGCGACCGCGACCTCGTTGAGGGCCTCACCACTGCCGACGCCGAGCAGCACACGGCCCGGGTACAGGCTGCCGAGCGTGCCGAACGCCTGCGCGACGACGGCCGGGTTGTAGCGGAAGGTCGCGGTCAGCACGCTGGTGCCGAGGACCACCCGTTCGGTGCGCTCGCCGACCGCCGCCATCCACGCGAAGGAGAACGGCGCGTGCCCGCCCTGATGCCGCCAGGGCTGGAAATGGTCGCTGACCATCACGCTGTCCAGCCCGACCTGCTCGGCGAGTACGGAGTACTCGACGAGGTCGCGCGGGCCGAACTGCTCGGCCGACGCCTTGTAACCGATCTTCAGTGCCATCCGGGGTCACCACCTGGACTCATGGGTTGTTCCGCTCTTCACCTTGGCACAGAGTCGATCAGCCGCGCCCATGCCTCGGCTGGGTGAAGAGTGTCGGGAACACCACTGTGACACCGGGAATGCGTGGAAAGGCCCCGTACCCGCCCTCACCCTCCGGGACCGGCACGTGGTGATGAACTGTGCCGTTTGCGCCGTCACCTGTGCGCCGTGCTGGGCGGAGTTGTGATCGGGGAGTCGAACCCCCACGCTGCCCGCCACGTGCCAGGAGGCGGACCGGAATACCGCCGGCCCTCGGCTTGTGCCCGCTTCCCGGTGGGCTACCTGCTTTCCACGTTCAGTCCAGGAGGTCGGTCTCCCAGTTGGTGCGCTGGATCTCGACGTCGACCAGCCGGATCTCCCCCGCGACCCGGTCCGCGCGGGACCGCAGTTCCGCGACCGGCAACGCGGAGAGATACCGGAGTTCCGAACGGAGCTGACGGCCGTAGCCGCCCTGGTTGCGCCCGGCCGCGGCGTCGGCGGCCGCGGTGAGGACACCGTGCCTGAGCCGGAGGACGTCGCGGCGCGCGATCGCGTCGGTGATCGTGCCCTCCCCGAGCCGGGTCGCGGCGTTGGTCCGGTTGATCCGCTGGATCAGCGATTCCAGTTCGTCCAGCGCGGTTTCGGCTTCGACGAGCAGGGCGGAGGCGTCTTCCGACGGTTCCTCGCCCTCCTGGTGCCGCGCGTTGTCGACGATCCGGGAGCGCAACGCCTCCACCTTCTTGGTCGCGTCGGCGCGTAGAGCGAGCGCTTCGGCCAGCTTGATCCGGGACATGCCGGGAAGTATCGCCAAGATCGACGACCGCCGCATCCCGTTTTCAGCCTGCCAAGGAATGTCGCCGATAGGACGAGTCGGGCTCGGTGTATTCGAGGCCGTTCTCGTCGAGTGCGTTGAACTCGACGTCTTGGAGCACCTGACCCTCCAAAGCGGACAGTTCCGGGAAAGTTCGTCGAACTTCCAGTGCGTGATCTCCAGCCGTTCGTCGCCGAAGTCGACCACGACGGGCGCGTCGGAGAGCCACTCGGTGTACTCGACGATCCCCGTGTGCCCTCCGGATCGACTGGAGTCCGGAGAGCCACACGGGTTCGTAACCCTCGATGTCGAAGAACTCCACCGAGCGAGTATGCCGTCAGTCGTAGGACAGGGCTTCCACCAGTTCACCGCTGTCCGGGTTGGGCAGGGCCTTGGCCACGTCCGCCTGCGCCACGATGCCCACGAGCTTGTGCCCGTCGATCACCGGCAGGCGCCGGACCTTGTGGTTCGCCATGGTGCGCATGATCTCCTCGGCGTCGTCGTCGGCGCCGATCGTCACCGCCTCGCCCTGCGCCAGTTCCGAAGCGTGCAGCGCCCTCGGGTCCTTGCCTTCGGCCAGGACCTTCACCACGATGTCGCGGTCGGTCAGCATGCCCTTGAGCTTGCCGTCCTCGCCGCAGATCGGTACCGCGCCCACCGATTCGGCCGCCATCTTCTTGGCCGCGTCGAGGACGGTTTCGGAGGCGGACACACAGGTCGCGTTCGCGGTCATGATGTCTCGTGCCGTGGTCATCCCATCGCTCCTTCCTTCAGGATCATCCACCGGATACCCGGCATCCCCGGGCCGACACCTCAAGCCGCCGACGGCTCCAGAAGGATCTTGACGGCGCCGTCCTGCTTCTTCTGGAAGATCTCGTAGGCGTGGGGCGCGTCCTTCAGCGGCATCTTGTGCGTCGCGAAGCCCTCGACGCCGAGCGGATCGGCGGAGTCGGCGATCAGCGGCATGATGTCGTCGATCCAGCGCCGGACGTTGGCCTGCCCCATCCGCAGGGTGATCTGCTTGTCGAACAGGTCCATCATCGGCAGCGGGTCGACCATGCCGCCGTAGACGCCGCTCAGCGAGATCGTGCCGCCGCGCCGGACGCAGTCGATGGCCGCGTACAGCACGCTGAGCCGGTCGATGGCGGCCTTCTCGGTGATCTTCGCGCCGATCGGGTCGGGCAGCAGGGCGACCAGGTTCTGCGCCATTCGCCCGATCGGGGCCCCGTGCGCCTCCATCCCGACGGCGTCGATCACCGAGTCCGCTCCCCTGCCGCCGGTCGTCTCGCGGATGAGGTCGCCGAGGTACTTGTGTTCACGCGTGTCGTAGGTGACGACGCCGGCCGCGGCGGCCTTCGCGAGCCGTTCCGGCACCAGGTCGATGCCGATCACCTTCCCCGCGCCCCGGTGTTTCGCGATCCGGCAGCAGAACTGCCCGATCGGGCCCAGCCCGAAGACCACGACCGTGCCGCCTTCGGGGATGTTCGCGTAGTCGACGGCCTGCCACGCCGTGGGCACGACGTCGGAGAGGTACACGAAACGCTCGTCCGGCGGGCCGTCCGGCACCTTGATCGGGCCGTACTGGGCCTGCGGGACGCGCAGGTATTCGGCCTGGCCGCCCGGGACCTGCCCGTAGAGTTTGGTGTAGCCGAGCAGCGCCGCGCCCTTGCCCCGATCGGTGACCTGTGTGGTCTCGCATTGCGACTGCAGGCCACGGTCGCACATGAAGCAGTGGCCGCAGGAGATGTTGAAGGGGACGACGACGCGATCACCGGGTTTCAGGTTCGTCACCCCGGAACCGACCTCTTCGACGACGCCCATGGGTTCATGCCCGAGGATGTCGCCCTCGTCGATGAAAGCGCCGAGGACCTCGTAAAGGTGCAGGTCGGACCCGCAGATACCGGTCGAGGTGATCCGCACGACGGCGTCGGTCGGTTCGGCCAGTTTCGGATCCGGGACGGTGTCGACCCGGACATCGCGTTTGCCGTGCCAAGTGACGGCCTTCATGGTGCTCCCTTCGGCGAGTGGCTCTGCTCCCCGCCGGGTGCCCGCCCGCGCATCCGGCAAACCTCGCCGTTCCGTGCCACCGTTGATCCATGCGAACCCGGATGCTCGCCGTCGCCGTCGACTGCCGTGAGGCCGAAGCACTGGCCGCGTTCTGGAAGGAAGCACTCGGCTACCCCGAGACCGAGCGGTGGACCGACGGTCATGGCGTGACCTATGTCGAGTTGAAGAGCCCCGACGTGCCGAGCCTGCTCTTCCAGCCGGTCCCCGAGGGGAAGTCGGGCAAGAACCGGCTGCACCTCGACCTCGCGCCCACCGAACTCGAGCAGCGCGAAGAGGTCGCCCGGCTCGTGTCGCTCGGCGCCAGGATCATCGAAGACCCGGAGTCGGACGACTGGGTCGTCATGGCAGATCCGGAAGAGAACGAATTCTGCGTGCTGCCGCGGCGCTGAACCTCTTCAGCCGCTTAGGGATTCCGTCTGCGGTCTGGTTCTCCGGCCCGGTCCGTGAAGGACCGGTATTTGTTGATCTACGTCTGACCTGCGCGTGGGCGGGGTCGAGCGTTGTCGATGAAGGATTTGGGACGTTCACTGTCCCAGATCCTTCATCAACGACTCCAAGCGCGGAGGAGCCAGGACGTTCAACGCCCCGAACCCCTCAGGCTCGACCCACACCAGGTGGGTAAGCAAAACGAGTCCCTCAAGGAGGCCTTCACGGACTTGCGAGGCGCTACGCGAGCCCCATGAACACCAGCAGTCACAGCGACCGCGCGTGAAGGCCCCCTTTCCTCGGCTCAGCCGAGGAAAGGAGTCCTTCACACCTTCCCAAGTACATGAAGGCCCCCTTCCTTGCGTCTAGCGCAAGGAAGGGGGCCTTCATGTACTTGCGGTGCCTCAGGCGGCTTCATCCTCGGTCCGGACCGAGGGTTCCGAATGCAGCCCCAGCATCTCCAGCAGCATCCGGCAGTCCGTCGCGTCGCGGGCGTTCGCGACCACGGCTTCGGTCGCCTTGCGCAACACCGCCGCCCGCACGGCCGTCGCCCCACCGTCGACCAATTCCTCCACCGGACGCAATTCCTCGAACGGGTTCCCCATGACCCACCTCCGTCGTCCCTTTCGTTGATACCGGATTCCGGCCGGGAAAGCCCCCGCGTTCGTGCGGTCCGGCGGCGCCACGGCCGGTTTCTCCCTAGACTGGCGCCATTCGGACGAGCGGACGGAGCGGGAACTGACCACCGAGTTGCGCGGGGAGATCGTGACCCTGACCCCGGTCACCGAGGCCCACGTCCCGGACCTGCGGCGCATCCGCGGCACGGCCGAGGTCGGGGCGCGCTGGGGTTCGGTCGACGACTCCCCCACCTGGCCGTTCGACGACCCCACGACAGCCTGTTTCACGGTCCTCGAAGGGAGCGTCGTCCGAGGCTTCGTCCAGTACGGCGAGGAGGAGGACCCGATGTACCGGCACGCGTCGGTCGACCTCTTCCTCGACCCGGCGGCGCACGGCCGGGGACTCGGCACGGACACCGTCCGCACGATGGCGCGGCATCTCCTGCACGATCGCGGGCACCATCGGCTGGTGATCGATCCCGCCGTGGACAACGACGCCGCCATCCGCTGCTACAAGGCCGTCGGCTTCCGCGAGGTCGGCGTGATGCGCGGCTACGAACGCGACACCGACGGCGACGGCTGGCACGACGGATTGCTGATGGACTTGCTCGCCGAAGACCTCACGTAGCGCGTCAGCGCGACTCCGAGCAGCACCACGGCCATCCCGGCGAGCACCCGCGGGCCGAGGTCCTCGCCGAGCACGATGGCGCCCAGCACGACCGAGACGACCGGCAGCAGGTAGCCGACGGTCGCCGCGGAGGTCGCGCCTTCGTCGGCGATGAGCCGGTAGTTGAGGTAGAAGGTGACGCCGGTGCCGAAGATCCCGAGTACGACGACGGCGAGCACCGCGGTCACGTTCAGCGGTCCGGCCGGTGCGGCGTCGAAGGGCAGCGCGAGCGCGCTGAGCCCGGTCGCGGTCAGCAGCTGCGCGGCGGAGATCGCGATCGGACCGCCTTCGCCGACGAGTTTCCTTCCCATGTAAGCGAAAGCGATCGCGTAGCTGATGCCGGCGCCGAGCAGGGCCAGCGTTCCCCAGCCCAGCAGGCCGCTCTTCTGCCAAGGCGCGAAGATCAGCAGGATGCCGGCGAAACCGAGGATCAGCCCGCCCACACGGACCACCGTCAGCCGTCGTTCGGTGCCGATCCCGATACCGATCAGCAACGACCACAGCGGGGTCGTCGCGTTCATCACCCCCGCGACGCCGGAATCGACGGTCAGTTCAACGATGCTGAACAACGCGAACGGCAAGGCGTTGCAGAAGAAGGCGGCGACGAGAAGCCTGCCCCAGATCCGGCGGCCGCGCGGGAGTCGTTGCCCGGCCCAGCGGCTCAGCACGAGAAGGACGGCCGCGCCGAGGGCGCAGCGGATGACGGTCACCTGAACGGGCGGCAGCCCGGTCAGCGCGAGCTTGATCCACAGGAACCCCGAACCCCACAACAGGGCGAGAACGCCCATCCGGACCAGGGTTCCCGGTGCGCCGATGCTCACTTCGTTCCTTTCGCCGGGCCGCTCGATACCTCTCCCAAGCTGCCTCGGGCGACTCGTCAGGACAAGTGAAAAGATCTACACCGACGTTAAGCGGTCCTACATGTTCCGAAAGGGTCCCGGTCGTGGCCGCCGGAAGCGACGGCCACGACCGGTTTCCGAGGAGATCAGCACTCGCCCGGTGTTCGCAAGGCGGAACAGGGCCTGCTCACATTTCGCGGTCGCGCATGATCCACCTCCCTTTCGCCCGGCGCACCGGTGGGGAACGGGCGCGTTCTCGCACAGTTTGGGGGCAGACTTCGCACCCGCGCACACCCGGTGGCCGTGTTGTGACCCAGGCAATGGGAAGGTTGTGGCACGATCTGCCGCGAAGCGGGGAGAAAGGTGCTTCTGGTGACCGAGAATTCCGGTTCGGCCAGATCCGGGGAGACCGGGAAAGCACGCGCGGAACCGAGGCCGGTTTCGACGGCCGCGTCGACGTTCGGCCGCGCCTTGCGGCAACGCCGTCAGGCCCGCGGGCTGGCGTTACGCGAGCTTCAGAAACTCGCCTATGTCGACAAAAGTCTGATCAGCCGGGTCGAACGCGGCCTCACCCCGCCGAGCGCGGAATTCGCCGAAGCCTGCGATCGCGCGCTCGGCGCGGACGGAACCCTGATCGTGCTCGCCGAGGCCGCCCGCGCGGAACCGTATGTGCATCTTCCCCCACCGCCTGATCATTTCGTCGGCCGCGAAGACCAGTTGGCGCTGCTGGACGAAAAAGTGTTCACCGAAACGGCGAAAGTGGTCTTCGTCGCCGGTCCGCCCGGGGTCGGGAAGACCGCGCTCGTGCTGAATTGGGCGAACCGGCGCCAAGAAGAGTTCGATTGCGTCCTCTGGTCGGATCTGCGCGGCTATGCGGCGGGGTCGCCCGCGCAACCCGCCGACATCCTCGACGACCTCTTGCGCTGCGTCGGCGTCCGCCCCGACCGGGTCCCCGCCGAGGAGCACATGCGGCTCGCGCTCCTGCGCGGCCTGTTGCGCGGCCAGCGC
This sequence comes from Amycolatopsis japonica, assembly GCF_000732925.1. Lineage (NCBI taxonomy): Bacteria > Bacillati > Actinomycetota > Actinomycetes > Pseudonocardiales > Pseudonocardiaceae > Amycolatopsis > Amycolatopsis japonica. The sequence continues at coordinate 5,108,864 of NZ_CP008953.1, forward strand.
ACCCTTGTCGTACTGGACAACGCCCTCGACTCGCCCCAGGTGCGTCCGGTGCTGCCCGGTACCCCGGACACCACCGTGCTGATCACCAGCAGGCGACGGCTGTCCGGGCTGGTCGTCGGCAGCGGCGCGGTCCAGGTTTCCTTGGAGCCACTGCGAGAACTCGAAGCGACCCGGCTCATGGCCGACCTCATCGGCGACGAACGCGCGGCGGGTGATCCCGAAGGCGTCGGCAGGCTCGTCCGGCTGTGCGCGGCATTGCCGCTCGCGGTGAACATCGCCGCCGAACGGGTCGCCACCCATCCCCATCAGAGCGTCGGCGACCTCGCCCGCGAACTCGTCGCCGAGGGACGGCGGCTGGAACTGCTCGCGGTCGACGACGACACCGTCGGGGTCAGGGCCGCCTTCAGCTGGTCGTATCGCGCGCTGGAGGCGGACACCGCCCGGATGTTCCGGCTGCTCGGTCTCCATCCCGGCCCGCGTTTCACCGCGGGTGCGGCGGCCGCGCTCGCCGGGCTGCCCGGGCACGACGCGCGACAGCTGCTCGACCGGCTCGTGCAGGCGCATCTCGTCCAGCAGGTCGGCGCCGAGTACTACCGGTTCCACGATCTGCTCCGCGTGTACGCCGCCGAAGAGGCCAACGCCGAGCGATGGCGGGACGAGCGGCAGGCGGCGGTCTCCCGGCTGACCCACTGGTATCTGTACGCGGCCAACGCCGCGAGCTGGACGCTGACCCCGGCGCGCGACCACCACATCGATCTGGGTCCCGCGCCCGACGGTGTCGAGCCGCTCCGGTTCGCCACGTTCGACGAGGCCTACATCTGGTGCGCGTCGGAGATGCCGAGCATCACCGGTGTCGCCCGGCTGGCACTGGACCACGGGCTGTACGAGGTCGGCTGGCGGCTGCCGGTGGAGTTGTTCGACTACCACCTGCTCGGCCGGCCGTGGCAGACCTGGATCTCCAGTCACGAGGTGGCGATCGAGTCCGCGAAGGCGGGCAGTGACCTCGGCGGGCTGGCCTGGTCGGCGATCAACCTCGCCGAGGCGCACCGGCGGCGCGGCGACCTCGACCGCGCGCGCGATCTGTTCGGCCAGGCCGTCGAGATCTCCGAGGAGATCGGCGAGAACCCGAGTCTCGGCTGGGCGCTGGTCGGGCTCGGCAACATCGCGCACGAACGCGAGGACTACGCCGAAGCAGTCCGGCTCGCCGAGCAGAGCGTGGAGGTGAACGCGCGGATCGGGTACCAGCTCGGCGAAGCGACCGCGCGCGTCCATCTCGGCCGCGCCTACCGCGACCTCGGCGAACGGGACCTGGCCCTCGATCACGGTCTGCGTGCCTTCGACGCCTACGCGAAAGACGCCGACCAGCACGGGATGGGTTTCGCGCTGGTGCCGCTCGCCAGGACCTGCCGCCGGTTCGGCGATCTGGACCAGGCGCTCGGCTACTGCGAGCAGGCGCTGACCGCCTACCGCAACTGCGGCGACGTCTGGGGGCAGGCCGACGCGCTCGACGAACGCGGCTGCGCGCTGGCCGCCCAGGGGCACACCGACGAGGCCATGGCCGTCTGGCGCGACGCGCTCCAGCTCGTCATGGACCTCGACGACCGGAAGGCGAACGTGCTGCGGGGCCGCCTCGAAGGCGCCGTCTAGAGCTTCACCGGCAGGTTGTGCAGACCGCGCGTGATCGCGCTCGGCCACCACACGAGCCGGTCCTCCGGCACGGTCAGCGTCATCGACGGCGCGCGGTCGAACAACGTCTCCAGTGCCGCGGACGCCTGCATCCGCGCGAGCGCGGCGCCGATGCAGATATGCGGTCCGACACCGAAGGCGACGTGCCGCACCGGCCGCTCGCCGGGGCGGAAGGCGAGCGGTTCGGGGTGCACTTCCGGATCGCGATTGGCCGCCAGCAACGACAACAGGATCGGATCGCCCGCCTCCATCCGCTGCCCGGCGAGCTCCATCGGTTCGGTGACGAACCGCCAGCTCGTGTTCTGCAGCGGGGTGTCGCGGCGCAGCACCTCTTCGATGACGAGCGTCAGATGCGCACCGTCGGCGCGGGCGCGGGCCGCCTCCTCCGGATGCGTGATGAGGGTCAGCGCGGTGGACGCGATGAGACTGATCGTCGTCTCGTGCCCGGCGATCAGGGAGAGGAACGCCGTCGCGGCGACCTCGTCGTCGGTCAGTTTCCCGGCCGCCTCCTGGGTGAGCAGATCGCTGATCAGGTCCGCCCCCGGTTCCGCGCGTTTGCGGGCGACGACGTCGGCGAGCAGCGCGTCCAGGTCGTCGGTCGCCTTGAGCATCGACGCCATGTCCGTCACGTCGCCCGCGGCGACCACCAGCGCGGGCGGGCGGACCTCGTCGAGCAGGCCTTCCGGGATGCCGATCAGCTCGCAGATCGACCGGATTCCCAAGGGGTACGCGAAATCCTCGACGAGGTCGCCTTCACCGCGGTCCAGGATCGGGTCGAGCAGTTCGTTCGCGAGCCGATGCGTGCGGTCGCGCATATGCTGCAGCCGCCGCGGGCCGAACGCCCCGGCGCAGGCCTTGCGCAGCCGCGCGTGTTCCTCGCCTTCGACGTTGTTCATATGCCCGATGAGCGTCGGCCGGTGGTCGGCGGGCAGCCCGAGGTTGGCCTTGCGCCAGTGCTCCGCGGCGACGGACGGGCATTTGGACAGCCGGGGGTCGGCCATCGCGGAAACGACGTCCGCGTGCCGGGTCAGCAACCAGGTCCAGGTGTCGCCGGGGAGCGGGAGCCGGAACGCCGGCGCGTTGCTCCGAAGCCATTCGTAGGCGGGCGAGGGGTTCCTGTCGAAGTCCGGGCCGAACATCACGGGGACCGCGGCGGCATCGTATGCGGCGTCAGGCATACGAGCCACCATGCCAGCCGCCGGCGGAATCGCGTCCGGCGAACGCGGGTATCGGGCTGTCTCACGCGATCGTCAACGCGGTCCCCCTGTCACCCCCTTGTGGTGACCCAGCAAGATCGAAGCGGGTGCGGTGCGTAACGGGTTGGAGGTGACCCTCGTCAGCGAGTTCGGCAAGCACGACCGTGACGCGGTCTCGGCGCGGCCGCGCGGTTCGCTCCGGGGTTTCGCCGACACCGTCGGCCTCGCCTCCGCCCGCGTCTGGCGGCTGCGTGGCCGCGCCTGGAACACCCTGCGCCATCCGGCGGGGTGGGAGCTGTGGCGCCTGCCGCCCGCGGCGGTCTTCTGGATGCTCGGCACCGAGATCGCGGTCGCGTTCTGGGCCTTGAAATCGCAAGTCGGTGCTTCCCTCACGACGACGGATCTCGTCCGCTTCGGCGTGATCGCGGGCTGCACGATCTGGTACCTCGTCCAGACGCAGCATCCGGAGGAGCAGCGCCGGGCCGACGACCGGCGCGGTGAGCACATCGACCAGACCGCCGTCTGGCTGGGCGGCGCGGCCGTCCTGCTGCCGCCCACGTTGTCGCTCGCGCTGCTGCTGATGGTGCGCGTGCAGCGCTACTCCATCGCGCACAAGGCGATGACGACGTTCCTCTTCACCACCGCCGCGCACGCCGCCTCCATCCTGGGCGTGCACACGATCACCCGGCTGACGTCACTGCACGGCTGGCTCGAATCGGGCACGCTTCCCCAGCGGCCCGGCGACATCGCGGTCGCCGCCGTCGCGCTGCTGGGCGCCGCGCTCTGGTATTTCGCGTCGCAGACGCTGTTGATCAGCATCGCGCGCGGTCTGGCGTGGGGCGGCTGGCGGCGGCAGAAGCTGATCGGCAGCTGGGCCGACAACGCGGACTTCGTCTACGCGCTGCAACTCGCCGCGTGCACGACCATCCTCGGCGCGGTCAACATCGCGCTGGTGCCACTGGTGATGATCGGGATCGCGCTGCGCTCGACCCGGCTGTCGCAGGCACTGGCGGACACGATCGCGCGCAGCCAGCGCGACCGGAAGACCGGACTGCTGACCGAAGACTCCTTCCACGCACCCGCCGCGCTCCGGCTGCTCGAAGACCAGACCGGGCGGCGCCCGACGGCGTTCCTGATGCTGGATCTCGACCACTTCAAGCAGTGGAACGACAAGTACGGGCATTCCGGCGGTGACATCGTGCTCGGCTGTGTCAGTGCCGTGCTGCGGCAGAACACCCGCTCCACGGACGTCGTCGGGCGGTGGGGCGGCGAGGAGTTCTCGGTGCTGCTGCCGGACACCACCCGCGAGGAGGCGATGCGGATCGCCGAGCGGATCCGGGCGGCCGTCGCGAAGACCGCGATCACCGGCTTGACCGAACTCGCCAGCGGGCACGCCACCAACGAACCCCGCGCGGTGGGGCCGATCCACGGCTGCACCGTGTCGATCGGCGTCGGGCTGTCGCCGGAGCACTCGACGGACTACGGCGAGCTCTTCCGCGCCGCGGACGCGGCCATGTACCAAGCGAAACGGAGCGGGCGGAACCGCGTGGTCGTGGCACCCTCCGCGGTTCCGCCTTCGCCCCGGACGCCGACGTCACCCCTGAGCCGGGCCGGCGACGCGCGCCGCGATTGACGCGTTTAGTCCTCTGAATGCGTTCACCGAGCGAGGCCGGTCCTTTGCTCAAGGCGCGCGTGCATGTCGCGAAAGCCACTTTCGGGACACCAGACGTCGCGAAAGTGGCTTTCGCGACATGCACGCCACTCCCCCCGGGCCAGCCGACCAGTCCTGGCCGCGACCTGACGTTGCGAAAGCCACTTTCGCAACGTTGAAGGTTGCGAAAGTGGCTTTCGCAACACACCACGCGTAGCGAAGCACCGATGTCACGTACGGGACCCGAACGGTCCCATACGTGACATTCCGGAGCGCCTCCGAAAACCCGAGCGTCAGCGCCGGGTCACGAGGCGGGTCTCGAGCAGGTCGTCGACCACCCGCGTCTCCACGCCGGTCCGCCGTTCGAACGCGGACCCGCTCAGCGGCCACAGCGCGACCAGCACGACACCCACCGCGGACAGCGCGGCCAGCACCAGCGCGGCGACGAACTGGGCGGCGCCGTCGGTCGCCGTGCTCAGCACCGCGAAGCCGATCAGGACGATGCCGGTCGGCAGGACGGCGGCCAGCGCCACCAGGAAGGCGGGCGTGCGGCGCAGGTCGCGACGGCGGGTGGTCAGCCAGGCGGCGAGCAGGCAGGCGAACGACGCCCCGAGCAGGCAGGCGCCCGCCGTGTCGCTGAGCCGGTGCCAGCCCAGCGCGATGGTCGACGACGCGACCCAGGCGACGGCGACGCCGCCGATCCCGATGATCGCCGGACGGAACCGTTGGGGCAGCACGAAAGCGAGCGCCATCAGGATGGCCATGGCGGCACTGACGTGGCCGCTGGGGAAGCTGTTGTGCCCCGGCCCGCGGCCGCCGTCGGGCAGTTCGGGCCGGACGAGGACGTAGAGCTTGAGCAGTTGCGCGGCGACGAGCGGGAGCACGAGGACGCTCAGCGCGGGGATCAGGAGACCGGGTTTGCGCCGGAGCAGCGCCAGGACGACGAGCCCGATCCCGGCGGCGCCGATCACCAGCACCATGTCCTGGTCGCGCAGCGGTCCCGCCCAGTCCATTGTGGACCACTGACCGGACTGCGCGCTCCGGACGACGCCGTTCTCCGCGAGCTGCCCGGCCGACGTGTGCACGAACAGCACGTAGGTCACGACGAACGCGGCGGCCAGTCCCAGTCCGGTGGCGAGCTGGAACACGGCCCTGGACAGGGTCCGCCTGGTCTCGGCGTGCCGTCCCGGCAGCGGACGGCGGGCGGGGGTCGGCTTCGCTTCGTGGATGAGTAGGGCCATGGGTCCCACTGTCCCCACGCCGTTTCGCCGTGAGGTCCGGACAATGTCATGGTTCTGCTACAAGATCGAGCCGAGTCGCACACGCGCGGAGACATCCGAATAATGGCGGCGTGGCAAGTGTCCTTGTGATCGAAGACGACGCGTCCGTGCGGGAGGGGCTGGAACTCGCGCTGCGACGGCAGGCGCACACCGTGTACACCGCCGAGAGCGGCGAGCTCGGGCTGGAGAAACTGCGGGTGTTCCAGCCCGACATCGTCGTACTGGACCTGATGCTCCCCGGCATCGACGGCTTCGAGACCTGCCGCCGCATCCGCTCGGCGGGCGAGGTGCCGATCATCATGCTCACCGCCCGCAGCGACGACTTCGACATCGTGGCCGGGCTGGAGGCGGGTGCCGACGACTACGTCACCAAGCCGATCGAGCCCCGCGTGCTCGACGCCCGGATCCGGGCGGTGCTGCGGCGGGCGGTGAGCGAGAAGCCCGCGAGCGACGCAGCCGCCGCCGGGGAACGGCACGGCGGCCTGGTCATCGACCGGGCCGGGCTGGTGGTCACGAAGAACGGAGAGCCGGTCTCGCTGACGCCGACCGAACTGAAGCTGCTGCTGGAGCTGTCGCGCACGCCCGGCCAGGTCTACAGCCGCCAGCAGATCCTCTCCGCCGTCTGGGATCACGACTACCTCGGCGACTCCCGGCTGGTCGACGCCTGTGTCCAGCGGCTGCGCGCGAAGATCGAAGACGTCCCCGCGAAACCCGAACACGTCCAGACCGTCCGCGGCTTCGGGTACCGGTTCGGCCGTTCATGAGGTGGCTTTCCGGGCTGCGGCCCCGGCTCATCCTGGCGTTCGCGGCGATGACGATCATCGGGGCGGCGGCCGCGGCGGGGGCCAGTTACGTCTCGGCCCGGAACGCGATCCTCGAGGCGGTGCAGGACGCGGCGATGAACCAGCTGAAGGACCGGGTCGCCGCCTACGGCCGCCCGCTGTCCACGCCGCCGACCCAGGAGCAGCTCAACGATTTCGCCGGCAGCCTGCGGTTGAACGCCGTCGCGGTCTACAGCGACCTGCGATCGGCCAACGGCCCGGATCTCGCCACGTTCTCCCCCGAGTTGCGCCAGACCGTCGCGAACGACTTCCGCATCCAGTTCCAGCGCGTCGACCGCGGAAGCATTCCGGAACTGCTGGTCGGGCTGCCGGTGCTGGCCAGGCAGCCCGACGGGGCGATGAGGAACAGCGGCGTCGAGGTGTACTCGCTCACCTCGCTCGTGCAACAGCAACAGGCCATCGACGAACTCGCGAAATCCGCCTGGCAGACGGCCGCGCTGGTCCTCCCGCTGGCCGCGGCGCTCGCCCTGCTCGCGGCGAGGCAGGTGCTCCGGCCGGTCCGGGCGCTCAACACCGCCGCCGCCCAGCTCGGCGAAGGCAGGCTCGACGTCCGGCTGCCCGCCAAAGGGTCCGACGAACTGGCCGAACTGGTCACGACCTTCAACAACACCGCCGCCGAACTGGAGCGCACGGTCGGTGAGCTGAGAGCCATGGAGGCCGACGCCCGCCGGTTCGTGGCCGACGTCTCGCACGAACTCCGCACCCCGCTCGCGGCGATGAACGCGGTCACCGACGTGCTCGACGAGGACGCGGAGGCGCTGCCGCCGGACACCGCCGTCGCGGCGCGGCTGGTCTCCGGCGAGACCCGGAGGCTGACGCGGCTGGTGCAGGACCTGGTCGAGATCTCCCGGTTCGACGCCGGCCGCGCCGAACTCGTGCTCGACGAATGGGATCTCGCGACGGCGATCCGGGACAGCCTCGACGCCCGAGGCTGGCGCGACGGCGAAGACCTGGTCACCGACCTGCCGGAGGGCGTTCTCGCCCGCGTGGACCGGCGGCGGCTCGACCTGATCGTGGCCAACCTCGTCGGCAACGCCTTCCGGCACGGCGCGGCCCCGGTCCAGGTCCGGCTGCGCGCCGACGGCGACGGCGTCACCCTGGCGGTCGAGGACCGCGGGCCCGGGATCGATCCGCAGGTCCTGCCGCATGTGTTCGACCGGTTCACCAAGGCCGACACCGCCCGCGCCCGGTCCGAGGGCAGCGGGCTGGGCCTGGCGATCGCGCTGGAGAACGCCCGCCTGCACGGCGGCGACATCACCGCGGCCGACACCGGGCACGGTGCCCGGTTCGTGCTGCGCCTGCCGCACCTGCCCGAAGGAGGGACGCGATGAGGAAGCCTCGCGTACTGCTCGCCTTCGCGGCCGCGACGCTCGTGGCCGCCTGCGGTGTCCAGCCGACCGGTGTCGTCCCGGCCGGGCCGGGGCCGTCGATCCGCGCCACCACGGGGCCGAACGTCCTCGGCGGTCTGACGCTGTACTTCGTCTCCGACGGCCGGGTCATCCCGGTGACCCGGCCCACCGAAGGGTTCATCTCCCCCGAGGGCGCGGTCACGCTGCTGCTGCAGGGACCGACGGACCGGGAGGCCGCGCAAGGACTCACCACGTTCGTCCCGCCGGAGCTGGGCAAGCTCCGGGTCTACCCGGGCGACCCGTCGAGTCTCGCGCTGCCGTACTCGATGCGCAAATTGTCCGATCAGGCCATCAATCAGCTGGTCTGCACCGTGATCGCGGCCTCCGCGGCCACCGGCCGGGCGCCACAGTCCAAGGGCGTGAACGTGATCTCGCCGAACGAGGACGTGTACTTCCAATCCTGCCAGCCGAACTGAATTCGTCACTCACCGTGCTCACATAAAAGCACTTCTCGTATCTGTACGGGCGTGAGCCTCTTTTGGTTCAACGATCAAGGTAACTGTGGGCGAACACACTCGGGCGTGACATTGCCGTGTCCTTTTCGTAATGTTGCCCGGAGCTCGCGGCCCCCGACGCGAGTTCCCGTCCCCGAAGTGGTGAGTGATCAGAGAAATGGCCGGCAGACATCGCAAGATCAAGGCTCCGCAGTGGAAGCTCCCCGCGGGTATCGCGGCAGCGGTCGCCACGGCGCTCCCGGCGTCGATGTGGCTGACCTCCGCAGGTTCCCCTGACGTCGAAGCGGCCAGCGCCGCGCTCGCGTTGAAGGCTCCCCCGGTCTCCAGCGTGACTCCCCCGCCGTCTACCAGCAGCACCCCGCCCTCCAGCACAAGTACCCCGCCCCCGTCGACCTCCTCGGCTCCCCCGAAGCCGACGACGTCGACCAAGGCCCCCGCCCCGGTGAAGAAGACCGTTCCCGCCGCGACGGCGTGCTCGACCAGCCTCGCCGGCACCAAGCCGCACGTGGCCCAGGTCGGCAACCACGTGAAGGCCAAGTTCGGCGTGAAGAACGTCGGCGGCGTCGCCGGCCGGGCGAACGCCAGCGACCACCCCTCCGGCCTCGCGCTGGACTTCATGGTGGACACCGCCACCGGCAACGCCATCGCCGAGTACCTCCTGGCCAACCAGAAGGACTTCGGTATCACGTACGTCATCTGGCGCCAGCGCTACAACGACGGCAGCGGCTGGGACACCATGGAGGACCGCGGCGGCGCGACCGCCAACCACATGGACCACGTCCACGTCTCCTTCGCCAAGAGCGCGAAGGTGAACGTCAGCTGCTGACGACTTCGTTCAACGACGCCGAGCGGACCGCTCGCCGGGCTGGATCACGGGTCGGCCCACGACCTCTTCCACGCCTTTGACGGCGAGCCGGTCCGCTCGCTCGTTCTCCGGATGCCCCGCGTGGCCTTTGACCCAATGCCACTCGACCTCGTGCCGTGAAGCGGCTTCGTCGAGACGGCGCCACAGATCGGCGTTCTTGACCGGCGTCTTCGCCGACGTCATCCAGCCGTTGTTCTTCCAGTTCCGGACCCAGCTGGTGATGCCGTTCCGGACGTAGGTGCTGTCGGTGTAGATGTCCACCGTGACCCGGCGCTTCAGGCTTTCCAGCGCCTCGATCGGCGCGGTCAGCTCCATCCGGTTGTTCGTGGTCGGACCGGGATCCCCGCCGTAGATCTCCTTCTCGACGGTGCCGTACCGCAGCACCGCGCCCCAGCCTCCCGGGCCGGGATTCCCGCTGCACGCGCCATCGGTGTAGATCTCGACTTCCGCCACCGGAACACCCTAGCGACGGGGCTCAGTCCGGCAGGAGCGGCACCCACGGCTCCTCGACCTGGCCCAGATGCACCGCACGCGTGATGGACTTCGCACCGAACCGGTCCCGGACGGTGTCGAGCGTCGAGTCGAGCGCGTCCCTCGGTTTCGCCCCGAACGGCAGGGCGAGCTGGATCGAGTCGTCCTTCGACAGATTCGTGAGCGCGAGCCCGATCAGCGTGAGACCGCGTTCGTCGATCAGCGGTCTCGCCGTCGCGAGCAGGCCCCGCGCCGCCGCGACGATCGCGCCGGTCTGCTCGGTCGCCTCCAAGAGGGTGTGCGAACGCGTCGCCTTGGTGAAATCGGCGAACCGCATCCGCAGCACGACGGTGCGGCACACCCGCTGCGCCGCACGCAGGCGACGGGCGAGCCGATCGGCGAGCGTCAGCAGCGTCGCGTCGAGCTCGGCGGGCGAACGCGGCCTGCTACCGAGCGCGCGCTGCGCCCCGATCGACCGGCGGCGCCGGCCCGTCTGCACGCGGCGCGGGTCGTCGTTGTGGGACAACGCGTGCAGATGGGCGCCGACGCCGCGGCCGAGCATCCGGACGAGTTCCTTCTCCCCGAACCCCTCCATCTGCCCGACCGTCGTCACCCCGCGCTCGCGGAGCTTCTGCGCCGTCACCTTGCCCACTCCCCACAGCCGCTCGACCGGGAGCGGATGCAGGAATTCCAGCTCCTTGTCGTGCGGCACGACGAGCAGGCCGTCGGGTTTCGCGACCCCGCTGGCCACCTTCGCGAGGAACTTCGTCCTGGCGACGCCGACCGTGATCGGCAGCCCGACCTGCTCCAGGACGTCCTTCCGCAGTTTCGCGGCGATCCGGCTCGGCGTGCCCGCGATCTTCAGCAGCCCGCCGACGTCGAGGAAGGCTTCGTCGATCGAAATGCCTTCCACGAGCGGCGTCGTGTTGCCGAAGACCTCGAAGACCGCCTTGCTGGCCTCCGAATACGCGCGCATCCGGGGCGGGACCACGATCGCGGCCGGGCACAGCCGCCGCGCCTGGCCGCCGCCCATCGCCGTGCGCACGCCGTACGCCTTCGCCTCGTAGCTGGCCGCCAGCACGACCCCACCGCCGACGATGACCGGCCGCCCGCGGAGCTTCGGGTCGTCACGCTGCTCGACCGACGCGTAGAACGAGTCCAGGTCGGCGTGCAGGATGGGACCCTCAGTCGTCATAGAACATATGTTCGCATCAAACGGCCCAGTGGCCAAGCCACCTCACCCAGGGGAGGCGAGCGCTCCCGCCAGGGCCGAAGCGAGGAGAGCGACGGTGCGATCGTCGTCTTCGGCCAGGTCACGCAGCACGTCCAGGGCGAGCGCGGGCGGCATCTCGACGAGGGCCTGGGTGAGGCGGATCCGCGCGGCGGGCTCCGCGGTCGCGAGCTCGTCGGTCAACGCGCTCATGATCCGGGCCGCGACGTCGTCGTCCCGTGCCAAGGCGCCGAGGACCTCGGCCGCCTCGACGTCGGTCGTGCCCTCGACCACCATGCGGACGAGCTCCGGCACGGCCGCGCTCTCCCCACGCGACCCCAGCGCCAGCGCGGCGCGGGCGCGGACCGCCGGATCCGGGTCGCCGAGTACGTCCGTCAACGCCGCGGTCGCCTCGTCACCGGGCATCCCGGCGATCGCGAGGACCGCGCGCCGCCGGACGTCGACGTCCGCCGAACGCGCGCCGGACGCCAGGCTCGCCACGCCGTCACCGCCCGCCCTCGCGAGAGCCCACCGCAGAGCCCCGGCGACGTTCGGATCGGCTTCGGTGAGGACCGCCCCGGCCAGCAGTTCGGCGGGTACCTCGGCCGGGGCCAGGGCGGTCTGCTGCCGTCGAGCCGCGTGAGGCGAATTGAGCCCGTGCAACAGCTCGACGATGCGCAGGACCCCCTCCCAGCCCGTCGGTGCCGAACCGTCGACCGCGCGGAGCCGGTCGAGCAGCTCCTGTTCCCGGTTCAGGCGCTCCTCGGTCCGCCGGATGAGATCGCGGACGAGATCGGACGGCTCGAAGGCCGGATCCTCCAAGGCGCGTCCGATCTCGCGCAGCGAGAGGCCGAGGGACCGCAGGCTCTCCACGTGGAAGATCCGGCGGATGTCCTCGTCGGAGTACTCGCGGTAGCCGCCGAAGGTGCGGCCGGTCGGCCGCACCAGCCCGAGGGAGTCGTAATGCCGGAGCATCCGGCTGCTCACCCCCGAGCGGCGCGCCACCTCACCGATCAGCATCAGGCTCCCTCCGGTCCCAGCGCGACGATCCGTTTCGACTCGTCGAAACCGGCGTCCGGGTCGCGCAGGAGCCGCTCCGTGGCGTGGGCGTGCGCCCGCACCGCCAGGTCGGTACTCGCCGAACCCGCCCGCAGGACGGGCTCGATCACGGGTCCGAGCGCGACGAGCGCCCTGCTGAGACTCAGCCGCACCGTCCGGTCGCCCCGCCCGAACTGGTCGGCCAGGTCACGGGCCAGCCGGGCCCGCTCCCCGTCGGGGACGAGGACGACCGCGGCCCGCCACGCGCTCCGGGCGACCTCGTCGTCGGCGTCGTGCAGCAGCGACCGCGTGATCGCGGGCCACGCGGCGCGGTCCCCGATCTTGGACAGCGTGTGCAGGGCCTGACTCCGGGCCTGGGCGACCTCCGAACCGAGCTCGGCCAGGAGCACCGGCACCGTGTTCTCCGCGGGCAGCCGCGTCAGCGCCCAGGTCAGCATGTCCCGGACGTAGAAATCCGGCTCGATCGCGCACCGCGCCACGAGCGGGCCGACGAACCCGACGTCCGGATGCGTCCCGGCCGCCAGCGCCGCCTGGAGCCGCGTCGACGAGCTCTCGGCACCGAGCGCGTCGAGCACGCGCAGGTCCGGTGAAGTCCTCTGTGTCGTGTTGATGGGGATCACCTCCTGCGCTCCAGTGAAGACCTTGTCACGATGTCAAGGTCAAGCCCGGCGCTCCACCGTGTTCAGTCGAACGGGGGTCCGGAGTACGAGACCCGGTGCTTGAACACCTCGCCGTCCCGGATCTCGGCGGAGTACGTCGGCCTGGGCGAGATCGCGCGCCAGGCGTTCAGCACCTCTTCCGACTCCCAGTACTCGAAGATGTTCACCCGGCCCGGTTCGAGCGTGTCCGCCGAGATCACCACGTCGAGGCAGCCGGGATGGGCCCGCGCCTTCTCGACGATCACCTGGTGCCCCTCGACATAGCGGTCCCGCTTCTCCGGGTCGACGTACACCTTTCCCGCCACGATCACCGTCATTTCGAACTCCCTTCGTCCGGTCGGTTCACCCCACCGACGAACGCGGACGACGCGAACCGACACGGGCGCGGAAGAAATCCGTCACCGATCGTCCGCCGGCGAAACACCAGATCGCGATCACCGGGTCGCAGATCGCGCAGCCGAACGACGAATCGTCCAGGAACGGGATGATAGGAGCGCCCTTCAGGTGGTGCACGACGTCCCAAGCCGTGTGCAGCAGCCAGCCGATCCCGATGAACGTCCACGATTCGAGCCCGCGGTACGCCACATAGGCCATCAGTGCGGTGAAGACGAGTTCCCAGATGCCGAGCCCGCCGCCGCTGGCGTAGGCCGCGCCCGCGCCGGCGATCATGACCGCGTTGAAGCGGCGGCGGTGCGGCTCGTGGATCAACGACATCAGGACGACATAGCCGAGGCCGACGAGAATCGGCGCGATGATCATCATGGTTCGACGCTAGAACCGGACGACGCCCGCTCCCAGTGGCGCGAACGACGCCTTCCAACGGGATCTCGCCATCGGGCGGGTACGTTGCGGTTCATGCACACCGTCGCCGTCCTCGCGCTGGACAAGGTGATCCCGTTCGATCTCTCGACGCCGATCGAGGTCTTCACCAGGACCCGGCTCGCGGACGGAAGCGCGGGCTATCGCGTGGTCGTCTGCGCGGAACACCCAGAGGTCGACGCCGGGCACTTCACCCTGCGCGCGCCGCGGGGGCTGGACGCGCTGCGCGAGGCGGACACGATCATCGTCCCCGGCACCGCCGAGCCGACCCGGCCGTTGCCGGAATCCGTCCACGCCGCGCTGAACTCGGCCGCCGCGAGGGGCACGCGGATCGCCTCGATCTGTTCCGGCACGTTCATCCTCGCCGCCGCGGGCCTGCTCGACGGCCTTCGCGCCACGACGCATTGGGTCGCCGCCGAGGCACTGGCCGCGGCGTACCCGGAAGTCGACGTCGACCCGGACGTCCTCTATGTCGACAACGGGCAGATCCTGACGTCCGCGGGCGCCGCCGCGGGCCTGGATCTGTGCCTGCACCTGATCCGGCGGGACCACGGCTCCGCGATCGCGGCCGACGCCGCCCGTCTCTCGGTCATGGCGCTCGAACGCGAGGGCGGCCAGGCGCAGTTCATCGCGTTGCGGCATCCACCCGCTCCCCGTGGCGCGACGCTGGAGCCGACTCTGTTGTGGATGCAGGAAAATCTCGCGCGCGAGCTCACACTGGCCGATATCGCCACGCGCGCCGGGATGAGCACGCGCACGCTGATCCGGCACTTTCGCGAGCAGACCGGGACGACGCCGTTGCAGTGGCTGCACCGGACCCGCGTCCGGCAGGCGCAGCATCTGCTGGAGACCACCGAATACGCCGTCGAGCGGATCGGCGCCGAAGTCGGTTTCGGTTCGCCCACCTCGTTCCGCGACCGGTTCAAGCGCACGACCGGCGTCAGCCCGGGCACCTATCGACGCGCTTTCCGTTAAGCGGCGAGGGTCAGAACGGTGTCCGAAGCCCGCGCCCGGGCTTGGTCGGCGAACCGCCTCCGCGCGACGACGACTCTGAGCCATCGTTCGGAACGTTCGGCGTCCAGATCGGAGGTGGCTCGGGCGAGCACCTCGGCGGCGTGCGCGGCGGACTCGATCTCCGCGGCGGCGCCGAGGTAGTCGCCCGCCTCGATGAGCTTGTAGGCGTGGCGCATCTCGGTCTGCGCGGTCGAGTAGATGGCGTAGGCGGCGAGGTTGTTCGCCAGCGGGCCCAGTGAATGCGACATCGGATTCTCCGTTCCTTCTCTACAGACACGTCGAACGGGCCCACCGCGGTTCGACATGGCGGACTGATTTTTTCCGAGGGTTGCGCAAAGTGGCCGCTTCACGACAGCCTGAAGCGCATGCCAGCCCGAGCGGCGTCGTTCCGCAGTGTCTTCGCGGTCGCCGGATTCCGCCGGATCTGGCTCGCGCATCTGCTCTCGGTCGCCGGCGACCAGCTGGCCAGGGTCGCGCTCACGGTGCTGGTGTTCGACCGGACCTCGTCGGCGGGCTGGGCTTCGGCGGCGTACGCGCTGACCTTCGTGCCCGACCTCCTCGGCGGCGCGCTGGGCGGGGTCGCGGACCGGTTCTCGCGACGCACCGTGATGGTGGTGACCGACGTCGGCCGCGCGGTCCTGATCGCGCTGATGGCGGTGCCCGGCCTCCCGTTGCCCGCCGCGGCCGCGCTGTTGTTCCTCGTCCAGCTCATGGCCGGGCCGTTCCACGCGGCCCGCCAGGCGATGCTGCCGGATCTGCTCGATCCGGACCGGCTGGTCGTCGGCCAGGCGGTCATCTCGTCCACGTATCAGGCCGGGCTCGTGGTGGGCTTCGGCGCGGGCGCCGCCGTCGTCACCGGCCTCGGTGTTCCCGGGGCACTGCTGATCGACGCGGGAACGTTCGCGCTTTCGGCGCTCATGCTGCGCTTCGGGCTCGAACGCTTCCCGCCCTCGGCACCCGCCCATCACGAACGCCCGTCGCTGCTCGAGGGCTGCCGTCTGGTGGCGCGCGACCGCAAGCTGCGCTGGCTGCTGCTCATCGCCTGCTGCTGCGGTTTCTACGTCGTGCCCGAGGGCCTCGCCGTCCCGGTCGCCGCCGAACTGGGCGGCGCGGGCGCGTTGCCGTGGCTGCTGGCCGCGAACCCGGTCGGCTCGGTGCTCGGCGGGATCCTGCTGAGCCGGATCCCGCGTGAGCGGCAGATCCGGGTGCTGGGCGCGCTGACGGTGGCGAGCAGCCTGGTGCTGATCCCGACCGGCTGGGCTCCGGGACTGGTCACGATCGTCGTGCTGTGGACGATCTCGGGGGTGTTCTCCGCGCACGACATGATCACGCAGACGCAGTACAGCCTCGCGGCGCCGCCCGCCCATCGCGGCCAGGTGATCGGGGTCGCGATCGCGGCGCTGCGGGCTGCTCAGGCGGCGGGGATCGCGGCGGCCGGGCTGCTGGCCCAGATCGTCGCGCCGACCACCGTGGTCACCGTCGCGGCGATCGCCGGTGTGGTGGTCGCCTTCGTCGCCGGGGTGGGCTGGTCACGGGCGGTGTCGTCCCGCCGCGGCCCTGAGGAATCCGAAGATCCCATGGGGCCGGTCGGCGGGACGACACCCGTTGGCGAACACGGTTCCTGACACATCACGTCCAGTTGTTGTCCCGACGGGTCGTCCAGTTGTTGTCACGCACTACGTTCACCTCCCTTCGCGAAAGCCGCGCGCTCGTGGGCGAGATCACTCACGTCCAGTTGTTGTCACGCCGAGTGGTCCAGTTGTTGTCCCGCATGTCGTTCACCTCCCTCGAAATAGCGATCTATCCGGCAAAACACTCACCAGTTGTTGTCCTGCATCGGTGCACCTCCCTCGTTTCGGTTGGGCTGTCCGGGGGAATTCGGGGCCACGACTCTCATCGTCCGGACAACGACGGTCGTCGCAGTCCCGGTTCGATTACGGTGTAGATCACCGACGGAAGAGGGTGCGTGGACGGACGACTCGGCGGCGCGCGGCGGCGGCTCAAGGCCTGGCACCTGTGGAGCCTGCCGCGACCTGTGCGTTCCTACGTCCTGGTCGTGAATCTCATCGCAGTCCTCTCGACCGCCGCCACGGCCCGGCTGGTCCCGGTGACCGGTACCGATCTCGTCCGGTTCGGCGTCTTGACGCTGTGCGCGGCCATCGCGATCGAGGGCACCCGGCAGATCGAACGCCAACGGGAGTACGACAGAGCCCCGTCAGTCGCCTACGTCGACACCAAGGCGGTCTGGAGCGTCGCCGCCGTCATCGCGCTGCCTCCGGTGCTCGCCGCCGCGATGGTCGTGGTGACCTACACCATCGCATGGCTGCGGATCTGGCCACACCAACGGCCGGTCCTCCCCCATCGGTGGATCTTCTCCGCCGCGACGGTGCTCTGCGGCACGCAGGCCGCCGTCGTCGTCCTCAGCCTCGGCATGCGTCATTACCCAGGCGCGCCCGACTCCGGTCTGCTCGCCGGGCTGGGCGACCTCGCCGTCATCATCGTGGCCGCGGCCCTGCGCTGGGCGATCAACACCGTGCTGGTGATGGTCGCGATCGCGCTCTCGTCGCCGCCGAAGTCGATCGGCGAACTGTTCTCCGGGTTCGGCGACCAGATCCTCGAGGCGGGCGCGCTCGGCCTCGGCCTCGTGACGGCCGTCGTCCTCGTCCAGGCCAACCCGCTGGTGCTGGTCGGCGTCGTCATCGCGCTGGTCGCGCTGCACCGCGGGCTGCTGCTGACGCAGTACCGGCGTGACGCGCACACCGACGCCACCACCGGTCTCGTCACGAAACGCCGCTGGCGTCAGCTGGCGGAGGAACAGCTGGGCCGCACCCGCGCCGGCCGCAAACTCGGCGTGCTGTTCCTCGACCTCGACAACTTCAAGACGATCAACGACACCTACGGCCATCCCAACGGCGACCTCGTCCTGCGCGCGGTCGGCGACGCCCTGCTCGCCGAGGTCCGCGAACAGGACATCTGCGGGCGGTGGGGCGGCGAGGAGTTCGCGATCGTCATCCCGGACATCCACGGCGAGGAGACGCTGCGCCAGGTGGCCGAACGGATCCGGCACCAGGTGGCGGTGGTCTCGGTCGCCCTGCCCGATCGCGACACCGTGCTGACCGACCTGACGGTGTCGATCGGCGGCGCGTTGTACCCGGCGGCCAACATCACCAGCGTCGACGACCTCCTCGTCGCCACCGACACCGCGCTCTACCGGGCTAAGCAGGGTGGCCGCAACAGGGTCGAACTGGCACCGCCCGCGCAGTAGGATTCGCCGCGTCTGGGGAGGCGCGATGGAGCGATTCGCCCGGGGTCCGGTCGGTCTGGTGGTCGCGATCCAGGTCTTGGTGCTGACACTGGTTTCGGGGCGATACGGCTTCCACCGAGACGAGCTCTACTTCCTCGCCGCGGGGAAACGGCTCGCGTGGGGATATGTCGACCAGCCATCCCTGACGCCCTTGCTCGCGAGGATCTCCACCGACCTCTTCGGCGCCACGCCCGCCGGCCTGCGCGTGGCCGCGACACTCTGCGCCGCCGTGACGGTGGTCCTGCTGGCCTTGGTCACCCGCGAGTTCGGTGGCGGCCGTGGCGCGCAGGTCCTGACCGCCGCGACGACCGCGCTGGCGGCGTTCGTCGTGGTGGACGGGCACATGCTGTCGACGGCCACCGTCGATCTGCTGATCTGGAGCGCGCTGGGCCTGGTGGTCCTGCGCCTGTTCCGCACCGGCGACGGACGGTGGTGGCTCGCGATCGGCGCCGTCGTCGGCATCGGCCTGGAGGCCAAGTGGCTTGTCCTGCTGATGGTCGCGTCGATCGGCCTTTCGGTACTCGCCGTCGGCCCGCGGACCGTGTTCCGCAGCGGCTGGCTCGCCGCCGGGATCCTGCTCGCGCTCGCGCTGGCCGCCCCAGGCCTGATCTGGCAGGCCGCGCACGATTTCCCTTTGCTGACCGTGGCTTCCGGGATCAGCGAGGACGACGGCGCGGAGAACCGGATCCTGTTCGTGCCGATGCAGTTCCTCTATCTGTCGCCCGTGGTCGTGCCGATCTGGATCGCGGGCGGCCTTCGACTCTGGCGTGATCCGGAGCTGCGTTGGGCCCGTTCCCTGGCGCCGGCTTATCCGGTGCTGTGCGTTCTTTTGCTGATATCGGGTGGAAAGCCGTACTACTCGGCGCCGTTTCTGTTGCTGCTCACGGCGGCCGGTGCCGAGCCTTGTCTGCGATCACTGGACCGGGTATCGCGTCGCGTATGGGCGACGGTGTCGGCCGTGCTCGGTGCCGCGGTCTCACTTATCGTCGGACTGCCTCTGCTGCCGGTGTCCGCACTGGCGCCGGTTTTGGTGGTGAACAAGGAACAAGGTGAGCAGGCGGGCTGGCCCGAGCTGGCTTCTTCGGTCACCCGGGTCTGGGAGCAGATCCCGGCTGAGCGGCGGTCGACCGCGGTGATCTTCACGCGGAACTACGGACAGGCGGGAGCTCTGGAGTACTACGGGCTTCCCGGGGTGTACTCGGGGCATATGTCCTATGCGGACTGGGGGCCGCCTCCTGGTACGGCTTCGGGACCCGTGCTCGTGGTGGGGCCGTATCTTCCGACGTGGTTCGTAGGGTGTCGCGAGGCCGCGGTGCACGACAACGGGCTCGGGGTGGAGAACGACGAGCAAGGAGTGCGGATTTCCTTGTGCGATGGGACTTCTCGGCCTTGGGATGTACTTTGGGGCGAGTTGCGGCACTACTACTGAGCCGGAACTGTCGGTGGTCGGTTGTACGTTCTGGGTGTGGACACTCTCAACGCCACTGTGGCGCGTTTGAAGGAAATCACGTCGTCGGAAGTTTTGCGGGAGGTTAATGCTTCGCTGGATACGTTGGGGGACAACGATGCCGTGGATGCCGCCGTCGCTGCTTCGGAAGGCATCGCGCGGCTGGAGGCTGTTCGGTTCCGTGCTTTGGATCGGTTGAGTCGACATCGTGGTGGTGCTGGCAGTGTGGTGCAGGAGGTCGCGTTCGCTCTGTCCGTTGTGGACGGTCATGCCGCTGGTCTGGTCTCTACGGCTGAGGCGTTGACGACTCGTCTGCCGCGTACGTTGGGTTTGTTGGATGCCGGGAAGGTCGGCGGGTACGGGGCGATGAAGGTCGCCGCGGCCACTGCCTGGCTCTCGGACGTCGATGCTCGCGCGGTGGACGCGGTCCTGGAAGATCGGATACCGGACCGGAACTCGGATCAGATCCGGAAGGCGGCCAACCACGCGGCGATGATGGCCGACCGTGACGGCGCCTCTCGCCGTGCCGAGCGGAATCGGAGCGGGCGTCGCCTATCGATCCGGCAGAGCGACACCGGCGTGGCCTCCATCGAAGTCGAAGACGGGCCCGTCGAGAAGGTCGCCGCCGCCTATACGCGGATCGACCGCGAAGCCCGCGCCCTGCGGGCCGACGGGGAGACCCGCACCCTGGACCAGCTACGTGCTGACGTCGCCCTTGATCTCTTGCTGGGTGGCCAGGGCGGGAAGAGCGAACGGGCCGAAGTGTTCCTCTACATGGACCTGAACACCTACCTCGGGCTGAACGATGATCCCGCCGAGATGGCCGGGCATGGCCATATCCCCGCCTCGTTGGCCCGTGAGATCGCCGGCGGGTCGAATACGGTGTTGCGGCGGATCATCACCGACCCGCTCTCGGGGCAGGTTCTCGATCTTGGCCGCGACCGCTACCGGCCCACTGCCGGTCTCGACGAGTTCGTTCGAGTCCGGGATCGCGAGTGCCGAAGACCCGGCTGCCACCGCGTCGCCCAAGCCTGCGACCTCGACCACTCCCTGCCATGGCAACACGGCGGCCACACCGCCGATACCGAGCTGATTGACCTGTGCCGCCGTGATCATCGGTTGAAGGACGAACCTGGCTGGAACTACCGGTTGGGTTCTGATGGGACTCTCACGATCACCACGCCCACCGGGCAGAGCTACGACAGCTCGCCTCCGCCACTGCACGAACCCCGCGGCGAGGAACCACCACCGTTCTGAGCCGTCGCCGGAAAACGGCAACGGCACGGCGTCGCGAACCCGGCCGCCTCCCCACCGAGCCCCATCGGCCCCGTCGCCGAATAGCGACGACAGCACCGAGCGCGCGACCGACACCGGCCAAGTCGCCGAAAATGGCCACGGCGCCGCGAACCCGGATGCGTCCTCTTCCCGAGCCACCCCTGGGAGCGCCCCGCACAACGCAACGGCGCCACCCCGGCAACCATCCGTCGCCGAAAAACGACAGCCCCAAGTGCGCGACCTGCACTCATCGGGTTGCCGATAGTGGCCACGGCACGGGACCACACCTCCCTCCACGCATTCGCCGAAAAACGACCACAGCACCGAGTGCGGCCAAGTTGCCGAAATACGGCAACAGCCTGACCCGAAGTCCCCTCACCGCCGCACCCACATCACCAAAAGCCGCCCAAGCGGAGCGAGCCCCAGCCGTCGCCGAACAACGGCCACTCCCCCGCCAGACCACCCCAACACCCGGCATCAACGCCACACCAACCCCAAGCACCCCCGCCCGCCCCGGTGAAACCGGCGTGAACACCCGGTGACACCTCCCGACCCCTATCGGCGACCCCAGCCGCCAGTTGTCCACTTCATGACGTCATCCGGCCCCACCCCTAGGTGTTCCACGACACTTTTTGGCGGGTTCCTACAATCCCCGGCCCCCGGCATGCGCCACCGGCGACATTCTCGTACCGGCCGGTAAGAGGCAGGCTGTTAGACAGGTATCAGGAGACTGTCCCGCGCGTGATCCAGCGGGACGGCGCCGCTCACTTGGGAGGCTCAGTCGGTGTTCAGTCGTGTCGCCATCGTCAACCGCGGAGAAGCCGCGATGCGGCTCATCCACGCCGTCCGCGAGCTTTCGGCGGAGACCGGACGGCGGATCGAGACCGTCGCGCTCTTCACGGACGCGGACCGGTCGGCGACGTTCGTGCGGGAAGCCGACATCAGCTACAACCTCGGGCCCGCGTCGGCGCGCCCCTATCTCGATTTCGCCGTGCTGGAGCGGGCCCTGACCGAGACCGGGGCCGACGCGGCCTGGGTCGGCTGGGGTTTCGTGGCCGAGGATCCGGCCTTCGCGGAGCTGTGTGAGCGGCTGGGCGTCACCTTCATCGGTCCGAGCGCGGACGCGATGCGCAAACTCGGCGACAAGATCGGCGCGAAGCTGATCGCCGAAGAGGTCGGCGTGCCCGTCGCTCCCTGGAGCCGCGGCGCGGTCGCGGATCTCGACGCCGCCATCAAGGCCGCCGCCGAGATCGGTTATCCGCTGATGCTCAAGGCGACCGCCGGCGGCGGCGGTCGCGGTATCCGCGTCATCACCTCCGCCGACGAGCTCAAGGACGCCTACGAGCGCACCAGCCTGGAGGCCGAGCGCGCCTTCGGCAGCGGCGTCGTCTTCCTGGAGCGCCTGGTCACCGGCGCCCGGCACGTCGAGGTCCAGGTCATCGCCGACGGCCAGGGCACCGCGTGGGCGCTCGGCGTCCGCGACTGTTCGGTGCAGCGCCGCAACCAGAAGATCATCGAGGAGTCCGCCTCCCCGGTCCTGAGCCCCGAGCAGGCCGACGAACTCAAGCGGTCCGCCGAGCGGCTCGCGCTCGCGGTCGAGTACCGCGGCGCCGGAACGGTCGAGTTCCTCTACCACCCCGGCGACAAGCTGTTCGCGTTCCTCGAGGTGAACACCCGCCTGCAGGTCGAGCACCCGATCACCGAGCTGACCACCGGCATGGACCTGGTCAAGGCCCAGCTGCACGTCGCTTCCGGCGGCAAGCTCGACGGCGTCCAGCCCGCCGAGTTCGGTCACGCCGTCGAGGCGCGGCTCAACGCCGAGGACCCGGACCGCGACTTCGCGCCGTCCCCGGGCCGCATCGCCCGTCTGGACCTGCCCGCCGGCCCCGGTATCCGCGTCGACACCGGGGTCAGCGAAGGCGACACCATCCCGGCAGACTTCGACTCGATGATCGCGAAGATCATCGCCTACGGCCGCGACCGTGACGAGGCGCTCGGCCGTCTGCGCCGCGCGATGGCGCAGACCACGGTCATCATCGAGGGCGGCGCGACCAACAAGAGCTTCGTCCTCGACCTGCTCGACCAGCCCGAGGTGATCGACGGCAGCGCCGACACCGGCTGGATCGACCGCGTCCGCGGTGAAGGCAAGCTGGTCACCCACCGCCATTCGGCGATCGCGCTCGCGGCCGCCGCGATCGAGGCCTACGAGGACGAGGAAGCCGTCGAGCGTCAGCGGCTCCTGTCCACCGCGCACGGCGGCCGTCCGCAGGTCCAGCACGAGAGCGGCCGACCGCTCGACCTGAAGCTGCGCGGCGCCGCGTACCGCGTGAGCGTCGCCAGGATCGGCCACCGCCGGTTCCGCGTCGGTGTGTCGGCGGGCGGCGGCGACATCCACCCCGCCGACGTCGAGGTAGACCGGTTCGACGAGCACACCGGCCAGATCACCGTCAACGGCACCCGGTTCCGCCTGGTCACCGGCACCCACGGCCCGATCCACCTGGTCGAGGTCGACGGCATCACCCACCGCATCAGCCGGGACGAGGGCGGCGTCGTCCGCTCCCCCGCGCCCGCGCTCGTCGTCGCGACCCCGCTGGAGGTCGGCGCCGAGGTCGAGGCAGGCGCACCCGTGCTGGTGCTGGAAAGCATGAAGATGGAGACGGTGCTCCGCGCGCCGTTCCGCGCGAAGCTGCGTGAGTGCGTCGTCTCGGTCGGCAGCCAGGTCGAGACCGGCGCTCCCCTGCTGCGGCTCGAACCGGTGGCGGAGGAAGGCGAAGAGGTCGCCGAGGACACCGGCAGCGTCGAGATCGAGCTCCCCGCGGAGCCGGACGGCACGTCTGCGGTCCAGCGGATCACGCGGGGACAACAGGATCTGCGCAGTCTCCTGCTCGGTTTCGACGTCGACCCGCACGACGAGCGCCGCACGCTCAGCGCGTACCTGGCCGCTCGCGCCGAACTCGAGGGCAACGGCGACCGCCCGTTGGAGGGCGAGGTCGAACTGCTGACCGTGTTCGCCGACCTGTCCGAGCTGATGCGCAACAAGCCGATGCGCGAGGATGCCAAGGCGGACACCCGGGTGCACAGCGCCCGCGAGTTCTTCCACACCTACCTGCAGAGCCTCGACGTCGAACGCGCCGGGCTGTCGGAGTCGTTCCAGAACAAGCTCAAGAAGGTGCTGGCGCATTACGGCATCAAGGATCTGGAGCGCACGCCGGAGCTGGAGGAAGCGGTCTTCCGCATCTTCCTCGCCCAGCAGCGCACCTCGTCCGACGTCGCGATCGTCACCGCGCTGCTGCGGCAGTGGCTCACCGAGCCGCAGCCGTTCGAGTCGATGCGCGAGCCGGCGGGCAAGGCGCTGGAGCAGCTCATCGCCGCCACCCAGCTCCGCTTCCCGGTCGTCGGCGACCTGGCCCGCAGCGTCGTGTTCCGCTGGTTCGCCCAGCCGCTGCTGCGCCGCACCCGCGCCGAGGCGTACAGCGAGGTCCGCAAACACCTGCGGCACCTCGACCTGAACCCGGATTCGCCGGACCGCGCCGAGCGGATCGCGAGCATGCTGGCCAGCGCCCAGCCGCTGGTCCGCCTGCTCGGGCAGCGGATCGGCCGCCCCGGCACCGATCACAGCCCGCTGCTGGAGGTGCTGAGCCGCCGCTACTACGGCAACCGCGCACTCTCCGACGTCCAGCAGGTGACCGTCGGCGGATGCACCTTCGTCACCGGTGACTACGCCGACGCCAACGAGCGGTTCCACATGGTCACCACCGCCGTCGACCGCGCCGGGCTGCCCGGGGCGATCAAGGCGGTCGCCGATCTCGCCGCCCAGCTGCCCGCCGACACCGACGTCGAGGCGGACCTCTACCTGACGTGGGACGACGAGTCGGCCGACGACGACGCGATGGCCGCGGGGCTGCGCGAGGTCCTCACCTCCGGGGCGTTGCCGAGCCGGATCCGGCGCATCACCACCACGGTCGCCGGGCACGGCGGCGCGGTGATGCACCACCACTTCACCTTCCGCCCGTCCTCGACCGGGTTCAGCGAGGAGCGGCTGATCCGCGGTCTGCACCCGCTGATCGCCCAGCGGATGCAGTTGCAGCGGCTGGCGAACTTCGACCTCACGCGACTACCGTCGGGTGACGAGGACGTCTACCTGTTCAAATGCGTCTCACCGATGAACCCGTCGGATCAGCGGCTGGTCGCGCTCGCCCAGGTCCGCGACCTGACCCCGTTGCGGGACAACGACGGCAAGCTGCTGGCCCTGCCCGCGGTCGAAGGCACGCTGGCGGGCTGCCTCGACGCGATCCGCGAGGTGCAGGCGAAGCTTCCGCCGAAGAAGCGCTTCGACACCAACCGGATCATGCTGTACGTCTGGCCGACCAGTGAGCTCACCGGCGAAGAGCTCGACACGGTCGCCCAGCGCGTGCAGCCGTCGACGGCGGGCGCGGGTCTCGAAGAGGTCCAGTTCCTCGGCAGGCAGCGCGATCGCGCGACCGGCGAGGTCAAAGAGGTCGCCGTGCGCATCGGCTACGACGTGAGCGGCGGCGTGCAGATGTCGCTGTCCGAGCCCACCACCGAGCCGATCCTCCCGCTCGACGACTACCGCCAGAACGTGCTGCGCGCCCGTCGCCGCGACACCGTGTACCCGTACGAGCTGACCGAGATGCTCGGTTCGTTCACCGAGTACGACATGGACGACACGAACACCCTCGTCCCGGTCGACCGGAAGAAGGGCCGCAACAAGGCGGCGATCGTCGCCGGTGTGGTCACCACGCCGACCGAGCGCCACCCCGAGGGCGTCAAACGCGTGGTGCTGCTGGGCGACCCGACGAAGGCGCTCGGCGCGCTGTCGGAGCCGGAGTGCTCGCGGGTGATCGCGGCGCTGGACCTCGCCGAGCGGCTGCGGGTCCCGCTGGAGTGGTACGCGCTCTCGGCTGGCGCCCGGATCTCGATGGAGTCCGGTACCGAGAACATGGACTGGGTCGCGGCCGCGCTCAAGCGGATCGTGCACTTCACCCAGGACGGCGGCGAGATCAACATCGTGGTCGCCGGGATCAACGTCGGCGCCCAGCCGTACTGGAACGCCGAAGCGACGATGCTCATGCACACCAAGGGAATCCTGGTGATGACGCCGGATTCCGCGATGGTGCTGACCGGTAAGCAGTCCCTCGACTTCTCCGGTGGCGTCTCGGCCGAGGACAACTTCGGCATCGGCGGCTACGACCGTGTCATGGGCCCGAACGGCCAGGCGCAGTACTGGGCGCCGAACCTCGCCGCGGCGCGCGACGTGCTGATGTCGCATTACGACCACACCTACGTGGCACCGGACGAGTCCGGTCCGCGCAAGGCGGTCACGAACGACCCGATCGACCGGGACATCTCGTCGTTCCCGCACGCGGCCGTCGACAGCGACTTCACCACGGTCGGCCAGATCTTCTCGCGGGAGGCCAACCCGGACCGCAAGAAGCCGTTCGACATCCGCACCGTGATGCGCGCGCTGTCGGATCAGGACCACCCGGTGCTGGAGCGCTGGCCGGGTATGGCCGACGCGGAGACCGCGGCCGTGCAGGACGTGCATCTCGGCGGACGGCCGGTGTGCCTGCTCGGTATCGAGTCGCGTTCGGTGCCGCGCCGCGGCTTCCCGCCCACCGACGGCCCGGACACCTACACCGCGGGCACGCTGTTCCCGCGGTCGTCGAAGAAGGCGGCGCGGGCGATCAACGCGGCCAGCGGCAACCGGCCGCTGGTGGTGCTCGCGAACCTGTCCGGCTTCGACGGTTCGCCGGAGTCGATGCGGAAGCTTCAGCTGGAGTACGGCGCGGAGATCGGCCGGGCGATCGTCAACTTCGAGGGCCCGATCGTGTTCACCGTGATCTCGCGGTACCACGGCGGCGCGTTCGTCGTCTTCTCGAAGGCGCTGAACCCGAACATGACGGTGCTGGCGCTGGAAGGCTCGTTCGCCTCCGTGCTCGGCGGGGCGCCCGCCGCGGCGGTCGTGTTCGCCGGTGAGGTCAACGCTCGGACCGCGGCGGATCAGCGGGTGCGGTCGCTCACCGAGAAGCTCAGCGGCGCGGTGGGTGCCGAACGTGCCGCGCTGGCCGCGGAGCTGGCCGAGGTCCAGTCGTCGGTGCGGGCCGAAAAGCTGGGCGCGGTCGCGTCCGAGTTCGACGGCGTGCACAGTATCGAGCGCGCGGTGAAGGTCGGTTCGGTGGACGCGATCATCAGCGCCGCCGAGATGCGGCCGCGTATCATCGAAGCGATCGAAGCGGGCCTGGCGAAGCAGTAGCCGTCCCCTTCACGAGTGCCATGAAAGGTCCTTTCCTTGCAAATTTTGCAAGGAAAGGACCTTTCATGGCATCGGATGGCTAGTCGGCGGGCGGCTGATCCCCGAAATCCTCCGGCGCGATCTTGTCCAGCGCCGCCCGGAACTCCTCGACCTCCCGTTCCTGCGCGACGGGGTCGGACGGCACCGACGGCAGTTCGGCGTCCGGCCCGGCCCCCACGATCTCGACCCGCACCGAAGCGACCTCCAGCACCGCGTCCGCCACCTCGATCCCGACCCCGGCCCGCAAACCGATCGCGACCGCGTCGCTCGGCCGGGCCGAAACGCGGATCCCGGAATCGAGTACGAGATCGGCGAAGAAGATGCCGTCCCGCAACGCGGTGACCTGGACTCCGGTGACCCGGTGCCCGAACGACTCGACCACCTGGCCGATCAGCTCGATCGTGCCGGGACGGGGCCGGATCCGTTCCTGCGCGAGCGCCACCGCGCTGGCCTCCGGGCCGCCGATCGTGATCGCCAGCCAGCGGCGTTCGCCCTCCCGTTCCCGCAGCAGCATCACCGGTGCCGCTTCCGGGGCCAGGACTGCCATCCCCTCGACGTCCATCGAAATCATGCGCGGTACCTCATTCCCTGGGTCGGCTCACCTTTCCCTCGGCGCGCAGCCGGGGAACCATGTGCGGGTAGTGGAGTTCGAACGCCGGCCGTTCCGACCGGATCCTCGGCAGATCGAAGAAGTTGTGCCGGGGCGGCGGACAGGTCGTCGCCCACTCCAGGGAGTTCCCGTGTCCCCACGGGTCGTCGACTTCGACGACCTCCCCGAACCGGTAACTGCGGACGACGTTCCAGAGGAACGGCAGCACCGACGCGCCCAGCAGGAACGCGCCGATCGTGGAAATGGTGTGCAACAGGGTGAAACCGTCCGTGCTCAGGTAGTCGGCGTAGCGGCGCGGCATTCCTTCGTTGCCGAGCCAGTGCTGGACGAGGAACGTCATGTGGAAGCCGATGAACGTGGTCCAGAAATGGAGCTTCGCGAGCCGCTCGTCGAGCATCCGCCCGGTCATCTTGGGGAACCAGAAGTAGATCCCGGCGAAGGTGGCGAACACGATGGTGCCGAACAGCACGTAATGGAAATGCGCCACCACGAAATACGTGTCGTGGATGTGGAAGTCCAGCGGTGGCGCGGCGAGGATGATCCCGGT
Source organism: Amycolatopsis japonica (assembly GCF_000732925.1). Taxonomy (NCBI): domain Bacteria; kingdom Bacillati; phylum Actinomycetota; class Actinomycetes; order Pseudonocardiales; family Pseudonocardiaceae; genus Amycolatopsis; species Amycolatopsis japonica. The sequence continues at coordinate 5,136,976 of NZ_CP008953.1, forward strand.
CAGCCCGCCGAGCAGGAACGTCACCATGAACCCGATCGACCACAGCATCGGCGACTCGAAGGTGAGCTGCCCCTTCCACATGGTGCCGATCCAGTTGAAGAACTTGATCCCGGTCGGCACCGCGATCAGGAAGGTCATGATGGAGAAGAACGGCAGCAGCACCGCGCCGGTGGCGAACATGTGGTGCGCCCACACGGCGAACGACAGCGCGGTGATCGCGATCGTCGCGAACACCATGAGTTTGTAGCCGAACAACGGTTTCCGGCTGAACACCGGCACGATCTCGGTGATGATGCCGAAATACGGCAACGCGACGATGTACACCTCGGGATGCCCGAAGAACCAGAACAGGTGCTGGAACAGGATCGCCCCGCCGTTGGCCGGATCGAAGACGTGCGCGCCGAGCCGCCGGTCCGCCTCCAGCCCGAACAGCGCCGCGGTGAGGATCGGGAAGACGGCAAGGATCAGGATCGTGGTGAACACGATGTTCCAGGTGAACAGCGGCAGCCGCCACATGGTCATCCCGGGCGCGCGCAGGCAGAGGATCGTGGTGACCATGTTGACCGCGCCGAGGATCGTCCCGAGCCCGGACACGATCAGGCCCATGATCACCAGATCGGCGCCCACTCCCGGCGTGTGCGCGGCGTTGGACAGCGGCGTGTACATCGTCCACCCGAAGTCGGGCGCGCCGCTCGGCGTCAGGAACGAGCTGAGCACCATCAGCCCACCGAAGAGGTAGAGCCAGTACGAGAACGCGTTCAGCCGCGGGAAGGCGACGTCCGGCGACCCGATCTGCAGCGGGAGAATGTAGTTGGCGAAGGCGAAGAGATTCGGCGTCGCGTACAGCAGCAGCATGATCAGGCCGTGCATGGTGAACAGCTGGTTGTACTGCTCCTGCGACAGGAACTGCATCCCCGGCCTGCCCAACTCGCCGCGCATCAGCAGCGCCATGAAGCCGCCGATGAGGAAGAACGCGAACGAGGTGCTCAGGTAGAGCACGCCGATCGTCTTGTGGTCGGTGGTGCGGACGACGCCGAGGAACACACTCCCCTTGGGGGCACGGATCCGCCCGCCGAAGCGGACGGCCTCCGGGCGCGGAGAGGGCTTCACGGCGGTCATGGCGACTCCCAGCACGAGGACACACCTTCTGAAGGCTGGTACCCCTCCAGGAGAGTCCCTACACGCGGGCTTTTCAAGGGCTGGTCGAGTAGAGGACCCTGGCCACCGTGAGTGAAGGGGGCTTCCGATGAATCACGCCGCCGTCTGTGCCGCCGCGGCGGCGCAGCGGGCACGGGTCACGCCGGGTATCGACGACATGGGCCGCTATCTGGAATCCCAGGTGGCCGATGTTTCCCACCGCGAGGTGATCGGGCCGGCGCTGCCCGGCTCCGGGGCGAGCGGGGTGGTCGTCTTCCGCGGGGAACGCGTCGCGTCCTGGGGTGATCCCGAGGTGCCGGAAATGGCGTTCAGCGCCACCAAAAGTGTCGTGTCGACCGTCGCGGGCCTCGCCTTCGACGCCGGCCTGATCCCGGACGTCCACCAGCCGGTGACCGACACCCTCGACATGCCCGAGCTGGACGGCCCGAGCGCGATCACCTGGCACCACCTGCTGCAGCAGACCAGTCAATGGGACGGTGAACTCTGGGGCAAACCGGCGTGGGCGGACGCCGGGAGCCTCGGTCCGGGCAGCGCGTCGCCGGACGCCCCGCCGGGCGCCGGGTGGGCGTACAACGACGTCCGGGTGAACCTGCTCTGCCTCGCCCTCACCCGCCTGTTCGGCCGGCCGCTGCCCTCGGTGCTGCGGGACCGCGTCCTCGGGCCGATGGGCGCGTCCGGCACCTGGTCGTGGCACGGCTACCGCGGGGCGACGACCCACATCGACGGTGAAGCCGTTCCCGTCGTCAGCGGCGGAGCGCACTGGGGAGGCGGGCTGTGGATCTCCGCCCACGACCTCGCCCTGCTCGGCCTGCTCTACCTTCGCGACGGCGAGCACCACGACCGCCGTCTGCTCAGCCGCGAGTGGATCGATCGCACCTGGAGCCCGTGCGACCACAACCCGGATTACGGCTACCTCTGGTGGCTCAACGACCGTCGGCGGGTCTTCCCGGCCGCTCCGCCGAGTGGCCGGTGTGCCCGCGGGAACGGCGGCAGGCACCTGCTGTGGGTCGATCCCGAACGCGACCTCGTCATCGTCTCCCGCTGGGGTGAGGAGGCCGGACGGTTGCTGCACGAGGTCTCGGCCGCGATCTCCTAGCCGAGCAGCTCCTCCAGATGGTCCGCCGCCGTCGCGGCCCCGCCCGCCTCCCGGAACGAGGCGCCCACCTTCTCGGCGGCCGAACGGTACCCCGGATCGCCCAGCACCTTCGTCACGGCGGCCGCGATCCGTTCGGGTTTCGCCTTGCCGAACCGCAGCCGGACACCGGCGCCCGCGTCGACGACCTGGCCGGCGATGATCGGCTGGTCGTCCCGGATCGGCGCGACCACGAGCGGCACCCCGTGCCACAGGCTTTCGCAGACGGTGTTGTGCCCGCCGTGGCAGACGACCGCGTCCATGCGGGCCAGAAGTGCCATCTGGGGCACCTGTGGCACCACGAGCACCGTGTCCCCCACCGGGCCCACGGCACCGCCTGGATCGGCGATGACGGTCTGGATCCCGTCGACGTCGGAGAGTCCCCGGGCGGCCGCGCGGAGGAAGTTCCCGGCGGCGTCGGCGTTCGCGGTGCCGAGCGTGACGAACACGGCGGGCACCGCCGGGTCGAGCCGGTCCCACGGGAAGCCGCCGGTGGGCGCGCACCCGCCGATGGACGGCCCGACCAGCCGGACCCGGCTCGGCAACGCGGCCGGGCCGAGCAGTTCCCGGGTGGTGAACGCGAGCACGCCGTGCGGCGACATCCGGGGATCGGCGGGCCCGCCGTCGATCCGCGCGCGCAGGCCGTCGAGGAGGTCGTCGAGCCAGGCCGCCACCTTGGGGAGCCCGGCCAGGGGATCGACGAGTTCCGCGGACGTCGTCGCGGAGGTGACCCACGGCAGGCCGAGCCCGTCGGCGACGAGACCGCCCGCGATGGCCTGCTGGTCGGCGACCACCACCTGCGGCCGGAACCGGCCGATCGCGGCGCGGACCCCGGGTGCCATCGCCTCGGCCAGCGGGATCAGGAACTCCTCCCACAGGAACCGGAACGCCGCCGGTCCCTTGAGGCTCGCGTCGCGTTCGGGCAGGCGACGCGGGACGGCGCACGGGAACACCTTGGCGCCGTCGCCGGCGAGCCGCCGGATGACCTCAGGCCGCCCAGCCCAGGCGACCTCGTGCCCGCGCGCGGTGAGGGCCGCCGCGACCCCGACAGCGGGGTTCACATGCCCGGTCAGCGGCGGGGTGACGAAGAGGAATCTGCCCACTCAGGCCGCCGTTTCACACGAGTGTTCGCGGACCCAGCCCAGGATCAGTTCCGACGTCTCCGCGGTGCGCTCGACGAGCACCGAATGTCCCTGGTCCGGCAGGACGACGGTGCGGCAGCGGCCGAGGTTCGCCTCCAGGTCCGGGACCTGCGCCGAGAGCCCCGACCGGTCGCCGAACAGCGCGAACACCGGGCAGCGGACGGCCCCGAGGTCGTCGGCGATGGTCCGGCTCAGCGGGACGTCCTCCGCCAGCGTGGTGGCCGCGAGGATCTTGTAGGCGGATTTCGACAGCCTCGCGGTGTGCGCCCCGTGGTTCTCGGCGATCCAGCCGATCACCTCGTCGTGCGCGAGCCGGTTCTTCGCGTCGGCGAGCCCCTCGGCCATGTGCCCGATCCACGCCCGCACCGGTGGCTCCGCCTCGATGGCGACGACGCTGGCGACGCGTTCGGGACGCGAAGCCGCGAGCCCGAAGGCGATCGAGCCGCCGAAGGAGTTCCCGGCCACGTGCACCGGCCGGTCGATCCCGAGCGCGGTCAGCAGGCCATCGAGGTCGGCGACGAACTCCTCCAGCCGGTAGCCGGTGGCGGGCCGCGTCGTGCGGCCGTGCCCGCGAAGGTCGTACATGACGACGTCGATGCCTTGCGCGGCGAAGGCGGGCCCGAGCGTGAAGTAATAGCTCGCCAGGCTGTCGGTGAGGAGGCCGTGGACGAACACCACGACCGGCGCCGTGCCGTCGGACGGACCCAGCCGCTGCACGTGGACCTCGAGGTCGCCGACCTTGACCTTCGCCATGCTCAGGCCTTCCCCGCCAGGGACGCGACCACGTGGTCGACCAGTTCGCCGACGGTCAGCGCGATGATCTCGTCCAGTTCGCGTTCCGCGATGAACTCGGCGAAGTTGACCCTGTCGCCGTAGTGGTCGCGCAGCCGGCCGGACAGCGTCACGAGGTCGATGCTCTCCAGTTCGAGGTCGTCGTGGAACTTCGTGTCCCGGCCGATCTCGGCGTCGTCCAGCCCGTACTCCTCGAGCAGTTCGCGCAGCATCACGGTGAGGTCGGCCAGTACGGTCCCGGCCGCCGCGGTTTCGGTGGTCATTCTTCGTTCTCCGTCCAAGCCACGACGTAATCCGTCAGCGGTGTGGTGATCGTGGTGTGCCACACCGGATACCGGGCACCGCCCACCTCCACGGTGAGCCGCCCGTCGTCCGCGCCGACGACGGTGAAAGCGCGCGGATCACCGCGCAAGCCGGTGCGGAGCCGTTTCGCGACGGCCTCCTTGGCGGCCCAGAATCTGGTGAACCACACCGCTTCCGGCTCGCCGAGCAGGGCACGTTCCGCCGGGCCGAGAGCAGCGGCGACCGTGCTCTCCGGCCGGTCTTCGACGGCTTCGATGTCGATCCCGCAAGGCCCTCGGCGGGCGATGGCGACGCCGAGCGCGTCCCGGTGGGCGATCGAGACGGTGAGCTCCGGCAGGCTTCTCCCGTAGGCGCCCGAGACGGTCGGCGCCCCCGACGAGTCGTTCCCGATCCGCAGTTCGGCGGGGAAGATGTCGCCCGCGCCGTCTGTCCACAAGAGACGCCGGACGGCGTCCTTCGCCGCGATCCGGCCGAGCAGCCAGGCCCGTCTCCGGCGCGGCGACTGGTCTGCGTACGCCTGTCTTTCCTCCCCGGCGAGCACGTTCCGCATGATCAGGTCGCGCGTGGCGAGATCCGGCCACTGCTCGCGGACCAGCGCCCAGCCGCCGGGGCGTGCCTCGGACAGCGTGGCCCGCTCGGGCCGCCTGTCCATCGCCCGGATCACCGGGTTGCTGTCGAACCGGCGATCACGCCAGCCCTCGACCTCGGCCCAGACCCGGCCACCGTGGATCAGCTGGACGTCCGCTTCGAGTTCCGCGTCGGTCACCGACACGATGCGGACGACGCAGTCGACCCGGTCCCCCGGCAACGGATGTTCGCCGTAGAACCGGATCCGCCGCATCCCCACCGGGAAAACCGTGGTCCTGGCGGGCAGCCGCGACATGATCCAGTACCCGAGCAGCTGACCTGCGTTGTCCAGCAGCGCCCCCGGCGCGTCCGGTGTCCGCAGCACTCCGCGCACATGGCGATCCCCGACCGCGACCAGCTCCTCGACGCCCTGGAACCTCGGCCCGTGGAACATCCAGCGCTCGGTGTAGAGCTGCTCGGCGCGCAAGTCCGGCCTGCGTTCCCGCGCGGCCGGGAACGTCCACGGCCCGGGCGGGCCGGCGGGGAACGCGGCGTCCAGATCGATGACGGCCCTGGAGTAGTCGCCGAGGGAGACCCCGGCCCGGGAAGGGCCTTGCGGCACCACGGTCACCGGGACGTCCAGCGCGGGGATCGCGGCGATCCACTGGTTCAGCCGGACGTCCTCCAGTGCGACCGCGCGACGGCCCGGCGCGGCCTGCTCGGCGAAGTCCATCAGGTGCCCGATCACCGTCGTCGCGGGGACGACCGGCCACGAGTCGGCGGGATCCGCACCGGGTGGCTGCTTGAAGAAGCAGTGGTCGAGCAGATACGGCATCGTCTCGACGGAGACGCGGAGTTCGGTGCGCGACGGCCGGATCCGGGGCGCCGGCCTGGCGGCGAACAGTTCGGCCGCCAGACCGGCGGTGTCGGCCAGCAACCCGGAGAATTCGGCTGCCAGCGGGTTCCGTTGCCCGATCTTGTCCAAAGTGGACGTAGCGGCCCCCGACGGGCGGAACCCGTGCCGGACACGTTCGTCGAGCGACACGAGCGCGCCGCCGAGGTCGAGCCGGATCGTCCGGCCGCGTTTCGCGCCGCGTTGTCCCGGCAGGAGTTCGAACGCCGGATCGGCGCCGTCGGCCCACAAGGCCGTCGCGGTCCGCAGCAGTTGCGGCAGACCGGGCCGGTGCGTGGAATGCGCGGCGACGACGAGATGTTCGCGGTCGTGCAAGGTGTTCCCGATCAGCGACCCGAGCTGTCCGGCGCCCGTCTGCACGAACGCGCGGACTCCGGCCGCGTACAGGTTCTCCACGAGACCGCGGAACCGCACCGGTTCCAGCAGGTGCCGGACGAACAGGTCCCGTACTTCCGCGGCGGCCGCCGGGTAGGGCTTCCCGGTCGTGGCGGACCAGACCGGGAGTTTCGCCGGATGCAGTGTGTAGCGTTCGGCGGCCTCACGGATCGGGCCGAGATACGGGGCGAGCATCGGCGTGTGGAAGCCGGACCGGAACGGCAGCACCTGGGAGATCACGCCGTCCGCACGGAACCCGCGCACGAACCCGTCGACGAGCTCCGACGGCCCGCAGATCATCGCCTGATTGGGCGCGTTGTCGTGGGAAAGGACCACGTCGGACTGTCCTTTGAGGACTTCGGCGACCACGGCCGCGGCCGCGCCGATCACCGCGAAGGCCAGCCCCGGTACCTTGAGCGCGTCCGGATCGAAGCCGGCCAGGAAGGCATCCACCTCGGTGTCGGCATGGATCCCGGCGACGGCCATGGCGGTCCACTCCCCCAGGCTGTGCCCGGCGAGCGCGTCCGGGGTGACGCGCAGTGTGCGCAACGCCGTGTCGAGGAGCCTGCCCAGCTGGAACACGCCCTTGCCGTGCCTGCCGACGTCGCCGATGGTGACGTCCGGCGTTTCCCAGCGGATACCGAAATGCCGGGCGATGTCGTCGGCGTCGGCCTCGAATTCGTTCTCCAGCCCGGGGAAGACGAACGCGAGCTTGCCCCCGCCCGCGCCGAGCAGCGGTTCCGGAACGAACCAGAGGTCGTTGCGGCCGCGCCAGGGTCTGCCCTTCGCGACCACTTTCCTGGCCAGGTTCAGCCGCTTGGGCGTCGGGTCGACGAGCCCGAGCCGGACCCGGCCGCGACCGGTGTCACTCTCGCTCAGGACGTCGTCGTGCTCGAGCAGGCAGCCCATCTCGGCGACGGTCGGCGCCGAGAGCCGCAGGACCCGTTCGGGCTCGGAGACCTCGATGACGGGCTGGGTTGCGGCCTGCTCCAGGACCACGTGGGCATTGATACCGCCGAAACCGAACGCGTTGACCCCGGCCCGCCGCACCGGCCGCCGGTCGTCGGTTTCCCACGTCTTCGCGGCGCCGAGCGTCTCGAACCGGGTCGCCGCCAGCGCCGGATGCGGGTTCTCGCAGTGCAGGGTCGGCGGCAGGACTCCGTGGTACACGGCCAAAGCGGCCTTGACGAGTCCGGCGACGCCCGCCGCGGGCATGGTGTGCCCGATCATCGACTTGACCGAGCCGAGCACCGCCGTCGGCTCGTCCTCCTGCCCGAAGACCTCCGCGATCGTCGCCAGTTCGGCCGCGTCGCCCGCCGGCGTCGCGGTGCCGTGCGCTTCGAGCAGGCCGATCGTGGCGGGATCTATCCCCGCGGAGTTCCAGGCCTGCCGCACCGCGCGGACCTGACCGGCGGTGTCCGGAGTGGACAGTCCGGCGGTCCGGCCGTCGCTGGCCACGCCGGTCCCGGTGACGACGGCGTAGACCCGGTCGCCGTCCCGTTCGGCGTCCGCGAGCCGTTTGAGCACGACGATCCCGGTGCCCTCGCCGATCAGCACCCCGTCCGCGTCCTCGTGGAACGGCCGGATCCGCTGGCTCCGCGACAGCGCGCCGAGCTGGGAGAACACACTCCAGAACGTGACGTCGTGGCAATGGTGCACGCCACCGGCCAGCACGACGTCACACCGCCCGCTCGCCAATTCGCGGACGGCGTGGTCGACGGCGACGAGCGAGGAGGCGCAGGCGGCGTCCACCGTGTACGCGGGTCCGCGCAGGTCGAGCCGGTTCGCCAGCCGCGACGCGGCGAGGTTGGGCACGAGCCCGATCGCGGCGTCGGGAGCCTCAGGACCGAGCCGGTCGGTGAAGGCCCGGCGGAGTTCCTCCAGCCGCTCGCCGCCGAGTTCGGGCATCAGTTCGCCGAGGGTGCGGACGACCTGGGTGGCCGTGCGCACCCGCTGATCGAGCCGCACCAGACCGGGCGTCAGATAACCGCCGCGGCCGAGGATGACGCCGGTCCGCTGCCGGTCGGCGGGCAGCCGGTGCTCCCCGCCCGCGTCGGCGATGGCCTGCGCGGCCACCCGCAGCGCGATCAGCTGGTCGGGTTCGGTACCGGGGACCGACGACGGCATCACGCCGAAGCCGGTGACGTCCACTTCGGCCAGTTCACCGACGAAACCACCGCGATGGCAGTAGATCCGGTCCGCCCGTGGTTCGGCGTCGGGCTGGTAGAACCCCGGATCCCAGCGGTCGGCCGGGACTTCGGTGATCGCGTCGACGCCGTCGACGATGTTGCGCCAGTAGGTGTCGAGATCCGGGGCGCCCGGGAACAGCACCGACATCCCGACGATCGCGATCGGGGGCGTTTCGGCCACCGGTCACCACCCCGACGCGGTGTAGGTGACGGACGTGAGGCCCGCGTCGCCCCACGCCAGTTCGCGCAACAGGCTCAAGGTGCCTTCCTCGGGGTCGATCAGCTCGATCCCGCGCCGGGCGTAGTCCCGCATCAGGTCCGGGGTGACCATCCCGTTGTTCACCCCGGTGGGCGCCCACGGTCCCCAATGGACGGTGAGCCCACGACGTCCGTACACAGTGGACCAGCGATGACCGAGCGTCTCCAGCGCGTCGTTCGCGGCCGCGTAGTCGGACTGGCCACGGTTTCCCAATGTCGCGGCGATACTGCCGAACAGGACGGCGAACTTCGGCGCCTCCGGCAATTCACCGGCCGCCGCGAGCAGGGTGCTCGCCCCTTCGACCTTGGTGGCGAAGACCCGGTCGAAGGACGCCGGGTCCTTCTCGGCGATCAGCTTGTCCTCGATGACGCCCGCCGCGTAGACGATGCCGTCGAGCCTGCCGTGTTCGGCGTGGATCTCCTTGACCGCGCGGTGCACGGCCTCCGCGTCGAGCATGTCCACCGAGTGGTACCGCACCGGGCTGCCGAGGTCGCCGATCCGCCGCAACGTTCCGCGGACCTCGCGTTCGGACTCGATGAGCCGGATGGTCCGCTCGATCTCCGCCGGTTTGGTCAGTCCGCTCCCGATCAGGGCGGCACGCAGCCCTTCCGTCGTCGTCGCGGTCGCGATTTCCGGTTCCTCGCCGTCGATGGGCACGGCGGTGCGGCCGAACAGTTCGATGCGGCACCGCGACGCCGAGGCCAGCGTGGTGGCCAGCCGGGCGGTGATGCCCTTCGCCCCGCCGACCAGGAGGACGACCGAATCCCGGTCCAGGCCGAGCGCGTCGGCCTCGGCCGTTCCGTCCCCGGCCGGACCTGCGCCCGTGCTGCCGAGCAGACCGAGGCCTTCCTCCGTCATCCGCAGACCACGCCGCGCGTCACCGCGGCGGACGACGACCGGCTCCCAGTCCCCGGCGGACAGCTCGGCGAGCAGGGTCTCCACTTGTTCGTCCACGGTGGATTCCGGATGCTGCTCCACCACGCGGGCGACCGTGTCCGGATACTCCCTGGCCACCGTACGGAAGAAGCCGCGGGCACCGTCGGCGGGGCCGTTCGCGATGAGCCAGCGCGGACCTCGCGCCAAAACCGCTTGGTACAGCGGGAAATCGTCGGGGAACGACGGTGACAGGTGGAACACGCCGTCCGCGCCGTGCTCCGGTACGCCTTGGACCAGTTCGGTTTCGGCGCCGTACCCGGCGAGCCGGGCGGTGAGCATCTCGGCGACCTGACCTTCGCCGACGACGGCGAAACGGAGCCCGGCGAGTTCCTCGTCGGCGGGAGCGGCGCCGGCGAGATCGAATTCCCGCATCAGGTAGCGCTTCGGCGCCACCACGACGGCACCGCTCTCTTCGGCGGGCTGGTCACCGGCGGGAACGCCGCCGAGCAGATCGGCGAGTTCGGCCGCTGTCCGAGCCTTGGCGAGAACTTCGGGGTCGCCGTCGGTCAGGCCCAGCCGGGTCGCGAGTTCCCCGGCGATCTCGGCCCGTTTGATCGAATCGACGCTCAGATCGGCTTCGAGGTCCAGATCCGGCTCGATCATGTCCACCGGATAGCCGGTCCGCTCGCCGATCACCTCGACGACGGTGTCGAAGATCGAGCGTTCGGGCGCGACCTCGACGCGCACGGGCTCGGGTACCGAAGGAACGACGACGGGCGCGGGCGGCGGCACACCGGGATCGGTACCGAAGTAGCCGAGCAGGACGTCCCGTTGCGCGGCGATCATCTCGCGGCTGGTGCGGAGGAACTCCGAGATGAGCGCCTCACCGCCGTCGGTGCCGGGCCGGGAAGTCACGATCGCCTCCGTGGGGATTCGCTGGGCTGGGTGCAGGGCGGTGGCGGGGATCTCGCCGTCGGCGGTGCGGACGAGGTGTCCGTCGACGGTCCATCCCGCCTTCTTCGGCGGCCGTGCGGACAGCGCGTCCGTGCCCGCGCGGCCGGTGAACAACCGGCCGGTGCGGACGTCCGCGCCGGCGACCGCCAGCCTCGCCACGGCGGCGAGGAAGCCGGGGATCCCGGTGCGGCGGCCGCCTTCGAGAGTGACCGTCCGATGTGGACGGCCGTCGAGTACGGCATCGACGAGCCGGGCGAGGACCGAGCCGGGGCCCGCTTCGACGAACGTCCGGGCGCCCGCCGCGTACATGGCCTCGATCTGGTCGGCGAACCGCACCGGCGCGCCGATCTGCGCGGCCAGCCCGGCACGGATCCCGTCCGGAGTGGACGGGTAGGGCGCAGCGGTCTGGTTGGCCCACACCGGGATCTCCGGTGCCCTGACCGCGACGGTGCCGAGCACGCGGGCGAACTCCGCCTCCGCCGAGGCGACCAACGGGCTGTGGAACGCGCACGCGACCGGAAGGGATTTCGCGCCGATCCCGCGGTCGCGTAGCCGGTCCACCGCCACACCGACGGCGTCCGTCGGCCCGGAGATCACCGTCTGTTTCGGCGAATTCCGGTTGGCGGTGACGACGGTCCCGGTCAGGCCCTCGGCGGCGAGCACCTCTTCGACGTCGGCCGGATTCGCGGCGACGGCCGCCATCGTTCCCGGGTCGCCGGTGCCGGTCGCGCCGAGGATCGCCTCCGCCCGCGCGCGGCTGAGGTCCAGCAGCGAAGCCGAACTCAACGCACCGGCGACGGTCAGCGCGACGAGTTCGCCGTAGCTGTGACCTGCCACCATCGAGGGCCGGACACCGGCCGTACCCAGCAGGTGGTGCGCGGCGAGCCCCACGATGCCGAGCGCGGGTTGCGCGGCCCGGGTGTCGGTCAGCCGGGCACGTTGGGCCTCGCGTCCGGCCTCGTCGAACGCGGTGGGCGGGAACAGGACGTCGACCGTGGTCCCGCCGCGCGCGAGGTAGCGCCGCAGTTCGGGGAACGCGACGAACAGCTCCGCGAACATCCCCGGCCGCTGGCCGCCCTGCCCGGGGAAGAGGAACGCGATCTCGCCCACCGGCGCGTCGTCGTCGGCGGCGAAGATACCCGCGTCCTCGTCCCGCTCCCCCGCGATGGCGCGGCGGAGCAACCCGGCCAGTTCGTCCACAGTGGACGCCAGAATGGCGAACCTCGGCCGCCCGTCCCGGGTTTCCGCCCGACGGGACGCGGCGAACGCCAGATCACGCAGCCGCCAACCCTGTCCCGTGGCGGCCAGGAGATCCTGCGCGTCCTTGTCACCCGCGAACAGGAAGAGCTCGGCAGGCCAATCATCGAGGGTTTTCGCGGGTGGGACGGCGCCTTCGTGCGCGGCGAGGACGACGTGGAAGTTCGTGCCGCCGAACCCGAACGCGCTCACTCCGGCGACGCGTTCGGTCTCGGCCCACGGCCGGGCCTCGGTGTGGAACGCGAACGGGCTGGTCGCCGGGTCCCACGCCGGATTCGGCTTCGCCAGGTGCAGCGTCGGCGGTTTGACGCCGGTGTGCAGCGCGAGGCTCGCCTTGATCAACCCGGCCAGCCCGGCGGCGCATTTCGTGTGCCCGATCTGGGATTTCACCGAACCGAGCGCGCACCGGCCGGGTTCGGCGCCCGCTTCGGTGAACACCTCGGTCAGGGTGGTGAGTTCGGTGCGGTCGCCGACGACGGTGCCGGTGCCGTGCGCTTCGACGAGCCCGACCCGCGACGGTGAGATCCCGGCGTTGCGGTACGCCCTGGTCAGCGCGTTGTGCTGCCCTTCCGGCCGAGGCGCGGTGAGCCCGAGTGCCCGTCCGTCGCTGGCACTGCCGACGCCCTTGATGACGGCGTACACGCGGTCGCCGTCGCGTTCGGCATCCGCCAGCCGTTTCAGGACGACGCACGCGACGCCCTCGCCCAGCGCGATCCCGTCCGCGTCGCTGTCGAAGGTGGCCGAGCGGCCGGACGGCGAGAGCGCGTGCACCGAGGAGAACAGCAGGTAGTCGTTGATGCCGTTGTGCAGGTCGGCGCCGCCGCACAGGACGAGATCGCTGGTGCCGCTGACAAGTTCCTTGCAGGCGACGTCGACGGCGGTCAGCGACGAGGCGCACGCCGCGTCGACCGTGTAGTTCGCGCCGCCGAGGTCGAGCCGGTTCGCGACCCGGCCCGCGATGACGTTCGCGAGCACGCCGGGGAACGAGTCCTCGGTCAGGCGCGGCAACTGGCGGTCGAGGTCGGCCGGGAGTTCGCCGAGGTAGGACGGCAGCACGGTCCGCAGGGTCATCGCGTTGGACAGGTCGCTCCCGGCTTCGGCGCCGAAGACCACCGACGTGCGGGACCGGTCGAAATCGCGTTCGGCGTATCCGGCGTCGGCGAGCGCCCGCCGCGACACTTCCAGCGCCAGCAGCTGGACGGGTTCGATACTCGCGAGCGACGCGGGCGGGATGCCGTGGTCGAGCGGGTCGAACGGGATCTCCGGCAGGAAACCGCCCCAGCGTGACGGCGTCTTCTCGCCATCGCCGCCGGGCGCGTAGTAGAGCGCCGGATCCCAGCGCCGGGCCGGGACCTCGGTGACGGAGTCCGCTCCGGACAGGATGTTCGCCCAGAACGCGGCGAGATCTCCGGCCTGCGGGAAGACCCCGGCCATCCCCACGATGGCGATGTCGAGCGGTGCCGGCACGGGCTCGTCGGCCGGGACGCTCAGCAGTTCGGCGGCGCGGGCGGCGAGGAACGCCTGGGCCCCGGGGCCGACGGCCTCGTGCAACCGGGCGATCGTCGTGACCTCGGACCGCAGCACGGCGACATCGCCCGCCATGAACATGCCTTCGGCGAGCTGCCGATCCTCACCGACCGGGTTGAGCGCGTCCCCGACCCGCTCGATTCCCTTGCTCGCCAGGCGAAGCCGTCCGACGTTGAGCTTCTCCAGCCGTTCCCAGGCTTCGCGATCGGGCACGTCCTTCAGCGCGCGTTTGAGTTCCGCGTATTCGGTGGTGAACGCCGAACGCACGCACCGTGTCGCGTGTCCCGGCGCGGTCTCCAGCAGGTCGGTGCGCGTGGCTTCGACGACCTGGCGCTGGAACAACGGCAGGACGGCGCCCGCCCGGACGGCCTCCTCGGTGAACAGGTACGCGGTGCCCATCAGCAGGCCGACCGTCGCGCCGAGCCGGGTCAGCGGGGCCGCGGCGGCGGTGACCATCGCGGCCGAGCGTTCGTCGTGGATGCCACCGGCGAAGTACACCTCGACCTCTGCCGCGTACTCACGGAGCACGTCGATCTGGGCTTCCCACAAGGGAAAACTCGCCCTCGGCCCGACATGCCCACCACATTCGGCACCTTCGAAGACGAATTTGCGCGCGCCCGCTTCGAGGAACTGGCGCAGCAAACCCGGCGACGGGACGTGCAGGAACGTCGAGATGCCTGCCTCTTCCAGCGCCTTCGCCTGCGCCGGACGGCCGCCGGCGATGATGGCGTGGCTCGGCCGGATCTCGCGGATCACCTCGAGCTGCGCGGCACGGACGTCCTCGGCCGCGAACCCGAGCACGCCGACGCCCCAGGGCGCGTCACCCAACGCCGACTTGGTCGCTTCGAGCATCTCGCGGGTCCGCGCGGCCCCGGACAACGCCAGCGCCAGGAACGGCAGCGCTCCCCCGGCGGCGACGGCCCGCGCGAATTCGGGCTGGTCGCTGACCCGGGTCATCGGTCCCTGCGCGAGCGGCAACGGGTCACCGGAAGCGGCGAGACCCTCGGCGATCGACGCGCGAACACCGTGGATCGCGGCCGGGAGGGTTCCCCAGCGGTCGCGGAACCGCTCGGGCAGGAAGGCGTCCTGACCGGCTTCGACCGGCCGTCGGCGGAGGCGCCGGACACCACCGTCCACAATGGTCTCGGAACCGTCGAGGCCTTCCAGTGCCCTCGTGACGTCCGACGGGAGTTCCGCTTCGGGGAGCAGCGCGAACGCCGTGTCGAGGACGACACCGGCGGCGCCTCCGGCCACGGCGGCGGCCGCGGTGTGCGCGCCGATCCCGCCGTACGCCCAGACCGGGACGCCGATCGCCGGATCGGCCAGCAACTGCTGCAGGAACACGAAGGTGCCGAGTTCGCCGACGCTGCCGCCCGCCTCGTGGCCGCGGGCGACGAGCCCGTCCGCACCGGCGACGACGGCTCGCACGGCTTCGTCCCGGCTCGTGACTTCGACGAGCGTCCGACGGCTCGCGAAGTCCACAGTGGACAGCGGTGTGCCCGCGGCGAGCAGAACCGTGTGCGCCGCGGAAGGAAGGTCGACCGGTCCCGCGACACGGACGCCGAAGCCGGTCGCGAGCAAGTCCTCCGCCAGGTCGAGTTCTTCGCGGGCCGTCCGGTTTCCGCTGGTCAGATCCAGGACGCCGAGCGCACCGGCCCGCGCCGCCGCGGCGGTGAACCGCGCGGACGGAACACGATGAGGGTGCATCGCGATGAGCAGATCCGCCGTACCGGTCAACGTTGAGGCATCGGCGCCACGAATCGACTTACCCACGGGAAGCCTCCGGCACACGGAAGAGTGACTTGGTTACCGGGCGTACTTAAACGCAGGCGAGGCTTCACGTCAATACTCGACAGTAGGGTTTCCGCTCACAGGAACCGGATGGCGGTACGCCGACCTTGTGAAACGCGAAGTCCGTCGCGGGAATTTAGCGTCCCGGATACACACGGGACATCCAAGAGGCCGGGTTTTTCCTGCCCCTACAGGAAAGGACAGTCAACGACCAGGTGTCCCAACGTCCGATACGCCATCCGGCGTGTTACCCGGAGTTCACCATTCCGCTTTCGTCGGACCACCGGATTCAGTGGTCCGTACCCATTTCCGGAAATCGACTCCCTTTCGCCCTATCGTCGGTAGCCCGGCGCCGGGAGTTTCGGTATCACGCGCGAAAAACATGAAGGGAATCAGCGGGATTTCGCATTTCGGACGGCGATGCCCAGCAGTTCCGCGGCCGGACCGGCGAGCCGCCGCCCGGCGGGCCACACCGCGCGCAGCTCCCGGCCGAAGTCGACGCCGTCCACCGCGACCGCGACGAGCCGTCGATCGGCGACGTCCCGGGCGATGGCGAGCTCGCTGATCACCGCCGGTCCGGCGCCCGCGATCACCGCGTTGCGGACGGCGGAGGCGGAACCCAGTTCCAGCAACGGTTTCGCCGGACCGACCCCGGCCTTGCGCAGTGCGGCGTCCACCGTCTCCCTGGTCCCGGAACCGAGTTCACGCACCACGAGCGGCGTGATCGCCAGCTCGGCCGCGGTCACCGGGCGGCGTTTGCGCGCCCACGGATGGCTCGCGGGCACGACGAGGACGAGACGGTCGGTCGCCACCCGCCGCGACGAGAGGCCGGGCAGCGAACCGGGCGATTCGACGAAGCCGAGATCGACCTTGCCCTCGCGCGCCATTTCGGCGGCCTGGTCGGAGTTGGTGACCTCCAGCCCGAGGTACAGCCCGGGGTCACCGCGTTTGAGCTCGCCGATCCAGCCCGGCACCAGGTACTCGGCCAGCGTCATGCTCGCGGCGACCCGCAGATGCGCCTCGTGCTGGGTGCGCAGCGCCTCGGCGCCGTCGAGCAGACCGTCGATTTCGGACAGCACGCGATGCGCCCAGCCCGCGATGACCCGGCCGTCGGGGGTGAGCGCGGAGCCGCGCCGCGTACGGTCGACCAGCACCAGCCCCAGCCGTCGCTCGACTGTGGACAGTCGTTTGCTCGCGGACGGCTGCGCGATCCCGAGGCTGGCCGCGGCCTGTCCGATACTGCCGAGCTCGTCCACGAGCACGAGCAGGCGCAGGGAGTCCAGATCGGGTGTGGTCATAGCCCAAGTGTATGACCTACCCCCGGTATTCCCGGCTACCGAGGCCACGCCGGCCGGGCGAAGCTCGAACCATGAGCACCACGCACGCGAGACCGACGAAGCCCTACCTCACGGCCTTGGCCGTCACCGGCGCCGGAGTGGCCGCCGCGTACCTGGTCGGCACCGCTTTCCCGGTCGTCAGCGCGCTCACCATCGCCGTCGTGCTCGGCATCCTCACCGGTTCGCTGTCGTCGGTGTCGGAGGAGACCCGGAAGGCCATCGCCGGGATCACCAAGAAGCTGCTTCGCGCCGGCGTCGTACTGCTCGGTCTCCAGCTCTCGCTCCCGGCCGTCCTCGCGCTCGGCCCCGGCACCCTGCTCGCCGTCGTGCTCACGGTCGGCATCACCTTCCTCGGCACCATCGGCCTCGGCAGGCTCCTCGGCGTGCCACGCGGCCTGGCGATGCTGGTCGCGACCGGATTCTCGATCTGCGGCGCGTCCGCCATCGCCGCCATGGAAGGCGTGGTGAAACGCGAGGACTCGGACGTCGCGACCGCCGTCGCGCTGGTCACCTTCTACGGCGGGCTCGCCATCGCCGCGGTCCCGTTGATCGGCGGCTGGCTGCGGCTCGACGCGGCCCGCATCGGTGAATGGGCCGGGCTCAGCGTGCACGAGGTCGCGCAGGTCGTCGCCGCGGCCACCCCCGCGGGCAGTGCCGCCATCGCGGTCGCCATCGTGATCAAGCTCAGCCGGGTGGTCCTGCTCGCCCCCATGGTCGCCGCGGTCGGCGTGCACGAACGGAACCGTCCCGTCGACGGCAAGCGGCCGCCGCTCGTCCCGCTGTTCGTTATCGGCTTCCTGGCGATGGCCGCGCTGCGCAGCACCGGGATCGTGCCGGGTCTCGCGCTCGACGTCGCCAAGATCGCCTGCACGCTGCTGTTGGCCGGAGCGCTGTTCGGGCTGGGCTGCGCGGTCCGGATCGGCACGCTCGTCCGCACCGGCGGCCGTGCCCTGGTGCTCGGGCTGCTCTCCACCCTGCTGGTCGGGACCACCGCGCTGGTCACGCTGACCGTGCTCGGCTGAGGACCGCCACCGCGAGCAGCGCGACCACGCCGCCGGTGACCATCACGGCCGGGACGGACACCGCGTCGACGACCAGTCCGCCGAGCAACGCGCCCGCCGAGAGGGTCGCTTGGAACGACGAGGTGAACAGCACCGACGCCGCCTCGGGCGCCTGCGGAGCCGCCCTCGCGAACCACGTTCCCGAACAGACCGGGACGGCACCGTAGGCGAAACCCCAGACCACCAGCAGCGCGAGCGCGCCAGGTTCCGTGTCGCCGAGGAACGGCAACGCGCAGGTCACCATGCCGATCAGGCCCGCCGCGGCGAGGAAGGTCAGCCGGAGGTCGCGCGCGATCGCCGCCCCGGCGGCGAAGTTGCCGGCGATCCCGGCGGTGCCGTAGATGAACAGGAAGACGGTGATCAGCTCCGGGCTCACCTGCGTCACCTGGCGCAGGAGCGGCGTGACGTAGGTGTAGGTCCCGAAATGGGCGAGCACGACCAGCACCGTGACGAGCAGCCCGAGCCGGGTCGCCCGCTGACGGGTCATCTCGCGCAGGACGCCGAGCCGGGTCGCACCCGCCGACGGCAGTGGGGGCAAGGCCAACGCCAGCGCCGCGAGGACACCGGCCGTGAACACGGCCATCACGGCGAAAGCGGCCCGCCAGCCGAAAAGTTCGCCGAGGAAGGTGCCCGCGGGCACGCCCAGCACCGAGCCGAGCGGGACGGCGGAGAAGATCACCGCGGTCGCCGTGCCCGCGCGTTCCGGGCCGACGAGCCGGGCGGCGAGCCCGGACCCGATCGCCCAGAAGGCGCCGATCACCAGCCCGACGAGAACTCGCGAGACCAGCACGGCCCAGTACGCGTGCGCCGTCGCCGCGAGGACGTCGGACAGCGCCAGCACCACCATCAGCGCGCACAGCAGGATCCGGCGGTCGAGCCGTCCGGCGGCGACGGTGACGGCCGGGGCCGCGAGCGCGGCGAGGAACCCCGGCAGGGTCATGGTCAGGCCCGCCGTCCCCGGCGTGATCCGGAAGTCCTCGCCGATCGGGGTCAGGAGGCCGATCGGCAGGATCTCCGTGGTGACAAGGGAGAAGATCCCGAGTGTCACCGCGAGGACGGCGAGCCATCCCTTCAGCGGGGTCCGCGCGGAGGTGTCGAGGGTCGAAGCGGTCATGTGCTCCAGCCCATCACCGCGCGGGCACCGCGGTCTGGCGGATTCGCGACGTTGATCTAGGTACGGGACCGCTGGGTCACGACGATGCAGGCGACGACGATCAGCGCGGTGACCGGAGCGGCGGCCGGGAGATGCTCACCGAGCAGCAGGACCGCCCAGACCAGCGTCAGCAGCGGCTGCGCGAGCTGCAACTGGCTCGCCCGCGCGACGCCGATCTCGGCCATTCCCCGGTACCAGGCCAGGAATCCGCCGAACTGCGAGACGAGCGCGATGTAGAGCAGACCGGCGATCCCCTCGCCGGTGACGTGCAGCGGCTCGGTCGCGAGCCCGAAGACGGCGAACGAAACGGTGACCGGGAGCGCGAGGACCAGCCCCCACGCGATCACCTGCCAGCCGGGCATTTCCCTGGCCAGCCTGCCGCCCTCGGCGTACCCGAACGCGCACAGCACGAGCGCGCCGAACAGGAACAGGTCCGCTGTGGACAGTCCGCCGCCGCTCTGCGCGACGGTGAACACCACGACCGCGCTCGCGCCGACGGCGGCGGCGAGCCAGAACCGGCGGGACGGCCGGTTCCCGGTCAGCTTCGAGGAGATGACGGCGGTGGCCAGCGGCAGCAGGCCGATCACCACCGCGGAATGCGCCGTCGACGACGTCTTGAGCGCGAGCGTGGTCAGGATCGGGAAGGCGAGGACACAGCCGAGGGAGACCACGGCCAGGCCCCGCCACTGGTCGCGCCTCGGCAGCGGCACCCGGAAGACCCGGAGACAGGTACCGGCGACCAGTGCGGCCAGGACACTGCGCAGCCCGGTGGCGGTCCACGGGTCGAAGCCCTTGAGCGCCCACACGGTGGCGGGGAACGTGAACGAGAAGGCGAGGACACCCAGCGCCGCCAGCGCGGTCCCGGAGCGGACCGCTACTGCCCGGTCCGCGATAGCGCTATCATCCAGTCTCATGTCCGATGGTAGCAGCGTCACCAGCCTGGTCATACAGCTGCGGTCCACTTTGGATCGCTATCCGATCGATGGAAAGCTGCCGTCCAGCCGGGAGCTGGTCCGGGAGCTGAAGGTGAGCCCGGTGACGGTGTCGCGCGCCATCGCGGCGCTGGCCGCCGAAGGACTGGTGATCACCCGCCCCGGCGCCGGCGTGTTCCGCGCGCCGCCGCCTCGTGAAGCGGCGGTGTCCGGCGACGTGTCGTGGCAGGAGGTGGCGCTGAGCTCGCAGTCCGGCACCCGCGCGATCGACGCGAGCGGCGTGCTCACCGCGCTGAGCGACCCGCCTTCGGGCGTCATCGACCTCAACGGCGGGTACACGCATCCGAGTCTCCAGCCGGAACGCGAACTCGCGGCGGCGTCGGCCCGCGCCGGCCGCCGTCCCGGCGCGTGGACGCGGCCGCCGATCTGCGGCCTGCCCGAACTGCGGGCCTGGTTCGCCCGCGACATCGGCAGCCCGGTGAACGTCGAGAACGTGCTGGTCACCTCGGGCGGGCAGAGCGCGCTGACCACGGCGTTGCGCGCGCTCGGCGCTCCCGGCGCGCCGGTGCTGGTGGAATCCCCGACGTACCCGGGGATGCTGGCGATCGCGCGGGCGTCCGGGCTGCGGCCGGTCCCGGTGCCGATCGACCGCGACGGCGTCCGGCCCGGACTGCTCGCGGACGCCTTCCGCGAGACCGGCGCCCGGTTGTTCGTCTGCCAGCCCGCGTTCCAGAACCCGACCGGCGCGGTGCTGTGCGCCGAACGCCGCGCCGAGGTGCTGCGGATCGCCCGTGCCGCGGGTGCTTTCGTGATCGAGGACGATTTCGCCCGGCTGATGGCGCATCCCGGCAGCCCGGCTCCCCCGCCGCCGCTCGTGGCCGACGATCCCGACGGGGTCGTGGTGCACATCCGCTCGCTCACGAAACCTGCGTCGCCGAGCCTGCGGATCAGCGCGCTCGCCGCCCGCGGCCCCGCATTGGAACGGCTGCGCGGTCTCCACGCCGTCGAGAGCTTCTTCGTGCCGCGGCCGCTGCAGGAAACCGCGCTCGAACTGGTGAGCTCCCCGGCTTGGTCCCGGCACCTGCGGACTCTCGCGGCGTCGTTGCGGGAACGCCGCGACGTGGCCGTCTCGGCGTTGCGGGAGTTCCTGCCGTCCTGGCAGGCCGTCCCGGTCCCGACCGGGGGTTACCACCTGTGGCAGCCGCTCCCCGGCTTCGTCGACGAAGTAGCGCTGACGAGTGCCGCTTTCCGCGCGGGAGTAGCGGTCACCCCGGGCAGGATGTACTTCGCGGCCGAGGCGCCGGGGCCCTATCTGCGCCTGAGCTACGTCAGCGCCGCGACGGGCGCGCAGCTGCGCGACGGGATCCAACGCCTTTCCCAGGCGTACCAGGAGCTCCCCGGTTGACGTCTCGTACGATCGGCCACGGAGGCGACGAGAAGGCATGACTCAGCCGGCGGCGGAGCCGCACGATGCACCCGGCAGGCTCTGGGAGCTGCTCGACGACGGCCAGCGCAAGGCGCTGCGGGCCGAGGCCGAACTGCGCCGGTACCCGGCGGGAACGGTGATCATCCGCGAGGGCGACCGCTCGGACTGGGTGCTGATCCTGATGACCGGACGGGTCAAGATCACGTCGGTGTCCACCGGCGGTTACGACGCCGTGCTCGCCGTGCGGGATCCGGGCGACATCATCGGCGAGATGGCGTCGATGGACGGCAGCCTGCGCTCGGCCACGGCGATCGCCGTCGAACCGGTCACCGGACTGTGGCTGTCCGCGCGGGCGTTCAACTCCGTGCTCCGCGAACATCCCGGCATCTCCGTGGTCCTGCTCCGGATCATCACCTCACGTCTGCGCTACGCCAACTCGCGCCGGACCGAATTCGGGGACAGCACCGCCGCCGAGCGCATCGCCGCCATCCTCGTCGACCTCGCCGAGCGCTACGGCGTGCCCGTCGCCGAAGGCACCCTGATCGCGCTGAAGATCAACCAACGCGACCTGGCTGGACTCGCATCCGCGTCACGGGAAGCCGTCGCGCGGACCCTGCGGACCTTGCGCACCGACGGCCTGCTCAGCACCGGCCGCCAGCGGCTGGTCGTCCGGAGCCTGAACGACCTCAGGCAACTGGCCCCCGACGACCACTGAGCCGGGGACCGCCGGCGGGTCCCGAACACCGGACCCACCGGCGCCACGACGCGAACCGGCGATCGACCGTCCCTCACCCTCTCCGGATCGATCACCTTCATCGGCCTCCCCCGCCGATCTCGCGCCGTGTCCGACGAGAACGAGTTTGGCAGGAACGACGCCGCCGTTCTGCGTCACCTGACACAAACGGCGAAACCGGTTGTACGTCTCTTGTACGACGGCTGTACGAGCCGGAAGGACTCTGACGACCCGTCACCCGGAACCGAATCCAGGACGGAGTCACTCCCGTGAAGATCTCCCGCGTCGCACAGGGTCTGTTCGCGGCCCTCGTCGCCACCGCGGCGGTCGGCGCAACCCCGGCCACCTCCCTCGCCACACCGGCCACCGGCGACCGGATTTCGGCCGCCGCCGTCGGGAACACGTTGGTGTACAAACAGAAAACAGAAGGTTACGACTGCTTCAGAATCCCCGCGATCGTCAAGGCGAACAACGGCGAGCTGCTCGCGTTCGCCGAAGGACGCAACGGCGGCGCCAGCTTCTGCAACGACAGTGGCGACATCGATCTCGTCGTGAAACGCTCCGCCGACAACGGCAAGACCTGGAGCGCCCCGAAGATCGTCATCGAAGGTTTCGGTGACACCAAAGGAAACCCGACCCCGATCGTGATCCCGTCCACCGGGCGGATCGTGCTGCTGTCGGTGATGGAATGCGTCAAGAACCCGGACTGCAACCGGATTCCGCGCGTCTCGATCAGCGACGACCACGGCAAGACGTGGACCGCGCCGAAGGTGCTCACCACACAACTCGGGTTCGACACCGCGCCGGGCTGGCTCGCGACCGGCCCGTCGCACGGCATCGTGCTGACGCGCGGCGCGCACGCCGGCCGGATCGTCGCCGGGATGAGTTACACCATCGACGGCAAGAACAGCGGCGCGCTCGTCTACAGCGACGACCAGGGTGTCACGTGGAAGCGCGGCGCCACGGACACCCCGGCGACGACGGCCGGGCTCAACCCGCAGGAGATCAGCGTCACCGAACTGCTCGACGGGCGCGTCTACGCCGCGGCGCGCAACCAGGCCAACAACGACAACAAATGCCTGAGTGGCGGCGCGAAGAACCGTGCCTACGCCATCAGTTCCGACGGCGGGGCGAGCTTCTCCACCAAGTTCACCTTCGAGGAGGACTTGATCACGCCGGTGGTGCAGGCCTCGACCGTGCGGATGACCGCGACCGACAAGGCGGGCAAGTACAACCGGATCCTGTTCGCCGCGCCGTCGGTCTGCGACCGCCGCAAGGAACTCGTCGTGCGGTCGTCGTTCGACGAGGGCGCGAACTGGCAGGGCAACTCCGCCGGAACCCTGGTGTGGAGCGGTGACGCCGCGTACTCCGACATGGTCCAGCTTTCGTCGGGCTCGGTCGGCGTGCTGTACGAGGCGGGCCCGGCGGGCAACGCCAACGAGACCATCCGCTTCTCGACCGTCACCGAGACGACCCTCGGCGCCCCGGTCTGCGGCGGCGGATACGGCGTGATCGACTCGGCGCCGCTCGGGACGGCCGGCACGGTTTACCTGTCCTACAACGCTTCCAACGGACAGAACTGTGTCAGCACGATGAAGGGTGAAGCGGCGGGCACCGCGACCGCGACGTCGGCCTATCTCGAGGTGTCGGGGTCGGCCCGGATCACCGACTCGGGCTCGTTCTCGTGGTTCGCCGGTCCGGTACGGGCGGCCGCGGCGGGCAAATGCGTGAAATGGGGCGGTTCCGCGGGCGGGATCAAGTACGACAGCCCGTCCGAACACTGCGGCTGAGCAGGGCGTCCGTGAAGGCCTCCTTGAGGGACTCTGGGTCCCTCAAGGAGGCCTTCACGGACCGAGGTCACGCGCGGCGCGTCACCCACCAGAGCCTCGCGCCCAGCAGCGCGGCGACCGCGGCCGCGGCGGTGAGCCACCAGAACGTCGCGCGGAAGGCCGCGTCCGCGCCCGCGGGCAACAGATTCGCCAGTACGACGGCGAACAAGGCCGTCCCGGCGGCACCGCCGACCCGGCTGACGATGTTGATCTGTGCGGCGGCGTCGGGCAACTGGTCCTTGGTGACGGCCGCGTATCCGGCCGTCGTCGCGGGCATCAGCAGGAAGGCCACGGCGATTCCCCTGGCCAGCAACAGGATCTGCACGACGACACCGTCCGGCGGGAAACCGCCGATGGCGAAGGGCACGGTGGTGGCGAGCGTCGCGACACTCCCCCAGGCGGCGACCAGGCCCGCGCCGTAGCGGTCGGTGAGCTTGCCGGAGATCGGCAACGCGATCGCCGAACCGAGCCCGAGCCCCATCAGCAGCAGCCCCGTCTCGACGACCCCGTTCCCGCCCAGCACCTGGAAGTACAGCGGCAGCAGGAAAAGCGCGCCGAACAACGCGGGCGCGGCGAAGAAGGACAACGCGACCGCCGCGGTGTAGACGCGGCCCCGGAACAACGTCAGGTCCATCACCGGGTTCTCCCGGCCCCACGACCGCCGGACGAACAACGCCAGCAGCACGACCCCGGCGACGAGCGGCACCAGCACTCCCGCGCCGAACTCCTCACCACCTTCACCCCAGGTGGTGAGCCCGTACAGCAGCGCCGGGATTCCCGCGCTCACCAGGACGAAGCCGAGCCAGTCGGGCCGGGTCGCCGCGCCCTTCGTACCGCGAGGCACCAAACGCAGCCCGAGTACCAGCGCGATCACGCCGACCGGGATGTTGATCAGGAACAGCCATTGCCAGGAGAGACCGCGCAGCAGGACCCCGCCGAGAACCGGGCCGAACGTCGGGCCGACGCTCATCACGATGCCCAGCGTCCCCATGACACGCCCGAGCCGGGCGGGACCGACCGCCTGGCCGAGCACCGTCTGCCCGGCGGGCAGGAGCAGACCGGCGGCGAGGCCCTGCAGGACCCGCAGCCCGATCAACCAGCCGACGTTCCCGGCGAGCGCGCACAGCACCGAAGCCACGGTGAACGCCGCCAGCGACACCAGCCAGACCCGGCCCGCGCCGAAGCGGCGGCTGAGCCAGCCGCACAACGGCAACGCGACCGCCAGCGCGACCAGGTACGCGGTGAAAACCCATTGCACGGAAGCGATTCCGGCGCCCAGCTCACGGGTGAGTGTCTCGGCCCCGACCGCGAGGACCGTGGTGTCCAGCATGGTCATGAACGCGCCGAGCACGATCACCCAGGCCATCCGCCAGGCCTCGGCCGGAACCTTGTCCTGCGGCGGGGCGGTGTCCGCCCGCCGTTCCAGCGAAACAGCCATCGGGATGTTCTCCTCACGTGCCCGGGGATCTTGACCCGGCTCACGCTAAGACCTCGACTTAAGTCAAGGTCAAGCGAAGAGCACCTCGATCACTTCGGCGGACGCAGCCGCGGGGAAAGCTTGGTGAGCGCCAATTCCTCCAGCCGGCTCGAGATCTCCGCGAGCCCGGCGTCGAACCGGTCCAGATCCACCCCCTTCTCGGACAGGTCTTCGCGAACGTGTTTCTCCACCTTCGCCCAATCGTTGCGGTACCGGGTGGCGAGTTCCTTCCACGGCACACCGGCCAGCCCGGCGGTGAGGCCGCCGTCGTAGGCGAGCACGCCGCGCTCCATCAGGTACGCGATGCCCGGGTAGCCGAGATATCCCTGCCAGTAGGACCCGTTGTCGTTGGCCGTGATCGATCCCGCGGCCGGATCGTGGCGGACGTCGTAGGTCTTGGCCTTGTCCGACGACGCGACGCGTGCCGTGTCACCGTCGATCTCGACCCGCCCGTCGGCCACCGCGCCGAGCGCCTCGTAGATCTTGATGACCGGGGACGGCTTCCATGCGGTGGCCAATTCAGTCCTCGAGCCTTTCGAGCAGGACGACGTCGACCGTGTCGCCCTCTTCCTTGCCGATCGCCTTGCGCAGGTCGGCCTTCACCGGCAGCTTGTGGGTGCCGTCCCCCAGCGCCATGAACGAACTCCGGAACGGATGCCCGTCGATCGTCCCGCGTACCTTGACCAGTCCCCTGGTGCCGAAGAACTCGGCGGAGCCGGGCATGGTCACGTACGTCCAGCCGCCCTTCTCCGGGCTCTTGAGCAGCTTCGCGGTGAACTGTGTTTCCTCCATGGATCAACCCTACGACAGGGCACCGACGAAAACAGACATTCAGAGGGTGACCCGGATGCGCACGCGGCGGCCGACGTCGCGGGCCCAGGCCCGGATCGACGGCCAGTCGCGGAAATCGCCCGCCCACGGGCCCGCCGCCATGATCTTCCAGCACAGCCCGCTCGCGGTGTCCGGGGTGAGCCTTCCGCCGAAGGTGGCCGTGCGTTCGGCGTCGATCCTCGCGGCCAGCAGGGCGACCCCGGCGGGCAGGCTCACCCGTTTGCCCGCGGCGAGCGGCCCGCACGGCCCGCTGTGGAACAACCAGACGGGGCGGTTCCGCAGCGCCTCCTCGTGCTCGGTGAGCAGGCGGACCGCCTCCGGGCGCCAGCGCCGGTGATACAGCGCGCTTCCCACGATCACCGCGCCGTACGGCTCGACGTCCTCGACTTCGGCCGCGTCCAGCAGATCGGCCGTCAGCCCGCCTTCCCGCAGCTCGGCGGCGATCACCTCGGCGATCTCCCTGGTCCCGCCGGATCGGCCGGCGTGGACGACGAGCACTGCGGTCATGTCCCCATTGTCCGCGCGGCCGCAACCCGTGCCACCGTTCAGCCCATCGACACGCCGCATTCGGCTCACCTCTTCACCCGTCGGGGCCCTACCCGGGAGGCAGGAACGCCGGCCTCGCGGCCGGATCGGGTTCGTCGTAGTAGCGGTGGAACACGGCGGTCTGGCCGCCGGACAGCGGAGGGACGATCCAGCTCCACTCGGCCTGGCAACGGCGTCCCGCGCGTTCCTCCTTGGCGATATGCGTGAGGAACCGCCGCGATTCGGTGTGGTGGTCGGCGACGGTCACGCCCGCCGCGTCGAAGGAGTGCTGCACGGCCAGCGTCAGTTCCACCAGCGCGCGGTCACGCCACAGGGTGCGTTCCGACTTCGTCGACAGGCCCATCAGATCGGCGATCACCGGCAGCAGGTCGTAGCGGTCGGCGTCGGCGAGGTTGCGCGCGCCGACCTCGGTGGCGAGGTACCAGCCGTTGAACGGCGCCGCAGGGTAGGTGAGCCCGCCGATGACCAGCCGCATGTTGCTGATCGCCGGTACCGCGTGCCAGCGCAGGCCGAGCCCGGCGAACCACCGGTGGTCGGGATGCGACAACGGGACCTCAAGTACCGAGTCCGGCGGCAGCCGGAACAGGCTCCGCTCCCCCTGCTCGGTCTCGATCAGGAGCGGGAGGACGTCGAAGGAACCCTTCCGTTCGGGCGGCCGCCAGCCGTGCTCCCGGACGGTCTCGGTGAAGTCGGCGTGGCGCGGGTCGCCCAGCACCGAGCCGTCGCCGAGGCGGTAGCCCGCGTACCGGACGAGCTGATCGTTGTGGATCTTCGGACCGGGCCCCGCCGGGCCGTCCGGCGCGAACACGGTGATGGTCGAGCGGATCCGGCCGCCCCGGGTAGCCTCTCGCAAATGGGTGGCACACTCGTCGGCGATGGCGGCGGCGCCCTCGACGTCGCGGCGGTCTCGCACCTTCAGCCCCTGCCAGTACAGCCTGCCGATGCACCGGGCGGAGTTCCGCCAGGCCACCCGGGCGCCGAATTCGAGCTCGGCCGTCGTGTGCCGGTAGGTGCCGGTCGCGTCGATCTCGGCACGGACCCGGTCGAGCCGGGCGTGAAGCCGCGCCTGCCCGCCGTCCGTTTCGGCATGGAAGAGCCGGAGGAACTCTTCGGCCTCCGCCACGTCCACGCTCCGTTCCCGCGGCCGCACCTCCGGAGGCAAGCGAGGGATATCCGTCACCCGCATGGACGCCGTCGCCACCTCGGCCTCCCACTCTCCGAATTCGACGCCGGCACCGGCGGCGGGAACGATCACCATTCCTCCTGCACTCGGAAATGCCCGGAGGCTCATGCCTGATCGGCGAGCTGGCCGGGTCCGGACCAGACGAAAGACGATACCCCACAGAAAGACGGCCACGATCCACCAAATGGCAGAAGCTTCGACCACGATGACATTTCGGCAGGTAGAAAGCTTGCCGACGACAATATTTGGAATTGAGTAAGACTTCGCGGGATATTCACCAAATTTCCTCGAACGAAACGATCACATGCATCCAAGATCACTTTATGATCGTCATTTATCACTCTTTCGAGCGTATTCGCTCCCTGACTCTTCTACTCTTTCCCCCTGCCGGTGTATTGACCCGCCTCCACCGTCGCTAGAGTGCGGGGAGCTCCGAGGAGAAAGGAAAATCGTGGTCGACAGGCGGATTCCGGTCATCCTGGTCGCGGGCTTCCTCGGCTCCGGCAAGACCACCCTGCTCAACCACCTGCTGGCCAACCGGCAGGGTGCGCGGATCGGGGTAGTGGTCAACGACTTCGGCAGCATCGCGGTCGACGCGATGGCCGTCTCCGGCCAGGTCGACACCATGATGTCGTTCGGCAACGGCTGCCTGTGCTGCGCCGTCGACGCGAGCGGCCTCGACGCCATGCTCGCGAAGCTTTCCGAGGCCGAGGCGGGGATCGACGTCATCGTGATCGAGGCCAGCGGGCTCGCCGAACCGCGTGACCTCATCCGCCTGATGATCGCCAGCGAGAACCCCGTCATCGCCTACGGCGGACTGGTCGAGCTCGTCGACGCCGCCGAGTTCGAGTCGACCAGGAAGCGGCACCCGGAACTGGACGAGCACCTCGGGTTCGCCGACCTGGTCGTCCTCAACAAGACCGACCGGGCCGACGAGGAGACCCTGGCCAAACTGCGCGGCACGATCGACGAGATCGCGCCCGGCACGCCGGTGATCGCGACCTCCCACGGCCGGATCGACCCCACCCTGTTCTTCGACGCCCGGCCGCGCGAACGGGCAGGCCAGATGTCGTTCGACGACCTCCGCGAGGAGGAGCACGACCACGAGCACCACTTCCACACCGCCTACGACAGCGTCGCCTTCACCACCGAACGCCCGCTGGACCCGCGACGGCTGATGGATTTCCTCGAACAGCGTCCTGGCGGGCTCTACCGGATCAAGGGTTTCCTCGACTTCGGCCCGAACGGCGCGCGGTCCCGCTTCGGCCTGCACACGGTGGGCTCGTTCATCCAGCTGGACCGGTCGGCGTGGCCATCCGGCCTCCCGCGTCGGAGCGAACTGGTGCTCATCGGATCGGGGATCGACACCGAGGCCGTCACCGCGCGCCTCGAAGCCTGTGTCGCGGACGATCCCGAGGTCGTCGACGAACGCGGCATGCTGCGCGTGCTGCGGTTCATTCAGGACTGAATCGGGTCGAGACACGCCGAAGGCCGAAATACCGGGAATCGCGGCGCGTCTCCTTGACACTGTTTTGCGGAAGGAATCTCGAGCTGGACCACCTGTATCGGGAGGACAGTTCCATGACGAACACCGCCGGACGCTGGTACCTGGTCGGCGCGCTGCCGGAGGACTCCCCCGCCGCGCATCTGATGACCCGCTCCGAAGACCTCCGGTACCGGCGTTCCGCCTGCGGGGACAAGGAATCCCGCCTGTGGACGCCGGTGGATCTCACCACCACCGACGTTGCCCCGTGCCCGCGCTGCGCCGCGACCCTGCCCGGTCACCGGTCCGGCCGGAAGGCCGAACCCGCCGTGAACACGCAACTCGCTTTCGACCTGCCACTCTGACCCGCGTTTCGTCCTCTGAATGCGATGGTTGCGCGCGCAAGGATCGCATTCAGAGGACTAAATGCCTTCTTTCTTCGCCCTGCTCGGCGCGACCCGGGGCGGCTCGTTCGGCATCTTCGGGTAGACGGGTGGCCAAGGCGCGTCCATGAGCCCGTTCGCCATGTCCTTCCTGGACATTTCCAGCAGCGGCTCGATCGACTGCGGTTCCGTTGCCGCCCAAGGGTCTCCGCGTTCGGCGAGACGGGCGGGCACAGTGGACAGAGTGAGCTTGTCCGGCTCGATGGTCTCCAGTTCGTCCCAGCCGATCGGCGTCGAGACCTGCCCGCCGACCCGCGGCCGCACACACCAGGCGCCGAACACCGTCTTGTGCGGCGCGTTCTGGTTGAAGTCGACGAACACGCGGGAACCGCGTTCTTCCTTCCACCACTGCGCCGTCATCTCGTCCGGGTGGCGGCGTTCGAGTTCGCGGGCGAGCGCGACGGCGGCCGCGCGGACCTCGTAGCCGTCCCATTTCGGTTCCAGCGGCACGTAGAGATGGAGACCGCGCGAACCCGAGGTCTTCAGCTGCGCCGTGATGCCCAGCTCTTCGAGCAACGCCTTCGTGAGGACGGCACCGTGCCGTAACTCGGGGAACCCGATCCCCGGCGACGGGTCGAGGTCGATGCGCAACTGGTCGCTGATGTCCGGCGTGTCGGCCCGGTTCGGCCAGACGTGGAAACCGAGGCAACCTTGGTTGACCGCCCAGATGAGGTGCGCGAGGTCCTTCGCCACGAGCGCGTCCGCGGTGGTCCCGTTCGGAGTGGACACCACCGTCGTGGTCAGCCAGCCGGGAGCGTTCTTCGGGACGCGCTTCTGGTACCACGATTTCCCGCCGGCCCCGTCG
The DNA here is from genome assembly GCF_000732925.1 of Amycolatopsis japonica. Lineage (NCBI taxonomy): Bacteria > Bacillati > Actinomycetota > Actinomycetes > Pseudonocardiales > Pseudonocardiaceae > Amycolatopsis > Amycolatopsis japonica. The sequence goes on from NZ_CP008953.1 coordinate 5,167,450, forward strand.
GGATAGCGCTCCAGCAACAGGGGCCTGCCGCCGAGCTGCGCCAGCAGCGGGACCGAGACCGCGCGGTAGTACTCGACGAGGTCCAATTTGGTCTCGCCGCGCTCCGGGAAGTAGACCTTGCCCGGATTGGACACCGTGAACTCGACGCCGTCGAGATCCAGCGTGACCGGCTCCGCTTTCATGTTTCCCCCAACTCCGTGAACAAGGTGGCCAGCTCCGCGGGCGGGACCTCTTCGAGCTGCGCGTACGTGCACGAAGCGGGCTCGCGGTCGGGACGGAAGCGCACGAGCCTCCCGCCATGACGGAACCGGGTGCCCTCGACGTGTTCGTAGCGGACCTCGGCGACCCATTCTATGCGGACCGGCTCCCAGCTCAGGTCCTTGTTCGGCGCCCACCGGCTGCCCGCCCCCGGCATCCGGCCGCCCGCTTCCTCATGAGCCGCGGCCCACTCGCGCCACGGATGGTCCTCCAGCGCGTTTTCCCGCAGCGGCGCGAGCTCGTCCACCAGCTCGCGGCGCCTCGCGGCGGTGAAACTGCTGGCCACGCCCACATGGTTCAGGACGCCGTCGTCGTCGTAGAGCCCGAGCAGCAGCGACCCGATCCCCACCCCGTCCTTGTGCCACCGGAATCCGGCGACGACGCAGTCCGCGGTGCGCTGGTGCTTGACCTTCCACATCACCCGCTTGTCCTGCTCGTACGGCGCGTCGGCGGGCTTGGCCATCACGCCGTCGAAGCCCGCGCCCTCGAAGCGGGTGAACCAGTCCTGCGCGACGTCGGGATCCTCGGACAGCGGGGTGAGGTGCACCCGGGCGAACTGCGTGTCGACCACGCTTTCGAGCAGCTTCCGCCGCTGCCCGAACGGTTCCGGTGTGAGATCCCGCTCGTCCAGGGCGAGCAGGTCGAACACGACGAAACTGGACGGCGTCTCCTCGGCCAGCATCTTCACCCGGGACGCCGCCGGATGCAGGCGCAGCTGGAGCGCCTCGAAATCGAGCCCGCCCTCGGTGACCAGCACGATCTCGCCGTCGACGACGCAGCGCTCGGGCAGCGCTTCCTTGAGCAGCTCGACCAGCTCGGGGAAGTACCTCGTCAGCGGCCTGTCGTTACGGGAGCCCAGCACGACCTCGTCACCGTCGCGGAAGACCACGCAGCGGAAGCCGTCCCACTTCGGCTCGTACAGCAGCCCAGGCGTGCGCGGCAGTTGGTGCACGGCCTTGGCCAGCATCGGCTTGACGGGCGGCATCACGGGCAGTTCCACGAGGCGATCCTAAGCCGCGCCACCGACAAAAGCGCGACGTCAGAGCTCGGCCAGGAGGAGCCCGCTGCGTGGTTTCGGCGTGAAATAGGTGGCCTTCCTCGGCATCCGCGCCCCGGCCGCGTGCACGGCGAGCACCTCCGCGTACGGGACCGGGGCCAGCAGCAGCACCGCGTCCGCGTCCTCGGGCACCGGCACGCCGGGCAGCAACGGGCGCACGTTCGGACCTTCCGGATCGACGCCGAGCGCCCCGCGGAGCAGCTCCAGTTCGACCACCGCGTGGTCGCCGCCCGCCTTGCCGAGCGACACCCGGAAGGCTGCCGTCCCCGCCACGACGGTCACCTCGCCCGCCTCGGACGGCGGATCCGCCGGGCCGGGGCGGACGTCGTACCCCGCCTCCGTCCAGCGCCGGACCAGGGTGTCCACGTCGAGACCGGTGCCGGCGAGCACCCGGTGGATGGGCCCGATCCGCAGCCCCGGCCCGCCGGTGACCAGCGCCAGCAACGCGCCGCGCCCGGAGGCCGCCGCTGCCGCGACGCGGTGGTTTCCGTCCGCGACCAGGAGATCCAGACCGTCCAGGGTCGCCAGCAGTTCGTCCTGGTCTTCGCCGGGGCCGGTGAGCCACAGTTCGTGCTTGCGGCCCGCGCCGTCCACTGTGGACAGGCTGGGGACCCGGCCGCGGCAGATCCGTTCGATCAGCGCGGTCAGCTCGCGGCCGCCGGTCGCGGGGACCAGCATCGCGGCGCTCGTCGCGACACCGAGCCCGGCGAGCATCGCGGCCCGTTCCTCGACGACGTCCGGATAGACGTCCTCAGTGTGCCGGACCCGGGTCACGCCGTCGTCGCGGACCGCGGCGGGATCGACGAGGCAGAGCACGCCGAGCGCGACGCCGTCCGGCCCGTCGATGCGATACGGCGCCACCACGGCGGAGACCGGGCGATAGTGCCGCTCCCGGATCCGCTCGAACGTCGCCCTGGCCTGCGGCAACGCCGCCTCGATCGCAAGCCCGCCCGCCAGCGCGGCCGGTGTTCTCGCCGGATGCTGGACCGCCAGCAGGCTGTCGCCGCGGGCCCCGGCGAGCGCGGCGGCCACCCGGTCCGGGTCGGCGAACTCGTCGACGTCGGGCCCCGGGACGGTGTCGCGGACTACCCAGCCACGGTCGATCGGGCGGATCCAGGTGCTCATCCGATCCATTTTGCGGGATAGCTCACGGAAAAAATCGGTCCCATGACCGGGTGTCTCCGTGGAATGCTTACCCATGCGAAGTAGTTGACGTCGTTCATGAGCCTGAGGAGACCGTCACAGATGACCACCCCGGCCCCGGTCACCGCGAAGGAAGGGGTCGGTTTCCGGTCCGAACGCGGTCCCGTCCTGATCGCCGTGATGCTGTGTTCCGGCCTGATCGCGCTGGACTCGACCATCATCGCCACGGCGGTCCCCTCGGTGGTCGCCGATCTGGGCGGGTTCTCGCAGTTCCCGTGGCTGTTCTCGATCTATCTGCTGACCCAGGCGGTCACCGTTCCGCTGTACGGCAAGTTCGCCGACGTGCTCGGCAGGCGTCCGGTGATGTTCTTCGGGATCGCGGCGTTCCTGCTGGGCTCGGTCCTCTGCGGCGCGGCCTGGAGCATGCCGGTGCTGATCGCCGCCCGCGCGGTGCAGGGCATCGGCGCGGGCGCCATCCAGCCGATCGCGCTGACCATGGTCGGCGACATGTACACCGTCGAGGAACGCGCCAGGGTGCAGGGCTATCTCGCCAGCGTGTGGGCCATCTCGTCGGTGGTCGGGCCGACGCTGGGCGGCGTGTTCGCCGAATACCTCGACTGGCGCTGGATCTTCTTCATCAACCTGCCGCTCGGCGCGCTGGCGGCGTGGATGCTGTTCCGGAACTTCCGCGAGCGCGTCGAACGCCGCTCGCACCGCATCGACTACCTCGGCGCCACGCTGCTCACCCTCGGCTGCTCGCTGCTGATCCTCGGCCTGCTGGAGGGCGGGGTCGCCTGGGGCTGGGCGTCCGCGCCGAGCCTGGGGATCTTCGCCGCCGCGGCGGTGCTGCTGGTGGCGTTCGTGTTCGTGGAGCGCAAGGCCGAAGAGCCCGTGCTGCCACTGTGGATCTTCACCAAACGGACCCTGATCGGCGGCAACCTGGTCGCCGTCGTCGTCGGCATGCTGCTGATGGGTCTGACGTCGTATCTGCCGACCTTCTCGCAGGGCGTCCTCGGCACCGGCGCGCTCGTCGCCGGATTCGCGCTGGCCGCGCTGACCGTCGGGTGGCCGATCTCGGCGTCGCTGGCGGGCCGGATCTACATGCGGATCGGGTTCCGGGACACCGCGCTGATCGGCAGTGGCGCGGTCATCGCGGGTGCGGCGCTCACGGTGTTCCTCGCGGCGGGTTCGTCGATCTGGCTGGCGGCCGCGGCCGCGTTCGTCCTCGGGCTGGGATTGGGGCTGGCGTCGAGCCCGACGCTGATCGCCGTGCAGTCCACCATCGGCTGGGAACGCCGCGGCGTCGTCACCGCGACCAACATGTTCAGCCGTTCGCTGGGCAGCGCGGTCGGGGTGGCGATCTTCGGCGCGATCGCGAACGCGACCCTCGCGAACCGCTTCGCCAACCCGCCGGCCGGGGTCACCGGCCTGCCGTCCGGCGTCGACGCGACCAGTGTCGTCCTGGAGGGCAACGGTCCGGAAACCGCGACGACGACGTTCGTGCGGGGCGCCCTCGCGGACGCCACGCATCACGTCTTCCTGGCGATGCTGGTGGTCGCCGTGCTCAGCGTCGGCGCGCTGCTGCTGATGCCGCGGCGGACCGAAGAACTGAAGTTCGACTAGGGCGTCGGTCCGATGGGTCGTGCCACGCCACCCCGCTCTTGCAGCAGTCCGTGAAGGCCTCCTTGAGGGACTCTGGGTCCCCCAAGGAGGCCTTCACGGACCGGTATTAATCGAGCTACGTCTGACCTGTGCGTGAGCGGGATTCGCTCCGTTCCAGACCGGTCGAGCGTTGTCTATGAAGGATTTGGGACGTTCACTGTCCCAAATCCTTCATCAACGACTCCAAGCGCGGAGAAGCTGGGCAAGCAAACCGAGTCCCTCAAGGAGGCCTTCACGGACCGGGGTCACGACCACGGTGACCCACTCAGTTCTGCAGCGGGACCGCGTGCTCGACGAAGTTCTCCACGAACCGCTCGATCGGCTCCGGCCCGGCCGGGTACAGCACGAACTTGCTCAGCCCGGCATCGATGTGCTCGGCGATCAGGTCGCGGGCGGCGCTCCAGCCGTCCGCGATCAGCCGCGCCGGATCCGCGCCGGACCGTGCCGCGACCAAAGCGGCGAGCGCGTCCGGGATCCCGTCCTCGGCGACGAGGAGACTGATCCCGAAGTGGTCGGCCTCGACTTCCCGGTCCGCCTCGGCGGCGGCCTCCTGGATCGCCTCGCGGCCTGCCCGGGCCTCTTCCGGAGTGAGAAAACTGGCCAGCCAGCCGTCGGCGAGCCTGCCGACCCGCCGCAGCGCGCCGGGCGCCTTCCCGCCGAGCCAGAGGTCGAGCCGTTTGAGCGGGGTGAGGCCGAGCCCCTTCCCCTCGACGCGGAAGAACTCGCCATCGAAGGTCACTTCCTCCTGTTCCAGCAAGGCCCTGATCAGCCGCAACGACTCGTCGAACACCGCGGCGCGGCGGCCTTGCGGCACCGGGAACAAGGGCAGTTCCGCGTCGCGCGCGGGCTTGAGGCCGAAGACCGGAAGCACCCTTTTCGGCGCGAGCGCGGCGAGGGAGGCGAGTTGTTTGGCGACCAGCACCGGATCGCGGCCGGGCAGCACCATCACCCCGGTGCCGACCTTCAGTTTCGTGGTGCGGGCGAGCGCGTGCGTCAACCCGACGACCGGATCGATCCTGGGCGAGTACACCGCCTCGGGCAGCCAGAGCGAGTCGACACCCGCCCGCTCCAGCAGATCGACCGCGGCGCCGAACTCCTCGGGCGCCGTCCCGGTCCCCAGCCCCGCACCGACCCTGATCTTCAGGTCCTCCGCCACATCCGCTCCCATCCGCCGAGCCCCGGTGTCCAGTGTTCCCAGCGTGAACAACCCCGCACAAGCATGGACTCATTCCGCGATTCCCCCGTACATTCCAGTGTCGTGCGGGTCGTTCCCGCGCGGATTGGGGGATTTTCGAATGGCAGGACAGGTTCTGAGCAGTTGGACGCGCTGCTTCCATCCGGCGCCGACGGCCGGGATGCGGCTCATCGCCTTCCCGCACGCCGGTGGGTCCGCCAGCGCGTACCGCTCGTTTTCGGCCGCTCTGTCACCCACCGTCGAGGTGCACACCGCCCAGTACCCCGGACGGCAGGACCGGATGGGCGAGCCGGTCGTCGACGACCTGCATGTCCTCGCCGAGCAACTGGTGGACGTCGTCGCCGCGTTCCCGAAACCCTTCGCCCTCTTCGGCCACAGCATGGGCGCCATCGCCGCGTTCGAGGTCGCGCGGCGGCTCGAAGCGCGCGGCATCGTGCCGGCGGCGTTGTTCGTCTCGGCCCGCCGCGGCCCGGACATCCAGAAGGAGAACGCGCACCACCTCGCCGACGACGACACCTTCCTCAACGAGGTCAGCCGTCTCGGTGGCACGGACCCCACGATCTTCGACGACCCGGACATCCGCGCGCTCGCGTTGCCCGCGCTGCGCGGCGACTACAAGGCCGTCGAGACCTATCGGTACCGGCCCGGCCCCGACGTGAGCTGCCCGATCGTGGCGCTCGCGGGCGACGCCGACCCGGTCCTGGAAGTGCCGGACACCGAGAACTGGGCCGAACACACCAGCGGCTCCTTCGAGCTGGAAGTGTTCCCGGGCGGGCATTTCTTCCTCGACGACAACCTGGACGCCGTCGCCGCGCGCATTCTCGGCAAGCTGACCGTCAGTCCCTGAGACCTTCCCTGCTCGCCCACGCGACGACCTCGGTCCGGTTCGCCAGACCCAGTTTCGCCAGGATGCTCCGGACGTGGCTTTCCACCGTACGTTCGGAAAGCACCAGTTTCTCGGCGATCCGGCGGTTGCTCAGCGCGTCGGCGAGCAGGGCGACGATCTCGCGTTCCCGCCCGGTGAGCGGGTCCGCGGCGCGGCGTTCGGCGCGGACCCGCTCGAGCAATGCCGCGGCCCGCGTGAGCGGTCCCGGCATGGCCAGCCGCCGGAACTCGTCGAGGGCGTCGCGCGCGATCCCTTGCGCACGAACGAAATCGCCCCTGGCGACGAGGACTTCGGCGAGCAGCAACCGTGCCTGAGCAACACCGGGCCGCGCGCCGATGCCTTCGTTGATCGCGATGACCTGCTCGAACAGCCTCGCCGCCTCGTCGTGGCGGCCCAGTAAGGCGTTGAGCCGGGCGGGGTGCTCCAGGCTCGATCCGGTACAGAACACACCCGCGCCACCGGACACGGTCGGCCGCACCTCTTCGAGGCGCCCCAACAGGTATTCCGCCATCTCGACGTCTCGAAAGGCCTCGACCAGCGGCACGAGATTGGGCAGCGCGCCGGTGGCGTGCAGCGCGAACTCCGGACTCCGCACCAGCGGGACCAGCTGTTCGTACCGGACCCTCGCCTCGTCGAGGTCGCCCGCGAGCAGGCTCAGCAACGGGCGTGAGACCAAGGTGACCGGCAGATGCGGCGCCCGGTCCAGCAGACCCGCGTAGCCCTTTCGCAGGTCACCGGGATCACCTGTGAGCAGCACGAGCTGGGTGCGGAACGCGTAGGACATCCCTTTCGCGGAGAAGTCGTCCGCGAGTTCGGTGTCCGCCAGTTCCTCCGCCGCGAGATCGAGCTCGCGCGCCTCGGCCAGGTCTCCGCGCAACGCCAGCACCGAACTGCGCAGCCGCAGGTCGTGCCAGCGCACCAGCGGCAGCCTCGTCAGCCGCGCCAGCGTGGTCACCGCGACGAGTTCGTCGTCGACGAGCGCCATCCGCCCGTCCGCCAAGGCCGCGTCGATCCGCCATTTGTGGCCCCACAAGGAAACCAGAGGCTGCCGGGTACGCGAGCCCAGGTCGGCCGCCAGCGCGCCGAGCCGCAGCCGTTCGGACAGCGGCAGCTTGTCCGGAGCGACCTTCATCCGGGCTCGGACGGCGTCGACCAGCGCCTCCGGATCGCCCGCTTCGTCGGCGAGCGCGAAGGCTTCGTCGGCGAGCTTTTCCGCATCGGCGAACCGGCCGTAATCGGCTTCCACCGAGGCGCTGTGCGCCAGCAGGCGTGCCCGCGTCGTCCGGTCGACCCCTTCGGCCGCGAGCGCGCGGACGGCGAGGTCGCGAATACCGGGCAGAAGATCCGGCGCCGCGACGTCGCGGACCACCAGCGCCGCGCGGGCGATCAGCCCGGCGTCGGCGGCGAGCCGGGCATGGTCGAGACTTCGCGCGAACCTGCCCGTCCGGTATTCGGCGACGGCGAGGTCGAGCAGCAGCCCGGCACGGTCCACTTCGGACAGTCCGGCCTTCGCGCGGGCGTCGAGCGCCATCGCGAGGAAACGCGCCGCTTCGTCGAAGGCCAGTGCCCGGTTCGCTTCCGCGGCCGCGAGCGCCGCCCACTCCGCCGTCTTCGCCGGCGCGGTCGCCGAACGCAGCCAATGCCCGGCGACCGTCCCGGCGAGCGAGGGTTCATGCCGGGCGTGTCCTTCGAGCGCGGCCGCGGCGCGACCGTGCGACGTTTCCCGTTCGGCTTGGCCGAGATCCGCGTAGATCCCGTCGCGGACGACGGCGTGCGCGAACCGGCCGGAACCCAGCACCCCGGCCTTTTCGGCCTGATCGAGCCCATCGGCGACCTCGCCGGCCGACAGGCCGGACACCTCCGCGAGCAAGGCGGCGTCGACGTCCTCGCCGAGCACCGCCGCGATGGCGAGCAGCCGCCGTACTTCCGGCTCGAGGGAGGCCACCGCGGTCCGCACGAGGTGGCCGAGTTCCGCTCCACCGGCCGAACGCGCGATCGCGCCGAGATAGAGCGGATTCCCGCCGGAGCGGCGATAGGCCTCGCGTACGTCCTCTTCGGTCAGTCCGGTGAGCAGCGCCCGCGCGTCGGACTCGGCCAAGGGCGGCAGCGTGATGCTCCGCGCGCCAGGACGGCGGAGGAGATCCGGCAGGGCCGCGTCCAGCGCGGGAGTGTGCCCGGTGTCCCGGTGCGTCGCGACCACGGCCAGCTTCGAGCGCCGTAACTCCCCCGCCAGATGGCGCAACAGCCGCAACGACGCCTCATCGGCCCAGTGCAGATCTTCGAGGACGACGACCAGGCCCGCCGGTTCCGCCGCGGCCACCAGCGCGTCCGCCGCGGCGGCCACCAGCCGGAACCGCGCCGCCTGGACGTCGCCGGCGCCCTCGGTCTCGGCGAAAGCGGTCTTCACGGCCGAATCGACCGACGGCAGCGCCTCGCCGACGCGGCGCCACGGCCACAGCGGCGGCGCACCCGGATCGTCGGCGCACCGGCCCCACACGACGCCGGACGCGGCGGCCGTCGCCTCCTCGACCAGCCGGGTCTTGCCGATCCCGGGTGGACCGGAGACGAGCACGAGCCCACCCGAGCCCGCGGCGGCGTCGGCGAGTCTGCCGCGCAGGCTCGCCAGTTCGCCCTCCCGGCCCACGAACGGTTCCCGGTTCACGCAAGGAGTATCGCTCTCCGGGCCCGATTCCGTACCGCCCTGCGTACTGGCACTGATGTCCGGCGGCCGCCGGGAGCGCAGAGTCGGCACGTCCGACGGGAAAGGAAAGCCCATGTACGCCACCGTCCACCAGTTCCGGCGTTCGCACGCCGACGAGTCCGCGGGCTGGGGCCACGCCCTCGCCGCCGAACTCCATCCCGGCACCGGGTCGCCGGGCACCTGCACCCTCGCCCAGGTCGGCGGCCTGACCGGACTCGTCGTCGCGTTGTGGCGCGACCGCGGGTCAGCGCTCGCCGCCGCCGACCGCCGTGCCGCCCATGTCTTCGACGCCCGTGTCTACGCGGTCGCCGACGTCGAAGGCGGCGCGGCCGAGCCCAGGATCGCGCAGGCGACCTGGTTCGACCGGCCGCTCACCCAGGAACAGGCCGACGCCGCCGAGTTCGGCGGACGCGAGCGGATCTGGCCCGCCGTGCGGGGGCTCGACGGGGTCGGCGGCTTCTACGTCCTGACCGCCGAAGACCGGTCCAGCCTCATTCTCGGCTTCACCGAGTCGATCGAGGCGATGGAGGCGGTCCAGAAGACGATCATGGCGACGGAGTTGCTGCCCGGCGAGGATCCCGCGCTGCTGCCGGGCCCGGACCGGGTCGACGTCCACCGCGTGCTCCACACGTCACTGCCCTCGCTCGGCCTGGTGGGTGAGCCGCGATGACCGCCGGGACGTCCGCGCGGGTCGGCACCTGGACGGTGCTCGCCGACCGGACCTCGGCCACGTTCACCGTCCGGAACTTCGGGTTCCGCGTGGTCCACGGCTCGATCCCGGTCAGCCTGGGCTCGGTGCGGGTCTCCGCCGACGGCGTCGTCGTCGAAGCGGCACTGGACCTCGACAAGATCGACACCGGCAACGCCAAACGCGATGCCGACCTGCGTAAACCCGGTCTGCTGGCGATCGACGCTCAGCCTGTGCTGACCTTCGCGGCGGACCGGGCCGACGAGGGCCCGGACGGATGGACGGTCGAGGGCACGCTCGGCGCGCGCGGCGAGTCCTGCCCCCTCACGGTGACCGCGACCGGGCCGGAGGACAACGGCGACGGCACCTGGCGGGTGCTCGCCGGTGCCGTCTTCGACCGGCGGGCGATCGGTCTCCGCGCGCCGAGATTCCTGATCGGCCGGGAGATCACGATCGCGCTCGACGTGGTCCTCGCCCCACCTGGGTGATCAGGCCCAGGCGGCGAGCTCCTTGGCGAGCGACGAAGGTCCGGCGGCGGTGCGCAACGCCGGCGGACCGGGCCAGCAGTCCTGGTGGTCGCCGGTCCGCAGGGTCTCGGCGAACCTGGCGACCAGACGCGGATGCGACGCCACCGTGCGGCCGCCGAGATAGGCGACGACGACGTGGTGATCGTCGTCCGAATGCGTCGCCACGGCTGCCGACCAGCCGTGCTCCTCGTGCCACATCAGGTCGACGTCGCGCTCGGGGAAGCCGGGGAGGCGCCAGTTGAGCCTCAGCTGGGCGGTGACCGGACCGGTGAGGTCGACCGTGCCCGAATCCCGCCGTATCCCCAGTGCCGCGGCCACGTCCTCCAGGTAGGCGTTCAGCCTGGTCATGAGCTCCAGACCTGCTTCCGTGGGCGCGGGGGTCGAGGTGGTCACGGTCCCTCATCTTCCTGTCACTTTGACTTGGCGTGACGGGAATTACCCACCCCGGAGCGGCTTCACACCCTCATTTCGTCACACCCCGGTTTCGGTTCGCTCAAGCAGTGGCCTCGATGACGCGGGTGAGGGCCTTGTGCAGCGCCTCCAGCTCGGAGACCTCCATGCCGAGCTTCTCCACGACGCGATACGGGATCTTCTCCGCCTCCGCGCGCAACGCGCGACCGGATTCCGTCAGCTCGACGGTGAGCAGCCGCTCGTCCTCGGAACTGCGCCGGCGAGTGACGTAACCGATCGTCTCCAGCCGTTTGAGCAGCGGTGACAGCGTCGCGGGTTCGGCGCGCAGGGCGATGCTCAGGTCCTTGACCGCCTGCGGGCCCCGCTCCCAGAGCGCCAGCATGACGAGGTACTGCGGATGGGTGAGCCCATGGGGTTCCAGCAGCGGACGGTAGATGGCGATGACGCTGCGCGACGCGACCGACAGCGCGAAACACACCTGACGCTCCAAGGCGAGCGGATCCTCGCCCAGATCGATCGACTTCATCTGGCGCCCTCCGAGTTCATGCCGCCGATCCTAGCGGTGACGCTAATATTTAGCGTACTAATGATTAGTGTACTGTGATGGTATCGAAGGAAGGAGTCGCCCGATGCCCCGCAAGCGCCCGGACGTGTTCCGCTGGCTTTGGTACTCACTCGGCGGCAGGCTGCCCGAGCGCTACCACGAGTGGATCCTCCACGACGCGACCACCGGAAGCTGGCGCTGGCGGCACGTCGCCCGCAGCACGGTGATGATCGCCCCGCTCTGCGCGGTGTGGCTGCTCCTGCCCGGCCCGCTCACCCTGCGGCTGGCGATCGTGCTGATGGCCGCGCTCGTGGCGTACTTCTACTCGATGGCCTACATGGAGGAGAGCATCGAGCACCGGCTCGCCAAGAACGGCTTCCCGCCGGGCATCGGGCGCCAGACCCGCGCGGAGGCCGCTGCGGTCGCGGAGGCCGAGGTGACCGAGCGGTACCTCGCGCGGTACCGGGACCAGCCGAACTCCTGACGCTCTTCGGCTCCGCCACCAAAGATGTCGCGAAAGCCACTTTCGGGACATCAGACGTCGCGAAAGTGGCTTTCGCGACACTGAAGAGACGTGGTTCCTGTCCGATCAGGCGGCGCGACGCATACGGGCCTCGGCGGCACGGTACGCGGCCACGAGTTCCGCGGCGACACGCTTGGGCTCCGTTCGCAAGCGACTGGGCAAGGTCTGAAGAACCACGATGCCGGCGGCCGCGTACCTGGCGTCTCTCGCCACCGTCGCGGCGTACTGCTGCTTGCCGAAATGGAAGTCGTACGAATCGATCTCCCAAGCCAGACCCGCCGCCACGAAGTAGCCATCGGCGGTCGCGATGTATTCGCCGTTCTCGTCGCGCAATTCGTGATTCCACAAGGGTTCCGGCAAGCCGGTCAGCCGCCACACCTTCATCGCGTCGACCTCCGCCGCCGACCGTGCTCCGTCGGCGATCCGATGCAGCGCCTCGCGCGGGATCGCCGTGCCGCGGCTGCTCCCGGCGTCGAGTTCGGCGAACAGCTCCGCGAGGCTCACACCCCGCTGCACCGCCTCGGCCAGCAGAGCGGACACCTCTCGCCTCGAGCCGAGCCGACGGCATTCGTCGAGGACCGCCCTGCTCAACGGCGCCAGCGGTACTCCGTCGATCGTGATCGCCTGCGGTAGCCGAGTCGTTCGTTCGATGATCACGTGCCCCGAACTGCCTACCTTGTGTTCGAGTGGCACCAGGAGATGAACGCGGAAAGCGCCGTCCGGCAGCATTTTCAGCCCGTGCCGACGACACGAGGCAGCTCCGGTCACCACGGCATCCGGTCCGGCATACAGCAGGGCCGCCTCGACCAGCTGGCGTCGGGTCGGCTCGCCGGAATTCAGCATCAAGACTCCCGGCAGCAGCCGACGCCACTGCTTTCCCGGACGGCACCGGCGATAACACGTCCTCGACGGAACGCCGAGTTCCGTCAACCGGGCGACGGTGATCACGCCCCCACGGCTGTGCTGGTAGAGCCCCTCGGGATCACGAGCCCAATCTCCGGATTTCACCTCATGATCGTCGGCTCCCCACTCCTCGGTCGCCAGTACCTTTCGCCTGCCCTGTGGACAACTCGCCACACCAGCCCCACTGTGGACAAGTCCTGCGGCGTCGACGACCCCGCGGTGTCGCGAAAGCCACTTTCGCGACGTCTGATGTCCCGAAAGTGGCTTTCGCAACATGGGAGCACCGCGGGAGACCACGGGCAGCCGCCCCCGACCAGGAGCGCGGCTAGAGTGCGCGGTGATGAGACGCAAGCTCCGCCCGCCGCTCCCGCCCCGCCACGGGCTCGATCCCGCGAGGCTCAAGATGCCCGCCGAGGGGCCGTGGACGACATTGCGCGAGCACCTCGTCGAGCGGCTTCCCCGCGTCGCGCCCGAACGGATCGAGGAGATGCTCCGCGAGGAACGCATCGTCGGGCTCGACGGGCCGCTGGGCGTCGATTCGCCGTTCGTGCCGGACTCGTTCATCTGGTTCCATCGCGACCTGCCCGACGAGGTCGAGGTGCCGTTCGAGGTTTCCGTACTGCACCGCGACGAGCATTTCCTCATCGCCGACAAACCGCATTTCCTCGCGACGATCCCGCGTGGACGGCACATCCTGCAGACCGCGCTGGTCCGGCTGCGCCGCGACCTCGACCTCCCGCGGCTCACCCCCGCGCACCGGCTCGACCGGGTCACCGCGGGGCTCATCCTGTTCGTGATCACCCGCGAAGTCCGCGGCAAATACCAGACGATGTTCCGAGACCGCTTGGTGCACAAGGAATACGAGGCGATCGCGCGCCACGATCCTGCCGTCGCCATGCCGCGCGAGATCAGCAGCCGCATCGTCAAGGAACGCGGGGTCATCGCCGCGCAGGAGATCGACGGGCCGCCCAATGCCGAGACCCGCGTCGAGCTGATCGAGCACCGCGACGGTCTCGGCCGCTACCGGCTGATCCCCGCGACCGGCCGCACCCACCAGCTCAGACTGCACATGAGCGGCCTCGGGTTGCCGATTCTCGGCGACGACTTCTACCCGGAGCTGACCGAAACCCCGCTCGACGACTTCACCGAACCCTTGCAGCTGCTGGCGAAGGTCCTCGAGTTCACCGATCCGGTCACCGGGGAACGCCGCCGGTTCGAGAGCAGGCGGACGCTCCAGGCTTGGACGGATCTCGACGCGTGGCGCCGCGGCCCGAGCCTCGTGAGTGGCGAGGACGGTTAGAACCGTCCTCGCCACCACGAGGCGACCCCGGCTCACTTCCGCCAGAACTTGATCCCGCTCCAGGTCACCTTGACCGGCCCGGCGCCGCTGGCCGTCCGGTAGGCGCCGAACTTGTCGTAATAGCTCCCGCCGCTGCTGCTCACGGTCTGCTTCAGCGAACCGTTGATGTACACCTTGTGCGTGCTCCCGACCTGGTGCACGGTGTTGACCCGCACCGACGTCCCGACGGTCGCGCCGCTTCCCAGGGTGTCCCCGCCGTGCACGGCGTAGAGCCGCCCGCCGCGTTCGACCGCGAGCATGAAGTACGGTCCGGCGGTCGGCGCGTCGCGGAAGGTCTGCTTCAGGCTGATCCGGCTGCCCGCCATGCTGGCGATCCGGAACGATCCCTCGAACTGCCGGGTCCCGCCGGTGTAGGTCACGTAGCGGCGTTCCGCCCGTTGGTCCCCGCTTCCGGTGGAGCAGGTCAGCTCGAAGTTCAGCCCGTCGACCTGGCCGCATCCGCGTTCCTGCACGGTGAACGAGGGGTTCTCCGCCGTCCACGGCCCCGTTCCGACCTGGGCGTTCGCCGGCGTCGCCGACGCGATCAGGCCGAGGACGGCCGTCGCGGCCACCCCGGCGGTCCGAAGTCGTCTCCGCATCCTGCCTCCTGCACACTCAGGGCGGCGGTGGTGGTCCAGACCAGGACCAGGCTGCGACTGTACGAGCGCGAACCGTCATCGGACAAGACGTTGACGCTCCGGCGTCCCGCTGATTGGGTAACGACGGTGATCCTCTCCTTGACGGTCCTCGAAGGACTGGCGGCCGGGACGATCGACCTGACCTTCCGGCGCTGGTCGAAACAGAACGTCCGCGCCGGCGACGTCATGCGGCTGGAAGCCGGGGTGATCGAGGTCGTCTCGGTCGAGATCGTCGACCCCGGCCACATCACCGAGGCCGAAGCCCGCCGTTCCGGCGCGGAGTCCGCGAACGCGGTCCGCGGGACACTGCGCGGCCCCGCGGACGCCCCGGTGTACCGGATCCGGCTGCGCTACGTCGGCCCCGATCCCCGGCACGCGCTCAGCGCGGACGCCGAACTGTCCGAAAAGGACGTCGAGGCGATCGGCAAGCGGTTGTCCAAGATGGACAACCGCCGCCCGTGGACGCACGAGACCTTGCGGCTCATCGCCGAAAATCCCGGCCGCCGCGCGCAGGACCTCGCCGACCTCCTCGGCCGCGAGAAGGAACCGTTGAAGATCGACATCCGCAAGCTGAAGAACCTGGGCCTGACACTCAGCCTCGAAGTCGGCTACCGGATCTCCCCTCGCGGCGCGGCTTACCTGCGCCTCACCGAGGATCCCGGTAGAACGCGCTGAGCTCAGGCGCGAGCCGCTCCGGCGCGACACTGTGGAACTCCCCGTCCAGCTCGACCTGCCGCGCCCCTGGGACCATCTTCGCCGCGGCGAGAGCGGCGGCCTTCAGCCAGTCGGTGCTGCCGTTGCTGTTCACCACGAGCACGGGCGTCGCGATCGACGCCAGTTCGCCCGGGACCTTGGAATCCCTCATCACGAAGGCGTCGTAGACGAGCGTGGGCGCGAACGAGCGCAGCTCCGCCCACATCGGCGTCGCCTTGGCCGCGGTGACGGCCTCCGCCGGAGTGCCGACCGCGGACATCGTGAACAGCGCGACGGCGTCGTCCCACCGGTCCGCCGCGACCAGCTCGCGCATCTCGTCGGCGTACCCCTCGGGGACTTCTTCCGTCTCGCCGCGATAAGGCGGCTCGAAGACCGACAGGCGCGCCATCGGCACTCCCGCCGCGGCCGCGAGCAGCGCCAGCGCGCCGCCCGAGGAGATGCCATGCACGATCACCGGCTCACCGAGCGCCGCGACCACCGCGGCCAGGTCCTCGATCTCCCGCTCGACCGCGTACGGCGCGGTGTCGCCGCTGTCACCCCGGCCCCGGCGGTCGTAGGTCACCACGGAGAACTCGGCCGTCAGCTCCGCGACGAGCGGTTCGTCACCGTGCCGGTCGTTGCCCGCGCCCGCGACGACGACCAGCGCCTGCCCCTCGCCGCGTCGTTCGAACGCGATCGGCGTTCCGTCCGCGGACGTCGCTGTGTGGATCATGCGGACCATCGTGCCCGACCCCACCGACAGAATCAGGTCATTTACGCCCAATCGAACACCCGTTCGACAAATGATCGGAACCGGGGTAGGTTCGGTTGCCATGACCCCCGCCCTTCAAGCCTCGCTGTTCGACGAGTGCGCCGCGCTCGGGCTCGGCTCGCTCGACGGGCTCCGGCGCACCGAGCTGACCCGCGGCGCCTGGATCGACGTGCTGCCCGGCTGGCTCTCCGGCGCCGACGAACTGTTCACCCGGCTCGCCGAAGACGTGCCGTGGCAGGCCGAACGACGGCAGATGTACGACCGCGTCGTCGCCGTTCCCCGGCTACTGAGCTACTACCGCGAAGGCATGCCGCTCCCCCACCCGATCCTCACGGAGGCGCGGGAGACACTCACGGCGCACTACGCGGACGAGCTCGGCGAGCCGTTCGTGACCTCCGGTCTGTGTTTCTACCGGGACGGGCGCGACAGTGTCGCCTGGCACGGCGACGACACCGGCCGCTCCCGCACCGAGGACACCATGGTCGCGATCGTCTCGGTCGGCGCCGCCCGGCAGCTGGCGCTGCGCCCGCGTGGCGGAGGCGAGACGGTCCGGCACGCCCTCGGCCACGGCGACCTGATCGTCATGGGCGGCAGCTGCCAGCGCACCTGGGAACACGCCGTCCCCAAGACCGCCAAACCGGTCGGCCCGAGGATCAGCATCCAGTTCCGCCCGAGAGGAGTCGCCTGAAAGATCAGTCCAGCAGCACGGGCAACGCGTCGACGCCGTAGACGATGGAGACCTTCCGGAAGCCGACCTCTTCCGGTTCGACCGCCAGCCGCATCTCCGGGAACCGGCGGATCAGCGCGGGATACGCGGTGCGCAGTTCCATCCTGGCCAGTTCGGCGCCGATGCAGCGGTGGATGCCCCAGCCGAAGGCGAGATGCGACGTCGGCTCGCGGGTCGCGTCGAACTTCTCCATGTCCTCGCCGAGGACGCCGTCGCGGTTCGCGACGCTGAGCGACACCAGCACGATGTCGCCCTTCGCGATCCGGACCCCGGCGATCTCCATGTCCTCCTTGGCGAACCGCGGGAAGGCCATCTGCACCACGGTCAGGTACCGCAGCAGTTCCTCGACGAACTTGTGGACGGCATCGTCGTCGCCGCGGACGGTTTCGAACAGCTCGCGATCCTTGAGCAGCACGAGCGCACCGAGCGCGAGCATGCTCGCCGTGGTCTCCAGCCCGCCGGTGAGCACGCCGTCGGCGAGGCCCGCCAGCTCGCGGTCGTCGATCTCGTCGCCGTGCTCCTTGATGAGCATGCCGAGCAGACCGTCGCCCGGCTTCGCGCGCTGCTTCTTGACGATCTCGTCCAGATAGGACAGTGACTCGGTCATCGCACCGAGTGACGCCCCCGCGCCACCGAAGAGATCGAACCGCGCGGTGCTCAGCCGCTGGAAGTCGTCGCGATCCTCGTACGGGACGCCCAGCAGCTCACAGATCGTCAGCGACGGGATCGGCAGCGCGAAGGCCTCCCACAGATCGACGGGGCCGTCCGCCTTCTCCATCGCGTCGAGCTGCTCGGCGACGATCTCGTCGATCCGCGGCGTCAGGCGCGACAGCCGCCGCATGGTGAACTCCGGCGTGAGCAGCCGCCGCAGCCGGGTGTGCACCGGCGGATCGGCGAACCCGAGCCCGCCGGGGTTCTGGTCCTCGGTCACGCCGGCGTTCCCGACCAGGTTCGTGAAGTCGCTGCTGAACTCGCCGACCTTGCCCAGCACGGCCTTGGCCTCGTCGTAGCCGGTGACCAGCCAGCCGTTCATCCCGAACGGCAGGTCGAGCTTGCTGATCGGCTCCGCCGCGCGGATCCGGCCCAGCTCGGCCACCGGATCGAGACCGTCGCGCTTGAGCGGCAGCAGCGCGTTGTCCGGGATGACCGACATCTTGGACAGGTCGAAACCGTTCTTCTGCTGACGCGCGAGGTAACGGCGGCCGATCCAAGCCAGCACGCGCGAGCGAATGCTCCCCATACCTCGCACCCTACTCCAGCCCGCGACCACCTGACCTGGCACAACAGGCCGCCGTCGCCCGCCGGGACAGGAATTTCGACGGCTGTTCACCCGCCGTCCCACTCGATTGCTCACGTCCAGAAAGTCGGATTTCCCCCGTCAAGGGTTCCCGGCGACCGGGAGACGTCGGTCACCGTCGGTCACGACGGACCGGAGGTAACGCCTGACAGCGGACGCGCGTCGTGAGATTGTCGGACCCTACTGGGAGGATTCGGACATGTCAGCCGCCCTCATCGGACGTGACCATCCCGCGGGGGTGCTCCGCGCGGAGATCGCCCGCGCCACCGAAAGCCACGGCGGGCTGGTGCTGGTCACCGGGGAAGCCGGAATCGGCAAGACCACGCTCGTCACCGGCGCCGCCGAAGAGGCGAAGCGTCTCGGCGCCCTCGTGCTCAACGGGTCCTGCTGGGACTCCGCGAGCGCTCCGGGCTACTGGCCGTGGACACAGGTGGTCCGCGGGCTGCGGCGCGCGGTCGGCGAGCGCTGCTGGGCCGCGATGGCCGACAGCGCGTTGGACGTCCTGCTCGGCGAGGCGCGCGGCGACGGCGCGGCCGACGGGTTCCGCTTGTACGACGCGGTGACGAGTGTGCTGGTGGCCGCTTCCCAGGATCAGCCGGTCGTCGTGGTGCTCGACGATCTGCACTGGGCCGACGCCGCGTCGCTGCGGCTGCTGGAGTTCGCCGCCCAGCACACCTGGTTCGAACGGCTGCTGCTGATCGGCACGTACCGGGATGTCGAGGTCGAAGCGACCGACCATCCGCTTCGCTCCCTCATGCTGCCGTTGCTCGCGAAGGCCACTTCGGTCACTCTCACCGGCCTCGAACCGGACGAGGTCGGCACGCTCATGGCCAGGACGGCGGGCGCGGAGCCCGACGACGCATTGGTCGCCGAGGTCCACCGCCGCACCGGAGGGAATCCGTTCTTCGTCGAGCAGACGGCGCGGCTGTGGCACAGCGGCGGTTCCGCGGAAACCATCGCTCCAGGCGTGGCCGACGCCCTGCAGAGACGGCTTTCCCTGCTCCCCCAGCCGGTCCTCGCCCTCCTGACCACCGCGTCCGTGCTCGGCAGGGAATTCCACCGGCGGCTGCTCGCGGGGGTGGCGTCGGCGCCCGTGCCCCAGGTGGATCGGCTGCTCGACCAGGCCGTCGCGGCGCGACTGGTCGTGGTGCACGGGCAGGGCCGGTTCGCCTTCGCCCACGACCTCGTCCGCGAGACGCTGTACGCGAGCCTGTCCGAAGCGGACCGTCGCAGGCATCACGCCGCGGTCGTCGCGGCGGCCCGCGAGGCGCCGTCGTCGTCGGACCGGCTCTTCCCCGCGGACATGGCCCGCCACGCGCTGCTCGCGGGCCGGGAACTCGATCCGGACAAGGCCGTCGATCTGCTGCTCGCCGCCGCGATCGACGCCACCGGCCGGATGGCGATCGAGGAGACGACCACGCATTACCGGCGGGCGATGGAGATCGTCGACGACCGGAAGCGGCAAGCGGTCATCGCGCTCGAGTTGGGTGCGCATCTGACCCGCCACCAGGAAACCGAGGAGGGCAGGCAAGTCCTCGACGACGTCTCCGTGCTCATCCGCGAACTCGACGACGACGATCTCCTCGCCCGCCTGGCCTTGACCCTGATCCGCGCCGACCACAAGGGCCTGCGGGTCGACGAGACGGTCAAGGTGCTCACCGAAGCGCACGGACGGCTGTGCGGCCGTGAGCCCGGCCGGGACGTCACCGTCGAGGAGATGACGCAGGAACTGACCGCGCACATCATGATCACCGCCCGCGACGACCAGGACGATTCCGCCCTGTTGTTCGGTCTGTGGGCCCGGCACGACGCGATCTGGGGCCCCGGCAGCGCCGCGGAACGCGAGCGGCTCACCGACGAATTGGTCCTCGTCGGCCGCCGCACCTCGAACCCGGAATTGGAGCATTACGCGGCGTCGTTCAAGTGGGTGGCGCTGCTCGAACAGGGCGATCCCCGGTATTTCGAGCAATATCAGGAGTTCCTCGCCCTGGCGGCCACCGGCAGGGCGCCGAGCTCGCAGCTGGCGTCCCGGATCGACCAGAGCATCATCGCCACGCTCCAGGGCCGGTTCTCCGAGGCCGAGGCGTTCATCCAGCAGGTGATCTCGCGCCACGAGGGGGACGAGCATCCGCATTTCGGCGACCTGAACCAGTTGCAGAGGTGGGCCCGGTGGTGCCTGGAGGGGCGGTTCGGCGAGCTCGCCGGGTTGCACCGCGAGATCTCCCGCGGCGGGTACGCCTACAGCCGGTTGCTGGAGGCGATCACCGCGGCCCAGCGCGAGGATGTCGGGGAGGCCGTCCGGCTCACCGATCTCGCGGCCGACGTGAAGCCGTATCCGCGTGACCTGGAAGCGTTGTGGTTGCGCTGTCAGGCGCATACGGCGGCGATCTCACGCGATCCCGAACGGTGTGAAGCGGCCCGCGCGCTCCTTCTGCCGTACAGCGGGGAGTGGCTGGTCTCCCTCTACGGCTGCGAGATCTCCGGCCCGGTCGACCTCTGGCTCGGTAGGCTCGATCTCGCGCAGGAACGGTGGCACGAAGCGGTGGACCGGCTGCGCGGTGCCGTGCTCTCCGCGGATCGCCTCAGGGCGACGGTCTGGGCGACCGAAGCCAAGTCCTGGCTGGCGATCGCCCTCCTCGGCCGCAACCTCGACGGCGACGCGACGGCCGCGACGACCCTGCTGTCCGAAGTGGACGAAGAAGCCACCGCGCTCGGTATGCGGCAGGTCGTGGCCAGGGTGACGCGGGCGCGCGAGGACGCGCGGACCCCGGCGGCGCCGACGGCCGAGTTCCGCCGCGACGAAAGCGTGTGGACCTTGCGCTTCGACGGCGTCACCACCCGCCTTCCGGACTCGAAAGGCTTGCGGGATCTGCATTTCCTGCTCGGCAGGCCGGGCTCGGAGGTGACGGCGGTGCGGTTGCTCGATCCCGAAGGAGGCGAGGTGGTCGTCGCCGCGAAGAGTCTCGGCGGGGACGCCGTCCTCGACGACGAGGCGAAGGCCCGGTACCGCGCGCGGCTGGACGAACTCGACGAACTGATCGACACCGCGACCGGGCTCGGCCAGGACGCGCGCGCCGCCGCGCTGGACCGGGAACGGGACGCGCTGCTCGCCGAGCTGCGGTCCGCGGCCGGGCTCGGCGGCCGCACCCGGCGGCTCGGCGACGAGGCCGAACGCGCCCGCAAGACGGTGACCGCCCGGATCCGGGACACCCTGCGCAAACTCGACGAGCAGCATCCGGCGCTGGCCGCGCACCTGCGCGCGTCGGTCACCACCGGTTCTTCGTGCCGTTACGCGCCCGAGGACAAAGTCCCCTGGCGGTTGTGAGCCGCCAGGGGACCTATCCCCGGTTCACTTGCGGTTGTAGAGCCGCATCGTCAAGGTGCCGAAGACCGCAAGGATGATCGCGCCGGCGACCAGCACCCAGGTGATCTCGCCGCCGTCCCAGTTCCCGTCCATCATCGAGCGGACCGCCGCGACCACGTGGGTCACCGGGTTCACTTCGACGAAGGCCTGCAGCCAGCCCGGCATCGTCTCCGGATTGACGTAGATGTTGCTGAGGAAGGTCAGCGGGAACAGCACCATCATGCTGACGCCCATCACCGACTTCTCGCTGCGCAGCAACAGACCGAACATCGTCCAGATCCACGAGAACGCGAACGAGAACGCCAGCAGCAGGAGGATCGCGGCGGCCACGCCCCCGACTCCCCCGGCGGGACGGAAGCCCATGATCAGCCCGACGCCGAGGATCACCAGCGAGGCGATGAGATAGCGCAGCATGTCGCCGAGCAGATAGCCGACCATCGCCGACGGCCGCCAGATCGGCAGCGTGCGGAACCGGTCGAAGACGCCCTTTTCGATGTCCGTGTTGACCGAAATCCCGGTGTACATGGTGATCATCAGGATGCTGCTCGCCATGATTCCCGGCAGCACGAACTGCAGGTACTGCGTCGGCGAACCGGACAGCGCGCCGCCGAACAGGTACGTGAACATCAGCGTCATCATGATCGGGAACGCCGTGACGTCGAACAACTGCTCGGGCACGTGCTTGATCTTCAGCATCGCGCGCCACCCGAAGGTGATCGATGCCGACAGCGCACTGGGGCGCTGGGGACGGTTCTTCGCGATCAGGACGGCGGCGAGATCCTCCGCCTTCGGTGCCGCGAGAACGGGTTCGTTGTCTTTGACTGCCGTGGTGCTCAAGCTGCACTCTCCTCGGAAACGGTGGTGCGGTCGGTGAGGGCCAGGAAGACCTCGTCGAGGCTCGGCTGGCCGAGGGAGAAGGTGTCGACGACGATGCCGGCGCGGGCGAGTTCGGCCAGTGCGCGCGCGGCGTGCTCGGCGGCACCCTGTTCGGTGCTCTCGCCCGAAAGCCGGGCGGTCAGCGCGACGGGGTCCGCCTCCAGGAGCACCTGCGCCTCCAGGGTGCTGACGAGCAGCGACTCGGCCGCGGGCCGCTGGTCGGCCTCGCGGAGGCGGACGTGGACGGCGCCCGCGCCGACCGACGCCTTCAGCTGCCCCTTGGTGCCTTCGGCGATCACCTTGCCGTGGTCGATGACCGCGATCCGCGAGGCCAGCTGGTCGGCTTCGTCGAGGTACTGCGTGGTCAGCAGGACGGTGGTGCCGTGCTTCACGATCGCTCGCACGATGTCCCAGACCTGGTTGCGGCTGCGGGGATCCAGCCCGGTCGTCGGCTCGTCGAGGAAGAGCACGTCCGGGGTGTTGAGGATGCTCGCGGCGATGTCGATCCGCCGCCGCATCCCGCCGGAGTAGTTCTTCACCTGCCGCCCCGCGGCCTCGGTGAGCCCGAACGCCTCCAGCAGTTCCGCCGCCCGTGCGCGGGCGGCCGGTTTGCGGTGCCCGGTCAGCCTGCCGATCAGGACCAGGTTCTCGGTGCCGGTCAGGTCTTCGTCGACCGAGGCGTACTGCCCGGTCAGGCTCACCATGGACCGGACCGCGTCGGCGTCGCGGACGACGTCCTTGCCGAAGATGCGCGCTTCACCGCCGTCGGGGCGGAGCAGGGTCGCGAGCATCTTCACCGCGGTGGTCTTGCCGGCGCCGTTCGGCCCGAGGACGCCGTACACGGTGCCTGCCGGGACCTTCAGGTCGATCCCGTCGACCGCCCGGTTCTCGCCGAACACCTTGACCAGCCCCGAGGCTTCGATGGCCAGTTCACTCATTTTCCGTTTCCTTTCAGAAGCTTTCAGCAGACGTAGGGGCGGGCGGCACGCGCGTCGCGCAGGGCGAGGCCCCACCAGGCGAGTGCGTCGAGCAGGGTGGTCACGGCCTGCACTTGCCCGTCGGAGTCGAAGAGGGTGCCGTCGAGGAGGTTGAAGGCCACCGTGTCGCGCATGGTCACCGTGTGCAGCTCGGTGAAGATCGTGCGCAGCTGTTCCACGGCGTAGAGCCCCTGCGAGCGGTAGCCGTAGGAGACGAAGCCGACCGGCTTCGCGCGCCACTCGTCGTAGGCGCAGTCGATCGCCTGTTTGAGCGACGCGGGGAAACTGCGGTTGTACTCGGGGGTGACGACGACGAACGCCTCCGCCTCGTCGACCAGCCGCGCGAACCGCTTCATGTCGTGCGTCGGATGCTCCGGCAGCCCGGAGGGCAGGTCGAAGTCGACCAGGTCGAGCACGTCGGTGACGAGGTCTTCCCGGTGTTCCGCCTGGCCGGTGAACCACTTGCCGACGGTGTCCCCCACCCGTCCTTCACGGGTGCTGCCGACGATCACCGCGACCCGCAGCGGACTGACGTCCATGACCGACCTCCTCTCGCCTCACCCCTCAGGCGCGAGAAAGCCGCCGGGCTTCCGCTAGATCGGATCTAGCGGAAGCCCGGCGGCTTCGGTCGGTGATCTCGCTACGCGTCCAGCGCGATCGCGATCGCGCCCAGCAGGGACGCGTCCTGGTCGAATTTCGCCGACACCAGTTCCGGCGGGAACGGCACGGCCCGCGCCAGCCGCTCGCGCAACGCGGGCAGCAGGATGTCGGCCGAGCGCACCAGTCCCCCGCCGACGGCGATGCGCTGCGGGTCGAGCGCGATGGCGAGATTCGCGACGTGCATCGACAGTTCGTCGAGCGCCGCGCCGACGAGTTCCTTCGCCTGCGCGTTCTCCCTGGCGAGGCCGAACAGTTCGCCCGCGGTTACCGGGCGGCCGAGCAGCACACTCGCCCGGCCGCCCAGCCCACGCCCACCGACGGCCTCCTCCAGCGGCGCCGCTCCGCTGGCGAAACCGTCGGTGTCCTGCGGCGAGAGGAGGTTGTACCCGATCTCTCCCGCAGCGCCGTTGGCGCCGGCCAGCAGCCGGCCGCCGACCAGGACCGCCGCGGCGATCCCGGTCCCCAGCGAGAGGAACACCGCCGGATCGGTGTCCGCCAGTGCCCCCCAACGCCATTCCGCGAGCGCCGCCGCCTTGGCGTCGGTGCCCACCTCGATCGGGACGCCTTCGAACTCGGCCGCGACGAGTTCGCGCAGCCGCAGTTCCTCCCAGCCCGGCACGTTCGGCGCGAGCAGGATGCGGTCCTCCAGCACGATGCCCGGGCTGACGACGCCGATCGCGGCGAGCCGGTCAGCGGCGCCTTCGTCGGCGAGCAGTTTCCGCGCCGCGGCGAGCGCGCGGCTCACCACCTGTTCGGCGCCCGCCTGCGCGTCGGTGTCGAGCCTCCGGGTGACCAGCAGGCTCCCGGCTCTGTCCGCCAGCCCGATCGCGACCTTCGTCCCGCCGAAGTCGATCCCCAGGATCAGTTCTTCCCCCGTCACTGCCCGTTCCCCTCTGTCGCCCCCGCGAACGATTCCTGAATCCCCTTGGGCCCGAACGGCCACACGCGCTCCGCCTTCGCGTAGGCGAGGAACGCCGCCACGCCCAGCACGATCCAGCCCACCGAAAGCCCGATCGAGAGCCAGGTGGCGGAGAAGTAGATGTAGACCCAGCCGAGCAGCGCGATGATCGTCGGGATCGGGTAGAGCCATTGGCGGTACGGCCGCTCCAGCTCCGGCCGTCGCCGCCGCAGCACCACGATCGCCGCGACCTGCGCGAGCGACTGGATGAGCACCAGCACCGTCACCGCCGCGTTGATCACCGCGGTCAGGGTGAACAGCGAGCCGATCGCGGCGATGGCGCCCATCGTCAGCACACCGGCGGTCGGCAGGTTCAGTTTCGGGTGCAGTTTGGCGAACACCGGCAGGAACACCTTGTCACGCGCGGCTTCGAACGGGACCCGCGAACCGCCGAGCAGGCCGGCGAACACCGAACCGATCGCGGCGATCACGATGAACACGGTGATGACCTTGGCCGCGCCCGTGCCCCACGCCTGTTCGAGCACGGTGGAGGCGACCGACGTGGCGTTCTTCAGCTCTTCCAGCGGGACCGAGCCGAGAACGCCGAGCTGCAGCAGGAAGTACAGGCTCATGATGCCGAGGATCGACAGGATGATCGAGCGCGGCAGCGTCCGGCCCGGGTCGCGCACCTCGCCGCCGAGGTAGGCGCTGGTGTTGTAGCCGAGGTAGTCGTAGATGGCGATGATCAGGCCCGCGCCGAGCCCGGCCCAGAACGCGCCGCCGTCGAACGAGAACGCGCCCGGCGTGAAGGCGAACGCTTGCGCGCCGTCGAAATGCGTGAAGGCCGCGACGATCACCGAAAGCGCGGCGAACAGCATGATCCCGAACAGGACGGTGGTCAGCTTCCCGATCTCGCCGATCTTGCGGAACAGCGCCAGCACGATCAGGGCGATGACCCCGAGACCGATCACCTTGCCGAGCGTCGTCGTCCCGCCGTCGTCGGCGACACCGGGGATCAGGTACCCGAGGTACTGGACGAGGCCGATGATGCCGGTGGACATGATCAGCGGGATGAACAGCACCGCGCTCCAGGCGAAGAGGAACGGCATGAGCCTGCCGGTGCGGACGCCGAACGCCTCACGCAGGTAGACGTAGGTGCCGCCGGCACCGGGGAGGGCGGCGCCGAGTTCCGCCCAGATGAGGCCGTCGGCCAGCGCGATGACCGCGCCGATGAGCCAGCCGAACATGGCCTGCGGGCCGCCGAGGGTCACCACCATCGCGGGGATGGTGACGAACGGGCCGATGCCGCACATCTGGGTCATGTTGATGGCGGTCGCCTGGAGCGGCCCGATCTTCCGCTCGAGCCCCGGCCGCGGGGATGAACTCAAAACGCGCCTCCCTGTTAGTTAGTAAAGTTTCTTAACATAATTTCGGGCGTGTCGGAAGGCCACGCGGCGAAGTTGTCGCGCACCGGTCCTCCCGGGATTGCCCGAAAGGGCGGAATCGCGGGTAATACGCCCGAATGGACCAGCGCGGGACGTATCAGGGGCTCGTCGTTCCGCGTCCTTACCCAGAAGGACGTCTTTTCCGAGGACGGTGAGGTCCATGAAACGGCTGTTCAGCGTGGCGATGGCGATCGCCACACTCGGGTTCGCGACCGCCTGCGGTGGGACGTCCGCGCCCCGCGACACGGCGCCGGGCGATCTGACGACCGACAGCGGGATCACCACGGAGACGGCCCCGACGGCGTCGTCCGACGCACCGCCGACGGGACCGGGCCCGACGAAGGACTCCCCTCCGCCCGGCGTCGTGCCCGGGAGCCCGATCAGGTACAACAGCGACCTGCTCGGCACCGACCCCGCCACCGCCAAGGACGCCATCGAGCAGAACCTCGAACGTCTTTGCAAGAGCTCCCGGCGATGCGGGGTCTCGGTCGTGGTCGTAGGCGAGGGGAACTGCATCCGCAGTATCGGCCCGAATCCGGTCTACCCCGGCAAGACGATCACGATCCGGGCGAGGGCCTGCGAAACCGAGACCACGGAGGAAAGCTCGGCGCCGCCGAAGTCGGAAAGCTCGCAGCCGACCGAAACCACCGGCGGATGAGCACCCGGCGGCCACTACGCCGGGGGCTGCGCGCCCCCACGCCGCCGGAGTCCGAATCCGCGGCGGGCCCGTCGCACGCGCTCAGGCTGGTCGGCACCGTGCTGGCCAACACGACCCTGCTCACCGCGTTGCTCTACTACTTCGGGCTCGTCTACACGCAGACGTACTTCATCTACTTCCGCGTGCACTACACCCTGCTCGGCCAGACACCGGACGAGATCTTCGGGCGCGGCGTCGACGGAGTGCTCCTGCCCCTGACCGCCGCCGCGGGCGCCGCGTTGGTGTTCCTCGTCCTGACCCGGTTCCTGAAGATCCGCCTCGGCGAGGGTTCCTGGGCCCGGCTGCTGCGGATCTGCTCCCCCGTCGCGGGCGTCCTCGGCCTCGCGCTGCTCGCCGTCACGACCGCGATCGCCCTCGACCCGGAGCCGTTCCGCGACCGGCCCGGCGCGCCGGGGATCGGCTTCGCGATCGGGGTCCTGATGGTGCTGTTCTCCTGGCGTCACTGGACCGCGCACAGAACGGGAAGCACCCGGTCGAGCGTCGCGGAACTGGTGACCGGCTACGTCCTGGTGAGCATCGGCCTCTTCTGGGCGGTCGGCGACTACTCGGGAGCCGTCGGCACGAGCCGCGCCTTCGAGGCCTCCGGGGTGATCGCGACCAGACCGGCCGCGACCCTGTACAGCGCGGAAAGCCTCAACCTCACCGCGAACGGTGTCCTGCAGGTGAAATGCGCCGACCCCGAATCGGCCTACAAGTACCGGTACACCGGGCTGAAGCTGCTGCTCCAGTCCAGCGGCCAGTACGTCTTCCTCCCGGCGAACTGGCGGGCCTCGACCGGTGTCGCGTTCGTGATTCCGAAAACCGACAAGCTGCGCCTGGAATTCGGCCCGCCACGCTCGGCGCCGCCGCCCGGCTGCTGACGTGCGTCAGCCCAGGTGGCGCGTCAGCCACTCGGCGACCGTGTCGTCCACCAGTTTCGCGATCGGCAGCTGCGGCGCGGGCTCGATGCCCGGTTCTTCGGCCAGCGGATGGGCGAGACCTGCCACCCTGGCCAACTGGACGTCGTCCGGCCGGGCGTACCGCTCGCGCAGCGCGGCGACCAGGTCGTCGGCGTCGGTGCGCAACGACGGATGGTCGTCCTCGCCGCTGACGAGCATCAGCGGAACTTGCGTTTCCCGCGCCGATATTTCACCCGATCGTGCGACGAAGTCGAGCTGATCCGCGGCCTGTTCCGCCTCGTCGTTCCACGGATACGGCCGGCCCAGCAGGCCTTCCACCAAGCCGACCACCGAGCGCGCCCGCACGGCCGGGTTGATCAGGGCCGCCGCGCGGACCGGGATCTCCCGTGTGGCCAGGATCGTCAGCGCCACCGCACCACCGAGCGACCCGCCGACGACCGCCGTGCGGGAGGTGTCGAAGCCGAAACGTTCGCGCAGTTCGGCCAGCGCGGCGGGGAATTCCAACGCCGCCTGGCGGACGAACGGGTCGACGTAGGCGAGCATCGCGTCGCGCCGGGCCCGTTCGACCACGGCGTCCATGCCGCCGTCGACCATTCTCGCGCCGCACAACGGCATTCCGAGATACACCCGCCATGCCGGCACCCCGGCCAGCGGCAACGCGGCCGCGAACGCCGCGTCGGAGCGGGGCGCGTCGATCATGTGCCAGGCGACCACCACCGGCGCGGGTCCGCTGACCTCGGCAGATGGCGGCAAGACGGTGAACGGCACCCCAGCGGCCGTGCCCGTGACCGGTTCTCCCACCGCGATCCTTCCTCGTGTGCTGTCGATCTCCACGATATCCAGGACGCGGCGGAGACGGACCTCGTTCCGCCACAAGCGAAACAGTATGCCCGCGACGTCACCCCGACGCGCCGCGGAGGTGGTTGTGACCCGGCGGCGGCGGCCGAATAGTGTTGCGGCCCGGCCCTTTGGAGGTGAACCGCCCGTGCCCGACGTCGACTATTACGAGGTGCTCGGCGTGGGCAAGGCCGCCTCGGTCAACGAGATCAAGACCGCGTACCGGCGGCTGGCGAAGTCGCATCACCCGGACACCGGCGGATCCGCCCTCACGTTCCAGCTGGTCCGCGAGGCCTACGACACGCTGAGCGATCCGATGCGGCGCGCGGGCTACGACGCGGGCGGGCGCTCGGTGCGCGCCCCGATCCGGCCGCGGCCGCGGCGCCGCTTCGGCGAAGAACCGGGCTACGAGCCCGAGCCGGTCGTGATCGATCCGGACGACCTCGAATGGTGGGAATTCGCGGCACAGGACGAGCGCGTGCGCCACGGCCGCCGTCGCGGCCCCGGGCACACCCCCGTGGTGGCGGCGGTCGGCGGGATGGTGCTGGTCCTGCTGCCGGTGCTGACCGGCGTCGGCTTCTCGGCCCCCACGCTGATCGTCTGGCTGATCCTGACCGCCGGCACCGCCCTGCTGGTGCAACGGCTCGCGCGCGGTTATCTGGCCGCCTCTCGCGCCAAGAACCGGTTCGCCGCCGAGTTCGGCGGGAAACGCGTGTTCGGCACTCCCGGCGTCGAGTCCGACGAGCTCGCCGAGCGCCTCACCGCCGACATGCTCGAGCGCTACCTGACCCGGCTGCCCGGCGCGCGGATCTTCCACGGCCTCTCGTGGCCGGACTCGGTGTTCGCCGACGTCGACCACGCGGTGCTGTGCGGGAAGCGGCTCGTGCTCGTGGAATCGAAGCTGTGGCTGCCGGGGCACTACGAAACCGG
Source organism: Amycolatopsis japonica (assembly GCF_000732925.1). Lineage (NCBI taxonomy): Bacteria > Bacillati > Actinomycetota > Actinomycetes > Pseudonocardiales > Pseudonocardiaceae > Amycolatopsis > Amycolatopsis japonica. The sequence continues at coordinate 5,197,018 of NZ_CP008953.1, forward strand.
GGACGACGACCGCCTGCTGCGCAACGGGCGCGCCTTCCGCGGCGGCGGGAGCAGACTGACCGAAAGCCTCGCCGAATTCCGGCGGGTCCTGCCCGGCGTCACGCTGCGCGGGGCGATGGTCGTGTACCCGAGCCGGACCGGTGAGATCACCACGGATCCCGACGATCCCTCCCCCGCGCCGCCGATGACGCCGGAGCAGTTCCTGCACGAGATCGGCGGCTGGCTGGCGGCGGAGCCGTCCACTGTGGACACGGCGACTATGCGGGTCGTGCGGGACCGAGTGGTCGGCACCGTCTAGCCCCCTCCGCATTTCGTCCTCTGAATGCGTACGCGCGTGAAGGCCCCCTTCCCTCGGCTCAGCAGAGGGAAGGGGGCCTTCACGCGCAATACGAGGAACTACCGGCCCGAGCGCTCCTTCTTGGCGCGCGCCGACCGGGTGCAGACCTCACCGACGTCGACCGTCTGGCCGCGGTCGATGTAGACGTCCGCCAGCCCGACGAGCTTGCCCTTCGGCGACGTACAGGTCAGCTGGTACGCCTCCTTGGGACCGTAGGTCGGCGGGATCGGCGACTGGAACGACACACCGCCGGTCCAATCGTCCACAGTGGACGGGGTCGCCTGCGAGTAGTTGACCAGCACGGCCCGGTAGTCCCCGGCGGGCGGGTCGTACAGGATCGCGTGCTCTTCGGTGGTCCCGCCGTTCGCCGACGACGACACCATGTTGCCCGCGGCGTCGAAGACGTACAGGTCCCAGTCGGTGTCCTGGCTGGCCCACTTGACGTCGACGCTGAACTTCCCGTTGTCGACCTTGGGGAGCCCGTCCACGTGGAAGGTGAAGCTCTCCGAAGCCGGGTCGGTCGGGTAGTTCGTGTTGATCGCCGGGACCCCGGGCGGGTTGGCGACCTGGATCGCCGCCTGCGCCGGTCCCTGCGGTTCGCGGCCGTAGCGGCCCGCGACGTAGGGACGGGTCGACGGGTTGATCGACCACGCGAACCGGCCACCGGTCGACGACAGCGACGAGTTCAGGTCGTCGGTCACGTAGATCGGCGGCTTCGTCGAGCCGTCCGGCTGCACCACCGGGGAGGTCGGCGTCTGGAAGGTCTTGTGCAGCTTCAGCTGGTAGCCCTTCGGCGCCGTGCCGATCAGTGTCGAGTGCGCAGCCGGGTCGGCGGCGTTGGCCATCATGTCGATGAAGGCCGCACGGTTACCGCCCTTGCCGGCACCGGCCGCGGGAGCGACGCCGGTGTATTCGGCGACGACACCGGTCTCGAACGGCGGGTGGAACTCCGTGTTGCCGATCTCGAAGGTGAAGCCCCAGCCACCGGTTGCCCAGTACGACCAGTCCTCGGTCGAGCCGGTCGTGTCGTAGAGCGCCCACGACGGCTGGCTGGTGTATCCGTTGCGCGAGGCCAGTTTGTCGCCGAGCGCCTTGTACGCCGGCTCGTCGAGCGGCGGGCGGACGGCGGCGACACCCGGGACACGCAGCACCAGGTTCGAGAAGGTGTGCAGCGTGATCAGGTTGGTCACCTGGCGGTTCGACACGATCGAGCGGATGTTCTGCGTCTCGGGCTCGGAGAACGGGCCGGAGCCGCGGAACGTGTCGCTGCGCCAGAGGGTCGACGCGCCGGCGCCGCCCCAGAAGCCCGCGTAGTTGCGGTTCGGGTCGGTGCCGCGTTCACGGCCGCCGGGGTTGGCCTTGCAGACGCCGGTCGCGAACTCCTTGGGCGAGTCGTTGACGTTGCAGTTCTTACGCTTCATCTCGTAGTCGAAACGCGAGAAGTCGCCCTTGGGCTCGGCCTCACGAGAGATTTCGAAGCCGTCGGGGTTGACGATCGGCACGATGATGTTGCGCGTCCGGCCGACCAGACCGCGGATCTCGGGGTTGTTGCCGGTGTAGCCCTTGACCAGTTCGTGGGCCCATTCCATGGCGTGCTCGCCCGCCGGCCACTCACGGGCGTGGTGCACGCCCATGGTGAAGTTGACGGGTTTGCCGTCGGCGATGTTCTTGACGTCGGTCGCGATCTCGAGGCCGACGACGTCACGGCCTTCCCAGGTCGGCTGCGGCAACGTGAACGCCGTGGCGATCTTGGGATTCTTGCGGGCCAGTTCCTTGACCTCGAACTGGTAGTCGTAGAGGTGCCGGTAGCTCGTGCGCCCGGAGGGCAGGGTGGAGCCCGGCGTCTTCGCGGCGTACTCGCGGTCGGTCTTGGCGTTCTGAATCGACCGCGCCGAAAGGTCGCCGTCGACCACCTTCGCTTTGAAGCCGTTGTCCGCCAGCGTCTTGCGGTCGGCGTCGTTGGCGAGGACGACCTCGACGCCGGTGGCGTCGGCCTTCTCCGTGACGTCCAGCCCGAGCCGGAGGAGTTTGTCCTTGTCCTGCTTGGCGGGCGTCTCGACCCGGACCAGTTCGGCGCGCTGCGGCGCGGGCGCGGCGCCGGTCGGGGTCCCCTGCGGCGTGAGCGCGAGGAAGTCGACCCCCAGTACCGCGTCGCGTGTCCGGCCGTCGTACCGGCAGGTCTGCACGACCAGTTTCTGGTCCTTCTTCACGAAGCCTTCGGCGAGCTCGTGGCTGCGCAACGCGGCGGACGCGGCGACCACGGCGCCGGTGGCCTTGTCGAAGACCGCGAGGTCCCAGTCTCCCTCGGTGCCGCCGCGCGGCGCCAGGCGCGCCTGCAGCAGACCGTCTACTGTGGACGTGAACTCGCGCCGATCGGTGCCGGACGTACCCGGCTTCTGCAGCGCGGCGAAACAGGAACGCGGCACGGCCTGGTCGGCCCGCACCACGTTGTCCGCGGCCCCCGCCGTCGTGGCCGACGGAAGTGCCACGAAGGCCCCGGCGAGTACCAGGGTCGCCGCGGTCCATCCCGCTCTTCGCCGGTTTGGTGAATACCCCACAGACTGACCTCCTTGGACAGTCCGGTGACCGGGTGAGGTCACCGGTAGCGAGACCCTAGACCCGCGACCCCGCCGGAGGGACCCGCCACAAGTCGCCTACACCTCTTTCGGCCCAACGATCTCACCGTCCGTGCCGGAACGATCACCGGCGCGCGCCGTAGAATGGGACTTTCCTGTCGATTCCGACAGGTCGGCCTAAGAAAACCTTCAGGTTGGGTGGTTACCTTTCAACCATGACGACGCCCCAGGTCACCGCCAGGTCACCCTTGGCCCTGCTGGCCGCCGTGGTCTCCGTCGCCGGCGGAGCGCTGCTGATCCTGTTGCTGCAGGTCCTTCCCGCCACCAGCGACATCAGCCCGGTCCGCCGCACCATCAGCGAGTACGCGCTCAGCGAGAACAAGTGGATCTTCGACGTCGCGGTCCTGCTGGTCGCGTTCGGCTCGGCGATCGGCTTCGGCGCGCTGATCCGCCGCAAGCACCTTCCCGCGCTGTCCGCGGCATCGGTCTTCTGCGCGCTCTGGACGGTGAGCCTGGTGGTGATCGTGGCGTTCCCCAAGAACAACTGGGCGATCGGGCCGAGCACCGGCGGGACGGTGCACCGGATCGCGAGCGTCGTCGCCTTCGTCTGCCTGCCGCTGGCCGTGTGGTTCGCGGCGAAGGCCGTCTTCCCCTCCTCCCCCGCGCGGCGCGCCGTGACCCGGGTGCTCGCGGTGGCGGCCCTGGCCTGGTTCGGCGTGATCCTCGGGGCGATCGTGGTCTCGATGAACGGCGGCGAGCCCTGGTGGCGGGCGATCCCGCTCGGCCTGGTCGAACGCGCGATGGCGCTGACCGGGCTGGTCGCGCTGGCGTCACTGCTCATCCCCGCGCGCTCGGTCACCGCGCCGGTGACCGAGCAGGCCGAAGCCCTGGAGATCGCGTCCTGACCGCTTCTTCACCGCCGTGCCGCGCGAGGAACTCCCACGAAGGGCGCCGGAAGGGGAATGGCGGCGCCGTCCGTCTGCCCGGCATAGCGCGGCGCGGGCGTGACCTCGACAGCGTCGTCGTCGGCGTCCTTGCGCAACCGCGCCGTGCATACCGACAAGTGCACCACGTTGGCACGCTTGTGGTGGCGGTACACGTGGACGTCGGTGGCGAAGCACGCCGCGGCCAGCAGCGCCCGCCGCTGCTCGATGCGCTCGTAGCCGACCCCCGCCGGGCAGAACACGGTGACCTCGACCTCGTCGCCGCTCGGTTTGGTCCACAGGATCACCGGCAGCTTGCCGTCGAGGGTGCACACCCTGGCACGGGCGAACCCGGTCCGCAGCCGGTGCTGCACGACGACCGAACGAAGCCGGTCGCGGACGAACCTCCGCGCCGATTTCCAGTAGAACAGCCAATTCGCGACGCCGAACAGCACGACCGCGCCCCAGATCGGGCCGGCCGCCTGGAACAGCGAGAACAGCGCGTACGGGACGACGAGGAGCGCGCCGATCTCGTACCGCCAGTGGTAAAGGGCGGTGATCGGGTTGGGCCTCCTGACCACCGTGATCTCCCTGGCCAGCTCGGCGATCGCCTGGGGTTCCTGCCAACGGCTCATGACCTTCCTCCTGTCCGTCCGGCGGTTTGCTCGGCGGCCACGGCCGCCGCGGGAATGGAGCGGACGACACCGGCACCGGCGCAGTCCGGGCAAACGGCGTCCTCGTAGGGCCACCACCCAGTGCCTCCGCACGGTTCGCACGCGTGCACGGTGTCCCAGCGGGGATCGCGGTAGACGCGGCGCCTGCTGTTCGGCACCCGGGTCACCTGCCAGCCACGAGCGGCCGCTCTCGAGTCCTCGCCGGACGCGAAAAGCCATTCGTGGAAGCGTTCGAGAAGTCGATCGAACCAAGATCGGGGCGCTGCCGTGTGGTTCTCGTGGTGGGACATGAGGTTCACCCCCGATGCGGCGAAGCACTGACTCGGGTCGGCACACACGACGCCTACTCCGGCATTCGTGTGACCCGCAGGCGGCGCGAACCGAATCGGATGCACAGCGTTACGATCAGATGGCTGACAGCATCCGCTCTTCGGTCGTGCCCTGTTCGGCCCATGTCTCGCGGCCGGGTGGATCGCGAACCCCAGGACCAGGTAGAACAGGCCCTGAAGCAGCTACTCGCACGTTGTGACACGACATTGACCGACGCGCCAGCGCGGTCCGATTCGCTTGCTGTACTCTCCCCGTTGTGTGCACGTTCAGTCACCGCCCTACTTTGCCTACTAAAGGTAGGTAAGCCTGTGTCTAGTGCCTACATGAAGCCTACATCGGCCGGACGGCGGCCGGTAAGCCCCGATGCGGAAACCGTTACCGCGTCGGGAGTCGGACGTGAGCTGCGGCGGCTGCGCAAGGCCGCCGGGGAAACCCAGGCGGAAACCGCCAAGATCATCGGGGTGACCAGGGCGAACCTGACCCAATGGGAGACCGGCAAATACCTGCCGTCGACACATAACGCCCGCCAGCTCGACGACCACTTCCGCGCCGCGAACGCGCTGTTCACCCTGGTCGAAACGGCCCGTTCGCCGCAGGAACACACCGCCCCGCCCCTCGTCGGCGACGCCGGCGTCGTCGACACTTCGCGGTCGCTGCTGCAGGTGTTCCACACCGTCGGCGCCAAACTCGCCGAGCGCCTGATCCGCGACGAGCACGGGAAACCGCTGGGCTGGCGGCACAATCTGCAGAAGAGCACCGGGCCGAAGGCGCTCAGCACCGCCTACGGGATCAACACCATGCTGGTGGTAGGCGATCCCTACATCGACCTACATACGCTCGCCGAAGATCTCTACCGACTCCAGTCGGCGCACGGCTGGAGGGGCCGCGCGGGCGGCAGGCGGCCGGAGACCACCGCGTCGGTGGTGGACGCGCTTTTCCGCACCAGCACCATGTCCGCGGACGACGGATTGGAACAACTCGAAGGGTCGCTCCTGATCGGAGACGAGCTCGACCCGTACAGCCGGACCCGTCCGTACCTGTTGTCCGCCGTGTTGCACACGGCGGTCCGGCTGCGGCCGGACGCCCCGCTGACCGACCGGCTGATCGACGCCCTCCTGGCGGCCCGGCTCGACTTCGACGGCTCACTCCTGTGGCCGGAGAAGAACGAGGCAGGGCTCGTCGCCCCGGAGGCTTCGGTCGTGCACACCGCGCGGTCGGTCGTCGCCCTGCGGGACGTCCTGCGCAGCCGTGAAGATCGCACCGACGTCCGTGAGGCGGCCGACGAAGCCACACAATGGCTCATCGACCGATCCCATTCGGACGATGGCGTGGCAGAGGATCTAGAGAGGCCTCGCCCCGACGGTGAAGGAACGACCCGGATCATCATCCGGCACTTCACCTCCGCCTGGGTCGTCCAAGCGCTCGCCACCGCCCCCTTCCTGCCACTCCCCCGGCTCAACCGGGCGCTCGGAACCCTTTGGGAGCGCTACGACGCCGATCAAGGGCTCTGGGCGTGGGAGAGCGGAGATCTACCGATTTGGCAGACCTTGGACGCAGTCACCGCGCTCCGCGCGGCCGCCTTCGCCGCCGCGGCGCCCCCGCTCAGCCCTCCAGGAACTCCAGGTACAACTCCATGATCGACACCCCGCCATCGACCCTCGCCGCCGTTCCGGCGGACGGTGACGCCGACCTTCCCTGGCTGCGCACGGTCGCACACCGGGTCCAGGAATCCCCCGACGTTTTCCTTTCGTGGCTTGAAGAAATCCTCGGTGACGAAGAAGCCGTCCGCGCCGCGGCGAAGCGTTCCTACTGGCATCCCAACGGATTCGCCAAGATGGTGCTCCACGCCTCGCCCGATTTCCGGATCCGGCTCCACGTCTGGCCGGAATCCGCGGAACCGTCACGCGGCGAATCCAATCCGCACAGTCATCGGTGGGAATTCGCCTCGACCATCGTCGCGGGCGAGGGCCTGCACATGGTCGAGTTCCACGAAACGGCCGAGGGTGGGAAGCCGTATGCCCGGTACCGCTACGGCGCAGACCCGGCGAACCCGGCCGCGTTGCTCGCGGACGGCGAAGCCCGCCTCGAAGTGGACAAGACCCCGCACGTCCGGCTCGGCGAGGTCTACTCGTGCGACACCGGAATCGTGCACACCGTACGGCCGATCGCGGCCGGATTGACCGCGACGGTGGTGATCCAGGGGCCGCATCGCACCAGCACCACCGTCGTCTACTGCGAGCCGGGCGAGTCCGACGACCAGCCCAACGGCGAACTGACCGAGGCCGATTTCCGCGGCCTGGTCGGCGCCGTCGCGGAAGCGGTGGCGTCATGCCGCTGAGCTGGCCCGCGCCACGCCGCGGCATCCTGACCGACAGGGCCATCAGACGTGCGCACCGCAGCGGGGAGCTCACGATCACCCCGTTCGAACCCACCCTCGTCCGCCCCGCCGCGATCAGCCTGCGGCTCGGGCACGAGGCGTTCGCGCTGGAATCGACGGGGACCGTCGACATCGCCGACCGGAGCACGTATCCGGAACTCCGGCCGAAGGAACCCGACGCCGAAGGACGGCTGTGCGTCGACCCCGGCGAGGTCGTCCTCGCACCGACGCTGGAGAAGATCGGGCTTTCGGAGCGGCTCGCCGGGCTCGTCGACGGCACGAGCGACTACGCGCGGCTCGGCATCAGTGTCGTCCTTTGTGGACAGGTCAGCCCCGGTTTCGGCAACGAGAAGGGCGCCGTGCTGACCTTGGAGATCGTGAACCATCTGCGGCATCCGGTACTGCTGCACCCCGGAGCGCGGATCTGCAACCTGATGCTGTTCGCCTCCACCGGAAGCGAACAGCCCTACGGCACGCTGCCGCACAACTATTCCAGCGACCACAACGTGGCCCCGTCCCGATTGGCGGATCATGTCGGCCGTAACTGAACTCTCGCCGGTCGGCGACGACGTCCGCCTCGGCGACCTCGGCGAGCACGCGATCCTGGAGCACATCCTGCGACCGCGTTACGGCGGTGTCCGCGGGTTCGGTGACGACTGCGCCGTCCTCGACGCCGAAGAGGGGCTTCGCGGCGACCTGGTCGCCACCACCGACAGCTGCCCCACGCCGCTGGTCACCATCTTGGGCGAAACGGATCCGTACCACGCCGGATGGCTGCTGGCGACGATCAACCTGTCCGATCTGGCGGCGGCCGGGGCCACGCCACTCGGCCTGGTCGTCAACTACACCCTGCCGAAGACGACCACCGCGGGCGAATTCCGGCGGCTTCTCGACGGCGTGGACGACTGCACGAAGAGGCACGGGACCAAGGTCGTCGGTGGCGATCTCCGGGACGGTCCGGTCCGGCAGCTCACCGCCACCGCGATCGGCCGCTGTGTCCCCGGCGGCAGGCTCGGGCGGTTCGGTGCCGAGGCCGACGACCGTCTGCTGCTGGTCGGTTCGCCCGGTTACCTGTGGTCGTACGCGTTGCTCGTCGAACAACAGGCGCGGCTCTCCGATCCGGTCGTCGCCGAGATCCGCGAGCGTGCCTGTAAGCCGATTGCGCAGGTGGCCGCCGGGAACGCGCTCGCCACGGCGGGGCTGGCACGTGCCGCGATGGACGTCTCGGACGGTCTTTTCCCGACCGTGCGGACGCTCTGCGGGGCCAACGGCCTCGGCGCGCGGATCACGACGGCCATCCGGCTGGACGAGCCGCTCGCCGACGTCTGCGCGCAGTCGGGACTCGGCCGGTTCGAGCTCGCGCAGGCTTGGGGCGACTGGACGCTCGTGGTCGCCGTGCGGCCGGAGGACGTCGAGCTCACCAAGAAGACCCTCGCCGGTGAAGGTGTCGCGGCGCAGGAGATCGGCGTGCTCGTTCCCCGCGAGGAAGGCATTTCGCTGGACGACGGCGAGCCTTGGGAAGGGATCGCGCAGGAGCGGTTCTCGCCCAGTTCGTGGCACGGTGGCGAGCTGCCGCGGCTGATCACCGAGGTGCTGGGCAAGCGGGCGAGCTGACCCGCGCCACCGCCGCCATCGCTCGCAGCTGCAGTCCGTGAAGGCCTCCTTGAGGGACCCAGAGTCCCTCAAGGAGGCCTTCACGGACCGACCCACGGCACCTACCGCAGCCGATAAGCGTTCATCACCGTCTGAGTCACCGAGTTCCCACCGGAATCCGTCGCGGACAGCCGCAGGGAGACGAACCGCGCGGAACCGAACGGCGGCGCCGCCACGAAGGCCTGCCGGTGCGAACCGCTCCCGAAAACGAACTGCCGATGCCAGGTCTTGCCACCGTCGAAAGACGCTTCGGCGGTGACCTGCCGGACGCTTCCCGTCGGCCGCTCGACCTCGATCGGGACGGCGAGCGGGAGCAGGCGCCAGGCATCGTTGGCCAGGCCGAGCGACGGTGTGGCCCGCAGCGTCATCAGCGGTAGTGGTGTCTCGACGGCCGTCCGCTGCGAACGGAAGCTCCACGACACCACCACATTGCCCGACAACTCGGCGTTGCCGCCGTCCGGCCGTTTCGCGTCGACGGTCAGCGTGTAGTCGCCCGCTTCCGGCGGCACGGTGAACGTCACCGGGCCCGAGACCGGCCAGAGATGGCCCGGAACTTCAGGCACGGAGCCGATTTCCTTCCCGTTCCGCAGCAGCCGGGTGGTGCCCTCCACCGCCGACACGCTGACGTGATCGCCGCGCGTCGCGAGCAGCGGCAGCAGGACGCTGAGGGTGTCGCCGTCGCGCACCATCTTGGTCAGTTTCGCCGACGTCGGCCCGACGACGGCACGATTCCACTCCTCCTGGACCCGTTGCCCCGCACGGTATTCGACGCCCGCCGCGGTTTCCTGCGTGCCGCTCCAGACCCCGTTGGTGGGAAGCCGCTCCACGAGGAGCCGCTTCAGCCAGCGGATCTTCCCGGTGCTGTGGAACTCCTCCCGTGTCGCGGGCAATGTGGCCTGAGCGGTCAGGAACCAGGCGTTGCCGAGGTCGTTTTCGTTGTCGTACGGCGAAGGCAGCACGTGCAGGTTGCCCCATTGCTCACCGGTCGCGGCGTAGGTGGCGGACACCTTGGCCAGCTCGTGGTCGCGCACCCGGTACGCCGAAACGTCGGGAACGCGGCCGTTGCTCGGGAACTGCAGGTTGTAGACGTAGGGACTGTTCTCCGACCTGCCTTCGCTCGTCTGCTTGCTCAGCATGGTGGTGACGAGGAAGTCGAAGTCGGGCACGGCGGTGCGGGTCGGCGCGACGTAGGCGTACTGCTCGTCGTGGAAGAGCCTCGGCTGGTACCACTGATAACTCGTGCTCCCCCGGCCGGCGACGCGTTCGGAGAAGGCGACGATCTGACCGTTCGAACTGGCGTCCCGGCGATCGGTCCGCACCGTCACCGGTTTCGCCAGCCGCCCGTCCAGCACGACTTCCCGGTCGCGATCGAGCACGAAACCCGGTTCGCTGACCAGGCTCGCCCCTGACGTCTCGGAGATCTCCGAGACGAACAGGTACCGGCCTTGCGGCAACAGGATCGGGCCGCCGCCGTCCGTCGCGGACAGGACCTTCCCCTCGCCACTGTCCAAATTGGTCACGAACACGAAGCCGTTCGCCTTGCCGCCCTTGCGGTCGATGAGCTTGACGTCGGCCGAGAACATCTCGCGCTGGAGGTCGGCCCCGACAAGGCCGCGTACTTCCACTCCGGCGGCCGTGGCCAGCAGGGTGCCGCCATAGGTACCGCGCGGCTTTTGCCCGGGGTTCACCGTGACCACCGCGGTCGCGGTTCCGCCGGCGGGCACCGTGATCCTCGGCCGGTCCACCGAGAACAGCCCGTCGGGCGCCGGTTTCCCGCCCTCGTCGCGAACGTCGAGCCGCAGATCCAGATCAACCGGGGCGGCGCCGCTGTTGCGGTAAGTGATCTCCCGGGTCAGCGGTTTCGGATCGGCCACCGGGATGGTGCCGAAGGCCAGCGTGGTGATGTCGGCGTTCACGCGCTGCCCGACCGCCTTGGCGACGTCGACCCGGCCCGTTCCCTGCTGGAAGACGGTCAGCCCGTCGGTCGGCTTCGCGGTGCCCGTGAGCCCGGCCTTGATCCGCTCGGGCCCCCAATCCGGATGCCGCTGGACGAGCAGTGCGGCCGCGCCGGCCACGTGCGGTGTCGCCATCGAGGTGCCTGACATCGGCTGGTGGTCGCCACCCGCTTTGGCCGCGACGATCGCCACTCCCGGCGCGGTGATCTCCGGTTTGACCGCGTTGTCGCCGCGCCGCGGCCCCCTGCTGGAGAACGACGCCAGCGCGTCGGCCCGGTCCACCGCGCCGACGGTGAGCGCCGCGTCGGCGCTGCCCGGCGACCCCACCGTGCCCGCCCCGCGTTCCCCTTCGTTGCCCGCGGCGATCACGAACAGCACGCCGTGCTCCTTGGTGAGCCGGTTCACCGCGGCTTCCAGCGGGTCGATGTCCGCGCCGTCCTCGCCGCCGAGACTCAGGTTGATCACCTTGGCGCCCTCGGCGACCGCCCACTCCATCCCGCTGATGATCTCCGACCAGCCGCCGCTGCCGTCGTCGCCGAGCACCTTGCCCGCGAGCAGCCCTGCGTCGGGCGCGACCCCCTGGAACCGTCCGCCGGACCCGAGGATCGTCGAGGCGACGTGGGTGCCGTGGCCGTGCCGGTCCGTGGGGTCCCCACCGCCGGAGAAGTCCTTGGCCGCGACCACTTTGCCCACGAGATCCGGGTGGCGGGCGTCGACTCCGGTGTCCAGCACGGCGACCTTGACGCCCTTGCCGGTGAACCCGCTCCGCCAGGCCTCCGGCGCGCCGATCTGCGGCACGCTGCGGTCGAGGTTCGCCTTGACCCTGCGGTCCAGCCACACCTTCCGCACCGAAGTGGCACCGGGACCGGTCAACGAGGACCACAACTCACCCGCGCGTTCCTTGGGCTGGGCGAAAGCGGTGGCGCCGATACTGTCGAGCCGCCGCCCAACGGTGGCCACCGGGCCTTCCTGCCGCACGATCAGCGGAAGCGTCGATCGCGCGCTGTCGTCGTATCCGTCGGCGAGCAGCCGGTCGATCCGGAACAGCCGCTCGTCGAGCACCCCGCTCGCCACGAGCGGCAAGGCGTCGGCCGGGTAGACCGACCAGCCGTTCTTGTCCTGGCTGCGCCGGAACCCCATCCGTTCGCGCCCCGGCCCCGGGTGGACGGCGAGGGCGGGCACGCCACCCGGCCGCTCCTGCACGGTGAGCCGGTCTCCGGTGATCAGCGTGAGGGTGCGCGGCGCGGGCAGGACGGCTTGATCCGGCGGCTGTCCGGGAGCGGCCGACGCGACTTGCACGCCGGTCACTCCGAGCACGGTCACCAGGAGCAGACCGGTCAGGACAGGGGCTCTTCGGCGCATGTGGCACCTCCGTGTGCGCTCTTCTCGGTGAGCCGAGGCTTGCGGAAGTGCAGGTCGGGGCGCCAGACGTCGGGACGATCAGCTCGCCGGGACTGGCCGTTCGGGCACCCGTGATTACGATCACAGCGAGACTTCTGGCCTGACATCTCTGCAAACCGACCGCTCAGTACGGCAGACTCGACGGCACTTCCACTCGACGACGAGGAGAACACCCGTGACCGAACACCCCTCCCGTGTAGCGATCGTCACCGGCGCCGGCCGCGGCATCGGGGCGGCCGTGGCCAAGCGGCTCGCTTCCGACGGATTCGCCGTCGGCCTGCTGGACCTCGACGAGGCCGGCGTCAAGCAAGGGGCGGAAGCGATCGTCGCCGAGGGCGGCAAGGCCGTCGGTGTCGCGCTGGACGTCAACGACGCCGCGCAGGTCGAAGCCGCGGTGACCCGGGTGGCCGAGGAACTCGGCGCGCCGACCGTGCTGATCAACAACGCCGGCATCACCCGCGACAACCTGCTGTTCAAGATGACCGAACAGGACTGGGACTCGGTGCTGGGCGTGCACCTGAAGGGCTCGTTCCTGATGACCCGCGAGGTGCAGAAGTACCAGACGCAGGAGAAGTGGGGCCGCATCGTCAACCTGTCCAGCACCTCGGCGCTGGGCAACCGCGGCCAGGTCAACTACTCCGCCGCCAAGGCGGGCATGCAGGGCTTCACCAAGACCCTCGCGATCGAACTGGGCAAGTTCAACGTCACCGCGAACGCCATCGCCCCCGGGTTCATCGCCACCGACATGACCGCGGCGACCGCCGAGCGGATCGGCATGTCGTTCGAGGACTTCAAGGCGGCTGCCGCGTCGCAGATCCCGGTGCAGCGCGTCGGCACCCCCGACGACATCGCCAACCTCGCGTCGTTCCTGGTGAGCGACGGCGCCGGATTCATCTCCGGCCAGGTCATCTACGTCGCCGGCGGACCGAAGGACTGAGCCATGCGCGAATTCGCCTCCCTGCAGGAGTTCGAGAACGCCGTCGGCGAGCACTTCGGCTACAGCGACTGGCTGACGCTCACCCAGGAACGGGTGAACCTGTTCGCCGACGCCACCGACGACCACCAGTGGATCCACGTCGACGTCGAGAAGGCCGCCGAAGGTCCGTTCGGGGCGCCGATCGCCCACGGTTTCCTGACGCTGTCGCTCATTTCGGGCTTCGTCGGCAAGCTCTACCGGGTCGACGGGCTCAAGATGGGCATCAACTACGGCCTGAACAAGGTCCGGTTCCCCCAGCCGGTCAAGGTCGGCGCGAAGATCCGGGCGGGTGCCGAACTGGTCGAGGTCACCGACGTCGCCGGCGGCAAGCAGGCCGTCGTCCGGTGGACGATCGAGATCGACGGCGAGCCCAAACCGGCGTGCGTCGCGGAAATGGTCGTCCGCCTGATCGCCTGAGAGAGTGACCTCCGGCACCTCGCCGGACCAGCCCTACCTGACATACCGACTGGTCGGTACTGTAACCGGAAAGCGAGACGCTGGAGGCACCATGAACCAGTCCGACCTGCCGGGCCTCGACCTGGCCAGGCTCAAGGCCCATCTGGACGAGCACCGGCCGGGTCTCGTCCAGGGCGACCTGAGCGGCCAGGTCGTGGAAGGGGGCCGGTCGAACCTCACCTACATCGTGGGTGACGGCCGGTCCCGCTGGGTGGTCCGCCGCCCGCCGCTGGGCCACGTCCTGCCGACGGCGCACGACATGGGCCGCGAGTACCGGGTGATCTCCGGCCTGCACGGCACGGCCGTCCCGGTGCCGGAAACCGTGCTGCTGTGTGAGGACACCGACGTCATCGGCTCGCGGTTCTACGTGATGGAGTTCGTGGAGGGCACGCCGTTCCGCTCGGACACCGAACTGGCCGCGCTGGGTCCGGCTCGCACCAAGGCGATCGCGGACGAGCTGGTCGACACCCTGGTCGCCCTGCACGCCGTCGAGCCGGAATCGGTGGGACTGGGCGATTTCGGCCGTCCCGAGGGCTTCCTGGAACGCCAGCTGCGGCGCTGGAAGAAGCAGCTCGACGGCAACCGCAGCCGCGACCTGCCGGGCGTCGACGAACTGCACGACCGGCTCGCCTCGTCGGTGCCGGAATCGGGCGAACCGTCGATCGTCCACGGCGACTACCGGCTGGACAACGTGCTGGTGAACGCCGACGACCGGATCACCGCGGTGCTGGACTGGGAGATGTCCACCCTCGGCGACCCGCTGACCGACCTCGCGCTGCTGGTGGCCTACGCCGAACGCGACAAGGTGTCCCTGCAGTTCGTGTCCAACGCCAGTTCGGCGCCGGGCTATCCGCGCAACGACGAGGTCATCGCGCGGTACGCCGAGCGCTCCGGCCGCGACGTCTCCCGCCTCAACTGGTACGTGAGCTTCGCGTTCTTCAAGCTCGCGGTGATCCTGGAAGGCATCCACCTCCGCTACAGCAAGGGGCAGACCGTCGGCGCCGGATTCGACGGCATCGGCTCGGGCGTCGTCCCCCTGATCGCGCACGGCATCGAAACGCTCAAGGAAGAGGGATAGAGATGGACTTCGCCTTCGACGCGAAAACCGAGGAACTGCGGGGAAAACTCCTCGAGTTCATGGATTCGCACATCTATCCGGCCGAGGCCGTCTTCGAGCGGCAGCTGGCCGAGCGCGACAGCGAGTGGTCGCAACCGCCGATCGTCGAGGAGCTCAAGGCCGAAGCCCGCAAACGCGGGCTGTGGAACTTCTTCCTCCCCGGTGACCACGGAGCGGGCCTGACGAACCTGCAGTACGCGCCGCTGGCCGAGATCACCGGCCGCAGTCTCCGGCTCGCGCCGACCGCGGTGAACTGCGCGGCACCGGACACCGGGAACATGGAAGTGCTCACCATGTTCGGCACCGACCAGCAGAAGAAGCAGTGGCTGCAACCGTTGCTGGACGGCGAGATCCGGTCCGCGTTCGCGATGACCGAGCCCGACGTCGCCTCTTCCGACGCGCGCAACATCGCCACCAGCATCCGGCGTGACGGCGACGAATACGTCATCAACGGCCGCAAGTGGTACATCTCCGGCGCGATGAACCCGAACTGCAAGATCTTCATCGTGATGGGCAAAACCGATCCGGACGCGCCCGCGCACAAGCAGCAGAGCATGATCCTGGTCCCCCGTGACACCCCCGGCATGACCGTGAAACGCGGTATGCACGTGTTCGGCTACACCGACGGGGACCACGGTGGCCACGCCGAAGTGCTCTTCGAGGACGTCCGTGTGCCGGCGGAGAACCTCATCGCCGGCGAGGGCGACGGGTTCGCCATCGCGCAGGCACGGCTCGGTCCGGGGCGGATCCACCACTGCATGCGCGCCATCGGGATGGCCGAACGCGCGCTGGAGCTGATGTGCCGCCGGGCGCTCTCGCGCGAGACCTTCGGCAAGCCGATCGCCGAACAGGGCGTGGTGCAGGACTGGATCGCCGAGGCGCGGGTCAAGATCGAGCAGCAGCGGCTGCTGGTGCTGAAGACCGCGTGGCTGATGGACACCGTCGGCAACCAGGGCGCGCACACCGAGATCCAGGCGATCAAGATCTCCACGCCGATCACCGTCGAATGGATCCTCGACAAGGCCGTGCAGCTGTTCGGCGCGGGCGGGGTCAGCCAGGACTTCCCGGTCGCCGAGATGTGGGCGCAGGTGCGGACGCTGCGCCTGGCCGACGGTCCGGACGAGGTGCACAAGCGTTCGCTGGCGCACCGTGAGCTGAAGAAGTACCGCGGGGAGGCCTCGAAGTGACCACTGTGGACGATCTCAACCGGCGCGTGGCCGAGCTGCTCGCCGCTTATCCGCCGGAAAGCACGCCGCGCCAGGACTTCCTCGACGCGCGGTTCGACGCCGGGCTGGCGTGGATCCACTTCCCCGAAGGTCTTGGCGGGCTGAACGCGCCCCGCTCCCTTCAGTCCGTTGTCGACAAAGAGCTCGCCGCCGCGGGCGCGCCGGACAACGACAAACGGCGGATCGGGATCGGTCTCGGCATGGCCGCGCCGACGATCCTCGCCTTCGGAACGCCGGAACAGCACCAGCGCTTTCTACGTCCACTGTGGACCGAACGCGAGGTGTGGTGCCAGCTGTTCAGCGAGCCCGGCGCCGGTTCCGACCTGGCCGCGCTGGGCACCCACGCGGTACGCGACGGCGACGACTGGCTGGTCACCGGCCAGAAGGTCTGGACGTCGGGCGCGCACAAGTCGCAGTGGGCCATCCTGGTCACCCGCACCGATCCCGACGTGCCGAAACACCGTGGCATGACGTACTTCCTGTGCGACATGACCGCGCCGGGCGTCGAGGTCCGGCCGCTGCGGCAGATCACCGGGGAGGCCGAATTCAACGAGGTCTTCCTCAGCGAGGTCCGCATTCCCGACGCGCACCGCCTCGGCGCGGTCGGTGAGGGCTGGAAGGTCGCGCAGACCACGCTGATGAACGAACGGGTCGCGATCGGCGGGACCGAGTTCCCGCGTGACGGCGGCATGGTCGGCGTCGTCACGGAAGTCTGGCGGGAGCGCCCGGAGCTGCGGACGTCCGAACTGCACGACAGGCTGTTGAAGCTGTGGGTGGAAGGCGAAAGCCTGCGCCTGGTGAGCTCGCGGTTGCGGCAGCAGCTCGCCGCGGGCGCGCCGGGGCCGGAGGGTTCGGCGGTCAAGGTCGCTTTCTCCGAGCTGAACCAGGCCGCGTCCGGGCTGGAGATCGAACTGCTCGGCGACGAGGGTCTGCGCTACGACGACTGGACGATGCGCCGTCCCGACGGCGTGAACTTCCTCGGCCGCGAAGCCGGCTATCGCTATCTGCGCGCGAAGGGGAACTCCATCGAGGGCGGCACCTCGGAGGTCCTGCGCAACATCATCGCCGAGCGCGTGCTGGGGCTGCCGTCCGAGCCGCGGATCGACAAGGACGTCGCCTGGAAGGACCTGCCCCGATGAGCGACCTGCTGTACTCCGAGGTCGAAGAGGACCTTCGCGCGAGCGTCCGCGACCTGTTCAAGGACCGCGCGGAACCGGCGGCCCTGATCACCAGGACCGAGACGGCGGAACCGTACGACCTGAACCTGTGGCGCACGCTCGCCGCCGACCTCGGCGCGGCGGGTCTCGCCGTCCCGGAGGCGCTGGGCGGACACGGCGCGTCGGCGCGGGAAGTCGCCGTCGTGATGGAGGAACTCGGGCGCAGCGTCGCCCCGGTCCCCTATCTCGGCAGCGCCGTCCTGGCGACGTCGGCCCTGCTGGCGACCGACACGGCGCAGGCAGAAGTGGCCGAACGGCTCGGGAAACTGGCCGCGGGCACGCTCATCGGCGCGCTGGCCGTGCCGCTGTCGACCGCGCCCGGCGCCGAGTTCCCCTCGGCGGTCACCGCGGCGGCCGACGGCACGCTCACTGGCCGGGTCCGCAGCGTCGTCGACGCTTCGGTGGCCGAACTGCTCGTCGTCCCAGCGGTGGGCCCTGACGGCCCCGGCCTGTACACGGTCGACGCGGCGTCGGCGGGGGTGACGGTCACCGAGGCGATCTCCCTCGACCTCACCCGGCGCATCGCCGACGTGACCTTGGAGAACGCGGCCGCGAAACGCGTGGCCGACGCCTCGACGGCGGCGTCCGCGCTCGACACGGCACTCGTCACCGCGGCGGGACTGCTCGCCTCGGAACAGCTCGGGATCGCCGAGTGGGCGCTGACCGAAACGGTGCGCTATCTCAAGGAGCGCTACCAGTTCGCCCGTCAGGTCGGGTCCTTCCAGTCGCTGAAGCACCGGCTGGCGAACCTGTACACGGATCTCGTCAACGCCAGGGCGACCGCGCGGTACGCCGCCGACTGCCTGGCCTCCGGTGACGACATCGCGATCGCCGTCGCGGTGGCGCAGGCCCGCAACTCCCCCATCGCCGTCCACGCGGCCGAAGAGGCGATCCAGCTGCACGGCGGGATCGGCATGACCTGGGAGCACCCCGCGCACCTGTACCTGAAGCGCGCGAAGAGCGACGAGATCGCCTTGGGCACTCCTGGGCGGCATCGCGCGGCTCTCGCGCCGCTGATCGATCTGCCCGCCTGATCCGCTCGGCGGGGTCCGCCCGGAAACTGTCGGACCCCGCCGGTACAACCTGTTCGAACATCCGATCGAACAGGGAGACGACATGAAACTGCTCGTGGCCACCGCGAAGACCCAGGGCGCGCGGGAGAACGACTTCGCTCATTGCGTGGAAGGCGAACTGCTCTGGGTCGCCCCGCCCTGCGGCGACGGCGAGAGCTCGCCCGATTCCCGCTGCGGCTGTGGGAGGGCGTTCGGCGGGCTGAGCTCGCACCGAGGGACGACGACGGCGCTCGTCGCGGATCTGCCCGATTTCACCTTCTCCGACTACGCCGACGCGTTGCGAGCGAGTCTGGCCGCCCAAGGCTGGCCGCCCGAAGCCGCCGAAGACGTGGCCACGGATCTGCTCGCCCTCGCCGCCGAATGGGAGGTGGGGACGGTGCTCGAACGCCGCGACGACTGGTTCGCCGAACGGCTGATGTCCGGGGGCTGAGCGCTACTCCGGCCGCAGCGCGGCCAGCAGCAAGTCGGCGAAGTGGTCGCCGATCTGGCGGGCCGAAAGCGCGCCGCCACGCCGGTACCACGAACCGAGGTGGTGCACCGAGCCGAAGAAGAAGTCGACGATCACGTCGGCCGGTTTGTCCCCGCGGAATTCGCCGGACTCCTGGCCTTCCTCGATCAGCGTGCGGAACCGCTCGTGGTACTTGCGGCGTTCCGCGCGGACGGCCTTCTGCTTCTCGACGCTGAGCTGGTGCATGGACTGCATGAAGATCGTGTTGTCGTCGAGGTTGTCGATCGTGCTGACGATGACGTCCGAGGCGGCGGAACGCAGCCGCTCCCGCAGCGGCGCCTCGCTCGAGGCCACCTTTTCCAGTTGCTCGGTCTGCGAGCGCAGCACCCGGGCGTAGATCTCGTAAAGGAGGTCGTCCTTGGAGCCGAAGTAGTGGTACATCGCGCCCTTGGTGACCCCGGCCGCCTCGACGATCTCCTGCACGGAGGTGCGGTCGAAACCCTTCTTGGCGAAGAGCTTCGTGGCGTGCGACAGCAGACGGCGCGGGACGGCGGCCTGGTCTTCGCCGCCTGCCTCGGCCTTCCGGGTGGTCGCTCGTGTCATGACCGGCTCCTTCTCGTGCGGACGCTCAGCATACCGGCCGGTTTGTCGATGCACTGGAAAAGGGGATTCGAGGCCGCGTGATCAGGCACGTGACTCGCGTGATCAAGCACGTGACTCGCGTGACTGGATGCCGTACTCGGTGTTCCGCCGCCGATCACGCGAGTTCCGGCCTCGATCACGCGAGTCCCGGCTCCGCGCAGGTCCGTGAACGCCACCCGCGGCTCAGCCGAGGCAACTCGACCTTCACACTTCCCAAGTACGTGAAGGCCCCCTTCACTGCGTCTAGCTCAGTGAAGGGGGCCTTCACGTACTTCAGCTGCGAGCGGAGGGCAGCGGTGGCGTGGTGGGGCGCGTCTCGTGAGTCGCGATTCGGGTCAGAGCCGCCCGTGTCCTCGGCACCTCCCGATCCGAAGTCCGTGAAGGCCTCCTTGAGGGACCCAGAGTCCCTCAAGGAGGCCTTCACGGACTTGGAAACACCGACAGGGCGTGCGCGAAGGCGTGATTCGCGCGGCTGGGAGGCGCACTCGGGGTGTTCCGCCGCTGATCACGCGAGTCCCGGCTTCGATCACGTCAGGGCGATCTCGCGTTGGTCGTGAGTGGCGATTCGGGTTCTGCACCGACTGGGGCAACCGACTACAGTCGGCAGAGCGTCTACCAGCGAGGATACGGCCATGAGCGCACCAGCACCGAGGAAGCGGCGGAGGTTCAAGAAGCAGACCAGTGAGCGACCGCCCGTCGTCCCGTTCGACCCCGTGGACGACGCGGCGGTCTGCTACTCCCGTGAGTCGCACTACACGGATGAGAGCACGTCCAGCGTGGTCCAGCGCGACACCACGCACCGGTGGACGTCTGCCTACGGGATTCCGGTGGTGGAGACTGTCGAGGACTTGCACGTGTCCGGTGACCTGGAGCCGTACAAGCGGGCAGGGCTCAAGCAGTGGCTGTCCGACGCGCCTCCGCGACCGTGGAAGACGCTGGTGGTGTCCAAGCTTGACCGGCTGGTCCGGAACGTCATGGACGCCCTGAACCTGCTTGAGTGGCTGCGGGCACGCGGTAAGCGTCTGATCGCCATCGCGGAAGGGATCGACTCCAGCAACTCCATGGCCGAATTCATGATCACGCTGATTGCGGCTTTCGCCCGCATGGAGCGTGAACGGATGCGCGAGCGGTTCCGCTCCGCGAAGGCATCCCTGAAGGAACAGGGCCGGTGGAGTGGCGAGAGTCACCTGTACGGCACGATGCCGGTGGAATTGCCGGGCGGCGGCGGCTGGATTCTCGGGCTGGACCCGTACGCGGTCAAGATCCTGCACTCCCTCTCCACGCTGGTGCGGGCGGAAAAGAAGGGGCTCACCGACCTGTGCAAGTGGCTGACGGACCACAAAGTCGTCACTCCGCGAGACCGGCAAGCACAGTTGACGGCGGAACGGCGGGGAGAGGACCCCGCCACCGTGGAACTCAAGGGCTATCAATGGCAGGGTGGCACGCTCGCCGCTTTGCTGGTGAATCCGGAGCTTGTCGAACTCGGCATTTTCGAGCCCGCCGAACAGGCGGAGATAGCCGCCGTGCTGGACGAGAAATCGCGCCGGAAGGCACGCGGTAGCAACCGGCCGTACCCGTTCTCGGGTGTCTTGGTGTGCCCGGAGTGCTGGGAGCCCTTGTGGCACCGTATCGCGGGCGACACGCGGACCCGAGCGGATGGAAGCACGGTCAGCTATGAGTACCGGTACTGGAAGTGTCCGACGGCTAAGCATGGCCCGTCCATCCGTGCGGAAGACGTCGAACCGTTTGCCGAGAGGTCTTTCTACTTGCTCTTTTCCATGGTCCCGGTCCGCGAACGGATCGTGTTGCCGCCGACGAATCACGCTAACGAAATCGCGAAGCTGGAACGGGAACACGCGCGGCTCATGTCGAAAGTGGCGCGGGCAGTGTCGGCGAGTGACCGCCAACGGATCATGGACGACGGGAACAAGATCCTGAAGGATATCGACACACTTCGGGCGTTGCCGATTGATCCCGGGGGTGTGCAGTGGGTGCCGACGGACCGGACGTGGCGGGAAGAACTGGAAACACTGACACCGGAAGAACGGCGTCTCCGGTGGCTTGACTTGGGTTTTGGATTCGCGGCACAGAAACGAACCAATGGAAAACTGGTGATGGGGTGGCTTCTGCCGGAAGGATGGCAGGACGCCATGCCAGAGCTAGTCAAATTCAAAGACCGGATCGGCGGCAATGGTGGGCTAATCGAGATAACCGACCTACTTTGATTAGGCCCGGTTAAAGGGTGTCGGTCCCGCTTCCGTCACCTATGGCGACACGCCCGGGGGCGACGCCAGAAGGCGTCGCCCCCGGGCGCGCTCAGAGCTGCTGATTCCCGATCGTTGAGCGGACCTTTCAGCGGCAGCCTTTGGGGCAGAGGCTTTCATGAAAAGATTTGATCGAAGTCCGGATGGAAGTCGTTCGAGGGAGACGGCATCGGCGTTGGCCGGAGTTGGTCGCGTGACACACCCTGGGACAGGTCGAACCCGTAGGCGGCGGCATCTGCGACGGTCGCTAGTTCGATTTCTGCCGGTTCGACACCACGCGCTAAGAACGCGACAGGGGTCGCCGATGTGGACGCCTGCACAAAACCGGCGATCATATCGCCGAACTTTATGTATTTTCCGGGTTCGGGAACGCCATTAACGTCGATGGTGACGGACGTCCATTCTTGGTCTATCAGGCCCGCCGAGTCCTCCGCATAGGTAACGATGCGCGCGTGCAAGTCCGCCATCCGCTGCACGTCCGCCGCCGGTAGTGACAAGTTTATTGCTTTTAGCAGCACCTCATTTGCTATGTGTCGAACAGCGGTGCCGCCACTGAAAGCCGGATGCTCCTCCCAAAAGGTTCCAACGGAGACGTATCTTTCCGGATTTTCGGGAGAGGCGCTGACATGGCCAAGCCAAGCTTCGGTGGCAACACCTTGCTGCGGGTCCACCTGAAAGAATTCCAGATATGCGCTTCCGTGCCAATCGGGAATCCCATGAAGCTTCATTGGCAGGTCGTAGGTCTTGCTCATGCCACCCTCATTAGTTCGTTCGGTGTCGCCGCTGGAGAAACCGGCAACGACACCGCCGTAGCCATGGCGGTGTCGTTGCACTTAGCCTACTCCCCTTCGATCACGGCGAGCACTTTGAACCGTTGCGCGCAGAGAGCGCCACCATTGGCATGGAACAGATTCGCTTGCCAGTCTCCGCGCTGGTCGTAATTGAAATCGACCGGAATTGTTCCTCCGGAGGGTGAGCCATTGAAGTCCTGAAGGACGGTTCCGTCTGCCATGGTGATGTCGATCGTGCCGCTTTGACTGCCGAAGAAGCGTGCGACGTCCACGTAGGTGATTTTGACGTTGTATCGACCGTTGCCGATGTGACGGCCCGCGTAGTCACTGGCAAAGGAGGGATTGCAATCAACTTCTGCTTCTGTCGCAGAGGCGTGAGTTGCGCCCGAGAAAGCCAGAATTATCGTAATAGCTACAGCCGAGAACGCCCGCAAAAATGACTTCATATTTCCCCCTCATGTGAAATTTATTCGTACCCACCCCGAGACTTCCGACCGTGGTGACGTTAACTCATCACCAAGTCGGCCATGATCTTGATCATCTCTCACCATACGCTGTCGTTTCCTGCCTTCAATGGCCCGATTGGGTGAGACCTGTCTGCTTTGGGATGCGCTCCAAACTGGCTATGACGCTAACCATCGGCCCTGGTCACGTACTGCGGACGGACACGGGCGCGCTTAGCGGGGGCGGCGGGTCAAGGCGTCGTACACCGCGTTGATCCTCTCGGCCAGCTCCGCGAAGTCGGAGCCTTCGACCAGCACCCACGCCGCGCCCTCTGGCGTGGTCTTGAGCATCACGCGCCCGACGTCAGGACGTCCCGCCAGCGGCGACGTGGAGCCGTCTACGCCCCTCTCAGCGGCCCGTGAGGCGGTGCCCTGCCCGCCGTCCCGGGGTGAGTCAGTATTCGGCTGGTCCGCGTCCTGCGGGCCGTCGGCGTGGTCACCGTCCGGTGTGTTCGGTCGGCCGTCTGCGGTGCCGTGTCCGGCCTCGGGTTCGTCGGCGTGGTGGTGGTCATGGTCGCTGCCTTTCGAGCGGGTGTCTGCGGTTGCTGGTCGTGTCGAACGGGACGGGTCAGGCAAGGGCGGTCACCTCCCGTCGTCGGTGCTGCGGGCGGTGAGGGAGGGACGCTCCCCGGTCCCGGGAACACCCGGATTCCGGCCCGATTCGGGGTTGTCCGGGTGGTGGGTCCCTGGACTCCCTGATCCACGTTTCCCCTGGTCAGCGCAGGGAGGTTGGGTCAGGGAGTCGTCAGGGAAAACTCCCTGCCTCCCTGATGGCTCCCTGTCTGCCTCCCTGCCGTCTCCGGCCCTGCTGTTGCCTGCGCGGCGGGTGAGTGCGTCGGCGATGTCGTCGGCGCGGACGACCATCGCTCCGTCCGATTTGCGGGTAGTGACGTCGTGTTCGCGAAGCGCGGCGCGCAGGTCGCGAGCAGTCCACTTCTCGTACTCGTCGGGGTTGTGCCCGACCAACCGAGCCAGCACCACCTGTGTCCGCACCCGCTGTTCACCACCGAGCACGTGCGCAATGTCGGCGAGGTGATCCACCGGAGCCGCCTCAATCTCGATTCGCTCCGCTGTCTCCACCGCCCGCCCGGCGTCCTCAATGGACGTCATGGCGCGGGCGATGACCGGTGTCACGTCGTCGGCCCCGTCCTCGAACGGCACGTAGAACGTGCGCACCAACTCGAACGTCTCGTCGGTGATGCCGACGGCGACACAGGTTCCCCGGTCGGTGTTGATCCGTAGTTCGGTCGCGCGGACACCGGCCGCGTACCGGCCGGAACCCAACAACCCGTCGTTGGCTACCTGGTCGGCCACGGAGAACGCCACGCCGCAGGAGATGTTGCGCGTGATCTCCCGGGGAATGCTGTCCTTTGTAGGCGACTGCGTGGCCAGCAGCAGCACGACGCCGTACTTGCGGCCGCGTTTGATCAGCCGCACCGCCAGCTCAGCCGCTCGCTTCCCGAACTTGGGGTGTTGGAACAGTTCGTGACACTCGTCGATGGCACACACCAGCGGGTGCAAGCCCAACGCGCGTTTGTCGGCGAGCTTGCGCGACACCTTCGGCGGCCGCCCGGGTTGTTCGCCGAGCGTCTTGCCGCGTCGCTCCATTTCGGTCAGCAGGTCCGCCAGTGCTTGCGTCGCCGCCTCGGCAACATGGTCGTCCATTCCCATGCGGTAGCGGGACAACCGGGGTTCGAACGGCGCGAAGTCCGGAGACTCGCCCATCACGAACACCCACAACTCGGCCGTCGGGTCGAGTGCCGCGCCGAGCATGAGCGTGCGCAGCGCCGACGATTTCCCTTGCCCTGGGCGGCCTCCGATCAGCCAGTTGACCCCGAGCAATGGCGCGTTGATGACCAGCCCGCGTTGCGAGAGTCCGAACGGGACACCCTCGAAAAGGTCGACCTGTCCATCGTGGACCAGGGGCCAGTCGCCGGCGCCGCGGCCGCCGAGAACGCCCTTGTCCGCGACCCACAGATCTAGGATTCCGTCCTCGGATCCCTTGGTGGGCCACGTTTCCAGCGACGCGCGCCCAAGGTTCGCCGCCAGCCGCGACCGGCGCGCGGCCACCATGTCGGCCGTGACACCCATCGGCAGCCTGATCTGTGCGGCGGTGCCGTCGCCGTCCTTGCGGGCGGCCACCGTGTACACGAGTTCCCCGCCGTCGCGGTAGAACTTGTCCAAGGGTGCGATACCGAGGTGAGCGAGTGCGCGGGAGATCATCCGTTCGTCAATCCACGAATCCGCGTCGTCCCGGTCCGGCTGCACGAGCCACCCCGCGCCCGGGGTCCGGTCGCGTCCCTCGAACGCGGCCGCGACCACCAGCACCAGCGGCAGCGCCCACAACACCACCGGTCCGAGGAACACCAGCACGGACCATGCCGCGTCGAGTCCGGTGTAGACCTCGGCCAGCCACGTCCACATGTCCGCCCGTTCCAGGAACGCGGCCACCGCCCACAACACCGCCACCACCGGCGCGGCCACCCGCACCGTGATCACGAACCGTCGAACGGCGATCCCGACTTTCGCCCATCGTGCCGTCGCGTCGGAGCGGATCAACTCTTGCGCGGCGCGGCGTGCTTCGGCGTCGCCTGCCAGCCGAGCGCGCCGTGCGTCCGCCCGCAGGTCGGCATACGTGGCCCACTGCCAGAACTTCAGCAGCCACCGCCACATGCCGCGCGCCACGAACCAGACCAGCCGCACCACATCGCGCGGAGCCTGCCGGACGCGGTAGGCGGCCAGCGACCGCGCCCGCACCACCGTCGCGGACTGCCACACCCGACGCAGCCACCGGCCGACACGGCGCCGCACCGTCCGCCGACGTGGCTGCGGCAACGTGTCATCCACCAACTCGCCGTCAAGGACCGGCCCGACGTGTTCGACGTCGCGGGACCCGGCACGCTCCAGATCACTGGTCATGGCGCACCCCCTCGGCCACCTCGGCCGCCAGCGCGGCGGCCAGCCGGGACGACAGACCACGCGAACACCCGGTGGCTTCCCGCACCCATGCCGGAGTGATCTCCACCTCCGCCGACCACACGGCCCGCGCGTCGGCCAGATAGTCGGCGAACAGCTTCCGCCGTACCGGCCGCGCCACCTCGGCCACGGTCACGGCCGTGGCCGGTACGGCCACGGCCGGTTCATGAACCTCCGTGCGGTTCATGGACGTGGAGACCGCGACGTGAACCGCGTCGGTGAGCTTGTCCCGCAGGTCGGTGACCGCCTCGGCGGCCACGAACACCACCACCGGAGGCACCGAATGCAGCACCACCCCCGCAGGCGAACCGGCCGCCCACGATGACCACGTGTTCATGACATACGTCGCGGCCAGCGTCAGCCACTTCGCCGCACGTACCCACCGTCCCGTGTGGACCTGGTACCGGGCGGTGATCTGCTCCGCCCGCAGGATGGCCAGCAGGACCAGACACACCGTCGGGTCCAGCAGCCACGCCGTCAGCCACGGCAGCGAACCCACCTCGGCACCAGCGGCGGCGAACCACTGAACGTTCGCCGTCGTGAACGCCAACCCGAGCACAATCCCCGCCCAGCACAACCGGTCAACCTGACGGCGCACACGCTCCACCCGCCACGCGATCACGTCCGGGTGGGACTGCCAGCGCCGCACCTCGGCAGCGTCGGCCGCGTCCCGCGCCAACCGATCAGCGTTCGTGGTCATCGGCGACCACCACCCCGACGCCGCGTCGTACCGGTGTCCATCGTGGTCACCGTCAACGCCCGAGTCAGGACATGCGCCGCGATCAGATCCGGCACCGCCAGCACCACCAGAAGCAACAGCGGACTACCCGGGTGCGTGATCACCAGCCACTGAACCCCCACGAACGCGGCACCCGTGAACAGCACCCGCCCGGCCAGCGACACCACCCGGGCACTAGCCCGTGCCGCGTCAGCCGCCGCACGAGCCTTGCGGGCACTGGCCCGCCAGACCGTGAACAGCAACACCAGGACACCAGCCCCGGCCAGAATCTGCGTCGTCGACAGAGAGACAGTCATCGTGCCTCACCACCCCGACGACGCAGCCACACCGGGAACAACGCCCGACGATCGGTATCCGGCAACGCGCCCCACACCCCGACCGTGTTCTCACCGGCCGTGCGCAAGTCGAGTTCCAGACACTCATCAACCACCGGGCACCCGGCACACATCCGTGCCGCCGTCGCCCTGTCCGTCTCACCCTCGGGAAAGTCGCTCCGATCGAACGCCCACAAACACAGGCCGTCCCTTGCCACCACTTCGGACAACACGTCATCCGGCACAGCGGACAACCGGTCAAGCTGAGCAGCCAACTCCGCGTACTCGTCGTCAGTCATCGCGCACCGCCAAGCACGCGCCGCAGTTCGGCGGTGGGAACCACAAGGCGGGACCTACGCCGAACGGCACGCAAGGCACCAACTCGGACCGCGTGGCACACCCTGGACTCGCTAACTCCGAGAGCCCAGGCGGCCTGACGGATCGAAACATGCGCCGGGGAACCGGCACTTTGGATTGTGTTACTCATGATTGTTGAATCCTTACTCTTGGCTGCGACTCGCGGAATTGCGAGCCGTCGCCATCAAGTAAGGCGCCGCAGCATCAAATCAACTATGTCAACACCGAAGTAAACTATTCCATGCTTGAATAGCCGCAGGTGGTGAGTGCTTTAATGAAGTGCGGTATTCCGAGAAAGAATGCCGCCGTGGCTAAATATTCTCAGCCAGGATGTTGATCAAGGGTTGCGCTTGACCTCGGCCAGCAGCTCGCGGAAGTCGCGCCCCGCGTCGGTGCCGTACGTGGTGAGCTCGTCTTCAAGTTCGGTCGAGACCATCAGTAGTGATGGGCGACTCTGGCGGCCGGACTGGAGCGCGCGCATGCCCAGTTCCTCCGCCTGTTCGACGTCGCCGCGCCTTGCGGCTATGACGGCGAGGGTTAGCTCAGCTTCGGCTATGCGCATCGGGGAAAGCGGAACGCCCTCGGGATTGACCCCGCGTCGGATTACTTCCTCGGCATTTCGCTGTGCGAGTTGGTCTTCGCCGACAATTCGATAGGTATCCATTGCGTAGAAGTCCCACTTGTCAGGATCAACAACAAAGTGGTTATCCGGCCTATCCGGGAAGGGGAGCCGATCCAGGAGGGCGCTGCCGTTGTCCAGCGCTTGGCGAACCTCCTCGGGCTTGCCCATACGGGCGTACGCTTTCGCCTGCTGCCCGTACAACTGCACTGCGACAGAGTGGGAGGGTGCCGCCAAAACCCCCGCTTCAGCGGCCGGAATAACGGCGCGGTAATTTCCCGCCGTCAGATGGAACCATGCGAGCATTTCATGCGCCCACCCTACAATTCCTTGATCCCCGGCTTCCTTACCTAGTTCCATTGCCATGCGACGTGTCGCTTCCGCTGCGCGAGCATCGCCTGTGTCGTATTCCAGGCATCCGACAAGCAAGGCCAGTGTTCCCGCCTTGCTGAGTATGTCGCGGTGCTGTGACAGCGTCAGTCGATTTTCGAGCAACTGTGTCATCTTGCCCAGCCACTCTTTACCGGCAACCATCAGCGTGCGAGCGTCAGCATGCGGATAGTCGCAACACAATTGCTCTACAGTGATACTGAGTGCGTCAATGGTTGACGAGTCGATTGCCGATGCGCGCACGCGCCGCAAGAGTTCAAGTGTATCCATTCCGGTGTTGACCACCAGAAGTTCGTCACGTTCCCCTGCCGCAATTAGCTTATTGGATTCATGGCCAGCATTGGCAGTCCGCGGAATCCTCAATCGGCTTTCACCTGGGAAATCGAACCAAAGAAGATGCTGCGGCAGATGCAGAATCTTTGCATAGTTCCGGAGATTTCCGAGGTTTTCTTCCGGCTTTCCGTTTTCAAGCTTGCTTACTTGGGCTTGCGTAAGTCCCAACCAGCGACCCAGCAACTCTTGATTGAGTGCCTTCCCGAACAGTTGAAGGTGGCGCGGGTGGTTCCGATACGCCTTGAAGACCTTCCCAATGTGATGGCTCGCGAAGGCTGCGCGAAAAGCATCAGTCTCGAAGAATTCATTCCGAAGCTGCGCAGGGGGTGTCCGCAGCTGGTCACGCTGTTCTCTTAGGCACTTGCTGCACATTCGGGCCGTATTGTCGGCAGCGAGCAAGGTCCCGCATTCCGGGCAGTTCCGTGAACCACCGGGTGTACCCATGCGATCCCCCTTGCCGAGGTCTGTACCGATCAGCCTCCGACCAGCGTACCTAGCGCTATCGGCCGCCACCACCGAGTGAAGCTCACAGCCCCCTGATCTGACCTCCCACCTGCGGATATGTCAGATCCAGCATGTGGCATGCCCGAGTAGATATAGACCCCCGCGCCACTCCCCGTGACCGTAGGCCGAGCAAGACTCCGACAGGGGGCCGAGACCGGCTTCAACCGACCGAACGGTGACATGGACGCATGATTGTGACGGCATCGCTTTCTTCCGGCGTGGCCCGAGTCGCGCGCGGAATGGCTGCATCGGCCGCACTTGTTGAAGAAATCTTGACAATAGACCACACCGATTCGGAAACCACCCTTTCGATCGGCGAAGTTGAGTTCTACATCAGCAAGGATGGCCCGTTTCCAAATCATCAATTTCGGGTAAGCGTTCGCCCGTCCATTGGTCTTGCCGCGTTGAACTACATGGACAACGACGATGCTCAAATGCCGATCGCGAACTCATACAATCCCAGGCGTCCACTTCCTGAATCAAACCTCATCTTCAATGGGTCAGTGGGGTCGGTGTTTCCCCGCTCGGCGGCAATTCCTATTGCCGATGCGCGCACTGCGTTAATCGAGTGGCTAAATACGAGACTGCGGCCAACCTGCATTCAATGGCGCCCATACGACAAATACTGAAGGAACCGGCAATGACGACAGGAACTCAATCGACCTCAGAGCGGCATCACTTGACTTGGATCACAGCCGATAGCGATGCTGTGATCGATCATGCGGTGACCGACGACGCCTTGGCGGCAGGAATGGCGTCCCAGGGTGTATATCAGGGCTTGTGTGGAGTGCTGTTCGTTTCTGCGCCAATGACTGCCGCTCCGGGAAATGTGTGTGTAGGTTGCCGCCTGTTTATAGAGGCGCGAGCATCCTTGAAGTCAATGGAACAGCGAATGTCAGTCCGGCGCTGCCATCGTCGCCATGCACGTCCCGGTGTACTAGCCCGGATGGCGGCGGCATTGAAATCTCCGGCTGTCCCGTCTCATATTCCGCATCCCCGTTCCGGGTTGACTGCGACCGGGGACGACTACGCCACCACAGATTCAGCGACGGCGGGCAGCGCTGCGGTCGCGCCCGTATCCACCGGTCGGCACGCGCTGCGCGGAACGCGAGGACGGGGCCAGCGATGAACCCAAACGTGCCGGAATATGCCGCATTGAAAGAACTTTCCAATGTTGCGGAGGTTCTGCATTCGGTCCGGACAGCGCGCGGCCTGTCCCAAAGTGACATATGTTCGGCGTCGGGCATGGGAAGCGCTACGGTTTCCCGACTGGAGTCCAATTTCGACTATTACTCAGACGCGTTGGTGCGTCATCTAGGTGCATATGCGGCCGCTCTCGGATACACGTTGCGTTTCGTGCTTGTCCACGACTCTGCCAGCGCTCCGAATGCTGGCACCGTTTGGCAAGTAGATCACGATAGGGAGCAAACAACATGAGTGTCACTGATCTGGAGACACAGCGCGGGCTTGCCGAGTTGGTCCGACAGACGACAGAACTGGCGTTGTCCCCGGATGCGGGTTGGTCGGAGACCGGCCCGCCGGGTGACCGCCTGCGGCACGCATTCGTGTCCTATGGGGACAGTGTGTTCACGCTGCTATGCAACGACAAAGGCAGGGTTTTGGTGTTCACCGCGCGGGAATGGGACGCATTTCTCGACGGTGTGCGCAATGGAGAGTTCGACACCGAAGCAGGACTCACGGAAGGAAGCAGGGCATGAAGTTCACGGGCTGGAAGAAGGCACACAAGACCCATTGGGAAGAGAACGCATGCGTGGAGATCGGCACGGCGCCGGGGTTCGTCGGCATCCGTGACACCAAGCAGGCCGGAGTGCCGGACGCGGCGCGGACGGTACTGGCGGTATCCACGGGCACGTTCGCCGCGTTCGTGAACGGCCTGCGCGGCTAGACCCGCGCGAGACGGCAAGGGAGCACCGGTGATGGAGCGGGTAGCGAATCCTTATATGGCGGGGTCGGCATGGGAAGTGGTCGGCAAGCTGCGGCAGGGGCTTTGGGTGGTGTTCGACCACCAGTGGGGCCGCAACGGGCCCGATCCGCTGATGTGGCAGGAGATCGTTCAGGCGACATGCGTTCAGGAGGACGTGCCGGTCGCTTTCATCACCATCCCGCGCCGTGACCTGACGGTGGTGGTGAACCCGCGCATGCAACCGTCGTTTGATCAGGTGCGGGAGTCGGTGGACGCGATGCTGCGGCATCGGTTCACCGGCCACCCGATCCCGTCGGAGATGGTCGCCAAAACCGGATCGGATAACCCCTTGGCCGCCGACCGCGCACGGCACCGCCTCCGCCCCTGATGACCCACCAGCACGACCGAGAGACCGAGGGATGACCAACCGTAAACCGACCAAGGCAGAAGATCAGGCGGCCGCCGCCGTGCTGGACGCCGTGAATAACGGAGACATGAAGCGTGCAGCGGTGTTGAACAGGCTTCTGGAGATGACGATCGAGGACAACGACGCAGCCGCCGAGAACCCGCAGGAGTAGCCGCATCCCACGTTCATGCCGCCGTTAAAGTCCCCGCTCCGACTCCACCAGGTCGGGAACATGTGGAATCCAAGGTGAGTAGCAGGTCGCCTCCATGAGCTGCGTTGATCCACCTGCGGTAGGCATGAGTGCCAGAGTCGAGCCGCCCGCCCCCTGACACGACCGGGGGCAGGCGACTCCTCGCACTTATGGCTCATAAGGGACGAGCGGAGTACATTGTTGTTGGTTGACTTAGACGGTGGCTAACCCGAATCGCCACTCACGACCACCCCGCCCCAGGCCCCCAGAACGACAGGGGGTCAATACGCGCCCCCGTGCTCGAAGAACCGCCGCGGATTGTCGACCAGCATCGTCGTTATGTCCTTTTCGGAAACCCCCGACTCCCGCAATGCGGGCAGCACGTCACGGGTGATGTGGAGGAAATGCCAGTTGGGCGCCACGGCGGCCATCTTGTCCTGCTCGAACCAGTCGATGAAACAGGAGGCGTCATGGGAGAGCACCATGCTTTCGGCGTAACCGCGCTCGCACAGCGCCGCGACCGTGGCGACCCGTTCGTCGAACGACAGCAACGGGTCGAGCCCGAACCGGTCCATCCCCAGCAGCGATCCCTTGTCGGCGATCTCGGTGAGGTAGTCGAGGTCGGTGGTGTCACCGCTGTGGCCGATGAGGACCCTGCTCAAGTCGACGCCTTCGGAGGCGAAGACGGCCTGCTGTTCGAGGCCGCGCCGGGTGGGCGCGTGCGTGTGGGTCATGATCGGCGCGCCGGTCTCCCGGTGCGCCTTCGCGACCGCGCGCAGGACGCGTTCGACGCCGGGGGTGACGCCGGGTTCGTCGGTCGCGCATTTCAGCAGGGCCGCCTTCACCCCAGTGCCGGCGATTCCGTCCACGATGTCGCCGGTGAAGAGACCGACCAGCGGATCCTCGCCGTCGTCGAAGATGAGCCCCGGTCCGCGATGGTGCAGGTAGTGCGGGACGTCGTTGTAGGTGTAGAGCCCGGTCGCGACGATGATCCGGAGATCGGTTTCGGCCGCGACCCGCTGAACGCGCGGGATGTAGCGGCCGAGCCCGATCACGGTGGGGTCGACGATGGTGTCGATCCCGGCGGCCTTGAGTTCGTCGAGCCGCCGGATCGCGTCGGCGACGTGTTCGTCTTCGCGGAACCCGTCGTGTTCGGGATGGTTCGCCATGAACTCGGGACTGAGCACGAACAGGTGCTCGTGCATGAGCACCCGGCCCAGCTCGCCGGTGTCGACGGGGCCTCGGACGGTTTCGACCTGCGCCATCCCGCTCAGCCCCTCTCCCGCAGTTCGCGGCGGAGGATCTTGCCGCTCACCGTCTTCGGCAGTTCGTCGAGCACCTCGATCACCCGCGGGTACTTGTACGCGGCGAGGCGTTCCTTGCAGTACGCGACGAGGTCCTGGGGGTCGGGCGTGGTGCCCGGCGCCGGGCTGATGTAGGCCTTCACGGTCTCGCCGCGGTACGCGTCCGGAACGCCGACGACGGCCGCTTCACGCACCGCCGGATGCGTGTACAGGACGTCCTCGACCTCACGCGGCCAGACCTTGAACCCGGAGGCGTTGATCATGTCCTTCTTGCGGTCGACGACGTAGACCCAGCCGCTCGGCTCCATGAAGCCGATGTCGCCGGTCAGAAGCCTGCCGCCGGGCAGCGCGGCTTCGGTCGCCTCGGGCCGGTTCCAATAGCCGGGGATCACCATCGGGCCTTCGACGACGATCTCACCCGCCGTCCCGAACGGCTGTTCTTCACCGTTCTCACCGAGGATGCGCACGATGGTCCCGGGGACGGGCAGGCCGATCGAGATCGTGCCGGACGCTTCGTCGATGGGCGCTTCGAGGCTGCTCGGCACGACGATGCAGCCCGCGGTCGTCTCGGTGAGCCCGTAGCCGTTGTGGATGTAGTGGCCGAACCGTTCCCGGAACATGCCGACCACGGCGGGCGGCAGCGCGGCGCCACCGGAGTACAGCAACTCGAAGGAGTCGAAGTGTTCGCGGCGCACGTCGGGGTGCGCCATCAACGCCATGTACGCCGTGGACGGGCCGACCGTGTACACGGGCTTGTGCTCCAGGAAGGCGTCGAGCACCACGCCGGGCTCGAACCGGTACGCGAGCGCGAGCGTGCCGCCGATGTCGATCGCGGAGGCGATTTCGCAGACCATGCCGGTGATGTGGAACAGCGGGGCGAGACCGAACAGTGTGGCGCCCTCGCCGAGACCGCTGAACGTGCTGAGCACGGCCGCGTTCGCGCCGAGGTTGCCGTGGGTGTTCATCGCCCCCTTCGGTGTCCCGCTGGTGCCCGAGGTGTAGCTGATCAGCGCGACGTCGTCGAGGCCGAGTCCGGGGTCGGCTGGCGGATCCCCCGCCGCGGCCCGCGCCACCGTCAGCAGATCGGCGGCGCCGGGAGTCGGTTCCCGCACGGTCTTGCCGAACACGCGCGGATCGTCGCGGCCCTGCAGGTCGAGTTCACTGGTGGTCAGCGCGATGGTCACGCCGCTGCCGGGCACGAGCGGGCGGATGCGGCGATTCCATCCGCTCTGCGAGCAGACGACCGCGCGCACCCCCGCGTCGTCGAAGACGTGCTGGAGTTCCCGTTCGCGGTACATCGGGTTGACCGGGACGACGATCCCGCCCGCCTTCCACGCGCCGAGCAACGCCAGCACGAACTGCGGGATGTTCTGCAGGACGAGGGCGAGCCGGTCGCCCGGCGCGAAACCGGAGGCCAGCAGATGACGCGCGACGCCGTCGGAGAGCTCGTCGACCTCGCGGTAACTCATCGTGGCGTCGAAGTAGGCGATCGCCGTGGCCTGCGGAGAGCGCTGGACCGCCCGCCGGAAAGACGCCAGGACCGTGGTCGCTTTCGGTGTCTCCGCCGCCTTCATCCGATCTTCGTAGGCGGCCAGCCATGGCTTCGCTTCGTACCGGCTCATGCAGGTTTCCTCCCTGACAAGTCTCGACGATCCCGTAAGCATCCGCTTAGTATGTCGATGACGCAAGGAGGTCGACGTGACCGATCAGCTCTCACCGTCCGAAGTGGACACTGCGGACACGGTCCGGTACGCCGTGAACGGCGCCGTCGCCACGATCACCTTCGACAAACCCGGCCGCGGCAACGCGATGGACCAGCCGATGCAGATCCGCTACGGCCGGCTGCTGGGCGAGGCGTCGGCCGATCCCGGGGTCCGTGCCGTCGTCGTCACCGGCAGCGGCCGCTCCTTCTGCCCCGGCGCGGACCTGGGACTGCTGGAGAACATCTCCATCAGCGGCACGGGCACGCCGGAACGAGAAGGGTTCCGCGACGTCCTCGCCGCCGCGTATGCCGACGTGCCGGTGGTCGCGGCGATCAACGGCGGCTGCGCCGGGCTCGGCTTCGTGATCGCCTGCGCCGCCGACGTCCGGTTCGCCGCGGCGGGCGCGAAGTTCACCACCGCGTTCGCGCGGCGGGGCCTCATCGCCGAATACGGGGTGGCGAAACTGCTGCCCGAACTCGTCGGCCGCGGCCGGGCACTCGATCTGCTGTTCTCCGGGCGGACCTTCACCGCCGACGAGGCGTACGAGTACGGCCTGGTGCAGGAAGTCGTGCCGCCGGGAGAGCTTTCCGCGCGGGCGATGGCCTATGCCACCGAGCTCGCGACCTACAGCGCGCCGCGCTCCATGGCGCTCATCAAACGGCAGGTCCTTCGCGAAGCCGGGCTCTCCCTGGAGGATTCCGCCCGCGAAGCCACCGCCCTGATGCTCGAATCCTTCGGCCACCCGGAACTTCCCGAAGGCCTGGCGAGCTGGAACGAACGCCGTCCGCCGGATTTCCCGCCGTACCAAGGAGTTTAGGTCGCCCCGGACACGCGTCCGGGGCGACAGGGGCGAATCAGACGGTTTCGCGCGTGGTCGCCGCGTCCTTCTCCGCCGCCAAAGCGGTGCAGGTGCGCACCCACAGCTCCCAGCCGCGCAGCGCCTGGTTGCAGTTCCAGCCGGTCCAGCGCCCCGCCTGCGCGCCCTCGTTGCCGGCGCGGTTGCAGGCGGTTTTGCTGCTCCAGCCCTCACTCACCTTGCGATACGGCGTACAGGAAGCCGCCGCGACGTCTCCCGACGCCCCGGCCGCGCACGGTTCCGCGGTGCTCGCCATCGCCGATCCCGCGGTCAGCATCGACCCCGCCACGGCTGCGGCAAGCACGAACCCACGGACCACGAAACGCTTGTTCATCGTGTTTCCTCACCGCGAGCAGGACCCCCACCCCACAGTGGCCGATTCCGCGGCGAAGATCAACCGCCGCGTGGATACACGCCGTGGTGGATCAGCCGGTCCGATCCCAGTTCATGGGCGCGGTTGCGCATGCGTGCATCCGAGCGGTCCACTCGGTCGTACTCCAGCCGGAAGGGGACAACCATGTCGGTCACCGATGAACTCCTGGCCAACAACGCCGGTTACGCCGCGCGCTTTTCCGGACCACTGCCCTTGCCGCCCGCCAAACACGTGGCCGTGCTCGCCTGTATGGACGCCCGCATCAACGTCTACGGTGTTCTCGGCCTTCAGGAAGGTGAAGCGCACGTCATCCGCAACGCGGGCGGCGTCGTCACCGAGGACGAGATCCGTTCCCTCGCGATCAGCCAGCGCCTGCTCGGCACCGAGGAGATCATCCTCATCCACCATACCGACTGCGGAATGCTCACCTTCACCGACGACGATTTCAAGAAATCCATTCAGGAGGAGGTCGGCGTCAAACCGGCCTGGGCCGCCGAGTCGTTCGGCGACGTCGACGCGGACGTCCGTCAGTCGATCGCGCGGATCAAGAACAGCCCGTTCATTCCCAAGAAGGATTCCCTCCGCGGTTTCGTGTTCGACGTCGCGACGGGGAAACTGAACGAAGTCGTCTGAAACAGAAGGGACCGCGCAGGGCGAAACCGTGCGCGGCCCCGGGAGATCATTCGCCGGTGACCTGCTCCACCTTGCGCTGCAGCTTGTTCATCCCGCCGAGCCAGCGGTCGGTCTGCGTGGCCCGCGCGGCGTAGTAGTCCGCGACCTCGGGATGCGGCAGCACCAGGAAACGGTCGGCGGCGATGGCCTCGAACAACGCGTCCGCGACCTGTTCCGGCTGGATCGCCGACGCGCCCATCAGCAGTTCACCCGCGGGGCCGGTGTTCTCCAGCATCGCCGTCCGCACGCCCTGCGGGCAGATGGCCTGCACGGTGAGCCCGCGGTGCCGGTACGTCGCCGACAGCCATTCGGAGAAGGCGAGCGCGCCGTGTTTGGTCACCGAGTACGACGCCGAACCGAGGCTGGTCAGCAATCCCGCGGCCGACACCGTCGAGATGAAGTGCCCGCGGCCGCGTTCGAGCCACGGCGGCAGCAGCAGCCGCGCGGCGCGCACGTGCGCCATGACGTTGACGTCCCAGATCCGCGCCCAGTCCTCCTCGGGCGCGTCCACGCCGCCCATCGGCGCGATCCCCGCGTTGGCACAGAAGACGTCGATCTCGCCGAGGGTTTCGCGGGCCGCCTCGATCAGCGACGCGACACCCGCTTCGCTCGCGGCGTCACCGGCGACGGCGGTCCCGCCGATCTCCTTCGCGACCTCGGCCGCGGCGTCCCCGTTCAGGTCGCCGACGACCACGCGCGCGCCCTCGGCGGCGAACCGGCGGGCGAGGACGGCACCGATCCCGCCGCCCCCGCCGGTGACGACGACACCGGATCCGGTGAAGGACGGGGTCACAGGCCACCGGCCAGCGTCACGCCGCCGTCGAGGACCATCGTCTGCCCGGTGATCCAGCCCGCCTCTTCCGAAAGCAGGAACGACACGGCGCTCGCGATGTCCGCCGGCACGCCGAGGCGCTTCATCGGGTACGGCTCCGAGACCTCTTCTTCGCGGCCTTCGTACAGCGCGGTCGCGAACTTGGTCTTGACCACGGCCGGCGCGACGGCGTTGACGCGGATCTTCGGGCCCAGTTCGAAACCGAGTTCCTTGGTGAGCCGGATCAGCGCGGCCTTGCTGACGCCGTACATCCCGATCCCGGGCGACGCGCCGAGCCCGGCGATGGACGCGACGTTCACCACCGCGCCGCCGTGCTCCCCCATCCACGCGTCGCGCGCCCGGCGGGTCCACGAAAGCGGGGCGAGCACGTTGACGGCGAAGATCTTCGCGGCGGCGGCGGGGTCGACGTCCAGCGTCGGCCCGAACACCGGGTTGATACCGGTGTTGTTGACCAGCATGTCGAGCCGTCCGAAGGCCTCGATGGTCTTGGCGACAGCCTCTTCCTGATGCGCGTCGTCGTCGGCCTTGCCCGGAACGGCGATGGCGACCGCCTCGCCGCCCAGTTCGGCGACCGCCTCGGCCAGCGGCTCCGGCTTGCGCGCGGTGATGCACACCTTCGCGCCGCGCTCGACGAGGTCCTTGGCGATCCCGAGGCCGATACCCCGGCTGGCGCCGGTGACGATCGCGACGCGATCCTTGAAGGAGTGGTTCACTCTGTCGATCTCCTCTGTGTTCACTAGCGAGCGCATTCACTAAGCGAGCGCTCACTTACAATGGGAAGGTCCGGAGGCGCTGTCAAGCCCACACTCCGGTTCGAGCGTCTGGGAGGATCTGCGGATGACCATGTCGCTGTCGGCCGAACTGTGGCCCGACGTCCAGCCGGAGACGGCACGGCGCCTGATGCTGGCCGGGGTCGAATCCTTCGCGCGGCGCGGCTATCACGCGACCACCACCAGGGACATCGCCTCGGCGGCGGGAATGAGCCCCGCGGCACTGTACGTGCACTTCCCGTCCAAGGCCGCGCTGCTGTTCGCGATCTCGAAGTACGGCCACGAGCAGACACTCTCCCTCGTCGAGAGCGTCGTGGCACGGGAGACCGACCCGGTCGAGCGGATCCGGCTGCTGGTGGAGGACTTCGTGGCCTGGCACGCGCGGAGGCACACCGTGGCCCGCGTGGTGCAGTACGAACTGCAGGCACTGCCCGACGAGGAGTTCGAGATCGTCGCGAAACTGCGCCGCCGCATCGAGCAGGTCGTGCGCGAGGTCGTCACCGAAGGCGCCCAGGCGGGCGTGTTCACCGTCGGCGACCCGCACACCGCGGCCCGTGCCGTGCTCTCGCTCGGCGTCGACGTCTCCCGCTGGTACAGCGAACGTGCCCGCCAGACGCCCAAGAAGCTGGGCCAGGAGTACAGCGAGCTGGTGCTGCGCATGCTCGGCACGAAACTCTCCTGACCAGTACTGATCGGCCTTTCCCGGCGATACCGCCACCAGAGTGACATACCAACTGGTCGGTATCTAGAATTACCCGTTGAGACGTTGACCACATACTAAGCGGTTGTTAACTTGCCCGGACTGCATCGCCGCAGCAGCGCCGAGCGAAGGGCATCCAGATGGCCGACACCGCACCGAACGCCCCCGGAACCGCCGCCGAACCGACGATCACCGTCTCCCAGCGCAGGAGGGCCGCGACCGCGGCGGCACTCGCCTCATCCGTCGAGTGGTACGACTACTTCGTCTTCGGGATCGCCGCCGCCCTGGTGTTCGGGAAGACCTTCTTCCCCACCACCAACGCGGCGGCCGGCGTCCTCGCCTCGTTCGCCACCTTCGCGGTCGGCTTCCTCGCCAGGCCGCTCGGCGGGATCATCGCCGGCAGCCTCGGCGACAAACGCGGCCGGAAACCCGTGCTGGTGCTGGCGATCGCGCTGATGGGCGCGGCGACCACGCTGATCGGCCTGCTGCCGACCTACGACTCGATCGGGATCGCCGCGCCGATCCTCCTGGTGCTGCTCCGGCTCGTGCAGGGGGTCGCCGTCGGCGCCCAGTGGGGTGGCGCGATGCTGCTCGCCACCGAGTACGCGCCGCCCGGCAAACGCGGTCTCTACGGCAGTCTCGTCCAGCTCGGCGTCCCGATCGGGGTCGTGCTGGCGAACACGGTGTTCCTGGTCGCCGCGCAGGTGGCGCCGCCGTCGGATTTCCTCGTGTGGGCCTGGCGGATCCCGTTCCTGGTCGGCGTCCTCGTGCTCGGGCTCGCCTGGTACATGCACGTCAAGATCGACGAGACGCCCGAATACCGCCGCGCGGAAGCGAAACTCGCCGCCGAGGAACGCGGCCGGGCCAAGTCGCCGCTGCGTGACGTCCTGCGTCACCACAAGGGAACGGTGCTGCTGGCCGGCGGTTCGTTCATGGTCAACACCGCCACCTTCTACATCCTGCTGAACGGCGTCCTCGACTACGCCACCCGCCATCTGGGTATGTCGCGAACCACCGTGCTCGTGGCGACCCTGCTGATCAGCACGCTGCAGCTGGCGATCATCCCGCTGTCGGCGAAACTGTCCGACCGGATCGGCAGGCTCAAGATCTACACCTTCGGCGCGGCGGGGGTCGCGCTCTGGGCGATCCCGATGTTCCTGCTGATCGACACGGCGTCGCTACCGCTGTTCGTGATCGCCTCGTTCGTCGGGTCGCTGTTCCTCGGCATCATGTACGGCCCGCAGGCCGCGCTGTTCGCCGAACTGTTCACCGCCGAGATGCGCTACACCGGCGCCTCGCTCGGCTACCAGATCAGCGCGGTCGTCGGCGGCGGGCTCGCGCCGTTCATCATGGTGCTGCTGCTGGAATCCACCGGCACGTCGATGTCGGTTTCGCTCTACATCATCGTGCTGGCCCTGATCTCGCTCGGTTCGATCGGCCTGCTCGCCAAACGCGCACGGTCCACTTCGGACTCAAACGACCGCGCGCGCGAAGCGGTCGGCGACCAGCCGTAGCCGCTCCTTGACCTCGTCCGGCGCCTCCTCCACGACGAAGTCCACGTCCCAGTGGGCGAGGTAGTAGGGCATCACGGAGAGGTCGTTGGAACCGACCCTGACCCGGCAGGTGCGCTCGTCGATGGCTTCGATCGTCCCGGCGGTCGGTGACACGTACTCGGCGAGCGCCTCCGCCGAGGCGCTGACCCGCAGCACCATCTGGTGCGGATACGGCGACGACGTGATCCCGCGGGAGACGTAGGCAGCGAGGTCCTCGGCGGGCGGTTCCCTCGGCGTGAAGCGGAAGCTGGTCGCCGGGACGCCGTCGATCCGGTCGACCCGGAAGGTCCGCCAGTCGTCCCGATCGAGATCGAAGGCGACCAGGTACCACCGGCGCCCGGTGTGCACCAGGCGCAACGGCTCGATGTAGCGCTCGGTGACGTCGCCGCTGTGGCTGCGGTAACCGAACCGGAGCCGCTGATGGTCGCGGCACGCGGACGCGATGACCGTCAGCGCCGCCGCGTCGATGACCGGGACGACGCCGCCGAGCGGGATCATCGCGGTGTTCAGCGCGGTCACCCGGTGCCGGAGCCGGGCGGGCAGCACCTGCTCCAGTTTCGTGAGCGCGCGTACCGAGGTCTCCTCGATCCCCGACACCGTCCCGTTCGCGGCCGTCCGGAGCCCGACGGCGACCGCGACCGCCTCGTCGTCGTCCAGCAGCAGGGGCGGCAGCGCGGCCCCCGCGCCGAGCCGATAGCCGCCCGCGACCCCGGGCGTGGCGTGTACCGGGTAGCCCAGCTCCCGCAGCCGCTCGACGTCGCGCCGGACCGTGCGGAC
Source organism: Amycolatopsis japonica (assembly GCF_000732925.1). Lineage (NCBI taxonomy): Bacteria > Bacillati > Actinomycetota > Actinomycetes > Pseudonocardiales > Pseudonocardiaceae > Amycolatopsis > Amycolatopsis japonica. Next base: position 5,238,249 of record NZ_CP008953.1, read on the forward strand.
GTCCACCTGCAGCCGGTCGGCCAGATCGGCGCCCGGCCAGTCGCGCCGCGCCTGCAGCAGGGAGAGGAGCCTCAGCAGCCGTGCCGACGTGCCCGTGGTCATCGGTTCGCTCGCTTCATGGGAGGGAGTCTGGCAGACATTCAGGACAGATCCGGTCCGCATTGGGCCCGCGGCTCGGGTTGGGCAGCTGAGGTACATGAAGGCCCCCTTCCTTGCGTCTAGCGCGAGGAAGGAGGCCTTCATGTACTTAGGGAGTCCGTGAAGGCCTCCTTCACGGACTGGGCGTGCGATCAAGCCGCGCCCAACAGCCGCCCCTTGGCCGCGGTGGCGTGGTGGGCACAAGCCGTAAGGTGACCGGATGATCGATCCCGCGCAGCTGCTGTCCGTCGCCCGCGAAGAGGCCGAACTCGGCAAGGCCGAGGGCGGGGTCCCGATCGGCGCCGCCCTCTTCGACACCACCGGCGCCCTGCTCGGCCGCGGCCACAACCGCCGGGTCCAGGACGGCGACCCGTCGATGCACGCCGAGACCTCCGCGTTCCGGAACGCGGGCAGGCGGCCGCACTACCGGGACACGATCATGGTCACCACCCTCTCCCCCTGCTGGTACTGCAGCGGGCTGGTGCGCCAGTTCGGCATCGGCCGGGTGATCATCGGCGAGGCCACCACGTTCGAGGGCGGGCACGGCTGGCTCGAGGAGAACGGCGTCGAGATCACCCTGCTCGACGATCCGGCCTGCACCGCGTTGATGACCGAGTTCATCCGGGATCACCCGGAGTTGTGGTTCGAGGACATCGGCGTCCACACCGCGGACTAGTTTTCGGCCTCGAAGACGACGGTCCGGTTGCGCCCGGCCCCCTTCGCCGCGCGCATCGCCTGATCCGCCGCGCCGACGAGCCGGTCGAGCGTCTCACCGCCGGCGGGATGCGACGACACTCCGATCGAGACCGTCGCCCCGGCGAACGTCCCACCCAGTGAGACGAACGTCGAGGAGATCCGCAGCCGGATGCGTTCGGCGATCGCGTGCGCGTCGAACCGGCTCGTGCCGGGCAGCAAGACGACGAATTCCTCGCCGCCGAACCGGCCGACCAGGTCCGCCGCGCGGACCTCGGCACGCAAAGTGTCCGCCACGGCACGGAGGACGTCGTCCCCGACTTGCCTGCCGTGCCGGTCGTTGAGCCGGGCGAAGTGGTCGAGATCGAGCATCAGCAGCGAAAGATCCGCGCCACGGCCCCGAAGCAGATCGAACTGGGTGCGCGCACCGTCCAACCAGGACGACGCGGTGAGCAGCCCGGTGCCGGAATCCGTACCCGCGTGGCCGCGCAGGGCGCGCATCGTCCCGGCCCGGTGAAGTACCACGAGCGCCCCCGCGAGTACCACGGTGGCATACGGCCATTCCGCCGCCGACCACGCGAGCAGCAAGCCGAACGCGACCATCGCCGCGTCGAAGGCGAACCCCGACGGTTCCGCCCCGAATTCGGCCGCAGGCGCGGCCAAAGCGGCGTCGACGGACAGGAAAATCAGCCCGGTGGCGAAAACCAGGGCGAAACTCTCGAAATCCCTTGCCGCGTCGGCGAACGGCGGCGCGCCGAGCAGGACCGGGATGATCGAGGCACCGAGCGCCGAAAGCATGGTGGCGGAGGCCGCGAACGCCTGGCGGTGCGGAATCCCGCGCCGGATCCGGAACCAGCGGTAGCCCGCCGAAGCGGCGACGAGCACCGCGGCCAACGCGGGCGGCAGCAGCAAAGCGCCCGCGAAGATCCAGGCCGCGTCCAGTCCGGCGCCGAGCCGGGTGTCGGCACGGGACCGTTCGACGGGCCGCGAAAGCTCCGCACTGAGGATCATTCCCGCCAGCAGAGCCGAAAACGGGAGCAAGGACGACGGCGCGGGCGGCCGCAACACGAAGAGGTAGGTGGTGGCGGCGAAAGCGGCGAAGTCGACGAGGAGCAGGTACCCGATCAGGCCCCGCCTGGGTAGTTCCCACAGGCTCCAGGACCCCAGTATCCGCCGCGGCGCGGCGAGCCGGTCTCTCCGGCCGCGGCTTCCGGTCGCCATCAGGGAGTCCCCCACCATTTCGGCAAACTAGCCGGTAATCGCGATGGTGTCGATCCGCTTTCCGGGTCATCACCCCCCTACTAAGGTCGGTCGTTTCCGCCGGGATTCCCGGTGAATTCTTGACAGTCCTCAATGGTCTAGTCCACTGTGAGTGAGCACACGGTGACCTCCCGGTTGATACGCCGCGTCAAGACGGAGGTGCTCCACACCTGCGCGCCTCGCCGCGCGCGTACCAGTTGGAGGACCTATGAAATCGCTACGACGCTGGGCGACACTGGCCACCGCCGCGGGCGCCGCTCTCGCCACGACCGTCGGCCTCGCCCCCGTCGCCTCGGCTGCCCCGGATCCGGTGCTCGCCTCGCCTTATCTGTACCAGTGGTCGGGACAGACGGACCCGATCGCCGCGATGAACGCCACCGGGGTCAAGGCCTTCACCCTCGCGTTCGTCCTCTCCGACGGCGGTTGCAACCCGAAATGGGACGGCAGCCGTTCCCTCACCGGCTCCGACGCCACGCTGATCAACAACATCCGGGCCAAGGGCGGCGACGTCATCCCGTCGTTCGGTGGCTGGTCCGGGACGAAGCTCGGCCCGAAATGCGGCACCGCCGCGGCACTCGCCGGCGCGTATCAGAAGGTCATCGACGCCTACAAGCTCAAGGCGATCGACCTCGACATCGAGAACACCGACGAGTTCGAGAACTACACCGTCCAGGACCGGATCCTGAACGCCGTCAAGATCACGAAGCAGAAGAACCCAGGCCTGCGCGTGGTCATCACCATCCCGACCGAGGTGGGCGGCCCCAACTCGCACGGCAAGCGGCTGATCAACCAGTCGAAGGCGCTCGGCGCGGGGGTCGACGCGTGGTCGGTCATGCCGTTCGACTTCTCCAGCGGCGGCGACATGGCCGGCAAGACCCGCAGTGCCGTGGACGGGCTGAAGAACGTCGTGAAGTCCACCTTCGGCCTGAGCGACGACGCGGCCTACCGGCGCAGCGGGCTTTCGTCGATGAACGGGAAGACCGACGTGGCGGGCGAAACCGTCAGCGTCGCCGACTTCCGCGCGATCCGCGACTACGCGGCGAGCAAACATCTCGCCCGGCTGTCGTTCTGGGCGGTCAACCGCGACTGCAACAACTGCGCGGGGATCTCGCAGGGCAAGTACGACTACACCAAGATCGTCGCGGGTTACACCGGCTGACTTCCGTTCCCCACCGGTGTCAGTCCGTGAAGGCCTCCTTCCCTACTCTCAGGGTAGGGAAGGAGGCCTTCACGCTTTCAGGCCGAGAACCTCAGCGACCGCAGTCCGCGTTCGTGTTCAGCGGCCGTCCCCGTGACCACACCAGATCGACCGGATGCACCGAACCGTCCGGATCGATCGACAGGATCGGCAGCGCCTTGTCGAGCTGGTTCCCCGTAGCCTGATCGAACGCGACGAACCCGGTCGCGCCGGGCACCGGGGAGTTGCAGTCGATACTGCGCAACACGTTCGGCACCGAAACGGGATCCGACGACACGTTCTGTACCGCGGCTTCGACGGCCGCCGCGACCGCGTCGTGCTCGATCATCGCGGCACCGTCCCACAGTTCCGCCTGGGGAAAACCGTGGGTACCGGTGAATTCGGCGACGAAGTTGTCGTAATTCTTCTTGTACGTCGGATGCGCCGGATCGGCGGTGAACATATCCCACTGGTCGGGATACGCGAGCGCCGTGTAGCGGAGCCGGACGCTGATGTCCTTGTTCAGCTGCAAGGGTTTCCCGGCGAGCGTGCTCGCGTCGTCGCCGGTCATCACGGTCACCGTGTCGAGTCCTTCACAGGCGCCGTCACCCGCCAGCGACGCCACGAGGGCACCGAGGTCCAGTCCACGGCCGGCGAAGTAGATCAGGTCGGGTCTCGCACCGCAGATGTCGTTGTGCCACCTGCTGAACAGCCCTCGCAGATACGCCTCGCGCGAAGTGTCGGTGAGCGGTTTGACGTCATAAGTCTTCGTGAAGATCACCGGGACCTTCGAGGAGCTCTGGAAGGCTTCGGCGAGCGTGGTCGCGTAGGTGTCCTCCTTGCTGACGCCCTGGATCATCATCACGCGCTTGAAACCGTGCGCGGCGATGTATCCGGCCGCGGCGCGGGCCTCGTCGGTGTTGGTCGGGCCGACGCGGAAGAAGTTGTCGATCCGTACGCCCTTCGGGTCGGTGTTCATGTTGTCCGCGGTGACGGTCGCGCCGATCGTGGCGATCCCGTGCCGGGACAGTTCGGCCACCAGCGCCCGGCTGCTCTCCGTGCTGATGCCGATGTCGGTGACCGCCACGATGCGCTGGGCGGCGGCCGCGGCGACGATCTCGTCGGCGACGACCTGCCAGTGCTCGGCGTTGCTCCCGTAGTTGGCCAGCAGGAGCTTGATCCCCGGCGGCCCGTTCTTCGGCCACGCGGCGGTGATCGCGCCCTGGATCTCCCGCCGGACGAACGGGAACGGCTGGCTGTCGACCTTCGGATCGGGCGCGAGGTTCTCCAGCACCACGATGGTCTTGAAGTTCTCGCCCGCCATCTCGTTGCGGCCCTTGATGAGTTTCTCCAACGGGTCGAGCGGATCGTCCTCCCGCATCGGGCCCGAGTCGAGGTTCAGCCCGACACAGACGTACGACGTGCCGATCGACTCCTCGTCCGCGTCCACCGCGCGCAGGCCGGGACCGCAGGACTCCCACGGGCTGATCGACACCAGCGCGGCACCCAGCAGCACGACGACGATCGCGATCAGCAGCACCCGATGGCGGTGCGCCCAGCCGCGCGGCCGCACCGGTGGTCCCGTCGCCGCGCGTTCACGGGCCGCGGACATACGTGTTCTCAACGAATCGAGCCAGGACATGACGGAGTTCCGTTCCGGGTCAGGGGAATTCGCCGCGACGGGCGGCTTCCTTGGCCGACACGAGCGCGCCGACGTCGGGCTGGTGCGAAGTGGTGGCCAGCGCGGCGAAGGCGTTCGCGATCACCTGGTGCTGAGCCTGCCCGCGGACCGCGAAGGGGTTGGCGGTCAGCCAGCCCGCCGCGATGAGCCGGGCGACGTTGTTCCGGATCTCGGACCGGCCGGCCGGGCATTGCGCGTTGTCGAGGTTGACGAGTTCTTCGTACAGTTCCGCGTGATCCCGCTCGGGCGGCAGATCGTCCGGCGCGTTCAGCACGAGTTCGAGCTTCGCGATCCACTCCGCGTGCGGGATCCGGTTGAACTCGCGCTCGAAGAACGTGACCACTTCGCCGATGTCGCCCAGCGCGAGATTGCAGTAGGCCAGGCGCACCGGATCCTGCGCGGTGTCCGGATCGTCGCGCAGCGCCTTGAACTGGTCGGTGTAGGTCGGCCCGTCCCCGTCACCGCGCCGGGCCAGCGCGGACACCAGGTTCGCCGCGATCCACGGATGCAGGGCGGCCTGGTCGTCGGTCGAACCGGGTGAGTTCCTGGCCCTGACCCACAACGAGGTGCGCAGTTCGGTCAGGATCCGGCCGACGTGCGGCTGGTCGATCCGGCTCTGCGCGGCGTCCGGGATCAGCCAGGGCGCGGTCGCGAACGGGGCCGCGGTCACGAAGTCGTCGACGTGGACGTCGTCGAGGTGTTCGGTCAAGGCGAGCTCGGTCAGCCTGCGGTAGCAGGGATCCTGCTCGCCACGCGGGTCGGTGGTGAGCAGGTCTCGATCGCCCTCGCGCGCGTCGCTCCCCCGCAACCGCCCGGTGAGCTGCTCGACCGCCGACGGCAGCCCGCCGGTCGCCCGGTGCGCGAGCGTGACCTTCGGTGTCCGCGCGCCGGAATCGAGGATCCGCGCGATCCGCCCGATCGACTGCGGCGAGATCCGGACCGGGTAATAGGCCGAGTCGAGCGCGCCGTTGGCCGGGTTCGCCCAGTCGTCGTAGGAAGCCTCCTCGCAGTCCACCATCGGCCGGACGGCGGGCGGGGCGCCGGACGCGGGTTTCCACGGCGCCAGCCAGGCGGTGCCCCAGTCGTCGTGCCACCGCCCGCTGGTGGCGATCACCAGCAGCGCGTCGTGTGCCTCGCGGTCGTTCGGATGCTGGACGGCATGCCGTTCCCTGGCCGCGATCAGATCGGCGAGGAACTCGGTCCCGCCGGGATGGTCGACGTCGTCGAGCACCACCACCCAGTTGTGCCAGTGTCTGCGCTGCAGCGAGATGTCGCAGGTACAGGGGCTCTTCTCCTCCGGCTTGGCCATCCGGGGATGGTTCTCCCGGACGTCGCCGAGGAACGCCGCCATCAGCCACTCGGTGACCGCCTTGGCGTCACGGGCGCTGCCGTGCGCGAGCCGGTTGAGTTCGAGCAGCGCGTCGAACGGGGATCTCCCCTCGGCGTGGGGGAAGTCCGCCAGCGACCGCAGCGCCTTCCCGAGCCGGGGCCGGATGTTCCGGACCAGATGCGGGAACGTCTGGCGGAACAGATCCGCGTACGGGGGCTCGACGAGACCGGTCGCCTTCGCCGTCTCGGTCAGCGTGTCGAGCGTGCTGTCCATCGCCGGTGTCCAGATGATCCGGTCGAGACTGCCGAGCAGCGACTTCAGTTGCGCCAGGTCGTCGTCGCGATTTCGACCGGAAAGCTCCGCCTGGACTGCGATCAGCGCAATCGTGAAACGAATGAACTGCGGTTTCGGTCGATTTCGCCATTTCCTCGAAAACGAATAGGCCAGTTTCGTGAGCACGTCGATCGTGCCCGCCCTGCCGCCTTGACCGAAATCGAATCCGGCGTGGACGACACCCCAGCCCAGGTCGCGGCGGATCGCCTCCAGTGCCGTGGTCTTCCCCGAACCGACCGGTCCGAGCAGCAGCGTCACCGGCTGCGGGCGCGACGGATTCCCCGTCTCGCGGTTGATCAGCATTCTCCGGGCGAACTGCACCGCGGGAGAATGTCGGTCCACACTCATTTTCCTGTTCAGCCCCTAGCCGTGCTCCGGGAGGAATGGAGAGTGCGAACCATCGTAGGTATCCGGCCGAAGACGGGGCACAGGAAAAATGACACCAGACACGAATGGACGAAATCGGGGATGAATCGTGATTCTCGGTCGACGGTGAGCGACGACGCCGGTCACCCGATCGGCGCTACCGGCCCCATTGCGGCCAGCGGCCGCCTTGATGACCGCCGCCGTAATACCAGTCGTAGTACTGGTCGAAGTCGTGGTGACCGGCGCGCGGATCCGGCCGCGCTTCGGGTTCCGGCGTGGGGGTCGGGGACGGCGTCTCCGAGCCGTGCATCGACGCGGTCATCGGCGGCGGGGGTGCGACGCTGCCGCCCGAGGGTCCAGACGGGACGGGCGAGGAGGCCGGGACGTCGATCGCCTGCGGCGCGATGGTCAGCGACGGCGGCAGGAGCGGAGTACCGGGGACGACGCCGCCCGGGTCGGAAGGAATGAGCACGACGGCCAGCAGCCCGCCGACGAGCACGCCGCCCGCCGAAAGCGCCGAGATCCACCGGATCCTGCCGGTGCCCGGAGCGGCTTCCGGAGCCCGGTGCTTCGGCCCGCGCGGTCCCCGGCGACGGGGTGCCGCGCCGGCTTCCCGCATCAACTCGCTCAGTGTCCGTTGATGAACCCGCTGGCGAGTTCGACACAGCGGGTTCAGAGCGTCCTCACCGGTATCGCGGCGAGCCGTGCGTGCCATCGGCACCTCCCAACCCGGTCCGTCGCCCGGCGACGGCCTCATCCCGGGGTGGATCCTAGGAACGCGGGAGGTGCTTGTAAACGGTCGTCGTCCACTGCGGACAGACGATGCGGTGAAAGGTCAGGCGGCGGCGGTGACCGCGATCGCGGCTTCGCCCGCCTCGGTCAGCTCGGCGGGCACCCGGCCGGTGACGGCGGAGGGTCCGGAGGACTCGGCGGGGCGGATGTACCCGCCGTGGGCCAGCGCGTGCGCGGTCATCTGATCGCAGCAGGCGAACCCGTCGATGAAGAGATCCGGCTCGCAGCTGCACGACATCTGGGCACGGCGCGCCGCGACCGCTCGCAGCATCGCCATCGCGCGATGGGACAGTTCGACCTCTGAACCGGACACCGGACTGGACCTCTCTCGATCAGCCACCTGAATCAGCAGCACTTACACCGTGTTATCGGCCGCTGCTCCATCAGTGTTAACAAGATCTCAGACGTCGGTGGTGACTTTTCGGTTCCGTCAGATCTTCGCCGACGCCAAGGTCGGTTCCAGGACCCGCGCCCACTGCGCGACGATCTGCTTGCGCCGCTTCGTGTCGTCGGTCAGCAGGTTCGCCAGGCCCAGGCCGCGGGCAAGATCGAGAGTGGCCTGGACCAGCTCGCGAACGCCCTGGTGGGACTCGTCGACGCCGAGCAGCTCGACGGTCACCCGGTGTGCTTCCCGGCCGACCCTGGCCTCCAGCGGCACCAGCGTCGCCCGGAGCGAGTCGTCGGTCGATGCCGCGACCCACAGGTGGAGCGCGGCACGGAACAGCGGCCCGCTGTAGAGGTTGAGCACCATGTCGACGGCCCGCTCGATCCGCGACCGGCCCGACGGCAGTTCCGCCGCGCGGGCCCGCAGTTCCACGATCTGGATCTCGCCGACGTGCTCGACCGCGGCGGCGACCAGGTCCTCCCTGGTCGGGAAGTGGTGCTGGGCGGCGCCGCGCGAGACCCCGGCGCGTTCGGCGATGACCGCGACGGTGGTCCCGTGCCAGCCCAGCTCCCCGATCGTCTCGACGGCGGCCTCGACCAGCCGCCGCCGGGTCGTGCGGCTGCGCTCCTGCTGTGGTTCGCGGATCACGGGGTGCGGCTTTCGACCCAGAAGTCGAGCTGCAGGTCTTCCTCCCGCCCGCCGACGCGGTACTTCGCGAAGTCGGTGACGCCCTCGGCGGCCAGCACCTCGTCGTCGAGGTAGAAATTCCCCGTCGCCTCGGTGCTCGGTTTGGTGAGGATCGCGTGCGCGGCGTCGGCCATGATCTCCGGCGTCCGCGATTTGGCCGCCAGCTCCGCGCCGACGACGTTGCGGATCGCCGCGGTGTCGATCGTCGTGCGCGGCCACAGCGAGTTCGCCGCGATGCCGTACGGCCGCAGTTCCGCGGCGAGCCCGACGGTCACCAGGCTCATCGAGTACTTCGCGATGCTGTACGCGAGATGCCCGGCCTGGAACCACTTCTCGTCGAGGCTGATCGGCGGCGACAGCGTCAGGATGTGCGCGTTCTCCGCGAGCTTCAGATACGGGATGGCGAGCTTCGACAGCAGGAACGACCCGCGCGCGTTGATGTCCTGCATCAGGTCGTAGCGTTTCATGCTGACGGATTCGGTCGGCGTCAGGTCGATCGCGCTCGCGTTGTTGAGCACGATGTCGATGCCGCCGAACTGCTCCGCGGTCCGCGCGATCGCGGCCTCGACCGACGTGTCGTCGCGGACGTCGCCGACGATCGGCAGCGCCTGCCCGCCGGCGTCCTCGATCGCCTTGGCCGCGGTGTAGAGCGTGCCCGGCAGCTTCGGATGCGGCTCGGCGGTCTTGGCCAGCAGGGCGATGTTCGCCCCGTCGCGGGCGGCGCGGACCGCGATGGCCTCGCCGATACCGCGGCTGCCGCCGGAGATGATGATCGTCTTGCCGTGGAGCGTGCTCATACGTCCACCTCTCAGTAGGAGCGGGGCAGGCCGAGGCTGTGCTGGCCGACGAAGTTGAGCACCATCTCGCGGCTCACCGGCGCGATCCGGCCGAGGCGGACGGCCGTGACCAGCGTGCCCAGCCCGTATTCGCTGGCCAGCCCGTTGCCGCCGTGGGTCTGCACGGCCTGGTCGACCGCGCGGATGGCGACCTCGGCGGCCGCGTACTTCGCCATGTTCGCCGACTCGCCCGCGCCGAAGTCGTCGCCGGAGTCGTAGAGCGACGCCGCCTTCTGCGTCATGAGCTTGGCCAGTTCCAGCTCGATCTTGATCTCGGCCAGCGGATGCGCGAGCCCCTGGTGGGTGCCGATCGGCGCGCCCCACACCTTGCGCTCGTTGGCGTAGCCGACGGCCTTCCCCAGCGCGTAGCGCGCGATGCCGAGCGAGAACGACGCGCCCATGATGCGTTCGGGGTTGAGCCCGGCGAACAGCTGCGCGATCGCCGCGTCCTCCTCGCCGACCAGCGCGTCGGCCGGCAGGTGGACGTCGTCGAGGAACAGGCCGAACTGTTTCTCCGGCGAGACGATGTCCATGTCGATCTGCTTGTACTCGAAGCCGGGCGTGTCGGTCGGGACGGTGAACAGCGCGGGCTTGAGCTTGCCGGTCTTCGCGTCCTCGGTGCGGCCGACGACCAGGACGGCGTCCGCCTCGTCGACGCCGGAGATGTAGACCTTCCGTCCACTGAGGACCCAACCGTCGGCGTCCCGCTTCGCGGTGGTGGTGATCTTGTGCGAGTTCGACCCGGCGTCCGGTTCGGTGATCGCGAAGACCATCCGCCTGCTGCCGTCGGCGATGCCCGGAAGCCAGCGCTTCTTCTGCTCGTCGGTGCCGAAACGCGAGATGACCGTGCCGCAGATCGCCGGCGAGACGACCATGAGCAGCAGCGGGGAGCCTGCCGCGGCGAGTTCTTCGAGCACCGCGGCGAGATCCGCGATCCCCGCTCCCCCGCCGCCGTACTCCTCGGGCAGGTTCACGCCGAGGTAGCCCAGCCGTCCGGCTTCGGCCCACAGTTCCTCGGTCTTGAGCCCGGCACGCGCCTGCTTGGCGTAGTACTCGTACCCGTACTTCTTGCCGAGTTCGGCGACCGCGGCCCGCAGCGCGACGCGCTCCTCGGGCTCGGTGAAGTTCATCGCGTTCATTCGTCGTCTCCTACCACCGCGAGGATCGTGCCCACTTCGACCTGTTGTCCGACCACCACCGGGAGTTCGGTCACGACGCCGTCGGCGGGCGCCGCGATCCGGTGTTCCATCTTCATCGCTTCGAGCCACAGCAACGGATCGCCGGTCTTCACGGTGTCGCCCGCCTCGACCGCGAGCCGGACGACCGTGCCCGGCATCGGCGCCACGAGCGAACCGGCGGCGAGCGCCGCGTCGGGATCGGTGTACCTCGGCACCACGCCCAGTTCGACGGAGCCGTCCGGCGAATCGACGTACACCGTGTCGCCGTACCGGGCGACGGCGAACTTCCGCCGTACCCCGGAAATCTCCAGGACCACGTCGCCGCGCTCGGCGGAAACCAGTTCGACGCCTTCGAATCCGTCGGCACGCAGACCGTCCCGGCCGAGGCCGTAGCCGACCTCGATCTCGTCGTCGCCGTGACGAAAACGTTTGCGCTGCCCTTGGGACCGGACGTTGCGCCAGCCGCTCGGCAGCCGGCGCTGAACCCGGGCCTCCGAACGATTCGTGGCCGCACCGGCCAAAGCCGCGGCCAGCGCGGAAATCCGTACGGTGTCCACAGTGGCCAGTGGGGCCGCCAGGGTTTCGAGACCGTGCCGGTCGAAGAACGCCGTGTCGGTCTCTCCGGCGAGGAAAGCCTCGTGGCGCAACACGTTCACCAGCAGGTCGCGGTTGGTCACCACGCCGTGGATCTCCGCGCCCGCCAAGGCTCCGGCCAGCGCCCGCGCCGCGCTCCGGCGATCCGGGGCGTACGCGATGACCTTGGCGAGCATCGGGTCGTAGTGCACACCCACGGTCTGGCCGCTGACGAAACCCGAGTCGAGCCGGACACCCGGGCCGACCTCGAATTCCCGCTGTGCCGCGGGAAGCTCGAAACGGTGCAAGGTGCCGCTCTGCGGCTGCCAGCCCGCGGCGGGGTCTTCGGCGTAGAGCCGGACCTCGATGGCGTGACCCCGCGTTTCGGGCTCGTCGATCGGGAGGTGCTCGCCCTCCGCGATCCGCAGCTGCAACGAGACGAGGTCGAGCCCCGTCGTGGCCTCGGTGACCGGATGCTCGACCTGGAGCCGAGTGTTCATCTCCAGGAAGTAGAAGCGCCCGTCCGGTCCGGCGAGGAACTCGACCGTCCCGGCGCCGACGTAGTCGATCGCCTGCGCGGCCTTGCGGGCGGCGTCGAACAGCGCCTCCCGCATGGCCTCGTCGACGAACGGCGACGGCGCCTCTTCGACGACCTTCTGGTGACGGCGTTGGATCGAGCACTCGCGCTCCCCCACCGCCCACACCGTGCCGTGGGTGTCGGCGAGCACCTGCACCTCGATATGCCTGCCTGTCTCCAGGTACCGCTCGCAGAACACGGTCGGGTCGCCGAACGCCGACGCGGCCTCCGCGCTCGCGCCTTCGACGGCCTCGGCGAGTTCGCCGAGCGTGCGCACGACACGCATACCGCGCCCACCACCTCCGGCGGAGGCCTTGACCAGCAACGGAAGGTCGGCTTCGGTGACCTCGGCCGGGTCCAATTCGGACAGGATCGGGACACCGGCCTCGGCCATCATCCGCTTGGACTCGACCTTGGATCCCATGCTCTCGATGGCTTCCGGCGGCGGGCCGACCCAGGTGAGTCCCGCGTCGAGCACGGCGCGCGCGAACCCGGCGTTCTCGGACAGGAACCCGTAGCCGGGGTGGATCGCGTCGGCGCCGGTCTCCACGGCCGCCTTGATCAGTAGCTCGGCCCGCAAGTATGTGTCGGCGGGCGCGTTGCCCGGCAGGCGGACGGCGACGTCCGCCTCGGCGGTGTGCGGCGCGTCGGCGTCCGCGTCGGAGAACACCGCGACCGTGCCGATCCCGGCGTCGCGGCAGGTGCGGAACACGCGGCGGGCGATCTCCCCGCGGTTGGCGACCAGAAGTTTCTCGATCATGCCGCTCACTGTCCTTTACGCGAGATTGCGCGCGTCCGCGATCGGGTCGCCAGGGCGCGACTTCGCGTAGAATCCGCGCGGTTCGTCGACAAGCGCCCTGCCACCCCGATAGCGGGGCCTTCGGCAGAGCGCGCGCCTTTACGTGAATTTGGTTGCCGCGACATCAGTCTGCTCCGCCTCCCGTCACATACGGAAGACGCCGAAGCCTTCGGCGCCCTTCACTGGTCCATTGTGGATCACGGACAGGCTGAGCCCGAGCACCGTGCGGGTGTCGCGGGGATCGATGATCCCGTCGTCGTAAAGCATCCCGGAGAGGAACATCGGCATCGACTCGGCCTCGATCTGCCCTTCCACCATGGCGCGCATGGCGGCGTCGTGCTCCTCGTTGTACTCCTGCCCGCGCGACGCGGCCGCGGCCCTGGCCACGATGGACAGCACACCCGCGAGCTGCTGCGGGCCCATGACCGCGGATTTCGCACTGGGCCAAGCGAATAGGAACCGGGGATCGTAGGCGCGGCCGCACATCCCGTAGTGCCCGGCGCCGTACGAGGCGCCCATGAGCACCGAAAGATGCGGCACCTTCGAGTTCGACACGGCGTTGATCATCATCGCGCCGTGTTTGATGATGCCGCTCTGCTCGTACTCCTTGCCGACCATGTAGCCGGTGGTGTTGTGCAGGAAGACCAGCGGTGTGTCGATCTGGTTGGCCAGCTGGATGAACTGCGCGGCCTTCTGCGACTCCTCGCCGAACAGCACACCTTGGGCGTTGGCGAGGATGCCGACCGGGTAACCGTGGATACTCGCCCAGCCGGTGGCGAGACTGCTGCCGTACAGGGGTTTGAACTCGTCGAAGTCCGAACCGTCGGCGACCCTGGCGATCACCTCGCGCGGATCGAACGGCACCTTGAGATCGGTGGGCACGATGCCGAGCAGGTCTTCGGCGGAGTACAGCGGCTCGGCGTAGTCCGGCTTCGGCGTCGGGCCCTGTTTGGTCCAGTTGAGCCGTTTGACGATACTGCGCCCGAGCCGGATCGCGTCCTCTTCGTCCGCCGCGAGGTAGTCGGCGAGGCCCGAGGTGCGGGCGTGCATTTCGGCGCCGCCGAGCGATTCGTCGTCGGATTCCTCGCCGGTCGCCATCTTGACCAGCGGCGGGCCGCCGAGGAACACCTTCGCGCGTTCCTTGACCATCACGACGTAGTCCGACATGCCGGGCAGGTACGCGCCACCCGCGGTCGAGTTTCCGAACACCAGCGCGATCGTGGGCACCTTCGCCGCCGAGGACCGCGTGAGGTCACGGAAGATCCGGCCGCCGGGGATGAAGATCTCCTTCTGCGTCGGCAGATCCGCCCCGCCGGACTCGACGAGGTTGATCACCGGCAGCCGGTTCTGTGCGGCGATGTCCGCGGCGCGGTAGCTCTTCTTGGCCGTCCACGGGTTGCTCGCCCCGCCTTTGACCGTCGGGTCGCTGGCGGAGATCATGCACTCGACGCCTTCGACGACGCCGATGCCGGTGATCACGCTGGCGCCGACCTGGTAGTCCGAACCCCAGGCCGCCAGCGGCGAAAGCTCCAGGAACGGCGAGTCCTCGTCGAGGAGGAGCTCGATCCGCTCGCGGGCCAGCAGCTTGCCGCGTTTGCGATGCCGGGAGACGTACTTCTCACCGCCACCCGCGATCGCCTTGGCGTGCTCGCCGTCGATCTCGGCGAGTTTGCCGAGCATGGATTCGCGATTCTCCGCGAACTCCTCGCTCCGCGTGTCCACAGTGGACCGTATCGTGCTCATGCGGTGTATCCCAATCGCTTCGCGGCCAAGCCGGTGAGGATCTCGTTGGTCCCGCCGCCGATGCCGAGGATGCGCACGTCACGGTAGTGACGCTCCACTTCGGACTCCCGCATGTAGCCGAGTCCGCCGTGCAGCTGCACGGCCTCGTTGACCACCCATTCGGCGGTCTCGACGGCGGTGTTCTTCGCGAAACAGGCTTCGGCGATGACCTCTTCGCCCGCGACGTGCCGCTGCGCGACCTGGCGGGTATAGGTGCGGGCGACGTCGATCTTGCGGGCCATCTCGGTGAGCTTGTGCTGCACCAGCTGACGGGAGATCAGCGGACGGCCGAAGGTCTCGCGCAGGCGGCACCAGTCCAAGGTCAGGTCGAGTGCCCGCTGCGCGTGCGCGTAGCCCTGCACGGCCAGCGAGACCCGTTCGGTGACGAACTGCGTGGCGACCTGCGCGAAGCCGCTGTTCTCGGCGCCGATCAGGTTCTCCGCCGGCACGCGGACGTCCACATAGGACAGCTCGGCGGTGTCCGAGCAGAGCCAGCCCATCTTCTCCAGCTTGCGGGAGACGGTGAAACCCGGCGTGCCGCGTTCGACCACGATGAGCGAGATCCCGTGGGCGCCGGCTTCCCCGGTGCGGACCACGGTGGTCACGAAATCGGCGCGGCAGCCCGAGGTGATGAAGGTCTTGGCGCCGTTGATGACGTACTCGTCGCCCTCGCGTACCGCCGTCGTGCGGATCCCGGCGACGTCGGAACCGCCGTCGGGTTCGGTGACCGCGAGCGAGCCGATCTTGGCGCCTTCCAGTGTCGGCCGGACCCAGCGCTCGATCTGCACCGGATCCCCGGCCGCCGCGATATGCGGGACGGCGATGCCGCAGGTGAACAGCGAGGCGAAGAGGCCACCGGATCCGCCCGCGTAGTGCAGTTCCTCGGCGATGACGACGGCATCGAGGTAGTCGCCGCCCCCACCGCCGACCTCCTCGGGGAAGCCGACGCCGAGCAAGCCGAGTTCCCCGGCCTTGCGGTGCAGATCGCGGGGCAGTTCGCCCTCGCGCTCCCACTCGTCGAGGTACGGCAGGATCTCGGTTTCGGCGAACCGCCGGACGGTCTTGCGCAGTTCGGCGCGTTCCGGCGTGGCGAAGGGATCGGTCACAGGAGGGCCTCCGGGATGTCGATCTCGCGGGAGCGCAGCCATTCCCCGAGCGCCTTCGCCTGCGGGTCGAACCGCGCCTGCGACGCGACGCCCTCGCCGAGGATGCCTTCGACGACGAAGTTGACCGCCCGCAGGTTCGGCAGCAGATGCCGCCGGACCTCGAGGTCCGCGGTCTCCGGGAGCAGCAGTTTGAACTCGGTGACGGTCAGCCGGTGCGCGAGCCAGCGCCACGCCTCGTCGGAACGCGCCCAGACGCCGACGTTCGCGTTGCCGCCCTTGTCGCCGCTGCGCGCGCCGACCACCTTGCCGAGCGGCACCCTGCGGACTTCGGCCTGCGTGAACGGTGCGGGCAGAGCGGATTCGTCCACTTCGGACAGAGGCAAGGTCTCGGCGGCGGGCGCGATGTCGCGGCGCGTTCCGTCCGGCAGGACGGCGACGTGCGGCACCTCTTTCGCGTCGACGAAAGCAGCACGATAGACGCCGTAGGGCGAGGCGGCCGCGGGCGGCGCGGTGACGTGGAACCCGGGATAGCTCGCCAGCGCGAGCTCGATCGCCGCGCCGCTGAACGCGCGCCCCGCGACCTCCGGATCGGCGTCCTTCACCGCGACGTGCAGCAACGCGCTCGCCTGCTGCTCGGTTTCGGCGTCGGGCCGGTCGGTGCGGGCCAGGGTCCACCGGACGTCGGCGGGCGGCCGCGCCTTGAGCGCGCCTTCGAGTTGTTCCTTGACCAGAGCGGCTTTCGCCTCGATGTCGAGTCCGGTGAGGACGAACGTCGTCTCGTTGCGGAAACCGCCGAGCCCGTTCAGACAGACCTTGAGTGTCGGAGGCGGCGGCTCGCCCGTGACGCCGCTGATCCGGACCCGGTCCTGGCCGTCCTCGGTGAGGGTCAGCGTGTCGAACCGCGTCGTGACGTCCGGCCCGGCGTAACGGGCGCCGGTGATCTCGTAGAGCAGTTGCGCCGTAACGGTTCCGGCGTTCACGACACCGCCCGTACCGGGGTGTTTGGTGATCACGCTGGAGCCGTCGGCGGAGATCTCGGCGATCGGGAACCCCGGGACGCCGATCTCGTGCTCGGTGAAGAAGGCGTAGTTGCCACCGGTAGCCTGCGTCCCGCATTCGATCACGTGTCCGGCCGCGACCGCGCCCGCCAGGGCGTCGTAGTCGTCGCGCGCCCAGCCGAAGTGCGCGGCGGCGGGGCCGACGATCACCGAAGCGTCGGTGACGCGGCCGGTCACCACGATGTCGGCGCCCGCGTTCAGGCATTCCGCGATCCCCCACGCGCCGAGATAGGCGTTGGCGGTCAAGGTCTTGCCGAAGCCGAGCTCCTCCGCGCGCTGGATGAGGTCGTCGCCCTCGACGTGCGCGATCGCGACGTCGACGCCGAGCTTCGCGGCCAGTTCGCGGAGCGCGTCCGCCAGCCCGGCGGGGTTGAGCCCGCCGGCGTTCGCGACGATCTTGACGCCTTTTTCCTTGGCCAGAGCGAGATTCTGCTCCATCTGGCGCAGGAACGTCTTGGCGTAACCGCGGTTCGGGTCTTTCATCCGGTCGCGGCCGAGGATGAGCATGGTCAGCTCGGCCAGGTAGTCGCCGGTCAGCACGTCGAGCGGGCCGCCGGTGAGCATCTCGTGGACCGCGGAGAACCGGTCGCCGTAGAACCCGGACGCGTTGCCGATGCGGATCGGGGCCGGGGTCACGCGAACTGCCCCGGCTTCCGTCCGGCTCCGGGAGGCCCGGCGAAGGCCTGTGCGATCCCGAGCCATTCCTCGACGTTCTTGCCGGTGGCGACCAGGTCGGTGTCGGCGGGGTGACGGCGCTGGGTGATCACGAGGCAGAAGTCGACCGCGCTCCCGGTGAGCCGCTGCCCGGCGTCCTCGGGACCGAAAGCCCAGGTGGTGCCGTCGGGCGCGGTCAGCTCGACGCGGAATTCCTCGTGGGGCGGGGCGAGCGCGTTGAGCTTGTAGGCGAAGTCGCGCGTGCGGGTGCCGAACCGGGCGATGTGCCAGATCCGGGCGGTGTTCTCGCGCGCGACGCCGAGCGCGTCGAAGATGTCCTGACCGTGCGCCCAGGTCTCCATGAGGCGCGCGGTCACCATGGAGGCGGCACTCATCGGCGGGCCGTACCAGGGAATCTTCTGTCCGTCGGGCACCGCGGCGAGCGCTTCGGCGAGCTCCGCGCGACCGGCGCGCCACTCCTCCAGCAGTTCGCGGGGCGGCGTCTTCGCGCCCTCGGCGGCACCGTCGTCGACGTAGGACTCGCCCGTCGCGAGCAGCCCTTCGATCTCGGCCTGCCACTCGGCCTCGGACCCGCGCGCCGCGATCAGCGCCTTCTTGTCCGTCCAGGCCAGATGGGCTATCTGATGGGCGATCGTCCAGCCTTCGGCCGGGGTCTGCCGCGCCCAGTCCGACGCGGGCAGATCCGCCACCACGTCGTCGATGGCCTGCGATTCCGCCGCGAGATCCCCAAGGATCACGCCCAGGTCAGCCATGCCCGCCTCCTCGCGTCTCCCCCAGGCTGACACTCGGTGGCGGAAAAATCAAGCGCGCCTGATTGTTTTCCTCGGACGACGTTCCGTGAAGGCCTCCTTGAGGGACTCTGGGTCTCTCAAGGAGGCCTTCACGGACGGCGGGGACCAGGCCGGCGACCGTTCCGAGGCCGGTCGGGCATCGAGGGAACCCGATCCTCATCGCAGCCCAGTGTCCCCAATGTGGCATTGGAGACGCTCAGTGTCCCCAATGCCACATTGGGAACACTGAATCCCATCTCCCACAACCTCCGCGCGACATCGCCTCGGCAACCCACACACCGATGGTTAGCAGAGGTCCCTCAAGGAGGCCTTCACGGACAGCGGGGCAGCTCAGCTCCCCGGTCGCTCGAATTCCCGGATCAGCACCGGATACTGCTCACCCCCGTGCCCCGCGGCGATCGCGCGGTCGGCCATCGCCTTGATCAGCTTCGGCAGCTCGGCGTTCACGCCCAGCGCCTCGCTCTCCTCGACCATGTGCGCCATCGCGCGCGCGTCGGTCTCCAACGCCGACACCTCGGCGGGGAAGGAACCCTTGTCGATCTGCTCCGCGTAGCCGGGCAGCCAGTCCGCCACCCCGGCGGCGATCTGCCGCGCGAACGGCGCGTACGTCGCGGCGTCGACACCGGCCGTCTTGAGCATCGCGGTGCCCTGGAGCCACGCGTTGAGGACGCTCCACATCATCGTCAGGCCGGCGACGTCGTACAGGGACGCGAGGCCGGGGTCCTCGCCCAAGTGGCTGACCGTGCCGAGCGCGCCGAGGTCGAAGTCCGGCCGCGGTCCGCTCAGCAGGATCACCGCCTCGTCGGTCCCGATCGACGACGGGATGGCCATGATCGCGCCGTCCAGGTAGCGGGCGCCGTGTTTTTCGGCCCAGGCGGCGGTTTCCCGCGCCTGCGCGGAGTCGCCCGAGGTGAGATTGACCAGGGTCGCGCCGTCGAGACCGGCGTCGCCGAGCAGTTCGCGCACGGCGGAATAGTCGGTGAGGCACACGATCGTCACGCCGCCGAGCGCGTCGCCGATCGTGGGCGCGAGCCGCGCGCCTTCGGCCACGAGCGCGTCCGCCTTGGCGGCCGTCCGGTTCCACACGGTCGTGGGATGCCCGGCCTTCAGGAACGCGCGGGCGAGCGCGGTGCCCATCAGGCCGAGGCCGACGACCGAAATCGGGGTGTTCGTTTTGTCTGTCATGGCACGATCGTCAACGTTGATACCGGTATGAAGGTCAAGTGGGGAAAGCGATGAAGATCGGTGAACTGAGTCACCGGACGGGCGTCAACGCCCATCAGCTGCGCTACTACGAGGCGCAGGGCCTCTTGGAGGCGAGCCGCGGCACGAACGGCTACCGCGAGTACGACGAGACGGCGTTGCTGCGGGTGAGGCAGATCCGCCACCTGCTCGCCGCCGGCCTGTCGTCCGAGGACATCGCGTACCTGCTCCCCTGCGCGATCGGCGAGGAACCGGAGCTGATCGGCTGTCCCGAGCTGCTGGCCGCGATGCGCGAGCGGCTCGGTCGCCTGGACGAGCAGCTGGCCAAGCTGAACCGGTCGCGTGACGCGCTGGCCGAGTACATCGTCGTGGCCGAGCGGGTCGGCGCCGAGACCTACCCGCCGTTCGACGGAACCGCCGCGTGAACGAGGCGGTCCGGTTGCGGGAGCAAGGCACCGACGAGGCGCGCCTGCGGCTGATCGAGCTGGCCGAGAGGAATCCACGGGACGCCGTGATCGCCTACCAAACCGCGTGGGCCCACGATTCGGCCGGTTTGGAAGCCGAAGCGGCCCCGTTCTACGAGCAGGCGCTCGCGGGCGAAGGTCTGTCCACAGAGGACCGGCACGGCGTGTTCGTCGGGCTCGGCAGCACGTACCGCGTCCTCGGCCGGTACGAGGAGTCGCTCGCGACCTTGCGGCGCGGTCTCGGCGAGTTCCCGGACGACGCGGCGCTGAGGACGTTCCTCGCGATGGCGCTCTACAACGCCGGCGAGGCGCGCGAGGCGGCGGGAACCCTGTTGAAGGTGCTCGCGGCGACCAGCGCGGACGACGGCGTCCGGCGATACCGGCGAGCGGTCGAGTACTACGCGGACCATCTGGACGACGTCGATTGAGTCTTGTTGACACCTTGTCAACACTGGCTTACTTTCACGTCATGAGCGCGTACGCCGAAATCACCTACGAGGTCGAAGACCGCATCGCGACGGTCACGCTCAACCGGCCCGAGGCCCGCAACGGCTACACCATCCGCATGGCCGACGAACTCGGCGACGCGATGGATCGCGCCGACCGCGACGAGGACGTCCGGGTGGTGATCCTGACCGGCAACGGCAAGGACTTCTCGGTGGGCGCCGACCTCACGCAGGGCGGTTTCGACTTCGATCCGGAGACCGGGCCGGACGCGGCGTGGCAGGAGCCGGCGGGACGCTGCTCGAAGCGGATCTTCACGATGAACAAGCCGGTGATCGCCGCCCTGCGTGGCGCGGCCGTCGGCGGCGGCGTCACGATCACCCTGTCGTGCGACTACCGCCTCGCGTCCACGGACTCCCGGTTCGGCTTCGTGTTCGTCCGCCGCGGGATCTACCCCGAAGGCGCGTCCGCGTGGTTCCTCCCCCGGCTCGTCGGGATGGGCACGGCACTCGACTGGATGATCAGCGGCCGCGTCTTCGGCGCCGAGGAGGCGAAAACCGCCGGACTGGTCCACAGTGTCCACGAGCCCGAAGAAGTACTCGGCAAGGCACGCGAACTCGCTCGTGAGATCGCCGCGACCACGTCGCCGGTCTCGGTCGCCGTGACCCGCCAGCTGCTGTACCGGATGGCGAGCGCGGAATCGCCGTTCCCCGTGCACGAGCTCGACTCCCGGCTGATCGGCGGCCTGGGCTCCAGCCCGGACGCGGTCGAAGGCGTCGTGTCCTTCCTGCAGAAACGACCACCGGAGTTCTCCATGCGCGTCGACACCGACCAGCCCGCCTACCTGCCATGGCTGAACAAGTGACCGCGTATCCCCCGGAGCCCTGGAACCTGGCCGGTCAGGCATATCTGTCGATCTGGCGTGTCCCGGTGAGCGAACTGCCCGCACTGCCCGGCGGCGTCGAGCCGATCGTGGTCGGCGGCCGCGCCCAGGTGTTCACCGCCTGGATCGACTACCAGGAACCCGGGCAGCTCCAGTATCACGAGCTGCTGGCGACGGTCGCGGTCCGCGGCGAGCGCCTCTCCAGCTCCATCACCGACATCTGGGTCGACAGCGAGGTCTCGCTCGCCGGTGGGCGGGCACTGTGGGGCATCCCCAAGGATCTCGCCGCGCTCGACTTCGCCCACGGACGGACCTTCACCGCCTCGGCGGCCACCCAGGAAGACTGGATCGCGACGGCGGCCTTCACTCCCCGCCCGAGCCTCCCGGTACGGATGCCCGCGGCCTTCGACGTCGTCCAAATGCTGGACGGCCGTCTCAAAAGGAGCCCCGTCCGGGCGAAGGCGAGGCCTTGTCCGGCGGCCGCGGACTGGCGGATCAACGAGTCCGGGCCGTTCGGCTTCCTGGCCGGTCAGCGGCCCGTCCTGAACGCCTGCCTGCGCGATTTCAAGATCGTCTTCGGCGGTTGACCAGCCGCTCAGCGTGATCGTCTAACCCGCCAGGGTGAGCCGACGACACGCCACCCATTGGGGCACGTGCAGCCTCCGACCCCTACATGTAGTCTCTGGGAACCGGCACCGCCCAGCGACGGGGAGACCGCTCGGGAGCGGTGGTCGGACAGCTTTGTGAACGTGCAGCGCACGGCCTTGTGAGGCCTTGTGGTGCTTCAACGCGCCCTTTTGGAGACATGCATGTCAGTGGAAACCGGTCAGCGGCCGCCCTCGTCCTCGGACACCACGCCCGCGACCGTGCGAGTCATCCGGCGGGACGGCAGCGTGTCCCCCTTCGACGCGAACAAGATCTCGGTCGCCGTGACCAAGGCCTTCCTCGCCGTCGAGGGCGGTGACGCGGCCGCTTCGTCGCGGATCCACCACCTGGTCAAGGAACTGACCGAGCAGATCGAGACCACCCTGCTCCGCCACGCCGGTCCCGAGACCGCGCTGCACATCGAGCAGATCCAGGACATCGTCGAGCTCGCGCTCATGCGCGGCGAGCACCACAAGGTCGCCCGCGCGTACGTCCTGTACCGCGAGGAGCGCGCGAAGGCCCGCGAGGCCGAGAAGCCCGCGTCGTCCGACGTCGCCATCAGCGTCAAGGCGGCCGACGGTTCGCTCCGCCCGCTCGACTGGGCCCGCGTCTCGCACGTCGTCGGCGAGGCCGTCGCCGGCCTCGAGGACGTCTCGGCGGAGCCGGTGCTGGCCGAGGCCAAGCGCAACCTCTACGACGGCATCAGCGCCGACGAGCTCGCCCTCGCGCAGATCATGGCCGCGCGCGTGCTCGTCGAGCAGGAGCCGAACTACTCCTACGTCAGCGCCCGGCTACTCGCGGACAAGCTCCGCGGCGAAGCGCTCAGCTACCTCGCGGGCGTGCCGCAGCAGGCCAGCCAGGACGAGATGACCACCCGGTACCCGCAGTACTTCCGGGACTACCTCAAGCGCGCCATCGAGCTTGAGCTCGTCAACGCCGAGCTGCAGACCTTCGATCTGGACAAGATCACCGCGGCCATCCACGCCGAGCGCGACCTCGACTTCGGCTTCCTCGGCCTGCAGACCCTGTACGACCGGTACTTCCAGCACCACGACGGGGTCCGCTTCGAGCTGCCGCAGGCGTTCTTCATGCGCGTCGCGATGGGCCTGGCGATCCGCGAGGACGACCGTGAGGCTCGTGCCATCGAGTTCTACGAGCTGCTCTCGACGTTCCACTTCATGGCGTCCACCCCGACGCTGTTCAACTCGGGCACCACGCGTCCGCAGCTGTCGTCCTGCTTCCTGACCACGGTCGACGACGACCTGGACTCGATCTTCCAGGCGTACAAGAACAACGCGCTGCTGGCGAAGTACTCGGGCGGTCTCGGCAACGACTGGACCCCGGTCCGCGGCCTCGGCGCGCACATCAAGGGCACCAACGGCCAGTCGCAGGGTGTCGTGCCGTTCCTCAAGATCGCCAACGACACCGCGGTCGCGGTGAACCAGGGCGGCAAGCGCAAGGGCGCGGCCTGCGCGTACCTCGAGACCTGGCACGTGGACATCGAGGAATTCCTCGACCTGCGCAAGAACACCGGTGACGACCGTCGTCGTACGCACGACATGAACACCGCGAACTGGGTGCCGGACGAGTTCCTGCGCCGCGTCGAGGCCGACGCGCAGTGGACGCTGTTCTCGCCGAACGAGACCCCGGACCTGCACGACCTCTACGGCAACGCGTTCGCCGAGCGCTACCGCGAGTACGAGGCCGCCGCCGAACGCGGTGAGCTGAAGGTGTTCCGCAAGGTCCGCGCGGTCGACCTGTGGCGCCGCATGCTGACCATGCTGTTCGAGACCGGCCACCCGTGGATCACCTTCAAGGACCCGTGCAACCTGCGTTCGCCGCAGCAGCACGTGGGTGTCGTGCACTCGTCCAACCTGTGCACCGAGATCACCCTGAACACCACCACCGACGAGGTCGCGGTCTGCAACCTCGGCTCGGTGAACCTGCTCAAGCACGTCACCCCCGAGGGCCTGGACACCCAGCGCCTCGAGAAGACCGTGCGCACCGCGGTCCGCATGCTCGACAACGTGATCGACATCAACTTCTACACGATCCCGGAGGCGCGCCGCTCCAACCTGCGTCACCGCCCGATCGGCCTCGGCCTGATGGGCTTCCAGGACGCGCTGTTCGAGATCGGTGTCCCGCTGTCCTCGAACGAGGCCGTGCAGTTCGCGGACACGAGCATGGAGCACATCAGCTACTACGCGATCTCGGCGTCGACCGACCTCGCGGAGGAGCGCGGCCAGTACCAGACGTTCGAGGGTTCCTTGTGGAGCAAGGGAATCCTGCCGATCGACTCGATGCAGCTGCTCATCGACGCGCGACAGGGCGACGCGCTCGACGTCGACACCTCGTCCACTTTGGACTGGGCGCCGCTGCGTGAGCGGGTCAAGACCGTCGGCATGCGCAACTCCAACGTGATGGCGATCGCGCCGACCGCGACGATCTCCAACATCTGCGGCGTCGGGCAGTCGATCGAGCCGCTGTTCCAGAACCTGTTCGTCAAGTCGAACATGTCCGGCGACTTCACCGTGGTGAACCCGCACCTGGTCCGCTCGCTCAAGGAGCGCGGGCTGTGGGACGAGGTCATGGTTTCGGACCTGAAGTACTTCGACGGCAGCCTCGGCCAGATCGACCGCGTGCCGGACGACCTGAAGGCGCTGTACGCGACCGCGTTCGAGATCGAGTCCAAGTGGCTGGTGGACGCCGGTTCGCGGCGCCAGAAGTGGATCGACCAGGCCCAGTCGCTGAACCTGTACATCGCGGCGCCCAGCGGCCGCAAGCTCGACGAGCTGTACCGCTACGCCTGGCACAAGGGCCTCAAGACCACGTACTACCTGCGGGCCCGGTCCGCGACGCACGTGGAGAAGAGCACCCTGCGCGGCACCGACGGCAAGCTGAACGCGGTCTCGGCCACCCCGGCCCCCGCCGCACCCGCTTCGCCGAAGCCCGCCGCCGCCCCGGCTCCCGCCGCTTCGCCCGCGCCGTCGGCTTCCGCCGCGGTTCCGGCCGTGCCGGTGACCGCTCCTGCCCCGGCCGCCAAGCCGGAGCCGAAGGAGATGCCGAAGGTCTCGGACGTCGACTTCGTCGCCACCGAAGGCGCCGCCTGCCGGATCGACGACCCCGACTGCGAAGCCTGCCAGTAAGACATCGTCGTGAGTGGCGATTCGGGTTCTGACCCGAATCGCCACTCACGGCCCCCGACTCGTGAAGTGAGCTTTCATGACCACCTTTGACGCCTCCGCCGACGCCACGGGCCTCGGTGAGATCGAAGTCGGCGCCGCCCGCATCAACGTCGACGACAAGCGGATGATCAACGCCCGCGCCGACGTCAACCAGCTGCTGCCGATGAAGTACACCTGGGCGTGGGAGAAGTACCTCGCCGGCTGCAACAACCACTGGATGCCGACCGAGGTCGCCATGCAGGCCGACATCGCGCTGTGGAAGTCGCCCGACGGCCTCACTGAGGACGAGCGCACCATGCTCAAGCGCAACCTCGGCTTCTTCGCCACCGCGGAATCGCTGGTGGCCAACAACATCGTGCTCGCGGTGTACCGGCAGATCACCAACCCCGAATGCCGCCAGTACCTGCTGCGCCAGGCGTTCGAGGAGGCCGTGCACACGCACACCTTCCAGTACATCTGCGAAAGCCTCGGCCTGGTCGAGGGCGAGCTGTTCAACATGTACCGCGAGGTCCCGTCCATTTCGGACAAGGACGCGTGGGCGCTGAAGTACACGCAGAACCTGGAGAACCCGGACTTCGAGACCGGCACCCCGGAAGCCGACCAGAACTTCCTGCGTGACCTCGTCGCGTTCTACGTGATCTTCGAGGGCATGTGGTTCTACACCGGTTTCGCGCAGATCCTCTCGCTCGGCCGCCGGAACAAGATGATCGGTATCGCCGAGCAGTACCAGTACATCCTGCGCGACGAGTCGATCCACCTGAACTTCGGCATCGACTGCATCAACCAGATCAAGATCGAGAACCCGCACCTGTGGACCGAGGAGTTCCAGGCGGAGATCCGGACGATGCTGACCGAGGCGTGCGAACTCGAGGTCGCCTACGCCCGCGACACCATGCCGCGCGGCATGCTCGGGCTCTCGGCCGAGCTGATCGAGCAGTACATGCACTTCATCACCGACCGGCGGGCGCAGCAGATCGGCCTCGCGCCGATCTTCGGCGAGACCGAGAACCCGTTCCCGTGGATGTCGGAGGCGATGGACCTCAAGAAGGAGAAGAACTTCTTCGAGACCCGCGTCATCGAGTACCAGTCCGGTGGCGCCCTCGACTGGGACTGATCGCCCGTCCGTAGTACATGAAGGCCCCCTTCCTTGCGCCTAGGTACAGGAAGGGGGCCTTCATGTACTTCTCCTTCGCGGTACGCTCCGGAGTGCTACTGGTTCGCCCGGCCTCCCAGGCCGGTCGAGGTAACAGGGAACCCGGTGCGAATCCGGGACTGCCCCGCAGCGGTATGTGGGAACGAAAGCCGTCACCGTGCGAGACACGGTAAAGCACTGGGACATGGCGCCCCGGGAAGCGACGGCCGGTAGGAGCGAGCGAGTCGCCCACGAGTCCGAAGACCTGCCCGTGGTACGCGCGCCGACGGCGTGCGTGAGTCCGGGCCTCGTGGGATGGGCACGACCGAACGGCGGTCACTCCTGCGCGCTCCGGGCTCCGACGACAAGCTCGCGAGGAGAGAGCTGTGACCGAAATCGGCACGACAGTGCTGGGCTACCCCCGGATCGGACCGGACCGGGAACTCAAGCGTTCACTCGAACGCTACTGGGCGGGCAGGATCGGCGAGGCCGAACTGCTCGGCACCGGCCGCGCACTGCGCACCCGCGCCTGGCGGGAACTCAAGGACGCGGGACTGGATTCCGTCCCCTCCAACACGTTCTCCCATTACGACCAGGTACTCGACACCACCGAGCTGTTCGGAGCGCTGCCGGAGCGCTTCACCACGCTCGGCCTCTCGCCGCTCGACACCTACTTCGCCGCCGCGCGCGGGGTGCAGGACGCGCCGGCGATGGAGATGACGAAGTGGTTCGACACGAACTACCACTACATCGTCCCCGAACTCGGTCCGGAAACGACGTTCTCGCTCACCGGCACCAAACCGCTGGACGAGTACCGCGAAGCCCGCGCGATCGGCGTCGAGACCCGGCCGGTGCTGGTGGGCCCGGTGACGTTCCTGCTGCTCGCGAAGCCGGCCGGGACGGCTCCGGAGGGCTTCCGTCCGCTGGAGCTGCTCGACAACCTTCTCGACGGCTACGTCGAACTACTGCGCCGTCTGCACGACGAAGGCGTCGAGTGGGTCCAGTTCGACGAGCCCGCCTTCGCCGCGGATCGCAGCGAACGGGAACTCAACGCGCTCATCCGCGCCTACCACCGGCTCGCGAAGGAGACCGCGCGGCCGAAGATCCTGGTCGCCGGGTACTTCGGCGGGCTCGGACGCGGACTCGGCGTGCTCGCCCGCTCCCCGATCGACGCGATCGCCGTCGATCTCGTGTCCGATGAGTCCTTTGTGGACGCCGTCGCCGCCGAACCCGCCTTGCGGGACAAAGAGGTTCTGGCCGGTGTCGTGGACGGGCGCAACGTCTGGCGCACGGATCCGACCCGCGCGCTCAGCCGGGCGGCGACGTTGCTGGGCACTGCGAAGTCGGTCAGCGTGTCGACGTCCTGCTCGCTGCTTCACGTGCCCTACGACGTCGAACGGGAGGACGGGCTTCACCCGCGGCTGAAGGGCTGGCTCGCTTTCGCCAGGCAGAAGGTCGACGAGGTCGTTCTGCTCGGCCGCGCGTTGAAAGAAGAGGAAGTCGACCTCTCCGCCGCCCGCGCCGCGGCCACGGATCGCGCGACGGCGGCCGATCTGGCCGACAGCGGGGTCCGCGCCCGGCTGGAGGCGCTGCGGCCGGAGGACACCGTCCGCTCCCCCTATGCCCGGCGGGCGGCGGCTCAGCAGGCCGCGTTGAACCTGCCGCCGTTGCCGAGCACGACGATCGGCTCGTTCCCGCAGACCACCGACGTCCGCAAGGCGCGGGCCGCGCACAAGGCGGGTTCGCTGGACGACGCGGGCTACGAAGCCGCGATGAAGGCGGAGATCGAGCGTGTCGTCCGGCTGCAGGAGAACCTCGGCCTCGACGTGCTGGTGCACGGTGAGCCCGAGCGCAACGACATGGTGCAGTACTTCGCCGAGCGGCTGGCCGGGTTCGCGGCCACCGACTTCGGCTGGGTGCAGTCCTACGGTTCGCGCTGCGTCCGGCCGCCGATCCTGTACGGCGACGTCTCGCGTCCGGAGCCGATGACCGTCGAGTGGGCGCGCTACGCCCAAGGCCTGACCGGCAAACCCGTCAAGGGCATGCTGACCGGACCGGTGACGATCCTGGCGTGGTCGTTCGTCCGCGACGATCAGCCGCTGGGCGAGACCGCCCGTCAGGTGGCGCTGGCCATCCGCGACGAGGTGCACGACCTGCAGGAGGCGGGCATCCGCGTCATCCAGGTGGACGAGCCGGCGTTGCGGGAGCTGCTCCCGCTGCGCGCGGCGGCGCACGAGGCGTACTTCGCGTGGGCGGTTTCGTCGTTCCGGCTGGCGACTTCCGGGATCGACGACGCCACGCAGATCCACACGCATATGTGCTATTCGGAGTTCGGTGAGGTGGTCAAGGCGATCGACGCGCTCGACGCCGACGTCACCAGCATCGAGGCCGCGCGGTCGAAGATGGAGGTCGTCACCGATCTCGGCGCGGCGGGCTTCGGCCGCGGCGTCGGGCCGGGTGTCTACGACATCCACTCGCCGCGCGTCCCGGGCGTCGAGGAGGTCAGCGGCCTGCTGCGGACCGCCGTCGGCGCCGTGCCCGCCGAGCGGATCTGGGTCAACCCGGACTGCGGCCTGAAGACCCGCGGCTACGCCGAGGTCGAACCGGCCCTGCGGAACCTGGTCGCGGCGGCCCACACGGTCCGCTCCGAACTGGCCTGATCGGTCCGTGAAGGCCTCCTTGAGGGACCCTGGGTCCCTCAAGGAGGCCTTCACGGAACTTCCATCGAGGTATTGTCAAGGCGTCAATAAGGGTGCGATGGTGGAGCGGTAACCGGTCTCAGCGGGGAGATGGTCACCATGGCGAACGCCGTCGAAAAGGTCACCGGGGCGCTGCGCGAGCGGGTTCCGCCGCTCACCTCGATCCCCCTGCCGCGTTCGGTCGACCAGCGCTGGCTCGGCGCGACCTGGCCGGTCCGCGAACTCGCGCCCGCCCCGCCTGGTCTCAAACCCGTCCTCGGCGACGAGGGCCCGCCGGTCATCGGGCACGCGCTGGACTTCATGCGTTTCGGCATCGAGTTCGGCCTCAAACGCTACGAGACCTACGGACCGGTGTCGTGGATGGGCGCGTTCGGGCGCCGCATCGTCGCGCTCACCGGGCCGGAGGCCACCCAGATCGCGTTGGTGAACAAGGACAAGGCCTTCTCCCAGGAAGGCTGGAAGTTCTTCATCGAGCAGTTCTTCGACCGCGGCCTGATGCTGCTCGACTTCGGCGAGCACCATCTGCACCGCCGGATCATGCAGGCGGCCTTCACCCGGCAGCGGCTCACCGGTTACGTCGACCAGATGGGCCCGGCCCTGCGCGACGGCATCGCCGCGTGGGCCGACCGGCCGAACCCGCGGATCTACTGGTCCCTCAAGCAACTCACGCTCGACGTCGCGACACGTGTGTTCATGGGCATGAGTTCCGGCGACGACGCGGCCGCGATCAACCGCGCGTTCGTGAATTCCGTGCGCGCGGGCACGGCCATCGTGCGGTTCCCCGTTCCCGGCGGCCGCTGGGCGGCGGGATTGCACGGCCGCAAGGTCCTCGAACGCTACTTTTCGGCGAACCTGCCCGCGAAACGGGCGAGCGACGGCGACGACCTCTTCACCGCGTTGTGCCACGCCACCACCGAGGACGGCGACCGCTTCACCGACGCCGACGTCGTCAACCACATGATCTTCCTGATGATGGCCGCGCACGACACATCGACGATCACCAGCGCCGCCGCCGTCTACCACCTCGCCAAGCACCCGGAGTGGCAGGAACGCGCGCGCCGGGAGTCGCTCGCGCTCGGCGACGACGTACCCGACATCGAAGCGCTGGAGACCCTGACGACGCTGGACCTGGTGATCAAGGAAGCCCTGCGCCTGGTGGCCCCGGTTCCTTCCCTGACCAGGAAAACCGTTAAGGACACCGAGGTTCTCGGGCATTTCATTCCCGAAGGGACACTCGTCGGGGTTTCCCCGACCGTCAACCATTTCTCGCCGGAGCACTGGACGGATCCGATGCGGTTCGACCCGGACCGCTTCGGCGAGGATCGCCGCGAGGACAAGTCGCATCGCTACGCGTGGATGCCGTTCGGCGGCGGGGCGCACAAATGCATCGGCCTGCATTTCGGGACGTTCGAGGTGAAGGCGCTGCTGCACGAGATGCTGCGGGCGTATCGATGGTCGGTCCCGGAGGGCTACACCGCGCGCTGGGATTACGTGTCGCTGCCCGTGCCGGCGGACGGCCTGCCGGTCCACCTGACGCCTCGGTGAATCCATGCCCACGATCGAGCACTCTTGGTAACTTCCGGTCACCACTCGTGTAGCAGCGATCACCCTTTCAGCCGGTAGACACCCCGGATCGCGCATGGTGCCGTGGCACTACACCCGGTCGGCTCATACCTAGTGTGGGTCCGTGGGCTCGGACACCCGGTCTGAGCTGGCCATCAACCGCGCATGAAGAGGTGAAGTGTGCCCGAACCTGGTTCCGCGCCAGGGTTGGTGGACGTGGCCCGGAGATGGGCCGAGACGCTCGCTGACACTAAAGGAGTATCGCTTCCCAAGGAGCAACTCGAACGGTTCCTGCTCGGCGTCGCCGAGGACGCCGTCCGTGCCGAGCCCGAGCATCAGCCGGCTCTGCAGCGCTTCTCCAAGCTCTACTCCGCCTCTCCCATCGGGATCGCCCTCGCCGACGCCAACGGCACCATCGTGGAGGCGAACGCCGCGCTCGGCCGTCTGCTCGGCTGTCGTCCCTCCTCACTGCGCGGCCGGGAGATCCCCGACCTCGGCTCCGCCGAACACGACGTCGCCCGCCTGCGGAACGCGCTCGCGCAGCTCATGACGCACGGCCGGCCGACCCAGCAGGAACGCCTGCTGCTGACCCACAGCGAGGAAGGCCCGCTCTGGGGCGACGTGACCCTGACCGATCTCCCCGGTGACCGGCCCGGTACGACCTATCCCGTGCTGATGGTCGCCGACGCCAACGAGATCCACCTGCTGCAGGAACAACTGCGGCACCAGAACGTGCACGACGTGCTGACCGGCCTGCCCAACGCCACCGCGTTCGGCAACGCCCTCGAAACCGCGCTCGCCGGTTCCGGCGGCGAGCAGGTCGCCCTCGTCTATCTCGACATCGACGGCTTCAAGGTGATCAACGACGGGCTCGGCGCCGGCATCGGTGACCAGGTGCTGCGCGGCGTCGCGACGAAGCTCAGGTCCGTGTTCGCCGGCAGGCACGAGGGTGCCGTCGCCCGGTTGTCCGGGGACGGGTTCGCCGTCCTGCTGCGCGGCGATTTCACGCCGCCGCAGGTGATCGCCCTGGTCGAGCAGGCGCTGGAAGAACTCGCCGAACCGATCTACCTCGGCGGGCACGGGATCGGGGTCAGCGCGAGCGCGGGTATCGTCGTCCGCCCGGTCGCCGACGGCGGCTCCGAAGACCTGTTGCGGGCCGCGGAAATCGCCCTGCACCGCGCCAAGGAGGCGGGCAAGGCGCAGTGGATGCTGTTCGACCCGGAGCTCGACGCGCGTGACCGTGGCCGCTACCAGCTCGGCGCGGTCATCGCGGGCGCATTGGAGAACGGCGAATTCTCGCTGATCTATCAGCCGACGGTGAAGCTCGCGAATCCCGACCAGCTGGCGGCCGTCAACGCCGGGCTGCGCTGGAGCCATCCGGAGAAGGGCGAACTGGACTCCGACGAGTTCTATCCGCTGGCACAGATCACCGGGATGACCATCCCGCTCGGCCGGTGGCTGCTGGCCGAATCGCTCGCCGCCACCGCGCGATGGCGGAGCAGGTTCGGCGACGCCGCCCCCGACGTCTGCGTGCGGCTGCCGACCCGGCTGGCCATCGAGCCCGATCTGGTCCTGCTGGTCAAGGAACAGCTCGACCGGCACAACCTGCCCGCACAGGCGCTGCGGCTGTGCACGGACCGCGATTCCGTGCTCGACGCGAGCGGCGAGGTGCTCGATTCCTTCGCCGTACTGGCCGATCTGGGCGCACAGCTCGTGCTGACCATCTCCGGTTCGGACGATCTGGAGCTCATCCCGCGGCACGGGCTGCCCGTCCGCCATGTGATCCTGTCCGGCCCGGTCGTCGACGCGCTGGCCGACGGCGAGAACGATGCCGACGTCCGCCATCTGTGCCAGCTGGTCGCCAGGGCCAAGGAGCTGAAACTGCGCATCGGCGCGGAAGGCGTCCACAGCCACGAACAGGCCGAACGGCTGCGGCGGTACGGCGTCCTCGCGGCGCGGGGTTCGTTCATCGCGGATTCCGCGACCGGGGACGAGGTCGACGAGCTGATCGAACGGCACGCCCACTGACGTGACAGGATCGCTCCATGGACCAAGGTGACCTCGCCCCGGACTTCACGCTGCCCGATGACAAGGGCGAAGACCGCACGCTGTCGGACTTCCTCTCGTCCGGTCCGGTGGTGCTGTTCTTCTACCCCGCCGCGATGACCAGTGGCTGCACCGCGGAGAGCTGTCATTTCCGCGACCTGGCCGCGGAATTCGCCGAAGTGGGCGCGCATCGCGTCGGCATCAGCCCGGACGCCGTCGCCAAACAGCAGGAGTTCTCCACCAAACACGGCTTCGACTATCCCCTGCTGTCCGATGTGGACGGTGTGGTGGCGAAACAGTTCGGCGTCTGGCGCAAATTCAGCCCGCTGCACGCCAAACGGCACACCTTCGTCATCGACACCGACCGCAAGGTGCTCGAAGTGATCAAGAGCGAGCTGAAGTTCACCGTGCACGCCGACAAGGCGCTCGCGGCCCTGCGCGAGCGCAAGACTAAGGACGCTTGAGCCGCCAGAACCGGTCGACGCCCGCGCAGGCGGGGGCGTGCGGCGGTTCGGCGGGCTCCTCGCCGACCATCGTGAACCCCAGCCGCGCGGGTACGGCGCCGCTCGCGAGGTTCTTCTCGTCGTGCCGGATCTCGACCTCCGGCGCGCCGAGCCGGAAGGCCTCGTCGGCCAACAGCTTCGCGGCCCTGGTCACGAAGCCGCGGCCGGTGTGGTGCCTACCGAGCCAGTAGCCGATCTCGATCCGGTCCGGATGCGTGATCATGCCCGCGCCGCCGACGAGATCCTCCCCCGCGAGGATCGCGAAGTCGTAGGTCTTGCCGTCGGCCCAGTTCTTCGCGGACCGCTCCAGGAAGTCGGCGGCTTCACGGCGGCCGTAACCGTAGGTGGCCCAGATCATCCAGGCGCCGAGGTGCTCGGCGGAGTCGCCCGCGACGGCGGCGAGGGTTTCGAGCTGCTCGGGCTTCCAGCGGCGCAGGGTGACGACTTCGTCGGCGAGGGTTTCGGCGGGCGCTTCCATCCGCCCATGGTGACGCGCCTCGGCTCCGGGCGCCTCCGGTTTTCGGCGCCGAACGGGTTTCGCGGGTGCCCGGAGCACGAGGCCCCCGAACGCTATGAAAGGTCCTTTCCTTGCAAAATTTGCAAGGAAAGGACCTTTCATAGCGCCTGAAGTGACCCGAGGATCAGGTCAGAATCGCGCTGTCCGGGATCTCCGTGTCGTTCTTCAACGCGTCGAACAGCAGCTTCGACTTCGTCTTGTCCCAGTTCTCCGCCGAGCCGTTGGTCACCGGCACCGTCGTGGTGACGACGCCGCCCGACGAGATCCCGCGCATCGCCAGCGCCAGCCCGACCAGGTTGTGCACGTGGTCGCCCGAATCCATGGTCAGCGCGTCCGGCGCGGTCGACAGCAGCGGGAACAGCGTGAACGGGTTCAGCAGCGTGCCGGGGCTGCCGATCTCGCTGACCAGCGCGCCGATGAACTTCCGCTGGTTGGCGACGCGGTCGAGGTCCGAACGCGGGGTCGCGTCGCTGTGCCGCATGCGGACGAACCCGAGCGCCTGCGGGCCCTGGAGGTCCTGGCAGCCCGCGGGGATCTTGATCTTGGTGAGGGTGTCTTCCATCGGCTTCTCGACGCACATGTGCACCCCGCCGATCGCGTCGACGATCTTCGCGAAGCCGCCGAAGCCGATCTCGGCGTAGTGGTCGATGCGCAGGCCGGTGGCGCCTTCGACGGTCTGCGCGAGCAGCGTCGGGCCCCCGATCGAGAACGCCGCGTTGATCTTGTTCTTGCCGTGCCCCGGAATGCTCACCTGCGAGTCGCGCGGGAGGCTCAGCAGCGTCGGTTTGACGCTGTTGGACGGGACGTGCGCGATCATGATGGTGTCGGTCCGCTTGCCGCCACCGGCGGCCTTGGAGTCACCGGTGACCAGTTTCTCCTGCTCTTCGGGCGTGAGCCCGTCCCGGCTGTCTGAGCCCACGATCAGCCAGTTGGTGCCCTCGGCCGCGACGGGGCGGCCGGAGTAGTCGGCCAGCGCGTCGACGCGGTTGATCGAGAACTCCAGGTACACCCACACACCGGCGAGGAACACCACGAACACGGTCAGCAACGTGAGCAGCACCTTGCCGAAGCCCCAGCGCTTACGCCGCCGCGGCGCCCGCGCGTCGTCCATCGGGCGCCCAGGAGGGGGCTGCGGCGGGCCTGGACGGCGCGGAGGCGGGCCGGCGGGGCGCTCCTGGCCTCCGTGCCCCATCGGCGTCGTCCGCTCGTCGTACGGGCTGCTCCCCCGGCCCGGCAGCGGCATCATCTGCGCGGGCTGGTGCCGCCGGGGGCGGCCGGACGGCGGCCGTTGTGGCGGCAGCCGTCGCCCTCGGTCGTCGCCTCCATACGTCATGCCGAATCACCCGTCCCGATCTCGCGTGTGGGGCCCAGTCAACCGCAGACCCTAGGTGAAGGACGTCCGGCACCCCGCATCGGTTGGGTGGTGCTCACCGTCCGGTTTCGGCGAATCCGAACTGGTGGACCTTGAGATACCCCGACCGGAACCCCGCTTCGGAGTACGCCAGATAGAACTCCCACATCCGTTTGAAGACGTCGTCGAAGCCCAGTTCGGTGATCTCGTCCCACCGCTGAGTGAACCTCTCCCGCCACAGCCGCAACGTGCGGGCGTAGTCGTGACCGAACTCGCGCACCCCCTCCAGCCGCAACCGCGCGTGCTCCAGCAGGCCCTGTTCGACGGAGGTGGTCGACGGGATGAGCCCGCCGGGGAAGATGTACTTGTGCACCCAGGTGTACGAACGGGCCGCGGCGAGCATGCGCTCGTGGTCCATGGTGATGGCCTGGAGCCCCAGTCTGCCGCCCGGCTTCAGCCGCTTCCCGATGGTCTCGAAGAACGTCGGCCAGTACGCCTCCCCGACCGCTTCGATCATCTCGACACTCACCACCGCGTCGTACTCACCGGAGGAGTCGCGGTAGTCGCACAGCCGGACGTCGACGCGGTCGGCGAACCCCGCCGCCGCGATGCGTTCGGTCGCCAGCTTCGCCTGCTCCTCGGAGATGGTCAGCGACGTGACCGTGGCACCGCGCGCGGCGGCCCGGATCGAGAGTTCGCCCCAGCCGGTGCCGATTTCGAGCACCGTGCTGCCTTCGCGGACGCCGGCGTAGTCGAGGACGCTGTCGATCTTGCGGTGCTGGGCGGCGGTGAGGTCGTCGTCCGGGCCGAACAACGCCGACGAGTACATCATCGACGGGTCCAGGAACGCGCCGAACAGATCGTTCGACAGGTCGTAGTGACGATGGATGTTCGCCCGCGCGCCCTCGACGGTGTTCTCCTCGCCGTCCGGGTGACCGCGGTCGACGAACCGGCGGAACCGCTGCAGCAACGGCGGGATGAGCGTCGCCATCCGCTCCGCGAACGGGGTCAGCACCTCGGCGAGCGCGTCGCTCGTCCAGTCACCGACCATGTACGCCTCGCCGAAGCCGATCTTCGCGTCCACACCGAGGCGGTGGAAGAAGGCGGCGGGGCGGTTGAGCCGCATCTCGGGCGCGTCCGGGCCGCCCGCGCCCAGCTGCGAGCCGTCGGGCATGCGCACGCGGACGTTCAGCGGGCGCACCGCGTGCCGGAACAACTGTTCGGCGATCCGCGCCCGGAACGGGGAATGCGGTGGGGTGGCCAATCCCGGCCACCGGGTTTCGTCGGGACCGGGAAGGCCGGCCGAACCTGCCGTCCGATCGACGCTCGACGTGGACATGGGTACTCCCTCCCGCCCGGTCTAGACCGGGATCCGCAGCCGCTCCGAGCTCGGCCGATCCCAGGCTCCGCTCAGCGTTTCGTCAGTGCCCCCGGCTTCGATCAGCTCGAGCGCGAATGCCCGTACCAGACGGTTCCAGACCCGAGACCTTCGCAGCATCGCGTGCCCCTCGCCACCGATTTCAAACCGCGCCGACCGCGATGTCACCTTTTCGGCGCGTTCGGCGAAAGCGTGTGATGCCACCGGATCCGTCATCCGGTCCTTGGTCCCGTGCGCGATCAGCACCGCGCGGCCGCCGACGGCGTCGATGGGTTCACCCGGCGGTGTCCACGGTGCCAGCGCGCAGACCCCGATGACGGCCGGATCGTCGGCCACGCGCAGGCCGACCCGTCCCCCCATCGAGTGGCCGACGAGGATCACCGGCACGCCGGGGTGATCGTCGCGGATCCGCGCCAAGGCCCAGCGCGCGTCGGCGAGCGCGTCGGTGCCGTGGTCGTTCCAGCCGTAGATCCGGTTGCGCAGCAGCCGCACCTCGACCCCGTGCCCCCGGCCCGCCCGGTGCACGTCCTTCGCCAGCGGCACCATCCGCTGGTACGCCAGCCGCCACGGCGCCACGCGGGCATGACTGTGCTCCGCGCCGCCGTGCAGTACCAGCACCACGGCTTTCACCTGGCCGCGTGCTCGCCAAGTCCGCACCGCGGGATCAGCCTCGCTCACCCTGGACCCTCCAGTCTCCGAAACCCCGGCCGCAGTGATCGGGTCAACCTCGATCATGACCCCATGTATTCCACTTCGGCGATTGGTCCACGCGATACATTCGTCGCTGATCTCCAGACGGAAGGGCGGATGTGGTGAGCACCACCGAACGTTGTGCAGACGTCGCCGAACGGCTCGCGGAGGCCGAACGGGGTAACGCGGAGCAGATCCGGAAGTCGGCCGAGCTGATCCTGGGGGTCATCCGGGCCGACGCCCTGGTGTTCACCGCCGGGGCCGGGCATTCGCTGGCCGCGGTCGCCGAGACCTTCTACCGGGCCGGCGGGCTCGCCTGCGTCTACCCGGTCTACCACCCCGAACTGCTGCCGCTGCACGGCGCGCAGCACAGCACCAAGACCGAGCGCCGCTCCGGGCTCGCCGAAGAGGTGCTCGCCGAGCGCGCCCCCGGTCCGGACGATCTGCTCGTGGTGTTCTCGACGTCGGGTGTCAACCCGTACCCGGTCGAACTGGCCGCCGGGGCGCGCAAGCGCGGGGCGTCGGTCATCGCGGTGAGTTCGGCCGCCTCCGTGGCCGCGGCGCCCAAGCGCGCGGCCACGACGCTGATCGAAGAGGCGAACATCGTGCTCGACTCGCACGTCCGTCCCGGCGACTCGAGCTACCCGCCGGAGGCGCCGCGGACCGCGCCACTGTCCACAGTGATCAACGCGTTCCTCTGGAACCTCGTACTCGCCGAGGTCGTGGACCTCGGTGCGGCGCAGGGCGTCGACATCCCGCTGTGGCGCAGCTCCAACGTGGACGGTGGCGACGAGGCCAACGCCGCGCTGCTGGCCAAGTACGGCGCGCGGGTCCCGGCCCTGCGGTAGCGATTCGCGGGGACGGGCCTCTTGACTCGTCCCCGCGACGCTTCTACGGTCACATACCGACCGGTCGGTGTCCCCACGGGAGGTCCGCGCCATGACCGAGATCCACGGCGACTGCGCGGCGGGCTTCGAACCCGTCCGGGCCGCCTTCGAGGAGAACTTCGCCGGACACGGTGAGATCGGCGCCGCGTTCTCGGTGACCCGGCACGGCGAGGCCGTGGTCGATCTCTGGGCGGGTTGGGCCGATCCGGACCGGACGACGCCGTGGCGCGCGGACACGCTCACCAACGTCTGGTCGACCACCAAGGGCATGACCGCGCTCTGCGCGCACCACCTCGCCGACACCGGCGCGCTCGACGTCGACGCGCCCGTCGCGAAGTACTGGCCGGAGTTCGCGGCCGCGGGCAAGCAGGACATTCCCGTGCGATGGCTGCTCTCGCACCGCTCCGGGGTGACCGGGATCGGCGTCGAGCGGCCGGTCAAGGTCGAGGAACTCTACGACTGGGACCACATCACCGGACTGCTCGCCGCGCAGCCACCGCTCTTCGAACCGGGCACGGCCAGCGGCTACCACGCGTTGTCGTTCGGTTTCCTCGTCGGCGAGGTGATCCGCCGGGTGAGCGGACAGGACGTCCGCGCGTACTTCGCCGAGCACATCGCCGGTCCGCTGGACGCGGACTTCCGGATCGGCCTGGATTCCGACGACGATCTGGCACGCTGCTCCACCCTCGTCGAGCCCGTGCTGAGCGACGAGATGAAGACCGCGCTGACCCAGGCGTTCGCCAACGCCGGTCCGGTCGCCCTCGCGGCGCTGGCGAACCCGCGCGTCCAAGGCCGCGACGCCAACGATCCCGCCTGGCGGCGCGCGATCCTGCCCGCCTTGAACGGACACGGCACCGCCCGGGCCATCGCGACCGTCTACGGCGCGGTCGCCTCCGGGCGGCTGCTCTCGGCCGAGGCGCTCGCGACGGCCCGCGAAGGGCAGGGCCGGGAGGCCGACGTCGTCGGTGGGCTGGGCAACGAATTGGCGCTGGGGTTCTACCTCGGCAGCGAGGAACGCGGCTTCGGCCCGAACCCGCGCGCGTTCGGGCACGACGGGCTCGGCGGCTCGTCCGGCGGCGCCGACCCCGAGAGTGGGATCGCCTTCGGCTACACGATGAACCGGATGGGGCCGCTGATGCGGGACGATCCGCGGAAGATGGCGCTGGTGAACGCGACCTTCGCCTCCCCCGCCCTCGCGTGACCGGGCCTCTCATCCACCCGGGCGTGCTAGGAACGGTCCTTTCCTTGCGAAATTTGCAAGGAAAGGACCGTTCCTGGCATCCGGTCACGCGGCCGCAGGCTCCTCCGAGAACTGCGTCAGGTACAGCGACGCGTAGCGACCTTCGCGCGCGAGAAGCTCTTCGTGCGTCCCCCGCTCGACGATCTCCCCGTGCTCGATCACCAGGATCTGGTCCGCCGCCCGCACCGTCGACAACCGGTGCGCGATGACCAGCGCGGTCCGCCCGTCCAGCGCGTCGGTCAGCGCCTCGCCGACGGCCGCTTCGGACTGCGAGTCCAGATGCGCGGTCGCCTCGTCGAGGACGACGACCTTCGGCTGAGCCAGCAGGAGCCGGGCGATGGTCAGCCGCTGCCGTTCGCCACCGGAAAGCCGGTACCCCCGCTCCCCCACCACGGTCTCCAGCCCGTCCGGCAGCTCGCGGATCAACTCGGCAAGGCGCGCCTTCTCCAGCGCCGACCAGATCTCGTCGTCGGTGACCCCGGGTCGCGCGTACTCGAGGTTCGCGCGGATGGTGTCGTGGAAGAGGTGCCCGTCCTGGGTCACCACGCCGACGGTTTCCCGCAGCGAGGCGAAACTCAGCTCCCGAACGTCCACATCGGACAAACGGACCGAACCGGCGTCGACGTCGTACAGCCTCGGCAGCAGTGAGGCGATCGTCGACTTGCCGGCGCCCGACGATCCCACCAGTGCCACCATCTGCCCGGGTTCGGCGCGGAAGCTGATGCCGTGCAACACCTCCTCACCACCCCGGTGATCCAAAGTGGACACGTCCTCCAGCGAAGCCAGCGAGTACCGGTCCGCCGCCGGGTAGCCGAACCGGACATCGGAGAACTCCACCGAAACCGGGCCTTCGGGAACGCGTCGCGCGTCCGGCTTCTCCTCGATCATCGGCTTGAGGTCGAGCACCTCGAAGACCCGCTCGAACGACACCAGCGCGGTCATCACGTCCACCCGGACGTTCGCCAGCGCGGTCAGCGGCGAGTACAGCCTGGTCAGCAGCAACGCCAAGGCCACGACGGTGCCCGGCGCGAGCGCCCCGGTCAGCGCCAGGTAGCCGCCCAGCCCGTAGACCAGCGCCTGTGCCAGCGCGGAGACCGTGGTCAGGCTGGTCAGGAACCAGCGCGTCAGCATCGCCGTGCGGACGCCGATGTCGCGCACCCGCCCCGCCCGCGCGCCGAACTCGCCCGCCTCGCGCTCCGGGTCTCCGAACAGCTTCACCAGCGTCGCGCCCGGCGCGGAGAACCGTTCGGTCATCTGCGTGGTCATCGACGCGTTGAGCCCGCCGGCCTCCCGCTGCAGCGCGGCCATCCGCCGCCCGAGCCGCCGCGTCGGCAGGATGAACACCGGCAGCAGCACCAGCGCCAGCAGGGTGACCTGCCACGACAGCGTCACCATGACCACCAGCGACAGCGCCAGCTGGATCACGTTGGTGACGAGCCCCGACAGCGTGGCGGTGAACGTGCGCTGCGCGCCGATGACGTCGTTGTTGAGCCTGCTCACCAACGCGCCGGTGCGGGTGCGCGTGAAGAACGCGACCGGCATCCGCTGCACGTGGCGGTACACCGCGAGCCGCAGGTCGAGGATGATCCCCTCGCCGATCCTCGACGACTGCGCCCGTTCGGCCAGGCCGAGCCCGGCGTCGATCAGCGCCAGCGCCGCGATCACCACGGCCAGCCACACCACCAGCGCGACGTCGTGCCCGCCGACGATCGCGTCGACCACCTTCCCGGCCAGCACCGGCGTGCTCACCGCCAGCACCGCCGAGACGACGGTGAGCACCAGGAATATCAGCAACCTCCGCCAGTGCGGCCTGGCGAACCGTGCGACGCGGCGGAGCGTGCCCTTGT
The DNA here is from genome assembly GCF_000732925.1 of Amycolatopsis japonica. Classification (NCBI taxonomy): domain Bacteria; kingdom Bacillati; phylum Actinomycetota; class Actinomycetes; order Pseudonocardiales; family Pseudonocardiaceae; genus Amycolatopsis; species Amycolatopsis japonica. The sequence goes on from NZ_CP008953.1 coordinate 5,279,143, forward strand.
GCAGCCCCTTCGGAACGTCGGCCGACTTCATCGCCGAGTTCATCAGCGTCCACGTGTTGTCCATGAGAACCCTCTCTTCGCCCCCAAAACCTCGATATTAGTCGAGAGTTTTCCCGGATATAAGCATGACCAACACCGGAGCACACCGGATGCTTCCCGGTTTCCGCGTCCTCTTTCCGGCGCAGGTGGCCACGTCGGTAGCCTGGGCCGGTGACCAAGGACCCAGACCGGCGACGACTGACCATCGACCTGGTCTTCTACACGGGCTGCCTGATCTTCGCCGTCGCGAACACGGCGGTCGCGGAATTCTACGGCTATCGCGTGTGGGCGAACTTCGCCGTCGCGGGTTACGGCCTCGCCGTGGTCCACACCGGCTGGCTGACGATCGCCGCGCGGCGCGGCAAGGCGCTGCCCGGCGCGCTCGGCTCGCGGTGGGTGGGTATCGGCGCCATCGGGTTGTTCGCCATGATCCTTCCGTTGGGAATGCTCGTCATTCGCCGTCTGACCGGAGTGGACTGGCTCGTCACGCCGAACTCGTGGGCCGCGCAGCCCGAGGTCTGGGTCATCGAACGCTCGGCGAAACTCCTTCTGGAGAACGGAACCCCGTACGTCGACGTCACCGCACTCGGTCGCGCGGTGGAAGTAAACGATTACACGCCATACGGTCCCGTGATGACCGTCTTCGGCCTGCCGCGCGCCTTGCTGGGCGGCGGACCGGTCGCGAACGCCCTCACCGACGCGCGCTGGATGTTCGCGCTGGCGGCCGTCGCATGTGTACTGCTGACGCTGCGGCTGCTGAAGTGGCCGAAAATCCCGGTCAGCGCGGCACAACTCGCCCTCGCCTGCCCGCTGACCGCGCTGACCTGGGCGGTCGCCGGCCCGGATCTGGCCATCGTCGGACTGCTGGTGTTGTCCTTCGCACTGGCCTCGACGGGCCGCGCGGTCCTGTCGGGTCTGGTGCTGGCACTGGTGGTCAGCGCGAAACTCATCGTCGCGCCGGCGATCGTGGTGCTGGGTGTCCTGTTGATCACGCGGCGTGGTCCTCGCGCACTGGGCGGATTCGCCGCGGCACTCGTGGTGACGACCCTCGTCCTGCACGTACCCGTCTATCTGGTGGACCCCAAGGCGTTCGTCGAGCACGTCTTCCGGTTCCCGATGGGAATCGGCGTGATCAAGTCACCGGCGGCGAGCCCGTTGCCCGGCCACCTCATCGCCTCGCTCGGCCTGGTGGGCACGGCGGTTTCCTTCGCCCTGCTCGGGATCGCGGCCGTCGCGATCCTGGTCTGGCTGCTGCGACGCCCGCCCGCGACCGGTTCGGACGCGTTGCTGCGCATGGCCGTCGGGCTGGTCGCGCTGATCATGCTCACTCCGGCGACACGGTACGGCTACCTGGTGTATCCGCTGGTCCTGCTCGGTGCCAGGCTGGCCTTCCTCGCCGCGGAAACCCGTGAAACAGCGGTCCCTGGAAAGGGAACTGCGCCCCCCGCGCAGCAGTCCGCTACTTCCTCGTGACTACTTCTTCTTGACCCTGGTGGCACCGCCACGGCCGCGCAGCTGGACGCCGGACTCCGAGAGGACCCGGTGCACGAACCCGTACGAGCGACCCGTGGACTCCGCGAGAGCGCGGATGCTCGAGCCCTTCTCGTATTTCTTCTTCAGGTCAGCGGCCAGCTTGTCACGCGTGTTGCCGGTGATCCGCGCGCCTTTCTTGAGATCAGCCACGTCGATCGCCTTCCCGCCGAGAGTGTTCTGGGCCACATAACGGCCCCTGTCGCCGCAATGATCGAACACTGAGCGCCGGAATGCCAGACGACGAGCGCAAAACTGCTGAAACCGCGATCACATTGGGCCATTTCAGTGGCCGGATGGCATCGATCAAGCACCCGAACGGACGCAGGCCTCACGCAAGCTGGACAAGTTCCAGATAATCCGCCGACCAATGGTCCTCGGTTCCGTCCGGCAGGAGGATCACGCGTTCCGGCTCCAGCGCCTCGACCGCGCCCGGGTCGTGCGTCACCAGGACGACCGCTCCGGCGAAGCTGCGCAAAGCGTCCAGGACCTGGGCGCGGCTGGCCGGGTCCAGGTTGTTCGTCGGCTCGTCGAGCAGCAAAACGTTGGCAGCGCTGGACACCAGACCGGCGAGCGCGAGCCGCGTCTTCTCACCGCCGGAGAGCGTGCCGGCGGGCTGATCGAGCTGCTCGCCGGTGAACAGGAACGAGCCGAGAAGGTTCCGCAACTCCTGCGCGCCGGTGTCCGGCGCGAGGTGACGGATATTTTCCCACACGGACGCATCGTGGTCGAGCGTTTCGTGTTCCTGTGCGTAATAGCCCAAACGCAATCCGTGACCTGGAATGGTCTCGCCGGTATCCGGAGTTTCCATTCCGCCGAGCAGGCGGAGCAGAGTCGTCTTTCCGGCACCGTTCAATCCGAGCACGACGACCTTCGAACCACGGTCGATGGCGAGGTCGACCCCGGTGAAGATCTCGAGCGAACCGTAGGACTTCGAGAGCCCCTCCGCGGTGAGCGGGGTCCGGCCGCACGGGGCGGGCTCGGGGAACTTGATCCGGGCGACCTTGTCGGCCTGCCGGGTCTCGTCGAGCGCGGACAGCATCTGCTCGGCGCGGCGGGCCATGTTCTTGGCGGCCACGGCCTTCGTCGCCTTGGCACCCAGTTTGGCGGCCTGCTGCTGCAGCGCGGACGCCTTCTTCTCGGCGTTCGCGCGCTCGCGGCGGCGGCGCTTCTCGTCGGTGGCGCGCGCGTCGAGATAGCGCTGCCAGCCCATGTTGTAGAGGTCGAGCTCGCCGCGGGTCGCGTCGAGGAACCACACCTTGTTGACCACGTCCGCGAGCAGTTCGACGTCGTGGCTGATGACCACGAGACCGCCGTCGTGCTGCTTCAGGAAGCCGCGAAGCCAGTTGATGGAGTCGGCGTCGAGGTGGTTGGTGGGCTCGTCGAGCAGCAGGATGGTCTCGGATTTGCCGCCCGCGCCCGCTTCGGCGGCGGCGAACAGGATCCGGGCCAGCTCCACGCGGCGGCGCTGACCACCCGAGAGCGTCTGCAGCGTCTGCGCGAGCACCCGGTCGGCGAGGCCGAGGTTGGAACAGATCCGCGCGGCCTCACTCTCGGCGGCGTACCCACCGAGAGAGGCGAAGCGCTCTTCGAGACGGCTGTAACGGTTGACCGCCTTGTCGCGTTCCTTCTCGTCCACCAGCTCCGACATCGCGTTCTGCGCTTTTTCCATGTTGCGCAGCAAGGAGTCGAGGCCGCGCGCGGAGAGCACGCGGTCCTTCGCGGTGACGGACAGGTCGCCCTCACGCGGGTCCTGCGGGAGGTAGCCGAGCTCGCCGCTGCGGCGGACCTCGCCCGCGTACGGCTCGCCCTCCCCCGCCAGCACCTTGAGCGAGGTGGTCTTGCCGGCGCCGTTGCGGCCGACCAGGCCGATGCGGTCGCCCTGCTGGATGCGGACGTTGGTGTCGTCGAGCAGGATGCGCGAACCAGCGCGCAGCTGCAGGCCAGAGGCCGTGATCACGGGAACTCCCGGTACAAGGGGTGGATGAGCGGACAGCTTCGACTCGCCGGCCGACGGGCCGGCGAGGAGCTACTCCAAGAGGATGTCCACGCGATCAGTGTACGGGCCGCTGTCGAACGATTTTATCCGACCGTGCCCGACGTCACGGCCCGGCGAGGGTGATTTCGACCGCGACGGCCCGCTCCGCCGCGTCTTCGAGCACCGTGCGGCGCGGTTCGGGGATGTCGAGAACTCGGGGTTCGGCACGCTCGAACAACGGCGCCAGCCGCCTGTCCTCGCGCAGGGTTTCCAAGGCGCGGCGGTCACCGCCGAGAACGACGGCGTCCACTTCGGACAGTTGAGGGACGAGCACTTCGAAGGCGTCTTCCGCGGCGGCCCGTAGCGCTGTGCGGACTTGCCCTTCCCGACGCCGCGCGAACCGCTGCTGCGACCACCCGCCCGCCGCGGACCGGCCCTGGACGAGATGCCGGTCCGTCCTGGACTGGACGACCACTCCCCCGCGCGCGATCCCGACGCTGTGCCCGCCGCGGCGGACAAGCAAGAGCGCGATCCTCCGCGAGATCAGCGCGTGTTCGACGAGCGGGCCGACGGCCAGCCCCGTCACCGTTCCTACCGCCTTCAACGGTCCGAAAGGGACGGTCGCGACGGCGACGACGCCGTTGTCCGCGACGACCGTGACGGTATCCGGCTTCAGTTCGGTCGAACGGACGCCTTCGTTGCGGACGGCGAAGCGCGCGTACCAGCCTTCGAGCCGATCCGGGGCGACCTCGACCGCCCGGCCCCCGCCCGCCACCTGCCGCTCCCTCGCCATGGGTCCAACGTACGGGGCCTGGCGTCGGCAGGCGTTGCGAAAGCCACTTTCGCAACGTTGAAGGTTGCGAAAGTGGCTTTCGCAACACGCTCCCGACTCCGCTTTCGCGCGTGAAGGCCTCCTTCCCTCGGCTGAGCCGAGGGAAGGAGGCCTTCACGCGCATGACCGGAGGACTAGACCGGCTTCACCGGCCCCTTCCCCACCGACTTCCCGACACCCGCGGGCCGCTCGGCCACGCCGGGCTGCACGAAACCGTTGATGTGCAAGGAGATCGAGCGGATCGAACCGGTGTCGCCACCGGCGACGTCGACCGCGGTGAACTTCCACGTGCCGTCGGCCGCCGCACCGGCCAGGCCGCCGAGCGCCTGCGCCGGCTTGTAGGTGCCGGTGAACGGCGCGTTCGCCGCGGTCACCGAACTGAACGCGGCGGCCGCGTTGTCGGCGAAGACGACCTGGCACAGGTTGTTGCCCGAGCCGCCGCTGCGCTGGAACACGGTCGCCTTCGCGCCCGCGGGCGACGTCAGCGTGCCGACCAGGTCACCGACGTACGAGTGGTTGATGCCCACGGTCGCCGAGGTCTGGTCGGTGTTGCAGGTCGCGCCGTCCACCGAGAACGTCAGCTTCGACGCGCGCCCGACACCGCTCACCGTGATCGGCACGGTCACGCCGGTCGGATCGCTGTCCGGGATCGCCACCGCGTCACCGGCGTAGGCGAAGTTCTGCGTCACCGGCGACGGGGTGCCGACCGGCAGCGAGAACGTGGACGTCGTCGGCGAGTACGAACCCGCGAAGGTCACGCGGGCGTTCAGCACCACCGGCACCCCGAGCTCCTGCGTGGCGGGAACGGTGATGGTGAAGTCGTTCACGCCGGTCTGCCCGGGGCTGATCGTGCCGTAGGACTTCGATCGCGGCGCCACCGTGACACCGGGGGTCGGGCTGGAGAGCACGACACTGGTGGACGTCGCGGTGCCGTCGCCGCGGTTGGTCACCGGCAGGGTGACCTTGGCGGTGTCGCCCGGGTCGAGCGCGGATCCGCCGTCGGCCGGGGTGACCGTCGGCTGGCCCGCGGACGCGAGCGGCTGCGGGCTGGCACCGGTGTAGGCGAGCACCTTGTCGGCGAGGATGACGCCCGCCCCGCTGGAGTTGTCGCGACCGGGGGCCAGGATGTCGACGGCGGTGTTGATCAGCGCTTCACGCACCTCGGCCGGGGGCAGCCCCGGGTTGCCCGAGAGCACCAGGCCCGCGATCGCGGCGGCGTGCGGCGCGGCGGCCGACGTGCCGTAGAACGTGGTGAAGCCGGTGACGCTGGTGGAGACGCCGTCGGCCGCGGTGATGTCCGGCTTGTTCCGGACCTCGCCACCGGTCCCGGACACGTTGCCGGGAGTGATCGGGGTGCCGTCGGCCTGGTAGAACATCCGCCGCGGACCGTCCGAAGTGAACCGTTCGACCTTCGACGTCGCGCCGAACGCCGCCGGGAACGGGCCCGCCGGGTTGGCCGGGTCGCCCGGTTCGAGGGCACGGGGGAACGCCTTGGCGGCGGGGGCCGCCGCGACACTGAACGCGTCCCGCGCGGCCGAGTGGCCCACGGTCACGCCGGGTTTGGTGTAGGCCTTGAGGCCGTCGGCCGAATCGGTGAACCGGCCGCGCAGCGCGGACAGCGAAAGGTAGCGGCCCTCACCGGAGAACTTGACGATGGCCAGCCGCAGCCCGGCGACACCCGTGGTGTCCACCCGTTCGTAGGCGTCCTGGGTACCGGTCTGGACGTCCTGGCTGAAGTCGACGACGTTGCCCGCCGCGTTCAGCAGGTACAGGTCGTAGTCGTTGTTCGAGCGGCCCAGCGGGTCCGACCAGAACAACGTGACCGGCACCCGGCCCGACGCGCTCGAGATCGGCTGGAAGATCTGGTTGCCCGCGGCACCGGCGAAGTTGTGCGCGGTACCGGCGTATTTGCCGATGCTCTTGCCGGAGTCGACGAAGTCGCCTTCCCAGTGGCCCGAAGTGCCGTCGGAGACGTTGCCCTCGTTACCGGCCGAGGAGAAGTACAGCGCGCCGTTCGCGGTCACGTCGTTCACGGCCTGGGCGATGATCCAGTCCTGGAACGGGGATTCCTTGAAGTACAGGACGTCGTCGACGATGACGTCGCAGTGCGCGTCGAAGCGCAGCTTGCGGATGTTGTCGGCGAAACTGGCGTCGGAGTTGAACGCGCTGGCGAAACCGAGTGCCGCGTTCGGCGCGAGATCGTGGATGATCTCGAGCATCGCGGTGCCCTCGTCGCCGTCGCCTTCCTGGCCGGGGATCACGTCGACGCCCGCCGGGAGTTCGCCGCGTGCCTGCGAGGTCGCGAGCGAGTCGATGCCGTCGGACAACGCGCAGATCTTGGTGCCCACGCCGGTGACGCCGAACTGCTGGCGGGCGGTGTCGGCGTTGTGCGCACGGTCGCCTTCGCTGTTGGTCGGCCCTGCCGCGATACCGACCTGTCCCTTGGCCTCGACGGCCTTCTTCAGCTCGTCCGCGATCCGGGCGGCCTTCTCCTCCTTGCTTTCCCGCTTGCCCGCGGTGGCGGGCTCGGCGAGCTGGCGGGCCGTGAACGCCTCGTTGGCGGTCTCGACCTTCTTGACGTCGGCGCGGGCCGCGATCGACGGCACCGCGTTCAGCGGCACCTCGGCGCGGACACTGCCGTACCGCTCGGAGACCGCGCGGATCCCCGCACCGGATTCACGCAGTCCCTTGAGGAGTTCTTCCGAGACCTGGCCACGGATGTCCACGAGTACGGTGCCGGCCGCGGAGACATTCGCCCCAGACCCCAGTGCGGGAACCGCGGAGGCCGACATCCGCTGCGCGCGGAGTTTCTGTTCGACGAGCAGCCGGCTGTCCACTTTGGACTCACCGGCGTTCTGGCTCTTCTTGATCGACTGCAGTGCCTCGATCTGCCGGACGGTGTTCTCCGAGAACGCGTCCGGGGATTGCGTGGTCTCCGCCATCGCGACGGGCGGGCTCACCAGGCCGAGCGCGGTGACGAGGGCCGCGGTGCCCGCGGTCAGGATCGTTCTTCTTCTCCTACTAGAACGGGTTGGACGCACGTGCGCCTCCGATTCCTAGGCGCGTGCCCCGACTCACGCTGACCGACGCCGGCGATCACCGGCTGGATCAAGCTAAGTACCGGGCGCGCACCGGCGGCAGGAGCCGTTCGGGTGACGTCGGATGGAGAATTTCCGGATTCGGCCGCAGGTCGTGGGCCGTTCAGGGTAATCGTGTCGTTACAGGACGAACGAGTCCGACCAAGGCTGCGAAGCACGGCCCGACAAGCCGTCCAAAAGGGTCACCGCCTGCTTGTCCGTCAGCGACGCCACGAAGTCGACGACCGCCCGTCCCCGCGCCAGGCCGCGTACGGCGTCCGCGCCGGTGACCGGTTCCCCGGTCGCTCCGATGAGCAGCTCCGGCGACGTCCGCGCCAACGCGGAGAACTCGGACCGCGCCAGTTCCACCAGATCGTGCAGCCGTCGCGGGAGACGGTAGAACTCGTCGCGGTCGAGCAGCCACGCGTCCAGCGCGTCGACCAAGGTGGTCACCAGGCTCGCCTGTCCGCGTTGGTGCAGCGCGAGTTCCGGGCGCAGCAGGACGAACCGCCGGTGCACGAATTTCAGCACCTGCACCTCGTGCCACTGCGCGGGACGCAGCGTGAGATGGCCTGTCCGGGTGGAGGGCGACGCCACCACCTGGACGCCGTCGACGAGCCGCGCGGTCCATTTCGCGGAGAAGGCGGCGGTGGCCTGTTCGGCCTCGATGGAACCGTCGAACCCGGTGGCGAGCAAACCGTCGACGAGTTCGTCGCGCACACGGGCGACGGCGCTGGTGAAAGCGTCGTCGTCGACGATCCACCCGTCCTTGGCGTGCATCCGGCGGCGCAGCCGTTCCAGCGAACGGCCGGGCAGCCGCCGTTCGGCGGTCAAGGTGGCGTCGTCCAGCGCGGCCAGTTCCGCCGCGTGGTCGGCCCAGCCGGTGAACTCGGCGGCGACCGGGGCGTGCTGCAGGACACCGATCCGGTGGAAGTCCTGGAGATCGTGGATGGCGTACGCGATGTCGTCGGCGGTGTCCATCACGGACGCTTCGACGGTCTGCTGCCAAGGCTCGATCCGGCCGGCGAACGGGGCCCGCGCCTGGGTGAAGTCGTCGAGTTCGGTGCTGTAGGCGGAGAACTTGCTCGCACCCGTGCCGGGGGCGTCGGCCGGTTCGGCGGCGCCGCGTGGCTGGACGTCCATCGACGTCGGATGCGGATCGGGCACGTGCAACCGCGCCCACGGGTACTTCAGCACCGCGGCGCGCACCGCCGTGGTGAGGTCCAGACCGGAGGCGGACGGGCCGCGCACGTCGGTCGTGGTGATGATCCGGAACGACTGCGCGTTGCCTTCGAAACCGTCGGCGAGGCCGAACCGGTGCCGGGCGATCCGGTCCAGGGTCTGCTCGCCGAGATGCCCGAACGGCGGGTGCCCCAGATCGTGCGCGAGCGAGGCTGCCTCGGCGACGTCCGGATCGCAGCCGCCCAGTTTCGCGGCGAGTTCGGCCGAATCGCTGGCTGAATTGATCCGCTCGGCGATCGCGCGGGCGACCTGCGCGACCTTGAGGCTGTGGGTGAGGCGGTTGTGCAGGAGCCCGGAACCGCCGGCGCTGACCACCTGCGTCACGCCGCCGAGCCGCGCGAAGAAGGGCGAGGCGGCGATCCGGTCCCGGTCGATCCGGAACGGGCTCGTGGCGAGGTCGGTGAACCCGGCGCTCTCGCTCGCCGGATCGCGCCGCCACGTCCTCGGGTCCGTCTGTTCCATGCGCAACACCGTATCCGTCGGGGCGGCGTGATGAGATACGAAGGTGGCGGACGTGGTGATCGCGGGTGGCGGCCCGGCGGGCCGGGCGCTCGCGCGTGCCTGCGCCCGGCGCGGCCTGGCGACGGTCCTGATCGACCCGGCGCCGGGCAGACGCTGGCGCGCGACCTACGGGCTGTGGGCCGACGAGCTGCCCGCGCTGCCGACGAGCGCCGTCGCGTGCGCGCCGTCGGCCACGCTCGCCTTCGGAACCGGACCGCACGTCCTCGACCGCCGCTACCTCGTGGTGGACAACGACGGCCTGCGCCGGTGGCTGGACGAGGGCTACGACGTCGTCGCCGGGACGGTGTCCGGCGTGGACCACGGACGGCTGGGTTCCTCGGTGCGCCTGGAGGACGGCCGGGTCCTCGCGACAGGTCTGTACGTGGACGCCACCGGCGCCCGGCCGAGGGAGAACCGGTACGAACAGACGGCGTTCGGCGTCGTCCTCCCCGCCGAGGACGCGCTGCGCCTGGTCGACCGCCCGGACACCGCCGTGTTCATGGACTGGCGGGACACGGAGTCCGGATTCCTCTATGTACTGCCGTTCGGCGACGGCACCATCCTGGTCGAGGAGACTTCGCTCGCCCGCAAACCCGGACTTCCGCTGGACGTCCTGGCGGCACGGCTGCGCGCCCGGCTCCGAGGTGTCGGCCTGACGTCGCGCGGGCGCGAGGAACGGGTGCGGATCGTGCTCGACCTGCCCGCGCCCCGGCGTGGGCGGACGGTGCCGTTCGGGGCCGCCGGGGCGCTGGTGCATCCGGCGACCGGGTACAGCGTCGCGACGTCGGTGCGGCTCGCGGAGCCGGTCGCGGACGCCGTCGTCCAGGCTTGGGATCGAGGCCCCGCCGCGGTGGCGTCGGCCGCGCATCGGGCGCTGTGGCCGTCCTCGGCATGCACCGTGCACGGCTTGCGACGGCATGGCTTGCGCGCGTTGTGCGGGATGCCGCCCGAACTGGTCCCGGTGTTCTTCGATCTGTTCTTCACGTTGCCCACGGAGCTCCAGCGCGCTTTCACGAGCGGTCGCGAAGATGTTTCGGGTACGACCGAAGCAATGTCGGCACTTTTCCGATTGTCACCGTGGCAAGTAAGAAAACACCTGATCGGGTGGCGTGCGTTACGCCGTTCTAGGTAACCCAGGTGCCTTCGCGATGAACATCAGTTGACACGTGTTTTGTTTCGCGCCGTCACCGGCGAATATGCGCTTGTGACGTTGCAGATCGCTGTCCGCTTCGCTTACCAGCCGTTGTACAGCCTGCACACCGGTGGCGTCGTCGCGTTCGAAGCCTTGGCGCGGCCGGGCCGTGGGACCGCCCACGAGTTGCTCGCCGACGCCCGGCGCAACGGCAGGCTGGCCGAGGTCGACGTCGGGCTGGCCGCCGAGGCCGTCCGGCAGCTGCGCGAACCGCAGGCCGCCCTCCCCCTGCACCTGAACCTGTCCGCGCGGACGGTGGCGGCGCCGCCGTCGCAGTTCGACCCGCTGACCGACGCGCTCAGCCTGGCAGGCCGCCGGACGAGGGACGTGGTGCTGGAGATCGGGCCGCCGTTCACGCAGATCCCCGCCGACCTGCTGCTGACCGGTATGCGGCGGCTCACCGAACTCGGCTTCCGGCTCGCGCTCGACGGCCTCGGCCGCGGCGACCTCCCGCTGACGCTGCTCGCTTCGGCGCCCGTCGACCTGGTGAAACTGGACCGCAGCGTGCTGCGGGGCCTGCCGCACGACCCGGCCGCCGTCGCGGTGGTCGAAGCGGTGCTGCACTTCGCGTCACGCACCGACAACCGCCTGGTCGCGACCGGGCTGGAGACCACGGAGCAGCTGGAATCCGCCCGGCGGCTCGGGGTGCGGATCGCGCAGGGCAACCTGCTCGCCCCGCCGGACGGCGACCACGCGCCGCTGCCCGCGCCGGACGCGCCGGGCCCGTTCATCCCCGGCACCGCCCGCGCCCGCCGCGTCGGCGACTTCCTCCGGCCCGCGACCACGCTGCCGGAAGACGCGACCTGCGACGACGTACGCGAGGTACTGGCCGCCGCCGACGGCCCGAGCGGCATCGTCGGCATCGACGACCGCCACCGTCCACAGTGGTCGATCGACCGGACCCGGTTCCTGGTCGCGGTCACCGGGTTGTACGGCCACGCCCTGCACGCCAAGCGGCCGGCATCGAGGCTCGCCGACCGGCCGCACACGATCCACGCCGACGCGAGCGCGCTCGAATTCCTCGAACTGGTCACCGACGCGGACTGGGGCCGGACCGGCGACGACGTCGTCGTGGTCGACGACCGCGGCCGATGTGTCGGTGTGGTGCTGGTGAACGAGGTCGTCCGCGGGGTCGCGGAGGCGAAGGTCGAGGAGGCGGTCTCGCTGAGCCCGCTGACCCGCCTGCCCGGCAGCGACGCGGTCGCGAGGGACGTCGACCGCCGGATCAACGCGCGGGAGCCGTTCGTCGCGGCCTGGCTGGACGTCGATTCGTTCAAGACGGTCAACGACACCGCCGGGTTCGCGGCGGGCGACGACCTGATCCGCACGCTCGGCCGGACGCTCACCGATCTGGAGGCCCGGCTGCGCCGGATGCGCGTCAGCCACGTGGGCGGCGACGATTTCCTGATCGCCTGCGACGTCGACGAGATCGGCACGGTCGCCACCGCGCTGCTGGACACGCCATGGTCGGCCGACGGGCTCCCGGTGACGGTCTCACTGGCGACCCTGGTGTGCGGGAACGGCGCCATCCGGTCCTACAAGGACGCTTCCCGGCTGCTGGCACCGTTGAAGAAGCAGGCCAAGGAGGTCCCCGGGTCGAGCTGGGTGCTCGGGCGACCGGGCTCGGACCGCGTCGAGGTCCTGCGCGGGATCACGACGCGCGGCCTGCCCTCGCAACGCGTCGCCGGCTTCTGACCCTTCCGCATTTCGTCCTCTGAATGCGTTCCTTGCGCGTGCAACTACCGCATTCAGAGGACGAAATGCGGGAGGTCAGAGGTCGTAGGCGGCGCGGTAGGCCGAAAAGCGTTCGTCGACCTCGCCGGCGGTGAGCCCGAAGTCCGCGAGGTCGTACCGGTGCACGGGTTTCCTGTCCCCGGAACGGCTTTCGGCATGCACGACGGTCATCGCGTCCCGCGCGGCGTCGCTCAGCGGGAGACCGAAATGCCGGTACACGCCCTCGACCGTACCGATCGGGTCGGCGACGAAATCCTCGTACCGGACATCGCAGAACCGCGCGGGATCATGCCGTTTCCTCGCCGCCAAGGACTTTTCCGCACCCCGCGCCCAGAGATCCAGCTGGCTCCGGCCGATCACGTCGCCGCGGAAGACGTCGGACCAGCCCTCCGAAGCCTGCTCGTTCAGGCTGCACACCGACGCGACGATCGTGCTCGGCGCGCGATGGGTCTGGACGATCAGCGCGTCGGGGTACACCTCCAGTAGCGCGTCGAGCGCGAAAAGATGGCTCGGATTCTTGAGCACCCAACGGCGCCCGGCGTCGGGCAGACCGATGAGCTGCAGGTTCCGCCGGTGCCTGCGATAGGCGTCGGTCCAGCTCTGCCCGTCCAGCCAGCGCGAGTACGACGGCACGTGCGCGAGGCATTCGTAGGACACCGATTTCAGGGACTGCCGCAACAGCTGCCAGCATTCCTCGACCTGGTCGGCGGACATGTGGTGCAGTCCCATGAACTCGGGATGCTCGACGTGGTGCTTCTCGTAGCCCGCCTGGATCCCTTGGAAGACCGGGTTTTCCGCCCACGTCTCGCGTGGCGGACGCGGTTGCGGCACCTCGGTCAGCCAGACCTCCAGCCCTTGGTGCGCCGGATCCTCGGTGAGCAGCCGGTGCAGCGCCGTGGTCCCGGTGCGCGGCAGCCCGGTGACGAAGATGGGCCGCTCGACCGGAACGTCCGCGTACTCCGGGTTCTGCTTCCACGAGGCCTCGCTCAGCGACCTCGCCACCAGGGCTCCGCGCAGGAAGGCGCGATGGATCTTGTTGCCGTACGGGGTCAATCCCGCCTCGCCGGCGTACGAATCCAACAGCACGCGGAGACCTTCGAGATGGTCTTCGCCACCGAAGTCGTCCAACCCGGTGAGCTTCGCCGCCGACGCGTGCAGGTCTTCCACGGTGCCGACGTTTTCCCGCCCTGGCAACATGTTCTCCCTCTCAGTATCTTTTGGTGAACCCGCATCCGCGATCGACGTCGGCAGGGCGCTGCCTGGTCATCTACCTCACGATGGCGGACAAGGCGCCCTGCCACCGCGATAGCGGGGCCTTCGGCCGGGGCGGGTTCACGCGTCTAATCGCCTTTCGAATCCTTCTGCAGCTCCGCCTACAGGCTCAGTGGTGGTATTCGCCGGCGTTGACGTCGAGACACTGGCCGGTGACGCACCGGGCGAGCGACGAGGCGAGGAACACGACGGTGTCGGCGATCTCGTCCGGCTCCGGCAGGCGGCGCAGATCGATCGTCTCCGCCGTCTCGGCGTACACCTGCTCCGGCGGCACGTCGCGTTCCTTGGCCAGATAAGCGAAGTACCATTTCAGCGAGTCCGCCCAGATGTAGCCGGGCGCGACCGAATTGACCCGGATCCCCTGCGGCCCGAGTTCCGAGGCGAGACTCTGCGCGAGCGCGAGCAGGCTCGCCTTCGCCATCTTGTACGCGCCGAACGTCCGCCGGGAATGCCGCAGCACGGCCGAATTGATCATCACGACCGAACCGCCGCTCTCCGCGAGCGAAGGCGTGAACAACCGCGTGAGCCGCAGGGCGGCGAGCACGTTGGTCTCGAACCCCGCCCGCACGTCGGCCAGGTCGACGTCGGCGAGATCCATGATCGGCGGAATGGCGAAAGCGTTGTTCACCAAGGCATCCACCCGGCCGAACGCCTTCAAGGCGGTTTCGGTGAGATTCGTGGCCGAAGCGTCGTCGGTGATGTCGGTGGGCACGGTGACCGCGCGGCGGCCAAGTGCGTCGACCTCCTTCGCGACCTCGGCGAGCCGCGATTCGGTACGGGCCGCGAGGACGACGTCGGCGCCCGCCGCGGCGCAGCGGGTGGCGATGGACCGGCCGAGTCCCGGACCGACGCCGGAGACCACGACCACCTTGTCCCGCAACAGATCCGTCATCCCAGCATCCTCGCCGCGACAGCGGTCTGACGGGCCGATATCCGATCCGCCCATTCCCCCGGGGTCACCTGCGCTTCGTCGTAGAACGGCAGCCGGTCGGCGAGTTCGCCGAACGTCACCACCTCGACCTCGGGACCGTCGGCCTCGCCGAGCGCACGGGAAAGGCGCTGCCAGCGGATCTGGACGTACCCGCGGTCGTGGCCGGTGCGTTCGAGCCAGTTGGCCAGGCCCGGGTCGCGTTCGCTGATCACGAAACGGATCTTGCCGTCCGGGTCGACCCGCGCCTGGTCGGCGGTGAGGCTCGTCTGATGGTTGATGTAGTCGAGCGAGAGGTACCAGACGCTGCCGAGCTGGATGCCCTGATAGGGCGCGTCCGAACGCGGCACCGTCACGATCATGACCTCCTCGTCGCCGAGTTCGTAGTGCCCGGCCGACGAGTACTGCGTGGTCAGCCCGCCCGGTGTGGGACGCGGCTCGGTCATCGTGTTCACCGGCAGGTTCAGGTAGAACCACTTCGGGAAGGCGAGGAACGTACGCAGCCTGCTCAGCAGGATCTTGCCGGTGACGCCGTACCGCTTGGCCAGCCCGTCGCGGGTGAGCGGCGCGGGCGCACCACCCGCGGTGTCGGCGCACTGGATCTGGATCGTGCCGCGGCGTTCGGTGGCCCAGTCGCTGTAGACCTCGCGCACCACGAGCATCGACGAACCCGGGCCGAGGACGAAATAGTTGGGGCCGGGGTCGGGTTTCGCCGGGCCGAAGCGGAGCTCGAACGAGCCGTCGTCGGCGATCTCGATCTCACGATCGTCGAAGGCGGCGAGGCTGTCCGGCACCTCGACGGGCGAGTAGTCGCCGTTGAGGACCTGGAAACTGACGTCGGCCGTGCTCCCCCGCGTCCCGGTGACGACGTACTCGCGGTCCTCGCGAATGTTCGCGTTGAAGTACAGCGTGTCCGGGTTGTCCAGGCCCATCTTCGTGTACGGCCCGGTGGACTGGGTGAAGAACGGGTAGTCGCGTTCGTAGGCCCACGCCATCTGCAGGGAGGCGCGGATGCTGCCGGCGAGGTAGTCGTACCCCTCGACCAGATCCTGTTCGGTGCGGATGTGCGGCGCCTCCGCGATGACCTTCTCGGCTTCGGCGATCGCGTCCGCCAACGGTTGAGTGAGCACCGGCGACTCCTCATACTGGTACAAATATGTACCGACTTGGTACGTTCTTCGCATTGTCAGACTAGAACGCGTTCTAAGGATGGGTCAATGGCCCGGCATTCGCCGCCCACCGAGCGAGTCGTGAGGCTGCTCGACTTCTTCGCCGCGCACCCCGGCCGGCGCTTCGGGCTTTCGGAGCTCGCGCGCGAGCTCGACCTGGCGAAACCGACCTGTCTCGGCATCGTCACCGAGCTGACGGCGGGCGGCTACCTGGTCCGAGACCCCCAGCCGGTCACCTACCGGCTCGGGCCCGCGATGGTCGCCGCCGGCCGCGTCGCGAGCGAAGGCTTCGGGGCGAGCGAGGTGGCGCGACGGCATCTGGAGGACTTGAGCAGGCGCTATGGCGCGACGTGCACGGCGTCGGCCGTGGTCGGCGACCGGATCCTGATGCTGCAGAGCGCCGGGCCGGGCCGCGTCAAACTGGGCGAGACGTATCCGTTCGCGCCGCCGGTCGGCCTGATGTACGTGCTGTGGGACTCCGACGCGGCGTTCGACGCATGGCTCGCCAAACCTCCGGCGGTGCCGGTGCGACTGGACGAAGCGCATCTTCGCCGCGTCGTCGCCGAATGCCGGGAGCACGGGTATCTGGTGGAGAGCCTGACTTCCGCGGGGCGGCGGCTCTACGCGCTGATGGCGGGCGTCGGCGCGGAGGAACTGCCGCCGGAGGTGCGAGGCCTGGTGGGCGAACTCGTCTCGAGCCTCGGCGAGCGCGTCTACCTCGGCGCCGATCTGGAGCCGCGGCGCAAGCACGCGGTGAGCCTGCTGGCCGCCCCGACGTTCGACGCTTCGGGACGGCAGGAACTGGTGCTCACGCTTTCGGTCGGCGAGCCGGTCACCGGCGCCGAAATCGCGCGACGGGGCGCCGCGCTGGTCGCGGCCGCCGATGCCGTCACAGCCGAATCCGGTGGCCGCCACCCCACGCGCATTTAGTCCTCTAAATGCGGCAGTTGCCCGCACCCGACCCGCATTTAGAGGACTAAACGCGAGCCACGAACCCACCCGGGCCAGCCGCCGCTCGGTGTCCCCAATGCCGCATTAGAGACACTGAGCGTCTCCAATGTCGCATTGGGGACATCGAGCGAGCCACAACCTGCCGCATTTAGAGGACTAAATGCGGGTCAGGAGGACCACCGGTTCGCGGTGAGCTTCAGGCTCGGCACGTCGTCCATCGACATCATCGTTTCGTACAGCCGGTCGTACTGCGTGGACGCGGTCAGCCACACGCCGTCCACCCGCCGGTAGGTGTCCTCGTAGTACGCCGCGCCCTCGATGATCACCCGGTGCTCGGGCACGATCACCTTGTCCCGCATCAGCCAGGTGCCCGTCGCGGTGTCGCCGTCGACGTCGATCTCCGGCTGCCCGGCGAAGTGCACGGTGGTGACGCCGGGGCCGACAGCGTTCCGAAAGAACTCGACGATCGCTTCGCGGCCTTCGAAGGTCAGCGGTTTGCCGTACGACGGCGTCCCATACCGCGCGTGCACGTCGGCGGTCAGGGTCCCGGCCATCTCGTCCCACAGCTTGAGGTCGAGGCAGCGGAGGTAGCGGGCTTTCAGGCGGCGGATCTCTTCAAGCGCGACCAGGTCCATGTCGACAGCGTCCTCCTCCCCTTGACCAAGCACAAGAACTTGTTCTACTTTTCTGATCTCGAACGACGGAGGTCACGATGGCGTCCCCGGCCTACGAGCTCACCCATCTCGAAGCACTCGAAGCCGAAGCCGTGCACATCTTCCGCGAGGTCGCGGCGACCTTCGAACGGCCCGTGCTGCTGTTCTCCGGCGGCAAGGACTCGATGGTGATGCTCCACCTCGCGGCCAAGGCCTTCTGGCCGTCGCCGCCCCCGTTCCCGGTGATGCACGTCGACACCGGGCACAACTTCGACGAGGTCATCGAGTTCCGGGATCGCACGGTCGGCAGGTACGGGCTCCGGCTCGCCGTCTCCAGCGTCCAGGACGACATCGACGCGGGACGGGTCGTCGAAGACCCGAAGGCAGGCCGCAACCGGCTCCAGACCGCCGCCCTGCTGCGCGGGATCCGCGAGCATTCCTTCGACGCGGTCTTCGGCGGCGCCCGGCGCGACGAGGAGAAGGCCCGCGCGAAGGAACGGGTGTTCAGCTTCCGCGACGAGTTCGGCCAATGGGATCCGCGCAACCAGCGGCCCGAACTGTGGAATCTGTACAACGGCAGGCATCGCAAGGGCGAGCACATCCGCGTCTTCCCGCTGTCGAACTGGACCGAGCTCGACATCTGGCAGTACATCGAGGCGGAGAACGTCGACCTGCCGTCGATCTACTACTCGCACCGGCGTCCGGTCGTCCAGCGGGACGGCATGCTGCTCGCGCACACCCGATTCCTCACCTTGAACGAAGGCGAAAGTCCTTACGAGGCAACGGTTCGCTTCCGCACCGTCGGCGACGCGACCTGCACCGGTTGTGTCGAGTCGACGGCGACGTCACCGGGCGAAGTGGTCGCCGAAGTGGCGGTCAGCAGGCTCACCGAACGCGGCGCCACCCGCGCCGACGACCGGATCTCCGAGGCGGGCATGGAAGACCGGAAGAAGGAAGGTTACTTCTGATGAGCGCTTCCTTGGTCCGCCTCGCGACCGCGGGCAGCGTCGACGACGGGAAGTCGACGCTGATCGGCCGCCTGCTGTTCGATTCGAAGACGGTGTTCACCGACCAGCTCGAAGCCATCGAACGCACCAGCCGCGACCGCGGCGAGGCGTACCCGAACCTCGCGCTGCTGACCGACGGTCTCCGCGCCGAACGCGAACAGGGCATCACGATCGACGTCGCCCATCGCTATTTCGCCACCCCACGGCGGAAGTTCATCATCGCCGACACGCCGGGACACGTGCAGTACACCCGCAACATGGTCACCGGCGCCTCCACGGCGGATCTCGCGCTGATCCTGATCGACGCCCGCAAGGGCGTGCTCGAACAGTCGCGGCGGCACGCGTTCCTGGCCAGCCTGCTGGGAATCCCGCATCTCGTGCTGTGCGTCAACAAGATGGATCTGGTCGACTGGTCGCGGGAACGCTTCGAAGAGATCCGCGAGGAGTTCCGCCGGTTCGCCATGAAACTTCAGGTGCACGACCTCACCTTCGTGCCGATGTCGGCGTTGCACGGCGACAACGTCGTGCACCGGGGCGCCAGTATGCCTTGGTACGAAGGGACTTCCCTGCTGCATCACCTCGAACAGGTGCACGTGGCCTCGGATCGCAACCTCATCGACGCGCGATTCCCCGTGCAGTACGTGATCCGCGAGCACAGCCGCGACTTCCGCGGCTACGCGGGCACCGTCGCGGGCGGGGTGTTCAAACCCGGTGACGAGGTCGCCGTCCTGCCCTCCGGTTTCACCACCACGGTACGCGCGATCTGGGGCCCGGGCGGCACCACGGTCTCCGAGGCTTTCGCTTCGCAGGCCGTCACGATAGAACTCGAAGACGACCTCGACCTCGGCCGCGGTGACCTGATCTGCCGCCCCGGCAACCGCCCCCACACGAGCCGGGACGTCGACGCGATGGTGTGCTGGTTCTCCGAACAAGGAGCTTTGAAAGCAGGGAACACCTTCCTCGTGCGGCACACCACCCGGGAGACCAAGGCCGAGATCCGCGACCTGGACTATCGACTCGACGTCACCACCCTGCACCGCGACGAGACGGTGAAGTCGTTGTCCCTCAACGAAATCGGCCGGATCCGGCTGCGTGCCCGGCAGCCGTTGCTGTTCGATTCCTACCGCCGCAACCGCTCCACCGGAGGTTTCCTGCTCGTCGACGAGCATTCCGGCGCGACGGTCGCGGCGGGCATGATCACCGGGCCGAGCGTGACCGCGTCGAACGTCGTCTGGCACACCGCCGCGGTCACCAGGGCGGAACGCGCGACACGCGGGCTCACCGTCTGGCTCACCGGGCTTTCCGCGTCCGGGAAATCGAGCGTGGCCGTGGAACTGGAACGGCGGCTGGTGGCTTCGGGCAGGCCCGCGTACCTGCTGGACGGCGACAACCTGCGGCACGGGCTGAACGGGAACCTCGGTTTCAGCCCGGCCGATCGCGCCGAGAACGTCCGCCGCGTCGCCGAGGTCGCGAAGCTGTTCGCCGACGCCGGTGTGGTATCGGTGGTCTCTTTGATCAGCCCGTACCGGGCCGACCGCGAACTCGCCCGCGCCACGCACGAGGCCGCCGGGCTGCCGTTCCTCGAGATCTTCGTCGACACCCCGCTGGAGGTCTGCGAAGACCGCGACCCCAAGGGGATGTACGCGAAGGCGAGGGCGGGCGAGATCAGCGGGTTCACCGGGGTGGACGCTCCCTACGAGCAACCCGAGAGCCCGGATCTGGTGCTGCGCCCCGAAAACGGGGATCCCGCCGCGATGGCCGCGCTGATCCTCGCCGCGCTCGACTGACCTGAGCCTCAGCCCGCCGGTGTGACGAATCCGGTGTCGTAGGCCTTGATCACCGCTTGCGTCCGGTCCCGCGCGCCGAGTTTCGCGAGCACGTTCCCGACATGCGTCTTGACCGTCTGCACGCCGAGGTACAGCTCGCCCGCGATCTCCACATTGGACAGTCCGCCCGCCATCAGCCGCAGCACCTCGCTCTCGCGTTCGGTGAGCCCGGCACCGGACAGGCCGTCGAGTGGCCCCCGGTTCGCCTGCTGCGCGGCCAGCCGCCGGATCGCGGCCGGGAACAGCAGCGACTCCCCCGCTGCCACGGTGCGGATCGCCGCGACGATCTCCTCGGGCCGGGCCCGCTTCAGCAGGAAGCCGCTCGCCCCGGCGAGCAAGGCGTCGTAGACGTAGTCGTCGTTCTCGAAGGTGGTCACGACGATCACCTTCGGCGGGTTGTCCATAGTGGACATCAGATGGGTCGTCGCGCGGATCCCGTCGACCGAAGGCATCCGGACGTCCATCAGCACGACGTCGGGCCGGAACCGCGACACCAGGCCGGGCACCTCGGCACCGTCGGACGCTTCGCCGACGACCTCCAGATCGGGCTCGGAGGCGACGATCGCCCGGAGCCCCGCCCGGATGAGCTGTTCGTCGTCGACCAGCAGCACCCCGATGCTCATCGCCGTTCCCCCCATGGCACCGCCACCTCGACCTTCCAGAATCCGTCCGCGCGGCCCGCGGTGATCGTGCCCCCGAGCACTTCCACCCGTTCCGTCATTCCCCTCAGCCCCCGGCCGCCCCCGTCCCGTGACGGCGGCGCGTCGCCGAGCGGATTGGACACCCGCACCCGCAACAGCTCCGCCCCGGCGTCGACGAGGACCGCCACCGGCACCTTACCGGCGTGCCGCAACGCGTTCGTCAGGCATTCCTGCAAGATCCGGTACGCCTCACGGGAGACGACCGGCGGCACCGCGGACGGATCACCGCGCATCTCCGCCGACACCTCGGCGCCCGCCAGCCGCGTGGCCTCGACCAGCGCGGGCAGCTCCGCCAGCCCGGATTGCGGCGCCCGCGACGACGCCTCGTCACGCAGCAGGCCGAGCACGTGGTCGAGATCGTCCAGCGCGGCGCGGGCCGAATCCTCGATCGCGGTGAGCGCCTGCTCGGTGAACTCCGGATCGGACCTCAGGGTGCGCCGCGCCGCACCGGCCTGGATGGTCACGACGCTCAGCGCGTGCCCGACCGAGTCGTGCAGTTCGCGTGCGAGCCGGTTGCGTTCGGCGAGCTGTTCGGTGCGCTTCTCCAGCTGGGCGATCCGCTCCGCGGCCGAGATCCCCAGCAGGCTCTTGGCACAGCGGGTCAGCGCCGCGCCCGCACCCCAGACGACGTAGGCAAGCACGACGACGCCGAGCAGGCACGCCAGCGGGATCCACGCGCTCGCCCAGCCTTTCGGCACCTCGATCGCGCTCGCGTCGGTCAGGGCGATCTTGCCACTGAACGGGGCCGCGATCGTGAAGCCGAACGCGACCGGGACGAACAGGCTCACCAGGCTGATGACGCACCCGGTGCTCACGTGCAGCAGGAACATCGCGGTCGAACGCAGGCGGACGGGCCAGCTCCCCGCGGGCCCGAACACGACTCCCGGCACGGGATCGTCCAGCAGTTCCCGCACGGCCGCGCCTTCCAGCACGCGGACGGCGGGGATGAACGACGACGCGATCATCACCACGACGACGGTGATCAGCCCGATCACGGTCCCGCGTTCCAACGTCACGACGAGGGGCAGCAGCGACGGCACCATGATGGCGGCGAAGAGCACATACGGCACGCTCAGCGCGCCACCGAGGATGAAGTAGACCCACCTGCGGTAGGTCGCCCGATCCAGGAGCGGGCCGAAAAGTCGCATGGGGTCTTTCTAGCGTGTGCCGGCTTCGCGTGGATCCCTCATCAGTATCTCCGCGATCTCCCTCGCGAGGGTGACCCGATGCGCGTCCCCGTCGATGCCGGTATGTGCGACGGCGCCTTCGAGCAGGAGGAAGAGCTGTTCCGCGAGCCGCTCCGGATCGGCCGCGCCCGGCGCGTCCTCGCGGAGGAGTTCGGCGAACTTCGCCCGCACCGCCGCCTTGTGCCGGCGGATCACGTCGAGGCCGGGATGCCCGGCGGGCAGTTCGGCGGCCGCGTTGAGGAAAGCGCAACCCCGGTCGCTTCCCAGCTTGGGGTGATCGACGTAGGCGTCGAAGACCGTCAGCGCCCGGGGCACTTCGGCCTCCGCCAGCCGCTCTTCGAGATACGCCCACCAGATGTCGTGACGGCTTCGCAGGTACGCGATCGTCAGCTCCGTCTTCGACCCGAAGGACGCATACAACGTCTTCTTCGTGACGCCCGCGGCCTCGGCGATGGCCGCGACGCCCACGGCGTTCAGGCCCTCCTGGTAGAAGAGCTCGCTCGCGGCGCTCAGAACACGCTCGCCCGCCGGTGTCAGCATGCCTCGACTATACCGATCGGTTGACCCGAGCGCGAAATGCGGGAACACTCCAGGTGTATACCGCTCGGTATACACCTGGAGGAGAGCTGATGGTTTCTTCGTACAAACGCGAGCTGACGTTCACCGCGGCCGGGTTGTCGCTGATCGCGGTCTCGTACGGACTCGCGAGGTACGCGTACGGGCTCTTCGCCCCGACGCTCCGCACGGAGTTCGGCCTCGACGGCAGCACGCTCGGCACCATCGCGGCGGGAAGCTACGTCGCGTACTGCCTCGCGGTCATCGCTTCCACCGCCGTGACGACCCGCTGGGGCGCGCGGGCGGGCGCACTCGCCGCCGGGGCGACGGCCACCGCGGGAACGTCCCTGATCGCGGCCGCGCCGAACGCGGGCGTCCTCGCGCTCGGCGTCGTCCTCGCCGGAGCCAGCACCGGCCTCGCCTCCCCCTCACTCGCCGACGCGGTCTCCCGCGTCGTCCGCGTGACGCGCCGGGACCGTGCCCAATCCGTGGTGAACGCCGGGACCGGACTCGGCGTGCTCGTCTCGGGCCCGGTCTCCCTGCTCGCGGTCGGCGACTGGCGAATGGCTTGGTGGGCCTTCGCCGCGGCCTCGGCTCTGGTGACCTTGTGGATCGCCCGTGTCGTGCCGCCGGTGAAGGACGACCGTGCGCGGGGGCTGCCGTCGCCGCTGTTCCCACCCGCCACCGGACGGCTGCTGCCCGCCGCCGCGACCCTCGGCCTGGCCAGCGCGGCGATCTGGACGTTCGGCCGGGACATCGCCGTGAGCGTCGGCGGACTCGACGAGACCGCCTCGACGGTGGTGTGGATCGTGCTCGGCGCGGTCGGCCTGGCGGGCGCGTTCACCGCCGAACTGACCTCCCGCGCGGGACTGCGCCGCGCCTGGTCGGTGGGAATGGTCCTGTTCGCCGCCGCCACGGCCCTCTTCGCCGTCGCCACGCGCTCGCTCCCGGCACTCGTCATCGCGGCGGCGCTCTTCGGGGCCGTCTACATCGGACTGACCGGTGTGCTGATCCTCTGGGGCACCAGGGCTTACCCGACGGCGCCGGCGTTCGGTGTCGGTGTGGCGTTCCTGATGTTGGCCCTCGGACAGGCCGCCGGAGCACCGCTCATCGGCCTCCTGGGTGATCTTTTCGATCTTCGTGCCGGTTTCCTCGCGGCGGCGGCGATCGCCGTTCTCGGCGTCCTGTTCGCACCCAAGGAGGCGACCACTACCTACAACTTCGGGATCCGCTCCCTCTCAAGGGTGAGTACCGTCCCGCCGCAGCGGGAATCAAGCGCGGGCTGCGCGTGATGTCCTCTTCGGCATGAACCTGCTGCTCGGCCTGCTCACCCTGCCCGTCTACGCGCTCATGCTGTGGCCGCTCGTGGTCGGCGCCCGCCGCGTGCTGGGGGTGCGGATCGGCCTGATCCGCGCGGGCTGCGCCGCCGGATTCGGCTGGCTCGTCGCGGGCGGCATCCTCACCGCGTTCCCGCAGGCGATGTACGCGGGGAACGCCTTCGCCGGGCTGGTCATCCCGGTGGCGGGCAGCGCTTTCCTGGCCACGCTGATCTTCCTGTTCGTCGCGGAACTCGCGCTCCCCGCCGGTTCGGGGCTCGGGCTGATCGGCAGGATCCGGTCGATGCGCCGCCGCGCGGCAAGGACCCGGCGCTACTCGCAGATCACCCGGATCGCGATCAAACACGGCCTCGGCCGTTACCTCACCGGCCGCCGCGAACCCGGCCTCGCCCAGGTCCGGCACGCCAAACTGGCGCGCTCGCTGCGGCGCGCGCTGGAGGAGGGCGGCGTGACGTTCGTGAAACTCGGCCAACTGCTCTCGACCCGGCCCGATCTGCTGCCGCCGGTTTTCGTCGACGAACTCAGCAAACTCCAGGACCAGGTCGCCTTCGCCGACGCCGACGAGGTGGCTACGGTGCTGCGGGAGGAACTGGGCGGCGACCCGGCCGAGATCTTCGCCGAATTCGACCCGGAACCGATCGCGGCCGCGTCGATCGCGCAGGTCTACCGGGCGAAGCTGCGCGGCGGCCAGGACGTGGTCGTCAAGGTGCAGCGGCCCGGGGTGCAGGCCTTGGTCGAGCGGGACCTCGACATCGTCCGCCGGGTGGCGGCCGCACTGGACGTGCGCGCGGGCTGGGCACGTTCGCTCGGCGTCGTCGACCTCGCCGAAGGATTCGCCGACGCGCTGGTCGAGGAACTCGATTTCCGCACCGAGGCCAGGAACATCGAAGCGGTCACCGCCGCCTCACCCGGTACCGAGGTTGCCCTTCCGACCGTCCACAAAGAACTGTCCACCGAACGTGTCCTGGTGATGCGGCGTCTCGACGGCAAACCGCTCGCCGCCGCGAAGGAGCAGGTGCCGGTCGCGGAACGGGCGAAACTCGCGCGGTCGATGCTGCGGTGCGTACTCGGCCAGGTGATGGGCAGCGGCGTCTTCCACGCCGACCCGCATCCCGGCAACGTCCTGCTGCTCGCCGACGGCAGGCTCGGCCTGCTCGACTTCGGCTCCGTCGGGAGGCTCGACTCGGGTCTGCGCGGCGGACTGCAGAACCTGATCCTCGCGCTGGACCGCGGCGACCCGGCCGCGTTGCGCGACGGCCTGCTGGAGATCGTCGACCGGCCGGACGAGATCGAGGAGCGGCGGCTGGAGCGGGCGCTGGGTGCCTTGGTGGCCAAGCATTTCAACCACGGCCAGGCCCCGGATCTCGACATGTTCACCGACCTGTTCCGGGTGATCGCCGACTTCAAGCTCAGCGTGCCCCCGCCGATCGCCGCGGTGTTCCGCGCCCTGGCCACCTTGGAAGGAACGCTGGCCGCGCTGGCGCCGGGATTCAACATCGTCGTCGAATCCCGCGCCTACGCCACCGAGCAGGTCGGCGCCGGCCTGCGCCCGGAATCGCTGCGCGCCACGGCCACCAACGAACTGATGGCGCTCCTGCCGGTACTGCGACGGCTGCCCCGCCGCGTCGACCGGATCGGCGACGCGCTGGAGCAGGGCAGGCTTTCGGTCAACGTCCGGCTGTTCTCCGACGAACGCGACCGCGACGTGGTCACCGGTCTGGTGCACGAGATCCTGCTGGCGTTCGTCGGCGTGGCCACCGGGCTGATGGCCGTGCTGCTGCTGGGCAGCGCGACCGGCCCGGAGGTGCTGGCCGGGGTCACGCTGCACCAGATGTTCGGCTACAACCTGCTGGTGGTCAGCGCGTTGGTGGGATTGCGGCTGCTCTTCGTCGTTTTCCGGCGGAGCGGACAACGATCACGATCGCCCCGATGACCCCGACGGCGACCAGCCCGGCCCCGCCGAGCGCGAGGTTGCGCGAGGTGCGGAATCCGGTGTCGGACACCGGATCGCCGGGCAATCCGGCCTCGACGAACGCGGTGGTCTGCGGGAAGGGGTCGGCGGCGAGGACACTCCCCAGCCCGACGACGACTCCGACCACTTTCGAGAGCGGGACGGCGCCGTCACCCGGCATACCGACGTAGATCCGTGAGTCCCGCGAATTGTTCCGCTGGTCGCCGACGACGAACACGGCGCCCGGCGGAACCTGGACACTGAACGGCCGGTACTCCTTGCGGCCGTACCCGTTGTCGTCCTCGGTGTAGGGCTCCTTGACCGGCTTCCCGTTGACGGCGATCAGGTTGTCGTTCGTACAACAGACGACCTGGTCACCGCCGACACCGATCACCCGCTTGACGATCCGGCCGTCGGCGGGGCTCGAATCCGGGAACGCGGAAACCTCCATGAGGACGACCGCGCCGCGAGGGATCTCGGGCAGGGAGGTCCAGCGGTACAGCACGACCGCCCCCGGCTGGATCGTGGGCGCCATCCCGCCGCCGGGAACGCTCACCATCCGGTAGCTCATCAGGGTCCAGAACCCGTATCCGCCGGCGCCCACGCCGACGACCGCCAGCAGGATCATCACGAACAGGAGCGGGGAGAATCTTCGCTTCGGCCCGGGTCTGTCGGCGGGCGGCGCGGGAAAGTCCGTTTCGGTCACAGCGCAGAGTAGCGCCACTCAACCTCGGGGCGCGTACATGATGACCCCGACCCCGGCCAGGCAGATCAACGCGCCGATCACGTCGTAGCGATCCGGCCGGTAGCCGTCTGCGACCATGCCCCACGCCAGCGAACCCGCGACGAAAACTCCGCCGTACGCGGCGAGGATGCGGCCGAAGTTCGCGTCGGGTTGCAAGGTCGCGACGAAGCCGTAGAGGCCCAGCGCGACGACGCCGGCGCCGATCCAAAGGTAGCCCCGGTGCTCCCGGACGCCTTGCCAGATCAGCCAGGCACCGCCGATCTCCAGGAGGGCTGCGAGCGCGAAGAGCGCGATGGACCGGAAGATCATCCCCGCACCTTATTGCGGCGTGGCCCGACCCTCATGTCGTGAAGGCCCCCTTTGAGACGTTCAGTGTCTCGAAGGGGGCCTTCAGGACACGAGGTTTCGCGTGCTTGACCGGACGACTCGCGTGAGCCGGCGGACGACACACGTGTCTGGATGGACGACACGCGCCCGGCCGGGGTTTCGCCGCGAGTCGTCCGCCCGATCACGCGTGTCGTCCATCGGATCACGCGAGTCGTCCATCCAGACACGTGAACCGGCGCTCCCCACACCAGCGGTGCGGTATAGGTCGTTATACGCCGTCACAAGCCCCAGAAGCGCGTGAAGGCCTCCTTCTCTCGGCTCAGCCGAGGGAAGGAGGCCTTCACGCGCGAAAACAGGGAATCAGACGGTGAAGCCGAGCGCCCGCAGCTGTTCGCGGCCGTCGTCGGTGATCTTCTCCGGACCCCACGGCGGCATCCAGACCCAGTTGATCCGGAAGTCCTTGACCAGTCCCGTTCCCCCGCCGACGAGCGCGGCACCGGTCTGGTCCTCGATGACGTCGGTCAGCGGGCAGGCCGCCGACGTCAGGGTCATGTCGATGGTGGCGGTGTTGTCAGCCTCGACGCGGATGTCGTAAACGAGCCCGAGGTCGACGACGTTGATGCCGAGCTCCGGGTCGACGACGTCGCGCATCGCCTCTTCGACGTCCTCGACCTTCGCCACGTCGGCGCTGTCCGGGGCGGCGGCGGTCTCGGCGTCGAGGTCGGCGGCCGTGCGGCCCTCGCGGGTTTCGGTCTGCTGTTCGGTCATGCCGTCTCAACTCCGTTGGTCGTGCGGGCGACGGCGTCCTTGAACGCCATCCATCCGAGCAGGGCGCATTTCACGCGGGCCGGGTACTTGGCCACGCCGGCGAAGGCGATGCCGTCCTCCAGCACGTCCTCGTCCGGCTCGATCTGTCCCTTGCCCTGCATCAGCTCGACGAAGGCGTCCATGGTGGTGAACGCCTCCTCCACGGTGTGCCCGACGACGAGATCCGTCAAGACCGACGTGGACGCCTGGCTGATCGAGCAGCCCTGTCCCTCGTAGGAGACGTCGGCGACCTTCCCGTCGTCGACCTTCACCCGCAGCGTCACCTCGTCGCCGCAGGTCGGGTTGACCTGGAACGACTCGGCGTCGTACGGCTCGCGCAGGCCGCGGCCGTGCGGGTTCTTGTAGTGGTCCAGGATGATCTCCTGGTACATGCTCTCCAGGTTCATCACGCGACTCCGAAGAACTTCTGCGCCTCACGCACACCGTTCACCAAAGCGTCCACTTCGGACAGGGTGTTGTAGACGTAGAACGACGCGCGCACGGTCGCGGGCACCGAGCAGGCCCGGTGCAGCGGCCACGCGCAGTGGTGCCCGACGCGGACGGCGACGCCGAGGCTGTCCAGCACCTGCCCCGAGTCGTGCGGGTGGACGCCGTCGATGACGAACGACACGAGCCCGCCGCGGTCGACCATGTCGGTGGGGCCGACGATCCGCACGCCCGGGATCTCGCCGAGCCCGGCCAGCGCCGCTTCGGTGAGCACGTGCTCGTGCGCGGCGACCCGGTCCATGCCGATCGCCGACAGGTAGTCGGCGGCCGCGCCGAGGCCGACGGCCTGCGACGTCATCGGGGTGCCCGCCTCGAACCGCTGCGGCGGCGCGGCGAACGTGGTCTGCTCCATGCGGACCAGCTCGATCATCGAGCCGCCGGTCAGGAACGGCGGCATCGCTTCGAGCAGCTCGCGGCGGCCGTAAAGGACACCGATGCCGTACGGGCCGACCATCTTGTGCCCGGCGAAAGCGGCGAAGTCGACGTCCAGCGCGTGCAAGTCCACGGGGAAGTGGGGCACCGACTGGCAGGCGTCCAGCACGACCAGCGCGCCGACCTTGCGGGCCTTCTTCACCAGGAACTCGACCGGGTTGATCGTGCCGAGCACGTTGGACTGGTGCGTGAACGCGAGCACCTTGGTCCGCTCGGTGATCAGCTCGTCCACATTGGACAGATCGAGCCTGCCGTCGGCGGTGACGGAGAACCACTTCAGCGTCGCGCCGGTGCGCTGGCAGAGCTGCTGCCACGGCACCAGGTTCGCGTGGTGCTCCATCTCGGTGATGACGATCTCGTCGCCGGGACCGATCTTGAACCGCTCGGCCCCGGGACCGGCCGTGGCGGCGTTGCTCATCGCGTAGGCGACGAGGTTGATGCCCTCGGTGGCGTTCTTGGTGAACACCAGCTCGTGTGGGGAGGCGCCGACGAACTCCGCGATCCGCACGCGGGCGGACTCGTAGGCGTCGGTCGCCTCCTCGGCGAGCTGGTGCGCGCCGCGGTGCACCGCGGCGTTCGAGGTCTCCAGGAACCGGCGCTCGGCTTCGAGCACCTGCGCCGGCTTCTGGGACGTCGCACCGGAATCCAGATACACCAAGGGTTTCCCGTCCCGGACCGTGCGGGTCAGGATCGGGAAGTCGGCCCTGATGGCCGCTACGTCCAGCGGAACAGAGTTAGCCGTGGTGGTGGTCATCGGGCCAACTCCTCTCGGTGTAGTCGTGAAGTTCAGTGATCAGACGGCGGCGGTCTCGGCGGAGCCGGTGTACTTGACGTACCCGTTCTCCTCGAGCTCGTCCGCGAGTTCACGGCCACCGGACTCGACGATCTTGCCGCCGGCGAAGACGTGCACGAAGTCGGGCGTGATGTGCCGCAGGATCCGCGTGTAGTGCGTGATCAGCATGACGCCGGCGTCGTTGTTGGCCTTGAACTCGTTGACGCCCTCGGACACGACGCGCAGCGCGTCGACGTCGAGGCCGGAGTCGGTCTCGTCGAGGATGGCGATCTTCGGCTTGAGCAGCGCCAGCTGCAGGATCTCGTGGCGCTTCTTCTCGCCGCCGGAGAAGCCCTCGTTCACCGAACGCTCGGCGAACTCGGACGAGATCTCCAGCTTGCCCATCTCCTCCTTGACCTCCTTGACCCAGTGACGCAGCTTGGGGGCCTCGCCACGGACCGCGGTGGCCGCGGTGCGGAGGAAGTTGGACATGGACACGCCCGGCACCTCGACCGGGTACTGCATGGCGAGGAACAGGCCCGCGCGGGCGCGCTCGTCGACGCTCATCTCCAGCACGTCCTCACCGTCGAGCAGGACCTGCCCGGAGGTGACTTCGTACTTGGGGTGGCCGGCGATGGCGTAGGACAGCGTGGACTTGCCCGAACCGTTGGGGCCCATGATCGCGTGGGTCTCGCCCGACTTGATGGTCAGGTTGACGCCCTTGAGGATCTCCTTGGGGCCCTCCTCGGTCGTGACCGAGGCGTGCAGATCCTTGATTTCCAGCGTAGGCATTTCTTTCCTAAAAGTCTGATGTGGACGGACGAGGGCTCAGGCGCCCACGGCTTCGAGTTCGGCTTCGATCGCGGCCTCGAGACGCTCGCGCACCTCGGGAACGCCGATCTTGACCAGGATCTCGTGGAAGAACCCGCGTACGACCAGGCGGCGCGCGGCGTCTTCGCCGATTCCGCGCGACTGGAGGTAGAACAACTGCTCGTCGTCGAACCTTCCCGTCGCGCTCGCGTGGCCCGCGCCTTCGATCTCGCCGGTCTCGATCTCCAGGTTCGGGATCGAGTCGGCCCGCGCGCCCGGCGTGAGCACCAGGTTGCGGTTGAGCTCGTAGGTGTCGGTGGCCTCGGCGGCCGCCCGGATCAGCACGTCGCCGACCCACACGGTGTGCGCGTCGTCGCCCTGCAGCGCACCCTTGTACATCACGCGCGACTTGCAGTTCGGCACCGCGTGGTCGACGAAGAGACGGTGCTCCTGGTGCTGGCCCGAGTCCGCGAAGTACAGGCCGAGCATCTCGACGTCGCCGCCCTTGTCGGCGAAGGTCGCCGTCGGCGAGACGCGGACCAGGTCACCGCCCAGGGTGATGACGATGTGCTTGAGGCTGGCGTCGCGCCCGAGCTTCAAGTGCTGCTCGGAGACGTGCACCGCGTCGTCGGCCCAGTCCTGGACGCTGACCACGGTGACGTTCGCCGAATCGCCGATGACGAACTCGACGTTGTCGGCGTACGTGCCGGAGCCGACGTGGTCGAGGACGATGACGGCCTCGGAGAACTGCTCGGCGCGCACCTGCACGTGCCCGTAGGCGACCTTGCCCTCGCCGGGGCCGGTGATCTTTACCGTCGACGGCTTCGACGTCTTCGTCTCCTTGGGCACCGTGATCACGGTGGCCTCGGTGAACGAGGAGTACGCCTGCGCGGCGATCCGGTCGCTCGGGACACCCGCGGCGCCGAGGCGCTCGTCGTCCCGGCCGACCGTCTCGATCTTCAGTTCGGGGGCGGCTTCGGCGTCCACGGTGGCCGAACCCGAGGCGGCGGCGGACCCGTCGTGCAGGCCGCGCAGCCGCTTCATCGGCGTGAAGCGCCAGTTCTCCTCACGACCGCCGGGGACCTCGAAGGCCTCGACGTCGTAGGAGGTGAATCGCTCCGCGCGAGAGGTGGCCGGGATGACCACCCCTTCGCGCATCGCTTCGGAAACGTTGTTCTCGGTAACCGACATGACTAGCCGACGGACCCTTCCATCTGAAGCTCGATCAGGCGGTTCAGCTCGAGCGCGTACTCCATCGGCAGCTCACGCGCGATGGGCTCGACGAACCCGCGCACGATCATCGCCATGGCCTCGGCCTCGTCGAGACCGCGCGACATGAGGTAGAACATCTGGTCTTCGCTGACCTTCGAGACGGTCGCCTCGTGGCCCATGGAGACCTCGTCGTTGCGGATGTCGACGTACGGGTACGTGTCCGACCGCGAGATCGTGTCGACCAGCAGCGCGTCGCAGACGACGCTGGACCGCGAGTGGTGCGCCCGCTTGGCGACCTTGACCAGGCCGCGGTACGAGGTGCGGCCACCGCCGCGCGCCACCGACTTCGACACGATGGTCGAGGAGGTGTGCGGCGCCAGGTGCTCCATCTTCGCGCCGGCGTCCTGGTGCTGGCCCTCGCCCGCGAACGCGACCGAGAGGACCTCGCCCTTGGCGTGCTCGCCCATGAGGAACACGGACGGGTACTTCATCGTGACCTTGGACCCGATGTTGCCGTCGATCCACTCCATGGTCGCGCCCTCTTCGCACTTGGCGCGCTTGGTGACCAGGTTGTAGACGTTGTTCGACCAGTTCTGGATGGTCGTGTAGCGGCAGCGGGCGCCCTTCTTCACGATGATCTCCACGACCGCCGAGTGCAGCGAGTCGGACTGGTAGATCGGCGCGGTGCAACCCTCGACGTAGTGCACGTAGGCGTCTTCGTCGACGATGATCAGGGTCCGCTCGAACTGACCCATGTTCTCGGTGTTGATCCGGAAGTAGGCCTGGAGCGGGATGTCCACCTTGACGCCCTTGGGCACGTAGATGAACGAACCGCCGGACCACACCGCGGTGTTCAGCGCGGAGAACTTGTTGTCCCCGGCCGGGATCACGGAGCCGAAGTACTCCTTGAAGATCTCCGGGTGCTCCTTGAGCGCGGTGTCGGTGTCCAGGAACAGGACGCCCTGCGCCTCCAGGTCCTCACGGATCTGGTGGTAGACGACCTCGGACTCGTACTGCGCGGCGACACCGGCGACGAGGCGCTGCTTCTCCGCCTCGGGGATGCCCAGCTTGTCGTACGTGTTCTTGATGTCCTCGGGCAGGTCTTCCCAGGAGGTGGCCTGCTTCTCCGTGGACCGCACGAAGTACTTGATGTTGTCGAAGTCGATCCCGGAGAGGTCCGCACCCCAGTTGGGCATCGGCTTCAAGTCGAAGAGCTTGAGCGCCTTCAGTCGCGCTTCGCGCATCCACTCCGGCTCGGACTTCTTCGAGGAGATGTCGGTGACGACGTCCTCGTTCAGTCCACGACGGGCAGTAGAGCCCGCCTCGTCGGAGTCCGCCCAGCCGAACGCGTACTTGCCAAGGGACTCGATGGTCTCTTCCTGGCTCATGGGCGCGGTGGTGGGAGTGCGCTGCTCGGCAGCGGCAGTCATGCGGGTTTCCCTCCATTCGGGATCCGTGCTGTGCGCCCTGGAGAGGGCGCCGTGCTTCCCGGCCCGGGTGTGGCCGGGTGACCCGCCGAAACGACGGGTACGTGTGTGGTGCACGCGTTGTCACCGCGTGCGATGGTCGCCAACCGCTGGACGTGGGTACCCAGAAGTTCCGCGAAAGCCTCGGTTTCGGCTTCACACAACTGAGGGAACTCCGCGGCGACGTGGGCGACCGGGCAATGGTGCTGGCAGAGCTGTTCGCCGACACCGACCTGACGGGTCGACGCAGCGTAGCCCTCCCTGGTCAGCGCCGCAGCGAGAGCCTCGGCACGGGTGGCCGGGTCCGTGTGCTTGGTGATCGCGTCCTGGTGCGGACCGACCAGCGAAGCGACCCGAGCCTCCGCGAAGGCCTTCACGGCGTCTTCGCCGGCGTGTTCGGCGAGGAAGCGGATGGCCGAGGACGCGAGGTCGTCGTAGGCGTGCCCGAAGCGGGCGCGGCCGGCTTCGGTGAGGAGGAAGTTCTTGGCGGGACGGCCTCGTCCGCGGGGGCCCCGGCGGGGCGCGTCCCGGGTTTCGGCCTCGCCGTCGGCGAGCAGCGCGTCGAGATGACGGCGGACGGCGGCGGCGCTGATACCCAGCTGCTCGGCCACCACGACGGCGGTCATCGGACCCTGTTCCAGCAGCAAACGGGCCACTTCGTGCCTGGTCCGCCCCTCGGGGCCGACCTGCACGGGGACAGGCTGGACCTCGGCGCGGGGCATGTCGCCACCGGCCTCGTCCTGCGTCCCCGTCTTTTTCACAACACAAGTGTGACGTATTTCCGGGGAGACGGCAAAGAGGGGTGCCTCACGGAGTGGCGTGGGTCACGTCGGAGCGGCTGAAGGACGCTTTCCCCGCATGCGATGAGACGAAAGCGTCCTTCACCGCATCGCACGCGGCGAAGGGCCCTTTCAGCCCTCGGTAACCACGTACCCGCCCGGTCTGTTCCCGGGATCGCTACCCTTCGTGCGTGGTAGTGGGCGATCACCCGGCACAGCGGGACAAGGACGAAGACCGGGCGGCGGGGTCGGTGGCGACGCTCGTGCCCGGGCGCCCGCACGATCCGGAACCGCTGGACGACAAGGAACTGCGCGGGCTGAACGTGGTCCGCCGGTTCGGCGCGGTCGGCTCCCTGTTCCTCGCCCTCGGCTCGCTCGGCGCGGGTGCCGCCCCGGTGATCAACCCGGTGCAGGAGATCCCGGTCCTGCGGCTGTTCACCCGGATCCCGATGGTCTCGCTCGCGATGGGCCTGGCCGGGATGGCGATCATCGTGCTCAGCTGGCTGCTGCTCGGCCGGTTCGCGCAGCCCGCGCGCCGCCGCCTCGCCACCCAGGGCCAGCTCGCGCGCACCATCGCGCTCTGGTGCGCGCCGCTGCTGTTCATCCCGCCGCTGTTCTCGCGCGACGTCTACAGCTATCTCGCGCAGAGCGAGATCGTCGCGCGCGGGATGGATCCGTACTCCCTCGGCCCGGCCGAGGCGCTCGGCGTCTCCGACCCGCTGACCTCGGGCGTCTCCAACATGTGGCGCGAGACCCCGGCGCCCTACGGCCCGCTGCTGCTGCGTCTGGGCGGCTGGCTCGCCCCGCTGAGCAGCGGCAACATCGTCACCGGCGTGTTGCTGCAGCGCGGGCTCGCGCTGATCGGCGTCATCCTGATCATCTGGGCGCTGCCCCGGCTGGCCCGGCGGTTCGGCGTGCAGCCCGCCACCGCGTTGTGGCTCGGCGCGGCGAACCCGCTGCTGATCTTCCACTTCGTCGCCGGCGCCCACAACGACGCGCTCGCCATCGGGCTCATGGTGGCCGGGCTTGAGGTCGGCCTCCAGCGGATGCCGGTGCGGTTCAAGAACGACGAACCGCCGCCGCTGGCCAAGGGCGAACTGCTGTACATCGGGCTCGGGGTGGTGCTCATCACCCTCGGTGTCGCGGTGAAGATCAACGCGATCCTGGCCTTGCCGTTCTTCACGGTGATGGTGGCCAGACGCTGGCACGGCCGGATCAAGGACCTCCTCACCGCCGCGGTACCGATGGCCTTGCTGTTCGGCGTGACCCTGGTGGCGGTCTGTTACGGCACCGGCCTCGGCTTCGGCTGGGTCGGCGCGCTCGGAACGCCGGGGCTGGTCCGCTCGTGGATCTCGCCGACGTCGGAGCTCGCCGCGCTCGGCGGTGTCCTCGGCATCGCGCTCGGCCTCGGCAACCACACCAACGCGATGGTGCCGATCCTGGGCTCGCTCGGCTATCTCGTCGCGGGCGCGGTGACGGTCAAGTTCCTCTGGGACAGCTTCAAATGGCGCTACCGGCCGATCATCGGGCTCGGTGTCTCCCTCGGCGCGGTGATGGTGCTGCACGTCGCGCTGCAACCCTGGTACCTGCTGTGGGCGATCATCCCGCTCGCCGCGGCGGCGGGGACCTCGCGGTTCCGCATCGCCGCGACGATCGTCACCGCCGTCCTGCCGTTCCTCCTGCCGACGACGGGGAGCACCTTCGAGGGCCGCGGTTTCGTCCTGCCGTTCGCGTGGGCCGCCGCCGGGGTCGTCACGCTTCTGGGGCTGTTCATCGTCCACCGCCTCTCACCACTGCTGCTGTCCAGACCGTCCCCGGAGCATTCGGTCCCGGCGTGAGGCCGTATCGTGACCTGTCGTGAACGCCCCCGCCGTCGAGATCACCGGGCTGGTGAAGCGCTACGGATCCACCACCGCCGTCGATGGACTCGACCTGCGGATGGAACGTGGCACCCTGCTCGCTCTGCTCGGCCCGAACGGGGCCGGCAAGACCACCACCGTCGAGATCTGCGAAGGCTTCCTGCGGCCTGACGACGGCGAGGTCCGGGTTCTTGGCCTGGATCCGTCGCGGGACGGTTCGGCGCTGCGGCCGCGGATCGGTGTGATGCCCCAGGGCGGCGGCGCGTATCCCGGCGTCCGCGCCGACGAGATGCTCGGCCTGGTCGCCGCGTGCGCGGCGAATCCGCTCGACCCGGCCTGGCTGCTGGACGTCCTCGGTCTTTCGGGCGCGAGGAAGACGCCGTTCAAACGGCTTTCCGGCGGGCAGCAGCAACGGCTCTCCCTCGCCTGTGCGCTCGTCGGACGGCCGGAACTGCTCTTCCTCGACGAGCCGACGGCGGGCATGGATCCGCAGGCCCGCCGCCTGGTCTGGGATCTGCTCGAAGCACTGCGCGCCGACGGGGTCAGCGTGCTGCTCACCACGCATCTGATGGAGGAGGCCGAAACGCTGGCCGACACCGTCGTGATCGTGGACCACGGCAAGGTCGTCGTCGAAGGTTCGCCGCAGTCGCTGACCGTCGAAGCCGGTGAGACGGCGCAGTTGCGGTTCAAGGCCCGCACGCGGCTCGACACCGCGCTGCTGACCGCGGCGCTGCCCGAGGGGCACCTCGTCCACGAATCGGCGCCGGGCACGTATCTCGTCGAGGGCGCGATCGATCCGCAGGTGGTGTCGACGGTGACGGCGTGGTGCGCGCAACAGGGGGTCATGCCGGAGGAACTGCAGGTCGGCAGGCGCACGCTGGAAGAGGTCTTCCTGGAGCTGACGGGACGGGAACTGCGCGCATGACGACGACGCCCACGCCACGGTTCGCCGCGGGCACCTTCACTCCCGCTCCCGGTCGCGGTTCGCTCGGCAAGATGCTCCGCACGCACGCGAAGGTCGAGGCGAGCCTGACGCTGCGCCACGGCGAGCAGATCCTGCTGACCCTGCTCATCCCGCTCGCGCTGCTGATCGGCCTGTCGCTGCTGGACATCCTGCCGTCGTCGCAACTCGGCGATTCGTCCAAAGTGGACTGGATCACGCCGAGGATCCTCGCGCTGGCGGTGATGTCGTCCGCGTTCACCGGGCAGGCCATCGCACTGGGGTTCGACCGTCGTTACGGCGTCCTCAAACGGCTTTCCGCGACCGCGCTGCCCCGCTGGCTGCTCGTCGCGGGCCGGGTGGCCGCCGCGCTCGTGGTGGTCGCGCTGCAGGCGGTGATCCTCGGTGTCGTCGCCGCGCTGCTGGGCTGGTCGCCGTCGCTCGGCGGGATCCTCGGCGCGATCCCGTTCCTGATCGTCGGCACGCTCGCGTTCGGCGCGCTGGGCCTGCTGCTCGGCGGGGCGCTGCGCGCGGAGGCCGTGCTGGCGCTGGCGAACATCGTCTGGTTCGTGCTGCTGCTCGCGGGCGGGATCCTGCTGGCGCCGTCGACGATGCCCTCCGGCGTCGCGTGGATCGTCGAGCTGCTGCCCTCGGGCGCGCTCGCCGAAGGGCTGCGGTCGGTACTGCTGGACGGTTCGTTCGGCTGGGGCCCGTTCGCGGTGCTCGTCGGCTGGGGCATCGTCGCGGGCGCGCTGGCGAGCAAGACGACCAAGCTCACCTGAGGCGGCCGACACAGCCGGTGCGGCCGGTGGAAGGCTCTCAGGAAGGGCGTTCTAGCATCGGACGGTGCCGTTCCAGAGCCTTGTAGCGCGTCTGCCGTATCCCTCGTTCGCGGTCCAGCGAGCGGTCGCGATAGCGGCGGTGATCGCCCAGGCCGGAATCGGCGTCACCGGATCGGTCGTCCGGGTGACAGGTTCGGGTCTCGGCTGCCCGACTTGGCCGCAGTGCGTCGAAGGCAGCATCGTGCCGGTCGCGCACCCCGAATTCGACGCGCTCACCCAGTGGATCGAATTCAGCAACCGGATGCTGACCGGGGTGGTCATCCTGGTCGCCGCGCTCTGCGTGATCACCGCGTGGCGCGTGCAGATCGAGCACCCGAGCCGCCGTCGTCTGGTGAAGCTGGCCTGGACGATGCCCGCCGGCGTGATGCTGCAGGCCGTCGTCGGCGGGATCACGGTGCTCGCCAAACTCGAATGGTGGACCGTCGCGCTCCACTTCCTCGCCTCCACTCCCCTGGTCTGGCTCGCGGTGCTGCTGCTGCGAGCGTTCAAGGAGGGTGACGAACCCGCCCGCTGGCTGATCCCGGAGGCGGGCCGCAAGACACTGATCGTGCTCGCCGCGGCCATGTGGGCCGTCCTCGTCGCGGGCACCGTGGTGACCGGCGCGGGCCCGCACGGCGGCGACCCCGGCACCCACCGCCTCCAGGCCCCGATCGAGACGCTCACCCAGATCCACGGTGGACTGCTGGTGGTCTACCTGATCGTGCTGGCCGTCTTCGGGCTCCAGCTGATGCGGGGCGAGACGCCGAAGCAGTTGTGGCAGCGGTACGCCATCGTGTGGATCGTCGCGGTCCTCCAGGGCGTCGTGGGCTCGGTGCAGTACGGCCTCGGTGTCCCGGAGGCGCTGGTCTCGTTCCACGTCCTCGGCTCCGCGCTGGTGATCATCTCGACGGCGGCGCTGTGGTGCAGCTCGCGCGACTGCGGCCCCGTGCCCTCGGCGAACGCGCCGGAACGCGAACTCGCCACCTCGAACTGAACCGGACGTAACCCCCAGGCGGCGTGCTCGCCAGACACTGCCCTTACGCTTCGCTAGGTGCCCCACTCGGGGGTCACCACCGAGTCGAGGCACGAGGTGTCGCATGACCGCCAGCACCGAGCCGGACGCACCGGCCAGTCCGTCCAAACCCCTGATCTCCCACCGCCGGGGTTCCGGCGAGATGCTGATACTCAAGACCTTCCTGCTGGTCCCGTTCGTCGCGCTGCTCGCCGCCGTGCCGATCGTGTGGGGCTGGGGCATGACCTGGGTCGACCTCGGGCTGGCGGCGGTGTTCTACACCCTCGGGACGCTCGGGGTGACCGTCGGCTACCACCGCTACTTCACCCACGGCGCCTTCAAGGCCAGGCGCCCGCTGCGGGTCGCGCTCGCCATCGCCGGGAGTTTCGCGGTGCAGGGTTCGGTGATCTTCTGGGTGGCCAGCCACCGTCGCCACCACGCCTTCGCCGACCGTGAAGGCGACCCGCACTCCCCCTGGCTGTTCGGCACGTCACCTGGGGCGCTGCTGCGCGGCTTCTGGCACGCGCACATGGGCTGGATGTTCAGCCGCGAGGTGACCAACTACGACCGGTTCGCGCCGGACCTGGTGGCGGACAAGGATCTCCGGGTGGTGAACCGCTACTTCTGGCTGTGGATCACGCTGAGTCTCGCGCTGCCCGCGGTGCTCGGCGGGCTGATCAGCTGGTCGTGGTGGGGCGTGGTGACCGGGTTCTTCTGGGCCGGGCTGGTCCGGATCGCGTTCCTGCACCACGTCACCTGGTCGGTGAACTCGATCTGCCACCTGGTCGGCGAGCGCCCGTTCGCCAGCCGGGACAAGGCGGCGAACTTCTGGCCGCTGGCGATCCTGTCCATGGGCGAGTCGTGGCACAACTCCCACCACGCCGACCCGACCTGCGCGCGGCACGGTGTCCTGCGTGGACAGGTCGACGTGTCGGCGCGGGTGATCTGGCTGTTCGAGAAGTTCGGCTGGGCACGGGACGTGCGGTGGCCGAAGCCCGAACGCCTGGCCGCGAAACTCGTCAAACCCGCCTGACCCCCGATCGCGTTTCGTCCTCTGAATGCGGTAGTTGCACACGCAAGGATCGCATTCAGAGGACGAAACGCGGGGAGTACGTCAGGCGAGTTGCTGCCGGACGGCGGAGGCGAAACGCCAGGCCGCGGCGGGCTCGGTCTGCCGGAATCCGAGTGAGGGTTCGACGAGCTCCAGTTCCAGCAGGAGCGGCCTGCCGTCCGGCCCGGCGACGAGGTCCACGCGGGCGTAGAGCAGCTCC
Source organism: Amycolatopsis japonica (assembly GCF_000732925.1). Lineage (NCBI taxonomy): Bacteria > Bacillati > Actinomycetota > Actinomycetes > Pseudonocardiales > Pseudonocardiaceae > Amycolatopsis > Amycolatopsis japonica. The sequence continues at coordinate 5,318,565 of NZ_CP008953.1, forward strand.
GCGCGCAGGATGCCCAGCAGCGCCGCCGTCGCGTCCAGAGCGTCTTCGGCCAGCGCGCGGAATCCCGCGGCCGGCTGCACCGGCGCGAGTTTCTCCGTCACGTACAGCCCGGATTCGTCGAGTTCCCGGCCCAGCATCGCGGCCTTCGAGAACGCGTGCGAGTACACGCCGCCGAAGTACACCAACGCGATCTCGCCGTCACTGTCCACACTGGACTGGTATGGCTGGAGCAGCACGGTGTTCCCGTCCGCCTGCAACCCGGACAGGTGCGCGGCGGCCGCGTCGCCCGCGGTGAACCGGCCGGCACCGCGTGAACCGGCGCCGATGGCGGGCTTCAGCACGAACTCGCCCTTGGGCCAGCTCGGGGCCTTGTCGTCCGGCGCGATCAGGGTCGTCGGCACGACCGCGACCCCGGCGTCGCCGAGTTCGGCCAGATAGGACTTGTCGGTGTTCCACCGCACGACCTCGGCCGAATTGGACAACGACGGCACGGATTCGGTCCAGGACAGGAACTCGTCGTGGCGCTCGGCGTAGTCCCAGGTGGCACGCAGCACGACGATGTCCGCGGCGCCGAAGTCGACGGTCGTGTCGTCCCAGGCGGCCCAGCGGGTCTTGAAGCCGAGGTCGGCCAGCGCCTCGGGGACGGCGTGCTCGTCGCCATCGCCTTCCGGCAGCGTGGAGCAGGCGACGAAGATCGCGGACCCGCTCACTTCCCCGCCATCCGGCGGCGGTGCTCGGCGCCGATCTTGGTGGCCTTCACGGTCTCGCTGTCCCATTCGGCGGGTTCGAGGTCTTCGACGGCCTCGACCAGCGCCTCGCCTGCCTCCACGGAGGCGACGACGACGTCGCCGAGCGCGCCGTCGGCACCCACGAGCACGACCCGCGCGCCGATCCGGCCGATGTTCTCCACCACCGCGCGCGACGGCTTCCCGTGCCGCTTCACGAAGTCGCGGGCGGCCGCGACCTGGCGCGACGTGGGGGCGGCGGTCTCGGTCTTCTCTTCGGTCTCAGCCACGCGCCGAGCTTAACCGCGAAAGGCCCGGGACGCGGAATAACCGTGGCGTCGGCCATAGTTGTGCCGGTCGGAACGACCTTGAACGAGGAGGATGTATGCCCGCGGCAGTGCAGATCCGGCGAACCGGTGGCCCCGAAGTCCTTGAACTGTCCGAAGTCGAGGTCGGCGAACCCGGTTCCGGTGAACTGCTCGTGGACGTCGCGGCGGCGGGCGTCAACTACATCGACACCTATCACCGCGAGGGCATCTACCCGGTCGACACCCCGTTCGTCCTGGGCATGGAGGGTGCGGGCACGGTGGCCGCGGTCGGCGCGGACGTGACCGGTTTCGCCGTCGGCGACCGGGTCGCCTGGCAGGGTTCACTGGGCAGCTACGCCCAGCGCCGTCTGCTCCCCGCCACCATCGCGGTGAAGATCCCGGAAGGCGTTTCCGAGGAGACCGCCGCCGCCACGATGCTCCAGGGCATCACCGCGCACGCGCTGATCGCCTCGACCTACGAGGTCAAGGCCGGTGACGACGTGCTGATCCACGCCGCGGCGGGTGGGATGGGCCTGCTGCTGGTCCAGCTGGCCAAGGCCCGCGGTGCCCGGGTCATCGGCACCGTCTCCACCGACGAGAAGGCCGAACTCGCCAAGCAGGCGGGCGCGGACGACGTCATCCGCTACGACCAGGTCGACTTCGCCGAGGCCACCCGCGATTTGACCGGCGGCAAGGGTGTCGACGTGGTCTACGACGGCGTCGGCAAGTCCACTGTGGACGGCAGCCTGGCGAGCCTGAAGATCCGCGGCCTGCTCGCCCTCTACGGTGCGGCCAGCGGCCCGGTGCCGCCGATCGACCCGCAGTTGCTCAACCGCAGCGGCTCGGTGTACCTCACCCGCCCGACCTCCGCGCACTACGTGCTCACGCGCGAGGAACTGGAGTGGCGGGTGAACGAACTGTTCGCCGCCGTGCAGGACGGCTCGCTGAACATCCGGATCGGCGGCCGCTACCCGCTGGCCGACGCCCGTCAGGCGCACGAAGACCTCCAGGGCCGCCGCACCACCGGCAAGCTCCTGCTGATCCCGTGACGACGCTCTGGCCGGAGGAAGTCCGGCTCACCGGCGAGGGGCTCGTCCTGCGGGAGTGGGTCGAAGACGACGTCGCGTTCATGCCCGGGTTGTTCGACAACCCGGCCGTCGCGCGGTTCACGCCGCTGCCTTCGCCGTTCGACGAGGTGGCGGCGAAGGCGCACTACGCGAAGTCCGTCGCTCGCCGCGCCGAGGGCAACGGGGTGCGGCTGGCCATCACGGCCGACGGCGGTGAGCCGCTCGGCGAGGTGGTGCTGTTCCTGAAGGAGGATGCGGCCGAACTCGGGTACGCCGTCGGCCCCGCCCACCGCGGGCAGGACCTGGCGGCGCGGTCGCTGCGGGTGCTCACCACGCACGCGCTGGACCTCGGGCTCGGACCGCTCCAGTTGAAGATCGACGCCGAGAACGCCGCCAGCGCGGCCGTCGCCCGCCGCGTCGGCTACGCCCTGACCGACGCCCCTCCCGAGCCCAAGGTCGAGAAGGGACTGGAGATCAGCCTGCTCACCTGGGAGTACGCCGGCTGATCAGAAGTACATGATGGCCCCCTTCCTGTACCTAGGCGCAAGGAAGGGGGCCTTCATGTACTTCAGCGGGCTGACCGCACCCAGAGCCCTCGCAGCCGGAACTCGTCCTGCTCCGCGTGCTCGACGGTCAGCTCGACCTCGTCGCCCACATCGAGCTTCCGGAACTCGCCGGGGCCGAAGCCCTCCAGCATCGAATAGTGGACCCAGATCGGGTCGGCGAAATCGGCCGACTCGACCACTCCCCAGCCGTCGTCCACCAGCCAGGAACGAACCCGGCCCCGGTGGACTCGGCCGTCGGAAGTCCCCATCAGCCCTTGTCGGTCGGGACGCTCACCGCGTCGGTCACGAAGACCAGCGTCTCGTTCGGCGCTATGCCACGATCACCCTGGCCGTAGCCAAGGTCCGGTGGGATGATCAGCAGCCGTCGCGCGCCCTGCTTGATACCTTGCAAGCCCTGATCCCAGCCCTGGATGACCTTGCCTGCGCCGAGTGGTAGCTCGAACGGTTCACCGCGGTCGAAGGAACTATCCAGTTTCTGTTTGTTGGACCAGGTGACCAGCGAGTAATTCATCTTCAACCGCTGGCCCGACTTAGCGCCCTCGCCGGTACCAGGTTCCAGGTCCTTGGTGATGAGCTTCTTCGGCGGGTCGCAGTCGTCCGGGATGGTGATGGTCGGCGCCTCGCCGAACTTCCCAGTGGTCTTCACGTCCTCGGCCGTGCATTCCTTGCCCTTCGAGGCGGCCGGAGCCGACGACGCCGCCGACGCGGGTGCCGCGCCGGAGGTCTGGGCCGAACCTGCGGTGTTCTGTTTCTCGCCACAGGCCGCCAGGGCGAGGACGCCCGCGCCGATGACCACGATCTTGCCGAATGTGCGCATGCGGCCGACCTTAGCCAAGACCCTCCAGCGCGGGAACAAGGTCACCGGTCTGCACTACACCCATCCGACGGGTCGCCCTGGTCAGGGCCACATAACGATCACTCAGAACACGCGGATCCGAAACGAAGAGTGACCAGCCCGCCCGACTCGGACTCCGGACTGATGACGGACGTTGGGGCCAGCTTGTGCTTTACCGCAACGGATTTGCTGCCACAGTAAAGCACAAGCCAGATTTCACCTCACACAAACATGCTCACCGGCATCAACCAAGGGTTTTATAGATATCAGTCACGCAAATTGACTCAATCAGGGCATGTAGACAACATCGACAATCTTGACAAGGTACGGAATCGGGCACCATGCGCCAGACTGAGTCCCGTCAGCGCGAACAGTCGGACCGTAAACCGTTGATCCTCCATGGCAGGTCAACTTCACCCGCTGATAGCCAGACCCATGACAAACAGAGAAACCACCAGCATCGTTGTCATACTTGCCCACCTGACACGGCGCCAACAGCGAGTTCGCCGTAGCAACAGTCGGCGAAACCGTAGCGAAACCGGCAGCGATCAGCGCCGCCCCAACTGCAGCAAAAACTTTATTTCGCATAGCCAACCTTCCCCATAATTTGACATCGGCGCTGAGGCGAGTTGCAACCCCATTGCGCTCAGATGTGAAAGTCCCCAGGTCAACCGCTGATACATAGAACATGATTCACTACGTAAAGGCGCGTAAGTAATCCACCAAAAGGTGGTGATCTAGGTCACCATCGACTTGCTTAGTCCATTAGGCGCAGCGCGGGAACAAGGTCACCGGTCTGCACTACGCCCATCCGACGGGTCGCCCTGGTCAGGGCCACATAAAGATCGTTGAGCCCGCGCGGCGACTCGGCGACGACCTCGTCCGGGGCGACCAGCAGGACCGAATCGAACTCCAGCCCCTTCGCCCGCTCGACCGGCATCACCGACACCCGGTCCCCCGACTCGCCGAGCGTCTCCGACAGGGCCGGGACCAAGGACGACGGGCACAGCACCGCGACCGTCCCACCGTCCACAGCGGACAGTTCGGCGTCGACGAGACCGGGCAGTTCCGCGGTGAGCTCCGCCGGGGCCACCGCACGCAACCACGGCTCGAAACCCGTCTCCCGCACCGAAACCGGCGCCTCCAGCTCCGGGTTGACGTCGGCGAGCACCCGCGACGCGACGGCCATGATCTCCGCCGGGGTCCGGTAGTTCACGGTCAGTTCTTCGAGCCGCCAGCGGTCGGCGACGTACGGCGAAAGCACCTCTCCCCACGACTTCGCCCCACCCGCCGCGCCGGTCTGGGCGACGTCGCCGACCAGCGTCATCGACCGGTTCGGCGACCGGCGCATCAGCAGCCGCCAGTCCATCGCGGTCAGTTCCTGCGCCTCGTCGACGATCACGTGCCCGAAGGTCCAGGTCCGGTCCTGGGCGGCCCGCTGTGCCGCGGTCATCTCGCTGCGGCGCTGCTGACGTTCGGCGAACAGTTCGGCGTCGAGGACGTCGCCCACCCGCAGCAGTTCCTCGTCGACGATCTCCTCGTCCTGTTCGAGGATGTCGAGCACGCCTTCCGCGTAGGCGCGGTCCTCCCGCTCGCGGCGGGCGGCCTCGGCGCGGGCGTCGGTGTCGTCCTCGCCGAGCAGTTCGGCGAGTTCGTCGAGCAACGGGACGTCCGACGGGCTCCACTTCGCGTCCGTCGGGCTGTAGAGATGCTCACGATCGGTGTCCGACAAGGCTTTCCCCGCCGCGCTGCGTAGCCGTTCGCGGTCGGCGAACAGCTCGTCGAGCACGATCTCCGGGGTGAGTTTGGGCCACAGCCCGTTGATCGCGGCGGCCACGTTCTTGTCCGCGGCGACCTCGGCCCGGATGTCCTGGACGTCGCGCGCGTCGAGCAGGTCCTCCCCCAGTTTCCGGGCGGCCTGCCGGGTCAGCGCGTCGAGGAGGTCCGAGACGAAGATCCTCCGGGCGAGGTTGTGCGGACGGCGCGACCGCCGCGCCCGTGTCCGCGCCTCGGTGCAGGTCTTGCGGTCGAGCATGAGGATCTCGCGTTCGAACTCGATCTCCAGCACCGGCTCCGGCACCCGCTGACGATCCCGGACCGCGTTGGCGAGCACGTCGGCCATCACCGGGCGCCCCTTGATCTCGGCCGCTTCGCGCGTGACCGGCCCGGCGGCGTCCAGCCCCGGGTACAGCTGCCCGATCGTGGCCAGCAGCACCCCGGTCTCGCCCAGCGACGGCAGGACCTGCCCGATGTAGCGGAGGAACGTGCTGTTCGGCCCGACCACGAGCACGCCGCGCGTGGTGAGCTGCTGGCGATGCGTGTAGAGCAGGTACGCGGCGCGATGCAGCGCGACGGCGGTCTTGCCGGTGCCCGGCCCGCCCTGGACCACGAGGACGCCGTTCGGCGACGCGCGGATGATGCGGTCCTGCTCGGCCTGGATGGTGGCGACGATGTCGCTCATCTCGCCGGTGCGGCGGCGCTCCAGCGCGGCCAGCAGAGCCGCCTCGCCCGCGAGCCCGAGGTCCTGGCCCTGGTCGGCGGCGGAGAGGTCGAGGATCTCGTCGTCGACGCCGACGACCTTCCGGCTCAGCGACCGGATGTGGCGACGCCGCCGGACGCCTTCGGGCGAGGCCGCGGTGGCGAGGTAGAACGGCCGCGCGACCGGCGCGCGCCAGTCGACCAGCAGCGGGCGGTAGTCGTCGTCCTCGTCGAACAGCCCGAGCCGCCCGATGTAGGTGGTCTCCTCCGCGTGGTCCGGCAGGAAGTCGAGGCGGCCGAAGCACAGGCCCTGCTCGACGGAGCTCAGCTGGGACAGCCTGTCGGTGTAGAGCGTCGTGGCGACGTCGCGTTCGGTGCGCGCCTGCGGGGTGCCGCCGGTCAGGCGCAGCGTCTCGTCGAGCCTGCGCTGCGCGTCGACGCGTTCGGTGTCGAGCTTGCGGTAGAGGGTGGTGACGTACTGCTGCTCGAGCGCGACGTCCTGCTCGAGCGCGTCGAGTTCCCGGTCCGGGGACACGGACAAAGCAGCCTGCTTTCGAGAGGTGGGACAGGGGCCGAACGAAGTACAACGGCGCCCTCCATCATCTCATTCCCGCACGCTCACCCGGGCCAGGAGGAAGGCCGACAGGGACAGGACGGTCGCCACACCCGCCCACACGACGTTCTCGTGGAGCAGGACGGCGAACGTGGCCGCGATCCCCGCGATGGACTGCGCGACGAACGTCACGAAAGCGGCCGTGAGCGGGATCGCGGGCACGAGCCACAAGACGATCGTCAAAACGCGCGCCAGCAGGTGGGAGGCCGGCCCGGGTTCGAACGTCCTGAAGGCCCCCTTCAGGACGTTCATCGTCTCAAAGGAGGCCTTCAGGACAAGCGGGCCGCACGTCCTCGGTGGTCGAGAGGAGCTTGGTGTCCCCAATGTGGCATTTGGGACGCTCAGCGACTCAAATGGGACATTGGGAACCCCTCGGCACCCCACCCGCGCCTGCCCGCACCCACCGGCGCCCGAAACCCACCCCAGACACGCGTGAAGGCCTCCTTCCCGCGGCTCAGCCGAGGGAAGGAGGCCTTCACGCGCTACAAGATCAGAAAGGCAGCCCGATGGCGGGCAACCCGATCGCCGAGTCCACCGCCAACGCGACGAACACGATCATCAGGTACGTGTTCGACCGGTGGAACAGCGACATCGGCTTGGTCTCCTCGCCGCGCCGCACCGCCGCGTTCAGGCTGTGCGCGTAGAAGAGGAACCAGCCGCCCGCCAGGATGGCGAACGTCGTGTAGATCCAGCTCGTCACCGGGACCAGCAGCAGCGTCCACGCGACCATCACCCACGAGTAGATGACGATCTGCCGCGCCACGTGCTGCGGGGTGGCGACCACCGGCAGCATCGGCACGCCGGCGCGCTCGTAGTCGTCGCGGTACTTCATGCCCAGCGCCCAGGTGTGCGGCGGGGTCCAGAAGAAGATGACACCGAACATCACGAACGCGGGCCACTCGACGGTGCCGGTGACGGCGGCCCAGCCGATGACGACCGGCATGCAGCCCGCCGCGCCGCCCCAGACCACGTTCTGTGACGTACGCCGCTTCAACACCAGCGTGTAGACGAAGATGTAGAAGAGGATCGTCACGATCGCGAGGATCGCCGAGAGCAGGTTCACCGTGAAATAGAGCACGACGAACGACAGGACGCCGAGCACGAGACCGAAGATCAGCGCGCCGCGCCGGGGAACGGATTCCTTCACCAGCGGCCGGCGCTTCGTGCGGTTCATCACCTTGTCGATGTCCGCGTCGATGACGCAGTTCAAGGCGTTGGCACTGCCGGCGGCCATGGTGCCGCCCACGAGCGTCGCGAGAACCAGCCACGGGGACGGGATTTCCCGGCCAGCCAGGAACATCGCGGGAATCGTGGTGACGAGGAGGAGCTCGATCACCCTGGGCTTCGCGAGGGCGGCGTACGCGCCGACGACCTGGCGGATTGTTCGCCGGCCACCGTGCGGTCGTTCACCGGTCGGATGTACGGCGCTGGTGCTGTCACTGCGTCCGTGCGCAGCGTTCACCAACGACATTTCACTCCCTGCGTCAGTTTTCGGGGCGGGGTCCACCAGGCTTCCGGGTGATGTGGCGGCCCCGGATCCCGTGTTCTGAACCCTTCCCCGATGTTAGACGTGCTGTTTCCAGAGGGTGATCGCGGGTCCTCGACCGGCCGAACCATTAGGCTGGCCGCGGTAGCTCGCGGCGTGCCCCTGCGAACGGCCCGGAGCAGGAATATCGTCCCTTCCGGATCGATTGAGATTAGTAGCGGTACACGTGGGTTATCCACGAGGGAAGAGAAGCCACAACCTGATGACGGGGAGTTCGAGTTCAGTGTCCGAAACCGCCTCTACCAGCGAGAAGAACCCACTCCTCCGGCGCAACGTGCCCGCCGACTGGACCGAGAACGACACGCGGGCCGTCGACACCGTGCGGGTGCTCGCCGCGGACGCGGTCGAGAACTGCGGCAGCGGTCACCCCGGTACCGCGATGAGCCTGGCGCCGCTCGCGTACACGCTCTTCCAGCGGACGCTGCGTCATGACCCGGCGGACCCCGAGTGGCCCGCCCGTGACCGCTTCATCCTCTCCGCCGGTCACTCGAGCCTCACCCTCTACATCCAGCTGTACCTCGCCGGGTTCGGCCTGGAGCTGGAAGACCTGAAGCAGCTGCGCAAGTGGGACTCGAAGACCCCGGGCCACCCGGAGTACCGCCACACCAAGGGCGTCGAGACCACCACCGGCCCGCTCGGCCAGGGCCTGGCCAACGCGGTCGGCATGGCGATGGCGGCCCGCCGCGAGCGCGGCCTGCTGGACCCGGACGCCCCGCAGGGCGAGAGCATCTTCGACCACTACGTCTACGTGATCGCCTCCGACGGTGACATCGAAGAGGGCGTCACCGCCGAGGCCTCGTCGATCGCCGGCCGCCAGGAGCTGGGCAACCTGATCGTCTTCTGGGACGACAACGAGATCTCGATCGAGGACGACACCAAGATCGCCCTCTCCGAGGACGTCGTGAAGCGCTACGAGGCCTACGGGTGGCACACCCAGGTCGTCGAGGGTGGCGAGGACGTCGTCGCGATCGAAGAGGCCATCAAGGCCGCGAAGGCCGAGACCGAGCGCCCGTCGTTCATCGCGCTGAAGACCGTCATCGGGTACCCGGCGCCGAAGAAGATGGGCACCGGCAAGGCCCACGGCGCCGCGCTCGGCGCCGAAGAGGTCGCCGCGGTCAAGGAGATCCTCGGCTTCGACCCGGAGCGGACCTTCCAGGTCGACGACGAGGTCATCGCGCACACCCGCCAGGCCGTCGACCGCGGCAAGACCGCCCGCGCCGAATGGCAGGAGAAGTTCGAGGCGTGGGGCGCCGCCAACCCGGAGCGCAAGAAGATCGCGGACCGGATGTCCACCCGCTCACTGCCCGAGGGCTTCGCGGACAACCTGCCGACGTGGGAGCCGGACGCCAAGGGCATCGCGACCCGCAAGGCCTCCGGTGAGGTGCTCAACGCGCTCGCCGAGCCGCTTCCCGAGCTGTGGGGCGGTTCCGCGGACCTCGCGGAGAGCAACAACACCACCATGAAGGGGGCCGACTCGTTCGGCCCGGAGAAGGCTTCCACCGACATGTGGAAGACCAGCCCGTACGGCCGGACGCTGCACTTCGGCATCCGCGAGCACGCGATGGGCTCGATCCTCAACGGCATCGCGCTGCACGGCGGCACCCGCCCCTACGGCGCGACGTTCCTGATCTTCTCCGACTACATGCGCCCGCCCGTCCGGCTGGCCGCGCTGATGAAGGCGCCGGTCACCTACGTGTGGACGCACGACTCGATCGGCCTGGGCGAGGACGGCCCCACCCACCAGCCGATCGAGCAGCTCTCCTCGCTGCGCGCGATCCCCGGCCTCAACGTCGTCCGCCCGGCGGACGCCAACGAGACCGCGTACGCGTGGAAGGCCGTCCTGGAGGACGTCCACCACCCGTCGGGTCTCGCGCTCACCCGGCAGAACGTGCCGGTGCTGGAGGGCACCAGCGCCGAAGGCGTCAAGCGGGGCGGTTACGTCCTCGCCGAGGCGTCCAACGGCAGCCCCGAGGTCGTGCTGATCGCGACCGGCTCCGAGGTCCAGCTGGCCGTCGAGGCCCGCAAGACCCTCGAAGCCGACGGCATCCCGGCGAGCGTCGTCTCGATGCCGTGTGTCGAGTGGTTCGACGCGCAGGACCAGTCCTACAAGGACTCGGTCATCCCGCCGTCGGTCAAGGCACGCGTCTCCGTCGAAGCCGGTATCGCCCAGTCGTGGCACCGCTTCACCGGTGACGCCGGGGTGAACGTTTCGATCGAGCACTTCGGTGCGTCGGCCGACGCCGCCACACTGTTCCGTGAGTTCGGTTTCACCGCGGAGGCAGTCGTCGAGGCCGCCCGTCGCTCGATCGCCAACACCAAGAACTGAAGGGGAAAGCATGAGCAACGACAAGCTCGCGCAGCTGTCCGAGGCCGGGGTGTCGATCTGGCTCGACGACCTGTCCCGTGAGCGCCTGAACACCGGCAACCTCGCCGACCTGATCCGCGACAAGCACGTCGTGGGCGTGACGACCAACCCGACGATCTTCGCCAACGCGATGTCGAAGGGCGAGGCGTACGACGAGCAGACCAAGGAGCTCGCCGCCCGCGGCGCCGACGTCGAGGCCACCATCCGTGAGCTGACCACCACCGACGTGCGCAACGCCGCGGACCTGTTCCGCGACGTCTACACCGCCACGAACGGGGTCGACGGCCGGGTGTCCATCGAGGTGGACCCGCGGCTGGCCAAGGACTCCGACAAGACGGTGGCCGAGGCGCAGGACCTGTGGAAGACCGTGGACCGGCCGAACGTGCTGATCAAGATCCCGGCCACCGAAGAGGGTCTCCCGGCGATCACCAAGACCCTTGCCGAGGGCATCAGCGTCAACGTCACGCTGATCTTCTCGGTCGAGCGGTACCGGGCGGTCATCGAGGCCTACTTCGCCGGACTGGAGCAGGCGAAGGCCAACGGCCACGACCTCAAGGGCATCCACTCGGTCGCGTCGTTCTTCGTGTCCCGTGTGGACACCGAGATCGACAAGCGCCTCGACGCGATCGGTACCGACGCGGCCACCGCCCTGCGCGGCGAGGCCGCCATCGCCAACGCGCGGCTCGCGTACGCGGCGTTCGAGGAGCTGTTCGCTTCGGACCGCTGGAAGGCGCTCGCCGAGGCCGGCGCGAACCCGCAGCGTCCGCTGTGGGCCTCCACCGGCGTGAAGGACCCGCAGTACTCCGACACCCGCTACGTGGACCAGCTCGTCGTCAAGGACACGGTCAACACGATGCCGGAGAAGACCCTCGACGCCGCGGGCGACCACGCCGAGATCACCGGCGACACGGTGACCGGCAAGGGCCCGGACGCGCAGGTCGTCTTCGACAAGCTGCGTGTGGTCGGCATCGACATCGACGACGTGTTCAAGGTCCTCGAGGACGAGGGCGTGGAGAAGTTCGAGAAGTCGTGGACCGAGCTTCTCGAGACCGTCACCGGGCAGCTGGCAAAGGCGAAGGACTGATCTGGACCATGGCAGGGGAAACGACCGGCGTCGAAATCGTCGACGCCGCCCTGGCCAGCGAAGCCGCTCCGTTCGCGGAGCGGCTCGTCGCCGACCAGGTCGCATCGAAACTGGCGTCCCAGGACGCCACACTGTGGGGTCCCGAAGCCGAGTCCGAAGCGTCGATCCGTCTCTCGTGGACGACGCTGCACAAGTCCTCGCGGCCGTTGATCGGCGAGATCGAGGCACTGCGGACCGACCTGCGTTCCGAGGGCGTCGACCGCGTCGTCCTCGCGGGCATGGGCGGTTCGTCGCTGGCCCCCGAGGTCATCACCGCGACCGACGGCGTCCCGCTGACGGTCCTCGACACCACCGACCCGGGTCAGGTCGCCGACGCGCTCGCCGGTGACCTGGAGCGGACGGTCATCGTCGTGTCGTCGAAATCCGGCGGCACCGTCGAGACCGACAGCCACCGGCGGATCTTCGCGAAGGCCTTCGCCGACGCGGGCATCGACGCGGCCCGGCGGATCGTGGTCGTCACCGACCCCGGTTCGCCGTTCGCGGAACTGTCCGAAAAGGAGGGTTACCGCAAGGTCTTCCTCGCCGACCCGAACGTCGGCGGCCGCTACTCGGCGCTGACCGCGTTCGGGCTCGTCCCGGCCGGGCTCGCCGGCGCGGACGTCGCCCGCCTGCTCGACCAGGCCGCTTCGGTGGCCGACGAGCTGGCCGCCGACTCCGTCGACAACCCCGCGGTCAAGCTCGCGGCGGCGTGGGGTGCGGCGCACGAAAAGAAGGGTGCCGAGAAGCTCGTCATCGCCACAGTGCCATCTAAAGAGGGGGGCTCCGTACTCAAGGGCTTCGCCGACTGGGCGGAGCAGCTGATCGCCGAGTCCACCGGCAAGCAGGGCACCGGTCTCCTGCCGGTCGCCGTCGAGGGCCCGGACTCCCCCGGTTTCGCCGACGCCAAGGGCGACGCCACCCCGGTGGCCGTCGGCCAGGCGGAAGGCGCGGCGAAGATCTCCGTGACCGGCTCGCTCGGCGCGCAGTTCCTGCTGTGGGAGTTCGCCACCGCGCTCGCCGGACGGCTGCTCGGGATCAACCCGTTCGACCAGCCCGACGTCGAGGCCGCCAAGAAGGCCGCGCGTTCGCTGCTCGACAACCCGGACAAGCTCAAGGGCGGCGACGAGCCGTCCACTGTGGACGGCGCGGTCGAGGTGTTCGGCTCGGAAGGAGTCGTCACGGACGGGAAGCTCGCGGACATCCTGCGGGCTTTCTTCGATTCCGCGCCGGAAACCGGCTACATCGCGGTGCAGGCGTACCTCGACCGGCTCGACGACGCGTCGACGGCCGTCCTGCGCGGCGAGATCGCCAAGCGGACCGGCCGCCAGACCACCTTCGGGTGGGGGCCGCGGTTCCTGCACTCGACCGGGCAGTACCACAAGGGCGGGCACCAGAACGGTGTCTTCCTGCAGATCACCGGCGCCGTCGAGGACGATCTCGACGTCCCGGACCGGCCGTACACCCTCGGCGTCCTGCAGCACGCGCAGGCGCTGGGTGACGGCCAGGTGCTCGCCGAGCACGGTCGTCCGGTGCTGCGCCTGCACCTCACCGACCGGGCCGCCGGCCTGGCCGAACTGGTCCGCGCGGTACAGGAGGCCGGCGAGTGACACGAGCCTGGAACAACCCGCTGCGCGACCCGCGCGACAAGCGGCTGCCGCGGATCGCCGGACCGTCCAGCCTGGTCATCTTCGGCGTGACCGGTGACCTCGCCCGCAAGAAGCTGATGCCGGCGATCTACGACCTCGCCCACCGCGGGCTGCTGCCCGCCGGCTTCTCGCTGGTCGGATTCGCCCGCCGGGACTGGGAGCACCAGGACTTCGGCGAGCTCGTGCACGACTCGGTCAAGGAGCACGCGCGGACGCCGTTCAAGGAGTCGGTGTGGAACCGGCTCGCCGAAGGCATCCGGTTCGTCCAGGGCACCTTCGACGACGACGACGCCTTCGACCGGCTCGCGCAGACGGTCAAGGACCTCGACGCCGAGCGTGGCACCGGTGGCAACACCGCGTTCTACCTGTCGATCCCGCCGAGCGCGTTCCCGGTGGTGACCAAGCAGCTCGCCCGCTCCGGCCTCGCCGACGCGAGCGAGGACACTTGGCGCCGCGTCGTCATCGAGAAGCCGTTCGGCCGCGATCTCAAGAGCGCCAAGGAGCTCAACGAGATCGTGAACGACGTCTTCCCCGAGGAGTCGGTGTTCCGTATCGACCACTACCTCGGCAAGGAGACGGTGCAGAACCTGCTGGCGCTGCGTTTCGCGAACCAGCTGTTCGAGCCGATCTGGAACGCCAACTACGTCGACCACGTGCAGATCACCATGGCCGAGGACATCGGCCTCGGCGGCCGCGCGGGGTACTACGACGGCATCGGCGCCGCGCGCGACGTCATCCAGAACCACCTGTTGCAGCTCCTCGCGCTGACCGCGATGGAGGAGCCGGTCTCGTTCGCTCCCCGCGCCCTCCGCGCGGAGAAGGTCAAGGTGCTTTCGGCGACGAAGCCCCTCGGTCCGCTCGACGAGACCACCGCGCGCGGGCAGTACGCGGGCGGCTGGCAGGGCGGCATGAAGGTGCCGGGTCTGCTGCAGGAAGGCGGTTTCGCGAAGGACTCGACCACCGAGACCTACGCCGCGGTGACGCTGGAGGTGCAGAACCGCCGCTGGGCGGGCGTGCCGTTCTACCTGCGCACCGGCAAACGGCTGGGCCGCCGGGTCACCGAGATCGCCGTGGTGTTCAAGCGGGCGCCGCATCTGCCGTTCGACTCGACCTCGACCGAGGAGCTGGGCCAGAACGCCCTGGTGATCCGGGTGCAGCCCGACGAGGGCATCACGCTGCGGTTCGGGTCGAAGGTGCCGGGGACCACGATGGAGGTCCGCGACGTCACGATGGACTTCGGTTACGGGCACGCCTTCACCGAGTCGTCCCCGGAGGCCTACGAGCGGCTCATCCTGGACGTGCTGCTCGGCGAACCGTCGCTGTTCCCGGTGAACGAAGAGGTCGAGCTGTCCTGGGAGATCCTGGACCCGATCCTCGACCATTGGGCCAAGAAGGGCGCGCCCGAGGCGTACCCGCCCGGTTCGTGGGGACCGCCGTCCGCCGATGAGATGCTGGAACGTACCGGCCGGAACTGGAGGCGTCCGTGATCATCGACCTGCCGTCGACCACGACGTCGCAGCTGAACAAGAAACTCGTCGAGATCCGTGAACAGGGCGGGCAGGTCGCGCTCGGCCGCGTGCTGACGCTGGTCATAGTGGCCGACGACGACGACCGGCTCGAAGAGGCGATCGAAGCCGCCAACGAGGCCAGCCGCGAACACCCCTCGCGGGTGATCGTGGTGGCCAAGGGCGCGCGGACCGCCGCGCCGCGGATCGACGGCCAGATCCGGGTCGGCGGCGACGCCGGCGCGAGCGAGGTCATCGTCCTGCGGCTCTACGGTCCGCTGGCCTCGCAGGGGCAGAGCGCGGTCGTGCCGCTGCTGCTGCCGGACGCGCCGATCGTCACCTGGTGGCCCGGCACCGGTCCGAAGGCCCCGGCCAAGGACCCGCTCGGTGAGCTGGCGCAGCGCCGGATCACCGACTCGGCGGCGGAAAAGGCGCCCATAAGGGCACTCACCACGCGGGCGAAGTCCTATGTGGAGGGTGACACCGACCTGGCGTGGACCCGGCTGACCCGGTGGCGCGCGCAGCTGGTGTCCGCTTTGGACCTTCCGCCGTACGAGAAGGTCACCGGCGCGACGGTGACCGGCGAGGCCGACTCGCCGTCGACCGAACTGCTCGCCGGCTGGCTGGCCGAGTACCTCAAGGTGCCGGTGAAGCGGGTCAAGAGCAGCGGCGCGGCGGGCATCATCTCGGTGACACTGGACCGGCGTTCCGGCCCGGTGGAACTGCACCGGCCGGACGGACGGGTCGGCACGCTGACCCAGCCGGGCCAGCCGACGCGCCGGATCGCCCTGCAGCGGCGGGACAACAAGGACTGCCTGATCGAGGAGCTGCGGCGGCTCGACCCGGACGAGGTCTACGAGGCTTCGCTGAACGGGCTCGGCAAGATCTCGACGGGCACCGCGGCCAAGGCCGCTCCGGCGAAGAAGGCGGCTCCGGCGGCGAAGAAGGCTCCGGCCGCCAAGACCGCGAAGAGTGCCTCATGAGCAAGACCGAGGTCGTCGTCTACGAGAACCCGGATCTCCTGGCCGCCGCCGCGGCGGCCAGGCTGGTCACCAGGATCGTGGACGTCCAGGCCGCCAAGGGCTCCGCTTCGGTGGTGCTCACCGGCGGCGGCACCGGGATCGCGATCCTGCGGGAACTGCGTGACTCCAGTGCCCGCGACGCCATCGACTGGTCGCGGCTGGACGTCTACTGGGGAGACGAGCGCTTCGTCCCGGCGGATTCGGACGACCGCAACGAGAAGCAGGCCCGTGAGGCGCTGCTCGACCACGTGCCGCTCGACCCGAAGCGGGTGCACGCCATGGCACCTTCGGACGGCGAGTTCGGCGATGACGTGGATGCCGCCGCCGCGGCCTACGCGGAGATCCTGGCGGCCAACGACGCGGCGTTCGACATCATGCTGCTGGGGCTCGGCGGGGAGGGGCACACCGCCTCGATCTTCCCGGACAGCCCGGCGGTGCACGAGAAGGAACGCTCGGTCGTCGCGGTGCGCGACTGCCCGAAGCCGCCGCCGACCCGGATCTCGCTGACCCTGCCCGCGATCCGTCGCGCGCAGGACATCTGGCTGGTCACCGGCGGCGACGCCAAGGCGGACGCCGTCGCGCAGGCGCTGGCCGGTGCGGGCGAGGTCGAGATCCCGGTCGCCGGGGCACGCGGCTCGCGCCGCACGCTCTGGCTGCTGGACCGAGGCTCCGCCTCGAAACTCACGAAGGTCTATCAGCCGCCTACGGGCTGACGTTTCGCGCGTGAAGGCCCCCTTCCCTCGGCTGAACCGAGGGAAGGGGGCCTTCACGCGCATCCGGCCAACGTGACCCAAGGCGCAACTCGCGTGATCAGAGACGTAACTCGCGTGTCTGGAGGCGCCACACGCGAGTTACGTCTCCAGACACGCGAGTTACGTCTTGGATCACGCGAGTCACGGGCCTGATCACGACCCATCAGGCGGCCGCGGCGGTGACACTCTCATGGCGGAAGTCCGTGAAGGCCTCCTTCCCTACCCTGAAGGTAGTGAAGGAGGCCTTCACGGAACTCGCGCGGCAGGGTCACCGCGCGAGCACGAAACGTGACATAGATCAACTTCCCCGGACTTCGGCATCAGGGAGGACTTGTTCGCGCGTCGAAATGATCAGCGGACCACCGAGCCCGGGTGGTCCGGTGTGGATTCGACCGACCGAACGTTCATGCACTTGTCCGCAGAACGGACAGTGACCGCCCAGTCGCTAGCCCGACTGGGGGAAACTTACCGCCCTTGTACATCCACCCGTTAGCATCCGCACATTTGTTCGTTCCTGCGCGTCCCGATCGGGCGAAGAACACGTCTCACCATCCAAGTCCACAAGACGAGTGAGGTCGCCAGCGATGAGCACAGAGGGTCTCTCGATGCCAGGTATCTCGGTGGGCGGCTCCGGAGCGGACGCCGCCGACCGGATGCGCCGTGCCGCCGGGGTCATGTCGTTCGCCAAGATCAAACGTCCGGCGCTGGTCGCGCTGGGCATCGACACGCTCGCGATCTTCCTGGCCGCGCTCGACGTCTGGCTGGTGATCCCCGAGAAGGCCCAGCCGTACTCGATCTACCTGTCCGGCGCCGCGTGCCTCGGTCTCGCCTTCCGGCGCAAGCTGCCGTTCCTCGCGGTGATCGTCACCGTCCCCGGCTTCCTGGCGGGGTGGTCGCAGCTGGCCGCGATGATCGCACTCGGCTTCCTCGCCACCCGCAAACAGATGCACTGGCAGACGTGGACCGGGTTCGCGCTCGTCTTCACCTGCCGGTTCGTACAGTGGCCGCTGGCCGACTTCGTCGAGCTCAGCTGGCGCGAACACGTCCTGGACGGCATCTACGGTGTCATCGTCGCCGGGATGCCGGTGGCCATCGGCCTGCTCATCGGAGCGCGGACCGAGATCTCGCAGAAGCTCTCCGAACTCGCCGCCAGCCGCGACCGTGAACGCCGCTTCCACGCCGACGCCGTCCGCGCGGAGGAGCGCGCCCGCCTCGCGCGGGAGATGCACGACGTCGTCTCGCACCAGATCACGCTGATCGCGATGCAGGCCGGCGCGCTGCAGGCGCAGACCACCGACGCCCGGTCGCTCGAAACCGCGCAGGTCATCCGGAAGCTGAGCACCAAGACCCTCGAAGAGCTGCGCTCACTCGTGAGCGTGCTCCGCTCGGGCTCCGAGGACGACGGGCCCCGGCCGGGCATCAACGAACTCGACCGGCTGATCCGCGGTTCGGACGTCCCGGTGCACCTCACCGTGGAGCGGATCCCCGACCTGCTGCCCAGCCAGGTTTCGGCGGCGGCCTATCGGACCGTGCAGGAATGCCTGACCAACGTGCACAAGCACGCACCGGGCGCCACCGCGACCATCCGGATCCAGGGCGAGCACGGTTCGCTCAAGGTCGAAATACGCAACGAGCGCGCTCGGACTCCCGGTGCGGCCCTGCCCTCGGGAGGGCACGGGCTGACCGGGCTGGCCGAACGCGCTCGACTGCTGGGTGGGAGTTTCGAAACCGCCGATACCGAGGACGGCGGGTTCCGGGTGCGTGCCCGGTACCCGCTCGACCGGTGAGCGGCTGCTAGATCTCCCGGCGCTGGCGCAACCGCTCCAGCGCCTCGGCGAGGATGGCCTCGCCGTCGGCGTCGGAACGCCGTTCCTTCACGTACGCGAGGTGAGTCTTGTAAGGCTCGGTCCGCGGCGCGGCAGGAGGGTTCTTCTCGTCCTGCCCACCGGGGAGCCCGCAACGCGGGCAGTCCCACTCGTCGGGAATCTCGGCGTCCATCGAGAACGAGGGCTGTGCCTCGTGCCCGTTGGCGCACCAGTAGGAAATACGGCGCCGCGGCGCCGACTCACCCCGCTCCGATTCGCCCGAAGGCCCGGCACCCACACGGGTGCCCCGAATCGCGTTACCGCCAACCATGAATCCTCACACCTATAGGGATCGGCGGCGCGCCCCCCATAGGCACGCCGAAACACCTGGATCGATCAGACCTTGAGCAGGAGCCCGAGGCCGATGATGCTGATCAGCCACACCGCGCCCAGCAGCAGCGTGATCCGGTCGAGGTTCTTCTCGGCCACGCTCGAGCCGGAGAGGCTCGACTGCATACCGCCACCGAACAGCGAAGACAGACCGCCACCACGGCCGCGGTGCAGCAACACGGCGACCACCAGCAGCACGCTGGAGGCGATCAACAGGATTTGCAGGAACAGCTTCATGTCATCCTCTGCGCTCTTGGAGAATGCAGGAAAACGGTGTGCCACCAGCGGCTCTTGACCGCCAGAACACACCGTACTCCTGGACTCGTCCACTGCTGTGTGACGGACCGGATACCCAGGTTACCCGGTAGGTGCCCCGATCAGGGCAGGGGCCCGCCCGCGGCGAGTGCGCAGAGTTTGGTGAACTCGTCACCATCCAGGCTGGCACCACCGACGAGCGCACCATCGATGTTCTCGCAGGCGACGAGGTCACTGATGTTGTTGGCCTTGGCCGAGCCGCCGTAGAGCACGCGGACCGAGGACGCGACCTCGGCACCGTAATTCTCGGCCAGGGTGGCGCGGATGGCTCCGCACACCTCCTCGGCGTCCTGCGGGGTCGCGACCTTGCCGGTCCCGATCGCCCAGACCGGCTCGTAGGCGACGACGACGTCCTTGACCTGCTCGGCCTTGAGCCCCTTGAGGCCCTCGACCAGCTGGGTCGTGGTGTGGGCGATGTGCTCCCCGGCCTCGCGGACCTCGAGCTTCTCCCCCACGCACAGGATCGGCGTGATGCCGTGCTTGAGCGCGGCCTTGACCTTCTTGTTCACCAGTTCGTCGGACTCGCCGTGGTACTCACGCCGCTCCGAGTGCCCGACGGTGACGAAGCTGCAGCCCAGCTTCGCCAGCATCGGGCCCGACACGTCACCGGTGTAGGCACCGGAGTCGTGCGGCGACAGGTCCTGGGCGCCGTAGGTGAGCGACAGCTTGTCGCCGTCGGTCAGCGTCTGGACGCTGCGGATGTCGGTGAACGGCGGCAGGACCGCGACGTCGACCTTCGCGTAGTACTTCTCCGGCAGGGCGAAGGCGATCTTCTGAACCAGCGCGATGGCTTCGAGGTGGTTCTGGTTCATCTTCCAGTTGCCGGCGATGAGCGGTTTGCGCGCCACTAGTCGTTCTCTCCCAGCACAGCGACTCCGGGCAGTTCCTTGCCCTCCAGGTACTCCAGCGACGCGCCGCCGCCGGTCGAGATGTGCGAGAAGCCGTCCTCCGGCAGGCCGAGCTGCCGCACGGCCGCGGCGGAGTCGCCACCGCCGACCACGGTGAAGGCATCGCTCTTCACCAGCGCTTCGGCCACGGCACGGGTGCCGCCGGCGAAGGACTCGAACTCGAACACGCCCATCGGGCCGTTCCAGAACACGGTCGCCGCGTCGGCCAGCTTGCCCGCGAACAGCTCACGCGACTTCGGGCCGATGTCGAGACCCATGCGGCCGGCCGGGATGGCCGTCGCGTCGACGACGTCGAACTCCGCGTCGGCCGCGAAACCCGTCGCGGCGAGGACGTCCACCGGCAGGATCAGCTCGACGCCGCGCTTCTCCGCCTCGGCGAGGAAGCCGCGGACCTGGTCCAGCTGGTCCTCCTGCAGCAGCGAGTTCCCGACCTCGTGGCCCTGGGCCTTGAGGAAGGTGTACGCCATGCCGCCGCCGATGAGCAGCCTGTCGACCTTGGTCAGCAGGTTGGCGATGACGCCCAGCTTGTCCGACACCTTCGCGCCGCCGAGGACGACGACGTACGGCCGCGCGAGGTCCTCGGTCAGCTTCTTGAGGACGTCCACCTCAGCCAGCACGAGGCCGCCCGCGTACGCCGGAAGCGCCCGCGCGATCTCGTAGACCGAGGCCTGCTTGCGGTGCACGACACCGAAACCGTCGGAGACGAACGCGCCGCCGGGGACGAGCGCGGCCAGCTCGGCGGCCAGCTCCTGCCGCTCGGCCTCGACCTTGCTGGTCTCGCGCGCGTCGAAACGCACGTTCTCCAGCAGGGCCACCTGGCCGTCGTGCAGGCCGGCGACGGTGGCCTTGGCGGACTCGCCGACCAGGTCACCCGCCAGCGGGACGTCGACGCCGAGCAGCTCGGTGAGCTTCGCGGCGACGGGCGCGAGCGAGAACTTCGGGTCCGGCTCGCCCTTCGGACGGCCGAGGTGCGCCGTGACGACCACCTTCGCGCCCGCCTCGGCGAGCCGCTTGAGGGTCGGCAGGGCCGCGCGGACGCGGCCGTCGTCGGTGATCTTGTCCCCGTCGAGCGGGACGTTCAGGTCGGAACGCACGAGCACGTACCGGCCTGAGACGTCCTCGCCCAGCAGGTCTTCGAGGTTCTTCAGTGCCATGGCTCAGGAGAGCTTGGTGCCGACGAGCTTGACGAGGTCGGCGAGGCGGTTGGAGTAGCCCCACTCGTTGTCGTACCAGCCGACGACCTTGACCTGGTTGCCGATGACCTTGGTCAGCGGCGCGTCGTAGATGCAGGACGCCGGGTCGGTGACGATGTCGGCCGAGACGATCGGGTCGTCGCTGTAGCGCAGGATGCCGGCCAGGGGGCCCTCGGCGGCGGCCTTGTACGCGGCGTTGATCTCCTCGAGGGTCGCGCTCTTGGTCAGCGTGACGGTGAGGTCGGTGGCCGAACCGGTCGGGACCGGGACGCGGACCGCGTAGCCGTCGAGCTTGCCGTTGAGCTCCGGCAGGACCAGGCCGATGGCCTTGGCGGCACCGGTCGAGGTCGGGACCATGGACAGCGCGGCGGCGCGGGCGCGGCGCAGGTCCTTGTGCGGCGCGTCCTGCAGGTTCTGGTCCTGCGTGTACGCGTGGATCGTGGTCATCAGGCCCTGCTCGATGCCGAAGGCGTCGTTGAGGACCTTGGCCAGCGGGCCGAGGCAGTTGGTGGTGCAGGACGCGTTCGAGATGATGGTCTGCGAACCGTCGTACTTGTCGTCGTTGACGCCCAGCACCACGGTCAGGTCCTCGCCCTTGGCGGGCGCGGAGATGATGACCTTCTTGGCGCCACCGGCGATGTGCGCCTTGGCGGCGTCGCCGTTGGTGAAGAAACCGGTCGACTCGACGACGACGTCCACGCCCAGGTCGCCCCAGGGCAGGTTGGCCGGGTCGCGCTCGGCGAGGGCCTTGATCGTCTTGCCGTCGACGACGATGCCCTCGTCGCTGACGCTGACCTCGCCCGGGAAACGGCCGAGGATGGAGTCGTACTTCAGCAGGTGGGCCATGGTGGCGACGTCGCCGAGGTCGTTGAACGCGACCACCTCGATGTCGTGACCGGCGGCCTGCACGGCCCGGAAGAAGTTGCGGCCGATGCGGCCGAAGCCGTTGACACCTACGCGAACCGTCACTGCTGCCACTCCCTTGAGACTCGTCCGGGATCGCCCCGGTAAGACGTCCTTTACTCGGGCGCAACCCTAGCGTGCGCGCTCGGGCGGCCCTCTTTGCCCTGACGAGACTTCCACCACTCGGTGGGTCAGGTCAAGAATCGATTAAGTGCGTCGCTACCAGGACGTCTTGGGAAAACTCTCAGCTTCACTGTGCTAGCCGTCGCTCCAGCGGTGTGCGCATCCGTGGCGTGACTCGCACCTCTCCGAACCACTCGGCCAGGTGGTTCGCCTCCGCCTCGACGGCCCGTTCGACGTCCGCGCCCACGTCCTCCAGGAGGTGATGGACGACCTCGCCGTCCGGCCGCTGCGCCCAGCCGCCGACGATGCGGCCGTCGGCCCAGACGGTGGGCCCGATGTTGCCGGTGCCGTCGAACAGCGGCGCCTTGTGCGGGCCGAGGTACCAGTCACGCTCGATCCACCCCATCGCCGTCGGGTCGAGGGACGGGAGCAGGGCGACCCAGGGCTCGGGCTCCGCGACCGGCTCCAGATCGTCGGCGAGCACCACGCCGGGGACGCCGTCGAGATCGACCTCGACCGGCTGAATCTCCGCGAGCGCCTTCTTGGTCTGGCCGACCGTCCAGCCCGTCCACCAGCGGAGGTCCGCGATCGGGGCGGGCCCGTAGGCATAGAGCCACCTCCGGGCCAGCTCGACCCTGGCGGCGTCGGCGTCCCAGCCGTCGAGGCCCTGCGGCAGCCAGCCCTCCATCGGGGCCCAGTAGTACTGGCTGCTGATCCAGCTGCCGCGCGGGCGGCCGCGCACGATGCGGCCGTCGACCGCGAGCTGGAACAGGACCCGGCTGGTGACGTTGGCGATCGCCTCGTACGGCTTTCCCTTCGCCATCAGGAGTTGCTGCTTCAGGCGCGGCTCGTCCTGGGAAAGCTCCTGCGCCGTGGCGGAACCGCGGGCCTTCAGCGCGCGCTCCGTCGCGTCCTCGACCTCGGCCAGCCAGCGCGCCGGCTCCGGCACGTTCTCCGGATGTCCCTGCGTGCCGAGATGCTGTTCGAGCAGGCGGCGCTGCTTCTTGGCGATGTCGGCGGAACACGCGGCCTGCACGAGGGCCGCGTTCTCGTGCCCGAGGACGAAGACCGTGCGGCGCATGCCGAGCATCCGGATCAGCGTGCGTTCTTCGTAGAGCGCGCTCTCCAGTTCGGCGACGCCGTCGCCCTTCACGCGCGCCCACGCCGACAGGTGCACGGACGCCGGATCCGTGGCGTGCAGCGCGACGACCGCGTCCGCGGCGGCGAGCACCGACTCGGCGGGCGTGGTGAGGCGATGACGCGTCGCGAGCCGGGCGCGGCGCTGCGCAGTGTCGATCTTGGGGGTCACGGGATCGGTTCTATCACCGGGGCCCGACAAAACCGCCGGATCGGCCGTCAGCCACCGAGCCGACGCCCGGGCGGGCCGGGAACGCGGGCGGGACGGCCGGAATCACCTGGGTGATCTCGTTGTCCGGATCCGGCGCGCGTTCTCCGTCGCCGGACCGGCGTTCGTCCGGCACCCGGAGGTAGACGCGCAGCTTCTGGGTCGGCCGTTCGATCAGCCGCCAGGACACCAGCCCGCAGAGGTACGCGGTGGGCACCGCGAGCACGATCAGCAGATACGAGTCGCGCACCCCGGCGAGGGTGTACAGCTGCTGCACCGGCATTCCCCACACGTACATCCCGTAACTGGGATAGACCCACTGGTCGTAGCCCTCCAGCCGCCGCGGCCAGTGGTAGGCCCAGGTGATCGCGCCGTAACCCGCGGCGATGGGCAGGATGAAGCGCGTCGCGGGTTCGATGGGCGGGGTGAAGTTCGCGACGAGGTAGAGCGCCACCAGTGCGTACGCGACGGCCGGGCGCAACGGGATCAGGTCCCGGTAGGCGTGCAGCAGCATCCCGAGGACGAACGCCACGAGGAACGCCACCATCGACCCCAGCGGCACGCTGAACAAGGTGCCCGCGTCGCCCTGGAAGCCCACCGAGGCCCCCATGATCCCGTCCGCCACCATGAACCCCAGCAGCAGCGGGAACAGGACGATCCGTCCGCGGGCGAGGCCGCCAACCAGGCCGACCACGAGCACGATCAGATACCCGGTGGTCTCCATCGGGAGCGTCCAGATCGAACCGTTCGCCGAATACGGGTACGGATTCTCCGTGAACACCCCCGGCAGCAGGTGCTGCAACGGGTACAGCATCGCGTTGTGCACGACGTAACCCCAGGTGTCGGGGTTGCCCCAGTACTCGCGCGGGCTGAGCACCGTCACCAGTGGCCCGATCACGAACGCCGTCACCATGACCACGAACAGCAGCGGCGGCCAGATCCGCAGCACCCGTTTGAGCAGGTAGCGCCACCACGAGGAGTCACGTCGCCAGCTGTCCGCGATCTGGTAGCCGCTCATGGCGAAGAAGCCCATGAGCGCGAAGTACCCCAGCGAGATGTTCCAGTTCGACGGCAGGCTGGTGATCCGGGTCGGTTCGATGATCGGGAAACAGTGCTCGAAGACGACCAGGATCGCCCCGAACATCCGCAGCCAGGCGAATCCGGTGTCCGGTTTCGCGTAGGTCTTCGCGCCCCGGCTACTCATGGACCACCGGGGCGAGCAGTCCGCTCAGGGTCGCGCGAGCCACCCCTGGCCCGAACTGGTCCGCGACGGCGACCCTGCCCGAGTCCGAAAGCCGTTGCCACAAGGCGTCATCGGTGAGCAGGGTGACGATCTTCTCGGCGATCTCCTCGGCCGTCTCACCGGTCAGCACCTCTTCGCCGTCGCGCAGCCGCATACCCTCGAAGGCCAGCGGGGTACCGACCACCGGCACCCCGAAGGCGAGGCTCTCGCCCACTTTTCCCTTGACCCCGGAGCCGAATCGCAGCGGCGCCACGGCCAGCCGCGCCGCGGCGTAACCCGGGCCGAGGTCGGCGACCCAGCCTCGGACGACGACACCGTCACCGGCGAGCACTTGGAGCTCGCCGGTGGGATCGGCGCCGACGAGCTCCAGCTCGGCCGACGGGCATTTCCGCCGCACGGCCGGCCAGATCTCCCCGGCCAGCCAGTACGCGGCGTCCCGGTTCGGGCCGTGTTCGAAACTGCCGACGAAGATCGCGCCCGACCGGCCTTCGGGGGCGGCGCGTTCGCTGCTGAACGGGTGCACATTGGACAGCACGTCGACCTTGGCCGACGGCACGAGTTCGGCGAGCAGGTCCCGTTCGGCCTCGGACACCACCAGCGTGCGATCGGCGGACCGGACCAGCGCCAGCTCCAGCTCGCGGTACAGCTCGGCCCGCCGCCGCAGCATCACCGCGATCGCCGGATCACCGATCCGCTCGACGAGATCGGCTTCCCTGCCGAGCCGGACGAAGTGCAGATCGACCGTGTCGTAGACCAGAGGCGCCTGCGGCGCGCAGATCTGGATCCGCTCGGCCATATGCCAGGCGACCGTCGGCCGGGACAGCAGCACCAGGCTCAAGGCACTGCCCGCCTCGTCGAGGAACTTCTCGCGGTCGGCCGGGTCGAGGAGAACGGTGACGCCGGCGCGCCTGAGGTCCTCGGCGTATTCCGGCGGCTGCCCGTCGTCCATCGGACAGAACACCACCCGCTGCCCGAGCGCGAGCAGCTCGTCCACGACCCTGCGCATCCGGACCGAGCCGGAATCCTTGTCCGGGGTGGGCACCCGGAGATCGGCGATCAGCACGATTCCGGTGTCACGTGGTGCTTTCCCCGGCATCCGCTGCCGCCCGAGCCACAGCCCCGCCGGGCTCGGCCCGGCGATCTGCCCGGCGAGTGCGTCCGCCCACTTCTCGGCGAACACCGGCCGGTTGATCGTCTGGAACCGTTTGTGGCCCGAGTCCGGATCCGTGCCGTGCGAGACGCCCTCGTGGTGCACCACGACCGCGGCAGGCTCGACCACGGTCCGGAAACCGGCGGCCCGCACCGCGAACGCCAGGTCGGTGTCCTCGTAGTACGCGGGCGCGTAGCGCTCGTCGAACCGGCCGAGCCGCTCGAAGAGTTCGCGGCGGATCATGATCGCCGCGCCGGAGCAGTAGTCGACGTCGCGGACCGAGGCGTAGCGGGCGTCGTCCGGGTCGTCACCGTGGCCGTAGTTCGCCGCACCGGCGTCCGCCCACACGATCCCGCCGCATTCCTGCAGGGTGCCGTCCGGGTAGAGCAGTTTCGCGCCTGCCATGCCGATCCGGTCGTCGCGGTAGACCGCCTCGGCCAGCGAGTCGAGCCATCCCGGCTTCGGTTCGGTGTCGTTGTTCAGCAGGACCAGCAGTTCGCCACGGGCCTCGGCGGCGCCGAGGTTGGCGGCCTTGAGGAAACCGACGTTGGTGCCGGTGCGGACCAGCCGCACGCCGGGACATTCGGCGAGCACCCGCGCGGACGCGTCGGGCGAATCGTCGTCGACGATGATCACCTCGAACGGGATCCGTGGCCGTCCCGCCTCGATCGATTCCAGGCACTGCCGCGTGTAGTCCCACTGGCCGTGGACGGGGATGACGATGCTGGCCAGCGGTTCGGCGCTGGTGCTCACGGCCACCGGGGTGAGCCCGTGTCCTTCCGGCGGGACCTCGTCGGTGCGCCCGAGCACGCGCTCGTAGGCGCCCCGGACCGCGCTGCCCCTCGGCGCGTACTTCTCGACGGCGCCCCGGTACTTCTTGACGAGCCGGTTCACCGTGGCCGAGTGCCCGTCGCTCAGTACCGCGTTCTCCTCCGCGAGGCGGGCCACCTCGGCGCTGTACCGCTCGGCGGTCTCTGTCCGCCACGCGAGCCGCGCCGCGTCCAGTTCCGCCTCCCGGCGGAGTTCGGCGACCTCGGCCGTGAGCCGGTCGCGTTCCTCCTTCAGCCGGGCCAGCTCCTCCGCCGCCTCGGCCTGCCCCGCCGCGCCCTGGTCCCGCATCTCGCCCAGCAACGAGAGCCGGGGATCGAGCAGGGTGCTGACGGCCGGGACGGCGTCCAGCGGGCCGTCGGAGGCGATCCCGATCAGGTACGTGTGCGGGCTGCCGTCGGTGACCGTCCAGCCGTCCTCGCCGTTCCCGGTCAGGCTCTGGTTCAGCGCCGGTCCGCTCGCGTGCGGCTCGCCGGGGACGGCGGCCAACAGCGAACCCACCGCGACGTTCTGCCTCAGCACGGCCACGTTCCCGAAATGGCCGCCGAGGAGCGCACGGAACTCCTCCTCGGTCAGCTCCTTGACGTGGAAGGGATTGTCGTTGCCGTGTTCGTGGCTGTAGACCCGGATGTCGGGGGTGCTGCCGAGGAAGATCCCGCCGGGGGCGAGCCGGACCCGGACCAGGCTCAGCAGATCGTCGTGCTCGACGACGTGTTCGATGGCTTCGAAACAGGTGATCACGTCGAACCGGCCGGCGTCCGAGAGCAGCCCCTGGTCGATGATCGAGCCCTGCACGAAGCTGAGATTCTTCCGCCCGGCGTAAGTGGCTCGCGCGTGCGCGACGGCCGGCTCGTCGATGTCGACGCCGACGACCTCGGCGGCGGTCGTGGCCAGCAGCGCCGCGCCGTATCCTTCACCACTGGCGAGATCGAGGACGCGCTTGCCCGCGACGAACCGGGCGGCGAGCGCGTATCGGTGGTAGTGCTCGTAGATCATCTGGATATCCCCGGCCCACGGCACACACCGCTCGCCGGTCCATCCGATCAACCGCTGGGAGTCTTCGGAGCCCGCCATGCGCGGGAGGTTACCGGGGCCTTGCCGGGGTCCGTGCGGGATACCGATACTTCTGGTGAGAAAGTACCGATGCCGGAACACCAAGAGCGCGGAAGGAGCGACCCACAGTGACCGAGTCGGATCGTTCACGCCGGGAACGCAACCTGGGCCTCGTGGTGATCGTGATGCTGGTGATCGTCTTGGAGGCCGCGGTGATCGGTTACCTCATCACCTCGAACTGAGCCGCGCTCGTGAGTGGCGAGGACGGTTGGAGCCACCCGCGCCACCCACGCGGGGTTAGACGCGCTCCAGCTCGAAAACCGGGATGACCCGGCTGGTCTTGCTCTGGTACTCGGCGAACTGCGGCATGAGGGCCGACTGCCTGGCGTAGACCTCGTCGCGCTCGGAGCCGGCGAGCACCCGCGCGCGGACCGGGAAGGTCTCGGTGCCGAGCTCGACCTTGGTGTCCGGATTGGCCACCAGGTTGTGGAACCACGCCGGGTTGTCGTCGGCGCCGCCCTTGCTCGCGAAGATGTAGATCCGGTCGTCGTCGAGGAGCGGGACGAGCGGCGCGATCCGCTCGGTACCGGACTTCGCGCCGGTGTGGTGGACGAGGACGAGCGGGTAGCCCTCGAACATGCCGCCCGCCTTGCCGCCCGTTTCGCGGAACTCGGCGATCACGCTTCGGTTGATCTTGTCGAAGTCGAAGGTGTCTGTCATGCCTCGATCGTATGGCGCACCGAGTGACCGTATCGATGCTCGAAAAGGCCATGAACATATCCGTCTGTCGCATTACCATCGCCGCTATGGACCTCTTGGCCGAAGTGCTCGCCGTGGGCGGCGTCCGGGGCACCGCCGGAGCACGTATCGAGGCGTCGGGGCCGTGGGGCATCCTCTGGCATGGCATCTCCCGCGCCGCCTTCTACGCGATCACCTGCGGGACGGCCTGGCTGGAACTGGCCGGGCACCCGCCGCGGCAGCTCATGCCCGGCGACGTCGTCCTGCTGCCGAACGGGCCGGAGCACACCCTGCGCAGCGCCCCGGACGTCGCGATCATTCCCAATCTGTGCACCGCGGCGGAAAAGGCACGGGACTGCGGTGGCGTGCTGCGCCTGGGCTCCGGGGAAGTCGAGACCCATGTCCTCGGCACGTCCTACGACTACGACCCGGCGGTGTCCACCCAGGTGCTCGCCACCCTGCCGGAACTGGTGCACATCCGCGCGAACCGCGGCCGCGACGGGCTGGACGACACCGTGCGGCTGCTGTCGCGGGAACTGGCGAGCCCGCAGATCGCCACCGACTTCGTCCTCAACCGGCTCGTCGACATCCTCCTGGTCCAGCTGCTCCGCGCTTGGCGGACCGAGAAACCGGCCGAGACGCGGGGAACCTGGCTCGGCATCCTCGGCGATCCGCTGATCGGCGTGGCGCTGGCCAAGATCCACGAGGACCCGGCGAAACCCTGGACCACCGATCTGCTCGCGGCGGAACTGGCGACCTCACGCAGCACGCTGACCCGCCGGTTCCGCGAAACCACCGGCCGGACGCCCGGCGACTACCTGACCCTGTGGCGGATGGACCTGGCCGCGGTCCGGCTGCGCGACACCGACGACACGGTGGACACCATCGCGCGCTCGGTCGGCTACACGTCGGTGTACGCGTTCAGCCGGGCTTTCCGGCGCGCCCGCGACCAAGCGCCCGGGCAGTACCGGACGTCGACGCGGAAAAGTCTCAGACCGGCCGCGCCTGTCGCGTGAGTCCCCAGTACATGAAGGCTCCCTTCCTTGCGCCTAGGTACAGGAAGGGGGCCTTCATGTACACGCGAGCGAGTGCGCCGAATCACTCACGGGCTACCGGACCGGTCGATCGTCCGCTTCCCCGGCGAAAGCGTCGTCGAGATCCGCACGGAACCTGTCCAGGTCGATCAGCGGAGCGTTCGCCGAGCCGGCGGCGAACCGGTCACGGGTCAGGGTGAAGGTTTCGCTGTGCTCGACCGCGTCATGATCTCGCCGGACCGGTTCCGAAGATCGTGCCACCCTGTGGCTCACGCCGTCTCCTCCTGCTCAGGCTCCTCCGACGGCCGCGTGAACAGGCGTGTCGCCGACAGCCGCGCCACACCGTCCGGCTCGCCGAGTTCGTCGGTCGCGTTCCGGATCGTCGCGTCGACGGACAGGTACTTGCGCCCCGCCCGCAGGTCCGCGTCGTTGCGCAGCCGCACGATCAGCGGGAACTCGCTCAGCGCGCCGGCGTCGAACAGGCCCGTGGTGTAGATCAGCTGGACACCCAGCGCCTCCGCGACCGCGCGCTGCAGTTCCAGCAGGTAGCCCGCCGACGCGCGGCCGATCGGGTTGTCGAGGAACAGCACGCCGGAATGCCGGTTGCGGGCCTTGCCGCGGTTGTTCGCCCGCAGCGCCGCCAGGGTGCAGTAGAGGATGATCGCCGCGGTCAGCTGCTGCCCGCCGGAGAACACGTCCCGGATCTCGGAGACGCGCTGCCGTTCGGTCCGCAGCACCGAGTCCGGCTTCAGCATGTCGACCCGGAAACCCTTGGGAGCGGCGGCTTGCACGCCGCGCAGCACGAGCGAAAGCCCGTCCCGTTTGACGTCCCGGCCATCGGAGGTCTTCCCCACCGCGGCCTCGTCGACGACCTCGCCCAGCTTCTCGGCGAGCACGTTCTCTTCGAGTTCGGTGAAGCGGATCCGCAGGAACTCCTGACCAGACCAGTCGCCGAGACCGTCGGGCAGCCGTGAGACCCGTTGCGCCGCACGGAGGGTGCGCAGCGCGCCGTCGACCATGCCCTGCAGGCGGGTGATGATGCCGCCGCGGTGCCGGTCGATCTGCGCGAGATCGTCGGTGAGCGTGCGCAACCGGGGCCGCAGCGCCTCCGCCCATTCCGCCGCGTGGGCGGGCAGCTGGTCGCGGCGGACCGAGATCACCTGCTGCCGCACCGGTGTGCTGAGCTTCTCGAACCGCTTGTCCGTGGCGTACTGCGCCAGCTGGTCGGCCGCGGCGCGCACCCGGCGGTCACCCGCGTCGGCCGCGTCCTGCGCCTCGGTGAGCGCCGTGTTGAGCCGGGAGTGCTTGGTGCGCGCGGATTCGACGTCGCCGTCGAAGGCCACCTCGTCGTCCTCTTTGGACAACAGGTGTGCCATGGATTCGGCCAGCAGGCCGAAGCCGGACGCGGACGTCTTCGCGGACTCCAACGTCGCTTCGGCCGCGGCGCGGCGCTCCTGCAGTTCCTCCCATTTCCTCGCGGCGGCGGACACTTCGAGGCCGGCTTCGTCGATCAGCTCCAGGCCGTGCTCGATGTCCTTCGGCCGCGCGTCGAGGGCGAGCGCTGACGGCTGTTCCGGCAGCTGGCCCAGTTCCGCCTTGCGGGTCGCGACGAGCCCGACGATCTCGGTGCGCTCCTCCTCCAGCACCGCGACGGCCCGGTTCGCCCGCGCCTGCGCCGCGGCCCGCGCCGAAGCGTCGGAGCCGTCCGGCGTCTCCAGCAGCGCCGAAGCCCGCTCGCGGACGGCGTCGTCCAACGCCTCCAGTGCCGCCCGCGCGGACGCCTCGACGCTCTCGGCCTGGTCGAGTTCGGCACGGAGATCGCTGCCGACCTCCACCTTCGCGTACGCCTCCGAAGCCGACGCGAAGGTGCGCCGCAACGCGTCCACCGGTTCGGCGGGCACGGAGTCGTCCTCGGTGACGTCGCTCGATCCCGGCACTTCGGCCAGTTCCGCCTTCGCGGTCGTCGCCGTGCGCCGGTGTCCGTCGGCGGTGCGTTGTTCCTCGCCCGCCTGCTCGCGCAGCCGGGAGGCCTTCACCGCGGCTTCGGACGCCGTGGCCTCGGCCCGCTCGGCGATCTCGGTGGCGCGTTCGACGTCGTCGGTCCACTCCGGGATCTTCGCGGCACGCGTGGCGAGTGCTTCCAGCCCGCGAACGCGCTCCCCCGCCTCGGCCGATGCGGTGCGCAGCTCGGGGATCCGCTCCCGCAGCCCGGCCGCCTTCTCACCGAGCCGCTGGAACTCCTTTTCGGCCTGCTCCAAGGCGGTCCGAGCGGTCTCGTGCGCGGTGCGCGCGTTCTGGAGCTGCTCGGCGAGCGTCGCGATGCTGCCGGGCGGGTAGTCCTCGCGCCAGGTCTTGAGCTTCCACGACAGCGCGCTGTCGTCGGCCAGCGACGTCGCCAAGGCCTCCAGCCGGCGCTGGCGTTCCGCGTGCCGGAGCGCGATGGCCTCACGCTCAGCGTCGGCGGCCTCCTCGTCGTACATCGCCGGATTGGGCGGCACGAGGAACTCGATCCCGGCCTCGCCCGGCAGCCGGTCGGTCGTGGTGGCCTCGGTCGTGGCGACCGGGATGATCGTGCTGGGCAGCAGCCGCCGCTCCGCCAGGACCTTCTCGGCGAGCCGTACCTGTTCCGGTTCGTTCAGCAGGATCCCCGAGACCAGCTGCGGAGCACGGGCCAGCACGGCCGCCCGCCGCTTCTTGTCCAAAGTGGACAGGTAGCGCCAGCCGGACCACGCGTTCATCCCGGCGGCCTCCAGCGCGTCGAGCGCGGCCTGGACCTCTTCCGGAGCGGGCAGGAGGCCGCCCGAACCGAGCGCGTTCAGCGCGCGCTCGTCGACGGATTCCTCCATCCGCAACGCCGTCTGTTCCTTCTCCGCGGCCGAACCCGCCTCGCGCAGGCGTTCCAGCAGCACCGGGAGATCCGTCTCCAGCGCGACGTCGTCCGCGCCGAGGAGTTCGCTCAGCCGGGGTTCGACGGCGAGCGCGTCGGTGCGCCGGTTGGCGCGGTCGAGTTCGTCGGCCGCGCGTTCCAATCGGTCCTTTGTGGACCCAGCGAGCCGGTGCGCGTCGTTGACCGTGGCCTGCGCGGCACGAAGGTCTTCGGCGACGCGTTCGAGTTCCTGTTCCCGGCGGACGAGTTCCGCGGCGGTCGCCTCGGCCTCGGCCCTGGCCGCGCGTGCCGCTTCGGCGACGTCGGCCCCCGCCTTGAGCGCACCGGAGCGAACGGTTTCCGCGATCTCCTCCCGGATTTCGGCGATCCGCGCACCCAGCCCGCGAGCCTCCGCCCGGCGCGAGGCCGCCAGGTTCGCCGACTCGTCGCGTTCCGCCTGCGCCTTCTCCGCTTCGGCCCGCAGAGCGCCGACATGGGCTTCGGCCTTCGCCGCCTGCTCGGTGGCGTTCCTGGCCAGTCCCAGCAATCCCCTGGCGAGTGCGCCCGCGGCGGCGTTACGCGCCTGAAGCGCGGGCTGCGCCTTCTGCTCGCGATTCCCCACCAGTTCCCGGAAATCGCGGGCCTTGCGGGCGGCGTTGAGGTGGTTGAGCACGGTGGCGCATTCACGCCAGGCCTCGGCCGCGGTCTTGGCCTCGGCCAGTTCGCCGTCGATCCGCTTCTTGCTCTCCTGCGCCTCGTCGAGCCGCAGTTTGCCGACCAGGCGGCGGAGTTCGGTGACGCCGGCGGTGAGACGGCGGTGGTCGCCCTCGGCCAGTTTCTCCGCGGACTTCACCTCGTCGACGTGCTGTTCGAGCCCGCTCAGCCGCTCGTTCTCCAGCTTGTCGCGGGCGGCGACCTGACCGGCCAGCGTCCGCATCTCGGCGCGGGCCGCGTCGGCGAGCTTCCGCGACGCGGCGGCGACGCCTTCCTCCTCCGCCAACGGCGTGAGCAGGTCCAGCGCGCCCGCGACGAAGTCCCGCTCCGACAACAGATCCCCGCGCTGGGCGAGATTGTGCGCGTAGGTCGCGACGACCTCGGCGAGGTCCTTCGGCTCTTCCTCCGAAAGCACCGCGCGCAACAGGAACTCGACGAACGCCTCGTCGGTGCTGAAGGCGAAGGCGTCGGCCGCCTCGCCCTCACCGGCGTTCATCGCGCGCTGGTACCGGAAGAGTTCGGTGTCGAGGCCGAGACCGTCGAGCCGCGACGTCCATTCGTGGTGCCGCCGGGTCCAGAACAGCTCCAGTTCCGGCTCGCCGCCGTGCACCTTGTCGAGCTGGTCGTGGAAACCGGACATCGTCAGCAGCCTGCCGTCCGACGTCAGCGGCAGCGAGTCCAGATCGAGCGAGGGCGTCGGCCGGAAGCAGTACCAGGAATCGACGAGGTTCTCCGAGTCCGCCGACACCACGTGCCCGCGCCATTCCGACACCTTGCCGGTGATCACCCGATGGCCGGTCTCGACCTGCAGCCACTCCAGCACGACGTGCGAAACGTCCTTGGCGGCGACGAACTTCTCCAGCACCTTGGTGTTCGTCGTGCCGACGACCTGGCGGCGGCCGGGCAGCATGACCGAGAAGATCAGCTTGATCAGGACGGATTTCCCGCCGCCGTTCTCCAGGAACAGCACGCTCGCCGGCGACGGGCGCCGCGGCGGCCCCTCCCCCGCCAGATGGATGCCCGCGCTGAACAACGCGTCCTGTTTGGGCGCGGTGATGGCGGCGCCGACGCCGCTGAAGTCCAGCACGACGTCCTGGTACCGCGCGCCCGCCGGGCCCACCGAGTGCAGGCGAACCCGCGAAAGCTCGTACATCGACTCCCCTTGTTAAAGCGTGTCCGAAGCGGCCGCACGCAGGGTCCCGCCGCCGTTGGCGACCGAGACCACGTTCAGCTCCAGCAGATCGTCGAAGGCAGCGTCGGCGGCGAGTTCCCGCACCTGCACCTGATAGCGCGGTGTCGTCCGGTAGGTCCCGCCCTGTTCCCCGCTGACCTGGACGAGAAAGCCCTGATCGGCGAGGAACCGCAGGGCCCGCGCGACCATGCCGCGTGTGGTGTCCGACGACAGCCTGCCGTCCTTGGTCGCGGCGGCCGCCGGGCGCCGGGCGTAGGCGCGCCACGCCTGTTCGAGTTCGGGCGCGTCGGCCAGCGGGTCGTTGTTCGCTTCGGCCTCCGCCGCGCGTTCGTCGAGGATCCGGCAGGCCTCGCGCACCATCGCGTCCACCTGCTCGACGCTGACGCGGCCGATGTAGGTGTCGTTGGCGAGATCGTCCGGGCGCGGGTAGCCGAGCGCGGCGGTGGCCAGGTGGACGAGCCCGTGCAGGACCTTCTCGGTCTCCCGGCGTTCGCGGATCTTGCTCTGCCGGGCGTAGCTGTCCATCTTGATCTCGAAGACGGACTCGTCGGTCGCCGCCAGCACGGCGCCGGCCTGGAGGTTGACCTCCAGCACCATCAGCCCCAGCCCGGCCGCGACCGCGTGCGTGAGCTGTTTGAACGCCCTGTCCTCGCCGTAGCGCCGGACCAGGTCGCCGTACACGACGTCCCGCGACGGCAGCTGCTTCGGGCGCATGCCGAACG
Organism: Amycolatopsis japonica; assembly: GCF_000732925.1. NCBI lineage: Bacteria > Bacillati > Actinomycetota > Actinomycetes > Pseudonocardiales > Pseudonocardiaceae > Amycolatopsis > Amycolatopsis japonica. Next base: position 5,353,638 of record NZ_CP008953.1, read on the forward strand.
AGACGAGCCGGGCCGCGGATTCGACGTCCCCGTTGGTCGTCACGCGACCTCCTCCTCTTCTTCGTGTCGATCGACCGTGGCCGACGAGAGCAGCAGATCCGCTCCGCCGAACTCGGGATCTTCGAGCAGCGTGCCGTCGTCCACGGCCAGCAGCACTTGACGCTCCCCCAGCCGGAGCGCCGCGCCGACCTCGGGACTGTAGGCGTGCACCGCCCGCAGGGCGACCAGGGCGGGTAACGCGGGATCGATCCGCCGGGCTTCTTCGAGCAGCCCGGACAGCCGTCGCGGCACCTCCGGCAGGTCGAGCAGGTCGTCGGCGAGACGCCACTGCTCGTCGCCGAACTTGTCGGTGACGTCGGCGGGCATCAGCTCGGGCTCGGGGATCTCGCCGACGAGCTGATCGCGTTCGGGGGCGGGCCGCAACAGCAGCGACACCAGCGAGGACAGCGACGGCACGGTCGGCGGCGAGATCCCGGCACCGGCGTGGAAGAACGACTCGGCCGGCGCGACGGCCTGGGCGATCGGCAGGCTCAGCGTCGGCATCAGGAGCTGGCCGAACAGATCGATCGTGGCGCGCTGCGGCGGTCCGGAGAACTGCTGGCGGTCCTGCTCGGCGCGGAACACCGCACCGGCGTCGGCGAGCCGGGACTGGAGCCGGGTGTGGCGGCGGATGCAGTCGCCGACGATGTCGACGAGCTCCGCGGCACGGCGTTTGCGGTCGAGGTCCTCGGTCTCGTCCCGTGACGCGGTGATGTTCTTGAGGATCGCGTTCTCGGCGCGGAACCGGGACTCGATATGGGACAACGCCTGATCCAGCAGATCCGGGACCTCGCGCTCCCAGTCGACCGCGCGCACGTCGCGGCGGGTGGCGTCGAGTTTGGCGCGCAGCGTCTCGCCGTACTGGACCGTCCGGTAGCGGGCCTGTTCGGCGGCGAGCTTCGCGTCGGCGAGGCGGCCACGGTTGATCAGGTTCTCCAGTTTGACCTCGGCCGCGATCTGGGCGGACTCGACGTCGGTGTCCAGCGCGCCGACGAGCACGTTGATCGCCTCGTCGGTGGCGCGCAGGTAGACCTCGCCGTCGGGCGCGGCCAGCTCGACGAGCAGCTTGAAGTCGAACTGGCGGCGCTGGTAGCCGCCGCCGGGGCCGATGGAGCCGTAGACGCGGCGGAACCCGCGATCGGTGGTGCCGACGTTGATCAGGTTGTCGAGCACCCACCGGGCGACCTTGGCGTGTTCGTCCGGCGTCCGGCCCGGCGCCTGGAGCGCGACGAACGGCAGCAGGCGCGCGATCACCTGATCGTGGTCGGCGCCGGTGTCGAAGTCCATCGACACGGTGACCTGGTCGATCGTGTGCAGGGCGATCTCGGCCATCTGGTAGATCGTGGCGTCCGCCCAGTCCAGCTTCGACTTGCGCGCGTCGAGGTCGTGCAAGGGCGCTGTGCAGGCCAGCGCCTTGAGGCGGCGCGTCAGCCCCTCGTCGGCCAGCCCCATCCCGGTCAGCTCGTCGTCTCGCACAGCAGGCCAGGCTAGTCGCCGTCCCCTTCACCCCGCACGGGTGACCGGGTCGAGCTCAGGTGTGGACGTAGGACTGGATCAGGATCGAGGTTTCGGCGCCGCCTCGGTGCTGCAGAATCGTCCGGTCCCCGCCCGCGCAGTCCCGTCCGGCGTAGCCCCAATGCCGCTCCGCGCTGCGGTTCACCATCGACCTCGCCGGGAACGGCAACGCGGCGCACTGCCGTCCGTCACTCGCCCAATCCGGCGGCAGTTGCACCTTGGCGCCGCCGTAGCCGGGTTCGGGCCAGAAACACAGGAAACCTTCCGCGCAGTCCGGGACGACCGTGGCCGCAGGAGCGGAGCCGGAGCGATCCGAAGCCAACACGAGCACCACGGCGGTGGCGGCGAGCCCGGCGGCCACCGCCGAGCCCACCCGGAGCACGCGTCTTCGCCACGGTCTGGCGGCCAGGCTCGCTTTCACTTCGCCCCGGATCCGGTCGAAGCGCTCGAGCAGTTCGGGCTTCCCGCAGCCGTGCAGATAGCAGCGCAGCTGCCCCGCCGTCGGCAGCAGACCGTTCTCGATGTTGGACACCCGTTGCCGGGTCAGCGCGTCCTGGCCGAGCAAGGAGCGCTTGGCGACGCATTCCTGAGTGAGCCTTCCGCGCACCTCGCGCAACTGCGCGCCGAAGTCCTTCGCAGTGGACATGGTCCACCCCCTCCCCATCGCCATTGTGTCGGACCCGGTCACGGTGTCGCGGGACGAACCGCGACACACCGCGACATCGTTTTCCCTGGTCAGCGCCACGTGATGCTGCTGTCGTGGACGTGTCGGACAAGCGATCAGGGAGGAATTCATCATGAAACGTTCACTCGTTCCGGTGGCCGCGGCCGCCGCCTTGCTCATCTCGGGGGTGGCCTGCACACCGGCTTCCGCGGCGGAAGAGGGCAACTGCACTCCGGTCGTGCACTGGTGTGGCGGGGTCTTCAACGACACCCCGCGCGTCGTCACGGTGGCCGGGAACTTCGACGGCCGGAACTACACCGATCTCCTGCCGCTCAGTGCCGGCGGGCGGACCGGGCCGAACCGGGACATCGACGGCGTGCGGATCCCGGTCGGCTGCACCGCGCATCTGCGCACGATCGTCAACCGGTGGGGTGGCGAGGACTACGACGGTGGCGCCGCGTACGCGTCGGGCACCTGGCACCGCATCCACGACGACGAGGTCGTCAAGATCACCCGGCTCGCCTGCCGGTAGCCGGGGCGGGTGCTGCCCGGCGACCGGGGGTCCGGGCAGCACCACCCCCGGGTGACCGGGGCTGCTCACCGCCGGGGTGTCCCGGTAGCGTCGGGATCATGCGTGAAATGAGCCGGGACGAATGGTGGGCCTTCGCGAGCGAGGGCACGCGGACGGGCATGCTCGGCCTGGTCCGCGCCAACGGGGCGGCGATCGTGACGCCGGTGTGGTTCCTGCTGAACGAGGGGCCGGACGGGGACGAACTGATCTTCACCACCGGCACGGACACGCTCAAGGGCAAGGCGCTGCGGCGCGACCCTCGGCTTTCCCTGGCCGTCGATGACCAGAAGCCGCCGTACTCGTATGTGCAGTTCACCGCCGAAGCCGTGTTGCACGACGACCTCGGCGAGATGCTCGAATGGGCGACCAGGCTCGGTGGCCGGTACATGGGTGAGGACAAGGCCGAGGCCTACGGCAAGCGCAACGCCGTACCGGAGGAGTCCTTGGTACGCGCGCGGATCACGAAGGTGATCGCCCGCGCCGACATCGCCGGCTGACCCCTTCCCCCCTCTCTCGCATTTAGTCCTCTGGATGCGGTCCTTGCACACGCAAGTACCGCATCCAGAGGACTAAATGCATTCAAGGGGGTGACTCTCCGTGTTGATGTTGGTCAAGTATTGACACGAAGCACCCACTGGTGTGTGATCTGAACCATAGATAGGAAAGTTTCCTAACTAAAACTCCACCTTCCCCGCCGGGCCCCGCCCGGTCCGCCGTTGTACCTCCCGACCCCCGAACTTCACGTATGGAGGCTCCAGTGGCACCCCGACCACCGTGGCGCGCGCTGCTCACGTGTGCCGCCGCGACGGCGATGACCGTCGCCGTCCTGCCGGCTACGCCCGCCGGCGCGGCACCGACCGATCACGAGTCCGAAGCCGCCACGATCTCCCAAGGCGCCGTCGAAAAGAACCACGCGGGCTTCTCCGGCACCGGGTTCGTGAACTTCGACAACGTCGTCGGCAGCTATGTCGAGTACACGGTGAACGCCGCGCAGGCCGGAACCCAGACGCTGACCTTCCGCTACGCCAACGGAACCACGATCGACCGGCCGGTTTCCCTCAGCGTCAACGGCACCGCGGCCGGGACGCTGTCGTTCCCCGGCACCGGCGCGTGGACCACCTGGAAGACCGTCACGAAGGACGTCGCACTGGCGGCCGGGGCCAACAAGATCCGCACCACCGCCACCACCGCGAACGGCGGCCCCAACGCGGACAAGCTCACCGCGAGCGGAGTGACCGACGCCGAAGCGCCGACGCCGCCGAAGAACCTGGCCGCCAAGGACATCAAGGCCCGCAGTGCCACGTTCACCTGGGAAGCCGCGACCGACAACGTCGGCGTGGTCCGCTACGACGTCATGCGCGGCGGCAACGTCCTCAAGTCCGTCGACGGGAACACGCTCACCACGACCGTCGACAACCTGCAGCCGAACACGGCCTACGACATCTCGGTCGGCGCCTTCGACGCGGCCGGGAACCCTTCGCAGCAAAGCAATGTCGTCCAGTTCACCACGCCGTCCAGCGGGGACACCACACCCCCGACGGTGCCGGGGAACCTGCGCTCGACGTCGGTGACCGCGAACAGCGTTTCCTTGGCGTGGAACGCTTCCACGGACGACAGCGGCACCATCGCCGGTTACGACGTGTACCAGGGCACCACGAAGGTCGCGACGACGCCGTCCCTCGAAGCCACGGTCACCGGCCTGACGGCGAACACGTCGTACACGTTCACGGTGAAGGCCCGTGACCTCGACGGCAACGCTTCGGCCGCGAGCAACGCGCTGACCGCGAAGACGAGCGGCGCCGCGGGCGGCGGGATTCCCGAGTACGACAAGGACATCACGAAGGCGGACCTCGCCTGGTCCGTCGACTTCCTGCCGGACGGCACGGCGCTGGCGACCGAACGGGACCGGTTCGAGATCCTGCGGATCACGCCGTCGGGCGAGAAGACGACGGTCGGCAAGGTCCCCGGCGCGGTCGGCACCAACGGCGAGGGCGGCCTGCTCGGTATCGCGATCTCGCCGAACTACGCGGCCGATCACGCGATCTACCTGTACCACACCGCGTCCGGCGACAACCGGATCGTGAAGATGACCTACGACAACGGAAAGCTGTCTTCGTCGTCGACGCCGGTGCTCACCGGGATCGCCAAGAACCGTTACCACAACGGCGGAAGGCTGCGGTTCGGCCCGGACGGCAAGCTCTACGCCACCGTCGGCGACGGGCAGAACAAGGACACCGCGCAGAACAAGGGCTCGCTCAACGGGAAGATCCTGCGGGTCGACCCCGACGGTTCCGCGCCGAGTGACAATCCGTTCTTCTCCACCGGTGGCAACGCCCGCTACGTCTGGAGCTTCGGGCACCGCAACCCGCAGGGCCTGGCCTGGGATTCGCGTGGTCAGCTGTGGGCTTCGGAGTTCGGCGACGGCAAGCTCGACGAGCTCAACCTGATCCAGAAGGGCGGCAACTTCGGCTGGCCCCAGTGCGAAGGCACCGAAGGATCCTGCGGCGGCACGGTCGCGCCGAAGAAGACGTGGCCGACCAGTTCCGGCGGGCCGAGCGGGATCGAGATCGTCAACGACTGGATCTACGTCGCGGCGGTCACCAGCGCGCAGCTCTTCGCCACGCAGATCAACGCGGCGGGCAACGGCGTCGGTCCGGTGCAGTCGCTGTTCTCCGGCCGCTGGGGCAGGCTCCGCTCGGTCACCAAGACACCGGACGGCGGGCTGTGGGTCACCTCGACCAACGCGGACAAGAACGGCGGCACACCGAGCGTGATCGACAACGTGGTGGTGCGGCTGAAGTTCCCCGGCGGCTCGCAGCCGGGGGCGTTCAAGCTGACCAGTTCCGCGTTCGCCGACAACGCGTCCATCCCGGACAAGTTCACCTGCGCCGGTGACGGCACCGCGGGGCAGGACACCTCGCCGCCGCTGGCGTGGAGCGCCGGGACCACGGGCGCCAAGGGGTACGCGATCGTCTTCGCCGACGTGGCCAACAACGGCAACAAACTGCACTGGGCGATCTGGGACATCCCGGCGTCGGCGGCTTCGCTGCCGGAAGGACTGGGCTCAGGCTTCACGGTCCCGAACCAGAACGGCGCCAAGCAGAAGGCCATGGGCAGCGGGGCGAACTCGCAGAAGTACTTCGGCCCCTGCCCCGGCGGCTCCAGCCATCCCTACACGTTCACGCTCTACGCGCTGAAGTCGGCGACGGTGCCGGGCTTGTCCTCGTCCTCGACGATGGCGCAGATCGAAACGGCCATCAAGAACGCTTCGACGGCCAACGTCAAGCTACGCGGCAAATCCAGCGCCGCGTCCTGAGCACGGCCGGGGTGTCCGGAGCGGCGCCGGGCACCCCGACCGTATCCAGTGTGACTGGAGGAACGCCACCCCGTCCGGGATTTCCCGGCGGGGTGGCGTTTTCGTGCGGCCGGCAGGCTTCGGCGCCCGCATGCGGCTTCACCAGGGCACTCGGGACACCGTCGGCGGTCCGGCGCGTGTCGCGAAAGCCACTTTCGCGACGTGTGATGTCCCGAAAGTGGCTTTCGCGACACGACCGCACCCGGATCAACGTCCCTTGTGGACAGTCGAGACCGCGATCGTTCACCAGCCGAACAGGTTCCGCATGATCCGCGAGCAGCGCTCGGTCATCGCCGCGGCGTCCTGATCCGGCTGGTCGATCCACCAGCTGATCAGCGAGTCGACCACGCCGGTCCACACCTGGGCGATCGCCTCGATGTCGCGATCGTCGTCCAGCCCGCGCGAGTGCATCAGCTGGGCGGCGCCGACCAGCGCGAAGCCGTCGAGCCGGTAGCGGTAGTCGACCGCGACACCGGCGATCTCACCGGTCGAGGGCACCGTCGGGTCGCGTAGCAGCTTCCAGGCGTACCGGTCGTTGTCGAACGTCTCGAAGATGGCCGCGAGCACCGCGAGCGGCATCCGTTCCGGCGGCTCGCCCTCCTCCGCCATCGTCTCGGCGACGCCTTCGGTCAGTCTGTCGCCCGCCCGGTGCAGGCAGGCGAGGTACAGCCCGTCCTTCGAGCCGAAGTACTGGTACAGCAAGGGTTTCGTGACACCGACCCGGCGGGCGATCTCCACCATCGACGCCCCGGCGTACCCGTTCTTGCCGAACTCCTCCGTCCCGGCGCGCACGATCTGGGACTCCCGCTCCTCGCGGGGCACCCCCTTCGTGCCGACGGCCCTTGCTTCTGTCACGGCGGTTATCTTACCCTGAGGTAAATGACCCTAGGGTAAGTTACCTGATGGTCAGATAACCGGGGGCGAGACAGGGAGAGGTGCGGTGGCGGATTTTCTTGCCCATCTGAGTGACCCGGTGCTGATGGCGACGCCGGTGTTCCTGCTGTTCGTCGCGATCGAGATCCTCGCGCTGCACGTGCTGGGACACGACGACAACGTCATCGGCTACAGCGTCAAGGACACCCGCACCAGCATGTCCATGGGCGCGGTGGCGGTGGTGATCAACGGCGTCTTCCGCATCGCCATGCTGTTCGTCTTCGCCGCGCTCTACGAACTCGCGCCGGTGAAGTTCAGCCCGCACGACTGGTGGACCTGGGTCCTGATGCTGCTGGGCCAGGAGATCGTCTTCTACGCCTACCACCGCGCGAGCCACCGCGTCCGGCTCATGTGGGCGGGTCACCAGGTGCACCATTCGAGCGAGCACTACAACTTCTCGACGGCGTTGCGGCAGAAGTGGACCCCGTACTTCCAGCTGCCGTTCTGGTCGATCCTCGCCCTGGCGGGCATCCCACCGTGGATGATCCTGACCGGACTGTCGATCGACCTCGTCTACCAGTTCTTCGTGCACACCGAGAAGATCCGGAAGCTGCCGCGCTGGTTCGAGTACGTGTTCAACACGCCTTCACACCATCGGGTGCACCACGGCAGCGACCAGGAATACCTGGACGCGAACTACGGCGGCATCCTGATCATCTGGGACCGGATGTTCGGCAGTTTCGTGCCGGAGGGCAAACGCCCGACCTACGGGCTGACCAAGAACGTCGAGTCCTACAACCTGCTCAAGGTCGGCTTCCACGAATACGGCTCGATCCTGCGCGACGTCCGCGCGGCCGGCTCGTGGCGGGACAAACTCGGTTACGTGTTCGGCCCGCCGGGCTGGCGGCCCAAGGAGGCGCTAAGCGCTCCTGCGCAACGCGGGTGAGTTCTCCGGGCGGATCTCCGGAGGGAGGCTCTCCAGCGGCGGCCGCTGGGTGAGGGTCACGTCGGTGAGCACGAGTTCCCGCTCGACGGCCTCCCCCGCGCCACGCCGGAACTGGGCGAGCGATGTCGACGGCGGCGCCGCGGAGATCACCCGGCCGCCGCGCTCCAGCCGGTCCATCAGGGTCAGCATGATCTGCGCGGCCATCCGGCCGAGTGCCTGGGTGCTCTGATGCCGATGGGTCCGATGGCCGAGGTCGACCTGCGCGAGCGCGTCGAGCCCGTGCAGTTCGAGCAGGTCGATCAGGTGGCCGACCTCGACGCCGTAATGCGTGACGAACGGGATGCCTTCGAGCACTTCGCGCCGTCCCGCGTACTCGCCGGCCAGCGGCTGGACGAAACCGGCCAGTTCCGGCCAGTACATGTTGAGCAGCGGACGGGCGACGAGTTCGGTGACCCGGCCGCCGCCGTCGGGTTCGACACCCGCCGCCCCGGCGAGCGGACGGTGGTAGAACCCTTTGACGTAGGCGATCGCCGGGTCGGTCAGCAACGGCCCGAGCAGTCCGGTCACGTAGTCCGCGGTGAAATCGCGGAGGTCGCCGTCGACGAAGACGACGAGGTCCCCGCTGGTTTCGGCGACCCCCTTCCAGAGCGCTTCCCCCTTGCCCGTCAGGCTTTCCAGTTCCGGGAACACCGCGTCCTGCGCGACGACGTCCGCCCCGGCCGCCGCGGCGACCTCGGCGGTCGCGTCCGTGGAATGGCTGTCCACCACCAGGATCTCGTCCACCAAGGGGAAGCGTTCGACGAGTTCGCGCCGGATGGTGCCGACGATCGCGCCCACCGTCTCCGCCTCGTCGCGAGCCGGGATCACCACCGAAACCCGCGTCCCGCGTTTGGCGGCGACCAGCTCCGCCGCCCACCAGTCACCCGCCCGGCTGCTGCGCCGCGCGAGCCACGTGCCGACCTCCGCCGATACCCGCATGGCTTCCCCTTCCCTCGAAGATCACCTCACCGGTGAGCTTCGAGGGGAGCTGTTTCCATCCGTCGTCGCCGCGGAAACCGCCGCGTTACGCCTGCCCGCCGGAGGTTAACGCCCGGGAGAGGGCCTCACCCGTCCGTCGCTTGGCGAGATAGAACGCCGCCTCGTGCGGCTTCGCCCCGTTGTCGACCGTGTAGCCGCTGTCCAGGACCCCGTCGGCGCCGGGGAACAGCCCGCTGAGGTCGGGCCGGGCGGCGACGAGGTCGTCCCGGTCGGCCAGGTTGACCCAGCTCGCGACGCCGGGCGGGACGGACGGCGGCTGCGGGCGGGTCCGTTCGTAGACGACCGTGCGCAGGCCCAGCGGCGAGCCGAGGGTGAGCAGCAGCGGCAACGGACGGCCGTGCAGATGGGCGGCCTCATAAGCGACGACGGAACCGAGGGAATGCCCGATGATCGCCTCGGTCTCCGGCCCGATGTGCTCGGCGACGCGGGCCTGCACGCGTTCCCGGATCGTCTCGTCGGTGAGGTACAGCGTCACCTGCTTGAGTGCCTTGACCACCACGCGTTCGGCGAACGCCACCCCGAGCCGCGCGAACGGCTTCAGCCGCACCAGCGCGTTCAGCACCGGGCGGGCGGCCGCGCGCACGCCCTGGGTCTCCCCCGCCGGACCGCCGAGCAGGTCCAGTTCGGTCTTCGCCCGGTTCCGGTCCGCCTCGCTCGACGCCGAAGAAGCCGCGTTCCGGAGCCATTCCGCCGCCAGCGCTTCGGCGAGCGCCCACTCGTCCGGGGTGAGTTCGTCCGCGCCGCCCTGCTGGCCGTCCTTGAGGAAAAGGTCACCGTAGAAGGCCATCCGCGCGTCGCCGGGCCGGGCGTCGCGCCACAGGGTGTCGGCCAGCGCGGCGTCACCGGCGAGCCGGATACCGCCCGCCAGGCTCGGCAGCCATTCCGCCTCGAGCGTGTCCGCGGACTTCTGTTCCTGGGCGATGCCGTGCACCAGAACGATCCGAGCCATGGCGCACAGTATCGCGGGCCGCCCTTGCCGGTGGCCGCCCGATGAGACAAAGTGATCTCCGTGGGAGAGCGGAGGTCGTTGGTGGTCGCGTCGCAATGCGACTCACTGAACCTTCTCTCGTTCCTCCCCGACGCGGGCCATCAGGTCTCGACGGCCCTGCTCGACCCCGAGATCGGCGGCTGCGTCCCCGCCCTCGAAGACGGTCGCGGCCTGCTCGTCGACCCGACGATGGTCGAGCTGGACGACGCGCTGGTGGAAGCCTTCGAGCGCGCGTCGGAAGACGAGGCGACGCTCTTCCTCTCACTCGTCGGGCACGGCGAATACGCCGACGACGACTTCTACTTCCTCACCAAGGACACCGGGTTGCCGGTGGACAGCCGCCGCTCCTTCCTGTTCGCGCAGCGGATCAAGGAACTCCTCGGCCGCTACTCGATGCTCGACGGGCTGGTGATCCTGCTCGACACCTGCCACGCCGGTATCGGGGCGAGGCAGGCGGGTCAGCGCTGGCTGCGGATCGTCGGCGAGGCGGGCAAACGGTTCGACCTGCTCACCGCCTCGGACGACCGGGTCGCCGCGAACGGGTGTTTCAGCCGGTCGCTGGTCTCGGTGCTGAGGACGGGGCACGCGGAGTTCGGCGAACGCGTCCGGTGCGCGGATCTCAAACGCGTGATCACCGGCCTGTGCCCGGCGCAGACGGCCGTCCACCTGGGTTTCGACGGCACCCGCGAGGTCGCCGAGGCCGACCAGGGGCTGTGGCTCGCGCTGAACTCCTCCCCCGCCTGGCGGCGTTCGCCGCTGGCGGGCAACCCGGCCGCGCCCACGATCGAACGGCTGACCGCGCATTACCAGCCGGATCCGAAACTCGGCGAGATCGTCGGGCAGCTGCTCACCGGCGCCCGGCTGGTCGCGATCACCGGCGAGGAGGGGGCGGGGAAGTCGACCATGCTCGCCGCGCTCGCCCGGCCGTCGGTGGCCGGATCCTATGTGCCGCCCGACTTCCTGCACGCCGTGCTGTTCGCGAGCCGTGGCGACACGGCCGAGCGGCTCGCGAGCGAACTCGCCCGTCAGTTGCGGCGCACCGTTCCCGGTTTCGCCGAAGCCGAGCAGGCGCACCGGGCCGGTCTCGACGACGCGGGCCGGAGCGGTGCGAGCGCTTTCGATCTGGCGCTGCTCGGTCCGCTGCGAACTCTCGCTCCACAATGGACCGGAGCCCCCGTGCGGATCGCGATCGACGGGCTCGACGACCTCGATCCCGATGTCCGGGACCGGCTGTGCGGTCTTCTCCGGAGCCTGTCGACGGCACCGGAGCTGGCGCTGATCAAGACGGTCGCGACCACGCGGGATCCGGCGCGGCTTCCGCCCGCGGTCGAGGTCTGCCTGGTGATGGCGGGCGGTTTCGAGCCGCCCGACGGCTGGGGACGGCCTGCCGTCGACCCGGCTCCCGTGGTGCGGGAACCGGAGGACAGCGGGGACTGGGGCAGCGAGCCCGGCTACGACACGGGGTCGCCCACCTCGCCGAGGATCACCCCCGCCACCCTGATCATCGACGTCCCCGGACAGCCGCCCGCCCACCACGAACTGTCCTTCGGGCTCACGACGCTCGGCCGCAGCAGGAACGCCGCGGTCCGGCTCGGGGACTCGCGGGTGTCCCGGCTCCACTGCAAGATCCGCTGGGACGGCACGGACGCGTGGCTGACGGACCTCGACTCCGCCAACGGGACCTTCGTCAACGGACAGCGGGTGCCGAGCGCCCGGCTGGCGCACGGTGACATGCTCCGGCTCGGCGATTCGACGGTCACCTTCATCAGCGTCGCGCAGGAGGACGCCGACGTCGAGCAGGGCACCGGTGCGGTGGCCTCGCCGCGGCCCGGCCACGCCGTCCTGCTGGAACTGCTGGGTCTCGCCGCCTCCCGCGGGCCCATCCCGATCTCGATCCTCACCGCGGTGAGCGCGGCGGCGGGCGGCCCGGACCGGCGGGTGCGCGTCCGCGATTTCCTGGCCGGACTCGGCGACTCGGTCAGCCGGACGCGGGCGGGTCTCGACGACGAAACCGTCCTGTGGACCGGGGAGCCGCCCGTTCTCTCCCCCGACGCGGCGGCCCGGCTGCGCGCCCGGCTGGCGGCGACGACCTCGGAGGTGCCACTCGTGGCCGGAGACGACGAGCCGACGCTAGAACAGAGCTACGCGGCGGCCAACGAGGCCGAGCACTTCTGGCTCGCCGGGCTCCACGAAGACGCCTTCGCCGCATTGGAGCGACGGGCGTCCCACATCCCCGTCGAGAACCGGGAACGCTGGGCGGCCTGGGCGAACCGCGCGGCCCGGGAGCTCGGCGACACCGACCGGATCACCTTGCGCTGCAAGGCACGGCACGCGACCTGGACCGGCAAGGCGGGCGACGCGGCCGGAGCGCTCGCCCGGTTCGAGGAGCTGCTGCCGATCGCCACGGCCGCCCTGTCGAGTGGCGACGAAGAGGTCTTGAGCATTCGCCACAACATCGGCTACCTCCTCATGGATCTCGGCCGCTTCGAAGAGTCCCGGGCGGCGTTCGAAGCCCTGGTCCGGGACGCCACCCACGCTCTCGGAGCCGATCATCGCGAGACGCTGCACGCCCGGCACCTACTCGCGGTGGCGACGGGCAAGACCGGGAACGGGGAGGAGTCCCTGCGCCTCTCCCAGGAGCTGCTGCCGCAGGCGAAACAGGCGCTGGGCGACGACGAGATCGTCAGCCACGTGCGGCACAACATCGCGTTCTGGAGCGCCGAAATCGAGCACCCCCCCCGTCGTTTCGGACTACCGGCGGCTCCTCGCCGAAGCGACGGGGCGGCTGAATGAGCGGCATCCCGACGTTCTCGATCTCCGGTTCGGCCTCGCGCTGGCCCTCGCCAAGGCGGGCCGGGTCACCGAGGCGCTCTCGACCTGGACCCTGCTGCTCGGCGATTCCGTCGAGGTCCGCGGCGAACGGCACGGCGAAACCCGGAAGATCCGCGAGCAGCTCGATCACTGGGGCACGCGGGAGTGAGCGGTGAGCGCCCTGCGCATCGCGCTCCTGACCTACCGCGGAAACCCGCGCAGCGGCGGTCAGGGCGTGTACGTCCGGCATCTGAGCCGCGAACTCGCCGCGCTGGGACATCGCGTCGAGGTGCTGTCCGGGCCTCCCTACCCGGAGGTCGATGAGGGCGTGCGGCTGACGAAGATCCCGGGCCTCGACCTGTTCGCGGAGCCGAACCCCTTCCGGACCCCGCGGCCGCGCGAGCTGCGCGACCTGCCGTCGTGGGTGGAGTTCCTCGGCATGCGCCGCGGCGGATTCCCCGAACCCCTCGCGTTCTCCCTGCGTGCCGCGCGCCATCTCGCGAAGCGCCGGGGCGAGTTCGACATCGTCCACGACAACCAGGGACTCGGCTACGGGATGCTCCACTGTGGACTGCCGACGCTCGCCACGATCCACCATCCCATCGCCGTGGACCGGGCGCTGAAACTCGCGACCGTCAGCGGACGGGAGGCGGCGCGGGTCGCGCGGTGGTACGGCTTCGTGGAGATGCAGCACCGCGTCGCACGGAGGCTGCCCGCGCTGACCGTGTCGCGGGCATCGCGTGCGGCCATCGGCCGGGAGATGGGTGTTCCGGAGGACCGGATCCACGTCGTCCCGCTCGCCGCGGACACCCGGATCTTCCGGCCGCGGCCCGAGATCCCGCGCGTCCCCGGCCGGGTCGTGGCCACCGCGAGCGCGGACGAACCGTTGAAGGGGCTCGAACATCTGCTGGCGGCGTGGGACCGGATCGAAGGCGAACTGGTGATCGTCGGCAAACCGAAGCCCGACGGGCCGGCGGCGCGGGCACTCGCCCGGCTCGGTCCCGGCGCCGACGTCCGTTTCGTCAGCGGGCTGACCGACGACGAACTCGCGCGGCTGCTGTGTTCGGCCGAAATCGCTTGCATACCTTCGTTGTTCGAAGGGTTCTCGCTGCCGGCGGCCGAGGCCATGGCCTGCGGGACACCGGTCGTCGCGACGACCGGCGGGGCGCTGCCCGAAGTCGTGGGGGACGCGGGGATCCTGGTGCCGCCGGGCGACGTCCCCGCCCTCGCGGAAGCGCTCACCAAGGTCCTCGGCGACGAACACCTGCGCGCCGACCTCGCGGCCCGTGGCCTGGCGACGTCGGGCGGGCTGAGCTGGCGACGCACCGCCGAGGAGACCGCCGCGCACTACCGGCGCGTCCTCGGCCGGGAGCGTGCGGAATGCTGACCGTCGATTTCGACCGGTTCCCCGTCGGCCCCGGCGACCGGGTGCTCGACCTCGGCTGCGGGGACGGCCGTCACGCGTACGAGGCTTACAAACGCGGCGCGGACGTGGTCGCCGCCGACCTCGACGACACCGCGCTCAAACACGTGCGGGACATGTTCGCCAACCTGGCAGAGGCGGGCGAGGCACCCGGCACGGCTTCGGCGCTGGCCGTCCGCGCGGACGCTCTCCGGTTGCCGTTCCCGAGCGGCTCCTTCACCCGGGTGATCGTCGCCGAGACCCTGGAACACATCCATGCCGACCGCGCGGTGCTCGCGGAGGCGAGCCGTGTGCTGGCGCCGGGCGGACGGTTGGTGGCGACCGTGCCGCGCTGGTGGCCGGAGCGGATCTGCTGGCTGCTCTCGGACGCGTATCACGAGGTCGAAGGCGGGCACATCCGGATCTACCGGCGCCGCGAGCTGCTCGGCAAGCTCACCGAGGCCGGGCTGCGGACAACCGGCGGCCATCACGCGCACGCCCTGCATTCGCCGTACTGGTGGCTGAAATGCGCGGTCGGCCCCGACGAGGAGCACCCCCTTTGCGCGCTGTACCACCGGTTCCTGGTCTGGGACATCATGCGGAGCCCCCGGCCGGTGCGGTTCGCCGAATGGGCGCTGAATCCGGTGCTAGGCAAGAGCCTCGTCGTCTACGCGCGCAAACCGTGAAGGCCACCGCCGCCACCATCGCGGCCGTGCAGTGGCGGGACGGCGGGATCCCCTGGGAGCCCGGCGGGCACCTCGATCCGTGGAATCACCTCGAAGCCGCGATGGGACTGGACGTCGCCGGGCTGGGGTCCGAGGCCGAAGCCGCGTACGAATGGCTGCTCCGCAACCAGCGCCCTGACGGATCCTGGGCGGCCCGGTACCGCGACGGCCGCGTCGACTTGTCCACTATGGACACGAACTTCACCGCGTACGTCGCGGTCGGGACCAGGCACCACTTCCTGCGGACCGGGGATCACGCCTGGCTGGACCGGATGTGGCCGGTCGTGGACAAGGCCGTCGACGCCGTCCTGCGGCGGCAGCAGCCGTCGGGCGCCATCTCCTGGCGCGACGGTCCCGAGGTCCGGCTGGTCGCGGGCTGCGCCAGCATCCACCACGCGCTGACGCAGGCGCTGGCGATCGCCTCCGTGCGGGGGCTGGACCGTCCACAATGGCGAGTCGCGGCGCACCGGCTGCGTACCGCCCTGCTCGGCGAGCCGGGGCTGTTCGCCGCGAAACCGCACGCGATGGATTGGTACTACCCGGTTCTGGGCTCCGTCGTCACCGGCGCCGACGCGGCGGAGCGGCTGGCGGCGGGCTGGGACCGGTTCGTCGAGCCCGGGCTCGGGGTGCGGTGCGTGCACCACGAGCCGTGGGCCACCGGCGGCGAGACGGCCGAACTGGCGCTCACCCTCGCCACTCGCGGTGACCGTGCCCGCGCGACTGAACTCCTCGCGTGCCTCGCCCGGCTACGCCACGATGACGGCTCGTACTGGACCGGCTATCAGTTCGCGGACGAGGAATTCTGGCCGGACGAACGCACCACGTGGACCTCGGGCGCGGTCCTTCTGGCGACCGCCGCCCTCGACGGCGACCCGGCCACCTGCGACGTCTTCGGCGAACACCGCGTTTAGTCCTCTGGATGCGGTCCTTGCACACGCAATTACCGCATTCAGAGGACTAAACGCGGGTGGGTCAGGCCTCGTCTTCTTCCAGCATGTCCGGGGTGACGGCCGATTCGGTGTCCGGAATGCCTTGTTCCTTCGCCTTTTTGTCGGCCATCGCCAGCAGGCGGCGGATCCGGCCGGCGACGGCGTCCTTGGTCATCTGCGGATCGGACAGCTGGCCCAGTTCCTCCAGCGAGGCCTGCCGGTTCGACAGCCGCAGCTTGCCCGCGGCGAGCAGGTGCTCCGGGGCGGATTCGCCGAGGATGTCCAGCGCGCGCTCCACCCTGGCCGCCGCCGCGACGGCCGCGCGGGCCGAACGCCGCAGGTTGGCGTCGTCGAAGTTCGCGAGCCGGTTCGCGGTGGCTCGCACCTCGCGGCGCATCCGCCGCTCTTCCCAGGCGAGCACGCTCGTGTGCGCGCCGAGCCGGGTCAGCAGGGCACCGATCGCGTCACCGTCGCGCACCACGACCCGGTCCGCGCCGCGGACCTCCCGCGACTTGGCCTGGATGCCCATCCGCCGGGCGGCGCCGACGAGCGCCAGCGCGGCCTCGGGACCGGGACAGGTGACCTCGAGCGACGACGAACGACCGGGTTCGGTGAGTGAACCGTGCGCCAGGAACGCGCCGCGCCAGGCGGCTTCCGCGTCGGCGACGCCACCGGACACGACGGCGGCGGGCAGCCCGCGCACCGGGCGGCCGCGCTGGTCGATCAGGCCGGTCTGCCGGGCGAGCCCCTCGCCGTCCTTGACCACCCGGACGACGTACCGCGTGCCCTTGCGCAAGCCGCTGGAGGAAATGACGTGCACGTCGGACTGGTGTCCGTACAGTTCGTGGATCTCCTTGCGCAGCCGCCTCGCCACCGAACCGGTGTCGAGTTCGGCCTCCACCACGACGCGGCCGGCCACGATGTGCAGCCCGCCCGCGAATCGCAGCATCGACGCGACCTCCGCGCGGCGCGGGCCGATCTTGGTGATCTCCAGCCGGCTCAGCTCGTCCTTCACGGCGGCGGTCATCGCCATCGCTGCCCCTCCATACCTTCAGCTCCTCCCCCGGTGAGACCGAGAGCGTCTCGCATACAGCCCGCGAGCGCATCAGGATCATGCCGCCCCGTCACGACCGGGTCAGCCACCGCCCCCAGCAACGCCCGCGCGCCCAGTCTCCCGGCCGCGTCCCGCAACCGGGCTGGTGAGGGCACCGAGTCCCGGTCCGCGATGACCGCGTCCACCCGTAATTCCGGGGCGTGTTCGAAGAGTACGTCCAAATGCTTCTCCGGCGAGAACCCCGCCGTCTCCCCCGGTTGGGGGATCAGGTTGAGGATCACAACCTTCGTGGCGTCCGTTCGGAGCAACGCGTCGTGCAGATCCGGCACCAGCAGATGCGGCAGCACACTCGTGAACCACGAACCCGGACCGAGGAACACCACGTCCGCGTCGAGCACGGCCTCGATCGCCTCGGCACAGCCACGCGGTGGGCGGTCGGCCTGCCCGGTCGGGTGAAGACTGATCCGGTGCACCTGCCCCGGGGTCGTCGCCACCGCCACCTGGCCGCGGATCCGCCGCAACGCCTCGGGATTCTCGGCGTCCAGCCCCGAAACCTCGCCCTGGATCTCCAGCGGTTCGGGTGACATCGGCAGAACCCGGCCGGAGATGCCCATGAGCCTGCTCGCCTCGTCGAGCGCGGCGACCGGGTCGCCGAGCACCTCGAACAACCCGGCCAGCAACAGGTTCCCGACCGCGTGCCCGGCGAGCGCGCCGTCACCGCCGAAGCGGTGCTGGAACACCTCCGCCCACAACGTCCCGCCGTCTTCGGCGGCGAACGCGGCGAAGGCCTGCCGCAGGTCGCCCGGCGGCAGCAGCCCCAGTTCCCGGCGCAGCCTGCCGGACGAGCCCCCGTCGTCCGCGACGGTGACCACGGCGGTGACCTGCGAGGTCACCCGGCGCAAGGCGGTGAGGGTGGCGTGCAGGCCGTGCCCGCCGCCCAGTGCCACCGCGCGCGGTGCGCTACTCGCGGCCAAGGTCGCGGTGCACCACCTTCACGGCCATACCGTCCTCATTGGACAGACGCTGGGCGAGCTCCTCGGAGATGGCGACGCTGCGGTGCTTCCCGCCGGTGCAGCCGACGGCCAGCGTCAGATACCGCTTGCCCTCGCGTTTGTAGCCCGCGCCGATCAGGCGCAGCAACTGGTGGTAGCGGTCGAGGAACTCGTCCGCGCCTTCCTGGCTGAGCACGTAGTTGCGGACCTCGCCCTCGAGACCGGTGTGGTCGCGCAGTTCCGGGATCCAGAACGGGTTCGGCAGGAAGCGGACGTCCATCACCAGGTCGGCGTCCATCGGCAGGCCGTACTTGTAGCCGAACGACAGCACGGTGACCCTGGTCTGCGTGCTCGCCTCGGAACCGAAGGCGTCCTCGATCTTGGCGCGCAGATCGTGCACCGAAAGCGACGACGTGTCGAGCACGAGGTCGGCCTCTTCCCGCAGCGGCTCCAGCAGCGTGCGCTCGGCGGTGATGCCGTCGGCGAGCCTGCCGTCGCCCTGCATCGGGTGGCCGCGGCGGACGGCCTCGAACCGGCGCACCAGCACCGCGTCGGTGGCCTCCAGGAACAGGACACGCGGCTTGTACCCGCGGGCGTCGAGGTCCTTGATGACCGAAGCCAGGTCGTCGGTGAACGCGCGCGAACGCACGTCCATCACCACGGCGACCTTGGTGATCGCGCCCCGCGCCTGCGCGCCGAGCTCGACCATGGTCGCGATCAGCTCGGGCGGCAGGTTGTCCACCACGAACCAGCCCAGGTCCTCCAGGCATTTCGCGGCGGTGCTGCGGCCGGCGCCGGACAGACCGGAAACGACCGCGACCTCCATCCCGGAACCGCGGCCTTCTTCTTGCGCACTCACAATGGTCCCTTCACCGATCACGTACTGGACTCCCCCGCCGCCGCGGCTGTCTCCCCTGCGAGTGCCGCGACGACCGCTTCGGCGGTGCGCCTGCCGAAGCCGGGCACCGCCTCGATCTCCTCTATCCGCGCTTCGCGGAGTTTCTTCACCGAGCCGAAATGCTTGATCAGCGCGGTACGACGAGCCTGCCCCAGCCCCGGCACACCGTCCAATGCGGACACCTGCATCCGCTTGGAGCGCTTCTCGCGGTGGTACCGGATGGCGAAGCGGTGCGCCTCGTCGCGCAGCCGCTGCAACAGATACAACGCGTCGGAGGTGCGCGGCAGGATCACCGGATCGGGATCGCCCGGGAGCCACACCTCCTCCAGCCGCTTCGCCAAGCCGACCACGGCGATGTCGGTGACGCCCAGTTCGGAGAGCACGTCCGCGGCGGCGGTGGCCTGCGGGCCCGCGCCGTCGACGACGAGCAGGTTCGGCGCGTAGGCGAACTTGCGCGGTTTGCCGGTCTCCGGGTCGATGCCCGGCCGGTCCGGATCGACTCCTTCGGCGTTTTCCTTGAGATACCGGGAAAACCGGCGGCGGACGACTTCGGCGATCGACGCGACGTCGCCTTCCTCCGCGGCCTCACGCAAGGCGAAGCGCCGGTACTCGGACTTGCGCGGGATACCGTCCTCGAACACCACGAGCGAGGCGACCACGTCGCTGCCCTGGATATGGCTGATGTCGACGCATTCGATACGCAGCGGCGCGGTTTCCAGCGCCAGGTAGTCCTGCAGTTCCGCCAACGCGGCCGAGCGCGCGGTGAGGTCGCCCGCGCGGCGCAGTTTGTGCTGGGTGAACGCCTCTCCTGCGTTGCGTGTCACGGTTTCGGCGAGCGCGCGTTTGTCGCCGCGCTGCGGCACCCGCAGGCTCACCCGAGACCCTCGCAGCCCGGAAAGCCATTCGCCCAGGGCTTCCGCGTCGGCGGGCAACTCGGGGACGAGCACCTCGCGCGGCACCGGCGAGCCGCCGTCGGGATCGTCCGCGCGTTCGGCCTGTTCGCCGTAGAACTGCGTGATGAAGTGGTCGACGAGATCCTTGACGTCCATCTCTTCGGCCTTGTCGATCACCCAGCCGCGCTGCCCGCGGACCCGTCCGCCGCGCACGTGGAAGACCTGGACGGCGGCTTCGAGCTCGTCGTGGGCGAAGGCGACGACGTCCGCGTCGGTGCCGTCGCCGAGCACGACCGCCTGCTTCTCCATCGCGCGCCGCAGCGCGCCGAGATCGTCACGCAGCCGCGCGGCTCGCTCGAACTCCAGCTCTTCGGACGCTGCCGCCATTTCCTGTTCCAGACGGCGGATCAGCGCGTCGGTGCGGCCGGCGAGGAAGTCGCAGAAGTCCTCGACGATCTCGCGGTGCTCGTCGGCGGAGACCTTGCCGACGCACGGCGCGGAGCATTTCCCGATGTAGCCGAGCAGGCACGGCCTGCCGATCTGGCCGTGCCGTTTGAAGACGCCCGCCGAGCAGGTGCGCGCCGGGAAGACCCGGAGCAGCAGATCGAGCGTTTCGCGGATGGCCCAGGCGTGCGCGTACGGCCCGAAGTACCGCACGCCCTTCTTGCGCGCGCCGCGATAGACGTGCAGGCGCGGGTACTCCTCGTTCATCGTGACGGCGAGGACCGGGTAGCTCTTGTCGTCGCGGTACCGGACGTTGAACCGCGGGTCGAACTCCTTGATCCAGTTGTATTCGAGCTGGAGCGCCTCGACCTCGGTGCCCACGACGGTCCACTCGACGCTCGCCGCCGTCGTCACCATCTGGCGGGTGCGCGGGTGCAAGCCCGTGATGTCGGCGAAGTACGAGTTCAGCCTGCTTCGGAGGCTTTTCGCCTTGCCGACATAGATGACCCTCTTCGTGGCGTCACGAAATTTGTACACGCCAGGGGCGTCCGGGATGCTCCCCGGCGAGGGACGGTAGGTGGTCGGGTCAGCCACGTCGACAAGCCTATGGGGCACCACCGACAGTCTTACGAGGCCCCGTCCTTACGCGCGGTCCGGTCAACCCTTCGAGTGGCCATTCCCACCATCCGGTCCATCTTTCACCACGCATACCGACCTAAGTCGGGTCTTCCGCCGTAACCGACGTTCGTTGGTTCCTAGCGGGTGAATCGGTTGATTACTTTCCGTCCCAGTTCCACTTCATTCGGTTCTTCGTCAGATGACGCTCGAAAGGACTCCTGCACCGTGAGCCGTCTTCGTACGCTGGGCGCCGCCACCCTCGCCGCCGCAGCCCTCACCATGACCGCGGGCGCCGTCGCCTCCGCGGGCACCCCCACCGGTGTCCAGCCCAACATCGTGGGCGGCGGCACCGCCCCCACCGTGAGCTGGGGCGCCCAGGTCTACGTCAACACCCCGGGCCGTCAGTGGGACGGGTTCAACTGCTCCGGCAGCGTCATCGCCCAGCGCTGGGTCCTGACCGCCAAGCACTGCCTCGACTCCGACGGCACCGGCATGCGGGTCCGCGTCGGCAGCAACCAGCTCCAGGGCGGCCGTGAGATCGCCGTCGACCGCAAGGTGTCCTCGCCCGCCGGCTCCGACATCTCGCTGCTGCACCTGGCCTCCGACGCCGGCGTCACGCCGATCACCCTGGCGAGCTCGAACCCGTCGGTCGGCAGCACCAACCAGCTCTACGGCTGGGGCCGCGAGACCCCGACCGGCCCGCCCGCCTCGGCGCTGAAGGTCGCCAACGTGCGCGTCAGCGGCAGCTCGACCGACGCCTACGGTGGCCCGGCCATCCAGAGCGTCGGCATCAACGGCTCCGCGTGGAAGGGCGACTCGGGCGGCCCCCAGGTCTCCAACGGCGTCCAGGTCGGTGTCGCTTCGACCGTGCAGAACCAGAGCGGCTCGAACATCCGCGGCACCAACAACTACGGCAGCGTCGCTTCGGCCCGCTCCTGGATCCGCTCGACCACCGGGGTCTGACCTCCACCCCGGCCGGGGCCCCTGCCGCGACGTGACCCGTCGCGGCAGGGGCCCCTTTCACGTCGGAGTGTCGGTGGGGTGTGGGACGCTCGCGGGCATGCGGATCGCGACCTGGAACGTGAACTCGATCGGGCCCCGGCTGCCGAGGGTGCTGGAGTGGCTCGGTTCGGCCCAGCCGGACGTGCTGTGCCTGCAGGAACTCAAATGCGGCACCGACGCCTTCCCCTTCGACGCGGTGAAGGAACTGGGCTATGAGACGGCGGCGTACGGCATCGGACGCTGGAACGGCGTCGCGATCCTGTCGCGCGTCGGGCTGGAAGACGTGACACGCGGGCTGACCGGCGAGCCCACCTTCGAGGACAAGACCGACGCGCGGGCCATCGGCGCCACCTGCGGCGGGCTGCGGCTGTGGTCGGTGTACGTGCCCAACGGGCGCGACCTGGAGAACCCGCACTACGGCTACAAACTCGCCTGGCTCTCCGCGCTGGAGGCGACGGTGCGGGAGGAGCAGGCGCGCGGCCTGCCGTTCGCGGTGCTCGGTGACTTCAACATCGCGCCGACCGACGCGGACGTCTGGGACATCGGCGTGTTCGCCGAATCGACGCACGTGACCGAACCGGAGCGGAAGGCGCTCGCCGCGCTGCGGGACCTCGGACTGTCCGACGTGTTCCCTCGGCCGCTGAAGTACGACCACCCGTTCACGTACTGGGACTACCGGGCCGGGAACTTCCCGAACAACAAGGGAATGCGGATCGACCTCGTGTACGCCGACGCCGTCGTGGCCGGCGCGGTGACGGATTCCTATGTGGACCGTGAGGCGCGGAAGGGGAAGGGGCCTTCGGACCACGCGCCGATCGTGGTGGATCTTTCGCTCTGAACGCGCGTTTTCGGGTGCCGGATGTCATGAAAGGGTCGTTCAGGACGTTTTTCGTCCCGAACGACCCTTTCATGACACTTGAGTGAGCCCGGCGAACGCCGCCTGCCCCGGATGCCAGGAACGGTCCTTTCCTGGCAAATTTTGCCAGGAAAGGACCGTTCCTAGCACCTGAAGGAGCCGGAGAGCGGCGTCAGCCTCCCTTGGCCCAAGTCCGTGAAGGCCTCCTTGAGGGACTCTGGGTCCCTCAAGGAGGCCTTCACGGACTTGGGAGGCGCCACATGCGCCCCACCTGCACCAGCAGTCACAGCGGCCGCGCGTGAAGGGGCCCTTCCCTCGGCTCAGCCGAGGAAAGGAGTCCTTCACACCTTCCCAAGTACATGAAGGCCCCCTTCCTTGCGCTAGACGCAAGGAAGGGGGCCTTCACGTACTTGCCACACCTAAGGATCGCATTCAGAGGACGAAACGCGGTCGGTCGGGAAAAGGCGAGCGTCAGCCCTCCCAGGCCGCCTTGTGCAGCCGCCGCAACGCCCGCACCGCCGCCACCGCGCGTTCCCGATCAACGGCCTGCACGGCCATGACCGAGTAGTACTCGTCCTCCGGCAGCTCCAGCCGGGCCCATGAGGCGCCGTCCGGGAAGCTCACCGAGAGCACCTCGCTCCACGCGAACTTCTTGGTCATCAGCACGTTCCGGACCTCGATGCCGTCCGCGTCGGCCTTCACGCGCGCGGTCGCGAACAGCATCGTGCCCGCGGCGAGCAGGACGCCGATGCCGATCATCGCCGCCTGGTCGGACGGCTGGAAGATCACGCCGGTGTCCGAGCCGCGCAGCAGCACCGCGACGACCACGAACGTCGCCAGCAGGATCACCGCCAGCACGGAGCACATCACCAGGGCGCGGCGGGGCCGCACCACCACGACCTCGGACTCCGTCATCACATCCGCCTCGACGCTCACACGAATCCCCGCTCGGTCCACGGCTGGCGCAGGTTCCGCAGCGCGTGCGCGGCGTCCAGCGCGGCGACCGTCGCTTCGTAGCCCTTGTCCTCGACGGAGCCGGGCAGACCCGACCGGTCGAGGGCCTGCTGCTCGGTGTCGCAGGTGAGGACGCCGTTGCCGACCGGGGTGCTCTCGTCGAGCGCGACCCTGGTCAGGCCCGCGGTGACCGCGTCGCAGACGTACTCGAAATGCGGCGTCCCGCCCCG
The DNA here is from genome assembly GCF_000732925.1 of Amycolatopsis japonica. Lineage (NCBI taxonomy): Bacteria > Bacillati > Actinomycetota > Actinomycetes > Pseudonocardiales > Pseudonocardiaceae > Amycolatopsis > Amycolatopsis japonica. The sequence continues at coordinate 5,377,435 of NZ_CP008953.1, forward strand.
GATGACCACGCCCAGCGCGACCACCGCGTCGTGGGTGCGGGCCAGCGCCTGCGCGGCGACGGGCAGTTCGACGGCGCCCGCGACGCGCACGACCGTCGGCTCCTCTTCCAGGTCGGCGGCCTTGGCCGCCTCGAGGGCGCGGTCCAGCAGGGCGCTCGTGATCTTCGTGTGCCAGCGTGTGGCCACGATCCCGAGCCGGATGTTCTTACAGTCGGACAGGTCGAGTTCGACGTCCGGACGGCCTTCGCCGCTCACCGCGTGCCACCTCCGTTGCCCTGGTCGACCTCGGCGCCGACCTGGTCGAAATGCTCCAGCTGGGACAGGTCGTGCCCCATCCGGTCCCGTTTGGTCTTGAGGTAGCGCAGGTTCTCCGGGTTCGGCGAGATCGGCAGCGCGACCCGCCCGGTGACCCGCAGGCCGTAGCCCTCCAGCCCGACACGTTTGGCCGGGTTGTTCGTCAGCAGCCGCATCGAGCGGACGCCGAGGTCGCACAGGATCTGCGCGCCGGTGCCGTAGTCCCGCGCGTCGGCGGGGACGCCGAGCTGCAGGTTCGCGTCGACGGTGTCCGCGCCGGCGTCCTGCAGCTGGTAGGCCTGCAGTTTGTGCAGCAGCCCGATGCCGCGGCCCTCGTGGCCGCGGATGTAGAGCACGACGCCGCGGCCTTCCTTGGCCACCGCTTCCAGCGCGGCCTCCAGCTGCGGGCCGCAGTCGCAGCGCAGCGAGCCGAAGACGTCACCGGTCAGGCACTCGGAGTGCACGCGGACCAGGATGTCCTCGCCGTCGCCGATCTCGCCGTAGACGAACGCGATGTGCTCGATGCCGTCCAGCAGGCTGTCGTACCCGACCGCGCGGAACGTGCCCGCCGAAAGCGGGATCCGCGCCTCGGCCACCCGCTCGACCTGCTTCTCGGTGCGCCGCCGGTACGCGATCAGGTCGGCGATGGTGATCATCTTGAGGTCGTGGTCCGCGGCGAAGACCTCGAGTTCGTCGCGGCGGGCCATGTCGCCCTCGTCCTTCTGCGACACGATCTCGCAGAGCACCCCGGACGGCGAAAGGCCGGCCAGCCGGGCCAGGTCGACGGAGGCTTCGGTGTGCCCCGGGCGCCGCAGGACGCCGCCCTGCTTGGCGCGCAGCGGGACCACGTGGCCGGGCCGCCGGAAGTCCGACGCCTTGGACGCCGGGTCGGCGAGCAGCCGGACGGTATGCGACCGGTCGGCCGCGGAGATGCCGGTGGTGATGCCCTCGGCGGCGTCGACCGTGACGCTGTACGCGGTGCCGCGCTGGTCCTGGTTCGTGTGGTACATCGGCGGCAGGTCGAGCCGGTCCGCCTCGGCCTCGGTCAGCGCCACGCAGACGTAACCCGAGGTGTAGCGCACCATGAAGGCCATCAGTTCCGGCGTGGCCTTCTCCGCCGCGAAGATCAGGTCGCCCTCGTTCTCGCGGTCCTCGTCGTCCACCACGACGACCGGACGGCCCGCCTTGATGTCGGCGATCGCCGCCTCGATGGCATCGGCGTTCACTGCCACCACCCCGCCCGCACAGGGGGTCAGATCGGCCGACCCCGGAATCGCACTCGTCTCGCTCACGCCCGCTCCTCCGTACCGCCATTGTCCCCCTGCGCGCGCAGGTGCGGCATGGCCAGCTTCTCGACGTACTTGGCGACCACGTCCACCTCGAGATTCACCAGGTCACCCGGGGTGTTCCGGCCGAGCGTGGTGAGTTCGAGCGTGGTCGGGATCAGGGCGACGGAGAACTCCTCGTCGGTCACCGAAGCGACCGTGAGGGAGACGCCGTCGACCGCGATCGACCCCTTCTCGACGACGTACCGGGACAGCTTCTTCGGCAGCGCGAACGTGGTGAGTCCCTGCTCGTCGCGTTTGAGGAAGACGCCGGTGCCGTCGACATGGCCTTGCATGATGTGCCCGCCGAGCCTGCCGCCCGCCGGCGTCGCGCGTTCGAGGTTGACGACGTCGCCGACCTGCACCTTCGCGAGGCTGGAGCGCTGCAGGGTCTCGTGCACGACATCGACGGTAAACTCACCGCCCGCCACCGCGACCACGGTGAGGCACACGCCACTCACCGCGATGGAGTCGCCGTGCCCGGCGTCGCTGGTCACCAGCGGCCCCCGAACGGTCAGTCTCGCGGCGTTCGGGACCTGCTCGACCGCGGTGACCTCGCCGAGTTCCTCGACAATGCCGGTGAACACTCCTGCTGCCCTCCTCCTGGCTCGCACCGCCGCTGGGAACGGTGCTCCCCTCATCCAACACCCCTCGCGGCCGATTCCTTCTCCTGACCCGACGGCGGATCACGAGGCGGGATCAGCCGCGGACGCGGGCCGCCTGCTCACGAAGCGCCGCGACGGCCTTACCAGGGTCTTCGGCGCCGTAGACGGCGGAACCGGCGACGAAGCAGTCCACTCCGGCTTCGGCGGCCTGCTCGATGGTGTCGGCGTTGATCCCGCCGTCGATCTCGACGACGAGTTTGAGGTGGCCGGTGTCGACCAGGCGCCGCGCGGTGCGGACCTTGTCGAGGACGCCCTCGATGAACGACTGACCGCCGAAACCGGGCTCGACCGACATCACCAGGAGCGTGTCGTAGTGCTTGAGGGTCTCGAGGTGGTCCTCGATCGGCGTGTTCGGCTTGATCGACAGGCCGGCCTTCGCCCCGGCGGCGCGCAGGTTCTTCGCCAGCGCGATCGGGTCGTGCGCGGCCTCGACGTGCACGGTGACGTTGTAAGCGCCCGCTTCGGCGTACCCGATGGCCCACTTGTCGGGGTTCTCGATCATCAGGTGGCAGTCGATGGGGACGTCGGTGGCCTTGAGCAGCGACTGCACCACGGGCAGGCCCAGGGTCAGGTTCGGCACGAAGTGCGCGTCCATGACGTCGACGTGGACCCAGTCCGCGCGGGTGTCGCCCTCCCCCGCGACGGCACGGATCTCGTCGCCGAGCCGGGCGAAGTCCGCGGAGAGGATGCTGGGTGCGATCAAAGGTCGGTGAGCCACGCGCCCGAGTGTAGGAGGACGCCGCTAACGCCCGCTAACCGGCTGTGACCGTCGACCCGGTCTGGAGTATGACGCGAAATGGCACCGCAGTGGGAGGTGCGCGCACGCGCCGCCGAATAGCGTTCCCCTCATGGTCAACCCACTCAAGCCCCTCGTGCGGATCGGCAGCTACCGCAGCGTCCCGTTCGGACTCCTCGGCATGGCGATGACGGCGATCCCGTTCCCCATCGCGCTCATTCCCGCCGTCCTCCTCCCGGGCGACGTGTGGGCGAAGATGGCCTACGGCGTGCTCGCCATGGGCGTGCTGGTCGTGCTGGCCGGTTTGCCCGGACCGATGCGCCGGGTCGGTATCTGGTTCTCCAACCAGATGCTGGACGCCCGGATCGCGCAGCCTCCGCAGCACACGAAGGTCGCCTGGTCGGAGCGCTGGCGCTCGGCGGCCTGGCTGCTCGTGCACACCGCGCTCGGCTGGGTGCTGTTCGGCCTCGGCTGTTTCCTGATGCTCGGCTTCGTGTTCGCCATCGTGTGGGCGGGAGGCGGCGGCAGCCCCATCGAGTTCTTCGGGGAACGGGTGACGATCGAATCGGGCACCGGCGGGCTGTGGACGCTGCCGATCGCGCTGGTCACGCTCGTCGTCATCGCCTACGTCCTCGCCGGTTTCAGCAAGCTGTTCCAGTACGCCGCGGTCGCCCTGCTTGGCCCGTCCGCCGCCGAACGCGTCGCCGCGGCGGAAGTCCGGGCGAACCACTTCGAGCAGCGCAACCGGCTGGCCCGCGAACTGCACGACTCGATCGGCCACACGCTGACGACGTCGACCATCCAGGCCGCCGCGGCCGCCGAACTGGTCGATTCCGAACCACAGCTGGTGCGCCGGGCACTGGGCACCATCGAGGAGTCTTCGAGGGCGGCGCTCGAAGACCTCGACCACGTACTCGGCCTGCTGCGGGACGACCGGTCGTCCCGAGAGCCCGAACGGCGGCTCATCGAGGCCGGGACACTGGCCGAACGGGCCCGCGCGGGCGGCGCTGAGATCGACTACGAGCTCACCGGCCCCGCCGCCGAACTGCCCGCGACCCTTTCGCGGGAGGCGTACCGGATCGTCCAAGAAGGACTGACGAACGCGTTGCGGCACGCCCATCCCGGCCCGGTGAGCGTGCGGGTCGCGGTACTCGCCGACGCGCTGCGGATCGAGATCGTGAACCCGCTCATGGAGCACGCGGCCGCCTCCGGCCGCGGCGGCAACGGGCTGCCGGGGCTCACCGAACGCGTCGAGGCCCTGCGCGGGGAGCTCGTCGCGGGCCCCGCCGTCGACGGGGAACCGTTGTGGCGGCTGGTGACCACGATCCCGCTACGGTCGCGCTCATGACACTGCGCGTCCTGATCGTCGACGACGAACCCTTGCTGCGAGCCGGTTTGCGTTCCCTGCTGGACAACCAGCCGGATCTGACCGTGGTCGGCGAGGCGGGCGACGGCGGCGAGGTGGTCGATCTGGTGCGGCGGACACATCCCGACGTGGTCCTGATGGACGTGCGCATGCCCGGGGTGGACGGGATCGAGGCGACCCGGCGGGTGCTCGCCGAAATCCCGGACCCGCCGAAGGTCCTCGTGATCACGACGTTCGACAACGACGACTACGTCTACGACGCCCTGCTGGCCGGGGCCAGCGGATTCCTGCTGAAGCGGGCGCGCAAGGAGGAGTTCGCGCACGCCATCCGGACGATCGCCGCCGGGGAGACGCTGCTGTTCCCCGACGCGATCCGCCGGATGGTCACCGCGCGCCCGGCGCCGTCCGGCCTCGCTCCCCGCCCGTCGTCGCTGACGAAACGGGAGACCGAGGTGCTGCGGCTCATCGCCACCGGGAAGTCCAATGTGGACATCGCGGCCGAGCTGGTCATCAGCCTCGAAACCGTCAAGACCCATGTGGGCAACATCTTCGGGAAACTGGGCGCGGCCAACCGGAGCCAGGCCGTGGTGTTCGCCTACGAGACCGGCGTCGTCGCGCCGGGGCACAGCCTGCGCTGAGCGGCATGGTGGGGCAAACCCCAGTAAGGCGTGGGGGTTCACCCCATGGCCACCGCGTCCGAGCCTCCCTAGCGTGGAACCCATGCGAAAATCCTTGCCAGGCAAGAAGATCGTCGCCGTCGGTTCACTGGTCGCGCTGCTCGCCGCGACGACCGCCACCCCGGCTTTGGCCGTGACCCACCCGCGGGACGAAGTCGACAAAGCGCTGAAAACACTGGTGCAGGACGGCGTCCCCGGCGCGCAGGCGACCGTGACGAGCCCTTCCGGGCGGTCGTGGTCGGAGCGTGAGGGCGTCGGGAACGCCGAGACCGGGACACCGTTCCCGCACGACTCGAAGTTCCGGGCGGCCAGCATCACCAAGACCTTCGTCGCGGTCGTGGTCCTGCAGCTGGTCGCCGAGGGGAAGGTGCGGCTGGACGCGCCGATCGACCGCTACCTGCCCGGTCTCGTCCACGGGAACGGCAACGACGGCACCAAGATCACCGTCCGGCAGCTGCTGCAGCACACGAGCGGGCTGTACAACTACGTCCGCGATCTCGACATCGACGAGTGGCGGCATCGCGGCGCCGAACCCGGGGAGCTGCTGGCGGTCGGTCTGGCGCATCCGCCGGACTTCGCGCCGGGCACGAACTGGAAGTACTCCAACACGAACTACGTCATCGCGGGCATGCTCATCGAGAAGCTCACCGGCCGCTCGGTCTCCACCGAGATCCGGAAGAGGATCGCCGAGCCGCTCGGCCTGCGCCACACCTACCTGCCGTCGCGCGGCGACGAGCGCCTGCCGCTTCCGCACGCCAGGGGCTACGCGCCGGGTCTCGTCGACTACACCGAACTGGATCCCTCGCTCGCCGGAGCCTCCGGCGGGATCGTTTCGACCGGCGCGGAGCTGAACCGCTTCTACGGGGAGCTCGTCGACGGCCGTCTCCTGCACCGGGCACAGCTGGCGGAGATGCAGCGGACCGTGCCGGCGGGTCTGGGCATCCCCGGCGCGGAATACGGGCTCGGGATCGCGTCGGTGCCGCTGTCCTGCGGCGGGAGGTTCTGGGGCCACGGCGGCAACCTCCGCGGCTTCGCGAACATCTCGGGGGCGGTCCCGCACGGGAAGAAGGTGAACGTCGTGGTCAACCAGGACCCGCTGCCGGACGGGGCGTCGGCGCATCTCGTGGCCGCGGTCGACACGGCGTTCTGCGCCCGCTAGATCGCCGGGAGCAGGTCCAGCACCGAGGTCCACGCGGTTTCCGGGGTGAGCCTCGTGGTCGTGACCCCGGCGGAGGCGAGCGTGTCGAGATGGCGCCGCCACGCCGGATGGTGCACCCGGGTGTCCTGGATCTGGTAGCCCAGCACGATCGTGATGCCCGGCGTGCCGAGGACGTCGCCGAGCAGGGTCAGCGCCTGGTTGTCGGCGATGCCCAGCGCCAGTTTCGCCACGGAGTTGGCGGAGGCGGGCGCGAACAGGAACACCTCCGGATCCGGATGCGGGCGGGGTTCGCCCGGTAGCCGGGAGGTGCTGCGGACCGGCAGCTCGGTGCACTTTTCCAGGTCACCGAGCCCGCCGGTCGTCTCCAGCCAGCGGGCCGCGGTGGGGGTCAGCGTGATCGCGAGCTCCCAGCCGCGGTCCGCGGCCGGTTTCGCGAGCTGCGCGGCGAACCGGGTGTCCAGTCCGCCGCACGAGCTCGCGACCAGGCCGAGGACCCTGCTCACCCGGCGGTGTCCGGCTTCCGCAGCACGGCGCAGAACATCGCGTCCGTGCCGTGGCGGTGCGGCCACAGCTGGACGTACGGGCCGTTGCCGAGCTGCGGGACGCCGGGGAAGAACTCCCGCGCGTCGACGATCTGGGCACCGGCGCGGCGCGCGGTCTCCCCCACGACGCCTTCGGTCTCGGCCAGATGCGGCGAGCAGACGACGTAGGTGACGATGCCGCCGGGCCGGACCAGGTCCAGTGCCGCGGTGATCAGCTGGCCCTGCAGTTTCGTCAGGTCCGCGATGTCGCTGGGCTGGCGGCGCCAGCGTGCCTCGGGGCGGCGCCGCAGTGAGCCGAGACCGCTGCACGGCGCGTCGACGAGGACGCGGTCGTAGCCCGGTTCGAGACCGGTCTCGCGGCCGTCGGCGACGTGCACGGTCACCGGCAGGTCCTGGACGGCCTTCTCGATCAGCTTCGCGCGGTGCGGGGCCTTTTCGACGGCGTCGACGGTCGCGCCCGCGGCCACCGCGAGCGCGCCGAGCAGCGCCGCCTTGCCGCCCGGACCGGCGCACAGGTCCAGCCACCGCACGTCGGTGCCGGAGACCGGGACCCTCGTGACGGCGTAGGCGCACAGCTGGCTGCCCTCGTCCTGGACCGCGGCCAGCTTTTCCTTGATCGGCTCGAGGTCGCCGGGGTCACCGGAGCCCGCGGGCAGCCGGACGCCATAGGGCGAGTACGGCGCGACGTCGCCACCGGTGATGGCGGCCAGCTCCTCGGCGCTGATCTCGCCGGGCCGGGCGACCAGGTGGACGTCGGGGCGGTCGTCGTCGGCCTCCAGTGCCGCCTTCAGCTCCGCGCCCTTGTCCCCCAAGGCTTCCGCGAACGACCGCGCTACCCAGCGCGGATGCGCCGTCCGCAGGGCGTAGGCGCCGATCGGGTCGGCGGCCTCGTCGGGGGCCAGCTCGTTCAGCCAGGTCTCTTCGTCCTTTTCGGACACCGAGCGCAGCACGGCGTTCACGAAACCCGCGATCCAGGAACCGACTTCGGCGCGGACGAGGTCCACAGTGGACCCGACAGCGGCGTGCTGGGGGATGCGAGTGCGCAGCAGCTGGTACGCGCCGAGCCGGAGGCCGTCCAGCACGATGGCGTCGACCTTCTCCAGCGGACGGTCCAGGCAGGCCGCGATGACGGCGTCCAGCATGCCGACCGCGCGGCAGGTGCCGTAGGTCAGTTCGGTGGCCAGCGCCGCGTCGCGGCCGGAGATCCGGCGGTTGCGCAGCAGTTGCGGCAGCACCAGGTTCGCGTACGCGTCGTCTTCGCGGACCGCGCGCAGGACGTCGAAGGCGACCTGCCGGGCCGGGTCGATCTGCGGCGGGCGGCTGGGCCCTTCCTTGCGCGGGGCCGGGCGGCCTCGCTGCGGCCTCGACGGCCGGCGTTCCCTACGCTCGTTCACTGCAGGCGCTCTCCTTGTTCGATCCTCGTACCGCGCGCCCAGTCGGTGGCCGCCATCCGCTTCTTCCCCTGCGCCTGCACCTCGCCCAGCCGCACCGGCTTCGACGCCGTGCCGACCAGCACCCGCTTGCGCTCCACGACGAGTTCGCCGGGCGGGGGCCCCGGCTCGTCCACGACCGTCACCGGGCCGAGTTTCAGCCGCTCGCCCCGGAACTCCGCCCACGCGCCCGGCTCCGGCGTGACCGCGCGGATCTGCCGGTCGACCGCGGCGGCCGGGTCGGCGAACGACACGCGCGCGTCCTCGACGGTCACCTTGGGCGCGTAGCTCACGCCGTCGCCGGTCTGCTCGACCGCGCGCAGCGAACCGTCGGCGATTCCGTCCATCGTGGACACGAGCAGTTTCGCCCCGGACTCCGCCAGCCTGCCGAGCAGTTCGCCCGCGGTGTCGGTGGCGGCGATCTGCTCGGTGACCACGCCGTAGACCGGGCCCGCGTCGAGTTCCTTGACGATGCGGAACGTCGAGGCGCCGGTGATCTCGTCCCCGGCGCGGATCGCGGCCTGGACCGGCGCGGCGCCGCGCCACGCGGGCAGCAGCGAGAAGTGCAGGTTGACCCAGCCGTGCGCCGGGATGTCCAGCGCGGCCTGAGGCAGCAACGCCCCGTACGCGACCACGGGGCACGCGTCGGGCGCGATCTCCGCGAGCCGGGCGAGGAACGCGGGGTCGCTCGCCTTCGGCGGGGTCAGCACCTCGATCCCGTGCTCGTCGGCCAGCGCGCCGATCGGCGATCGGACGACGCGGCGGCCGCGGCCTGCCTGGGCGTCCGGACGGGTCACGACGGCGACGACCTCGTGCTGCTCGGACGCGAGGAACGCGCGCAGCGACGGGACCGCGGGTTCGGGGGTGCCGGCGAAGACGAGGCGCATCAACGCACCTCCGCCGGGGGGACGGGTACCTCTGACTGGGCGAACATCGCCGCTCAGTCTAGAAGGAGCTCACCACCCCGGCGCGCTCGCTCTCCCTCTGCGATGCGGCGGATGCTAGGAACGGTCCTTTCCTTGCGAAATTTGCAAGGAAAGGACCGTTCCTAGCGCGCGAAAGGGCCGAAGAGGCCTTCGCGAGCGAGGCGTCCTAACGCGGCGGCCAGGGCAGCACGACGGCCGCCGAGCCGCCTCCCCGGCGCGTGGGTTCGGCCGCGGCGAGCCACCGGCCGTCCCGCAGCCGTTCGACGCCGGTCGCCGCCCCGATCTCCGCGGGCGTCGTCGAGAAGCCCTGCCCCTTGGCCTTCAGCACCTTGAGCACCTCGGTCTGATCCAGGAACGCCTGCTCGACCTGCGCGGCCGCGGAGTTCCGCTGCGAGGCGCGCGGTTCGGCGATCGCGTCGACCAGTTTCAGCCCGCGATCGATCCGGCCGGTGAGGATCTGCAGCACCGTGGTGATGATCGACGCGCCACCGGGCGAGCCGACGGCGAGGAACGGCTTGCCATGGTCGAGCACGATGGTCGGCGCCATCGACGAACGCGGCCGCTTCGCCGGGCCCGGCAGGTTCGGGTCGGGCACGCCCGGCGTCACCGGGGTGAAGGAGAAGTCGGTCAGTTCGTTGTTGAGCAGGAAGCCGCGGCCCGGGACGACGATGCCGCTCCCGCCCTCCTGCTCGATGGTCAGCGTGTAGGCGACGACGTTGCCCCACCGGTCGGCGACCGTGAGATGCGTGGTGTTCTCGCCCTCGTACGGGGTCGGCGCGGGGTTCGCCCCGGCCACGCACGGGGTGGGCTTGCGCGGGTCCGCCGGCGCGACCGGACTGGTCCCGGCCTTCGCGGCGTCGATCAGGCACGCGCGGCTGTCGGCGAACTTCTGGCTGATCAGCTCCTTCGCCGGGACGTCGACGAAGGCCGGGTCGCCGATCCACCGGTTGCGGTCGGCGAAGGCGTACCGGGTCGACTCCAGGAAGTAGTGCAGGTAGTCGGCCTTCTCCAGCTTCGAGAGCTTCGTGTTCTCGAGGATGTTCAGTGCCTCGCCGACGGTCAGCCCGCCGGACGAGGGCGCGGGCATGCCGTAGACGTCGAGACCGCGGTACTGGGTCTTCGTCGGCTTCCGCTCGACGACGCGGTACTTCGCGAGGTCGGCCGCGGTCATGTCACCGGGGCGCACCTTCAGCGTCGACGCGGGGTCGACCGGCGGCTTCCGCACGGTGTCGACGACGTCCGCGCCGATCGGGCCGCGGTAGAGCACGTCGGTGCCCTTCGCGGCGAGCTGCGCGTACGTGCCCGCGAGGTCCGGGTTCTTGAACGTCGTGCCGACCGCGGGCGGCGCGCCGCCGGGCAGGTACAGCGACCGGGTGGACGGGAACGCCGAGAACCGGGCGGCGTTGTTCGCGATCTGGGTGTTGAAGGTCTGGTCGACGGTGAAACCCTTGCGGGCGAGGTCTTCGGCGGGTTTGACCGCCTTCGCCAGCGACTTGGTCCCCCACTTGCGCAGGGCTTCCTGCCAGGTGGCGGGCGTACCGGGGACGCCGACGCCCAGTCCGCTGGTGACGGCCTCGGCGAACGGGATCGCCTTGCCGTTCTCGACGAAGAGGTTCTCGTTCGCGGTCGACGGGGCGGTCTCGCGGCCGTCGAGGGTGTGCACCTTGCCGGAGCGCGCGTCGTAGTAGACGAAGAAGCCGCCACCGCCGAATCCGGCGGAAAACGGGTCGGTGACGCCGAGGGCGGCGGCGGTCGCGACGGCGGCGTCGACGGCGTTGCCACCCTCGCGCAGGATCTTCGTGCCGATCGCGGTCGCGTCCGCGTCGATACTCGACACCGCGCCCAGATAGCCGACGGCGGTGGGCGATTTGGGTGTCGGTGGCGCTGCCGCCGCCATCCCCGGCGCGGCGGCGCCGACCAGGACGGCGATCGCGGTGACTGCGGTGATGCGTACCGGAGTGCTTCTGTGCGCGGCCATGGCGCGAGTCTGCCCCGCCTGTCCACCCCGGACAAGACCCGCCGAGACCTGCGTTCGTCGGTGGTGCGGCCGTGGCGGGATGAGCAGAATGCGGGCCATGAAGACTCCCGGCAGGCGGTGGGGCGCCTTCCTCCCGCTGCTCATCGCACTTCCCGTCCTCGCTGTCCCCGGTGTCGCGCAGGCAGAAGGCGCGAGCGCCTGCTTCGACGACTCCGCCGCGATCACCGTCGAGGAGAAGCGGCTCACCGCGACCATGCCTTCGGGTGGTCCGGCGGTCGGCCCGGAACTCGTCCGGCTCGCCGGATTCGACAAGCTCGTCTCCGACTTCACGGCGCGCCTCTGCGCCACGAAGACCGCTTTGCGGGCCGAGAAGCTCGCCGAGACCGCCGGTGAGGGGCTCTGGCGCACCGCGGTCGACCGCGCGCAGGGCCGCCGTCCGGATCTCGGCAGCATCGACAAGGCCGACGACCGGCCGCTCTACTGGGCCCGCCTCCAGATGAGCAAGGCGTTGCGGCAGTGGACGCCGCGTTTCCCGCTGTCCGCGCCCGCCCGGGCGGAGCTGCTGAAGACGTTCGACTTCGGCGCGCGGGGACTCGACGATTCCCGCTTCCCCGCCGGTCCGAAGCTGCGGCGGGTGCTGGTGAGCGGGTTCGATCCGTTCACCCTCAACGGCGCGGGCGTCCGCATCGCGAACCCGTCGGGCGCGGCGGCGCTGCATCTCGACGGCAAGACCATCCAGACGCCGACCGGGCCCGCGCTGGTGCAGGCCGTGTCGTTCCCGGTGGTGTGGCGCTACTTCGACGCCGGAATCGTCGAGGCCGCCTACGGCCAGGCGTTCAAGGACCGGTTCCGCCGTCCGGAGCTGATCATGACGATCAGTCAGGGTCGTCCCGGCCGCTTTGACATCGAGCGGTGGGCCGGCGCGTGGCGCGGCGGTTCGCCGGACAACCTCGACGAGCCCGTCCGCGGCCAGGTCCCGCCCGCCGACGGCTGGCCGCAGCCGGACGTCCAGTTCATCGAAACCACGCTGCCGTACGAAAAGATGCTCGCCGCGCCCGCCGGGGCGTATCAGGTGCTGTACAACGAGGCGTTCTGCGTCTGGCCGGACAGCACGAAACCGGGGACGGGGACCGCGGTGTGCCGGACGGACGCGCCGAAGCCCGGTGAGGTCGCCGCTTCCGGTGGCGGCGGCAACTACCTGAGCAACGAGTCCATGTATCGCAGCAACCGGCTCCGGACGGGCCTCGGTCTGACCGGGATCGCGGGCGGGCACCTGCACACCCCCGTCCTCGGCACGCCCACCGATCCTTCGGCCCTGACCGACGCCGATTTCGAGGCGCGGCGGGCGGCGATCTCATCGCAGATCGTCACGCTGCTCACCGCCGCTCTGGGCGGCTCCGCCACGAAGGCCGCTTCGCCCGCTCCGGGCGCCTCGGCCCGCGCCGACGTCCTCGCGACCCCCGGCACGACCCTCTGACCCCACGCATTTCGTCCTCTGGATGCGATGGTTCGCTGTCGAACTACCGCATTCAGAGGACGAAACGCGGGGGCGTTAGATGAGTTCCAGCGGGTCCAGCTGGATCCGGATGGGCTCGGACGCCTTGCGCGCGTCCCGGCGCGCGGCCGCGGCGTGGACGGCGGCGGCGAGCGCCTTCCCGTCCGGACGCGCGACGCGCACCAGGGCCCGCTCCCGTTCGGCGTTGCCGTCCTCGTCGACCTCGCCGAGCGGCACCGGGCCCAGCACCTCGCCGCTCTCCGGGAGGGCGAGGTCGTCGAGCAGTCCGGCGACCGCGTCCGGCGTGCCTTCGATACTCGCCATCCGCATCGCGGGCGGGAAACCGAGTTCGCGCCGCTCGGCCAGTTCGAGGCTCGCGTGCCAGCCCGGGTCCCAGCGCACCAGCGCCTGCACCACGGAAAGGCCCGCTTCCGCGCCGACGAACACGCGACCGCCTTCGGTTCCCGGCCGCACCAGGGCCGCCGCCGCCATCCAGCGCCGCAGGGTCTCCTCCCCCGCGCGCAGGTCCTGCCGCCCCAGCAGCGCCCAGCCGTCCAGCAGCAGCGCCGCGCCGTAACCGCCTTCCGCGACCGGCTCGGCGCCCGGCGTGCACACGACCAGCGCCGGTTTTCCGGGCACCGAAGCCAAAACCTCCGTCGCGCCCGAGGTCCGCACGGGGAATCCGGAGAACGCGCGGCCCAGTTCCTCCGCGGTGCGCTTCGACCCGACGACGACCGCCCGCAGCCGCACCGAACCGCATGCGGCGCAATGGAAGTTCGTCTCGGGGACGCCGCACCACCGGCAGGCCGGCGGCCTCGGCGCGCCGTCGATCAGCCCGCCCGGCAAGGAAAGCGGGCCGGCGCACCGACGGCAGTGCGCTGACGTCCGGCAGTTGCCGCACGCGAGCCCCGGGACGTACCCGCGACGTGGAACCTGCACCAGCACGGGGAATCCGCCCGCCAGCGACTGCCGCGCCGCCTCGAAGGCGACCGACGGGAGCCGCGCGGCCTTGGCCGCTTCGTCCCGCGCGACGTCGAAGTCCTCGCCGACCGGCGTGACCCTCGGCGCCGCCGCCCGAAGTTCCGGCCGGGCGGCCACGAGAGGCTGCGCCCAGCCAGATTCCACCAGGAACTGCGCTTCGGCGGTGCGCGCGAAACCGGCGACGAGCATGGAGCCCTTCGCGGCGTGCGCGCGGTCCATCAGCACGTCACGGACGTGTGGATACGGCGCGTGCTGGTCGAGGTGGACGTCGTCGCCGTCGTCCCACACCACGAACAGGCCGGGATCGGCGACCGGCGCGAACATCGCCGCGCGCGTGCCGACGACGACGCGCACCGCGCCGCGCAGCACCGCGAGCCAACGGCGATACCGCTCGGCGGGGCCGAGCCCCGCGATCAACGCGACCACGGAATCGGCGCCCAGCAAGGAAACGCACGCGTCGTGCAGCCGGGTCAGGTCACGATGGTCGGGTACGACCATGACCACACCCCGGCCCGCGGAAGCCGCGACGGCGGCCGCTTCGGCGAGGCGACGCGGCCAGTCCTCCCCCGGCAGCGCCTGCCAGACCGCGTTGGCCGGACGCCGTTCCGCGACGGCCTCCAGGAACGCCGGACCGCTCTGGTACTTCTCCCAGGCGGTGGTTTCGGGCGGCTCCGGCGTCGGCGCGGGTTCGGCGGGCGGTTCACCCTCGGCCTTCGCGTGCCGGGACGGGATCGCGAGCCGCAGGACGTCGCTGAGTGTGCCGCCGTAGCGGTCCGCGACGGACCGGCAGAGCGTGAGCAGCGCCGGGGGCAGCACGGGCTCGCTGGAGGTCACCCTGTCGATGTAGGCGAGCTTCCCGGTGAACTCCGTGGTGTCGGCGCGCTCGACCAGGTACCCGTCGACGAGCTGACCCGCGAACCGGACCCGCACCCGGCAGCCGGGGACGGCGGTTTCGTGCAGTTTCTCGGGGATCCGGTAGTCGAAGGTGCGGTCGAGATGGGTGAGCGGGATGTCCACGACGATCCGCGCGACCGGGTTCTCGGGCGCGGGGTTCTGCGCCCCGCGACGGCTGGCCGTTTTCGCGCGCGACGGCTTGGCCTTCCGCGCCGGCTCGGCCTTCGGCTCCGGAAGGTCCCACAGAGGGGTCGGTTCGGGACTGCTGCTCACCCGGTGATCTCTACCAGACACTGTCGCCAGTGCCCGCCACCGCGTGCAATGAACGGTCCGTTGCTTGCGAAATTTGCAAGGAAAGGACCTTTCATTGCACGGCTGCTGGAGCCATCTCGCGGTGGAGTGCTGTGAAGGCCTCCCGAGTACATGAAGGCCCCCTTCCTTGCGCCTAGGTACAGGAAGGACCCCTTCATGTACCTCCGGCAAGCAGCGACGCGCCAGCACCACGCAGGCCGGGGTCTCAACCTGGCAGCCTCGCGTGATCGAACGGACGACACGCGTGATCCGGCGGACGACACGCGTGACTGGATGGACGACACACGCGCAACCAGGCTCCGACCCCAAACGCCGTGAAGGCCTCCTTCCCTACCCTCAAGGTAGGCAAGGAGGCCTTCACGGAACGGAATGCAACGACGGATCAGGCGCCCGCGGCCGACTTCAGGTCCGCGGCCCGCGCCGTGTTCTCCCACGGGAGCGCCAGCTCGGGACGGCCGAAGTGGCCGTACGCGGCCGTCGGCGCGTAGATCGGGCGAAGCAGGTCGAGGTCGCGGATGATCGCGGCCGGACGCAGGTCGAAGACCTCCGTGATGGCGGCCTGGATCTTCGACGGGTCGACCGTCTCGGTGCCGAAGGTCTCGACGAAGAGGCCCACCGGGGCCGCCTTGCCGATCGCGTACGCGACCTGGACCTCGGCGCGGGAAGCGAGCCCGGCCGCGACGACGTTCTTCGCCACCCAGCGCATCGCGTACGCGGCCGAGCGGTCCACCTTGGAGGGGTCCTTGCCCGAGAACGCGCCGCCACCGTGACGGGCCATGCCGCCGTAGGTGTCGACGATGATCTTGCGGCCGGTCAGGCCCGCGTCACCCATCGGGCCGCCGATGACGAAGCGGCCGGTCGGGTTGACCAGCAGCCGCACGTCGGAGGTGTCGAGCCCGAGCTCGGCGATCTCCGGGGCGACCACGTGCTCACGGACGTCGACGCCGAGCATCTGCTCCAGGTCGATGCCGTCCGCGTGCTGGGTGGACACGACCACCGTGTCGAGCCGCACCGGCTGGTCGCCGGCGTACTCGATGGTGACCTGGGTCTTGCCGTCCGGGCGCAGGTACGGCAGCACGCCTTCCTTGCGGACCCGGGTCAGCCGCTGCGAGAGCCGGTGCGCCAGCGCGATCGGCAGCGGCATCAGCTCGGGGGTGTCCGAGCAGGCGTAGCCGAACATCAGGCCCTGGTCGCCGGCGCCCTGGCGGTTGATCTCGTCCTCGTCGGATTCCACGCGGGACTCGTACGCGGTGTCGACACCCTGCGCGATGTCCGGCGACTGGGAGCCGATCGCGACGTTGACGCCGCAGGAGTTGCCGTCGAAGCCCTTGGCCGAAGAGTCGTAGCCGATCTTCAGGATCACGTCGCGGACGATGGTCGGGATGTCCGCGTAGGCCTCGGTGGTCACCTCGCCGGCGACGTGCACCTGCCCAGTGGTGATGAGGGTTTCGACCGCCACCCGGCTGCGCGGGTCCTTGGCCAGCAGGCCGTCCAGGATCGAGTCGCTGATGGCATCGCAAATTTTGTCGGGATGACCTTCAGTCACCGATTCCGATGTGAACAGTCTGCTCGTGGACGCGGTCACGGTGCCCGTCACTCCCTCACCTAGACGTCTGATGCCTAGAAAGTTAGGCACCCCTCAGCTTGAACTCAAGCCTACTGACTATCGCTTTGGGGGCTCTCAACGCTTCATCAAGGTCACAACAGCATCCCACAATGTGGACGCGAGTTCGGCCTTGGCGCCGAGCGGGATCGGGATTTCGGTGCCGTCGGCCCCGAGCAGCCAGCCCGAGTTGTCCTCGGTGCCGAAGGCCTTCCCTTCACCGACGGCGTTCACCACCAGCAGATCCGCGCCCTTGCGCTTGAGTTTGACCCTGGCGTGGTCGAGGACGCCACCCTTATCGTCCCCTGTTTCGGCGGCGAACCCGACGACCACCTGGCCAGGGGTCCGATTCCGCACCAGTTCGGCCAGGATGTCCGCGTTGCGCGCGAGTTCGACGACGGGATCCGGCGCGTCGTCGGACTTCTTGATCTTGTGATCGGCCCGGTTCGAAGGCCGGAAGTCGGCGACGGCGGCGGCCATCACGAGGACGTCGGCGGAGGCGGCCTCGGCGTGCATGGCCCGGCGCATCTCCTCGGCGGTCGACACGTGGACGACCTTCGCGCCCGCGGGCTCCGGCAGCGCGACGGTGTGCGCGGTGACCAGGGTGACCTCGGCGCCACGCTGGGCGGCGACGCGGGCCAGCGCGTAACCCTGCTTGCCCGACGAACGGTTGCCCAGATACCGGACCGGGTCCAGCGGCTCACGGGTGCCGCCCGCCGAAATGGCCACGCGCACGCCTTCGAGGTCACGCGTGAGGGCCTTCGGCACGGCGAGCAGGAGCCGGGCGAGGTCGACGATCTCGGCCGGGTCGGCGAGCCGTCCCTTGCCGGTGTCCTTGCCGGTCAGCCTGCCGGCGGCGGGTTCGGCGACGCCCAGGCCACGCGACCGCAGCAGCGCCACGTTGTCGCGGGTGGCCGGGTGCTCCCACATCTCGGTGTGCATCGCCGGGAAGAAGGCGACCGGGCACCGGGCGGTGAGCAGGGTGTTCGTCAGCAGATCGTCCGCGATGCCGTGCGCGGCCTTGGCGAGCAGGTTCGCCGTAGCGGGGACGACGATCACCAGGTCGGCTTCCTTGCCGACGCGGACGTGCTGGACCTCGGGCACTTCGGTGAACACGCCGGTGTGCACCGGGTTCCCGGAAAGTGCCTCGAAGGTGGCCGCGCCGACGAAGTTCAGCGCGGCTTCGGTGGGGACCACGCGGACGTCGTGACCGGATTCGGTCAGCCCGCGCAGGACCTCACAGGCCTTGTAGGCGGCGATCCCGCCACCCACGCCCAGAACGACCTTGGGTTTACTCACCCTCGGTGTGCTCGAGCAGACCGCCGTGGATCTCGCGCAGGGCGATGGACAGCGGCTTCTCGCGCGGGCCCGGCTCGACCAGCGGGCCGACGTACTCCAGGAGACCCTCGCCCAGCTGGGCGTAGTAGTCGTTGATCTGGCGAGCGCGCTTGGCCGAGTAGATCACCAGCGCGTACTTCGAGCTGACCTTCTCGAGGAGGTCGTCGATGGGCGGGTTGGTGATGCCTTCGAGCTCTTCGTGCAGCGTGGCCTGAGTCGTCACTCGTGGTGCTCCGAATCTTCGGTTTACTTGTCGCCGGTTATCAAGTTTAGCAACTGCTCGGCGGCCTCTCGCACGTCGGCGTTGACGACGCGCTCGTCGAACTCCCCGGCGGCGGCGAGTTCGCGTTCCGCCTCGGCCAGCCTGGCCTTCACGGCGGCCTCGTTCTCGGTGCCGCGGCCGGTCAGCCTGCCGACCAGTTCGTCCCATGACGGCGGCATCAGCATCACCAGCCGGGCTTCCGGCATCGCCTTGCGGACCTGCCGCGCGCCCTGGAGTTCGATCTCCAGGATCGCGTTGCGGCCCTCGGCCAGCACCCGCTCCACGGGCCCGCGCGGAGTGCCGTAGCAGTTGCCCGCGAACTCGGCGTGTTCGAGCAGTTCGCCCTCGGCGACCATGCGGTCGAACTCGGCCCGGTCGATGAAGTGGTAGTGCTCGCCGTCCACCTCACCCGGCCTCGGCTTCCTGGTGGTCACCGAGACGCTGAAATAGATCTTCGGATCCAGCTTGCGCAGCTCCCCCGCCACGCTCGACTTCCCGACCCCCGAAGGCCCTGAGACGACCGTGAGCCGGTGCCGGGATTCGACTCCCGCCACCGGCTCACCGCCGCGGTCAGCGCCCGGGTTCACCGGGTGGTCCTGACCGGTGCCGCTCACTCGCCGCTGAATTCGGCCAGCAGCGCCTTGCGCTGCCGGTCGCCGAGGCCGCGAAGACGACGGCTGGGTGCGATCTCCAGTCGTTCCATGGTCTGCTGGGCACGGACCTTGCCGACGCCCGGAAGAGCCTCGAGCAGAGCCGAGACCTTCATCTTGCCGAGGACTTCGTTCTCCTCGGCCTGCTTCAACACGTCGACCAGAGTGGTACCGCCCCGCTTCAGCCGCTCCTTCAGCTCAGCACGGATGCGGCGGGCGGCGGCGGCCTTCTCCAGCGCCGCAGCGCGCTGTTCCTCTGTCAGCTGGGGAAGTGCCACGTTTTCCTCCGGTAGTTCTCAAATCTGGGTGGGTGTGGCGACGGTACCCACCCGTTACCTCGGCCCACAATGCGGGGGTGGCCGGTCATGACGGATTCCCGGGCCTGCTATTGGCCTTTTTCCAGGGGACCGAGGGAATCCCGGGTCCGCCGAACGGCCGCACGCAACGCTTCGGGGTCCGGCCCGTGCCTGAGGACGTCGCGGGACGACGCCGGGAGCACACCCGGCAGTCCCGGGCCGAAAAGGGCCCGCAGATCGGCCGGAGTGGCCCCCTGGGCCCCGAAACCGGGTGCCAGGACGGGACCGTTCAACCCGCTCAGATCGAGCTGTCCCGGCGCGATGGTGGCGCCGACGACGACACCGATGTCCCCCAGGGGGCCGACGCCCGCGTTGTACCCGGCCGCCGTGTCGACGATGTCCTGCGCGACGGTCTTTCCGTTGGGAAGCAAGGCGTTCTGCAATCCCTGCGCCTCCGGGTTGGAGGTGCGCGCGAGGACGAACAGGCCCTTGCCCTGCGCCTGCGCGACCTCCAGCGCGGGCGCCAGCGAACCGAAACCGAGGTACGGCGACACCGTGATGGCGTCCGCCTCGAGTTCCGCGCCGCCGGGCAGGAACGCCGCCGTGTACGCCGCCATCGTCGAACCGATGTCGCCGCGTTTGACGTCCAGCAGGACGAGCGCACCCGCTTCCCGGCACACCTTCATCGTCTTGGCCAGAACGGCGACCCCAGGAGGCCCGTAGGCCTCGAAAAAGGCCGACTGGGGCTTGATCACCGCGACCTCGGGCGCGAGCGTCTCAGCGGCCGTGAGGGCGAACTTCTCCAGTCCGCCCGCGTCCGCCGGGAGACCCCACGCTTCGAGCAACCCGGGATGGGGGTCGATACCGGCGCACAGCGGCCCCTTTTCCGCGACCGCCCGCGCCAGCCTCGCCCCGAACCGCTCGCTCATGCCTTGGCCTTCAGCGCCGCCTGCAGGCTCTGCAGCGACCGCACGCCGATGTCGCCCTTGATGACGGCCTCTATCCCGTGCACGGCCGCCGCCGCGCCCTGCACCGTGGTGATGCAGGGGATATCACGCGACACCGCGGCGGTGCGGATCTCGTAGCCGTCGATACGCGGACCGCTGTTGCCGTACGGGGTGTTGATCACCATCTGTACCTCGCCGCTGAGGATGACGTCGACGACGTTCTGCTCCCCCTCGGCCGAACCTTCGTAGTGCTTGCGCACGACGGTGCAGCCGATCCCGTTGCGCCGCAACACTTCCGCGGTACCCGAGGTGGCGAGGATCTCGAACCCGAGATCCGCCAGCCGCTTCACCGGGAAGACCAGCGAACGCTTGTCGCGGTTGGCGACGGAGACGAACACCTTGCCGGAAGTCGGCAGCGAACCGTAGGCACCGGCCTGCGACTTGGCGAACGCCTTGCCGAAGGAGACGTCCACGCCCATGACCTCGCCGGTGGACTTCATCTCCGGGCCGAGCAGCGAGTCGACGCCGTGGCCCTCGGGGGTGCGGAAGCGGTGGAACGGCAGGACCGCCTCCTTGACCGCGACCGGCGAATCGGCGGGCATGTGGCCGCCGTCACCCTCGGCCGGGAGGACGCCGGACTCGCGCAGATCCTTGATCGACGAGCCGGTCATGATCAGCGCCGCGGCCTTCGCCAGCGGCACCGCGGTCGCCTTCGACACGAACGGCACCGTCCGCGACGCGCGCGGGTTGGCCTCCAGGACGTACAGGACGTCGTCCTTGAGCGCGTACTGGACGTTCAGAAGCCCGCGGACGCCGACGCCGCGTGCGATGGCCTCGGTCGAACGGCGCACCGTCTCGATGTCGGTCCGGCCCAGCGTGATCGGCGGCAGCGCGCACGAGGAGTCGCCGGAGTGGATCCCGGCCTCCTCGATGTGCTCCATGACGCCGCCGAGGAAGAGCTCGTCGCCGTCGAACAGCGCGTCGACGTCGATCTCGATGGCGTCGTCGAGGAACCGGTCCACCAGCACCGGGTGTTCCGGGGTGACCTCGGTGGCGCGGTGGATGTAGCCGGCGAGGGACTCCTCGTCGTAGACGATCTCCATGCCGCGCCCGCCGAGCACGTAGGACGGCCGCACGAGGACCGGGTAGCCGATCTGGTCGGCGATCCGCTTCGCGCCCTCGAACGAGGTCGCCGTGCCGTACTTCGGCGCGGGCAGCCCGGCGTCGGTGAGGACCTCGCCGAACGCGCCGCGGTCCTCGGCGAGGTGGATCGCGTCCGGGGAGGTGCCGATCACCGGCACACCGGCGTCGGCGAGACGCTTCGCGAGCGAGAGCGGCGTCTGGCCGCCCAGCTGCACGATGACGCCGGCGACGGTGCCCGACTCCTGCTCGGCGTTGACGACCTCGAGGACGTCCTCGAACGACAGCGGCTCGAAGTAGAGCCGGTCCGAGGTGTCGTAGTCGGTGGAGACGGTCTCGGGGTTGCAGTTGACCATGACGGCCTCGAAACCGGCCTCGCGCAAGGCGATCGCGGCGTGCACGCACGAGTAGTCGAACTCGATGCCCTGCCCGATGCGGTTCGGCCCGGAGCCGAGGATCAGCACCTTCGGCTTCTCGGTCTGCGCGGTGATCTCCGACTGCGCCGCGGGGTCGGTCTCGTAGGCCGAGTAGTGGTACGGCGTCTTGGCCGCGAACTCGGCCGCGCAGGTGTCGACGGTCTTGTACACCGGCCGCACCCCGAGACGGCGGCGCAGCGCGCGGACGCCGTCCTCCCCGGCCAGTTCCGGCCGCAGCGAGGCGATCTGGCGGTCGGAGAGGCCGATCCGCTTGGCGCGGCGCAGCAGCGGCTCGTCGAGCACCTGGGCGTCGCGGACCTCGGCGCCGACCTCGCCGATGAGGGCGATCTGGTCGATGAACCAAGGGTCGATGCCCGATGCCTCGTGCACCTGCTGGACGGTGGCGCCGAACCGCAGCGCGCGCTCCACCTCGTAGAGACGCCCGTCGTGCGGGGTGCGCAGTGCCTCCAGCACGGATTCCAGCGTCGCGCCCTCGGGGTCGGGGCGGGTCCAGAAGCCGGTGGCCTTGGTGTCGATGGACCGCAGCGCCTTGCCGAGCGCCTCGGGGAAGCTGCGGCCGAACGACATCGCCTCGCCGACGCTCTTCATCGTCGTGGTCAGCGTCGGGTCGGCGCCCGGGAACTTCTCGAAGGCGAACCGCGGCACCTTCACCACGACGTAGTCCAGCGTCGGCTCGAAGGCCGCCGGGGTCTCGCCGGTGATGTCGTTGCGGATCTCGTCGAGCGTGTAGCCGATGGCCAGTTTCGCGGCGATCTTGGCGATCGGGAACCCGGTCGCCTTCGACGCCAGCGCGCTGGAGCGGGACACGCGCGGGTTCATCTCGATGACGACCATGCGGCCGTCCTCGGGGTTGATCGCGAACTGGATGTTGCAGCCGCCGGTGTCGACGCCGACCTCGCGCAGCACCGCGATGCCGACGTCACGCATGTGCTGGTACTCGCGGTCGGTCAGGGTCATCGCGGGCGCCACGGTGACCGAGTCGCCGGTGTGCACGCCCATCGCGTCGATGTTCTCGATCGAGCAGACGACCACCACGTTGTCGTGCCGGTCGCGCATGAGCTCGAGTTCGAACTCCTTCCAGCCGAGGACGCTCTCCTCGATGAGCACCTCGGTGACCGGCGACTCGTCGAGGCCGGTGGAGGCGAGCCGCTCCAGCTCCTCGTCGGTGTGCGCCATGCCCGAGCCGAGCCCGCCCATGGTGAACGACGGCCGGATGACCACCGGGAGGCCGACCTCGGCGACGGTCGCGCGGACCTCGTCCATGTCGTGGCAGACCCGCGAACGCGGCACCTCGGCGCCGATCGTGCGGACGATGTCCTTGAACTTCTGCCGGTCCTCGCCGCGCTGGATGGCATCGACGTCGGCGCCGATCAGCTCGACGCCGTACTTCTCCAGGACACCCCGGTCGTGCAGGGCGACGGCGCAGTTCAGCGCCGTCTGCCCGCCGAGGGTCGCGAGGATCGCGTCGGGGCGCTCCTCGGCGATGACCTTCTCGACGAATTCCGGGGTGACCGGCTCGATGTAGGTCGAGTCGGCGAACTCGGGGTCGGTCATGATGGTCGCCGGGTTCGAGTTCACCAGCGAGACGCGCAGTCCCTCTTCGCGGAGTACGCGGCAGGCCTGGGTGCCGGAGTAGTCGAACTCCGCCGCCTGGCCGATCACGATCGGCCCGGAGCCGATCACCAGCACGTGCTGGATGTCTGTCCTCTTCGGCATTACTTGGCCTTCTCCATCAAGCTCACGAACTCATCGAACAGGGGGGCCGCGTCGTGCGGGCCGGCGGCGGCCTCGGGGTGGTACTGCACCGAGAACGCGGGGACGTCGAACGCGCGGACACCTTCGACGGTGTCGTCGTTCGGGCAGTAGTGCGAGATCTGCGCGGCGCCGAACGGCGTCTCGAACCGCTGGCCCGGCTCGCCTTCGAGGGCGAAACCATGGTTCTGCGCGGTGATCGCGACCCGTTTGGTGGCCACGTCGATCACCGGGATGTTGATCCCGCGGTGGCCGTAGCGCATCTTGTACGTGCCCAGCCCCAGCGCACGGCCGAGGATCTGGTTGCCGAAGCAGATGCCGAACAGCGGGATCTCCCGCTGCAGCACCGATTTCGTCAGCTCGGTGGCGTGCGCGGTGGTCGCCGGGTCGCCGGGACCGTTGGACAGGAACACGCCGTCCGCCTCGACCGCGAGCAGATCGTCCACAGTGGACGACGAGGGCAGCACGTGCACCTCGATGCCGCGCGCGGCCATCAGGCGCGGGGTGTTGGACTTGATGCCCAGGTCCAGCGCGGCCACGCGGAACTTACGCTCGCCCTGCGCTTCGACGACGTACGCCTGCTTGGTGGTGACCTCACCGGCGAGGTCGGCACCCTTCATCTGCGGGCTCGCCTGCACCTGCGCGAGCATCTCCTCGTCGGAGCCCAGCGCGTCGCCCGAAAAGACGCCGGACCGCATGGCGCCCTGCTCGCGCAGGTGCCGGGTCAGCGTGCGGGTGTCCACTTCGGAGATCCCGACGACGCCCTGGCGTTCCAGTTCCTCGTCCAGAGTGCGCTTCGAGCGCCAGTTGGACGGGGTGCGCGCGGGGTCGCGGACGACGTAGCCGGAGACCCAGATGCGCGAGGACTCGTCGTCCTCGTCGTTCCAGCCGGTGTTGCCGATCTGCGGCGCGGTCTGGACCACGATCTGCCGGTGGTAGGAGGGGTCGGTCAGCGTCTCCTGGTAGCCGGTCATCCCGGTGCAGAACACCGCCTCACCCAGGCTGCGGCCGCGGGCGCCGTACGCGGAACCGCGGAACACCCTGCCGTCTTCGAGGACCAGTGCCGCGGGGGTCCTAATGCCGTTCGCGGTGCTCATCAGGCACCTCCCTTGATGTCGTTGGGAATGTCTTGCAAAGCTTCGATCCACTGTGGATAGTCGTCGACGTCGTCGCCGCGGAAGCCGGTGTCCAGCTCGACGTCGCCGGCCAGCCAGGTGATGACGAGCAGGGCGTCGATGCCCATCACCTTCCCGGCCATCCCCTTGTCCTTGCGGACGCCGGTGACCGAGGCGCGCGGGATCCAGAAGTCCGGGGCACCGCCGCGTTCGATGGCGATCCCGTCTTCGTGCAGGCGCCAGACCGCGCCGGTGCGCAGACCGGCGCCGCGCGTGACGACGCGGTCCTGCCAGTGCCCGGCGGTGGTCGTGCTGACGTAGAGGCCGGTCGATTCGAGCGACACCTCGCCGGGTTCGGCGGGGATCTCGGCGAACGGCGGGACCTGGACGCTCTGCGCCCGGGACTTCCGCCGCCAGCCGCGCCACATCAGGAACACGCAGAAGAGGAAGAAGGCGAAGACCGCCAGGGTCAGCAGGATCCGGTCACTCATTGCGCGATCTTCCCTTCCCGCGCGGTGATCCGCCCGCGCAGCAACGTCGCCGTCACCACGCCGGGGAGCCGCATTCCTTCGTACGGGGTGTTGGCCGCGATACTCGCGAACTCGGCGCCTCGCACGGTCCACTCGGCGTCCGGGTCCACCAGCGTCAGGTTGGCGGGTTCGCCGACCTCGATCGGGCGGCCGTGGTCGGTCAGGTTCCCGATCTCGGCGGGCCGCTCGCTCATCACCCTGGCGACGCCCCGCCAGTCCAGCAGGCCGGTGCGGACCATGGTCTCGACCACGATCGACAGCGCGGTCTGCAGCCCGAGCATGCCGGGGCGGGCCGAACTCCACTCGCAGTCCTTGTCCTGGACCGCGTGCGGCGCGTGGTCGGTCGCGACGCAGTCGATGACGCCCTCGGCCAATGCGGCGCGCAGCTTCTCGGCGTCGGATTCCGTGCGCAGCGGCGGGTTGACCTTGTTGACCGGGTCGTAGGTGGCGAGTCGCTCGTCGGTCAGCAGCAGATGGTGCGGGGTGACCTCGGCCGAGACCTTGGTACCGCGGTCCTTGGCCCACTTCAGGATGTCCGCGGTGCCCGAGGTCGAGACGTGGCAGACGTGCAGCCGCGCGTTCGCGTGCTCGGCGAGCAGGCAGTCGCGGGCGACGATCGACTCCTCGGCCGAGGCGGGCCAGCCGGTGTAGCCCAGGCGCGCGGCCTGCTCGCCTTCGTGCGCCTGCGCGCCGACGGTCAGCCGCGGTTCCTCGGCGTGCTGGGCGATGACCACGCCGAGCGCCGTCGAGTACTCCAGCGCGCGGCGCATGAGCAGCGGGTCCGCGACGCAGAGGCCGTCGTCGGAGAAGACCTTCACCCGGGCCTCGGACTTCGCCATGGTGCCCAGTTCGGCGAGTTTCTCGCCCTTGAGACCCACGGTGACCGCGCCGACCGGGTGCACGTCGACCAGCCCGGCCTCCTGGCCGCGCCGCCACACGTGGTCGACGATCACCGCGTTGTCGGCCACCGGATCGGTGTTGGCCATGGCGAACACCGCGGTGTAGCCGCCGAGCGCGGCCGCGGCCGAACCGGTGGCGATGGTCTCGGTGTCCTCACGGCCGGGTTCGCGCAGGTGGGTGTGCAGGTCGACGAAACCGGGGAGCAGCACCTGGCCGCCCGCTTCGATCACTTCGGCGTCGTCAGGAACGTCGAGGGAACCGATGTCGGTGATGACCCCGTCCTCGACGAGCACGTCGACCGGATCGCCCTCGCCGTAGGGGCGGGCGCCCTTGAT
Source organism: Amycolatopsis japonica (assembly GCF_000732925.1). Classification (NCBI taxonomy): domain Bacteria; kingdom Bacillati; phylum Actinomycetota; class Actinomycetes; order Pseudonocardiales; family Pseudonocardiaceae; genus Amycolatopsis; species Amycolatopsis japonica. The sequence continues at coordinate 5,403,520 of NZ_CP008953.1, forward strand.
CAGGACGGTGGTCACGCGGCGGCTCCTTCGCTGGCGAGCAGGTGGTAGAGGACCGCCATGCGCACGTGGACGCCGTTGCGGACCTGTTCGGTGATGGCCGAGGCCGGGGAGTCGGCGACCGCCGAGGCGATCTCCATCCCGCGCAGCATCGGGCCGGGGTGCAGGACGACGGCGTGCTCGGGCAGGAGCTTCATCCGCCGTTCGTTGAGGCCGTAGGCGATCGAGTACTCGCGCGCGCTCGGGAAAAAGCCCCCGTGCATGCGTTCGGCCTGGACCCGCAGCATCATGACCGCGTCGAGCGCGGGCAGTTCGGCGTCGAGTTCGTGCGACACCGTGACCGGCAGGCTCTCCACGCCGGCGGGCAGCAGCGTCGGCGGCGCGACGAGCACCACCTCCGCGCCCAGCGCCGACAGCAGGTGGATGTTCGACCGCGCGACCCGGCTGTGCAGGACGTCGCCGACGATCCCGATGCGGCGGCCCTCGAACGAACCGAGGCGCTCCCGCAACGTGGCCGCGTCGAGCAGCGCCTGCGTCGGGTGTTCGTGGGTGCCGTCCCCGGCGTTGACGACCGCCGTCCCCGCTTCGGCGAGCCAGCCCGAAAGCCGCTGCGCCGCACCGGAGGCGGGGTGCCGGATGATCACGCAGTCGGCACCGGCCGCGGCCAGCGTCAGCGCGGTGTCCCGCAGCGATTCGCCCTTGTTGACCGAGGAACTGGACGCGGAGACGTTGATCACGTCGGCGCTCATCCACTTCCCCGCGATCTCGAACGAGACGCGGGTGCGGGTGGAGTTCTCGTAGAACAGCGTGATGACGGTGCGGCCGCGCAACGTCGGCAGTTTGCGGACCTCGCGGCCCAGCAAGGTGTGCTTGAGCTCTTCGGCGGTGTCCAGCACGGCTGTCGCGAACGCCGGGTCGAGCCCGTCGGTGGCGAGCAGGTGCTTCACGATCGATCTCCTTCTGGTTGCGCGCGAAGCAGAACCGTGTCCCGTCCGTCCACTTCGGACAGCAGGACCTCGATCCCCTCGGCGCGCGAGGTGGGCACGTTCTTGCCCACGTAGTCGGCGCGGATCGGCAGTTCGCGGTGACCGCGGTCGACCAGCACGGCCAGCTGGACCGCGCGCGGGCGGCCGTGGTCGCGCAGGGCGTCGAGGGCGGCGCGGATGGTGCGGCCGGAGAACAGCACGTCGTCGACCAGGATCACCACCGCGTCGTCGATACCGGTCGGCGGCAGCTGCGAATGTTCGAGCGCGCGGGGCGGGCGACGGCGGAGATCATCACGGTAGAGCGTGATGTCCAGCGCGCCGGTCGGCGGACGGATGCCGGAGAACTCGGCGATCTTGTCCGCGAGCCGCAGAGCGAGCGGCGTTCCCCTGGTGGGGATGCCCAGCAACACGGGCGGAGTCGAGCCACCGGCACCGAGAGCGGTCTTCTCGATGACCTGGTGGGCCATTCGGGCGATCGTGCGCGCGACATCGCCGGACGAGAGCAGCTCGCGCTCTCCCGCCGGTTCCGCCGCGCCACGCGGGCGTGACGACAAGGCGGACCTCCTTCCCCGCCTCTCTGGACGGGTCCTTAAAGGACGTCGACTTCCTGCGTAGCGAGGAAATCTCCCCGACACTAGCAGGAGCGATGGCTCATTCTTACGAGTGGCGCGCCCCAGGTGACGAAGGCCTCTCGAAAGCACCCGCTTGACCTGGTGACAACTATGCGTAACCATTACTCTGAGTATTCGACTCTAGGAGTCCCCTGGACCGGTCACCCCGACCGGTTGGGGGTGAGGAAACGGAGAACCACCAGATGGGCGATTACGCCAAGGCGCTCGGGGCCAAGCTCCGCGGGATCCGCCAGCAGCAGGGCCTGTCCCTGCACGGGGTCGAGCAGAAGTCCGGAGGCCGCTGGAAGGCCGTCGTCGTCGGTTCGTACGAGCGCGGCGACCGCGCCGTCACCGTGCAGAAGCTCGCCGAGCTCGCCGATTTCTACGGCGTCCCGGTGGTCGAGCTGCTGCCGGAGGGCCGGGTGCCGTCGGGCGCCGAGCCCGCCACGAAGATCGTCATCAACCTGGAGCGGCTCCAACAGCTCCCGGCGGAGAAGGTCGGGCCGCTCGCCCGCTACGCCGCCACCATCCAGAGCCAGCGCGGCGACTACAACGGCAAGGTGCTCTCCATCCGCACCGAGGACCTGCGTTCGCTGGCGATCATCTACGACATGACCCCCGGTGAGCTCACCGAGCAGCTGATCGACTGGGGTGTGCTGCCGCCCGAGGCTCGACCGTCCAAAGAGGACTAGAGATGGCGACGTTTTCGGTCCGGGGGGACCGGAAACGCCAACCGGCACCACCGAGCACGAGAACGGGCCGTGCCCTCGGCAGAGGACACGGCCCGTTGTCGTACGTCTTCTAGAGGACCGCGCGGAGCCTGTCGGCGATCGTGCCGATCCGGCCGAGCACGCCGTTGACGAAACGCGGCGAATCGTCGGTCGACAGTTCCTTCGCCAGCCCGACGGCCTCGTCGATGGCGACCGGGTCCGGCACGTCCTCGGCCCACAGCAGCTCGTAGACGCCGACCCGCAGCACCGCCAGGTCCACCGGCGGCATCCGGTCCAGCGTCCAGCCCTGAGCGTGCTCCGCGAGCAGCTCGTCGATCTGGGTCTTGCGGCCGGTGACGCCCTCGACCAGCGAGATCGTGTAGTCCGCGATCGGGTCGACCTCGACCGAACCGACCCGGTCCGCCAGCAGCGTCACCGCGTCGGCACCCCGCTGGGCGGCCTCGTACATCATCTCGACCGCGCGCTTGCGGGCCTGACGACGGCTGATCGGCCCGCCGCGGTTCGGCGACTTGCCCGATTTGGCTGAGTCGGCCATCAGCTGGAAACGCGGCCCAGGTAGCGGCCGTCGCGGGTGTCGACCTTGATCTTCTCGCCGGTGGTGAGGAACAGCGGCACCTGGATCTCGGCGCCGGTCTCCAGGGTGGCGGGCTTGGTGCCACCGGTGGAGCGGTCGCCCTGCAGGCCGGGGTCGGTGTGCTGGACGATGAGCTCGACCGAGGTCGGCAGCTCGATGTACAGCGGCGTGCCCTCGTGCACCGCGACCTGGACCTCGAAGTTCTCGAGCAGGTAGTTCGCGTTGTCGCCGACGGTCTCGGCCAGGACGGTGATCTGGTCGTAGGTCTCCGCGTCCATGAACACGAAGTCCGCGCCGTCCTTGTACAGGTACGTCATGTTGCGGCGGTCGACGGTGGCCGTGTCGACCTTCGTCCCCGCGTTGAAGGTCTTGTCGACGACCTTGCCGGTGAGCACGTGCTTGAGCGTGGTGCGGACGAACGCGCCGCCCTTGCCCGGCTTGACGTGCTGGAACGCGGTGACGGTCCAGAGCTGGCCGTCGAGGTTGAGGACGAGCCCGTTCTTCAGGTCGTTGGTGGTGGCCACGAGTGTGCAGTCTCCTGTGTCGATCTTCCGGGCCGTCGTCAGACGACCACGAGTTCCTTGGTGCTCAGCGTGAGGAGTTCGGGCGTACCTTCCCGCACGACCAGCGTGTCCTCGATGCGCACGCCTCCGCGTCCGGGCAGATACACACCAGGCTCGACGGTGACGGCCATACCGGCGGACAGTGTACCGACGCCGGTGGTGGCGAGGCTGGGCGCCTCGTGCACCTGCAGTCCGACGCCGTGCCCGAGGCCGTGGCCGAACTCCTCGCCGCGCCCCGCCTCGACGATCACGCCACGGGCCGCTTTGTCCACTTCGGACACTTCGGCGCCGGGCAGGACGGCGTCGCAGCCCGCCGCCTGCGCGCGCTGGACCAGCTCGTAGATCTCCTCCTGCCACGCCGCGGGCTTGCCGATGACGAACGTGCGCGTCATGTCGGAGTGGTAGCCGTCGACCGTGGCCCCGAAGTCGATCTTGACGAACCCGCCGGTCGCGAGCACGGCCGAGGTCGGCCGGTGGTGCGGGATCGCGGAGTTCGCGCCCGCCGCGACGATCGTGTCGAACGAAGGCCCGGTCGACCCGTGGCCGAGCATGCGATTCTCGAGGTCGCGGGCGACGTCGAGCTCGGTGCGGCCCGGGCGGAGCCCGCCGGCGGACACCAGGTCCTCGAGCGCCCGGTCGGCCGCCGCGCACGCCTGGCGCAGCGCCTCGATCTCCTGCTCGTCCTTGACCAGCCGCAACTGCTCGACGAGCCCCGGCGTCCGGACCAGCTCGACACGGTCGAAGCGGACCTTGAGGTCCTCGTGCTGCTCGACGCTCACGTGCTGGCTCTCGAAGCCGGTCTTGCCGAGCTTCTTCTCGGCCGCCAGATCGGCCAGCTTCGCCGCGCTCGCGCGGTCCAGCACCCGTTCGAGGTCGGGCACCTCCGTCGCCGACTGGACCTGGTAGCGGCCGTCGGTGCAGAAGATCGTCTTGTCGTCGCCGCTCCCGTGGACGAGGAGAGCGGCGTTGGACCCGGTGAAGCCGGTCAGGTACCTGATGTTGAGCAGGTCCGTGACCAGCAGCGCGTCCACTCCGGAGTCGGCCAGCAGGGAACGCAGCGCCGCGCGGCGGCGAGAGAAGTATTCACGCACGTCATGGAGTTTAGGGGGTGGGCCGCCGGTGGCACGCGTTTCGCCTGCTGCTTGCGTTCACTGTGGGGTGGGGTGGTCCGTGAAGGCCTCCTTGAGGGACTCTGGGTCCCTCAAGGAGGCCTTCACGGACCGGGAAAACGCCGTTCGCCCCAACAACCCCACCAGTCACAGCATCGCCGCGTGAAGGCCTCCTTCACTACCTTCAGGGTAGGCAAGGAGGCCTTCACAGACCGGAGGACCGAACACCCACCGGCACGTGGGCGCGTAGGTCGCTACTGGCGAGTTAAGCTTCTCCAATGGCACCGTGGCTGACTCGTGGACTCGTGATGGCGCTGCTGCACGGCGCGGCCGTCACCGTGCTGGCCAAGTACGAGGTCTTCAACCCCACCGACAAGACCCTCGTCACCTCCCTCGCCCTCGCCGTCCTGGTCGGCGCGGCGGCGGGCTGGGGCGCCGTGGACGCCTGGCAGGGCAAACCCGAACGCGGCAAGAACTGGTTCATCGCGGCGCTCATCGCCGGCCCGGTCTCGGGCGTGCTGTACGTGATCGGCCGCGCGGTGTTCGTCGACCAGACCGGCGCTTCGGAGCTCGGCGGCGCGCTCACCGGCGGCGCCGCCTTCTCGGCCCTGCTGGTGCTCATCCCGGCCGGGATCGGCCTGTTCGTCGGCGGCCGCATCACCAGGACCGGCGACGACGAGGATCAGCCGGCGAGCGAGAAACCGGCCGGGAAGCCATCCCAAGCCTGATCGCCGATCTCTTCGACGGCCGAGTCGTTCAGCGCCGCCGTCCCCGCGTCAGGCACCGCGTACAACTTGCCGTCGAGCACCACGCCGTACCCGCGACCGGGCGCGTGCACCGTCTTCGCCCCGGCGCTCAGCCGCGCGGCCTGCGGGAACCTGTCGACGACCTTGAGGCGTTGGTCCAGCACTTCACCCGCGAGCGCGGCCGCCACCGAGCGCCGGTCGACCCGCACCAGCTTGCCGTCGGCGACCAGGTCGATGGTCCGCTGCGGTGACGGCATCGCGACGCCTTCGAACGAGGTCCGGAGCCGGGCGTCGCCGTCGCACGCCCGCGAGCCGCGGACGTCCAGGCCGAAATGCTTGAGGTCGGTCGGCGCCCCCGCGCCGCCGATGATCGTGGCGCGGACGACGTCGAAGGGCACCCGGTCGCAGACGTCGCCCGACGTGAGCGGCGCGTGCCCGTCGGGCCGCCGGACCAGGCCGGGACCCTCCTTCCAGGCGCCAGGGATGAGCGCCGGCCGGTACGGCTGCGCGGTGAAGTCCCTGGTCCAGAAGGTGAGCGTGGTGCCGGCGTCGGTCTCGTGCGCGATCACGAAGGCGTCGAGCGAACCGACCCACATGAGGTCGGTGCTGAATCCGTCGACCAGCGAGCGGGTGCGCGGCGAGATCGTGGTGGGCTTGGCGACGAAGCCCTGCTCCCCCAGCGTCTCCACGCCCCGGGTGAACGCCGCGTCCTTGGCGCGGAGCAGGAACTGCCCGGCGCCGTTCCACCCGGCGGCCTTCGCCGTGGTGTCGGTGAAGAGCACGTAGAACCAGCCGTCGAGGTACACCGCCGAGGGCTGGCCCGCGCCGTAGACGTTGGCGCGGTGGACGTCGTGCGCCGGTCCGATGATCGGCCGCCCGCCCGCGGCACGGGTCCAGGTGAGCCCGTCGGGGCTGGTCGCGAGGCCGATCGAGTTGCCGAGGGCGTGATCGCCCGCCGCGCCGGTGTAATACATGTAGTAGGTCGAGCCGACCTTGATCACCGACGGGTCGCAGGTGTGCATGCCGTCGAAACCGCCGGGCGCGCCGGAGAACACCGCCGCCGGGCCGCCGCCGGACGGGCCGGTGAAGGGGCCGTCGAGCGAGGGCGACTGCGCGTAGAGGACGTCGTCACCGGGCGGCTGGGCGCTGCCGTACTGGCTGCACCACCACATCTTGAGCTTGCCGCCGTCCCGCATCACGGTCGGGCTGTAGTTGTAGACCGCGTCCTGATCGCCCGCGGCGACCACGCCTCCGCTGGCCCGGGGATCGCTCGTCGCGAGTACGACGTCCATCGGCCGCGGCTTCTCCTGGGGCGCCTGCTGGGCTCCGCCGATCCCGCCGCCCTTGCCGTCGGCCTGGGACTGCACGTTCCCGTCGCTGCACGCCGCGAGGACCGCGCCCGCCGCGACGACGGCCACCACGGCACGGGCGGGTCGCCGACCCCCACGAAAAAGGCGCATGATGGCCGAGTGTAGCGAGGCTTAACCCAGCCGGGTGACGTCAGTACCCGGGAGGGCGACCAATTCCACTTCGAAGCCGTCGGCGTTTTCGAGGTAGGCGGCGTAGTGATGGTCACCGCCCGCATTCGGATAGCGGTCCGCGAACATCGGCGACCAGCCGTGTTCGACGGCTTTCGAAGCCAGTTCATCCACCCGATCGCGTGACTCGACATGCAGGGCGAGGTGGTTCAGACCCGGCGCGGTGCGGTCGTGCTTTTCCCCGCTGAGGGCCGGAGAACGCTCGACGACGAGGTAGGTCGCGCCGTGCTTCCAGCTGACCCCGGCGGGCCAGCGCTGGAACTCCCGCCAGCCGAGTTCGCCCAGCAGCCAGCCCCAGCTCTCCTCCGCGCGGCCGAGATCGGGTACCCAAAGCTCGATGTGGTGCGCGCGGCCGTGGTCCGAAGGCAGCGCGACGAAGACGCGATGCGGCCCGCTGCCGTAGTGGTCACCGCCGCCGACATCGAGGAAACCCAAACGCCGCACCAGGTTCTGACTGGCCACATTGGACTCGCCGACCAGCGCCCACACCGACGACAGGCCGAGCCCGACGAGTCCGTGCTCCAGCAGCGCCTTGGCGGCCTCGGTCGCCAGACCTTGCCCGCCGTGCGCCCGCGACAGGTAGTAGCCGAGCTCCGGAACGTCGCCGGGAAGCTCTTGCGACGGCCGCAGATGCGCGAGCCCGATCACTTCGCCGTCGCGTTCGATCGCCCAGTGCCCCATGCCCGCCGGGCCGTCGTAGGACAGCCTGCGGCCGACCATTTCGCGAACGCGGTCCGGCTCGGTGAGCGGCACCGCGAAATGCGCGCTCATCGCCGGGTCGGCGAAAAGCCCGATGATCGCGCCGGTGTCGGCCTCGGTCAGCGCGCGCAGCCGCAGCCTCGTGGTCTTGAGCTCGGGAGGGTTGTTCACGCCGCGTTCGCGGCCATCCAGCGCAGGGCCAGCGGGTAGCCGTCGACCCCGAGCCCGGCGATCACCGCGGTGGCGATGTCCGACAGCACGCTGTGGTGCCGGAACGCCTCGCGTTTGTGCACGTTGGAGATGTGCAGTTCGATCAGCGGCGCCTTCAGCTGAGCGGCGGCGTCGCGGACGGCGATCGAGTAGTGCGTCCACGCGGCGGCGTTGAGCACCACCGGCCAGCCAGCGTCGGCGGCTTCGTGCAGCCAGCCGACCATCTCGCCCTCGTGGTCGGTCTGCCGGACCTCGACGTCGATCCCCAGTTCCTTGCCGGTTTCGACGCAGGTGGCGGCCAGATCCGCGTGCGTGGCCGAACCGTAGATGCCGGGTTCGCGCAGGCCGAGCCTGCCGAGGTTGGGGCCGTTGAGGACGAGCACCTTCACAGCAGCACACTCCCGCCGGGCTTGGGGGCGTCGCCCGCCACCACCGAGTACGCCGCGGCGAGCAGCGACGGGTCCGGGCCTTCCAGCCTGCCGGGCTTCGCGAGCCCGTCGAGGACGACGAACCGCAGCACGCCCGAACGGGTCTTCTTGTCGCCCTTCATCGTCTCCAGCAGCTGAGGGAGCGCGTCGGGGTCGTAGGTGGTCGGCAGGCCCAGCAGCTTGAGCACCCTGGAGTGCCGCTCGGCGGTGGCGTCGTCGAGACGGCCGGCCAGTCGCGCGAGCTCGGCGGCGAACACCAGGCCGACGCTGACCGCCGCGCCGTGACGCCACCGGTACCGCTCACGGCGTTCGATGGCGTGGGCGAGCGTGTGACCGTAGTTCAGGATCTCGCGCAGATCCGATTCGCGCAGATCCGCGGCGACGACGTCGGCCTTGACCTGGATCGAGCGGCGGACCAGCTCGCCGAGGACCTCGCCGGTGGTGTCCAGCGCCGCGGCGGGATCCTGCTCGACGAGTTCGACGATCCGCGGGTCGGCGATGAACCCTGCCTTGACCACCTCGGCCATTCCGGCGACGAGTTCGTTGGGGGGCAACGTTTCCAGCGTCGCGAGGTCGACGAGGACCGCGCTCGGCTCGTGGAAGACGCCGACCAGGTTCTTGCCTGCCTCGGTGTTGATGCCGGTCTTCCCGCCGAGGGACGCGTCGACCATGCCCAGCAGCGTGGTGGGCACGTTGACCAGCCGGACGCCGCGCATCCAGGTGGCGGCGACGAATCCGGCCAGGTCGGTCACGGCGCCGCCGCCGAGCCCGACGACCACGCCCTGGCGGTCGAGGCCGATGCGGCCGAGGACCTCCCAGCAGAAGCTGGCGACGGTGAGCGCCTTGCCGTCCTCGGCGTCGGGGATCTCGACCCGGTGCGCGTCGATCCCGGCCTCGGCCAGTTCGTCGCGGATGGCCTCGGCGGTGGTCGTCAGCGTCGGCGGGTGGATCAGCGCGACCTTGGAGGCGTCGGCGAGCTGCTCGGTGAGCTCGCCGAGCAGGCCGCGGCCGATGACGACGTCGTAGGGCTTGGCGGTGTTGACGGTGATGCGGACCGGCTCGGTCATCGTTCCCCTCACTTCGGCGGAAGCCGCTTGGCCCTCGCGACCTCGCAGGTGATCTTGCCCTTGACCGGGGTGTCCCCCGGGATCTCTTCGGTCACCTTCTGGCCGGGCGTCATCCGGTTCTTCGCGAACAGCGCCTCACCGGCGGCCTTGCCCTCGGCGTCCTTGATCGCAATGGTGACGGCGTACCGCGCGTCCTCACCCGTGCTGTTGGTGACCTCGATGGTGATCTTCGGGGTGTAGCTGTCACTGTCGCATTTGGTGACCTTGACGTCGGCGGCGACATCGGCCTCCGGCGCGGGGCTGGTGGCCGCACCGGTCTGGACGACGTCCGCGCCGGGAGGCTGCTTCTCCTCGCCGCACGCGGTCAGGCTCAAGGCCATGACGGCGAGAAGGACGCCGGCGGTGGTGCGTTTCATGCTCGTTCCTTGCTGATCTCGGTCAACCCGATGAGGGCGGCCTCGACGACCTCGTCGGCGGTCAGCCGGTCGGTCTCGATCTCGAACGTGGCCACCTCGCGGTACACCGGCAGGCGCGCGTCGAGGAGCGCCTTGTAGGTGGCGCGGGGGTTCACCCCGGCCAGCAGCGGGCGCGCGGTCGAAAGCCCGGCGCGCTGGACACCCGCGGCCATCCCGACGTTCAGGAAGATCACGGTGTGCCCGGCCAGCCGTTCGCGGGTGCCCGGCGTGATCGGTGCTCCCCCGCCCAGGGAGAGGACGCCTTCGTGTTCGGCCAGCGCTTTCGCGACCATCTCCTCCTCCAGCGCGCGGAAGGCGGGCTCGCCCTCCTCGGCGAAGATGTCGGTGATGGGCTTGCCCGCGCTCGCGACGATGTCGTCGTCGCTGTCGCGGAAGGCGAGACCGAGCCGGGCGGCGAGCGCCGGGCCGACCGTGCTCTTGCCTGAGCCCGGCGGCCCGATGATCACCGCGCGAGGGGTCACCAGCGCTCCTCGAGCGCCTTCAGGTAGGCCTCGACGTTGCGCTTGCCCTCGATCAGCGAGTCGCCGCCGAACTTCTCCAGCGCGGCGTCCGCGAGCACGAGCGCGACCACCGACTCCAGCACGACCCCGGCGCGGGGTACCGCGCAGACGTCGGAACGCTGGTGGATGGCCACCGCGGGTTCGCCGGTGGTGACATCCACAGTGGACAGTGCTTTGGGGACGGTCGAGATCGGCTTCATGGCGACCCGCACGCGCAGCGGCTCGCCGTTGGTGATGCCGCCTTCGAGCCCGCCCGCGCGGTTGGACCGGCGGGTCACCCCGACCGGGCCGGTGCCGCGGTCGATCTCGTCGTGGGCCTGGCTACCCCAGCGCTTGGCCGTGGTGAAGCCGTCGCCGACCTCCACGCCCTTCATCGCCTGGACGCCCATGAGCGCGCCGGCGAGGCGGGCGTCGAGCCTGCGGTCCCAGTGGACGTGCGAGCCGAGGCCCGGCGGCAGACCGTAGGCGATCACCTCGATCACGCCGCCGACGGTGTCACCCGCCTTCCGCACGGCGTCGACCTCGGCGACCATCGCGTCGGTCCCCTCCTGGCCGAAGGCGCGGACCGGGCTCTCGTCGATGGCCGGGAGGTCCGACGGCACCGGGAGCGGCCCCTCGGGCGCCGAGGCGCCGCCGATGGACACGACGTGGCTGAGGATCTCGACCCCGAGCAGCTGCTTGAGGTACGCGCGGGCCACCGTGCCGAGCGCCGTGCGGGACGCCGTCTCGCGGGCGCTCGCGCGCTCCAGCACCGGACGGGCCTCGGGGAAACCGTACTTCTGCATGCCGGGCAGATCGGCGTGGCCGGGCCGGGGACGCGTCAGCGGCTCGTTGCGCGCGAGGCCTTCCAGCTCCTCGGCGGGCACGGGATCGGCCGACATGACCTTTTCCCATTTGGGCCACTCGGCGTTCTCGATCTGGACCGCGACGGGGCCGCCCTGGGTGAGCCCGTGCCGGACGCCGCCGGTGAACTCGATGTGGTCGGTCTCGAAGCCCATCCGGGGGCTGCGGCCGAAGCCGAGCCTCCGGCGCGCGAGCTGCTCGCCCACTTCGGCGGTGGTGACCTCGACCCCGGCGGGCATCCCTTCCAGGATGGCGGCGAGGGCGGGTCCGTGCGATTCCCCTGCGGTTATCCAGCGCAACACCTGACAGATCCTGTCACAACCTCCTCTGAAGTCCCGGTACAGGCCGGGCTATCCAGGACCGGGTCCGGCGAAGACGGCGAGCGCCCACGCCGCGACCAGGAGACCGGGCCCGTGCGGCACCGTGGGATGCCGGGGTCCGCCCACCGCGAGCGCCACGCTCAGTAACGCAGCGGCGACGGCGCCGAGCACGATCGACGGCCAGCCCGTCGCGGCGAGGACCGCGCCGAGACTGCCGGCTAGCTTCACATCCCCGGCGCCGAGCGAGCGCGGCGACACCGCGTGCACGAGCGCGTGCGCCCCGCCGAAGACCAGCGCGCCCAGCACCGCCCGCCACGCGATGGCGGCCCCTCCCCCGTACGCGGCGATCGCCAGCGCGACGGCCAGCGCCGGGTACGCGGGCAGGGTGAGGATGTCGGGCAGGCGGCGGTACTTGAGGTCGGCGAGCGCGAGCGGGACCGCGAAGACGGTCAGCACGGCGGGGACCGTGAGCCACCACGACGGCCAGGCTCCCGACTGGTACCTGAGGCAGACCGCGACGAGCGCCGCCGCGGTGAGGGCGGCGGCCCACGCCGTGATCGGCGCTCCGGCCCGGCGCAGGCAGGAGCGTGTGGCGAGCGCCGATCCGGCGCCCGCCACCGCGAAGGCGATCGGCGTGAACACGAGATCAAGAGTGCGTCCGGTGGCGGCCGGGCGGCAAGACTTTCTTTTCGTGACAGGGACTTTCACGCACTTTCGGCAGGTGGGGCGAGGGTGCGGAAGTCGTGAACGGACCGTTCACGCACGGATACAGGGGGTGGTGGGCCGAAGGGAGCTTTCACGGCGTCTCACGCGGTGAAGGGAGCTTTCGTCGCATGGGATGCGGGGAAGCGTCCTTCAGCCCGGCCGACGGCAGCGCGCGGAGCGGCCGTTCGCCTGGGTACGTGAAGGCCCCCTTCATGTACCCAGGCGCAAGGATGGGGGCCTTCATGTACTTGGGAGACCGAAGCGGTACCGGGCGCCCGAAGTTTCCGCGCGAGCGGCAATCCGCCTCGCCCCCGGCACCGAAGACCTGTCATGACACCGGGATCAGGGGTTCATCCGCAGCAGCGGGAGCCCCGAGGGCGTGCGGATCTCGAGCGCCTTGATGTCCCCGGTCCGCATCGCGGTGCCGACGACGATATGCGCGGTGTCCTTGGGCATCGCGCGCCAGGACGCGAGTTCGCTGGTACCGCCGTCGGCGCCGACGGCGACCAGGATGTAGTCCCCGGTGCGGTTGCCGCCGTAGCTGCACGTCATGTCGACCTTCGTGCCGGTGTCCGTGGCAGACATGGCGACTTCGGCGGTCACCGGATAGTCGCCGAGCGGGGTCATCGGGTCGCCCGCCGCCGCCATCGGCCCGGTCAGGACGACCACGAGCGCGACGCCGGCGGCCACGGCCAACCCGGCCGCGGTGGTGGTGATCGCCCGTTGGATCCGCCTTCCCCGGCGGACCCGTTTGAGCACGGTCGGCAGCAGCTCCGGCGAGGGCGCCGGTTCGTCCTCCAGCAGGGCGGGAGCGCCCGCCTGGGCGAGTAGCCCGGGGATCCCGGCCAGGTCGCGCACGGACGCCGCGCACCGGTCACAGACGCGAAGGTGTTTCTCGTAGGCGAACCGGTCTTCCGGGGACAACGCACCGAGCACGTAGGCCGCGTCGTAGGTGGCGAAGGGGTCGGTCATTGAGTCACCCCTCTTTCCTCCAATATCAGCCGCAGCGCCCGCAACGCGTAATGCGTCCGCGACTTGATCGTCCCTTCGGCCACACCCAGCCGCTTCGCAGCGTCGGCGACGGAGTAACCCTGGAAATAGCACAGGACCAGGACGTCCCGGTGCCTCGGCGAGAGCTCACCGAGCGCTTCGGCGACCAGCCAGCCCTGGACCGCCCGTTCCGTGCCGTCCGTGACCGCCGTTTCGGGCGGCTGACCGGTCACCACCTCCGGATGCGCCTCGGCGGCCCGCCAGTCGTCGATGGCGATCCGTCTCGCCACGGTGAACAGCCAGCCTCGCGCCGAGCCCTCGGTCTGGTCGAGCACCTTGGCGTTGCGCCAGGCCCGCAGCAGGGTCTCCTGGACGACGTCCTCCGCGCGGACCCGGTCGCCGCTGGTGAGGTGCAGCGCGTAGGACCAGAGTGCCGCCGCGTGCTCGTCGTGCAGAGCCCGCATCAGCCGGTCCTCCGCGAATTCCTTCACCGATCCGTGCTTTCGCGGTTGAGGAGCAGCGGGAGGGCGAAGACCACACAAGCCACTTCGGTGATCAGGCCCCAGAGCTCGGCCTGGGTGGTGAAGCGTTCCGAGACGCCGAAGAACCCTGTGGTCAGCGAGAGCACGTACGCGCCCAGCGTGGCCAGGCCGAAGCCGACCGCCGCGAGCGCGGGAAGCCAGTGGTGCCAGACCAGGACGGCGATCGCGATGACCACGCCCGCCACGACGTTCACCAGGAAGAGCGGGCCGACCACAGCCGTTTCCGAGGCCCAGTCCTGCCATACGACGTAATGCACCCACGCCGAGCCGAGGAGGCCGGCCGCCACCACCGCCCGTAACAACCACCGGATCATGTCCGTATCTCTTTCCCGCGTGTTCGGTTCCCCTATGCCTTTGAACACGGAAAAGAGGGCCTCGCGGTTCAATCCGGCACCCGATGGCCGACGAAATTGAACCGGATGGGTGCCCGGACCGTGTGTATGGGCATGACTGCCGAACTCCACTCCCGCCGCAAGGTCCTGACCACCGGCGCCGCCGTCGCCGGTGCCGCCGCCGGGGCCGTGGTCCTCACGGCCTGCGGAAGCGACAGCACGCCGTCCGGTTCGACCGCCGCCCCGCCCGCCGCGGCGCCGGGCGAGACCTTGACCGCGCTCTCCGACATCCAGGTCGGCCAGGCGAAGGCCGCCAAGACCGCCGACGGCAAGGACGTCATCGTCACCAGGACCGCCGAAGGCACGGCGGCCGCGTTCAGCGCGATCTGCACGCACCAGGGGTGCGCGGTCGTCCCCGAGGGCGCGGAGCTGAAATGTCCCTGCCACAACTCGATCTTCGACGCCGCGACCGGCGCGGTCAAAAAGGGACCTGCGGACCAGCCGCTGCCCTCGATCGCGGTCAAGGTCACCAACGGCCAGGTCGTCACGGCCTAGGCCGTGTCCTGCAAGTCTTGTTCGCGGTCTTCGCGCCCAGGCGGCCCCTGACGGCACGGGCGGATGCGGCCGAGTACAACCCGGTACGAGGCCGATCCGCCCGCACCGCCAGGAACCACCTGGATCACGAAGCCCATCGAACAGACTTACAGGACACGGCCTAAACAAGAAAAGGGTCCCTTTAGGACGTTGTCACCGTCCTAAAGGGACCCTTTTCGTGAGCTTTCAGCTGTCCCAGGTGAAAATCGGGTCACCCGCCTCGACGTCGCCGCCGGTGAGCAGTCCGGAAAGGACTTCCGCCTTCGCGTCGAGCGCCACCACGGGCACGATCGGCGAGTAGCCCGCGGCCTTGACCGCGTCGGGGTCCCAGCCGACGACCGGCTGCCCGGCGCGGACGACCTCACCCTTGACGACGTGGAGGGTGAACCCCTCGCCCTTCTGCTTCACCGTGTCGATCCCCAGGTGGACCAGCACGCCGCGGCCGTCCTCGGTGGCCACCACGAACGCGTGCGGATGCAGCGTGACGACCGTCCCGTCCACCGGGGCGACCGCGTCCTGGCGCCCGCCCGAGGGCAGGACCGCGATGCCGGGGCCGACCATCGCCTGCGCGAAGACCGGATCGGGCACTTCGGTCATAGCGGTCGTCTTGCCGCTCACCGGGCTGAGGATCTCGAGACTCACAGCAGATCCTCGATCTCACTGGCGATGTTGTCGGCCTCGGGGCCCACGATGACCTGGACACCGGCCCCCATGCGCACGACGCCCATCGCGCCGGCGGCCTTCAGCGCCGCTTCGTCGAGCAGGCTCATGTCTTCGAGCTCACACCGGAGCCGGGTGATGCACCCCTCGACCTCGATGACGTTCTCGGCACCGCCGAGCCCCGCGAGGATCTTTTCCGCCCTGTCATCCGCCATCGCGGTCTCCCTGTTCCCTGTCGGTTTCCCACATGCGAACCAGCTGTACTACGCCGTTCGCCGACTCGCACCCGATCCCTGGCCACGAACGCGTAACGGTGGTTGACACCCGCTCGTGCGACGGAGCATCCTGCCCCATCGGATCATTGGTCTAGACCGGAACGTACCAATCTTCCGGACCAGATGCGAGTACGGGTTACCCGAACAGACCGGCCCGAAAGGACGGTGACCGTCATGAGCGCTTCGGCGCAGCTGCCGCCGTCCGACCGTGTGATCAACGGACCGACGCCCAAGCACGCCCAGCTGCGGGAGATTCTGCGCCGCACGGTGGAGCGTGAGCTACCCCCCGGCTCGCCGATCCCCTCGGAACGTGACCTCGCCGAGACCTATCAGGTGTCGAGGCTCACGGTCCGTTCGGCGATCGGCAAGCTGGTCGAAGAAGGGCTCTTGTCGCGGGTGCGCGGCAAGGG
Organism: Amycolatopsis japonica; assembly: GCF_000732925.1. Taxonomy (NCBI): domain Bacteria; kingdom Bacillati; phylum Actinomycetota; class Actinomycetes; order Pseudonocardiales; family Pseudonocardiaceae; genus Amycolatopsis; species Amycolatopsis japonica. Next base: position 5,419,426 of record NZ_CP008953.1, read on the forward strand.
GACGTTCACCGCCGCGAGGCGGATGGAACTGCAGCTCTACCTGATGTCCTTCACCGAGGACATGCGCCGTCGCGGGATGACGCCGACCACGGAGGTCGTCAAGACCGCCACCGAGGTCCCGCCCGCCCCCTCGGCGCACGCCCTCGGCCTGGCCGCCGGGACCCCGGCGCACCACCTGGTCCGGCTCCGCCGTGCCGACGGGGTGCCGCTGGCGGTCGAACGCGGCTGGTATCACGCGGGCCGGATGCCCGGTCTGCTCGACCTCGATCTCACCCGATCGTTGTACGTCCAACTCGCCCAGTCGTACGACCTGCGCCCGGATCACGCGTGGCAGACGGTCTGGGCCGAATCCGCGGACCGCGAAACGGCACGCCTGCTCGGCATGCGCGCCGGCAGTCCGCTTCTTGTCTTCCGCCGGGTCTCCAGCGTCAACGGGGAACCGATCGAAGACATGACTTCCTGGTACCGGGGCGATCACTACCAGGTCACCATGCAGCTGGACCGGAACACCCCGGATTCCGGTCAACATCCTCACTACGGAGGTACCCGATGAGCTCCACCACCGCGGAGGGGGCGAAGGGCAAAGGCAAGGGACTGGCCGGGCTTCAGCGCTTCGGCCGTAGCCTCATGCTCCCCATCGCCGCCCTGCCCGCCGCCGCGCTCCTCAACAGGTTCGGCCAACCCGACCTCCTCGGCAAGGACGGCCTCGGCTGGGACAAGGTCGCCGAAGTGCTCGGCGCGGCGGGCAACTCGCTGTTCAGCTGGCTCCCGCTCCTGTTCGCGGTGGGTATCGCCGTCGGCTTCGCCCGGAAGAGCGACGGCGCGACCGGGCTGGCCGCCGTGGTCGGCTTCTTCGTGTTCACCAGCGTCCTCCAGGTCTTCGCGCCGTTCTCCGAGCTGCCCGGCTGGAACCCCGAGAAGCCCGCAGGCCTGATGCTCAACCCGATGAAGTGGCCTTACAGCGTGCTGGCCGGTGTGATCGTCGGCCTGGTCACCGCCCTGCTGTGGCAGAAGTTCTACCGCATCAAGCTGCCGCCGTACCTGGCCTTCTTCGGCGGCCGCCGGTTCGTTCCGATCATCACGGCGGTGACCCTGATGGTCCTCGCGGTGCCGCTGGGCCTGGTCTTCCACTGGGTCAACGACGGCATCCAGGCCGCGGGCGAAGCGGTCACCGGCGCCCCGGTGGTCGGTGGCGGTATCTACGGTGTGCTCAACCGCCTGCTGATCCCGGTCGGTCTGCACCAGCTGCTGAACGTGCCGGTGTGGTTCATCTTCGACGGCGGTGACCTCACGAAGTTCTTCGAGGGCGACCCGACCCGCGGCACCTTCATGACCGGGTTCTTCCCGATCTTCATGTTCGCCATCCCCGCCGCGGCGCTGGCGATCTGGCAGAGCGCCAAGCCCAGCCAGAAGAAGATCGTCGGCGGTGTGATGATCGCCGGTGCGCTGACCTCGTTCCTGACCGGTATCACCGAGCCGATCGAGTTCTCGTTCATGTTCGTCGCGTGGCCGCTGTACCTGATCCACGCGGTCCTGACCGGTACGTCGCTGGCACTGGTGAACGCGCTCGACATCCACCTCGGCTTCGGTTTCTCGGCCGGTGCGATCGACTTCGCGCTCAACAGCGGCCTCCCGGCGGCGAGCGGCAACGTCTGGCTGCTCATCCCGATCGGTCTCGCCTACGCGGTCGTCTACTACGTGATCTTCCGGTTCGTGATCAAGAAGTGGAACCTGCGGACCCCCGGCCGCGAGGACGACGCCATCGAGGCGGATCTCGAAGCCACCGCGGCGAAGCCCGTCAAGTAGTTTCAGCTCAGCAGAACCAAAGGCACGAAAGGGAAAGAACATGCCGGAGAAACGCGTCACCGTGGCCAGCAAGGTGGGCCTGCACGCCAGGCCCGCGGCGACGGTCGCCAAGGCGGCCGCGGCGCAGCCCGTCGCGGTGCACATCGCCAAGGCGGGCGGTGACCCGGTCGCGGCCGGCAGCGTGCTGAACCTGATGACGCTCGCCGCCGGTTACGGCGACGAGGTCATCATCAGTGCCGAGGGTGAGGGGGCCGAGGCGGCCGTCGACGCCATCGCCGAGCTGGTGGCGACCGACCTCGACGCCTGATCCCCATCCCTGCGAAGCCCGGGCCGCCCCGACCGGCCCGGGCTTCGTAGGGTGTTGGCATGGAAAGCGTGCGCAGGATCGAACAGTGGCCGGTGGACAACGCCGCCACGGCCGTGGTGACCGCCGCCGGTGACGTGCTGGGCACGCACGGCGACCCGACGAAGGTGTACCGGCTGGCGTCGGTGACCAAACCGCTCACGGCCTACGCCGCGCTGATCGCCATCGAAGAGGGCGTCGTCGAACTCGACACCCCCGCGGGGCCGGAGGGCTCCACGATCCGGCATCTGCTCGCGCACACCTCGGGCCTGGCCTTCAACGAGCACAAGGCGATGGCCGCGCCCGGCAACCGGCGCCTGTACTCCAACGCCGGCTTCGAACAGCTCGCCGACGCGCTCACCGAGCATTCCGGCATCCCCTTCGCCGACTATCAGGCGGAGGCGCTCTTCCAGCCGCTGGGCATGAAGGCGACCAAGCTGACCGGCTCCCCCGCTTCGGGCGCGGAGTCCACTGTGGACGACCTGGTCGCGTTCGCCGCCGAACTGCAGGCCCCGAAGCTCATCGCCGCCGAAACGGCGCGCGAGGCGACTTCCGTGGTCTTCCCCGGCCTTTCCGGTGTCCTGCCCGGCTTCGGCCACCAGAAGCCGAACGACTGGGGCCTCGGCTTCGAGATCCGCGACCACAAGAGTCCACATTGGACCGGTTCGTCGAGCTCGCCGCGGACCTTCGGCCACTTCGGGCAGTCCGGCACCTTCCTCTGGGTCGACCCCGACGCCGGCGCCGCCTGCGTCGCGCTCACCGACCGCGCCTTCGGCCCGTGGGCGGCCGAGGTCTGGCCGCCCTACACCGACGCCGTGCTGGCGGAGCTGCGCGGCTCTACTCCATGACACGGATCGGCGAACCCGCCTGGAAGGCCGCGATGTCCTCGACCGCGTCGCGGTAGAAGATCTCGTAGGCCTCCCGGGTGACGTAGCCGATGTGCGGGGTGAGCACGACGTTGTCCAGCGTCCGCAACGGATGCTCCGACGGCAACGGCTCCACGTCGTAGACGTCCAGCGCGGCGACCGCGATCTCCTTGCGGCGCAAGGCGTCCACCAGTGCGGCCTCGTCCACGATCGGTCCGCGCGAGGTGTTGACCAGCATCGCCGTCGGCTTCATGGCGGCGAGTTCGGGCGCGCCGACCAGCCCGCGGCTGCGGCCGCTGAGCACCAGATGGACCGACAGGACGTCCGCGCGGGCGAACAGTTCGTCCTTCGACACCGCGGTCACCCCGTGCGGGTCGGCCTTCTCCTGGGTGAGGTTCTGGCTCCACGCGATGGTCTCCATGCCGAACGCCTGGCCGATCTTGGCCGCGCCGGCGCCGAGCCTGCCGAGCCCGAGCAGCCCGAGCGTCTTGCCGGCCAGGATCGTGCCGACGGTGGTCTGCCAGCCGCCGTCGCGCATGTTCCGCGACTCCACCGGCACGTTCCGCGCGGCGGCGAGGATCAGCGCCCAGGTGTGCTCGGCCGCGGGGGCCGCGATATACCCGGTGGACGAGACGACCACGCCGTTGCGCCGGGCGGCGGCCACGTCGATCGCGGCGTTGCGGTGACCGGTGCTCACCAGCAGCCTGAGCGCGGGCAGCCGGTCGAGGACTTCGGCGGGGAAGCGGGTGCGTTCGCGCATCGCCACCACGACCTCGAAGTCACGCAGACGGCCCACCACGTCGGCGGGATCCGCGAACGGCTTCGTGAACACCTCGATCTCGGCACCGAGGGAGTCCCAGTCCCCGAAACCGAGCGCCACTTCCTGGTAGTCGTCGAGAATCGCGATCTTCATGCTCCCCAGGCTAGAGTCGGCGCCGGAACCATGCCCGGGGAGGCCACCATGATCCTGGAAGTCCGCACCTACCGGTTGAAACCCGGGACGAGCGGGGAATTCCTCCGCGTGATGCGCGAAGAGTCCGTTCCCCTGCTGGAGCGCGCGGGGCTGCGGGTCGTCGACTTCGGACGGTCGCTGGTCGCCGAGGACGGACACGAAGAGGCCTACCTGATCCGCGCATTCGGCTCTCTCGAAGAACACGAACGGCAGGAACGCGAGTTCTATGGCAGTGAGGCCTGGCTGACGGGCCCGCGCGAGGCGATCGTCTCGCGGATCGAGAGCTACCACACGATCGTCATGGAGGCCTCCGAAGAGGCGGTCAAGGCGCTCGGACAACGGTGACCGGAGGAACGGGATGCACGAGGGCGGGATCCTGGCCTGGACCGAAGCGGAGCGGCTGAGCTTCGCCGAACTGCTGGAGGGGCTCGAGGACGAGGACTGGTCCACCAAGACACTCTGTCCGGAGTGGACTGTCCACGCGATGGCGGGACATCTCGCGCAGACCACCAGGAACCGGCTCAAGGACACTCTCACCGGCATCGTGAAGGCCAAGGGGAACTGGGACCGGATGAACACCGACCAGGCCATCGCCTACGCCGCCCGGTTCTCCCCCGCCGAACTCGTCGCCCAGATCCGCGAGGACGCCGGATCGGCCCGCCGTTCGCCCGGCGCCAAACCGATCGACCCGCTCGCCGACGTGCTCATCCACGGCCAGGACGTCGCCCGCCCGCTCGGTATCGCGCGCCCGATGCCGGAGAAGCCCGCCATCGCGGCGCTGGAGCACCTGCTCGTCAGCCCGTTCTGGGGCGCGAAGAAACGTTGCAAGGATCTCCGGCTGATCGCCACGGACGCCGACTGGACCGGCGGAACGGGCCCCGAGGAAGTCCGGGGCCCGCTCGTCGACCTGCTCCTGTCCGTGAGCGGCCGGAGCACCGGGCTGGCCACCTTGACCGGCCCGGGCGCGGCGCTGCTCGGCGCCCGCTGAGCCCTACCGGCGCGGGACGAACACGTCGACGCGCACCAGGTGGTGGTCCGAGGCGTCGTTGAGCCGGGCCAGCGGCGAATCGGGCAGCGGCCAGAAGACCTCGGCGTGCCAGGGGAACAGGCCCTTCGACGGCAGGACGTAGTCGATCCGCAGATTCCCCGGCGCCTTGTCGTTGAAGTCGCCGGTGTCGAAGTACGGGTCGCCCTTCTGCCCGATGTTGGCGCCCGCCTGGTCCTGAGCGGCCCGTACGCCGCCTTCGCTCCCCGGCCGGGTCTCGATGACGCGCGGCGCGTTCAGCAGGCGTGAGATGGCGCCTGGGACGCTGTCGCCGTCGAGCGGGTCGGAGTTGTGGTCGCCGGCGATGACGAACTTCTCGTGCGCGCCGAGCCCGCCGCGGCGGCCGCGGTCGTCGTGGATGTAGCGGCCCTTGCCCGGGGTCACGTAGTCCGCCCAGAAGCGGATCTCGTCGTTGTTGCGGGTGCCGTTGCGGTCTTCGGGACCGTCGAAGGTGGGCGGCGTCGGATGCGCGGCAAGGAAGTGCACGGTCGAGCGGCCGACCCGGATCGGAACGTCCCAATGGGACTTCGACGACAGGCGCAGCACGTCGAGCGCCTGCGGCGAGTACCAGTCGTTCGGCGCGGGGGTGGCCGGGTCGTCGGGCAGCAGAGCGCCCGGCATGTCCTTCCAGAGGAACTTCTGGAAGGTCCGCACACCCTTGGTGTCGATCGGGTACTTCGACAGCACGAGCATGCCGTACTGGCCCTCGAAGAGGCCGAAGCCGTGCGCGTCGTTGCCGCCGCCGACCTTGCCGTCGCGGTCGAGGTCGAAACCGGTCACGACGCCGGTGTTCGAGGGCGCTGTGAAGGCGTACGGGTAATCGATCGGGGCGGCGCCGTTCTGGCCGCGCTTCAGGTAGTTCTCGCGGAACAGGTCCGCGGCGCGGTTGCCGGGCACGTAGTCGAATTCGTTGATCAGCAGCACGTCGGGCCGGTTGCGCTGGATCACCTCGGCGACCTCGTTCGCCTGCGCGTTGCCCGGCTGCGACAGGTCGGTCACGAGCTGACCGGCGGCCCCGCGGTTGAGCGAAGCGTTGTACGTCGCGAAGCGGACGTTCCGCCCGGCGGCGGCTTCCGCCGGTGTGGCGGCCAGCAGCGTCCCGGCGAGCAAGGCGCCCGAAGTGAGCACGGCGGCGATGCGTTTCACGTTCCTTACCTCCCAGAGTTCGAGGCGACCTTACGCATCCCTCGTAGCCGCTGGGGTGAGGTTCAGGTGAACAGCATCTCTTGAACGCGTTCAAAATCTGGGCTACGGTTCTTCTTGAACACGTTCAAAAGGAGGTCCCCATGCAACCCGTAGTCATGGCCTACGCGCTCTACCTGGTCATCACCGTGCCGTTGACCGTGCTGGTCGCGCGTACGCTGAGCAGGCACGGCAAGACGTTCCTGGAAGACGTCTTCCAGGACAAACAAGCGCTGGCGCATTCGGTGAACCAGCTGCTCGTCGTCGGGTTCTACCTGGTCAGCCTGGGTTTCGTGACCCTGTTCCTGACCAGCGACGACACCGTCCTCGACGCACGCGACGTCTTCGAGATGCTGTCGGTCAAGGTCGGCACCGTGGCACTCGTGCTCGGCGTGATGCACGTCGGGAACGTGCTGGTGTTCAACGGGATCCGGCGCAAGCACCTCAGCCACGCCACCGAACGGCCCGCGCCGGTGCCGCCGCCCTACCCCGGCTACCCGGCGCCCGCTCCGCACCCCGCGCCCTGACCGGATAACGTGCAGTGGTGGCGAAGAGTGAGGAAACCAGGTCACTGATCGTGGCGACCGCGTTGCGGCTGTTCGCGGAGAACGGCTACGACCGCACGACCATGCGGGCCATCGCCGCCGAAGCGGGCGTGTCGGTCGGGAACGCCTACTACTACTTCGCCTCGAAAGACCAGCTGATCCAGGGTTTCTACGACGAGATCGCGAAGGCGCACCTGACGGACGCGCGCCAGGCGATCGAAGGTGAGCGGGACTTCAGCGCCCGCCTCAAGACCGTCCTGCTCACCTGGCTCGACGTCGCCGAGCCGTACCACCGCTTCGGCACCCAGTTCTTCGTCAACGCCGCCGACCCGGACTCGCCGCTGAGCCCGTTCAGCGAGGAGTCTTCGCCGGCGCGGGACGCCTCCGTCGGCCTGATGCGCGACGTCATCGCCGACTCCGACGTCAAACTCGACCCGGATCTGCGCGACGACCTGCCCGATCTGCTGTGGCTGTACCAGATGGGGGTCGTGCTGTTCTGGGTCCACGACCGGTCCGCCGGGCAGAAACGCAGCCGGATCCTGGTGGAACGGACGGTGCCGCTGATCGCGCGGCTGGTGGGGCTTTCACGGTTGCGGGTGCTGCGGCCGGTCAGCCGGGAGATCGTTTCGCTGATCCGGGACCTGTCGAAGCGGGACGACGTCGCCTGACACGCATTTAGTCCTCTGAATGCGATAGGGAAAAACCGCATCCAGAGGACTAAACGCGGCGTGGGGTCAGGGCTCCCGGACGGTCCGGAAGTACAGGAACCGCGGTTCGGTCCGCAGTTTCGCGTACCACCGCGGGTCCGATTCGGCGATCGCCTCGTCCGGCATCGGCTCGACGAGCCTGTCGACGGCGAACCCGGCGTCCCGCACCGCGCCGAACGTCCAGCTCAACGGCCGCCGGTAGAAGCGGACTTGTTGCCCCGGCGGGAACTCGTCCTCCAGGAGTTCGAGCTGGAAGTAGTTCCGCTTTTCGAACCACCGCCAGTCCTCGCCCGGATGATGCACCGAGAACACCAGGAGCCCGCCCGGTTTGAGCACCCGCCGGAACTCCGCCAGCGCCGGCGCCCACTCCTTCAGGTAGTGCAGCACCAGCGACGCCGTGATGACGTCGATCGAGGCGTCCTCCACGAAGGGCATCGGCCGCGAAACGTCCGCCACCTCGAATTTCGCGACGTGCCCGAACTTCTCCCTGGCGACGGCGACCATGCCCGAGCTGGCGTCGACACCGAGGACGTCCGCACCCTTCTCGGCGAGCAGGGCGCTGAGATGTCCCGCCGCGCTGCCGACGTCCAGCACCCGCTTGCCCGCCACGTCCCCGGCCAGTTCCACGATGGCGGGACGGTCGTAGTGGGCGTTGGTGCTACTGGTCTCGGCGTGCGCCGCGTAGAGCCGCGCGAACCCGTCGTACTGGGCCGCGCGCGCCCGCTCGATGATCTCGTCGACCACGTCGTTCTTGGCGTCGGCGTAATGCTGGATGTACTTCCAGGTGCGCGACGCCAGTTCGCGTTTCTTGGCCTCGTAGAGCTTCCGCTCGTCCTCGTGCGCGATGAGCCGGTCGCGGAAGAGGCGGTAGCGCTCGGTCTGGCCGTTGTCCGGCGAGTAGACATGCAGGTTGATGTTCGTGTCCGGCCCTTTGAAGCAGCGGTGCTTCTCCCACTCCGGCTCGCGGATGACGAGTTTGTAGCCCTCGGCCTCCAGCTGCGGCACGTAGGTGTCCTCGTCGTCCGAATCCGCGACGATCAGCATGATGTCGATGATCGGTTTCGCGCACAGTCCCGGCACCGACGTGGAGCCGACATGCTCCAGGACCAGCGCGCGTTCCCCCAGGATCCCCCTGATGCGCTTGGCTTCCCGGTCGAACAGCTCAGGCCACGCCGGGTCGTATTCGGCCAGGGTGACGGTGGAATTCATGACCGGAGCCTCATCGACCCACGAGTTGTTGATGTCTTCTTCGGTGTAGTGGTCTCGATCTGGTTTAGGCATCGACCCCTTGTTCCTTCCTCAAGGCAGTCGGCCAGATTATCGAACCCAGGCGATCTTGTCAGGCGCTTTCACCGAAGAAGGTTCCGCTCACCGGTCCTGTTCTGGGTACATGAAGGCCCCCTTCCTTGCGCTAGACGCAAGGAAGGGGGCCTTCATGTACCTCAGCCGATCGGCAGGGAAAGGATCCCGCCGGTCGCCTCACGCAGCGCGTCCCGCATCTCCGCCCGCGGCGCCGGCTGCCCGGTGAAGTACTCGGACTGCCCGAAAGCCTGATGCAGCAACATGTCCAGCCCGGTCGCGAGCCGCCCGCCCCGCTCGGCGACGGCTTCGGCGAGCGCGGTCGGCCACGGGTGGTAGATGACGTCGAGGACGCATCCGATCCCGGACAGCTCCGCCAGATGCGACCGCACGGCGTCCGGGGGCACGGTGTTCACCAGCACCGCCGAATCCGCCGCGAGCTTCGCGAAGTCGGCCTCGGCCCAGCGCAGGACCTCGACGTCGAGCCCGGCCCGCTGAGCCGCCTCGACCGTTTCCGTCGCCCGCGCCGGATCCCGCACGACGAGCCGGACCGTCCGCACGCCGAGCGAGGCCAGCCCGACGACGGCCGCGGCTGCCGTCCCGCCCGCACCGAGAACGACGGCGGCGTCGTCCGGGCCGGGCGAGTACTCCCCCGCGATCCGCAGCGCCTCGGTGACGCCGTCGACGTCGGTGCAGTCCGCCAGCCAGCCGGATTCCCGGCGCACCAGCGTGTTCGCCGCGCCGACCGCCGCCGCGCGTGGCGTGACCTCGTCGGCGTGGTCCAGTGCGGCCCGTTTCCCGGGCATCGTCACCGAGAGCCCGGTCCACTCCGGACCGAGGCCGTCGACGAACGCGGGCAGCCCGGGACCGTCCATCTCGACCCGCTCATAGGTCCAGCCGTCCAGGCCCAGCGCGCGGAACGCGGCACCGTGCAGCACGGGCGAGAGCGAGTGTTCGACCGGTTTCCCGAGGATCGCGGCCTTGCGGTCAGATGACACCGCGCCTCACCGCGTCATCCCGGTTCTTCCGGTGGTCGTCGAAGGTCACCGCGAAGCAGGAAAGCCCGTTCTTCTCGCATTTGACGAAGAACAGCCACTCCCCCGCCGTCGGCTTCAGCGCGGCTTGGATGGCCTCCGCACTCGGGACCGCGATCGGTGTCGGGGTCAGGCCGACCGACTTGTAGGTGTTGTAGGCGCCCGCTTTTTCCCGTTCTTCGGGTTTGGTGAGCAGGGTCGGCCGGTCGAGGACGTAGTTGACCGTCGAGTCCATTTCGAGCCGCATCTTCTCGTCGATCCGGTTGTAGATGACCCGCGAGATCTTCCCGAAGTCGGCCTTCACCGCCTCGCGTTCGATGATCGACGCGATGACGAGCGTCTCGTACGGCGTTTTCCCCTCGCCCTTCGACTGCTCGCTCAGCCCGGCGTTGAGGATGCGGTCCGCCGACGTCTTCACGACGTAGGTGAGCAGTTCTTCGGCCGTCCAGCCGGGCTTGATGTCGTAGATACCCGGGGCGATCAGTCCTTCGAGGCGGCGGTCCTTGTGCTCGGCCTTCGTCGCGGGCTCGATGGCCCACGCCGGGACGCCCAGTTTCGCCAGATCCGCGGTCTCGATCGTCTTGCGCAGTTCCTCGACCGGCACACAGGTGCTCGTGCCGTTCAGGTCGGCGCAGGAAGCCTTGGACAGCAACGTGTACACCCCGGGCGTCACCTTGCCGTCGGGCTGGGTGATGTCGTGGAACTGGGTGTACGGCCGGATTTCGACCTGGCCGACCTTCGACGCGGGGGCGATCATCTTCTCGACCGCGCTGGCCCCGGACATCTTCGTCTTCATGACGTAGTAGCCCTGCTGGAGCCGCGAGACGGCGGTGTTGTCCTCGCCCGCCTTCACGAACGCCTTGCCGCTGGCGACCACACCGGCCGCCTGCAGCCGGTTGCCGATCGCCGACGTCGAGTCGCCCTTCTCCACCTGGACGAGGACGTCGCTCTCGCCGGCGCCCTCGTAGTCGTCGTAGCCGAAGATCTCGGTGAAGCCGTAGTAGGCGCCGCCGGCGAGCAGGACGAGCACCGTCAGCGCGGCGATCCAGCCCAGCGCGCGCTTCTTCTTGCGCTTCTTGGGCGGCGGCCCCTGACGTTCCGGGCGCTCGTCCTCGATGCGTTCCGGTTCGGCACGGTCCTCGTCGTCGTATTCCTCGTAATCCTCGTAGTCGTCGTACTCGTCATAGTCGTCGTACGCGTCGTCGCCGAAGATCTCGTTGTATTCCTCTTCGCTGCCTTGAGGCGGCGAAGAAGGAGCCGCGCCGGGGCGCCGGGCCAGCGGCGCCTCCTGGATCGCGGGGAGGATGTCGGTCGGCCGCTCGTCCGGGAGCGGACCGTCGTCCTCGCGGCGCCTGCGGCGGCCGGGGCGGGGGGTCTCGTCCTCGGCGTAGGCGGGCATGCCGATACCCCGGTCACCCGGCTGGGGGGACCGCCGCTGCGGCGCGGGAGGCGGCGGAGGGACCGCCTGTTCCGGAGCCCGCCTGGCCGGGGCCGGACGCGGTGCCCGGGGCGGCGGCTCGTCGGCGGCGCGCCGGGCCCGCGGCGGTGGCTCTTCCGGTGACCGGCGGGCCCGCGGCGGTTCTTCCGCCGGACGCCGTACGGGCGGCTCCTCGCGGATGTGCCGTCGTCCCGTCGGCTGGGGCTCGGGCCGTCGACGTGGCGGGGCCGGTGGCTGGATGGCCTCTTCAGGCTCCCGCAACCGTCGTCTTCCGCCCTGACGGCGTTCGGGCCGGCCGTGGGGCTCGGTCATGTGTCGCCCTTCCGTGCGCGATGTGCCGCTACCGCGTCGATCCACGCCTGCAGGATCTCGACCGCGGCCGCCTGATCGACGACGGCACGTTGCTTACGTCCCTTCACCCCACGCTGCGACAGCATCCTGGATGCCGTCACCGTGGTCAACCGCTCGTCGGCCAGTCGCACCGGTACCGGGGCGATCCTGGCGGCGAGCTTTCCGGCGTAGTCGAGTGCCGCTTCGGCCGCCGGGCCGTGACGGTCCTTGAGCGTCCTCGGCAGGCCGACGACGACTTCGACCACGTCGTGTTCCGTGACGAGTTCGACGAGCTGGTCGACGTCCTTGTCGGCCGCAGCGTCGCGAGTGAGGGTAACGAGCGGGCTCGCGAGGATGGGGTCGGGATCGCTGAGCGCGATCCCGACCCGGACGGATCCGACATCCACCCCGAGCCGCCTGCCGCGCCCCGGATCGGACTCCCCAGGCCGATCCGGGCGCCGCTGAGGGGCGTCGTCAGCCAACTTGGGCGACCGCCGCGCGGAGGGAGGCGATGGCCTGGTCGGCCCCGGCCGGGTTGGTACCCCCGCCTTGGGCCATGTCCGGCTTGCCGCCGCCACGGCCGCCGATCGCCTCGGCGAACGACGGGACGAGCTTGCCCGCCGCGACGCCCTTCGCCTGCGCCGCCTTCGTGGTGGCGACGACGAAGGCGACCTTCTCGCCTTGCGGGGCGAACAGCGCGACGATGCCGGGCCGGTCGCCGAGCCTGCCGCGGATGTCCGAAGCCAGCGCACGCAGACCGTTCGAGTCGACGCCTTCGCCGAGCTTCTCCGCGACGACCGCGATCCCGCCGATGTCCTCGGCCTTGTCCGCGAGCGATCCCGCCGAGCCGAGCACCTGCTGGGTGCGCAGCTGCTCGATCTCCTTCTCGGCGTTCTTGAGGCGGGTGAGCACGTCGTCGATCCGCGACGGCAGCTGCTCCGAGGGCACCTTGAAGGTGCTCGCGAGCTGCGAGACGAGCAGCTGCTCCTTGCGGACGTACTTGAGCGCGTCCGTGCCGACGAGCGCCTCGACGCGGTGCACGCCGGAACCGATGGACGAGTCGCCCACGAGCTTCACCAGGCCGAGCTGCCCGATGCGGTCGACGTGGGTGCCACCGCAGAGTTCGCGGGAGTATTCGCCCATGTCGACGACGCGGACGTCGTTGCCGTACTTCTCACCGAACAGCGCGACCGCGCCCAGTTCGAGGGCCTTGTCCTTCGTGGTGACGAAGGTGTTCACCTCGACGTTGGTCTGGAGGTAGTCGTTGACCTCCTCCTCGACCTCGGTCAGCACGTCGGCCGACACCCCGCCGGAGGTGGTGAAGTCGAAGCGCATCCGGCCCGGCGAGTTCAGCGAACCGGCCTGCGCCGCGCGCTTGCCGTACGCGCCGCGCACGGCGGCGTGCACCAGGTGCGTCGCGGAGTGCGACCGCTCGATCGACAGGCGTCGGTGCTGGTCGACCGAACCGGTCAGCGCGCCGCCGATGCCGATCTCGCCGTCGAGCACCTCGACCCGGTGCACGAACAGGCCCGGCACGATCTTCTGCACGTCGTGGACCTTGAGCTCGACGCCGTCGCCGAGCAGCACCCCGGTGTCGGCGACCTGGCCACCGCTCTCGGCGTAGAACGGCGTGCGGTCCAGGACCAGCTCCGCCTTCTTGCCCGCGCCGACGCGGGAGACCGGCACGCCGTCTTCCAGCAGCGCGACGACCTTCGCCTCGGCCTGCAGGTCGGTGTAACCGAGGAATTCGGTCTCGCCGTGCTGCTCCAGCACCTTGCGGTACTCGGACAGGTCGCCGTGACCGGTCTTGCGCGACGCCGCGTCGGCCTTCGCGCGCTGCCGCTGCTCGTTCATGAGCGTGCGGAAGCCCTCTTCGTCGACGGTCAGGCCCTGCTCGGACGCCATCTCCAGGGTCAGGTCGATCGGGAAGCCGTAGGTGTCGTGCAGCTGGAACGCCTTGTCGCCGGCCAGCAGCGAGCCACCGGAGCGCTTGGTCTCCTCGGCCGCGAGGTCGAAGATGCGCGAACCGCTGGTGAGCGTGGAGAGGAAGGCCTCCTCCTCGACGCGCACGACGTCCTCGATGCGGTCGAAACCGGACACCAGCTCGGGGTACGTCGGGCCCATCGTGTCGCGGACGACCGCGGCGAAGGCGGGCAGCACCGGCTCGTGCACGCCGAGCAGGCGCGCGGAACGGATGATGCGGCGCAGCAGACGGCGCAGCACGTAGCCGCGGCCGTCGTTGCCCGGGGTGACGCCGTCGCCGATGAGCAGCACACCGGTGCGGGCGTGATCGGCGATGACGCGGAAGCGGACGTCGTCGGTGTGGTCGGAGCCGTAACGGCGGCCGGAGAACTCCTCGGCGCGGCCGATCACCGGGCGGACGAGGTCGGTCTCGTAGACGTTCTCGACGCCCTGCAGGATCGTCGCGACCCGCTCGACACCCATCCCGGTGTCGATGTTCTTCTTCGGCAGCTCACCGATCGGCTTGTGGCCGTGCTTCGGGCTCTTGTCGCCCCGCACGTCCTGCATGAAGACGAGGTTCCAGATCTCGATGTAGCGGTCCTCGTCGGCGACCGGGCCGCCCTCGCGGCCGTAGTCCGGGCCGCGGTCGTAGTAGATCTCCGAGCACGGACCGCCGGGACCGGGCACGCCCATGTCCCAGTAGTTGTCCTTGCCGTCACGGGACTGGATGCGCTCGCCGGGCAGGCCGGTGAGCTTCTTCCACAGACCCGCCGCCTCGGCGTCGTCCTCGTAGACGGTCGCCCAGATGCGCGCCGGGTCGAGGCCGTAGCCGCCTTCGCTCTGGGGCTTGGTGATCAGCTCCCAGGCCGCCTCGATGGCGCCTTCCTTGAAGTAGTCGCCGAAGGAGAAGTTCCCGGCCATCTGGAAGAAGGTGTTGTGCCGGGTCGTCTTGCCGACCTCGTCGATGTCCGGCGTGCGGACGCATTTCTGGACGCTGGTCGCGCGCGGGTACGGCGGCGGGGCCTCGCCGAGGAAGTACGGCTTGAACTGGACCATGCCGGCGTTGACGAAGAGCAGGTTCGGGTCGTCGAGGATCAGCGGCGCGCTCGGGACGCGCGTATGTCCCTTGTTCTCGAAATGGCTCAGAAAACGCTTCGTGATTTCGTGTGTTTCCACGGGATCGTCCTTGTATACGGGCTCGCGCGAAGGCGCTGGGAATGCGGACAGGCGGGAACGGCGAAGGGCTGGGGATCTTCCGGTCGCGGGCGCGACCCGATCAGCCCTCCGCCCGGCGAGCTCGCCGGACCGGGCGCCGCGACTGTGCCGCGTGCCTGCCCTCGGTCACGGGGGCCGTGCTCAAGCCGGTCCGTTCGGACACCATGTCGTGCAACTCCTGTTCCCGCTCGCTCATCCCGGCGCGGACCTCCGCGCCGAACGAACCGACGGCGCCCGCGAGTTCCCGCACGGCGTCGCCCAGGTTCGAGGCTAACCCCGCGGGCGTGGCCTGGCGAGCGGTTTCCGTCGCTTTGCGTGACAGGGCGACCCCGGCGACCACGCCGACGCCGAGCCAGAACAGGCGCTTCATTTGCGGCCCCGCTTCCTCGCCGGACGGGAGGCTTTCGCTTCCGCCTTCTTCCGGCGGGCCTTGATGGCCTTGCTGAGGCCGTAGGACAGCGCGGCCGTCTTCACCAGCGGACCACCGAGCGTCGCGGTGAACACCGACGACAGCGCGGACACGTTGCCGGAGACGGCCTGCGCGTTGGCCGTGATGCCGTCGACCCGCTCCAGCTGCGTGTTGACGTGCGTGATCGTCTCGTTCGCGCCGATCAGCAGCGGGTCGGTGTTCTCGTGCGCCTTGCGGATGGCGATCGTGGCCTCGTCCAGGGTCCGGCCGAGCTTGAACAGCACGATCGCCAGCAGCACGACGAGTACGACGAATGCTCCTGCGGCGATCAGCGCGGCGATCTGCCCTGCCGACACGGGCCCTCCTCAAGGGTCTGCGGTCTTGGTGCTCGTGAGGTTACCGCGCAGGCGGCCTTCCGGCGGTGCCACCCCGCCGGACGGTCACTCAGCGTCCACAAGTGACCTCGGTGGAGCGCTCTGGCCGAGGCGATCGAGTTTGTGCCACGGCAGCCGGGCGCCGGCCAGCGCCGTCATCACCGACTGGATGACCACGAGGTACATCAGCTGGCGGTAGACGAACTGTTGCAGCGGAAGGAAAAGCAGCGGGCGCAGCGATTCCCGGTCGAGCCGGAAGGCGATCACGCCCGGGACGAGTTGCAGCAGCAGGAACACCGACCAGTACAGCAAGGCCGTCTTCCAGTCCCCGGTCAGCACGCCGAAAAGGGCGGCCACGTCGACGAACGGCGCGAGCACGGGCAACGCCACCTGGAACAGCAGCAGATAAGGGATGCCACGGCGGCCGAGCCTGCCCGCCGCGCCCTTGGCGACGACCGCGCCCCGGTGCTTCCAGATCGCCTGCAGCGTGCCGTAGCACCAGCGGTAGCGCTGTTTCCACAGCTGCCCCAGCGTCGCTGGTGCTTCGGTCCAGGCGCGGGCCTCCTGTTCGTAGACCACCCGCCAGCCGTCGCGTTCCAGCGCCATCGTGAGGTCGGTGTCCTCGGCGAGGGTGTCCTCGGGGACGCCGCCTAGCGCGAGCACCGCCGACCGGCGGAAGGCCCCGACCGCGCCGGGCACCGTCGGCATGCACTCGCCGACGTCGTACATCCGCCGGTCGAGGTTGAAGCCGATGACGTATTCGATGTGCTGCCAGCGGCCGAGCAGGCCGCCGCGGTTGGCGACCTTGGCGTTGCCCGAGACCGCGCCGACGGAAGGGTCAGCGAACGGCTGGATCACCGCGCCCACGGTGCCGGGTTCGAGCACGGTGTCGCCGTCGACCATGACCACCAGTTCGGTGCGGGCGGCGGCGAGACCGGTGTTGAGCGCGGCCGGTTTGCCCGCGTTCTGTTGCCGGATCAGCGTGACGCGGCGCAGGGCGAGCCGCTCGACGACGTCGGCGGTGCCGTCGGTGGACCCGTCGTCGACCACGATCACCCAGGTCGGATGGTGGTCGGAGGCGAGGATCGAGCGGATGGTCGCCTCGATCCCGGCCTCTTCGTTGTAGGCGGGGACGATCACGGTCACCGGCTCCCGCACCGGCGGGCGCGAGGGCGCGGCCCTGCCCCGTCTGACGTGGATCGCCGTGGTGAGAAGGACCAGGACGGTGCGCAGGAGGGCGAGCACACTCGCCGCGACGAGCAGCCAGCCCAGTGCCGTCGAGAGGGCTTCGCCCGTCTGGACGGCGGCGATCAGGAGCCAGCCGCCGAAGCGGGTGAGCCCGTCCACTCCGGCCGTGGTCCCGGTGAGCCCGGCGGCCCCGCTGACGGTGTCGAACCGCCAGCCCTTGGCCTTGAGCTCGGGGATCACGCGGTCGAGTGCGGCGAGGGTCTCCGAACGGTCTCCGCCCGCGTCGTGCAGGAGGACGACGGCGCCGTCGTCCGTCCGAGGGGTGATCGCGGCGGAGATGGCGTCGACACCGGGCCGCCGCCAGTCCTGGGAGTCGAGTTCGGACAGCACGATCAGCCTGCCCTCGCCGCCGAGGCGGCTCGCCGCGCGCCAGCCCGCGTCGTCGACGGCGTCGGCGGTCGAGGAATAGGGCGGCCGGACCAGGGAGGTCCCCGTCCCGGCGGCACCGGCGATGGCGAGGTCGGTGGCCCGGAGTTCGATCTGCGCCCGGACGTCGCCCGCCGCGCCGAGGTCGGTGTGGGTGGCGGTGTGGTTCCCGAGTTCGTGACCACGGTGGACGATGTCCGCGGTCAGCCCGGGATGACGCGTCACCTGTCCGCCCGTCACGAAGAACGTGGCGTGGATCCCGTGCCGCGCGAGGACGTCGAGGACCCGCGGCGTCCATTCCGGATCGGGACCGTCGTCGAAGGTGAGCGCCACGGTCTTGGGCTGGAGCCGGGAGGTGACGGGCTCGGCTCCACGAGGGTCGATGATCGGGCCGCCGTCGCGTACCGCGGCCGGGACCTGCGTCGCGGCCACGGTCCTGGGTGTCCCGTCGGCGGCGAACCCGCCGCCGACCAGGGCGGTCAATCCCAGCAGGACGGTGACGGCGAACAGCAGGGTCGCCAGCAGCGCCCAATGCGCCTTGGGCGGCGGCAACCGCCGATGGTGGGACAAGGGGTTTCCTCCGGGGTCAGTGCCCGTTGCCGGGAGGCGCGGTCTTCGTCTGTCCTGGCGGGACGTCGGGCGCGCGGCTGTTGCGGCGGTCGATCCCCGGCGAGGAGGTGCTCGTGAGCCCCGGCGGCGTCGCCCCGGTCGAGACCGGGTTCACCGGCGGGGTCCGGCCGGCGCTCGTGTCCGCCGGCGCACGCTCGGTGGCGGGCGAATCGGTCGATCCGGTTCGCGAAGACGTGGGCCTGGGGCCGGACGAAGTCGTCTCGGACGGCGCCTCGGTGGTCGCCGACGGCGCGGGCGGCGGAGCGGGGATCAACGCGGAAGGCAGGGTCGGCGCCCCGAAAAGCGCCGCCGTGAGAAGGATCCCATAACCGACGACGACCGCGCAGGCACCGATCGCGATCCGCCGGATGACGGTGCGGCGACGGCCGCTGGGGTCGACGAACACCGGTCTGGCGGGGTCTCCCCCACTCTCGTTTTCGTTGTGATGATCAGGAAACACGGCCATCCAGGGGTTCGTACGGGCGGCATACTCTAAACACAGTGACGGCCCGGGACCAAGCCCGGAACGGCGGATCGACGCGGTGTCACCACCCGGCTACGACGCCGAGTCGACCTGTTCGGTTCTTGTGACGTTCATGTTCCTGGGACAAGGTTCCGGCATGCCTGAACTGTCACGCCGTACGTTGCTGGGCGCCACCGGCGCCGCGGCCGCCACCACGCTTCTCCCGCCGTCCGTGCACGCCGCCATGGCCGAACCCATGCGGCGGGGCGGGCTCGACGCCATCGAGCACGTGATCGTGCTCATGCAGGAGAACCGGTCGTTCGATCACTACTACGGCAGCCTGCGCGGTGTCCGCGGCTTCTCCGACCCGCGTCCGCTCGAACTGCCGTCGGGGAGATCGGTGTTCGAGCAGCCGAATCCCGCCGGCGGCACGGTGCTGCCGTTCTCGGTGCGCAAGGCGGCCGAACTCGCCGGCCGGAACGCGGACGACATCCAGTACCTCGGCGACCTCGACCACAGCTGGAACGGCAGCGGCAAGGCGTGGGCGCGCGGCTGGAACAACGGCTGGATCGCGGCGAAGACGCCCGCCACGATGACCTACTACGAGCGCCGCGACATCGCGCTGCAGTACGAACTCGCGGACACGTTCACCATCTGCGACGCCTACCACTGCTCGATCTTCGGCTCCACGAACCCGAACCGGAACTTCCTGTGGACGGGGACGACGGGCTTCGAACCGGGCAGCACGACCAACCGCGCGGTCACGAACGCGGCGTACTCCTACGACCACAAGGGCTACGACTGGACGACGTACCCGGAGCGCCTCGAAGCCGCCGGGGTGCCGTGGCAGATCTACCAGGAGTGGGACAACTTCACCGACAACGCGGTCGAGTACTTCGTGCCGTTCAAGAAGGTCGGCACGAAGATCCTCGCCTCGGTCGAAGAGAAGTTCCGCACCACCGAGGAGTTCTACGACGCGCTGCCCAAGAAGACCGCCGAGGAGCGCGCGAAACTGCTGGCGCAGTTCGACGCCGGAGTCGCCACGCTGACGCCCGCCGAGCGGAATCTGTTCGAGAAGGCCATGTACCGCAGCGAGCCGGAGACACTGGTGACCCGCCTCAAGGCGGACATCCAGGCGCGGCGCCTGCCCGCGGTGAGCTGGCTGGTGCCGTCCGCGAAGGACTCCGAGCACCCTGGCGCGTCCACTCCGGTCGGCAGCGCGAACCTGATCTACCGCGTGCTCGACGCGCTGGCGTCCGACCGCGAGACATGGTCGAAAACGGTGCTGCTGATCAACTTCGACGAGAACGACGGGTATTTCGACCACGTCCCGCCACCGATGCCGCCCGGGAACGCGGCGAACGACGCGGACCACTTCAACGGCCAGCCGCTCGGCTTCGGCCCGCGGGTGCCGATGACGGTCGTCTCGCCGTGGTCGATCGGCGGCCACGTCGATTCCACCGTGTACGACCACACCTCGGTGCTGCGGTTCCTCGAGCGCTGGACCGGGATCGCCGAGCCGAACATCAGCAAGTGGCGGCGGACCGTCGCGGGCGACCTCACCGGCGCCTTCGACTTCTCGCGCGCCGGACGTCAGCCGCGGGTGAACCGGCCCGGCCCGGTGCCCGCGCCGATCAGCCGCTGGCGGCCGTCCGCCCCGGCGGAGCAGAGCCTGCCCGTGGCCGAACCCGGCAACCGGCCGTCCCGTCCGCTGCCGTACCAGGTTTCGGTGTCGGGCGCGGTGGACAAGTCGGGGAATCTGGCACTGTCGCTGGCGAACAGCGGTTCGTCTTCGGCGCATTTCGCGCTGTACCCGTACAAGGGCGAGTTCGCCGAGCCCGCGCATCGCGACGTGCGCGGCGAGGCGCCGGAGCTCGTGAAGCTCGCCGGTGACGAGTACCGCGTCGTCGTCCAGGGGCCGAACCGGGCGTGGTGGGAACTGCGCGGGAGCCGGTCCGGGGCCGCCGCCGGCGTCGATGTCCGGACACGGTTCCTGACGTGGCGTTCGGGCGTCGAGTTCAAGCTGTCCAACTCGGGCACTTCGGCGCTGACGCTGCGCCTGTCGTCTTCTCGCTTCACGCGGGTCGTGCGCGTCGGGGCGGGGCGTTCGGTCACGGTGGACTGGCCGGTTTCCGGCGGCTGGTACGACGTTCGCGTGACGGCGGACGGGGATCCGTCGTTCCTGCGGACGCTGACCGCGCGGGTGGAGAACGGACGGCCCGGCGTCTCCTGCTGACCGTTCCGAAGACGTGACTCGCGTGATTGAAGGCGTGACTCGCGTGATTGGAGTCGTTCCGTCTCTGATCACGCGAGTTCCGTCTCTGATCACGCGTTAATCGGGTTGCGTGCCGGTCGTCGTCGCTCTTAGCGTCGCTTATGGCCGCCACCCTGCACGCGCTCCGGATCGCCGCGCACGATCCGCGCGCTCTCGAACGGTTCTGGACCGGACTGCTCGGCCCGGCGATCGAGGACACCGGTTTCCGGCTGAGTTTCGTACGCAGCGACGAACCGAAGACCCGCCAGAACCAGATGCATTTCGACCTGACGAGCGAGTCGCTGGAAGACCAACGCCGGACGGTCGCGAAGGCGCTCGAACTCGGCGGACGGCACATCGACATCGGCCAGCTCCCGGAAGAGACGCACGTCGTGCTCGCCGACCCCGAGGGCAACGAGTTCTGCGTCATCGAGCCGGGCAACGACTTCCTCGCCGAATGCGGTTTCGTCGGCGCCATCGCGAGCGACGGTTCCCAGGAGGTCGGATACTTCTGGAGCAAGGCGCTCGGCTGGCCGCTGGTGTGGGACCAGGACCAGGAGACCGCGATCCGCTCGCCGCACGGTGGTCCGAAGATCACCTGGGGCGGCCCGCCGTTCACCCCGAAGACCGGACCGAACCGGCTGCGTTTCGTTCTGACCGGACCGCTTTCCGAAGTGGAGCGGCTGGTTTCGCTCGGCGCTGCCCGGCTCGGCGCCGGGGATGACGGGCAGGTGGAGATGGCGGATCCCGACGGGAACGAGTTTTCCTTCCTGATACGGGAAACGGCGGCATAACACGATCCTGATGTAGCCGGGACTATGGTCCGTCCCGGCAAAGCCGGACCTGACGAACCACAGGTACGCTCCGCCGTACGGCACAGGATGGAAATTGGTCTACACCTATTGACGCGCGCCAGGTCCGCGGCTCAAGCTGCTGTGACCGAGGGCCATCTTCCACTGTCGGAGGTTCGGCGTGCCAAGGAGAACCAGGAAACTACTCCCCCTGCTGGCGTCGCTCATCACGCTGGCCGGACTCATGATCGTCGTCATCACCCCGTCCACGTCGAGCGCGGCAGGCCACGAGGACTGTCGTCCCGACGGGCTGTACCGGACACCCGGCGTCGACACCCCCTACTGCACCGTCTACGACACGAACGGCCGGGAATCCCTGGGAGAAGGGCATTCCCGCCGCGTGATCGGCTACTTCACCAGCTGGCGCACCGGAAAGAACGGCGCGCCCGCGTATCTGGCGAACAACATCCCGTGGACCAAGGTCACCCACCTCAACTACGCGTTCGCGCATGTCGACGCGCAGAACAAGGTGTCGGTCGGCGCCCCGGGCCCGAACAACGAGTCCATCGGCATGGAATGGCCGGGCGTACCCGGCGCCGAGATGGATCCCTCGTTGCCCTACAAGGGACATTTCAATCTGCTGAACAAGTACAAGAAGCAGTACCCGAACGTGAAGACGCTCGTTTCGATCGGCGGCTGGGCCGAGACCGGCGGCTTCCTGAACCCGGACGGCACGCGTAACGCGTCGGGCGGGTTCTACAAGATGACGCAAAGCCAGGCCAGCATCGACACCTTCGCGGATTCCGTCGTGAAGTTCTTGCGCGACTACGGATTCAACGGCGCGGACATCGACTACGAGTACGCGACGTCGGCGAACTACGCCGGCAACCCGGACGACTACTGGATCGCGCAGTCCAACCGGGGCACCCTCTGGGCGGGCTACGAGAACCTGATGCGCACGTTGCGTCAGAAGATCGACCAGGCCGGCGCCGCCGACGGCAAGCACTACCTGCTGACCGCGGCCGTCCCCGCGTCCGGCTGGCTGCTGCGCGGCCAGGAGGTCTACGGCGTCACGCAGTATCTCGACTACGCCAACATGATGAGCTACGACCTGCACGGCGCGTGGAACCAGTTCGCCGGGCCGAACGCCGCGCTCTACGACAACGGCAAGGACGCGGAACTCGCGCACTGGCAGGTGTACACGACCCCGCAGTACGACGGGCAGGGTTATCTCAACACCGACTGGGCGTATCACTACTTCCGCGGTGCCATGCAGGCAGGCCGGATCAACATCGGCGTCGGGTTCTACACCCGCGGCTGGCAAGGCGTTTCCGGCGGGACGAACGGTTTGTGGGGTACCGCTCCACTACCGGACCAGAAGCAGTGTCCACCGGGAACCGGATCCCAGGTCGGCTCGACGGTGCCGTGCGGCAACGGCGCGATCGGCATCGACAACCTCTGGCACGACATGAGCCTGACTGGCGCCGAGGTGCCGGCGGGCGCGAACCCCATGTGGCACGCGAAGAACCTCGAGAACGAGATCACCCCGGACTACCTGGAGAAGTACGGGCTGGACCCGAAGAACAACCCGAAGGACCGGCTCTCCGGCTCCTACAACAGGTTCTACGACAACACGATGGTGACGCCGTGGCTGTGGAACAACGACAAGAAGGTGTTCCTGTCCACTGAGGACGAAGAGTCGCTCGCCACGAAGGCCAAGTACGTGGCCGACAAGGGTATCGGCGGCATCATGATCTGGGAGCTGGCGGGCGACTACGCCTTCGACAGCGCCAAGGGTCAGTACTTCATGGGCGACACGCTGATCACCAAGATCAACGACGGCCTGCGCGGCGCCGCCCCGTACGGCAACGCCAAGTCGCCGCGTCCCGCGCCCTCGTCGGTGCTGAACGCGCACATCAACCTGACCGGATTCGCACTGGGCGACGCGAACTACCCGATCACCCCGCGGATGCGCATCACCAACAATTCGACCACCACCATCCCCGGTGGGACGAAGATCGAGTTCGACTACGGCACGAGCGCGCCCGGCAGCATGTCCGACCAGTCCGGCTTCGGCCTGACGGTCACGAGCAAGGGCCACAGCGGGCCCAACGTCGGCGGAATGAAGGGAGACTTCCAGCACGTCGCGGTGACCGTGCCCAGCTGGCAGACCATCGCCCCGGGCGCCACGATCGAGATCCGGCTGAACTACTACATGCCGATCGCGTCGCCGTCGAACTTCACCTTCACCTTCGGCGGGACGACGTACGCGATCGCGTCGGACAACCCACGTGGCGGTGGCACCCCGCCGACGACCACGACCACACCGACGACGGGAACCACGACCACGACCACCAGTCCGACGACCACGACCCGGACGACCACCACCACGCCGACGACGACCACCTCGGTGCCGTCGGACGCCTGGAAGCCCGGTGTCGACTACGCCACCGGCGCCAGGGTGACCTACAACGGCACGGCGTACGTGTGCCGGCAGGGCCACCGGTCGCTGGCCGGCTGGGAGCCGCCGAACGTGCCCGCCCTCTGGGCACCGGCCTGATCGACCCCGGCGGCGCGCGCTAGGAACGGTCCTTTCCTTGCGAATTTTGCCAGGAAAGGACCGTTCCTGGCATCCGGATATGTCATGAAAGGGTCGTTCAGGACACAAAACGTCCTGAACGACCCTTTCATGACACGCGGTCCTCAGTAACGCCCGGCGGTCAGCTCGTCGAACCCCGGGAAGTCCCCCGCCAGCGTCGCGCCGGTGAAGTCACCGACCCACCCGCCGTCGTCGTGGAAGAACCGGATGGACACGTAGTCGGGCCGCGTCCCCATGTCGAACCAGTGCGTGGTGTTCGCGGGCACGCTCAGCAGGTCCCCCGCCTCGCACAGCACCGCGTACACCTTGCCCCCGACGTGCAGATAGAACACCCCGGACCCGCGCGCGAAGAAGCGGTCTTCGTCGTCGTCGTGGGTGTGCTCGGCGAGGAACTTCTGCCGGGCTTCGGCGGCTGTGTCCGCCCAGCCGGGTTCGTCGGACGGGGTCATGCGGACGGCGTCCACGAACGTGTAGCCCTCGGCCGCCGAGACCTTGGCGATCGGCTCCTCGTAGGCGGCCAGCACCTGCTCGGGCGTCACTTCGCGCGGCAGGTCCTCGACGAGGTCCCACCGTTCGAACCGGACGCCGAGCCGCCCCAGTTCCCCGGTGATCACGGCCGGATCCTCGGTCCTGAGCGCGATCTCGCCGGGCCGGTCGTCCGGCCATACGGTCAGCAGGGTCATCGCACTCCCCTTTCCTCTCCCACGAGTCTTGTCTCTACCCGGAACCGGAGCAACCACTCCAAACATTCCAGGCGATGACGCGCGTGGCGCAGGTCATCGCCCCAGACGTAGATCCCGTGCCGCGCGACGATCACCGCCGGCGTGTCCGCCCGGAACCCGGCCTCGAACGCGTCGCCGAGGACGCGCATGTCCTGGCCGTTGGCGATCACCGGGATGGTCACCAGATCGTCGTGCGCGGCGCGGCCGAAACCCTTGAGCATCTCCAGATCGCGCAGTTCCACGCCGTCCGGCCAGTGCTCGGCGGCCACCACCGGCGCGAGCGCGTGCACGTGGATCACCGCGCCCGCGCCCGACACGGCCGCGATCCGGGCGTGCAGTCCCGCCTCGGCCGAGGGCACCTTGTCCGGATGCGGCTGGTCCGCGACGGCCAGCCCGTCCTCCCCGACCAACACGACGTCGTCGCTGGTCAGCTCGCCTTTGTCCCGTCCGCTGACGGTGACCGCGACTCGCAGCGGGTCACGGCCGAGCACCACCGAGAGGTTGCCGGACGTGCCCCGCATCCAGCCCAGCCCGGCGAACCGGGCGGACTCCTCGGCGAGCGCGCGTCCCGCGAGTTCCAGCACACTCATCGAGGGACGACCTTGATCTCGTCGAACGTCCGGATCGTCCGGTGTGTCCCGAAATCCGCGTCGCCGAACGGTTCACCCTCGCGGGCGAGCCCGACGGTCTGCCAGCCGTCGGCGGCAGCCCCGTCGAGTTCGGCCGGGACGTCGGAGAAGAACACGATGTCACCCGGTTCGGCCTCCAGCGCGGAGGCGATCGCGCGGTACGACGGCGCCTCGCGTTTCGGCCCGGCGTTGACGGTGTCGAAATGCCGCTCGAACAAGCCGGTGACGTCGCCGTCGGTGGTCCGCGAGAACGACGCGATCTGCCCCGCGACCGAACCGGACGAGAACACCGCTAGCCGCAGCCCGGACTCGTGCCACGACCGCAGCGCCGGGGCGACGTCGCCGAAGAACTCCGTCGTGAGGTCGCCCTCGGCGTACCCGCGCTGCCAGATGAGGCCCTGCAACGTCTTCAGCGGCGCGATCTTCCGATCCGCGTCCATCCAGCCGTGCAGCACCCGCACGACGTCCACAGTGGACGCGTCCGCCGGGAGCCCGCCGAGTTCCTTGATCTCGGCGACGGCGGCGGCGACCTCCGGATCTTCCGGGTGCTCGTCGATCCACGGGCCCAGCCGCGGGCGCGCGTAGTCGTAGAGGGTCACGTGCACGTAGCTGGTCGCGGTCAGCGTGCCCTCGATGTCGAGGACCACCCAACGGGCGGTCAGCGTTGCGGTCACTGGTTCGCTTCCCCTTCTGCGTAGTACTCGCGGAGCAGTCCTGGTTCGAAGGCCCCGCGGTCGGTCACCACCGTGGTCACGAAACGCGGTGGTGTCACGTCGAAAGCCGGATAGTGCCCCCGGGCGCGTTCACCGGCGACGCGGTGGCCGAGCGCGCTCAGCACCTCGTCGCCGTCGCGGTATTCGATCGGCACGTCGGCGCCGGTCGGCGCGGCCTGGTCGGGCGCTTGGACCATGGCGTGGAACGGCACGCCGAACGCCTCCGCCGCCACCGCGAGCCCCAGCGTGCCGATCTTGTTGACGACGTGGCCGTCCATGGTGACGCGGTCGGCCGCGGTCACCAGCGCTCCGACCTCACCTGAGGCCAGCACCGCGGCACCCATGCCGTCGGTGATCAGCCGAGTGTCTGCGCCCATCTCGGTGAGCGTCTCGGCGGTCAGCCGCGCGCCCTGCAGGTACGGCCGGGTTTCCGTGCAGAAGAAGGAGAACTCCTTGCTCCGCCGTCGTGCGGCGAGCACGAAGTCGACGAGGTACAGATCCGCCCAGCAGTGGGTCAGCACGGTCGCCCCGTCCGGCACCAACGCGGCGGTGTGTTCGCCGAGCGCGCGGCTGCGCGACCGGTACAACTCGTCACCCGCTCGTGCCCCGGCCGCCGCGGCCTCGACGAGGTCGCCCGTCGCTTTGTCCACTTCGGACAGAACGGCGGCGACGGCCTTGCGCAGATGGTTGTTGGTCTTGCGGGTCGCGACGATCCGCTGCCCCGCCCGCCGCAGGTAGGCCCGGGGATCCGGGAGCCCGGACGCCTCGCGCGCGGCGAGCACCATCGCGCCCAGCGCGGCGAAATACGGCCCGGACGACTGCGTGACCATGTCTTCGATGGCGACCGCGACCTCTTCCGAGGTCCGGCAGAGCACCCATTCCCGCTCGAACGGGAAGACCCGGCGGTCGAGGATGTGCACGCCTTCGTCGTCGAGGCGGACGCTGTCGGCGAGGATCGGCAGCGTCATCAGCTGTACCCCGAGAGGCACGGCGGGATGCCGTTGAGGAAGTGGTCGCCGACCTCGCGTGCCTTGTACGTCACGGGATCGTGCAGGGTCAGCGTGCGGGCGTTGCGCCAGAAGCGGTCGAAGCCGTACTTGGTCGCCGTGGCCCGCGCGCCGGTGAACTCGAAGACCTTGCTCGTGGTTTCGACGGCCACCCGGCTCGCCACGATCTTCGCCGACGAAATGGCGATCGCCGCTTCGGCACGCTCGGCCGGGGTCAGGTCGAAGCCGCGCTCGTCGGCCTCGCCGAGCGCGGAAACCGCCGCGTCGACGGCGAATCCGGCCGCTCGCGCCGTCGCGACCAGCTCGCCGTAGCCCGCCAGGGTGTACGGATCCTGCGTCGCTTTGTCCACATCGGACAGTGTCCACGGCCGGGCGCTCTCCCGCGTGTAGACGGCCGCCGCGTCGAGCGCGCCGAACGCGAGCCCGACGTACACCTGCGCCAGCATGAGCTGGAACCCGATCGCCGCCAGGGAGATCCGGGGCACCTTCGGATCGGACTGGTCCTCCGGCTGGGCACCGAGCACGTCGTCGTGCGCGACGCGGACGGCTTCGAACCGCACCGCGCCGCTCGCGGTGAGCCGCTGGCCGATGTTGTCCCAGTCACCGGGGAAGGTGATCCCGTCGGTCCGCGCGTCGACGACGAAGGTCAGCTTCTCGCCGTTGTCGGTCCTGGTCGCGCTGACCACGAGGCGGTCGGCGACGGCCGCGCCGGTCGCGAAGGTCTTGGTGCCCTCGACGGTGAACCCGCCGTCGGCCGGGGTCAGGAGCAGGGCGGCGTCGAGCGGATTGCTCACGCCCGCCCAGAACCAGCCGGGCTCGCTCGCCGCACGCGGCCCGAACAGGCCGGTGCGCCACAGTTGCAGGTAGTGGTAGCCGAGCAGATGGCCGACCGACGCGTCCGCGGCGGAGACGACGCGGGTGGCCTCGTTCGCGGCCGCCCAGCCGGCGGTGTCGAGCAAGGACAGCAGCCCGGACTCGCGCAGCAGGCCGACTTCGTGGACGGGGAGATGTCCGGCCAGATCACGCTCGGCAGCGTCCGCCGCCAGCGTGCTCGCCAGCTCGTGAGCCGCTTTTCGCCACACTTCGGTCATTCCGCCCCTTCCACATCGATGAGCGCGTCGAGCGCCACGCGCGTAGCCCTCGCCACTCCCTCGGCCACGACGTCGCGATGCGGGTCGTAGGCCGACGGGTCGGGGTGGTCGGGCCGCGCGTCGCCGTCGATCACGAGCACACCACCGGCCCGCAGGCCGCGCAATGCCGCGAACACCAGCAACGTGGAGAGTTCCATCTCAATGGCGATCACCCGCGCGGCCAGGTATTCGGCCATCGGGAGGGTGAGCACCAGCGGGCTGAACGCGGCCCGAGTCCACACCACGCCCCGGTGCGCCTCGGGTGCCGCGCGGCTCAGCGCCACGACGAGCTCCGGAGTGGCGAACGCCGGGTACTCCGGATGGATGAGCTGCTGGGTGACGCCGTCGTCGCGGACCGCCGCCTCCGCGATGACGAGGTCGCCATCGGTGATCCCGTCGGCCAGCGAACCGGCGGTGCCGAGGCGCAGGAACGTGCGGACCCCCGCTTCGGCCAGTTCGCCGAACTGGCACAACGCGCCGGGCCCGCCGACGCCGTGTGACGACACGACGACCGGGACGCCTTTCCAGGTGCCGGTGTAGCTGCGGTATTCACGGTTCTGGCCGACGAGGACGGCGTCGGTCAGCGACCCGGCCACCGCGGTCGCACGGTCGGGATCGCCCACGACGAGAGCGCGCGGTGGCAGTCCGTGCCGGGGGATCTTGGTGATGGGCAGGACGTCGCTCACGCGGGCTGTCCCTTCTTGCGTTTGAGGTTGGACAAGAACAACGCCACGAGCGTGACGACATACGGGGCGGCGTCGGTGGCCTGCTGCGGCAACCCGATGCCCTGGAGCCGGAAGCCGAACGCCTCGGCCAGGCCGAACAACAGCGCCGCGAGCAGCACCCCGAGCGGATGCGCGCGGCCCAGCATCACGGCCACGACGGCGATCCAGCCGCGGCCGGCGGTCATGTTCTCGGCGAAGAGCGTCACCGAGCCCAGCGCCAGTTGCGCGCCGCCGAGACCGCACAGCGCTCCGCCGGCGAGGATCACGCCATAGCGATATTTGGTCACATCGACACCGAGGCTGGACGCGGCCTCCGGACGCTCCCCGACCCCGCGCAGCCGCAGTCCCCACGGATGCCGGTAGAGCAGCACCGCGAGCGCGGGCACGGCCAGCCAGGACAGGTAGACCAGCAGCGACTGCCCCGGAATCGGGCCGAACTGGCCCAGCCCTCGCAGCGACGGGTCGCTGAACGAGCCTTCGGTGCCGAAGACGGTGCGGATGAGGAAGCTCGTCAGTCCGACCGCGAGCAGGTTGCTCGCGACGCCCAGCACGATCGGGTCCCCGTCGAAGGTGATCGAGCCGATCGCGAGGATCAGCGAATACGCCGTCGCCGCGAGCACCGCCACGACGACACCGATCCACGCGCTGCCGGTGTACCAGCTGCCCGCGACCGCGCCGAAGCAGCCGACCAGAAGCGAGCCTTCGAGGGAGATGTTGAAGACCCCGGCCCGCTGGCACAGCGCGCCCGCGAGCGCGGCGAACAGGATCGGCGTCAACGCGGTGAGCGCCGAGGAGAACAGGCTCGCGTCGATCATGCGCGCTTCGCCTTCCGCTTGAAGACGCCCGACGTCGCCGCCAGGAAGATGATCAGCACCGCCTGCAGGACCGCGGTGAGTTCGCGCGGGACCTGGGTGGCGCGTTCCATCGCGAACCCGCCGCTGGTCAGCGCCGCGAAGAAGACCGCCGCGAGCAGCGTCCCGAGCGGGCTGGCCCCGGCGAGCAACGCCGCGAGCAGACCGATCCAGGTGTACTGCGGCGTGATCAGCGCGCCGTCGATGAACCGGTACGGGAAGCCGAGGACGGCGATCGCGCCGACCAGTCCCGCCGTCCCGCCCGAAGCGGCCAGCAGCCGCAGCGTGAGTTTCGGCCGGTCGATCCCGGCGTAGGCGGCGAACCGCGGCGCCCAGCCGGTCACCTTCGTCTCGAAACCGGCGGGAGTGCGGGCGTCGATCACCGTGTAGACCGCGATCACCGCCACCACCAGGAAGATCCCGGTCGTCACGCCGTCGATTTCGGGCAACCGCGCGCCTTCGGTCAGTTGCGGGCTCTGCGGCAGGCTGGAACCGGCGTCCTTCAACGGGAACCGCACCAGGTACCCGGCGAGTGACATCGCCGGATAGCTCAGCAGCAGCGTGCTGATCAGCAACGGGACACCGAGCCGGTTCTCGCAGACCGCGGCCAGCGCGGCGTACGCGGCTCCGGCGATCACTCCCGCGAGCAGCGCGAGGATCACCTTCACCGGTCCGGGTCCGGGTACGTACAGGCCGACGGCGAGCGCGCTGATCGCGCCGAGCACCAGCTGGCCCTCACCGCCGAGGTTCACCATGCCCGCGCGCAACGGGATCGCGAGCGCCGTGGCCATCCCCGCGACGGGGACGGCGTAGGCGAGAGTGTCGCCGATACCGTCGGGGCCGAAGGCGCCGGAGACGATCGCGCCATAGGCCGCCAGCGGGTCGGTTCCGGTGGCCAGCAACAGGATCGCGCCGAGGACGAGCGCCGCGGCGACCGGGACGGCGATGAGACGGACGCGGCTCATCCGGCGCCTCCCGCCATCGCGAGACCCACCGTGTGCTGATCGGCCTCGTCCTTGGTGAACTCCGCGACGATCCGGCCTTCGAACAGCACCAGCACCCGGTCCGACAACGCGAGGATCTCGCTGAGCTCGGCGGAGATCAGCAGGACGGCGTGCCCGGCGTCGCGATGGGCGACGAGCCTCGCGTGGATGTTCTCGATCGCGCCGACGTCGACGCCGCGGGTGGGTTGCTCTACCAGCAGGAACGGCGCGTCGTGGGTGAGTTCGCGGCCGAAGATCGCTTTCTGCTGGTTGCCGCCGGACAAGGTGCCCATCGCTGCGGCGGGCCCGGACGCGCGGACGTCGTAGTCCTCGATGATCGCCGCCGCGTGGTCGTCGATCGCCTTGCGGCGCAGGAATCCCTTGCGCACCAACGGTCGTTTGCGGTGGAAGCCGACGGCCAGGTTCTCCCGGAGTCCCGCCGTGGGCGCCGAGCCGACCTCGGCGCGGTCTTCCGGGACATGGGCGATCCCGACATCCCTTCGCGCACGTACCGACAGTCCATCGAGATTCTGTCCATTGAGGACGATGGAGCCACCGGTCTTCAAGAGGCCGGTGATGGCGCCGGAAAGCTCGGCCTGCCCGTTGCCCGCGACCCCGGCGACGCCGACGATCTCCCCGGCACGCACGGTCAGGGAAACGTCGTCCAGCAACGGTTTTCCTTCCACGCCGGGAACGATCAGGGAACGGGCTTCGAGGACGATGTCGCCAGGCGTCCCAGGCGGGTGGACGCGATCGAGGTCGACCTCGCGTCCGGTCATCGCCGCGGCGAGCCCGGCGGCGGTCTGGTCCGCCGTGCGCCCGCGGGCGCTGACGCGGCCGTCGCGCAGCACCGTGACATGGTCGCTGACGGCGAGGACCTCCTGGAGTTTGTGCGACACCAGCAGGATCGTGCGGTCCTCGGCGGCGAGGGCGCGCAGCACGCCGAAGAGCCGCTCGGTCTCGGGCGGGGTCAGCACGGCGGTGGGTTCGTCGAGGATCAGCACACCGGCGTCGCGGTACAGCAGCTTGAGGATCTCGACGCGCTGACGGAGCCCGACCGGCAGGTCACGGACCCGGTCACCGGGCCGCAGCCGCAGTTCGTGCCGTTCGATCAGTTCGGTGACGCGGGCCGTCGCCGCCTTGCGGTCCAGCAGGCCGCGGCGGGTCGGTTCGCTGCCGAACACGACGTTCTCGGTGACGGTGAGTTCGCCGAACAACGCGAATCCCTGCTGCACCATGCCGACACCGGCGTCGATGGCCTGCGCGGGCGAACCGAAGGAGACTTCCTTGCCGTGCAAGGAGATCGTGCCCTCGTCGGGCCGATGAAGGCCGTAGAGCACGGACATGAGCGTCGACTTGCCCGCGCCGTTCTCGCCCATCAGGGCGTGGATTTCGCCTCTGCCGACGTCGAGGTCGACGTGGTCGTTCGCGAGCACTCCGGGGAACCGCTTGACGATCCCCCGGAGTGAGACGGCGTCAGGATTTGGCGGGGTCATCGACGACGATCGCGCCCGAGATGATCTGGTCCCGCAGTTCGCCGACCTTGGCCAGCACGTCGGGGTGGGTCGCGACGACGCACTGCGACGTCGCGGCGTCGGGCTCCAGCCCGGTCAGGGAGATGCCCTTCTCCTTGACACCGTAGGACTTCGTCTCGCCGGTCTTGCCGCCGAGGATCGCGTCGACCCCGTCGCCGATGACGACGTTGGTGCGCTTGATGACGTTGTCCACGACCTGGCCCGGGCTGGCCGGGCACTGGTTGGCGTCGACGCCGAACGCGAAGAAACCACCCTGTTTGGCCGCCTCGAACACGCCGAGGTTGCCCGCCGCGGAGGCCGCGCCCATGACGTGGTCGACGCCCTGACCGGCGAGCGTGGTGGCCAGCGCCTTCGCCCGGGCGGGATCGTTGAACGGGTTCGCGCCGCCGATGAACAGCGGGGCGAGCGTGGTGCCGGGCTTGGCCTTCTCGGCGCCCTGCCCGAACGGGATCGAGTACCGGCGGAACTGGGGCGCGTCGAGGACGACGACCGCGCCGACCTTGCCGCTCTTGCTCAGCAGGCCGGCTTCGGCGCCGGCGAGATAGCTGCCCTCGTGCTCGCGGAACACCGCGCAGGTCACGTTCGGGAACGGTTTGGTGGTGCAGGAGTCCACGAACAGGAACTTCTGCCCGGGGTTGCGTTCGGCCTCGGCCGCGATCGCGTCGGCGAAGTTGAAGCCGACGGCGACGATCACGGCGGGCTTCTCCCGCACCGCGGCCGCGAGGTTCTGCTGGATCGAGGCCGGATCGGTGCTCTGGTAGACCTTCTGCGTCCCGTTGTGCTTCTTGGCCGAGTCCTCGATGCCCTGGACGGCGAGCTTGAGGAAGTCGTTGACGCCGACCGGGCTCGGCGTGATCAGGACCAGCGCGGGTCCGGCGGCGTTCTGCGCGGCCGGATCCTTGGCCGAGGCGTTGCACGCGGCGAGGAGCGTGACGGCGGAAACGGCCATGACGGCCCGCAGGAGGGTTCTCGGCGACATGTCCCGGACTGTATGTCTCCGGTCCACGATATGGCACCGAGTCCCACCATGCGGAACCGTGTAGGACGTTATACGTCCCCCGGGTCGGCGCCGAGGACAGCGTGCCGTGACCGAGGGAGACCGGCGGTGCGGCGCAGGGTGAACCGGTCGATCTCGGCGCCGTCGTTGCGCAGGGTCCGCACGGTCAGCGTCGTCCGGCGGCCGGGCCAGGCGGGCTCGACGTCGATCGCGAGGAACGAGTACCCGGTGTAGCGCACGCGGGACCACGAGACGGTTTCGGTCACCTTCTCACCGCCCTTGACCCAGTGATACGACTGGAACTCGCCCGCGAACGTGTCGGGCACCGGGAAGCTGTAGAGACTCTTCCCGCCGCCGCCACAGGTCGCGTACACGGTGCCGTCGCGATCCGGCTCGACGGTGTCGCCGATCTCGACCTCGCGGGTCACCTTGCCGCCGCGCAGGGCGTCGGTGCGTTCGTAGATGTGGTTGTGCCCGTTGATGACGAGGTCGACCCGGTACTCGTCGAACAACGGGACCCACTGCTCGCGGACGCCACCCTCCGACGCGTGCTGATTGGTCGTCGAATAGGCGCAATGGTGGAAGAAGACCACGATGAAGTCGACGTCCGGCTGCGACCGCAGATACCGCAGGCGCCGCTTGAGCCACGCCGTCTGGGAGCCGTGCGAATAGCCGAGGTTGGCGGGGATCTCGTAGGAGACGTCGTTGGCGTCGAGCGAGATCACGCCGACGTTGCCGTAGATGAAGGAGTAGACGCTGGGGCAGTCGTGCGGGCCGGTACCGGGGAAGTCCCAGCGTTTGACCTGGCCGCCGTACCCGTCGGGCGAGTAGAGGGCCTCCATGTCGTGGTTGCCGGTGGTGACCATCCACGGCACCGAGGCCGCGACGCCCTCGATCTGGCGGTAGTAGGCATCCCAGACCTTGGGGTCGAAGAGATCGTGGTCCGCGTCGGGCTTGGACCCGGGCGGTTTGCCCGCGCCACTCGGGTCGGCGTACGCGATGTCGCCCGCCAGCAGGTGGAAACGCGGGTTCTGGCGCGCGACGGCACCGTCCTGTGCAAGCGCCGTTGTCGAGACGCCTTGGTCGCCGAACGCGGTGAAGGTGAACTTGCCCGCCGGGATCCCCCGCGCGGGCGCGGTCGTGAACGTTGAGATTGCGGCGGGCCCGCCGTCCCCCGAAGCCGGGTCGAAACCCTCGTGCCCGACGGCGTACCGATAAGTGTGGCCGGGCCAGAGATGGTCGGCCTCGGCGTGGAGGTAATACTGGTCGTACGGCGCGATGACCCCGGCGACCTCGGAATGCAGCGCGCGGACCTCGGCCGGGATGCGATGACTCCAGCCGCCGTCGCCGTCGGCGATACGCAGGAACGGCTTGCGCACCGGCGCCGGCACCTGCCACGCGACCCGCATCGACGTCCGCGGATTCCGGCCGAACGCGAGATGCCGCCCCGCCGGGACGACCTTGTCGCCATCGGCGTACGCGGTGCCCTGCAACAGAAGCGGACCGGCCGCGAGGACGGCGCCCTTCAGAATCGTGCGGCGGCTGAGGAATTCGTGCTGTTCGGCCATCGTGAGACGCGAGGCCAGCGCGTCGGGAACACCGACCCTGGGGATTTCCATGCGCGGATACTCGCCGACGGACATGTTCGGCTCGCGACGTCGAGACCAACGGGAGTGGTCTAGCTGCCCAGGGTGGGATCAAGGGGTTTTCAAGCGGGCTTTACCTTTGTTCCGCATTTAGTCGACTAAATGCGGCACGTTCTCCTTGCGCGACCTTTACACGAGGCTGCATCACTCTTCAGTGTTGTTTGCGCGGTATCCTTCGTTGCTTAAAATTACGAACACGTGTTCGATTTCTTCGGGTATTATGAAGGGGTGTCCGAGACCTTCTTCCCCGAGTTGCCGCAGGAGCTGTGGCGTGCCGGCAAGCTGGAGCTTGCCCATGGTGTGCAGCACGCTTTGCAGGTGATCCGGATCGCGACCGCCTGTCTGGGGCGGTTTCTGGCGGAGATCGAGTCTCGTGGCGTCAAAGACTTGTACGGGCATGGCAGCACGGCCAGCTGGCTCGCCGAGATCGCGGGGTTGTCACGGGGTGAGGCCGGTGCGATCGTGAAGCGCGCGATCGCCTTGAACCCCACCCGCGCGTTGGACGGCACCGAAGTCCCGCCGGTCGCGCCCGCGACCGCCGCGGTCGCCGCTCAGGGACTGGTCGGGGACGAACGGATCGATCAGATCCTGGAGATCCTGAAAAACCTCCCCACCGACATTTCGGCCGAGGAGCGGGCCGGTGCGGAGCAGATCCTCGCCAACCTCGCCCCGAACGCCGGACCCCGCCAACTCGCCAAGGCCGAAGCGAACCTGCAGGGCTTGCTCAACCCCAACGGCAACGAACCCAAAGACCCCGAACCCAAAGAACCACGCCGCGAGATCACCCTGGAACGCCGCAAAGACGGCTTCTGGAAACTCACCGGCCTCCTCGACGACGAGACCGGCGCACGCACGGCCGTCGCCCTGGAAGCACACGCCCAGCCGCGGCCGGTGGATGAGTTCGGGCAGGCGGATCTGCGGATGAAGTGCGAGCGCATGGGAGATGCCTGGGCCGAGCTGCTCGATCTGGCCATCGCGTGCCCGGACCAACCGGGGACCAGTGGTTACCGCACCTTGGTGCATGTCACCATCGGACTCGAGGAACTGAAGTCCGGACTCGGCACCGCGTGTCTCGACTTCGTGGGGACGATGACGGCACGGGAAGCCCGGCTCGCCGCCTGCGACTGCCTGATGCTGCCGGTGGTCATGGGTTCCTCGGGTGAACCACTGGATATGGGGCGGCTGAGACGGTTCGTCACCCCAGGGCAGCGACGGGCGTTGAACATTCGAGACGGTGGCTGTGCGTTCCCCGGGTGTCATCGGAAACCCAAGAATTGCCACGCCCATCACATTCATCACTGGGCAGACGGCGGGCCCACCGATCTCCGGAATCTGGTCCTATTGTGCGGTTTCCACCATCGCCTGATCCACCACGGTGACTGGGAAGTACGCATGGCGGCCGACGGCCTACCGGAGTTCATCCCACCCCAATACCGAGATCCGCTCCGAAAACCCCGGCGTAACACCCTGCATCACGTCTGAACCCCGAGGAGCCCGTCGGCCACGCCGTCGACGGGCCTCTCGTCATGCCCAGCGCCGGTGACCGAAGCACGCCCTAACGGACGACCACCGTGACCGGTCCTATCACGCACGACTGTGTGGATTTCGGGTCATCCAACGCCCCAAAATCCACACAGTCCGTCGTCACCGGACCGATCACAACCGCTCCCAGCGCATACCCTGGCTCACGGCGCTCCTCACCGCCGACAACCCCGCCGAACGCGGGCTAACGCTCCCCCCGAATGGTCCGCCGCAGCTTCGGCACCCGCTCGTGCAACGTCCGCTCCGCCCCGCGCTGCGTCGGCTCGTAGTAGTCCCGCCCCACCAGCTCGTCCGGCGGATACTGTTGCGCCAGAACACCTTCCGGCACGTTGTGCGGATACCGGTAGCCCTTCGCGTTGCCGAGTTTCTCCGCGCCCGCGTAATGCCCGTCGCGCAGATGCGGCGGCACCGTCCCGATGCGCCCGGACCGGACATCGCTCAGCGCGGCGTCGATGCCGGTGATGACGGCGTTCGACTTCGGCGCCGTCGCCAGGTGCACGGTCGCCTGCGCCAGCGCGAGACGGCCTTCCGGCATACCGATGAACTGCACGGCGTGCGCAGCCGCGACGGCCGATTGCAGTGCCGTCGGGTCGGCCATGCCGATGTCCTCGCTCGCGTGCACGACCAGGCGCCGGGCCAGGAACCGCGGGTCCTCCCCCGCCTCGATCATCCGCGCCAGATAGTGCAACGCGGCGTCCACGTCCGACCCTCGGATCGATTTGATGAACGCGCTGATGACGTCGTAGTGCTGGTCGCCGTCGCGGTCGTAACGCACCGCCGCCTTGTCCACTGTGGACTCGACGATGGCGAGATCGATCGTCTTGGCCTCGGTCGCGCTCGCCGCGTCGGCGGCCGCTTCGAGCGCGGTGAGCGCGCGCCGCGCGTCGCCGGAGGCCAGCCGCACCAGATGGTCTCGCGAGTCCTCGGTCAGGGTGAGTTCGCCGCCGAGACCGCGTTCGTCGGCCAGCGCGCGCTCGATCAGCGCGACGATGTCGGCGTCGGTCAGTGGCCGCAGCTGCAGCACCAAAGACCGCGACAGCAGCGGCGAGACCACCGAGAACGACGGGTTCTCCGTGGTGGCGGCCACCAGCAGCACCGTCCGGTCCTCCACCGCGCCGAGCAGGGCGTCCTGCTGGGTCTTGGAGAACCGGTGGACCTCGTCGATGAACAGCACCGTGTTCTCGGCGTTGTAGTTCCGGCGGCGGCGCGCTTCTTCGATGACCCCGCGCACCTCCTTCACCCCGGCCGACAGCGCAGACATCGCCACGAACCGGCGGCCGGTCGCCGCGGAGACGAGATTCGCCAGGGTGGTCTTGCCGGTACCCGGCGGGCCGTAGAGCAGCACGGAAGCGGGGGCCGCGCCTTCGACGAGCCGCCGCAGCGGCGCACCCTCACGCAGCAGATGCTGCTGGCCGACGACCTCGTCGAGCGACCGCGGCCGCATCCGCACCGCCAGCGGCGAGCCCGCCGGAACGGCGACCTCCCTCGGCTCGGCCGGCTCCGGCGGCGGACCGAGGTCGGGGTTCACGGTGAAGAGTTCGTCCTGTGCCACGGTGTCGACGGTAGCCGTACCCACCGACGGTTCCGGCCACAGGTCAGCGCAGCCGCTCCCGGAACGCCTGCCACATGATCACGGCCGCGTACGGCACGAACTCACGCCCCCGCCGCCACACCCACGGGATGCCCTTGAGCACCAGCCAGCCGACGTGCCCGGCGGTACTCGGCTCCACGCCTCCCGAGCAGGTCAGGCTCACCGGCCGCGGCACCGCGAACCCGGCCTCGGCGAGCCGTTCGGTGAACCCGGTCGCCAGCATCCGGTGCCCGAGTTCCGACGGGTGCAGCCGGTCGACGCTCCACGCGGTGAGGTCGTAGGCGCCGGGCAGCAGTTCGAGGTCGAGACACGGCACGCCCTCGCGCTCGACGACCCCGTCGATGGCGGCGTTCAGCTCGGCCACCCGCTCGCTCAACGCGCGCCGCAGCGACCGTGGGAGGCGGAACACCTTCCCGTGGTCGTGGTAGCGCACCGGGATCACGACGGTGCCGACGGCGGCCAGCGAACGGATCACCTCGGTGAGGTCCGCGGCGATCTTCTCGGCGCTGAAATCGGGACGCAGCGTGTCGTTCATGCCCGCCACCACCAGCGCGACGTCCGGCCGATGCGCGACGGCCTCCGGAAGCTGCTCGGTCAGCACGCAGCCCATGCGCGCCCCGGTGAACGACGGGTTCAGGTAGCCGTCCGGCTCGACGCCGAGCGCGTCGGCGACGAGCGGGCCGACCCCGCGCCAGCCACCTCGGCCCGGCAGCGGGTCGCCCAGGCCCACGGCCGTGGAATCGCCGAGCACGACCAGTCTGCGAGCGGACCGCGGGACCGCCGTTGCGGGAGGAAGAAGGGGTTCGGGACTCGGAGTGACTTCGACACTGATCACGGTCACGGTAGCCACCATCGGCCACGCAGACTCACCCGTGGTGATGCCTGGGTAACGCGGCGAGGACGGTCGAGCGAAAAGTCCGTGCGGCGGTCACCGGAACGCGGGATAGAACGCGAGATCGGCGTGCGGCCCGAGCCGGGCGCCGAGGGCCGCGGCGACCCTGGTGGCGTGCTCGGAGATATGCGTCAGCCGCGCACGCAGCGAGTGTTTGGCCAGCTCCCGCCACCAGGTGACGAGCGCGGCCTCCCGGCTGATCGGCGTCGCGTGCCGGTCCAGGTCCAGCTCCGGGAGGATCTCCCAGGTGAGGACCCACAGCAGGAGCAGCTGACCGTCCATCAGATGCTCGGCCAGCGCGTCCTCATCCGCGAGCCCGGGCCAGACCGAGACGACCTCGGACCGCCAGGCCGCGATCATCGCCTCGCTCATACCCGGCGGCAGGGCCA
Source organism: Amycolatopsis japonica (assembly GCF_000732925.1). NCBI lineage: Bacteria > Bacillati > Actinomycetota > Actinomycetes > Pseudonocardiales > Pseudonocardiaceae > Amycolatopsis > Amycolatopsis japonica. The sequence goes on from NZ_CP008953.1 coordinate 5,458,615, forward strand.
GCGCGTCCGCGCTCGACGCGAACGGGAGCCGCAGGTACGCCACGTCCATCAGGGTGCTGCGCACCCGGCCGCGTTCGAAGTCGAGGAACCGCACTCCGCCGCTGGTCACGAGGTTGTTGTCCGGGCTGAGATCGACGGGGCTGAACGCGCGGTACGACGGCGCGCCCGCCCGCTCGGCGACCTCCATGACCCGCTGTTGCACCGGCTCCGGCGTCTCGACGTCGAGCAGTTCCTCCAGCAGGCCCGGCAGTTGCGCGCAGACCGCGGGCAGCGGAGCGTCCTCGTTCTTGACCGGGCCGCCCAGACGGCGCAGCAGCGCGTTGAAATCGGGCTCACGGCTCGCCGTGGTCGCGTGCAACCTGCCCAGCGACCGGGCCCAGGACAGCAAGGCACGTTCGGCGCCGCGGGCGTCACGGGCGTGGAGCTTGTCGTGCAGTGTCGGGACGCCGCCGAGGTCTTCGATCACCAGGACACGGTCCCGGCCGTCGTGCGCCAGCAGCTCCGGGCACATCCGGTCCTCCGGCGCGAGCGCGGTGAACAGCTGGTAGCTGACCGCCTCCTGCGCGAACGGATCGGGCCGTCCCGGTTCGGGTGGATCGGGGTAGTGCTTGATGACCAGGGTGCGCGGCAGCGCGAACGGCGACGACGCCACCCGCGCCCGCACGACCGTGGCCGGGCCGCTGCCGGCGAGGTCTTCGGGGGCGACGAGGGTGATCGCGCTGCCGAATCGGCGCGTGAGGACCGACTCGCCGGCGGCGACCGCGGCCGCCACGGCGAGGGTTTCGGCTCCAGCTCCGACGGTCGAATCGTCGGCAGAGGAGGTATCGACTGTCATTGCCACCGACCCTACTCGTGACTGAGCAACCATGACCACTGAGATCCGGGCAATCGCGCGCACTGGCGCGATCGAGGACTCATCCGCGTGAAAGCGGACGTTCCGTCACCCTCGATCGTTGCCCACGACGGCGCAATGTCAGCACAATGGCCGCAGCTGCAACGATTCCGATGAGATTGACCAGCAGCTGACCGGCCGAATAAAGGCACCGTTCCCACTGACCGGCAACGGCCGCGACCACCGCGTAACCGGCGGCGGGCACCGTCGTCACCGAGATGAAGACGCCCACGAGCGCGGCGGATTTGGCCGACGTCATGGAAAGCATGCCCGCGGCGCCGGCGAGGAGCGCGACGATCAGCGACGCGATTCCCACCTGGTAAACGAAATCGACCTCGTGGTTGTCCGCGAGCTTGCTGACCTCGAGCACGCCGGTGGCGTTGCCGACCAGCACCACGCCGAGGGTGATCACCATCGCGATCGGGAAACCGCCGAGCAGCGCGACCCCGCCCTGCCGCACGAGATCGCCGCGGCGCAGCACCAGGCCGACCGCCATCGCGGCCAGCGGCCCGAATTCCGGCCCTACGACCATGGCGCCGACGATGGTGACGGCCGAGTTCGTGATGACACCGACCGCCGCCAGCAGGCACGCGATGGTCAGGAATGCCTGAAATGTCCAGGTGAGCCGGGACTCCTCGCCGGAACGGCCGACGAGTTCCTGCCACACCACCGCGTCGGCGCCTTCGCCCGGCGCGGCCTCCTCGGCCTTGTCGGCGGCGTCGGACACCGCGGTGTCCAGCGCTTCCAACGTGATGCCGCCGGTGTGGTCGAGGTCGAGCCCGCACAGCGACTCGATGATCTCGTCGGCCGCCTCACGGGCGATGTCCGCCTCGATCAGGTCGCCCTCGGGCGCGACCGCCACCCCGTGATGTACCACGAGGTGCGCGGTCCCGGTGTGCGCCCGCAGGATCCGGATCGCTTCGTCGGTCCGGTCCGGCGGGCACACGGCCCTGAGGTGGAGCATCAGTTCTTGACGGGCGGCGCGGGCTTGGCGTCGATGCCCGCCTCCTTGCGCTGCTCCGCGGTGATCGGCGCGGGAGCGGCGGTCAGCGGGTCGAACCCGCCACCGGTCTTCGGGAACGCGATCACGTCACGCAGCGACTCGGCCTTGGCCAGCAGCATGACGATCCGGTCCCAGCCGAACGCGATCCCGCCGTGCGGCGGCGGGCCGAAGGCGAAAGCGTCGAGCAGGAAGCCGAACTTCTCCTGCGCCTCCTCCTCGGACAGGCCCATCAGCTCGAAGACCTGCTTCTGCAGCTCCTGCTGGTGGATACGGATCGAGCCGCCGCCGATCTCGTTGCCGTTGCAGACGATGTCGTAGGCGTAGGCCAGCGCGTTGCCGGGGTCGTCGGCGAGTTTGCCGATCCACTCCGGGGTCGGCGAGGTGAAGGCGTGGTGCAGTGCCTTCCACTTGCCGCCGCCGACGGCGACGTCGTCGGACTCCTCGGCCGAGATGAACATCGGGAAGTCGACGACCCAGACGAACGACCAGGCGTTCTCGTCGATCAGGCCGAGACGGCTGCCGATCTCCAGCCGGGTGGCACCCAGCAGCGCACGCGCGTCGGCGGGCTTGCCGGCGGCGAAGAAGACGCAGTCGCCGGGCTTGGCGCCGACGGCCTCGGCGACCGTCTCGCGCTCCTTCTCCGACAGGTTCTTCGCGACCGGCCCGCCGAGCGTGCCGTCCTCGTTGACCAGGATGTAGGCGAGCCCGCGGTGGCCGCGCTGCTTGGCGAAGTCCTGCCAGGCGTCGAGGGTGCGGCGCGGCTGGTCGGCCCCGCCCGCCATCACGACGGCGCCGACGTACGGCGCCTGGAACACGCGGAACGGGGTGTCGGCGAAGAACGCCGTCATGTCGGTGAGTTCGAGGTCGAAGCGCAGGTCCGGCTTGTCCGAGCCGTACTTCTCCATCGCCTCGGCGTAGCTGATGCGGCGGAAGGGCTTCGGGATCTCGGCGCCGATCAGCTTCCACAGCGCCGTCACGATGTCCTCGCCGAGCGCGATGACGTCGTCCTGCTCGACGAAGCTCATCTCGATGTCGAGCTGGGTGAACTCCGGCTGCCGGTCGGCGCGGAAGTCCTCGTCCCGGTAGCAGCGCGCGATCTGGTAGTACCGCTCGAGGCCGCCGACCATGAGCAGCTGCTTGAACAGCTGCGGCGACTGCGGGAGCGCGTACCAGGAGCCGGGCTTGAGGCGGGCCGGGACGACGAAGTCGCGGGCGCCCTCGGGGGTGGAGCGGGTCATGGTCGGGGTCTCGACCTCGACGAACTCCTGGGCGTGCAGCACCTCGCGGGCGGCGCGGTTGACCTCGCTGCGCAGGCGCATCGCGGCCGCGGGGCCGCTGCGGCGCAGGTCGAGGTAGCGGTGCTTGAGACGCACCTCTTCGCCGACGTCGACGCGGTCGTCGATCGGGAACGGCAGCACGGCGGCCTCGGACAGCACCTCGAGCTCGGTGACCAGCACCTCGATCTCGCCGGTGGGGATCTCGGCGTTGGCGTTGCCCTCCGGGCGCTTCGAGACCTCGCCGACGATGCGGACGCAGTACTCGGAGCGCAGCTGGTGGGCACGCTCGGCCATCTCGCCCTCGCGGAAGACGACCTGGCTCACGCCGCTGGCGTCGCGCAGATCGATGAAGATGACGCCGCCGTGATCGCGCCGCCGGGCCACCCATCCGGTGAGGGTGACCGTCTGACCGGCGTGCTCGGCACGCAAGGTGCCGGCTTTGTGGGTGCGAAGCACTGCGGGTGCTCTCCTTCGGCATCACGATTCTGCGATTCGACGGCCTATCGCCGACGACTCGACAGGCTATCGAAAGACCCCGAATGCCTCGCGACCAGGTACAAACCCGACGGTTCCTCAGATCGTCGGCCAGGCCTCCAGCGCGGCGACCATCCGCCGCGTATGCGCCAGATAGCCGGGCACGGACAGGACCCGGCCGTCGATGTTCTCCAGCAGCCAGCCCGAGGCCGCCTCCTGCGACGCGAAGAACTCCGTGCAGACCAGCGCCTCGACGTAGTCCTGGCCGAGGGCGAGGTCGATCCCGGACAGACGTGACGCGGCGACCACGGCGTGCGGCGGGTCGACGCTCAAGACCCTCTCGCGGGTGAAGTGGACACGGACGCGCGCTCCGGTCGCCGGGCAGACCGCGTCCGCGTGCACGGGTTCACCGGTGGCGACGGCCAGGAGGAACAGGTCGACCCGGTACCGGTCGGAGCCCGCCCGTCCGGCCGGGCGCGAACCCCGGTCCATCACGACCAGCCCGTCGCGGATGACGAAGCCCATCAGGTCCATCAAACGGTGGGCTTCGGCCGGGTCCATGCCGACGGTGGCGGCGAGTCTTCCGATGGCGATGGGGTGTCTGCCCGCTCTGGTCAGCTTGGTCGCGGCCCAGGCGATGCGGACAGCGGCGGTGCGATCAGTACGGGTGGTCAACAGGCACCTCCTCGCCTTCGTCCCCTTGAGATTAGGCACGAAAAGGATTTCCGCCAAGCCACTGCGCCGAACGGCCGAATCCGTTGTGCGGTAAGACTTTCGGCCACCCGAGGCGAAAGTGGTGCTACAGCAGTTTGAGCTGCTCGGCCGGAGGCACCACCGCCTCCCCCGCCCGCTGCACGGGCATCGTCACCTGCATCCGTTCCCCGTCGTCCGCACGGGAACCGAAGCCGTGACGGCGCAACAACGGACCGACCCTGGCGCCGAGCCGCTCCCGATAGGACTTCGGGAGATACGCGCCGCGCGAGTACAGCTCGCGGTATTTCGGCACCAGCTCCGGATGTTCCCGGCCGAGCCAGCGCGCGAACCATTCCCGCGCGCCGGGCCGCAGATGCAACGGAAGGACGGTGACCCGCGTGGCGCCCGCCTCGGCCAGCCGCGAGAACAGGGCGTCGAGCGCGGCCACCGAGTCGGTCAGGTACGGGAGCACGGGGGCGACGAGCACCGAACACGGCAACCCGGCGTCGCGTGCTTTGCGGATCAGGTCGAGCCTCGCCCGCGGGCTCGGCGTCCCCGGCTCCAGACGATGTTGGAGCTCCTCGTCCAGCAGCGCGAGCGAGATCGCCAGCCCGGCCGGCACGTCCTTCGACACCGATTCCAGCAATGGGAGATCCCTCGCCAGCACGGTCCCCTTGGTCAGGATCGACAGCGGCGTGCCCGAATCGGCCAGCGCGGTGATGATGCGCGGCATCAGCTTGTACCGGCCTTCGGCGCGTTGGTAGGGGTCGGTGTTCGTGCCCATCGCGACGTGCTCGCGTGTCCAGCTCGGCCGCCGCAGCTGCGCGGCCAGCACCTCGGGCGCGTTGACCTTCACGATCACCTGCGTGTCGAAATCGCGTCCGGCGTCGAAGTCGAGGTACGTGTGGGTGTTCCTGGCGAAACAGTTGTGCGTGACCATGCCGTCGGCGATGAAGTCGCCGGTGCCGGTGGTGATGTCGAACAACGGCAACTCGATGCCCAGTGGCTCGATGGACGTCACCTTCCGTCTCGTCCGGCCGATGGGGAGACCGTCGAGCGATCGTTTCCAGCCGACGGCGGGGTCGGCGAGATGGAAGAACCGCACCTCCTCCGAAGGCCCGCCGAGGATCTGCACCGTCCACAGCGGACGAAACTTGGCGTTTTCACTTCTGACGTAACGGAAGCCGAAGTTCCCCAGCGCGGAACAGAAGGTCGAGACGATGTCCTGTTCGTCATGGGTGACGCGCAACGCGCCATGCCGGTAGCTCCCGGCGAGATCGAACAATCCGGCCAGGAATCCGCGCAGCCAATGGGAATCCGGCGACGGCGGCACCTGCACGAAACCGACCGACGCACCGAAATCCGGCAGGTAACGAAGCGCGCGGCCCGCGGCGTCCTTCTCGGCCGAGAACCCGCCGGAGCGCAACATTCCGCACAGGTATCCGGCGCGGTAGCCGAGGGTGTCGTCCGGGGTGCGCGCGAGCCGCCCGAAGCCGACGAGTTCGGTGCCGCCGACCAGATGCGGCCGCTGCGCCGCGCCGAACCGGGTGCCGGTGACGTGTTTCCAGCCGCGACCGGTCAGGAACCGGTGATCGCCACTGGCCACGATGGACGTTCCGTCGTCGAGGGACAGGCGGTACGCCGGTTTCAGCGTCGACCAGTGCGCGAGGACCTTCGTCGGCACCAGACGGCGCCCCGCGCCACGCCCGCGCGTCCCGTAGATCGCGTCGCCGGGCGCCAGTTCCGCGAGCGGCTTCGTCCGGCCGTCGGCCATCAGGACCGGCGTGCCGCCCTCGAGGCAGTACGTACACGCGTGAGAACAACCGCGATACGGGTTCACCGTCCATCCGAACGGGACACCCGAGCCCTCGGGCACCTTGTTCAGCACGGATTTGGCGTGCACCTCGTGAAAGGTGACGCTGTCGAACTCGGGCGTGCGCACCGAACGCAGCAGCCCGTCCAATCCGGGCAGTACCGGCTCGCCGCCGTCCGCCCGCTGTCGATCCCATCGCACCCGGCCAGTCGAACACATGTTCTAGACAGGTGTCAAACGTATGTTCGAACGAGGGTGATCTTCGCGGCATTTCGTCCTCTGGATGCGGTAGTTGCACGCGCAAGGACCGCATCCAGAGGACTAAATGCGAGCTAGAGCTTCGTGATCTCGTCGGCCACGTATCCGGCGGGCTGGATCAACCCCGCGCACCGGCTTTCCCCGCGCGGCGCGGCCGAACGCCGCCGCACGGTCACCGAGTAGAAGTCCTCGCCGCCGCGCACGGTCACGACCCGCGCGTCGGATTCGAGCAGCGGCTCCTCCTGGACGGCGAGCACGTCGTCCAGGCCGGGGAGATCCAGCCGCCGCCGGAGCGCGATCTCCGCGAACTGCGCCCACGCCGTCCGGGCGGACGTCCGGCCGCGAAGCTGCTCCGGTTCGACCTGACCGCGCAGCGCGGCCTTGGCGACCAGCCCCGCTTCGGCCGGGTTGAGCTGGCCGTGCAGGAAACCGTCGGGGACCACCAGCAGGTTGCCCGCCCAGCGATCGCCGCCGACGTGGCTGACCTCCCAGGACCGGCCGGGATGGTTGGTGTTGAGCGCCGAGGCCAGCGGGCGGCCGAGCACCGCGCAGCACATGTCCTTGGTGCCGTGGGTGCAGACCAGGAACAGCGGCCCGTCCACGCGGGTGCCGAGCCCGCCGGCGCCTTCCGCGACGGCTTCGAGGTCCAGCGTGGCCAGTTCACCGAGGTCGTGGATTTCGAGGCGTTCCAGCCAGCGGTTGCCCGGTTCGCCCCCGCCGACGTACACGGAACGGGGGCGATCCGGGTCACGCTGATGTTTGCCGGGACGGCGGATGAGCAGCGGACGGAGCCCGTGCGACCGTCTCAAGTTCTCGAGCAGCTCACGCCGCTCGGCGGGGAAGGCCTCGTCGAGGACGTTTTCCAGCGCGTCCGCGGGCCAGGGGCCCGGCTGTTCGATGAGCAGCCAGCACCGCATGTCCGCCGCGGTGCCGGCAGGGCTCGCCCCGAGCATGCGCGCGACGGTCGCGCAGCCCGGCAACGCGGCGGGCGGCGCTTCCGTGTCCGAGAGCTGAGCGGTCATCGGCTGACCCCTCCGGACCTCACCTTAGGCATGCCTTAGCTTACCCCGTCCGGGCTCCCTTCACACTTCTCGCCTCCTGTGACCTTCAGCCGATCGAGAGCAATCCCTGCGTGGTGAGCTCGCCGAGGAAGGCCCGCACCGTCCCCCGATCGAGTTCGGACAGCTCGGCGAGTCGCTTGACCGCCTGCGGCGAGCCGTCGAGCAGCGCCTTCAGCAGCGGGGTCGCGGCGCTCGCGAAGACGAACCGTTTCCCGTCCGCGAGCAGGGTCACCCGGCCGTCACCTTCTTCGAGCACCGCCCTCGGGACGAGGAACCGGACCTCGGTCTCGTCGCCGTCCGGCAGCAGGCCGGGGGTCGCCGCCCAGGGCAGGCCGACACGCGGATGCGCAGGTGCCGCCGAGTCGCGTTCGGCGAGGAATCTGTCGACGACGTCGGTGGTCAGCGCGGCTTCCAGTTCCGCGCGCAGGGCCGCGGCGCGGGCCGCACGCTCCTCGGCCGTCCCGAACCGCGGGAGGTCCTGCCGGAACGCGGTGCTCGCCCGCAGCTTGTCGGCGAGCCACGAGACGAGGTCGATCCCCGTCGCCGGGCTGAAGCCGAGCGTGAGATGCAGCGACATCTCCCCCACCGCGGTGACGTCGTGCCAGTGCCCGCGCGGGACGTAGAGGACGTCGCCGTCTTCGAGGACGAAGTCGTCGATCGGCTCCCCCGGCCGCTCGGGCTGTTCGACGTCGCGATGCAGCGGGGCGGGCCTGGTCGGGCCGTGCATCCGCCAGCGTTTGCGGCCGGCGACCTGGATGATGAACGCGTCGTGGTCGTCCCAGTGCACGTCGAAACCGTGGGTCACGCCCCAGCCGGCGTACAGGTTGACCTGGACGCTCTCGCGGAGGTCGTGTTCGAGGCTTCTGGCGAGATCGCCGATCGGGTCGCTGAGTTCCTGGATGGCGTCGAGCACCATCGTCGCGCCGCCGCGGAGATGCTCCGTGAAGGGAGCGGCCTGCAGGCGGGGGACGGTGCCACTGCGGCGGGTGGGGACGAGATCGGTGTAGCTCTCCATGGGCACCGGGGTGCCATCGAGCGCGAGGCGCAGCCGCGGGAACTCCAGGCGGTGCTGCCGGAGGATCGCGTTCAGCGCCGGCCACGGCAGCAGGTCGGCGAACCGGCCCGCGCGGCCTTCGAAACGGCGGTAGGTCTCGCCCTGGACGTCTTGGAAGAACTGGCTGACCCCGAGCGGAGCCACGAGGTCAGCCAGCGTCGGCGTTTCGGGCACTCAGCCGTCGTTGCCGTCGTTGTCGGCGGCCGCGCCGTTGGCCTTCCCGCGGTCGACCGCGGTCGGGATCTTCTCGACCTCCAGCAGCAAACCGCTGTCGGGAGCCTGCGTACCTGACTGTTCCTGTGCCATCCTGCCACCTTTTTCTAGACGAGCGGACGGACCGAAAATCGGCCTGGAGCGCCGCCAAGCCTACGACACGTTTCGGGAAAATTCACTGTCCAGCAGGGAAAAACGGCCTTGTGAGCGATCTTCGACACCGTGGCGCCGGTTCACCCGGACAGCGGTTCTAAGCTGGCATTCATGGCTGAACCGGCATCCGTCCCCCGCCCGCGATGGGACGCGTTCGCGGCCATCGGAGCGGGTGGCGCGCTCGGCAGTCTCGCCCGCTACGGCCTCTCCGTCGCGGTCCCCCACTCTCCCGGCCGGTTCCCGCTTTCCACCTTTGCCACCAACGTTTCCGGCTGTCTGCTGATCGGTGTCCTGACGGCGCTGCTGACCGCGGCGAAGAAACCGCACAGACTGCTACGGCCGTTCCTCGGGGTCGGGATCCTGGGCGGCTACACCACGTTTTCGACCTATGCGACGGACACACTCGATCTTGTGACGGCGGGACGTCCGTTCACCGGGTTGGCGTACGCGTTCGCCACGGTGGCCGCCGCACTGGTAGCCGTCTACGCCGGACACGAGATCACCCGCGCGGTGCGGAAATGACCGTTCTGTTCGTCGCGCTCGGCGGCGGCCTCGGCGCGATCCTGCGATTCCTGACCGACCGGCGCGTCCAGGCCTGGCGGAAATCCGCGTTCCCGTGGGGCACGCTCACGGTGAACGTCGTCGGCTCGGCGATCCTCGGCGCGCTGACCGGCTGGGCACTGCACGGCGGGCAGCCGGACACCGTCCGCGCACTGCTGGCCGTCGGTTTCTGCGGCGGGCTCACGACGTTCTCGACGTTCGGGTACGAAACCCTGCTGCTGTTCACCGGAAAGCGGCGAGCACGCGCCGTGCTGTACGTCGGCGTCACGATGGCCGCCGGGATCGGCGCCGCGGCGATCGGGCTCCTGATCGCGTCCGCGATCTGGCGCTGACTCAGTCTTCGGGCGCCATCCGCCACGCGGCCGCGGCGATCGCCTCGCGCTGCTCGGCCGGGAGGTCGGCGGCCATCTCCTCCAGCTTCTCGACGACGCCTTCGTGGGCGGCGTTCGCGAGCCGGAGCCCTTCTTCGGTCAGCGTGATCTTCAGCGCGCGGCGGTCGCCGGAATCCGCGACCCGCTCGACGAGCGCGCGCCGCTGCACGCGGTCCACCAGACCGGTGACGCTGGACTTCTCGAGATTCAGCATCTTGCCGAGGTCGGTCATCCCGACCCCCGTCTCCCCCTGTGCCAGCACGCAGAGCAGCTGCGCCTGCTGCGGCGTGAGGTCGTGAGACCGGCCGACGTCGATGAAAGCCCGCTGCACGAGATGCGAAAGCCGCACCAGCGCGGTCGCGAATCCGAGGTCTTCGGCCGTGGTCATGACCGAAGTCTACTTGACGATCGTTCGGAGTACGAACTACTGTAGTTCGCAGTACCAACATTACGCACTACGAACTAGGGGATCTCATGACCACGACCGTGGCCGTCATCGGCGGGGGATACGGCGGCACGACCGTCGCCAAGGAGCTGGACTCGTTCGCCGACGTCGTGCTCGTCGAGCCGCGCGAGGACTTCGTCCACCACGTCGCCGCGTTGCGCGGGCTCGTCGATCCCGAGTGGACGGATCGGCTCTTCTACCCGTACTCCGGGCTTCTCGAGCGAGGACGGGTGCTGCGCGACCGCGCGGTGAGCGTGGACCAGGGCGGCGTCACGCTCGCGTCGGGTGAGCGGCTCGTGCCGGACTTCGTCGTGCTGGCGACCGGTTCGGCGTACCCGTTCCCGGCGAAGATCGATTTCCACGACAGCGCTTCGGCGAAGGCGAAGATCCGCGCCACCCGGGAGGAACTCGCGGGAGCGGAGAAGGTGCTGCTGCTCGGCGCGGGCCCGGTGGGCCTCGAACTGGCGGGCGAGATCAAGGCGGTGTGGCCGGAGAAGACGGTGACGATCGTCGACCCGGCGACGGAGATCCTGGCCGGTTTCCCGGACGAGTTCCGCGCCGAGATCCGCCGTCAGCTCGACGATCTGGGCATCGAACTCCTGCTCGGCACTTCACTGACCGAGGCCCCCGTCTCGGAACCGGGGCAGGCCAAGACGTTCACCTCGGGACTCAGCGGCGGCGGCGAGGTGACCGCCGACCTGTGGTTCCAGTGCTACGGCGGCGCGCCGCACACCGCGTACCTCGACGGCGAACTGGCCGCCGCGCGGCAGGCGAACGGGCAGGTCGAGGTGACGTCCGAACTGCGTCTGCCGGGGCAGCCCCGCGTGTTCGCGCTCGGCGACATCACCGCGCTGCCGGAGGGGAAGCTGGCGAAGGTGGCCGGTGACCACGCGGAGGTCGTCGTGGCCAACATCCGGGCGCTGATCGAAGGCGGCGAACTGCGCACGCACACGCCGGGCGGGCCGATGATCTCGTTGCCGCTCGGGCCTTCCGGGGGCGCGACCTACGCCGAGGAGGTCGGCGTCCTGGACGCGGCGACGACGTCGGAGATCAAGGGGGCGCACATGATGGCGTCGCGGTACGACGAGCTGTTCAACGTCGCCTGAGCCGTCCCGCGCGCGCAATGAAGGACGCTTTCATAGCAAATTTTGCGATGAAAGCGTCCTTCATTGCATCCGGTGACGCGATCAGGACCGCGGAGCGAGACCCCGCACGTGCGCGAACGGATCCTCACCCGTCGGCAACAGCGCGATGATCGGCGTCGTCAGCCCGTTGTCCACATAGGACTGCACCTGCTCGCGGCAGGATTCGAGGCTGCCGTGGACGATCAGGTCGTCGACGACCTCGTCCGGGATGACCTGGTTCGCCTTCTGCCGGTCGCCCGCCGCCCACGCCTCGTGCATCGGCGCGAGCGCCTCACCGCGGCCGAGCCATTCGTGGAACGCCGCGTACACCGGCACGGTCAGGTAGCTCGAGATGAGCATCCGGCCGAGCCCGCGAGCGGCGTTCTTGTCTTCGGTGGGGCAGACGAAGATCCGCGCCGCCAGTTCGACGTCCGGCCCGATTTCCGCGCGCACCTTCGGCACGTCGGAGGCGGCGAGCCAGTTGGTGATGGCGCCGTCGGCCTCCTTCGCCGCCAGCCGCAGCATGCCCGGCCGCAGCGCGGCGAGCATGATCGACGGCGGCGGGTCGGCGGGCCGCTCCAGCCGGAACTTGCTGACGGAGAACGACTCGTACTGCTCGGTGACCTTCTCCCCCGCCAGCGCGGAACGCAGGAACCGCAGGGTGTCCCGGGAGCGCGCGAACGGCGCCTCGAACTCGGCGGCGTTCCAGTTCTTCACGATCACCGGCGACGACGCGCCGATGCCGAGCACGAACCGGCCGGGCGCCAGTTCCGCGACGGTCGCCGCGCTCATCGCCAGCAGCCCGGGCCCGCGCGTGTACACCGGCACGATCGCGGTGCCCAGCCGCAACTGCGGCGCCCACTGCGAAGCCAGCACCAGCGGCGTGAAGGCGTCGTGGCCCGCCGTCTCGGCCGACCACGCGTCGGTGTAGCCGAGATCCGGCAGTTCCCGCACCATCTCCTCGTGCGCCGCGAGCGGCACCCCGGTCAGCGGAATGGTGATGCCCCACCGTTTCATGCGTTCTCCTCGCTCTTGACCGCGGCACCGGACAGCTCACGCACGATCCAGTCCACCTGCGTGCGCATCAGGTTCTCCGCGACCTCTTCGGCCTGCGGCGTCATATGCGTCGCGCCGGCCAGCGGCAGGAACACGTGCGCGCGTCCCTTGGCCAGCAAGGCCGACGACAGGCGCAACGAGTGGGCGACGAAAACGTTGTCGTCGGCCAGCCCGTGCACGATCAGCAGCGCCCGCGAGAGGTCACCGGCGCCGGCGATCAGCGAGTTGTGCTCGTACGAAGCCGTTTCTTCCTGCGGCAGCCCGAGATAACGCTCGGTGTAGTGCGTGTCGTACAGCGACCAGTCGGTCACCGGGGCGCCCGCGACACCGGCGTGGAAGACGTCGGGACGCCGCAGCACGGCCAGCGCGGACAGGTAACCGCCGTAGGACCAGCCGCGGATCGCGACCCGCTCCAGGTCCAGTTCCGGATGGAGCGCGGCTGCCGCGTGCAGCGCGTCGACCTGGTCGGCGAGGGTGACGTCGGCGAGTTTGCCCGCGATCTCCTTCTCCCAGGCCGAACCCCGGCCGGGTGTCCCGCGTCCGTCGGCGACCAGCACCGCGAAACCCTGGTCCGCCAGCCACTGCGGGGTCAGGAACGCGTTGCGGGTCTGCAGGACACGCTGGGCGTGCGGGCCGCCGTACGGGTCGAGCAGCACCGGGAGCCTGCCCTCGCTCTCCTCGTACCCGGTCGGCAGCACCAGCGCGGCGCGCAGGCCCCGCTCCCCCAGCGTCAGCCAGGTCAGGTTCGGCACGACGTCGGGGTCGACGGTGTAGGAACCGATCCGTGCCACCGTCTTCTCGGCGGACACCACGGTCACCACCGGGCCGCTGCGCTCCAGGCTCCACGACGAGAGCACCGTCAGCGAAGCGTTGCCGGAACCGACGTGCACACCGTCCTCAGTGGACAGACGACGGAGCTCGCCGCCCTCGGTGCGGAAGACGTGGATCTGCGTCGGGTCGGCCTCCGAGGCGCTGAACAGCACCTCGTCGCCGACGTGCAGGATCGAGCGCACCTGCAGTCCCGGCGGGGTGACGGCCACGCCGTCGACGATCAGCCGGTGGTCGCCGTCGGCGGCGCTCTCGCGCACCAGACGGCCGTCGGCGGTCCACGCCGGGACACCCGCAGCGAGCTCGACCCAGTGCTCGTCGGTTTCGGTGTGCAGCACCTCGACGGAACCGGTCGCCGGATCGACCGCTTGGATCTGGAGTTCCCGCTGGTCACGCGACTGGACCGACAGCAACGGCTTGCCCGCGGCGGACCAATGCACCGCGGCCAGGTACTCCCAATCGGTCTTCTCGACGTCGACGCGGGAGCCGTCGAGGCCGAGGATCGCCAGCGTCACGTCCGCGTTCGTGGTGCCCGCGGCCGGATACGCGACGACGTTGGCGGCCGACTGCGGGTTGGCCGGGTCGGCGATCGTCCAGCGCGGCACGGCCGCCCGGTCGGACCGCTCGGCGAGCAGGCTCTTCCCGTCCGGCGACCACCAGTAGCCGCGGGTGCGGCCCATCTCCTCGGCCGCGATGAACTCGGCGAGGCCCCAGGCGATGTCCTCCCCCGCCTCGTCGACAAGCGGGCGGTCTTCCCCGGTGGCCCGGTCGATCACCCGCAGGCGCCGGTCGCGGACGTAGGCGACGTGCGTGCCGTCCGGGCTGGGCCGCGGGTCGACGACCGAGCCGTCGACCAGCACCTCGACCTCGCCGGTGGCCAGGTCGAGGGTGTGGAGCTTGCCCGAGAGCGAGAACGCGGCGACGGTGAAGGCATCGTCGACCGCGTAGCCGACCACGCCGCCGCCGGTCTCCCGGCTGCGCTCGCGGCGGGCACGCTCCTCCGGCGGCAGGTCCTCTTCACCGGGCAGCAGCTCGGCCGCGTCGACCAGCTTCGTCTCCTCGCCCGACGCGACGTCGAACGACCACAGGCTGTGCCGCGGGTCGGTCCCGGACTCGGTCCGCAGGAACAGGATGCGGGAGCCGTCCGGGGCGACCTTGAACTCTTTGGGCGCGCCGAGGGTGAAGCGCTGGGTGCGGGCCTGGCGGCGGAGGAACGGGAGATCTTCGAGGCTGTTGTCGGTCACGTCCGCACTCTTTCAGACGATCAAGTGCGGACGCCAACGCCTTCGAGCTTCTTCAGTTCGGTCTCGGGGTCGAAGTCGGCGGGCGGGAACTTCGGGTCCATCTCCTCGATCGTCTCGATCAGCAGCCGCGCGACCAGCCAGTTGCGGTACCACTTGCGGTCGGCCGGAACGGCGTACCAGGGCGCGACCGCCGTGGAGGTCTTGGCGAAGATGTCGGCGTAGGCCTTCTGGTAGTCGTTCCACTGGGCGCGCGCGTCGAGATCGGCGGGGTTGTACTTCCACCACTTCGCCGGGGTCTCCAGCCTCGCCTTGAGCCGCTTCAGCTGCTCCTCCGGCGAGATGTCGAGGAAGACCTTCACGATGGTCGTCCCGGCCTCGGTCAGCTCCTTCTCGAACGCGTTGATCTCGGCGTAGCGCTTGCGCCACTCCGCGGCGGGGACGAGCTTCTGGACGCGCGGCACCAGGATGTCCTCATAGTGCGAACGGTCGAAGACGCCGACCTGCCCCGGCACGGGGAGCTGTTTGCGGATCCGCCACAGGTAGTGGTGGCGTGCCTCGGCCGCGGTCGGCTTCTTGAACCCGGCGTACCGCACGCCCATCGGGTTGACGAGGCCGAGGACGTGGCCGACGGTGCCGCCCTTGCCGGAGGTGTCCATCCCCTGCAGGACCAGCAGGAGGCTGCGGTTCCCGCCGCCGACGCCCTCCGCGTACAACGCCTCCTGCAGTTCGGCGAGCCTGCTTCCGGCGTCCGCGAGGTCTTTGAGCCCCTTGGGCTTCTTGGTCGGCCCGATCGGGAACGAGCCCGGATCATGCCGCTCGCCGCCCTTGCCGATCCTCAGCGTGTCCCGGACGGAGACGGTGTCCTTTTTCGCCATCCGGCGACGATAACCGCGGTCCGGGTCCCGCGCCTCCGGTGATCGAGTACCGCCATGCACGATTTCGCCACCCGATGGAGTCGATACGCAACGAACAACGGGTCAAAGCAACGTTTCCCGGATGAAAGCAGCCGGATGGGCATCTAACCTGAACGCATGACGACCGCCGACTTCATCGCGCTCGACGAGCAGTGGAGCACGCACAACTACCACCCCCTGCCCGTGGTGATCGCCACCGCCGAAGGCGCCTCGGTCACCGACGTCGAGGGCAAGACCTACCTCGACTTCCTCTCCGGCTACTCGGCGCTGAACTTCGGGCACCGCCACCCCGGGCTCATCGCCGCCGCGGTCGAGCAGTTCGGCCGGGTGACGCTGACCTCGCGCGCCTTCCACCACGACCAGCTCGGGCTGTTCTGCCGGGAGCTCGCCGAGCTGACCGGTACCGAGATGACCCTGCCGATGAACTCCGGCGCCGAAGCCGTCGAATCCGCGGTGAAGATCGCCCGGAAATGGGCGTACCGGGTCAAGGGCGTCCCCGACGGGACCGCGGAGATCGTCGTCGCGGGCTCCAACTTCCACGGCCGCACGACGACCATCGTGTCCTTCTCCACCGACGAGACCGCGCGCGCCGACTTCGGCCCGTTCACGCCGGGCTTCGTCACGGTCAAGTACGGCGACGCCGAAGCGCTCCGCGACGCCATCACCGAGCGCACCGCCGCGGTCCTGCTGGAGCCGGTGCAGGGCGAGGCGGGCGTGATCGTGCCGCCCGCCGGCTACTTCGCCGAGGCGCGGCGGCTGTGCGACGAGCACAACGTCCTGCTGATCGCCGACGAGATCCAGTCCGGTCTCGCCCGCACCGGCACCGTCCTCGCGCTCGACCACGAGGGCGTCCGCGCCGACGTCTACACGCTGGGCAAGGCGCTCGGCGGCGGCATCATGCCGGTCTCGGCCGTCGTCGGGAGCAAGGACGTGCTCGGCGTGCTGCGGCCGGGTGAGCACGGCTCCACCTTCGGCGGGAACCCGGTCGCGTGCGCGATCGGCCGCGCCGTGGTGGGCCTGCTGAAGACCGGCGAGTTCCAGGAGCGCTCGCGGGAACTGGGCGCCCACCTGCACTCGCGGCTCGGCGAACTGGTCGGGAACGGGCTCGCCGAGGTCCGCGGGCGCGGGCTCTGGGCGGGCATCGACATCGCGCCCGGCGGGCCGACCGGCCGCGAGGCGTCGACGGCGCTCGCCGAACGCGGCGTGCTGTGCAAGGAGACGCACGACCACACGCTGCGGATCGCGCCGCCGCTGGTGATCAGCCGTGAAGAGCTCGACCGCGGTATCGACGCGATCACGGAGGTCGTCAAGACGCGGTGAACCTTTCGGACGGGTTGTACGTTGCCTGTCCATGGGAGAAGAGCGGGAGTGGGTGGAGCGGCCACTGGTCGGCACCGAGACGGTGTCGCCGGAGGACTGGTCCGCGAGGGGTAAGGCGCTGCGGGCCGAGGCGCCGACGTCCGCGCACGATCACGCGGCGGCGGGCGAAGGACGGCCGAGTGTGGCGGAGTTCTTCGCGCAGAGCAACGAAGGCCGCCTGCCGGAGCTGGTGGAACTGCGGCGCGAGCGCATGCTCGCGTCGCCGTTCACCTTCTACCGCGGGGCCGCCGGGCTGATGGCCGCCGATCTGGCGGGTTCGCCGGCGTCCGGGCTGACGGCGCAGCTCTGCGGCGACGCGCACGCCGCGAACTTCGGGCTCTACGGCACGCCCGAAGGCCAGATCGTCATGGACATCAACGACTTCGACGAATCGGTGCCGGGCCCGTGGGAGTGGGATCTCAAACGGCTCGCCGCGAGCCTCGTCCTGGCCGGACGCGAGGGCGGCATCGGCGAATCGGGCTGCCGTGAAGCCGCCGAAGACGCGGTGAAGTCGTACCGGCGCACCATCCGGGGGCTGGCGGAGCTGCCGTTCCTGCGGTCGTGGAACGCGTTGCCGGACGCGTCGGTGCTGAGCAAGGTGCGCGCGCACGACCTGATCGACGACTTCGAGGAAGCGGCCGAGAAGGCGCGGAAGAACACCAGCGCCAAGGTCACCGCGAAGTGGACCAGGCGGATCGACGACCACGAGACCGGGCTCGAACGGCACCGCTTCGTCGAAGACCCGCCGGTGCTCACGCACGTCGACGACGCGACCGCCGAGGCCGTCGTGACCGGGCTGGTGTCCTATGTGGACACGCTGCGCGAGTCGCGGCGGACGCTGATCTCGCGGTACCGGGTGTCCGATGTGGCGTTCCGGGTGGTCGGCACCGGCAGTGTCGGGTTGCGCAGTTACGTCGCACTGCTGCACGGGAACTCCGGCGAAGACCTTGTCCTGCAGGTGAAACAGGCCAACCCGTCGGCCCTCGCGCCGTTCCTCGGCCTGCCCGCTCCCGAGCACGAGGGCCGCCGGATCGTCGAAGGCGCGCGGCTCGTGCAGGCCGAAACGGACATCCTGCTCGGCTGGACGACCATCGACGGCGTGCCGTACATCGTCCGGCAGTTCCGGAACCTCAAGGGCGACATCGATCCGGCGGAGCTGAAGAAGGACCACCTCGACGACTACGGCCGCCTGGCCGGCGCGTTGCTGGCGCGGGCGCACGCGCGGTCACTGCATCCGCGGATGCTGGCAGGCTACTTCGAGGACGACGAAGACCTCGACGAGGCCATCGGTGCCTACGCCATGCGGTACGCGGACCAGACCGAAGCGGACTTCGAAGCCTTCCGCGCCCTCTGACCCCCCTGCCGCGTTTAGTCCTCTAAATGCGGCAAGGGGGCAGCCCGATCCGGCACCTTCGCGCAGCTCCTCGCGGTGGTCGTGTGTGGCGGTTCGGGTTATTGAGGGGTAAGTCAAAGGTGGCGTGATGGAGTCGGCGGTGCGAGCGGGCTCGCCACCGAGGCCTGGCACGCCCATCCGACTGTCCAAAAAGGACACTTTCGAGACCAAGACGTCCAATTTGGGCACTTTGCGCAGTATTGCCCGGGGGGTCGTGAGTGGCGATTGTCGTTCTAACCCTCTTTACCACTCACGACCACCTGGACCGATCGGCCGCACTCGCGTGATCGAAGCCGGAACTCGCGTGATCAGCGGCGGAACACCCGAGTGCGGCCTCCAATCACGCGAGTCACGTCCCTGATCACGCGAGTCACGCCTCCGCTCACGCCGCGCTCTGTGTGCCAGCAGGGGCTTAGACCAGGGCCAGGACGTCGTCGGCGCAGCCCCAGGCGACGGTGATCCCCGCACCGCCGTGTCCGTAGCAGTGCACGACGCGGCCGTCCCGCTCCAGCCGCACTTCGGGCCGGAACGGCCGCAAGCCGACCTTCGCGCCCAGCACGGGCGCGTCGGCCAGCGCGGGCACGAGTTCCCGGCACCGGCGCACGATGTCGGCGGTCACGCCGGGGTCCGGTTCGACCGAATCGCGGCCGGGCTCCTGCGTGCCACCGCAGACGACGTGACGGCCGTGCGGGATCACGTGCCGCAGCACCGCCGTCGAGCCGTCGACGATCCATTCGGTCAGCCCCGGATCGGCGAGGTGGACGACCTGGCCGCCGACCGGCACCACCGTGCCGTCGCCCGCCAGCCGTCCCCCGCCGAGCCCGGCGGCGTTCACCACGAGATCCGCGTCGAGGTCGTCCAAACGCGACACGGTGCGGAACTCGGTCCGCACGCCCAGCGCGGCGACCTCGCCAGCGAGCCAGGCGAGATACACCGGGGTGTCGACCAGCGCGGTGGTGAAGGTGAGCCGTCCGGGTTCGTGGTCGAGGCCGGGCATGGACAGTGCCCACGACGGCAGCGCCGCCTCACGCGGGACGACGTACGTCCCCCGGAGCATGCGGACGCCGGGGGCACCGAGGGTGCGGTACTCCTCGACGCTCGTCGAGGTCCAGCGGTCGACCCGGTCGGAGTTCGCCGCCAGCGGCGGGAACAGCACGCCACCCGCGACCGCCGACGTCGTCTCCCCCGGACCGGCGTCGGTGAGCACCGTGACGTCGTGCCCGGCCCCCGCCAGCCGGTGCGCGCAGCTCAGCCCGATCACCCCGCCGCCGACCACACTGATCCGCATCGAAAGCCCCCTTCGTCCTCGCGAGCCGTCCTTGCATGGTGACTGATCGCCCGTCACGTAATCTCGCCGGATGAGCGGAAGAGCGCCGTACGGGCTGGTCGCGGTGACGTGTGCCGTGATCATGGTCGTGCTCGGGGTGCTGGTCTCCGGCGGAGGTGTCGCCGGTCCGGACGAACTCGCCGTGCGCTGGGTGGAGCGCGCCTTCGGCCCCGACACCGACCTGCTGCGGCTACTGGTGCTGCCGACCGAGGCCTACGTGCTGATCCCGGTCGCGGTACTCGCCGCCGTCCTGTGCCTGATCGGCGGGCGGAGGCTCGAAGCGGTGCTGACCATCGTGGGCCCGCTCGTCGCGATCCTCGCGAACACCTGGGTGCTCAAACCGCTTTTCGACCGCTGGAAGTACACCTACCTCGCCTATCCCAGCGGGCATACGGTCGCGCTGGTCGCGGTGCTGACCGTGCTCGTCCTGCTCGCCCGCCCCGGCGTCGCCAAGGCGGTCATCGCGACGGTGGGCGCGGTGGTGCTGTGCGGCGTGACGATCGGCATGATCGGCCTCGGCTACCACTACCTGACCGATGTCGTGGGCGGCACGCTGTTCGCCGTCGCGACCGTGTGCGCGACGTGGGTCCTGCTCACCTGGGCTGCACGGCGTCGCGCGCCAGTGCCGTCAGACGGCTGACGGCGCGCAGGTACTTCTTGCGGTAGCCGCCGTTCACCATCTCCTCGGTGAACAGCTCAGGCACCGGCTCGCCCGAGACCACCAGCGGGATCGCGCGGTCGTAAAGCCGGTCGGCGAAGGCGACCAGCCGCAGTCCGACGTTCTGGTCGGGTACCGGGTGGATGTCGCGCAGGTGCACCCGGGTCACGCCGTCGAGAAGCCTGCCGTAGCGCGAAGGGTGCAGCTTGCCGAGGTGGTCGCACAGCGCGTCGAAATCGTCCACTGTGGACTCGGGATGCGCGGCGGCGGAGGCTTCCAGCTCCTCGGCGCTCGCGGGCGGCGGCGCGTCCGGCAGGCCGCGGTGGCGGTAGTCGGGACCGTCCACGCGGCAGACGCCGAACCGGGCGGACAACGACTGGATCTCGCGCAGGAAGTCCGCGGCGGCGAACCGGCCCTCGCCGAGTTTGTCCGGCAGCGTGTTGGAGGTCGCCGCGACGAACACCCCCGCCGAGATCAGTTCCTGCAGCAGCCGCGTGACGAGCATGGTGTCGCCGGGGTCGTCGAGTTCGAACTCGTCGATCGCCAGGAACCGGTGCTCCGACAGCCGCCGCACGGCCTCGGCGAACCCCAGCGCGCCGACGAGGTGCGTCAGTTCCACGAACGTCCCGTACGCCTTGGGCGACGGCGTCTCGTGCCACGTCGAGGCGAGCAGGTGCGTCTTGCCGACGCCGAATCCGCCGTCGAGGTAGAGCCCCATCGGCCCGGACGGCGGCTCGTCCCCGCCGCCGAACAACGCGCGCAGCTTCGACTTCGGCTTCGGCTTCCGGTTCGAGGCCTCCGCCACGCGCTTCGCGAACGCGCCGCAGTCGACGACGGCCTGTGCCTGGCTCGGCTCGTCCGGATTGGGCACGTAGGTGGAGAACCGGACCGCGTCGAACCTCGGCGGCGGGACGAGCGCGGTGATCAGCTCGTCGGCGGACAGCTCCGGACGGCGATCGATCAGGCGGGCGGGCATTCGCCGAGGGTAACGGCACCGTCGTCGCGGGTTCACTCTCCCTGACCGGGCGTATCCCCCGCTCAGCGGTGCCGTCGGGCGCGTGTTGGGATGGCGGTGTGCAGCTTTTGTGGCCAACGACACCGGCGGAACCCGTCTCCGACGGCGACCTCGAACGGCTCTACGGATATCCGGAAGACCTGGCAAGTCCCTGGGTCCAGGTCAACTTCGTCGGCTCCGCGGACGGCGCGGTGGCGGTCGACGAGCTGTCCGAGGGGCTCTCCTCCCCCGCCGACAAGCGGATCTTCCTGATGGGACGGCTGCTTTCCGACGTGATCCTGGTCGGCGCCGGCACGGCGCGCGCCGAGGGCTACCGCGGCGCGCGGATCACTCCCGAACGCGCCGCCCGCCGCGTCTCCCTCGGCCTGTCCGAAGTACCGCCGATCGCGGTCGTGACCCGTTCGGGTGAGCTCGACCCCGAAGGCCCGTTGTTCACCGACACGAAGGTCCCACCGATCGTCATCACCACCGAGAAGGCGCCCTGGGCGGCGCTGGAACGCGCGGGCGCCGAGGTGCTCGTCGCGGGGACCGAAGACGTCGACCTGCACCGCGCGCTCGCACTGCTGGACGAGCGCGGGCTGCGCCGGATCGACTGCGAGGGCGGGCCGGCGCTGTTCGCCGACCTGATCGCGGCCGACCTCGTCGACCAGCTGTGCCTGACCGTCGCCCCGCTGCTGGCGGGCGCGGGCGAACGCCGGATCGCCGACGGCCGCCCGTCCCCGGAACCACGGCGGATGGACCTCGCTTCCGTGCTCTTCGAAGACGGCTTCACCATGTTGCGTTATCGCCGCCGGGAGGGCGGGTGAGCGAGGCCGCGCCGGTTCCGGACGAGGAACTGGCGGCCCGGGCCGCCGCCGGGGACCACGGTGCCTTCGACATCCTGGTCCGGCGGCACACGGCCAGGATGTACCGGGTGGCGCTGCGGATCACCGGCAGTTCGTCGGAGGCCGAGGACGTCGTCCAGGAGGCCTGGCTCTCCGCCTGGCGCGCCTTGCCCGGCTTCCGGTTCGAATCCGCGGTGTCGACCTGGCTCTACCGGGTGACGACGAACGGCGCGCTCGGCGTGGTCCGGCGACGGAAACCGACGGTGCCGCTCGACGAGGGCGACGCGGGCGTCGTGCCTGGTCCGGAGGGGTACGTGGTGAGCGCCGAACAGGTCGGGAGGGTGCTGCGCGCGATCGCCGAACTCGACGTCGGCCAGCGGATCCCGCTGATTCTGCGAGAATTCGAAGGGTTGACCTACGACGAGGTGGCCGAGGTGCTGGAAGTCAGCGTGCCCGCTCTGCGCGCCCGCCTGCACCGCGCGCGGGTGGCGCTGCTGGCGAAACTCGGCGACAACCTCCGACCCGGGGAACGGTGATGAGCGAGGATCCGCGCGACGACCCCCGGTGGCAGCAGGTGCGCGCCGCCGCGAGCCGTCCGGTACCGACGCCGCCGGGACTCGTCGAACGGGTGCTCCGTTCGGTCGGCGGCGTCCGCGGCGGGCACACCACCGCGCCGCTCGACTTACCGTCGTCGGGCGGCAAGACCCAGGTGTCGGAACGGGCGCTGGTGCTGATGACCAGAAGCCTCGCCGCCGAGATCGGCCGCGAGCTCGGCGGAGTCCACGTCTCGGCCGTCGCGCTCGAAGAAGACGTGCTCCAGGTGCTGGTGACGATCCGGTTCGGCGTCGAGGCCGGCGTCGCGGAACTGTTGCGGCACCGGGTCGGCGCGGCGCTGTCCGGTCAGCTCGGTTCGGCCCCGCCCACGATCAACGTCCATGTCGTCGACGTCCACCCGGACTGAACCCCCGCAACTGATTACCCCATCCGGGGGACATCGCGTGACGGCTCGGCATGCGCGCGTGTCCTGGTCGGTGAGAGCGTAGGGACCGCCGCGCGCGCAGGTCGCGCGGTACAGGCCGAGAAGGAGCGAACTTCATGGCGCAGCCGAGCGCGAGCAAGCCCGACACCCCCGTCGCGGGGTCGTCGCTCAACGAGGAAGGAGCCGCCGGCAAGACCACGATCTCGTCGGTGGTGGTGCAGAAGGTGGCCGGTCTCGCCACCCGCGAGGTGACCGGGATCCACGCGCTGGGCGGCGGCGTCTCGCGGGCCTTCGGCGCGATCCGCGAACGCATCCCCGGCTCCGGCACCGTCACCACGTCCGGTGTCTCGGTCGAGGTCGGCGAGAAGCAGGCCGCGATCGACCTCGACGTGGTCGTCGAATACGGCGCCCGCATCGTCGACGTCGCGCGCGCGGTGCGCCGCAACGTGATCGGCCAGGTCGAGCAGATCACCGGCCTCGAGGTGATCGAGGTCAACATCGCGGTCAACGACATCCACCTGCCCGACGAGAACGGCGGCGAGACCGAGACCTCGCGGGTGGAGTGATGAACGGGACCCAGACCGGCCTGCTCGCCGGCCTCATCCTCGGCCTCGCCGCGACCCAGGGCTTCACCGCGTTCCTGGTGACGCTGGCCGTCGGCGTCATCGGCCTCGTCCTCGGCCGCGTGCTCGACGGCGAACTCGACCTCGGCGACCTGTTCGGCCGGGGCCGCGACAAATGACCCTCCCGGCCGAACCGGAGGACCGCGGCACCCTCACCATCGCGCCGTCCGTGGTCCGCAAGATCGCGCAGCACGCCGCGGACCAGGTCGACGGGACCACGCGCGCCGAGCGGCGGATCGCCGGGCTCGGGCTGGGGACACACGGCGCGAGCGCGAAGGTCGGCGGCGAGGGCAACGACGTCGATCTCGTGCTCGACGTGGCGCTGAACTACCCGGCGCCGGTGCGGCGGATCGTCGGCGACCTGCGCGCCAGGGTCACCGAGGAGGTCGAACGGATCACCTCGTACCAGGTCCGGGACATCTCGGTGACGGTCTCCGCGCTCCTGCCCGACATCGCGCCCCGCGTCCGCTAGAAGGAGCACCCGCATGCGTTTGTTCGTCCGCCTGCTGTCGGCCCTGCTCGGGCTGGCGCTGGCCGCCGCCGGGGTCCTGCTGGCGCTGGAGGTCGGCTGGGGCTGGTGGCGGCCGGGGCGCGGGCCGCTGTTCGTCCCGTGGGACGACTGGCGCGACAGGCTCGCGGAGCTGTCCTGGAGCGATCCGACCGTCCGCTACGTCTCGATCGCCGTCGCGGTCGCCGGGCTGCTGCTGATCCTGGCGGCCGCCTCGGCCGGGCGGCGCGCCATCCGGCTGACCGATCCGGCGAACGAGGTCAGCGTGACCACGTCGCCGCGTTCTCTGGCCAGGCTGGTCGGGGTGACGGTGCGCGCGCAGGACAACGTCGCGGGCGCGAAGGTCACGGCCACCGCCAAGAAGATCCGCGTCCGCGCGACGAGCAGGCTGGAAACCGAAGGCGAGCTGCGGCCGCGGCTGCTGGAGACGGTCTCCGGTCTGCTCGACGACGTCCCGTTGGTGCGGCGGCCGAAGGTGTCGGTCGTCGTCGACTCCCCGAAGGATCGCCGATGACCCGTTCGGTCTCCGCCAAGGCACTCGGCCGGTCCACCGGCACGGAACGGACGCTGACCGTCCTCATCGGACTCCTCGCGCTGCTCGGCGGCGCCGCGGCGCTGGTGGTCGGCGCGGGCTGGCTCGGCACGTACCGCGCCGACCGGCCGCTCGTGGACCCGATCGCCCTCGACTGGCTGTCACGGCACGCTCTCGCCGGCCGCGTCGGCGCGATCGTGCTCGGTGTCCTCCTGCTGTGGCTGGGCCTGTGGTGGTTCTTCCGGTCGCTGCGCCCGGAAGGCCGCCCGGACCTCGAACTCGACGACGACCTCGTGGTCACCTCCTCGGCCATCTCCGAGGCCGTTCGCCTCGACGCCGAGACGGTCGACGGGGTCGGGCGCGCTCGCGTCCGCGCGGTCGGGGACAAGGAGAGCCCTGCGCTGCGGATCACGCTCTGGCTCGTCGAGGGCACCGACCTGAAACGGGTCTGGGAGCAGCTCGACCACACCGTGCTGGCCCGCGCGCGGGAATCGCTCGGGGTGGACGTCCTGCCGACCGCCGTCCGGATCGAACTCGACACGACGGCACCCCAACGGGTGCGCTGAGCGCGCCGGTGCGGCAAGAATGGCCGTCATGTCGCTTCCCTTGACGTCGCCGATCAAACCGATGCTCGCCAAACCGGCGAAGGCGATCCCCGATTCCGGCGGGCTGCTGTTCGAGCCCAAATGGGACGGCTACCGCTGCCTCGTGTTCCGCGACGGCGACGAGCTGACCCTGCAGTCACGGTCGGAGAAGCCGCTCAACCGGTACTTCCCCGAGGTCGTCGAGCGGTTGAAGGCGACGCTGCCCGAGCGGATCGTGCTGGACGGCGAACTGGTGGTCGCCCGGGACGGCAAGCTGGACTTCGACGCGCTCACCGACCGGGTCCACCCCGCCGAAAGCCGTATCAAGCTGCTGGCGGAACAGACCCCGGCCGAGTTCGTCGCGTTCGACCTGCTGGCGCTCGGCGACGAGTCCTTTCTGGACGAACCGACGTCGAAACGGCGGGAACGGCTGGAGAAACTGGCCTCCGACGGCATCCACCTCACCCCGGCGACCGCGGATCCGGCGGTCGCACGGCACTGGTTCGAGCTGTTCGAGGGCGCCGGGCTCGACGGCGTCATCGGCAAACCGCTCGACGAGCCGTACACGCCGGGTAAACGCGTGTTCCTGAAGTACAAGCACTCGCGCACCGCCGACTGCGTGCTCGCGGGGCTGCGCTGGCACGTCGACGGCGAACCGGGCGAGCTGGTCGGTTCGTTCCTGCTCGGGCTCTACGACGAGAACGGCGTGCTGCACCATCCCGGTGTCGTCGGCTCGTTCCCGGTCGCCCGGCGGCGTGAACTGGCCGAGGAGCTGGCGCCGCTGATCACCGACGGGGCCGATCACCCCTGGCTGGGCGACAACGTGCGGAAGCACCAGCGGATCCCCGGCGGGATCACCCGATGGAAGTCCAAAGAAGCCCCGTGGGTGCCGCTGAAGCTGGAAAGGGTGGTCGAGGTCGGCTACGAACACACGGAAGGCGGATATCCGTCGCGGTTCCGCCACACCGCCCAGTTCAAACGCTGGCGCCCCGACCGCGAACCGGACTCCTGCACCTACGCCCAGCTCGAAGAGGTCGCCCGCTACGACCTGGACGCCGTGCTGCGCGGCGAGGTGAAACGCACCCGCTAACCGTGTCCTGACATCCGACCTGCGAAGCTCTGTTCCGAGCTTTGTCATGCCTTGGAAGTGAGGACCAGCCCGTGAGCACCGCCCGCCGCACGCCACGGCTGATCCTGACGACCACCGTGGTGGCGGCCGTGCTCGCGGGCTGCACCGCCGGGCCGTCGGTCCGGCCCGCGGTGATCGACAACGACGGCAAGCCGGATCCCGGCGGCCAGACGACTGCGCAGCAAGTGCCGCTGCCGCCGCTCGCCGAACCTCGGTCGCCGTCGATCAAATGGGAGGACTGCGACGAGGCGACCCGGCAGCGGCTGGGTCAGCCGTCCGTGCCGGACACGCTGAAGTTCTCCTGCGCCAGGGTGCCCACCACGCTCGACGCGCCGGACCTGCCCGGCCGCGGGCTCTCGCGGCTGTCGGTGGTCAAGACCGGCGGCGGGCCCATCCCGCTCGTCGTGGTCAACGACGTCGACGGTGAGCCGGGGTCTCTGTACGCCGCGCGGCTGGCCGCGACGCTACCGCCCGAGTTCCTGCAGAAGTTCTCCCTGATCGGGGTGGACCGGCGCGGGACCGGGGCGTCCGCGCCGGTGCAGTGCATTCCGGCGGAGATCCGCACCGATCTGCTGGGCGGCGATCCGACGGCCGCCGACCTCGAAGGCGTCGTCGACGCGGCGCGCAAGGCCGGTCAGCAGTGCGCCATCGAACTGGACGACTCGCAGGTCGCGATGGACAGCTGGCGGGCCGCGGGCGACCTCGAAGAACTCCGCGAGCAACTGGGCATGGACAAACTGCACGCGCTCGGGCGCGGCGACGGTTCGAAGGTCCTCGCCGAATACGCCGTGCGGTTCCCGGCGCAGGTCGGCCGGGTGATGCTCGACGGACTGCCCGACCCCGCCCCGGACGCGGCCGCGGTACAGGAACAGGTCGCCGCGAGCGCGCAGGCGACCCTCGACGCTTTCGGCGCCGACTGCATCGCGCGAGGCTGCCCGATCGGCGATGCCCGCTCGGCCGTGTCCGCCGTCGCGGACCGGCTCCGCTCGGCTTCCGCGACGACCACCGACGGTGCGGAGATCACGCCGGGGATCGCGCTGTACGCCATCTACTCCGGGCTCGCGCAGCGCTCGCGCTGGGTGGAACTCGCCGAGGCGCTCAAGACCGCGCAGACCGGCGACGTCACCCCGCTGGCCGCGTTCGCCGAACCGGTGCTGAAGGACTCCCGGGCGCGGCCGTCACGGCTGGACGGCACGCTCGCGACCAAGTGCAACGACAGCGCGACCCGGCTCTCGGCCGAGGAGCTCACGCGCGTGACCACGACACTGCGCGACAAGTACCCGCAGTTCGGCGTCTTCGCCGCGCAGCAACTGGCCTGGTGCAGCCCGTGGCCCGTGCGCCGCGAACCGCTCCCGCCCGCGGGCGCGCCGGGTGCGCCGCCGATGCTCGTCGCGGGCACCGCGACCGACCCGGTCACCCCGGAACAGGGCACCGGCCGGGCCGCCGACCAGATGCCGAGCGCGGTCACGATCACCTGGCAGGGCGCCGGGCACGGCGCGCTGAGCCTCTCGCCGTGCGTGGCGGACGCGACGCGGGCGTTCCTGATCGACGGGAAGGTGCCCGTCGACGGGACCCTCTGCCCGGCCTGACTCCCCACCCGCGTGCCTCTTGAAGTGTCATGACGCGTTGCGAAAGCCACTTTCGCAACGTTGAAGGTTGCGAAAGTGGCTTTCACAACCTCACCCGCGCCCACACTCCCCACCCGCGTGCCATGAAAGGTCCTTTCCTTGCAAAATTTGCAAGGAAAGGACCTTTCATGGCGTCAGCCGGGACCGAAACGGCTACTGCCGGTACGACTCCACCTCCGACACCGGCCGCGCCGAAGCCTGATCCGGGTCTTCGTCGAACTCGACCCGCGCCCGCCGCTGCCGCAGCAGGTCCCAGCACTGGTCCAGCTGCTGCTCCACGCTCGCGAGGCGGGACCGGTCGTCCGAGCTGAGCCCGGTGCCGATCGCCCGCGAACGGAGTTCGTGCTCCTCGCTGACCAGTTCGTCGATCCGGCTGAGGATGTCCCCGTCGGCCATACGCACCTCCCGCGAAACGTGGGTTGCTCCATCCGAGACGCTACGCGCAATCCCGGGAATGCGCGTCCCGCCCGATTCGTTACGCCGGGCATGAGCACTGTGGAGCTGACCGCCGCCAACTTCGACCAGGTCGTGTCCGACAACGACTTCGTCATCATCGACTTCTGGGCCGGCTGGTGCATGCCGTGCCGTCAGTTCGCGCCGACCTACGAGAAGGTGTCGGAGAACCACGACGACATCGTGTTCGCGAGTGTCGACACCGAGGCCGAGCAGCAGCTGGCCGCCGCCTTCGACGTGCGCTCGATCCCCACCCTCGCGGTCATCCGCGACAAGACGGTGATCTACGCCCAGCCGGGCGCGCTGCCGGAGAAGACGCTCGAAGACCTCATCCAGCAGGCGCGCGACATCGACATGGACAAGCTCAAGGAAGAGGCCCAGGAGGCCTGACGAGCACGAAGAAGGGGCCCTGCCCGGCGGATTTCGCCGGACAGGGCCCCTTTGTACTTCAGCGGAACAGTGCCACTCGGGACCGGGTCAGCCCTTGGTGGCGAGTCCGCGCAGGAAGAACGCCAGGTTCGCCGGGCGTTCCGCCAGCCTGCGCATGAAATAGCCGTACCATTCGTCGCCGTAGGGGACGTAGACGCGCATCGTCTCGCCGTCGCCCGCGATCCGGCGCTGCTCTTCGGGACGGATCCCGTACAGCATCTGGAATTCGTGGTCGTCCGCTTTGCGGCCCGCGTCCGCCGCGAGCTTCTCGGCGATCGCGATCATCCTCGGGTCGTGCGAGGCGACCATCGGATAACCCTTGCCCTGCATGAGGATCTTCAGGCAGCGCACGTAGGACTTGTCCACTTCGGACTTGTCCTGGAACGCGACCTCCTCGGGTTCGGCGTACGCGCCCTTGCACAGCCGGACACGGGATCCTTCGACAGCCAGGTCCCGGCAGTCCTGCTCGGTGCGCCGCAGGTAGGCCTGCAGCACCGCGCCGACCCACGGGTACTCGGTGCGCAGTTCCCTGAGGATGCCCAGCGTCGAGTCGGTGGTGGTGTGGTCCTCCATGTCGAGGGTCACCGTGGCACCGACCGCTTCGGCCGCCGCGCAGATCTTGCGGGCGTTCTCCAGCGCGACCTTCTCGCCGTCGGCGGGCAGGAACTGGCCCACCGCGGACAGCTTCACCGACACGTCCGCGCCGAACGCGAGGCCGTCGGCCGCCAGCGCGGTCAGCAGTTCCTCGTAGGCGCGGACGGTCGTCGCGGCCTGCTCGGCGTCGGTGGTGTCCTCGCCGAGGTGGTCGAGGGTGACCCGGAGGCCGTCGTCGGCCAGTTCGCGGACCACCCGGGCGGCGTCGGGCGTCTTCGCGCCGGCGACGAACCGGCTGACCACCGATCGGGTGGCGGGGACGACCTCGACCAGCTTGCGCATCCGCTGGGATCGAGCGGCGGCGAGCAACGGGGCACGCAACATCACGAACTCCTGGTTCTCAGCCCTGGTGGGGGTAACGGACGCTGGTGGGCGGGACGAAGGTCTCCTTGACCGAGCGCGGGCTCGTCCAGCGGAGCAGGTTGAACACCGAACCGGCCTTGTCGTTGGTGCCGGACGCGCGGCCGCCGCCGAAGGGCTGCTGGCCGACGACCGCGCCGGTCGGCTTGTCGTTCACGTAGAAGTTGCCGGCGGCGAAGCGCAGCGCCTCGGACGCCTTCGCGACGGCGGTGCGGTCGTTCGCGATGACCGCGCCGGTGAGCGCGTAGGCGGCGGTCTCGTCGACCAGCTTCAGCACCTTGTCGAAGTCCTCATCCTCGTACACGTGGAGCGCGAGGATCGGACCGAAGTACTCGGTACGGAAGATCTCGTGGTCCGGGTTGTCCGACACCAGGATCGTCGGGCGCACGAAGTAGCCGACGCTGTCATCGGCGGTGCCACCGGCGATGACCTCGATCTCGGGGTCCTCGGCCGCGTTCTTCAGTACGGCGGCGTGCTTGTCGAAGGCGCGGCGGTCGATCACGGCGCCACCGAAGTTGGTCAGGTCGTTGACGTCGCCGTAGGTGATGGCCTCGGTCTCGGAGACCAGCTCGTCCTTCAGGCTCGCCCAGAGCGACCGCGGGACGTAGGCGCGGGACGCGGCCGAGCACTTCTGGCCCTGGTACTCGAAGGCGCCGCGGATCAGCGCGGTGCGCAGGATGTCGACGTCGGCGGAGGCGTGCGCGAGCACGAAGTCCTTGCCGCCGGTCTCGCCGACCAGGCGCGGGTACGTGCGGTAGCCGGAGATGTTGGCGCCGACGGTGGCCCACAGGTGCTGGAAGGTCGCGGTCGAACCGGTGAAGTGGATCCCGGCCAGGTCGCGGTGGGTCAGGGCGACCTCGGAGACGGCCTTGCCGTCACCCGGCAGCAGGTTGATCACGCCCGGCGGCATACCGGCTTCTTCGAGCAGCCGCATCAGCATGTGCGCGGCGTAGCTCTGCGTAGGCGACGGCTTCCACAGCACCACGTTGCCCATCAGCGCGGGCGCGGTCGGCAGGTTGCCGGAGATCGCGGTGAAGTTGAACGGGGTGATGGCGTACACGAAGCCCTCGAGCGGGCGGTGCTCCATCCGGTTCCAGATGCCGGGCGAGCTGACCGGCTGCTCGGCGAGGATCTGACGGCCGAACGCGACGTTGAAGCGCCAGAAGTCGATGAGCTCGCAGGCGGAGTCGATCTCGGCCTGGAAGGCGGTCTTCGACTGGCCGAGCATGGTGGCGGCGTTCAGCTTGGCGCGCCACGGGCCGGCGAGCAAGTCGGCGGCGCGCAGGATGATGGCGGCGCGGTCGTCGAAGGACAGCGCGCGCCAGCCGGGAGCGGCGGCCTTGGCGGCGGCGATCGCGTCCTGGGTGTCCTGCGCGGTCGCACTGTGGATGACGCCCAGCACGGCCTTGTGGTTGTGCGGCTGGACGACCTCGATCTTCTCGCCGCCGCCCTTGCGCTGCTCACCACCGATCGTCGCGGTGATGTCGATGGGGTCGGCGTTGCCCAGCAACTTGAGCGCGCCCTCGAGTTCAGCGCGCTCAGCGCTGCCCGGCGCGTAGTTCAGCACCGGCTCGTTCTTCGGGGCGGGGGTCTGGGTCACGGCGTCCACTGACTGCTCCTGACTTCACTTCGCCGGATAGAGGTCTCACCCCGAACGGTAGACCGGACGGCTTCGCTGCGGCTTGTTCGACTGGCTAGAATCGGGGTGACCATCTTGTCCGATCGGCTTAATTCGGTGATGACCTGACCACGGATACGACCACAGGCGCCTCACTCCGGCATGTCCTCGCCACGCTCGGGGAACCGCTGGTCAGAGTGCTCGCGGCCCCCGCCGGGCTCGGCGTCCAGGTGGAGGACGTGGTCATCCACGATCCGGAGGATCCACCCGACGCCCATCCGGGTGACCTCGTCCTGGTGATCGGCGCTCGCGGACGCTCGGCCTCCGGCGCGATCCGGGCGGCGGGGCGGTCCGGCGCGGCCGCCGTCGCGGTCAAGACCGGCTCGGCCGTCGTCAACGTCGCGGCCGACGCGGGGATCGCGCTGATCGAGGTCGGTCACGAGGCGCGCTGGGAGCAGGTCGAAGCACTGGCCAGGGGCGTGGTCGACGCGGCGCGCGCGGGTGGCGAGGCAGAC
The DNA here is from genome assembly GCF_000732925.1 of Amycolatopsis japonica. Classification (NCBI taxonomy): domain Bacteria; kingdom Bacillati; phylum Actinomycetota; class Actinomycetes; order Pseudonocardiales; family Pseudonocardiaceae; genus Amycolatopsis; species Amycolatopsis japonica. The sequence goes on from NZ_CP008953.1 coordinate 5,490,637, forward strand.
AGCGGCGAGGTGCTGGGCGATCTGTTCTCGCTCGCGCAGACCATCGCGACGCTGACCGGCGGCCTGGTCAGCATCGAGGACACCGCGAGCCGTGTGCTGGCCTATTCGCGGGCGGGCGACGAGGTGGACGAACTGCGCCGGCTTTCGATCCTCGGGCGCGAAGGCCCGGAACGGTATCTCGCGATGTTGCGTGAATGGGGCGTCTACCAGCGGCTTCGCGCCGGTGAAGGCATCGTCCGCATCGACGAGCGGCCCGATCTCGGCATCCGGCGGCGGATCGCGGCCGGGATCCACGCCGGATCGCAGCCGCTGGGAACGATCTGGGTCCAGGAGGGCGCGCATCCGCTCACCGAAAGCGCGGAGGTCGCGTTGCTCGGGGCGAGCCGGGCGCTGGCGCCGCAGCTGATCCGCCACCGGACGCTGCCCAGCCCCGAACTCCGGCTGCGCGAGGATCTGCTGGCGGGCCTGCTCGACGGCCGCGTCGACGCCGAGTCCGTCGCCGACGACATCGGCGCGGATCCCGGGAAACCCGCCATGGTGCTGGCGTTCTCGCTCCCCCGCGACCGGGCCGCGACCGACCGGCAGCTGCGGCGCGCCGAGCTGGTGCACCTGATCACCGTGCACACCGCCGCGTACCGGCGGAGCGCGCTGGTGAGCGTGATCGGCGGCCGGGTCTACGCGCTCCTTCCCGACCTCCCCGAGCACGCGGAAGCGCGGATCCTGGCGCTGGCCAAGGAAATCGTCGGTACCGCGCAACGGCATCTCGACGTCCGGGTGCGCGCGGCGCTCGGCGGTGCCGTGCCCCGGCTCTCGGACGCGGCGGCCTCGCGCGGCGACGCGGACCGCGTGCTGGCGACGATGGCGCGCGGGCACGAGACCGCGGACGTCGCCTCGCTGGCCGACGTCCGCGCCGAAGTCCTGCTCTCGGAGGTACTCGCGTTCCTCGGCGAGCAGCCGAGGATCCGCGATCCTCGGCTGACCGAACTGATCGCGCACGACGCGGAGCACGGCGGGATCCTGGTGCCCGCCGTGCTCGCGTACCTCGACGCGTTCGGGGACGTCCGGCGCGCGGCGCGCGAGCTGAACATCCATCCGAACACGGTCCGGTACCGGGTGCGCCGCGCCGGCGAGGTGTCCGGGATCGACCTGGACGACCCCGCTCAGCGCATGCTCACCCAGCTCCTCTTGCGCCTCTAGGGTTTCCCGTCCCGCATTCAGTCCTCTGGATGCGGTCCTTGCGTGTGCAAGTACCGCATTCAGAGGACGAAACGCGTGGGGTCAGGCCAGGGTCAGGCTGAACCGGCGGTTCTGGACGTCCAGTTTGTCCAGCCGCACCGCGACGGCCGCCCCGGCGGCGAACGGGCCGGTTCCGCCGACGGTCGGCAGCAGCCCCTCCATCCCGGGGGCCACTTCGACGAACGCGCCGAACGGCAGCACCCGGGTGACGACTCCGTCCAGAACGCCGCCGTCGGCGTGCGCGACGACGAACTCGCGCCAATTCTCGGTGGGAGACATGCGATTCACCTCCTTTCCGCGCATGGTCCACAGGGGGGACACCTACGCGGAGGCGGGCTGCGGGCCCGCGCGGAGATCAAGCGGCGGCCGGGGAACCCGTCCGCTCACGGCACGAGGCCGACCCGGCAGTCATGGCCGTGACCCTAGCAAAGGTCACGACACGGCCGCCAGGCTGCGAAGGTCGGCGACCTCGGCCAGCGCGCGATAGGACTCCAGCCGCTCCGCCTGGTCGAAAGTGCTGGTGGTCACCAGGATCTCGTCGGCGCCGGTCTTGGTGACGAGGTCCGCCAGCCGGTCGCCCACCTCGTCCGGGGTGCCGGCGAGCTGACCGTCGAGCGCCCGGTCCAGCCGGTCCCGGTCGCGGTCCGACAGCGGCCCGGCGAGGATCTCCTCCACCGGTGACAAGGGCGGGAAGACGCCGTGCGTGCGCGAATAAACGGTCGACCACGCTTCGGGGATCAGCAACCGCCGGGCCCGTTCGGCCGTCTCGGCGACCGCGATGGCCGTGGACACCACGACGTACGGCCGCGAAGCCTGAGGGGAAGGCCGGAACCCGGACCGATACCCCTCGATCGCTTCGAGCAGCGGACCCTCGCCCCGGACCGGCGCGATCACCAGCGGCAGCCCCAGTTCCGCGGCCAGCCGCGCCCCGGCGCCGGTGGCCAGCAGGAACGCGGGCACGCGCAGACCTTCCGCCGGGATGGCGTGCACGCCCGGATACGTCGTCTGATCGCCCGCGAGGAAGCCCAGCAGTTCGCGGACCTGCTCGCCGAAGCGGTCGGCGTCGTCCTTCTCGTGCCCGAGCGCCTGCCGCACCCCGCCGGTGAACCCGACGGAACGCCCCAGCCCCATGTCGATCCGGCCGGGGAAGAGCGATTCGAGCACGCCGAACTGTTCCGCGACCACGAGCGGCCGGTGGTTGGGCAGCATCACGCCGCCGGTGCCGACCCGGATCCGCTCGGTCGCCGAGGCGACCGCCGCGGCCAGGACGGTGGGCGCCGAACCGGCGACACCGGGCACGCTGTGGTGTTCCGACACCCAGAACCGGTGATAGCCCAAGGCTTCGATGTCCCGCGCGAAGGCGACCGTGTCCCGCAAGGCGCGGGGCGCGTCGCCGCCGCGGCGGGTCGGGGACCGGTCCAGTACCGAAAGCGTGATCACCCTCGGGTCAACGCGTCCGGGCCCGGCGGGCATTCCCCGCTCAGGGGCGCCAGCGCTCGCTGTAGTCCGGGTGGTCGGCGTGCGGCAGCGCCAGCAGCCGCAGGGTCAGGCACCAGTTCGTGCCTGCCTCGTCGGCGGGCACATGGCACGTCTCGCACCAGTACTCGTTGCCGTACAAGGGGAATCCCGGGACCTTCTCCGAAACCGTGGTGCGATGCGCCTGCAGGAGCCGCCGGGTCGCCTCGATCTCGTTGATCATCTGGTTGACCGCGTCGAGTTCGATGTCGTTGAGCGAGCGGATCTTCTTTTCGATGACGACCTTGGTCTCACCACGATTGAGCGATTCGTTGATCTCGGTTTTCTTGACCGCCTGCATGATCAACGCCTGGCGTTGCCCCACACGCGCGGCGAGGAAGGCGATCAGGTCGTCCACGGGTACTCCTTCGTCTCCCCCAGCCTAGTGTTCGGAGGGAAATGTCGCTGGCAGGAAGCCCTGCGTTACGGCTGAGTCCCACGCGTCACACAGTCTCGTATCGGTCACGGGTGGAGCGGTAACAGGTTTCTAGATCGACACGAAAGCGCAATCACTCCGCGAGCAAAACGAAGAAGACACGGATGGCGGGCGCGAATTTGTCACCGATACCGCACAACTCGTCACGAAATGCGTTCCCCGTCGTGGCGGGCCTCGCCGTCGCGCTCACTTTGGGCGCCGGCACCGGTGTGGTGGCGGCCACCCGGCCGGGTGAGCCCGTCGCCGCGCCGGCCACCCCGGCGACGGTGACCGTCACGGCGGAGGCCGCGCCCGCGCCGACCGTGACCGTCCCGGCACCGCCGGTCACCTCGGGACGCACGGCCGTCGCTCCCCTCGCGGACCGCTTCGCCGACGGGACCTATCTGGTCGGCACGGACATCCGAGCGGGCTCGTACCGCTCCCCCGGACCGGCACCGGGCGGAAACGGGCACTGCTACTGGGCGCGGCTCCGGCCCGAAGGCGCGTCGAAGATCGTGGCCGACCAGCTGACCACGGGCGCCGCGCGATTCACCGCGCGCAAAGGCGAGTACGTCCAGGTCGCGGGGTGTGAGTTCACGCGGGCCTAAGTGTCGTCGCGCGCCTTGCTCGGCTGAACGCGCTTCGGCTCACCGGGCATTTTCGGGTAATCCGGCGGATACGGCATCTCGCCGAGGCCGTGGTCGCGTTCGTCCCGCGCGTACCAGTCCAGCAGCGTCTCGATGCCGAACGCCTGCTCGTCCATCGGCGCGTGGAGGTCGCCGCGCTCGGCGTAGAAGGCGCCCGCGGTGAGGACGTCGAAGTCGTCGGGATCGACTTCGGTCAGCAGATCCCAGGTCAGCGGCGTCGACACCGTCGCCCGCGGGGTGCCGCGGACCGACCAGGACGACGCGACCGTGCGATCGCGCGCCGCCTGGTTGTAGTCGATGAAGACCCGGCCGCCGCGTTCTTCCTTCCACCACGCGATGGTGGCCTTCTCCGGGATCCGGCGCTCGACCTCGCGGCCCAGCGCGATCACCGCGTGCCGGACGTCGATGAAGTCCCATTCCGGCCGGATCCGCACCAGGACGTGCACCCCGCGGCCGCCCGAGGTCTTCGGGTAGCCGGTCAGGCCCGCCGAGCCGAGGACCTCGCGGACCACGCCCGCGACCTCGACCGCGTCGGAGAAACCGGCCTCGTCCGGCGGATCCACGTCGATGCGGAGTTCGTCGGGATGGTCGACGTCGGGCCGCCGCACCGGCCACGGGTGGAAGTCGAAGGTGCCCAGATTCGCCGCCCACGCGAACACGGCGGGTTCGGTCGGGCAGACCTCCTCGGCCGTCCGGCCCGACGGGAAGGTGATCTTCGCGGTCTCCACCCAGTCCGGGGCGCCCTTCGGCACGCGCTTGGCGTAGAACCACTCGCCCTCGACGCCGTCGACGTAGCGCTTCAGCGTCGTCGGCCGCTCCCCGATCGCGCGCAGCAACGGCACTCCGACCGCGACGTAGTGCTCCACGACCTGGCGCTTCGTGATCCCCCGGGCCGGGAAGTACACCTTGTCCGGGCTGGACACCCGGACCTTGCGTCCGCCTGCCTCGACCTCGATCGGCTCACCGTTCTTGGGCATGCGCCCACCGTATCGCCGATCAGGGCCGGGGATCGGTCTCCAGGATTGCCATGCTGATCGCGTCGTGCCATTCGCCGTCCCACCACAACGCGTCGCGTTGGAGACCTTCGCGGACGAACCCGGACTTCTCGTAGACCCGCTGCGCACGGGGGTTGAAGTCGAAGACCTCGAGCGAGACACGATGGAGGCCGACGACGTCGAACGCGAAGTCCAGGATGAGCTTCGTCGCCTCGGTGCCGTATCCCTTGCCGAAGACGTCGGGCCCGGTCAGGGCGATCCGGAACGAGGCCGAGCGGTTGTCCGCGTCGACGTCGTTGAGCACGACGTCTCCTAGATAGACGCGGTCGTCCTTGCGCAGGATCGCGTAGTCGGCCCGGTCGTCGAGGCCCGGCCGGGACGAGAGCCAGGTGCGGATCTGCTCCTCGGTGAACGTCGCGTGCGTTCCGGTGAACCGGGTGCCCTCCGGTTCGTGCACCGCCTGCCACGCGGGTTCGAAATAGGTCTCGTCGAGCTGGGTGAGCACGACGTTCTCGCCGGTGAGTTCGGGCTGTGCCCGCAGCGCCTCGGTGTCGATCACGGCGGACACGGTACGGTGGACGCGGTGTCCGGGCGTACCAAATTAATCCTCGCGCTCGCCGTACTCGCCCTGTTCGTGGCGGCGGCGGTGCTGCTGCCGATCCCGAGTCCGGCCGGGTTGCGGGCCTGGGCCGCCGAGACCGGACCGGCCACCCCGCTGGTGTTCTTCCTGGTCTATTCGGTGCTGACGGTGGCGCCGATCCCGCGCACCGTGTTCAACCTGGCCGGCGGGCTGCTGCTCGGCGCCACGACGGGGATCGTCGTCGGCATCCTGGCGACCACGGTCGCCTCGGGGCTCTCGTTCGCTCTTTCGCGGGCACTCGGCCGCGATCTGGTCACCCGGCACCTGCACCGGGCCAAGGTCCGCGCCGTCAACGACCGGCTTTCGGACGGCGGAGTCCTGGCGATCACCTCCTTACGGCTGATCCCGATGGTGCCGTTCGCTCCGTTCAGTTACCTGTGCGGAGTGTCATCTGTTCGTTTCGCCCCGTATCTGATCGGGACCGCGCTCGGCAGCCTGCCGGGTACGGTCGCCGTCGTCGTCCTCGGCGACGCGCTGACCGGGGAAACACCTCCCGCCCTGCTGATCTGTTACGCCGTCTTCGCCGCCGCGGGGGCCATCGGGCTGGTCAAGGTCTTCCGGCGCAAGGCCCCTCCGCTACCCGAACCGAGCGGCGAGGAAGAATTGCCCGCCTCCGCACCGGCGAGCTGACGGGGAGCCGAAACCGCCGCCCGCTACACTCGATCGGGTGCGCGGGACCTGTCAGGCCGCGTAACGCCACCATCACCCGGAGAATGTGTCAGGAGCAGTCGCCATCGACACCGGTCAGCTGATCGCTGGGCACTATCGCCTGGTCGAGCAAATTGGTAGCGGTGCCATGGGGGTGGTCTGGCGTGCCATCGATGTCCGCCTCGAGCGCTCGGTGGCGGTCAAGCAGATCCTCCCGCAGCCGGGTGTCTCCGAGGCCGAACGCGACAACATGCGCCAGCGCGCCATGCGCGAGGCGAAGAACGCGGCCCGGTTCCAGCACCCGAACGCGATCGTGGTGTTCGACATCGCCGAGCACGGCGGCGACCCCTGCCTGGTGATGGAGTACCTGAACGGCCCGAGCCTCTCGGCGATCATCTCCGACGAAGGCACGCTGCCGCTGGGGCGCGTCGCGAAGATCGGCGAGCAGGTCGCGTCGGCGCTGGTCGCCGCGCACCGCGCCGGGATCGTGCACCGCGACGTCAAACCGGGCAACATCCTGATCGACGAGTCCGGCACCGCGAAGATCACCGACTTCGGCATCTCCCGCGCGGCGGGTGACATGACGCTCACCCAGACCGGCCTGATCGGCGGCACCCCGGCGTACCTCGCACCCGAGCTGGCGCGCGGTTCGGACCCGGTGCCCAGCTCCGACGTCTTCGCGCTCGGCGCGACGCTCTACCAGGCGATCGAGGGCCAGACGCCGTACGGGAACAGCTCCAACCAGCTCGCGCTGCTGTACGCGGCCGCGAACGGCCAGATCAACCCGCCGCAGCAGGCGGGTGCCGCGACGGCGCTGCTGATGAGCCTGCTGCGCACCGAGCCGACCGAGCGCCCGACCATGGCCGAGGCCAGGGAGCGCCTCGCCGCGCTGGCGGCGAACGAATCCGGTGCGGGTACGGCCGCCTCGCCGCGGCTTTTCGGAGCGGGCGGCGGTAGACAGCCCGCCGTGCCCGAGACCCCCGGACACGGCATCCCCGGCGGAGACCGCCCGCCGTGGCAGCGGACCGACAAGCCGGTCCCCTCCGCCGCGGCTCCTCCGCAACCCACCAAGACCCACACGCCGACCGCCGCGTTCATCCCGATGCGCTCGCCGTCCGCCCCGCCGAACACCCCGCCGCGTCCGGTCGCCGCGATGAGCCCGCCGCCGTCCGCGGCCGCCCCGATGCGCCCGTCGCCCGCCAAGCCGACCGACGCGAAGCGCAAGGCCGTCCTGTTCGCGGGCGCCGGTGCCGCGGTCGTGGTGATCGCCGTGATCGTGTTCCTGATCCTGAACTCGAGCAACGGGGGCAACACCCCGGGTGGGAACAACGCCGGGGCGAACCCGCAGCCGGGCACCTCGGCGCCCAAGTCGAGCGCCCCGTCCTCGTCGCGTCCCGCGCCTGCGGGCCTGGGGAAGACCCCCAGCGAAAAGGTCACCAGCTACTCCAGCGTGGGCAGCTTCCTCCTGGACTTCTTCGACACCGGCAAGATCGGCACGTCCGCGAGCTGGAACAAGCTCACTGACGCGGCGAAGGCCGTGTACGGCTCCGAGCAGGCTTTCGCCGAATACTGGGCCGCGCACAAGGTCACCGGCTCCGAAAAGGCACGAGCCGACAGCGGCGGCGGAAACCCCGACGGGTCGATCGACATGAACATCACGATCAACGGCGGCCCGCGGCCGGCGCTGCGCGTGGTCCAGGTCGGCGGGCAGTACTACATCGACGCCGACACGCGAGTACTCGGCAATTGACGCAGCGTGGCGGGGGTGAGACCCGCCTCGCTGGTGGTAGGCCAATCGCCGATCGTGGCTTACTGTTGCCGGTATGGCCGATAGCGGACCTTTCGGACCTCGCCAGAATCCTCGCTTCCAGGAAGACCTGGTAGGCCTCGACCCGCACGACCCCGAGGCCCGGGCCTTCGCCGAGCACCTGGACCGCATCGAGCGCTGCGGGCCGAACTTCACCGTGGAGGCCTGCCTCGACGGTGTCTCCGATTTCGCCGACTCCAGCAACCGGCTCGGCGGCCTGCGCTGGTGGGTTTCGGCACTGGTCGTGGTCCTCATCGTGCTCGGCGTGATGGTCACCGCATGGGACATCATCGGCCGGGCCATCGCGTGGCTCGCGGGGTAACGTGGAACCGGTGAAAGGCATGAAACCCGTTGTCGGAGCCACGCCGCGCGTGGTCAAGTCCGAGCAGGAATGGCGGGAGCAGCTCAGCCCCGACGAGTACGCCGTCCTTCGCCAGGCGGGCACCGAGCGCCCCTTCACCGGTGAGTACACCGATGAGAAGACCACCGGTGTCTACCAGTGCCGAGCCTGTGGCGCCGAGCTGTTCCGCAGCGACACGAAATTCGAGAGCCACTGCGGCTGGCCGTCGTTCTACGACCCGGCCGACACCGACGCCGTCCTCCTCCGCGAGGACACCACCATGGGGATGCGCCGGATCGAGGTGCTGTGCAAGTCGTGCCACAGCCACCTCGGGCACGTCTTCGAAGGCGAGGGTTACGCCACGCCGACGGATCAGCGGTACTGCATCAACTCGATCTCGCTGAAGCTCGTTCCCGAGTCGTAACCGAACGAAGCGAACCACCGCCCTTCTCGACGCGTTCACGAGGAACAAGAACAGCGTCGGGGAGGGCGGTGTCCTATGAACGACCCTTGGGGGATCTCCGGACCGGCTTTCGCGTGGTTGTACGGAGTCTGTGCCGTACTGCCGGTCGCGCTCGCCGTGGCGAACGAGTGGTGGCTGCGCCGTGACACCGGTGCCAGGACGGTGCCCGGTCTCTATCACCTGGCCGCGTTGGCGGACGGCGCGGAGCGGGTCACCGACACCGCCGTCGCGGGCCTGATCGCGAGGCACTCCCTGCGGCCGGACGGACGCGGCCTCCTGCACCCGGTCGAGCCGGCGCCCGCCGACCCCTTCGAGCGCGCGGTCGTCTCGCTCGTCCACGGCAACGGGACCGGCCTGCGTGAGCTGCGCTCGGAGATGGTTCGGCACGAGGTCGTCCGGGCGTTGCGCGCCGATCTCGAGCAACGGGGTCTGCTGGTCGCGGAGAAACACCGCCGGATGGGCTGGCAGTACGCGATCGCCTTGTCCGTGGCCGTCTTGGCCTTGGGGATCGTGCGGCTGGCGAACGCCGTACCGCTGCACCGGCCGGTCGGCGCCCTCGTGGTCCTGATCGTCGGGGTGATCGGCGCGATCGGCCTGGCCGCGTGGCGGCAATGGCCGGACGGATCCGGCCGGGCGACCGCCGCGGGCACACTGGCGCTCCGGTACGGCGACTGGGACCGCGGCCTGGCCCGCACCGCGGCCGGGCGGGTGGCGCTCAACGGCTGGCAGGCCTTCCCGGACAAGGTCGTCGCGCTGACGCTGATCAGGACCGGCGGCACGAAGGCCAGGCTCTTCGCCGGTACGGCGAGCACGTGCGGCGGAGGCGGCATGTACGTCGCCGGTTCCTCGTGCGGCGGCGGAGGCTCCTCGTGCGGCAGTGGAGGTTCTTCCTGCGGCGGCGGTGGAGGCGGCTGCGGCGGCTGACGGCCCAACTGCCGTCGCCGGACTCCGCGCCGGATGCTCGAATCACGGAACCACGATCGGACCGCGCGGCGTCCGACTACGGTAAGTGCACCTGCTCGTGAAAGGCCCGTGCGATGGAATACACCTGGGGCATCCCCGGACCCACGTTCCTGACGATCTACGCCATCCTGCTGGTGTTCCCGGTGGTCGCCGGTCTCGTGTGGACGATCGCGGCCAAGCTGGGCACCAGAACCCCGAGCGCCGAGGTGAGCGGGCCGCAGCCGACGGTGTACGAGTTCGCCTATCTCGCCGGCGGCTCGGACCGGGTGGTCGACACGGCCATCGCGGCGCTGGTCGACCGCGGGACCTTGCGGGTCAGCAGCGCGAAGCAGCTCCAGCTCACCGGTCCCGAGCCCGCCGACCCGATCGAGAAGGCCGTCGCCAAGAGCGCGCGGCCGGGGCACAACGCCACGACCCGCGGCATCCGTGACCGGCTGCGGCTGTCGGGGCCGATGCAGGCGCTCGCCAAGGACCTGGAGGGACGCGGGCTGGTCGTCGTCGATCAGGGGCCACGGATCCGCCGGGTCGTGTACTTCCTGTACCTCGCCGTGCTGGTCTTCGGTGTGGTGCGCCTGATCGCCGGGCTCGCCGGCGACCGCCCGGTCGGATTCCTGATCCCGATGCTGATCGCGGCCGGGGGCGCGACACTGATCGCCCGTGCGCTCAAGAACAAGCGGCCGGGCCCGCGACCGACCGCCGAAGGCAACCGTGTCCTCCACAAGGCCAGGTCCGCCCACGGGCGGGAGCGCAAACGCGGCATCCCGAACGGACCGGGCTACGTCGGCGGCGCCGTGCTGGGTGGTGCCGCGGCGGCGGTCGCGTTCGGCGGCCTCGCCTCCTACCCCGACGAGGAGCTGAGCGCGGCCCTGATCCCGCCGCAGGTCTCCAGCGGTTTCGGCGGCGGTTCGTCCGGCGGCGGTTCTTCGTGCAGCAGCGGCGGGAGCTCCTGCAGCAGCGGCGGGAGCTCGTGCAGCAGCGGCGGCAGCTCCTGCGGTGGAGGCGGCGGCTGTGGCGGCTGACGGGCCAGGCAGGCTCGGGATCGGCATCGGCTGGCGGCACGAGCTCGACCTGTCGATCGCACGGCTGCCGGGCGTCGACTGGGTCGAGGTCGTCGCCGAGAACCTGCACGCCGGGCATCTGCCGGAGACCCTGGTCGCCTTGCGCGACAAGGGAATGCCGGTCCTTCCGCACGCCGTCTCGCTGTCGCTGGGCGGAGCCGAACCGCTGGACACCGCGCGCGTCGAGCATCTCGCGGAGGTCACCCGCGAGCTCGGCGCGCCGCTGGCCAGCGACCACGTGTGCTTCGTGCGCGCGGGCGGCCTCGACTCGGGCCATCTGATGCCGCTCCCCCGCACCCGGGAGGCGCTCGACGTCCTGGTGGACAACGTCAAACTGACGCAGTCCATCGTGGAAGTCCCGTTCGCGCTGGAGAACATCGCGGCGGTACTGGAATGGCCGGACGCCGAGTTCACCGAATCGGAGTTCCTGCGGGAGCTCACCGACCGGACCGGCTGCCTGCTGATCGTCGACGTGGCCAATCTGTACGCCAACGCCCGCAACCTCGGCACCGATCCCGAGCGGTTCCTCGACGAGATCCCGTGGGAGCGCCTGGCGTACACCCATATGGCGGGCGGTGTCGAACGGGACGGCGTCTATCACGACACGCACGCCCATCCGGTGGTGCCGGAAGTCCTGGACCTGCTGCGCGAACTGCGGCGGCGCACCGAACCGCCCGGCGTCCTGCTGGAACGCGACGACGACTATCCGTCCGACACCGAACTGGCGGCGGAGCTGGCCGCGCTGCGGGAAGCGGTCTCGCCGTGACGTCGCCCCGGGAGCGGCTCGCCGGGCAGCAGGCGGAGCTGCTCAAGGCGCTTCTCGCCGGAGGCGACGCCCCGGCGGGCTTCGACGCGGACCGGCTCCGCATCGAGGCGAACGTCTTGCGGAACAAGCAAAGCAGGCTGGCCGCCTACCTCCGCCCGGACCTCGCCGAAGCCCTCGGTGACCGGTTCGCCGCGCTCTTCCGCGAGTACGCGACGAGCCATCCGAAGACCGACGCGATCCGGGCGCGGGCCTATGCGGACACCTTCGGCACGTGGCTCGTCGAACGCGGTGAGGTCCCGAAGCCCCGAGGCCGGTTCACAAGCTGGCTCCGCCGCATTTAGTCCTCTGAATGCGGTTTCACCAGACTGGGCGGTCGCTCCCCGGTACGTGCGTCGCTTCCGTCCACTGTGGATTCGAGCCCGGCAGCGTGCCCGCCATCTTCACCCGGGTGACCCGGCCGAGCTGGCCGTCGACGTCTTCGAGCCACTCGCCGCCGTCGAACCCGGCGGGTCCGGCTTCCTTACGCCCCAACGAGTTCAGCCACTCCCCCGTCCCGGCGAGCGAGGTGCGGACGTGCTGGCTGCCCCCCTCGGTGGCCGCCCGGCGGACGGCGGTCATGATCGCCGCCGCGGTCAGCCAACCGGTCGCGTGGTCGAGTGCCTGCACCGGAAGCGGTCCCGGACCGTCGAGCCCGGCCGCCTTGCCGCCCTCGTCCGCGATCCCGGACGCCATCTGAACCAGGCTGTCGAACCCGCGCCTGCGTGCCCACGGCCCTTCCCAGCCGTAGGCGGACAGGTCCGCGATCACGATGCCCGGCCGCAGCTCGGCGATCGCTTCCGGGGAGAAACCCTTGGCGGTCAACGAACCCGGCCGGAAACCCTGCAGCACGACGTCGGCGCGGGCGATCAGTTTGCGCAGCCGCGAGCGCCCGGCTTCGGTCTCCAGGTCGACGTACGCCGAGAGCTTCCCCATCCCGGTGTCGACGGCCAGCGGCGGCACGGTCGGCAGCTGCGCCGAACCGATGTGCATGACGGTCGCCCCGTGCGCGGCGAGCACGCGGCCCGCGACCGGCCCGGCGATGACGTGGGTCAGGTCCAGGATCCGCACCCCGCCCAGCGGCCGGTCGGATTCGAAGAGCCGCACGGGTTCCGATGTCCCGAGCGGCCGGATGTCGGCGACCGGCAACGCGCTCGACGCCTGCCCTTGCTTGTGCGCCAGCCACTCGTCACGCGTGCGCAGCACGGCCGCGGCACCGCCCGCGCCGACCACGGCCGACTCGACCTCGTACTTCGACTTGGCCGCCACGACCTTCTCGAACGCCGCGCGGGTCGCGGGAACGCCGAGCCCCCAGCACACGGCGGACACGTGGCGCGGGTAGTTGCAGTGCAGCCGCACCCAGCCGTCGTTCGCGCGGTAGTCGCCGGACAGCGGCGCGCTGAACGGCACCGGCTCCCCGTCGACGCGGACATAGTGCTCGCTGTGGAACGACGCGGCGGCGTGCCGGGTGTCGACCGAGACCTTGCCCGGCTCGATTCCCCGCAGCCGCAACAGTTCCCCGGCCGCGAGCGTCGCCGCGGCGATACTCGTCGTGGCCGCCTCCTCGACCCGGAAGGTCCCGGGCAGCACCGACTCGGGGCCGGTGATCTCGACGGCGTCTTCGGCGAGGGCGTCGCCGGTGAGCGTGGTCCAGACGCGGGTGTCCACGGAGGCCTTCACTAGGGCAGGAGCGCGATCAGCTCGGCGGGCGCCACCTTCGTCCCGGTGTAGAACGGGATCTCCTCACGCACGTGGAGGCGGGCCTCGGTGCCGCGCAGGTGACGCATCAGGTCGACGATGCGGTGCAGTTCGTCGGCCTCGAAGGCCAGGATCCACTCGTAGTCGCCCAGCGCGAACGACGCGACCGTGTTGGCGCGGACGTCCGGGTAGTCGCGGGCCTCCTTGCCGTGGTCGGCGAGCATCTTGCGGCGCTCGTCGTCCGGCAGCAGGTACCACTCGTAGGAGCGCACGAACGGGTAGACGCAGATGAACTTGCGGGCCTCTTCACCGGCGAGGAACGCCGGGATGTGGCTCTTGTTGAACTCCGCCGGGCGGTGCAGCGCGACCTGGCTCCACACCGGCGCCGACGCGCGGCCGAGCGGGGTGTGCCGGAAACCGCTGTACGCCGCCTGGACCTGCTCGATCTCCTCGGCGTGCCACCAGATCATGTAGTCGGCGTCGGCGCGCAGCCCGGAGAGGTCGTAGACACCGCGGACGACGACGCCCTTGGCCTCCAGCGCGTCGAGGTACTCGGTGGTCTCCGCGGTCGCCTTCGTGCGGTCTTCGCCGAGCTTGCCCTGCTCGGCCCGGAAGACCGACCAGGCGGTGTAGCGGATGGTGTCATTGAGCTCGTTGTAGTTCAGCCGCGCCATACCGCCATCTTGGCACTGCCCGCGCTCAGGAGCCCTCGTGGGGCGGTGTGATCCCGGCGATGCGGCGGGCGGCGGCGTCGGCGGTGGCGATGCAGGCCGGGAGCCCGACGCCGTGCAGTGTCGCCCCCGCCACGGCGAGCCCCGGGACGTCGGCGACGGCGCGTTCGATCCGCTCGACGAGTTCGAGGTGCCCGGTGCCGTACTGCGGCAGCCCGCCACCCCATCGGGTCACCAGGGTGTCGATCGGCTCGGCGGTGACTCCGCTCAGCCGGGCAAGGTCTTCGCGGACCACGCGCACGAGTTCGTCGTCGTCGGCGTGCAGCGCGCCCGGTTCGCCGAAGCGGCCGACCGAGCCGCGCACCAGCACCGGGCCTTCGCCGTACTGCGCCCATTTGCGGGACGAGAAGGTGAACGCCTTGGCGGCGAACGGCTTTCCGGCGGCGTCCCGCTCGCCGGCGCCGATCAGCACGCCGGACGACTCCGGCAGCGCGGTACCCGGCGGGAGCGCGAGCGCGACGACGGCCATCGACGCGAGTTCGACCTCGGCGAACGCCGCAGATGCCACGCCCGCAACGCCGTCGAGGAGCCGCCGTGCCGAAGGCGCCGGAACCGCCAGGAGAACGGAGTCGGCGTCGAGGTCGTCGACCTTCCAGCCGTCGGCGGTGCGTTCGAGCGCCGTCACCGTGGTCCCGGTGCGGATCTCGGCGCGGGACAGCTCCGCGAGCCGCGCGATCAGCGTCCCGAGGCCGCCCAGCAGGGTGCCGAAGACAGGCGCCGTACTGGGCGACGCGGGCATGAGCGACGCCGCGCCTTCGGTGAGCGAACGCGCGCCGCGGTCCACCGCGGAGGCGAGCCCGGGCATCGTCGCGCGCAGGCCGAGCCCGTCCGCTCCCCCGGCGTACACCCCGCCGAGCAGCGGATCGACGAGCCGGTCGACCAGTTCGTCACCGAACCGCTCGCGCAGCAGCGGGCCGAGCGGCACGTCGCCGGCGGGCAGTTCCAGCGGAGACAGCGACGCCTCGGCCTCGACCAGGGCACGGCCCTTCTCCGACAGCACCCCGGCGACCGCGTCGGCGGACGCGGGAACGCCCATGACCGTGCCCGGCGGCAGGCCGAGCACGGAGCCGCCCGCGTGGATCTTGGCGCGGGCCTTGGTGGGATGGACGAGGCTTTCGCCCAGCCCGATCTCGCGGACCAGGGCGAGCGCTTCGGGACGGCGGGCGAGGAAGGCCTCGGCGCCGACGTCGTAGCGTTCACCGGCGAGTTCGATCGTGCGGAGTTTCCCGCCGAGCGACCCGGTCGCCTCGAAGACGACGATCCGGGCGTCCTCGCCGAGCAGGGTCCGCAGCCGGTACGCCGCGGTCAGTCCCGAGATACCGCCACCGACGACGGCGACCGTCTTCACGGCCGGAGCTCGTGCACCAGCCCGACCACGCGCGTCAGTACGTCCGGGTCGACGCCGGGCAGCACGCCGTGGCCGAGGTTGAAGATGTGGCCGTCGGCCGCGCGGCCCTCGGCGAGGATGCGCCGCACTTCGGCCTCGATGACCGGCCAGGACGCGTGCAGCAGCGCCGGGTCGAGGTTGCCCTGGACCACGCCGCCGCCGAGCCGCCGCACGGCTTCGTCGAGCGGGATGCGCCAGTCGACGCCGACCACGTCGGCGCCCGCGTCACGCATGGCCACCAGCAGCTCGCCGGTTCCGACGCCGAAGTGGATCCGGGGCACGCCGTAGCCCGCGACCGCGGACAGCACCTTCGCCGAATGCGGCAGGACGAACTCGCGGTAGTCCCGCTCCGAGAGCGCGCCCGCCCACGAGTCGAACAGCTGGATCGCGTCGGCCCCGGCGTCGAGCTGCGCGGAGAGGAAGGTGATCGCCATGTCCGCCAGGCGCCCCGCCAGCTCGTGCCACAGCTCGGGCTCGGAGTGCATGAGCGCCTTGGTGTGCTCGTGGTTGCGGCTCGGCCCGCCCTCGATGAGGTACGAGGCCAGCGTGAACGGCGCGCCGGCGAACCCGATCAGCGGCGTCTCGCCCAGCGAGCCGACCAGCAGCCGGACCCCCTCGGCGACCCGCTCCACCTGCTCCGGCTCCAGCACCGGCAGCGCGCGCACGCCCGCGGCGTCGCGGATCGGCTCGGCGACGACCGGCCCGGTACCCGCGACGATGTCGATGTCGAGGCCCGCCGCCTTGAGCGGGACGACGATGTCGCTGAAGAGGATGGCCGCGTCGACGCCGTGACGGCGGATCGGCTGGAGCGTGATCTCGGCGAGCATCTCGGGGTCGAAGCACGCCTCGAACATCGAGGTGCCCTCGCGCAGGGCCCGGTACTCGGGCAGCGACCGGCCTGCCTGGCGCATGAACCACACGGGGGTGTGAGCCGGGCGTTCGCCGCGCGCGGCGGCCAGGAACGGCGCCCCGGGCAGGGCGCGTCGGGCCGCCGGGACGGTCTGCGCGGGAGAAGCAACTGAAGGAGACATCACGGTTCATGGTGCCATGTGCGCTCGGAGGCCTTACTCTCGGCGCGTCTGCGCCCCGAACCGGACGATCGCGTCTTACAGTCGGTTGGTGACCGCGATGACGTCAGTACCCGATCTCTTCCGTGAAGCCGTCGCGGCGTTGCAATCGGTCCGGCCCCGTCCCGAAGTCCAGCTGGAGACGATGCGCCCGCCGCAGCGTCTGGCGCCGTGGTCCTACGCGGTGAGCTGCGAGGTGGAAGGGCCGGCGGACGTCCTGGCGTCGGGGCGGCTGGTGCTGCTGCACGATCCGGACGGCCAGGAGGGCTGGGACGGGGTTCTGCGGCTGGTCATGTACGTCCGCGCGGAACTCGACCGGGAATTGGCGACCGATCCCTTCCTGCCCGCCGTGGGCTGGTCGTGGCTGACCGACGCGTTGGAGACCTCCGGCGCGGAGTGGACGGCGCTGGGCGGCACGGTCACCGAGACCTCGTCGGCCCGCTTCGGCGACATCTCCGGGCCCGCGCGCACCGACGATCTGGAACTTCGGGCGTCGTGGACGCCGACGGACGCCGCGTTGCGGTCGCACGGGCAGGCCTTCTGTCAGGTGATGGCGAGCGTCGTGGGGCTGCCGCCGGTCGGCGTGACGCTGTTCGAGCAGCGTCAGTCCTCCTGAGGGGCTTCCCTCCTCGGCTCAGCCGAGGAAACTCGACCATCACACCTTCCTCAAGTACATGAAGGCCCCCTTCCTTGCGTCTAGCGCAGTGAAGGGGGCCTTCATGTACTTGGCTCGAGCGACTCACGTCCAGGGCGCGCCGGTCCCTAAGCCGCCCTCCCCTAGTCCGCCACGGTCCCGACACGCCGGATTCCCATCAATCGAGACATGGCATTCGGGTTATATTGCGAACACCGGCCATCTAGCGCCGCTAGGAAAACTAGCGCGGTAGCAAAGGTCCCTTGCTCCCCTCCGCGGATCCGTGAAGGCCTCCTTCACTACCCTCAAGGTAGGCAAGGAGGCCTTCACGGACAGCCGCGAGCCACGAAGGGGCCGAAGCGCCTTCGCTTACCCCATTCGCGAGCCCCTCAGGCCGTCTGTACGACGCCGAAAGTCGCTTCAGGGCCATCTGGACTAGACCAGCCCCCACCAGCGCGAAGCCGGTCGCTCAGAGGTCTGGACCACCCCGTTCGTGCTAACCCGGCTGTCACCGTCCGCAACAAGATCGAATCCGCTCACGAACACGCCGAAACGCTTCCGGAGCGTTACCATCACGGTCACCGAGCGGAGCGATCATGACTCTCCGCGAAGTTGATCAAGCCCCACGCCGGAGGCACATTCCGGCCGCCCCGTGAAGCTCCCGGGCAGAGGCACCGGCAGGTGCACGGCTCATCTGCACAGTCGGTTGGACCCTGGTAACCCCAGTGCATCGTGTTCTTTCGGCGATGTGTTAGCCACCGGCTGTGTACTAGCCCGATCGTGTTACTACGAACTCCCTGAGTGACCACTGGTTTGAGATAGATACCCATTCGATCCCCCCGCGAAGGCCTCAGGGCGGCTACAGTGCCATCGACGACACCACTTTCGGTCTAAAGCTGGCGCGGCTAAACGGCCGAAAGTCCCGGTGCCGGTCGGGGGGCACGACCGACTCCAGGGAGGTAGTGACGTGGCTACCGTCGGCATTTCTCAGGCCGTCCGATCCACGCCAGCCGGTTCATTGCCGGCGAGCATGGTTCCGCACCCGCGGGAAGAGCTTTTTTCCGTGTTGGTGGTCGATGACCACCCGCTGTTGAGGGAGGCAATCTCAGCAAGACTCGCACAGATGGGTGCGGGCACCGTCCACGAGGCCGCCACGGTGGCCGAGGCGAGGGCGCGAGCACAGGCCACCGGGCCTTGTGACCTGGCGATCCTCGATCTCGGACTGCCGGATGGCAGCGGCATCGAGCTGGTTACGGAACTCCGTAGCCACGGCTGGCCTCGGGTAGTGGTGCTCGCTTCATCAGACGACCCGTACGCGGTCAGGTCGGCGTTCCAGGCCGGCGCCCAGGCATACCTGCTCAAGTCGGCTTCGCCGGTCGTGGTGACCGACGGCGTCCGCAGGGTGCTCGAGGGCGGCGTCTACGCGGACCCGAGCGTCGCACCGGTCTTGGCCACCGGCACCCGGGTCGCCGGCACCGACAACACCCCGCGCGAGCTTTCCGCGCGCGAGGTCGAGGTGCTGCAGCTCGTGGCCGACGGCCAGAGCAACAAGGAGATCGGCGAGGAACTCAGCCTCTCCGCTCTCACGGTGAAGTCTCACCTCTCCCGCATCGGGCGCAAGCTCGGCACGGGTGACCGGGCTCAGATGGTGGCGCTGGCCATGCGTGCCGGCGTGATCCGCTGACAAAGGCGAACAGCCCTGCGGGGCGGGCGGACCAGGCGCGGTCCGCTCGTCCCGTAGGGTCTTCACCTATGGAAGGCGACCGACCCGGAGCACCGCAGACGGACCCGAAGACCGGCACCGACGACACCGGTGGACCGGTCCTGCTGCGTGAGCCCGCCGAGGGCACTCCACCGGTGATCGCCGACGCGACCGCCCTCGCCGAAGCCTGCGTGAAGATCGCGGGCGGCAGCGGGGCCATCGCCGTGGACACCGAACGCGCGTCCGGCTACCGATACTGGCCCAAGGCCTATCTCGTGCAGCTGCGCCGCGAAGGTGCCGGCTCCTTCCTCATCGACCCCATTCCGCTCGAAGGGCAGCTCGAACCCCTCGCGGAAGTGCTCAACAACGCCGAATGGGTGTTGCACGCGGCCTCTCAGGACCTGCCGTGCCTCGCCGAACTCGACCTGCACCCGAAGAGCCTGTTCGACACCGAACTCGCCGGACGGCTCGCCGGGTACGAGCGCGTCGCCCTCGGCACCCTCGTCGAACTCCTCCTCGGCTACCAGCTGGAGAAGGGGCACAGCGCCGCCGACTGGTCGAAGCGCCCGCTTCCCGTCGACTGGCTGAACTATGCCGCCCTCGACGTCGAGCTGCTCATCGAGCTGCGCGAGAAGCTCGAAGCCGACCTGGCCGCCCAGGGCAAGCTCGAATGGGCCCAGCAGGAATTCGAGGCCGTCCGCACGGCGCCGCCGCCCGCCCCTCGGGCCGAGCCGTGGCGTCGGACGTCCGGGGTGCACAAGATCCGCAGCGCCCGCGGCCTCGCCGCCGTGCGCGAACTGTGGCAGGCGCGCGACGAGCTCGCCCGCAAACGCGACCGCGCGCCGAGCCGGATCCTGCCCGACAGCGCGATCATCAACGCCGTCACCGCCGACCCGAAGACCGTCGAGCAGCTTCAGGCGTTGCCGGTGTTCAGCGGCCGGGTGCAGCGCAAGTACACCGCGAGCTGGTTGCGGCATCTGCAGGCCGCCCGCGCGCTCCCCGCCGACGAACTGCCCACCCCCGCGCAGCAGACCGACGGACCGCCGCCGGTGAACCGGTGGTCGGACAAGGATCCCGACGCCGCCGCCCGGCTTTCCGCCGCCCGCGCGGCGCTGTCCGCCATCGCGGAGGACCGGCGGCTGCCGGTGGAGAACCTGCTGCTGCCGGAACTGGTGCGCCGCACCTGCTGGCGTCCGCCGTCGGACCTGAGCGAGGATTCCGTCGCCCAGGTCCTGCTAGACGCAGGCGCCCGGCCGTGGCAGGTCGAGCTGACGGTCGCGGCGC
The DNA here is from genome assembly GCF_000732925.1 of Amycolatopsis japonica. NCBI lineage: Bacteria > Bacillati > Actinomycetota > Actinomycetes > Pseudonocardiales > Pseudonocardiaceae > Amycolatopsis > Amycolatopsis japonica. The sequence continues at coordinate 5,510,669 of NZ_CP008953.1, forward strand.
TGAGCAAGGCCCTCCACTCCGCCGCCGCCTGACCCGCGTTCAGCCCTCCAGCAGCGCTCGCGCGGAGCCGCGCAGAACGGCGTCCGGCTCCCCGAGCCCGACGAGCCTCAGCACGCTGTCGGCCCCTTCGACGGCGTGTGCCTCGACGTCCAGATCCGGCTGGTCGCGCCGGACGATCGCGATGCTCTCGACGAGCCCGAACACGAGGTCGGTCCGGATCCCCTGGAGGGCGGGCGTGACCCCCGCCGCCGCGACGAGCGAGCCGTAGACGCGTTTGAGCTCCGCCCGTTCGGCCCGGAACCGCGCCAGCCGCGGCGACGAGATCTCGGGCAGGAGGTACAGGGCGCCGAGGTTCTGCCGCGCGCTGCCGAGCAGGTGGATGTCCGCGTAGGCCAGCGCCCACAGCCGTGTGCCGACCGGCGCGAGCTTGGCCGACAGCCCGCCCGCGACGTCCAGTGACGGCCGGACGGTGTCCTCCAGCAGCGCCGCGAGAATGTCCTCTTTGGACGGAAAGTGGTAGTAGAGCGACGCCTGGCGCAGTCCGGCGCGTTCGGCGATGGCCCTCGTGGTCGTCGCCGCGTAGCCGGCGCCGGTGAACAGCTCCCCCGCGGCGTCCAAGACGGCGAGCCGCGCCTCGCGCTTGCTCGCCGCGGCGCCGCTGGCTCTCGGTCTGCCCACCCCGGTCGTTTTCGTCATCTATCCGATCCTGCCATTTCTCCGCGAAGATCTTTGTTACGTCCGGCGGTCGGCCCAGGTTACCGAATCCGGTATCTGTTAACACCGCGCTTACCCGGCGGAGATCGGAAGGATCCCGCACGCGCTTAATTTCGGTCAGCCGATCGAAATTCGGCCCTTGAGACAGGAGCCTCCGCAATGCCTTCCGAAGACCTTTCCGCCTTCGGGTACCGCCAAGAACTTCGCCGGACACTGGGCGGTTTCTCCGCCTTCGCCGCCGGTTTCTCCTTCGTTTCCATCCTTACGACGGTGTTCCAGCTGTTCGCCTTCGGCTATTCCTTCGGCGACACGCTCTTCTTCTGGACATGGCCGCTGGTGATCACCGGGCAATTGCTCGTCGCGCTCAACTTCGCCGAACTCGCGGCCCGATTCCCGCTGGCAGGATCGGTTTACCAGTGGGCGAAACACCTCTCCCCCGGATTCGCGGGGTGGCTCGCCGGCTGGATGATGCTGGTGGGCTGCGTCGTGGCGCTCGCCGGTGCCGCGATCGCGCTGCAGGTCGTCCTCCCGTCGGTCTGGAGCGGGTTCCAGCTCGTCGGCGGGGATCCGGCGATCACCTCCCCGACCGGCGCCAGCAACGCCGTCCTGCTCGGCACTCTGCTGATCGTCCTGACGACCGTGATCAACGCGGGCGGCGTGCGGCTGATGGCGCGGATCAACGACGTCGGGGTCGCGGCCGAACTCGTCGGCGTCCTCGTGCTGATCGTCGGGCTGGCGCTGTTCGCCGTCCGCGGTCCGCAGGTCGTGCTCCAGCCCGCGGGTGAGAGCCCGGGGGCCGGCGGTGTCCTCGCTTCGGCCTTGATGGCCGCGTATGTGCTGTACGGCTTCGATACCGCCGCCTCCGTCGCGGAGGAGACGAAGGACGCGCGCCGCACCGCACCACGTGCCGTGCTCCGCGCCCTCCTGATCTCCGGGATCGGCGGGCTGGCCGTCGTCCTCACCGCGCTGATGGCGGCGCCGAGCCTGACCGACGGGCAACTCGCGGGGAAGGGCCTGCCGTATGTGATCACGGCCGTCTTCGGCGACACCCTCGGCCGGGTCTTCCTCGCCGACGTCGCGATCGCGGTCGTCGTCTGCACCCTGACCATCCAGACCGGCACGGTCCGGTTGATCTACTCGATGGCCCGCGACGGCGCGCTCCCCGGCGCCAAACGTCTTTCCGCGGTGAACGCCCGCACCGGCACGCCGATCGCGCCCGCGGTGCTCTCCGGGACGCTCGCCATCGGGCTGCTCCTGCTGAATCTGGGGAATCCGACGATCTTCAGCACCATCACCGGCACTTCGGTGGTCGTGGTCTATCTGGCCTATCTGCTGGTGACCGGACCGCTGCTGCTCCGGCGCCGTCAAGGCCGTTTCACCGCCGAACCCGGCCATTTCTCCTTGGGGCGATGGGCTATTCCGGTCAACGTCGCGGCAGTAGGGTACGGCGCGATGATGATCGTCGACATCGCCTGGCCACGAGCCGAAATCTACGACCTGGCGGGCACCGGTTCCGTCTGGGTCCTGTTGTTCCCGATCGAGTTCGTCGGCGCCGCGCTGCTCACCGGCTATCTCTGCTGGCGCCGCCGCTCCGCGCTCACCACGGTTCCCGTCCCCGCGACCTGAAGGAAGGTTCCATGAGCACGACATCGACCACGTACGGCGCTCGCGACCACGCGCGCGCCCAAGCGGGCACGGTCACCGAAGCGATGCCGGCCATCCCGGCGTCCACCTGGCCGGACCCGCCGCCCGGGATCGACCCGGCGAAGCTGACCTGGGCCGAGACCGTCGCCGGCGGCGGCTACACCCACAAGGTCCTCGCCCGCGGCACCGAACTGCGGCTCACCGACGTCGAAGGCGACGCCTGCGCGCATGTGCTGCTGTACAACGCCGACCAGCCTTGGGAGCGGCTGAACGTCGCGGACACGGTGAAGGTCCAGTGGAACGCCTATCTCGGCGAGGCGATCGCGCTGCTTTCGGACCAGGCGCGGGTGCTCGCGACCGTCGTCACCGACGAGAGCGGGAACCACGACGCTCTCTGCGGGACGTCCACTGTGGACGGACTCAGGCTGTTCACCCTCGCCGCCGCCAAACACGGCCTCACCCCCCGGGATCTCCCGCCGAGCCTGTCCTTCTTCCAGGGCGTCCACGTGGAGACCGACGGCGGGCTGACGTTCACCGGTTCGGCGGGCCCCGGCAAATCCGTGGTCCTGCGCACCGAACTCCCGGTGATCGTCCTGATCGCCAACGTCGCGCACCCGCTCGACCCGCGTCCGGACCACACGGTCACCCCGCTGCGCGTCCTCGCCCAGCGGAGCGCGCCGTCCACACCGGACAGTCCTGAATGGACAGCGTCGCCCGAAGCACAGCGTGCCTTCGAGAACACCGCCGACTACCTCACCGCTAGGGGCCTGGCATGACGACGATCATCTCCGACACCGAGGTCGCCGCGCGGGCGCCGTACTCCACCGTGCTGCGCGAGGGCGAGACGCTCGCGATCATCGACCTCGGCGGCAACCAGGCCGTCGACTTCCTCTGCTACGACGCCGCCGACACGGCGAAGAGGTACAGCGCGGCAGCCACGATCGCCGCGCAGCGCAACATCTTCCTCACCACCGGCAGCGTGCTGCGCACCGGCGAGGGCGCGCCGCTGCTGACCGTCGTCGAGGACACCTGCGGGCGGCACGACACGATCGGCGGCGCCTGCAGCAAGGAATCGAACAGCCTCCGCTACGGCCAGCACACGCGGTACCAGCACGCCTGCGTCGAGAATTTCCTGACCGAGGGCGCGAAATGGGGCCTCGGCAAACGGGATCTGGTCAGCAACGTCAACTGGTACATGAACGTGCCGGTGGAACAGGACGGCACGCTCGGCATCGTCGACGGCATCTCCGCGCCCGGTCTCGAGGTCAAGCTGCGCGCCGAGACCGACGTGCTCGTACTGGTGTCGAACTGCCCGCAGATCAACAATCCGTGCAACGGCTTCGACCCGACGCCGGTCCGGATGATCGTCACCGGCGGTGGCGCGTGAAGCTGCTCGTCGCCAACCGGGGGGAAATCGCGGTCCGGATCATCCGGACGGCAAGGGAGATGGGCATTCCGACGGTCGCCGTCTACTCCGACGCCGACCGTACGGCCGCGCACGTACGGCTTTCCGACGAAGCCGTCCGGCTCGGCCCGGCGCCGGCGAGGGAGAGCTATCTCCTCGGCGACGCCATCATCGAAGCCGCGCTGAAGACCGGCGCCGACACGATCCACCCCGGCTACGGTTTCCTGTCCGAGGACGCCGCCTTCGCCAGGGCGGTGGAGGCGGCAGGGCTCCGGTTCGCCGGTCCCACGGCGGACCACCTCGAAGTCTTCGGCAGCAAGCACACCGCACGGGAGAAGGCCGTCGAAGCCGGTGTCCCGCTGCTGCCGGGCACCGGACTGCTGGACACCCTGGCCGACGCCGAAGCGGCGGCGGAGGGGATCGGCTACCCCGTGATGCTCAAGGCCACCGGCGGCGGCGGCGGGATCGGCATGCGGGCCTGCGCGTCCGCCGCGGAACTCCGCGACGCCTGGGAGGCGGTGCAGAGCATCGCGGCCAAGAGTTTCTCGACTTCGGGCGTGTTCCTCGAACGGCTCGTGACGCACGCGCGGCACGTCGAGGTCCAGGTGTTCGGCGACGGTACGGGTGAGGTGCTGGCGCTGGGCACGCGGGATTGCACCCTGCAGCGACGCAATCAGAAGGTGCTCGAAGAGTGCCCCGCGCCGGGACTTTCCGAAGCGGCGCGGGAGAAACTGGTCTCGGCGGCCGTCGACCTCTGCGCTTCGGTGCGCTACCGGTCGGCCGGGACGGTCGAGTTCATCTACGACCCGGTCCGCGAAGAGGCGGCCTTCCTCGAAGTCAACACGAGGCTGCAGGTCGAACATCCGGTCACCGAGGCGGTGTACGGCGTCGACCTGGTCTCGTGGATGCTCCGGCTCGCCGACGGCGACACCGGGATGTTCGCCACCACGCCGTCGCCACGCGGGCACGCGATCGAAGCCCGCGTCTACGCGGAGGATCCGGCCGCCGGGCACCGGCCGAGCGCGGGTCTGCTGACCCGCGCCGACTTCCCCGCCGGTGTCCGGGTCGACACCTGGGTCGAGGCCGGGGCGAACGTGACGACGCATTACGACCCGCTGCTCGCCAAGGTGATCACCGTCGGCGCGGACCGGGACGAAGCACTGACGGCGTTGGGCGAGGCGCTCGGTGAGTGCCGGGTGGACGGTGTCCGGACGAATCTCGGTCAGCTGCGCGCGGTCGCCGCCGACCTGCGGCTGCGCGAGGTCACGCACGACACCGCGACGCTCGACACGATCACCGACCCCGAACCGCGGATCGAAGTCCTGCGGGGCGGCACGATGACCACCGTCCAGGACTGGCCGGGGCGGCTGGGGTTCTGGCACGTGGGTGTCCCGCCGAACGGGCCGATGGACGATCTGTCCCTGCGGCTGGGCAACCGCGCCCTCGGCAATCCCGAAGGCGCGGCGGGCCTGGAGTGCACTGTGGACGGTGTCTCACTGAGGTTCACCGAGGACGCAATCGTTTGCGTCACGGGATCGCCGTCACCGGTGGCCGTCGACGGCTCCCCGGTTCCACAATGGACACCGGTCGAGATCCCCGCGGGCGGGGTGCTCGACGTCGGCACCGGGACCGCCGGGCTCCGCGCGTACGTCCTCGTGCGCGGCGGGATCGACGTGCCGGACTTCCTCGGCAGCGCGGCCACGTTCACGCTCGGCGGTTTCGGCGGGCACGGCGGGCGCGCGCTGGCGACCGGCGATGTCCTCTCCCCCGGGCCGCTGCCGGAGAACCCCGTCGGCGGACCCGTTCCCAAGGCCGAACGGCCGGTTTTCGCCACGCACTGGGAGATCGGCGCGACCGAGGGACCGCACGCGGCACCGGAGTTCTTCACCCCGGACGACGTCGAGACGTTCTACGCCACCGACTGGGAGGTGCACTTCAACTCCGCGCGAACGGGTGTCCGGCTCGTCGGGCCCCGGCCGCGCTGGGCACGGGAGGACGGCGGCGAGGCGGGCCTGCACCCGTCGAACATCCACGACACGCCGTACGCGATCGGCGCCGTCGACTACACCGGCGATCTGCCGATCCTGCTGGGCCCGGACGGGCCGAGCCTCGGCGGGTTCGTCTGCCCGGCGACCGTGGTGACCGGGCAGCGCTGGAAACTCGGCCAGCTGCGGCCGGGCGACACCGTGCGGTTCGTGCCGATCACCACCGAGCACGCGGGCTCTTTGCGCGTCTCACCGAGCAAGGCGGTCAAGGCGAGCCGGAAGCCGATCGACGACGGCGGCATCCTCGGGCGTCTGTCCACAGCGGACGAGAACCCCGAGGTCACCTACCGGCGCAGCGGCGACGACAACCTGCTGATCGAGTACGGACCGATGAAACTCGACCTGGCCCTGCGGATGCGGGTCCACGCGCTGGCCGACCGGCTGGGCAAGGAAGGTCTGGACGGCGTCGTGGACCTGACCCCGGGCATCCGCTCGCTGCAGGTGCACGTCGATCCGGACGTGCTGCCGGTGCCGAAACTGCTCGGGCTCGTGCAGGAGGTGGAGCACGATCTGCCGCGGACCGGCGACCTCGTGGTGCCGAGCCGGACCGTGCGGATGCCGTTGTCCTGGGACGATCCGGCGACCCGCGAGGCGATCGAGCGGTACATGGCGGGCGTGCGCGACGACGCGCCGTGGTGCCCGTGGAACATCGAGTTCATCCGCCGGGTGAACGGTCTGTCCAGTGTGGACGACGTCTACCGCACGGTGTTCGACGCGGAGTACCTGGTGCTCGGCCTCGGCGACGTCTACCTCGGCGCGCCGGTGGCCACTCCCCTCGACCCGCGGCACCGGCTGGTGACCACGAAGTACAACCCCGCCCGCACGTGGACCGCGGAGAACTCGGTCGGCATCGGCGGCTCGTACCTGTGCATCTACGGGATGGAGGGCCCCGGCGGATACCAGTTCGTCGGGCGGACCGTGCAGGTGTGGAGTGGCTGGCGGCAGCGCGGATCGTTCGAGCCGGGTTCGCCGTGGCTGCTGCGGTTCTTCGACCGGATCTCCTGGTACCCGGTGAGCGCCGAGGAATTGCTCGACCTGCGGGCACAGAGCTCGGCCGGGGAACTGGAACTCGACATCACCGACGGCGAGTTCGCGCTGGCCGACCACGAACGCTTCCTGGCCGACAACGCGGCCGACATCGCCGCGTTCCGGGCGAAGCAGAGCGCGGCGTTCGAGGCGGAGCGGCAGGCGTGGGCGGCGGCGGGCGAGTTCGACCCGCGGCCGGAGCCGGTCGGCGCGAAGGTCCCGACCACGAAGGTCGAGGCCCCGCCCGGCGGGCACGTCGTCGAGGCGCCGTTCGCGGCGACCGTGTGGCGGGTGGACGTCGAGCCCGGCAAGACGGTCGACGCGGCGGAGACGCTGGTGATCCTCGAAGCGATGAAGACCGAGGCGCGGATCCCCGCCCCCGCCGGCGGCGAGGTCGTCGAGGTCCTCGTCTCGCCCGGTGATCAAGTCGCCCCCGGCACCCCGCTGGTGGTTCTGGGAAGGAGCGCGGGATGAGCGTGCGGGAGCGGGTGCGCGCCGCGTACCACCGGATCGCGCGGGTCGACCGGCCCGAGATCTGGATCGACCTGCGTCCCGAGGAGGACGTGCTCGCCGACGCGGAGAAACTGGAAGCCCGTCGCGCGGCGGGGGAATCCTTGCCGCTGTACGGGAAACTCGCCGCGGTCAAGGGCAACATCGACGTCGCCGGGCTGCCGACGACGGCGGCGTGCCCCGAGTACGCCTACTCGCCCGCCGAGGACGCGCCGGTGGTGGCGCGGCTGCGCGCGGCCGGGGCGCTGATCCTGGGTACGACCAATCTGGACCAGTTCGCGACCGGACTGGTCGGGACGCGCAGCCCGCACGGCGCGGTCCGGAACGCGCTCGATCCGGCGTACGTATCGGGCGGGTCGAGTTCCGGATCGGCGGTCGCGGTGGCGCTCGGGATCGTGGATCTCGCGCTCGGCACGGACACCGCCGGATCCGGCCGGGTTCCGGCGGCGTTCAACGGGATCGTCGGGCTGAAGCCGACGCGGGGGCTGCTGCCGACGACGGGTGTCGTGCCCGCGTGCGCGAGCATCGACTGCGTCACGGTGTTCGCGCGGACGGTCGACGAGGCGACGTCCGCGTTCGCCTGTCTCAGCGAGCCCCGGGACCTTCCGGTGCTGAACCGTCCTTTCCGGATCGGCGTGCCTTCCGAACCCGGGCCTCTCCAGGACGGTTGGGCCGAAGCGTTCACCGCGGCGGCTGGCTCGTATCGGGACGCGGGCGCGGAACTGGTTCCTGTCGACATATCGCCGTTCCTCACCGCGGCGCGCCTGCTGTACGAAGGCGCCTTCGTGGCCGAGCGGTACTCGGCGGTCGGCGAGTTCATCGATGCTCATCCGGACGCCGTCGATCCGGCCGTGCGGCGGATCATCGGCGCGGCGAAGGACATCCCGGCGCATCGGTTGTTCTCCGACCTCGCCACGCTCGACGGTCTTTCTCGTGAAGCCTCGGCCGTTTTGTCCACTGTGGACTGCCTTCTGCTGCCCACGACGCCGGAACACCCGACGATCGCCGAGGTCGAGGCCGATCCGCTGGGTGCGAACGCGCGGCTGGGCCGGTTCACGAACTCGACGAACCTGCTGGGCCTGTCGTCGCTCGCCGTGCCCGCCGGGACCGTCGGCGGGCTGCCGTTCGGGGTGATGCTGGTCGGCCCCGCGTACGCCGACCGGATCCTCGCCGACGTCGCCCGCTCGGTGCCGCGGCGGACGCGGATCGCGGTCGTCGGCGCGCATCTGCGCGGGCAGCCGCTGAACCACGAACTGACCTCGCGGGGCGGACGGTTCGTCTCCGCGGGGCCGACGGCGGCCGAGTACCGGTTCTACGCGCTGGACACCGTGCCGCCGAAACCTGGTCTCGTCCGGGTCGCTTCGGGCGGCGAGCCGATCGAGGCGGAGGTGTGGGACCTGCCGCTGAGCGGCTTCGGCGAGTTCGTGGCGGGCATTCCCGCGCCGCTGGCCATCGGGAAGGTGCGGCTGGCCGACGGGAGTGAGGTGTCGGGGTTCGTCTGCGAGCCCGGCGCGGTGGAGGGTGCCCAGGACATCACGGAGTACGGCGGGTGGCTCGGGTATCTGGGTCGTTGAGTCGAGTCTCGTGAGTGGCGATTCGGGTTCTAACCCGAATCTCCACCCACGACCACCCGGACCAGGCGTTTTCCGATTTGGTTGGCTTCACTGGGTGTTCTGGGAAGAAGCTCACAAATCGTGGCGGTCCGCCGGGGGCTGGGTAGTTTCGGAGTGGTGCCGACCACATCCACCTCCAGCCGCAGGACCGTGATCAGCGTGTTCGCGGCGCTGGGCCTCGTCGTGGCCGCGATGGTGACGCTCGGCGCCACCGGTCTGGCCGTCAAACCGGTGAACGGACAGGCGCTCGCGGTCCTGGAAGAGGTCCCCGGTCCCGAGAGCGGGCCGACTTGCGCCGTCGACAAGCGTTACGTCGACGAAGACACCTTCGGTATGCGCCCGGACGTGATCGAGGCGTGGAACGCCATGCGCGCCAAGGCCAAAGCCCAGAACATCACCCTCTGCGTGAACGACGGAAAACGCAGCCGGGGCCAGCAACAGCGCGAATTCGACAAGGCCGTCGAGCGGTTCGGCTCCGTGGAGCAGGCCAAGAAGTGGGCGCTGCAGCCCGAGACGTCCATGCACGTCAAGGGAATCGCCGTCGACATCCAGCCGCTGAACTCGGCCTCCTGGGTGGACAAGCACGGCGGCCCGCTCGGCTGGTGCCGCCGCTACGACAACGAAAAGTGGCACTTCGAGTACGACCCGGCCTACAAGACCGCCGGCTGCCCCGCCCTGCTCCCCAGCGCCACCGGCAACTGACCCGGAACTCGGCCTACGCCAGCTTTTCGACGACGTACTTCGCGGCCTCCGCGAGTAGCGCTTCGTCGTAGGGAGCGTCCTTCGCCGGCTTGCTCGACATGACCGCCAGGACGATCGGTGCCTTACCCGGCGGCCACAGGACGGCGATGTCGTTCAGCGTGCCGTACTCGCCCGTTCCGGTCTTACCCGCGATGGTCCAGCCGGACGGGAGGCCCGCGCGGATCCGTCCGGCGCCGGTGACGGTGCGCTGGAGCAGGTCGCGCAGGAAGTCGCGTTTCTCGGCCGTCAGCGTGTCCCCCAGCACGATCTCCCGGTAGTCGGCCGCGAACGCCCGCGGCGTGGTGGTGTCGCGAAGGTCGCCCGGGGTGGCCTCGGTGATGGCCGGCTCGACCCGGTCCATCCGCGTGACCGTGTCGCCGAGACCGCGTGTGAACGCCGTCAGTGCGGCGGGGCCGCCGAGATCCCGCAGCAGCAGATTGCCCGCGGTGCCGTCGCTGAACCGGACGGCGGCGTCGCACAGCTGGCGGATCGTCATGCCCGTGGCCACGTGCCGCTCGGTGACCGGGGCGTGTTTCATCAGGTCGTCCCGCGAGTAACTGACCCGGGTTTCCAGATGCGACAACGGGTTGCGCTGCAGGACCGCGGCCGTCGCGACACCTTTGAACGTCGAGCAGAACGCGAACCGCTCGTCGGCGCGGTGCTCGACGGTGCCGCCGCCTCCCGTGTCGAGCGCGTACACGCCGAGCCTGGCGTCGAACTTGTTCTCCAGCTCCATCAACCGGTCGTGGAACTGGCGGGTGGTGGACGGCGGGGGTGGCGGAGGCGACGGCGCGGGCGGGTTCGCCCGCGTGCAGGCGGCCAGTGACGCGAGGACCGCCATCCCCAGTAGCGCACGACGGGTGACGGCCGGCCCCGGCGAGTTCATCGTGATCCCTCCCCCTGATCACTTCGAACATAGCAATTTCCCCACCGTCCCCGGATCGGCCAAGCGGCCGAGGCGGGTGACCCCGGGAGTGTGCCTTCCCCCACTCGACCGGGCCACCATCCTGGTTACCGACTGGTAACCGGGGCTAGGGTGCGGTCAGGACAACCTCTACTTCAGGAGCATTCGTGGCCGCAGGAGCAACACCGCTCGCGCCGAACGCGCGGTCGGTACGCAATGTCGCCTTCGTCGAAGGGGTGCGGACGCCCTTCGGCAAGGCAGGCGAAAAGGGTATGTACGCCGGCACCCGCGCCGACGATCTCGTCGTCAACGCCATCCGTGAACTGCTGCGGCGGCACCCCGAGCTGCCGCCCGAGCGTGTCGACGAGGTGGCGATCGCCGCCACCACCCAGATCGGCGACCAGGGCCTGACCATCGGCCGCACCGCCGCGCTGCTGGCGGGCCTGCCGAAGTCCGTGCCCGGTTTCGCGCTGGACCGGATGTGCGCGGGCGCGATGACCGCCGTCACCACCACGGCGAGCGGGATCGGCTTCGGTGCCTACGACATCGCCATCGCCGGCGGCGTCGAGCACATGGGCCGCCACCCGATGGGCGAGGGCGTGGACCCGAACCCGCGCATCATCGCCGACAAACTCGTCGACCCGACGGCGCTCGTGATGGGCCAGACCGCGGAGAACCTGCACGACCGGTTCCCGGCGATCACCAAACAGCGCACCGACGCCTTCGCCGCGCGCAGCCAGGAGAAGTACGCCGAGGCCGTGAAGACCGGCAAGATCGGGCCCGAGCTGGTCCCGGTCGCCACCCGGTCCAAGGAACTCGGCTGGGGTCTCGCGACCGAGGACGAGCCGCCGCGCCCCGGCACCACCGTCGAGCAGCTCGCCGGGCTGAAGACGCCGTTCCGCCCGCACGGCCGGATCACCGCGGGCAACGCGGCCGGGCTCAACGACGGCGCCACCGCGGCGCTGCTCGCCGACGAGGACACCGCCCGCGAACTCGGCCTGCCGATCGGCATGCGCCTGGTGGGCTACTCCTTCGCCGGTGTCGAGCCGGAGGTCATGGGCATCGGCCCGGTGCCCGCCACCGAGAAGCTGTTCGCGCGCACCGGCCTGTCGATCGACGACATCGGCCTGTTCGAGATCAACGAGGCGTTCGCGGTCCAGGTGCTCGCGTTCCTCGACCACTTCGGCATCGCCGACGACGACCCCCGCGTCAACCAGTGGGGTGGCGCGATCGCCTGCGGTCACCCGCTCGCGTCCTCCGGGGTGCGGCTGATGACGCAGCTTTCGCGTCAGTTCGCCGAGCGTCCCGACGTGCGCTACGGCCTGACCACCATGTGTATCGGCATCGGCATGGGCGGCACGGTCATCTGGGAGAACCCGGCTTTCGAGGGGGCCAAGTAACATGACTTTCACCGCTGAGCAGGCGAAAGCCGCCTTCCCCGACGAGGTCGTCACCAACGCGGTCACCCGGCTGGTGAAGGTGCCCGGGCTCGACAAGCCCGTCGCGCTGATCACCCTCGACAACGGCCACGACCACACCCGGCCGAACACCTTCGGCCCGCAGGGCCTGGTGAGTCTCAACGCCGCGATCGACGCCGCCTTCGCCGCGGAACCCGCCGCGATCGCGGTCACCGGCAAGCCGTTCATCTTCGCCGTCGGCGCCGACCTTTCCGGCGTCGAAGCGGTCGCGGATCCGGCGCTGGCGCGGGAGATCGCGCAGACCGGGCACGACGTGTTCCGGCGCCTCACCGAAACCGAGATCCCGACCTTCGGGTTCATCAACGGCGCGGTGATGGGCGGCGGGCTCGAACTCGCGCTCTCCTGCCACTACCGCACGCTTTCGGAGAACACCGCCGCGATCGCGTTCCCCGAGGTCTTCCTCGGCCTGTTCCCGGGCTGGGGCGGCACGCAGCTGCTGCCGAACCTCATCGGGCCGGACGCCGCGGTCACCGTGATCATCGAGAACGCGCTGGCCCAGAACAAGATGCTGAAGGTCGCGCAGGCGGCGGAACTCGGCATCGTCGACGAGGTCTTCGGCTCGGCCGACTACCTCGAGCAGTCCCTGCTGTGGCTGGCGAAGGTCGTCAACGGCGAGATCACCCCCGCTCGCTGCGAGATCGACCGCGGCGCGGGCTGGGACGCCGCGATCGCCCGCGCCAAGGCCATTGTGGACGGTCGCACGAAGGGCGCCTCCCCCGGCGCGACCAAGGCCGTCGAGCTGCTGGAGCTGGCCCGCGAGAACGATCTGGACCGCGGCTACGCGGCCGAGACCGACGGGCTCGCCGAACTGCTCATGGACGACACCCTGCGCGCCGGGCTGTACTCGTTCAACCTGGTCAACAAGCGGGCCAAGCGGCCGGCCGGTGCGCCGGACAAGTCGCTGGCACGCAAGGTGAACAAGGTCGGCATCGTCGGCGCGGGCCTGATGGCCAGCCAGATGGCGCTCCTGTTCGTCCGCCGCCTCAAGGTGCCGGTGGTGCTCACCGACGTCGACCAGGAACGCGTCGACAAGGGTGTGTCCTATGTGCACGGTGAGATCGACAAGCTGCTGGCCAAGAAGCGGGTCTCGCCGGACGGCGCGAACCGGCTGAAGGCGCTCGTCACCGGCTCGCTCGACAAGTCGGCGTTCGCCGACGCCGACTTCGTGATCGAGGCGGTGTTCGAGGAGCTGGGCGTCAAGCAGAAGGTCTTCGCCGACCTGGAGCAGTACGTCTCGCCCGAGGCGATCCTGGCGACGAACACCTCGTCGCTGTCGATCACCGCGATGGCGTCGCAGCTGAAGCATCCCGAGCGCGTGGTCGGATTCCACTTCTTCAACCCGGTCGCGGTGATGCCGCTGCTGGAGATCGTCCGCGCGGAGAAGACCGACGACGCCGCGCTGGCGACGGCGTTCGCACTCGGCAAGCAGCTCAAGAAGTCGAGCGTGCTGGTCAAGGACGCGTCCGCGTTCGTGGTCAACCGGCTGCTGCTGCGCTTCCTCGGCGAGGTGCTGGTGACCGTCGACGAGGGCACGCCGTTCGACGTCGCCGACAAGGCGCTCGAGCCGCTGGGCCTGCCGATGACGCCGCTGACGCTGATGCAGCTGGTCGGCCCGGCGATCGCTCTGCACGTCGGGGAGACCCTGCACGGGGCGTTCCCGGACCGGTTCACCGTCAGCGAGAACCTCGACCGCTTCGTCAAGGCGGGCAAGAAGGGCGTCTGGCAGTGGGATGACAAGGGCAATGCCACCGTCGACCCCGAAGTGGACGAGCTCTGGCAGCGCGGCGACTCGCCGTCGACGTCCGAGCAGGTGCGTGACCGCGCGCTGGCCGCGATCGCCGAGGAGATCCGGATCATGCTCGACGAGGGCGTGGTCGCGGAGGCCCAGGACATCGACCTGTGCCTGATCCTCGGCGCGGGCTGGCCGTTCTGGCTGGGCGGCATCACGCCGTACCTCGACCGGGCCGGCGTGTCCGAGAAGGTCAACGGCAAGCCGTTCCTGGCGCCGGGTGTGGCGAGCGTGCCGCTCTCCTGAGCCGCGACGAAAGGCCACCGTCGGCGATCCCTCGATCGCAGGCGGTGGCCTTTCACGTTTTTCGTGGATTCGATGGCGAACGGCTACGTTTTCGTGAAAGCCTGGGGTTCGTACGGGAACGTTCGTCTCCCCGGCCATCCCCCGGGGAGACGGGCATCACAGAACGCCGTGCGTTGGCCGTCCGGACATCGTCCGTTCAACGAGGCTCTTTAGCGTCCGGCCGGTGAACAGCGAAAAACCCGGCGTCGACCGCCGCGGATTCCTCAAACGCGCGGGCCTCGTGTCCGCGGCGGCCGCCGGCGCGCCGCTCACCGCCGCGGCACCGGCGGACGCCCTCGATCTGGATCTCGACCTCGATCTCGGCCTGCTCTTCGGCCGGGACCGCTATCGGTGGCTGGCGGGCGATCACCACATCCACACGCAGTACTCCTACGACGCGATGTACACAGTGGACGGAATCGCCACCGACGCGCGCCGCCACGGGGCGGACTGGGCGGTGATCACCGATCACGGCCACGCCGCGCACGAGAAGTCGTCGGTGGAGCGGACGAACGCCGCGATCCGGGCGGCGCAGCGCGAACATCCCGATCTCCTGCTGTGGCAGGGCATGGAGTGGAACGTGCCGGGCGCCGAGCACGCGACGCTGTTCTTCCAGGCGGGCGCGGCCCAGGCCGCGAAACTGCGCGAGTTCGAGCGCGCCTTCGACTGGCGGCTGACCGGGACCGAACCGGGCACGCCGGACAACGAGGCGCTGGCCGTCGAGGCGATCCGCTGGCTCGCGGCCGAAGAGCGGGCACGCCGGATCCACGCGCCGGTGGTGGTGATCAACCATCCGCTGCGCAACGGCCGGATCGCCCCGCACGAGATCCGTGCGCTGCGCGACGCCGCGCCCGGCATCGTCATCGGCATGGAAGGCGCGCCGGGAGCGCAGGCCGACGGTTTCCCCGAACCGCTCGGAAGCGGCGGGGGCGCGCGTGGCGGGTACGGCAACTCGCCCGGCTCGAACTCGTGGCTGGGCTTCCCGGCGTCGGCCTACCGCACCTACGGCGGCTTCGACTGGAGCACCGCGACCGTCGGCGGGCTCTGGGATTCGCTGCTGGCCGAAGGAAAGCCGTGGTGGATCACCAGCAACTCCGACTCGCACTACAACCGCGGCGACACCCACGTGCGGCCCAGCGTCCCCGACGGCTACTACGACGAGCACGGCGGCTACCCGGACCCGATCGACACCGGCGTCCCGCAGACCCTGCCGCCGTACGCGGACTTCGCCCCCGCCGAGTTCAGCCGGACGATGGTCGGCGTGACCCGCCGAAGCCACGAAGGGGTGCTGGAAGGTCTGCGCGCGGGCCGCGTCTGGGTGGCGCACGGCGGGCTCGCGCAGGAACTCGAATTCGGTGCGTACAGCGGCTGGAGCTCGGCGACGATGGGCGGCAGGCTGCGGGTCCGGCGCGGATCCGACGTCACGGTGGTCGTCTCGGCGAAGCTGGCGGCCCGGCCGAACGGCGGCGGCGCGATCCCGCGGCTCGCACGGCTCGACCTCGTCTCGGGACCGGTGACCGGCCCGGCCGCCGACCGCGACACGCAGACCGCCCCGGGTACCCGGGTTGTGCGGTCGTTCGAGCCGCGGTGGGCGCCCGGGCGGCGGGTCACCTTCCGGCACACGTTCCGCGACGTGCGTGAGCCGTTCTTCGTGCGGACACGCGGAACGGACGGCAAGAAGCACGTGCCCGGCGGGATCGAGCCGAGCGCCGACGTGATCGGGCAGTCGAACCCGTTCGAAGACCTGTGGCTGTACGGGAACCCGATCTTCGTGGACGTGCGGTAGGCGACCGGGGCCGGGTCTAGGCGCCCAGTTTGTCCGGGTCCGGCCCCAGCCGCTTCCCCTGCTCCAGCGTCGCGATCGCGGCGGTGTCGTGCGCGTCGAGCGCGAAGTCGAAGACGTCGATGTTCGCCTTGATCCGGTCCGGCGTGACGGATTTCGGGATCACCAGATGGTCCATCTCGACATGCCAGCGCAGCACGACCTGGGCCGGTGTCTTGCCGTGTTTCTCCGCGATCGTGGTGATCTTCTCGTCGGCGAGCAGGTCTCCGCCGCGCGCCAGCGGGCTCCACGCCTCGGTGACGATCTCGTGCTTCTCGTGGAAGTCCCGCAGCAACGGCTGCTGCAGCCACGGGTGGCATTCGATCTGGTTCACCGCGGGAACGGTCCCGGTCTCCTCGATCAGCCGTTCCAGATGCGGGATCTGGAAGTTCGAGACGCCGATCGCCTTCGCCCGGCCGTCGGAGGCGATCTTTTCCAGCGCCCGCCACGTTTCCACGTACTTGTCCTGCGCCGGCAGCGGCCAGTGGATCAGATACAGGTCGACGTAGTCGAGCCCCAGTTCGCTCAGGCTCGTGTCGAAGGCACGCAACGCCGAGTCGTAGCCGTGTTCGGTGTTCCACAGTTTCGTGGTGACGAACAGTTCCTCGCGTGGCAGCCCGCTGGTGCGGACGGCCTCGCCGACGCCGCGTTCGTTGGCGTACAGGGTCGCCGTGTCGATGGCGCGGTACCCCGCCTCGATGGCGGTGCGGATCGCGCCGGTGACCTCGTCGTCGCCGATCTTGTACACCCCGAACCCGAGTTGCGGGAGGGATGTTCCGTTGTTCAGCCGAATACTGGGAACCATGCTCGAACCGTAACCCCCGCCGGGGGTCAGGGCAGAGCGGGCAGGTGGACGGTCACCGAAAGACCGCCACCCACAACGGGTTCCGCGGACACCGTGCCGCCGTGCGCCTGCACCGCGGCCCGCACGATCGAGAGCCCCAGCCCGGCACCGGTGCGGGCCGTCCTGGCGACGCCGGCGCGGCGGAACGGCTCGAACAGTTCGGGGACCGCGGCCGGATCGAGCAGCCCGCCCGAAGACCGCACCCGCAGCACCGACCACTGTGGACCGGCCTGCGTGACGACGTCCAGCCAGCCGCCGTCGACGTTGTGCCGCACGGCGTTCTCCAGCAGGTTGCCCGCGATCCGTTCCAGCAGCGCGGGATCGCCGAACGTCGCCGCGCCCTGGGTCGCGAATTCGGTGCGGATGCCGCGCTTTTCGGCTTCGGCGCGCACCGCGCGCCAGGCGCTCGCGACGATCACCGCGAGGTCGACCGGTTCCCTGGCCACCAGTCCCGCGCCGTCCGTACGGGCGAGCAGCAGCAGCGAACCGACCAGCCGCTCGGCCCGCTCCGTCGCGTCACGGACGACACCCGCCATCCGGCGTAATTCGGCTTCGTCCGCTTGCTCGTCGGCCAGGGTGACGTCGAGTTCGGTGCGGATGACGGCGAGCGGCGTCCGCAGTTCGTGGCTGGCGTTCGCGACGAAATGCCGCTGCGCGTCGAACGCGGCCTGCAACCGGTCGAGCATGTCGTCGAAGGTCTCGGCCAGTTCCGCGAGTTCGTCCTTCGTGCGGACCTCGCCGATCCGCTCCCCCATCGACTCGATCGAGAGACGGCGCGCGGTACCGCTGATCTCGCGCAGCGGCCGCAGGACCCGCGCGGTGAACGTCCACGCGAGGATCCCCGCCGCCAGCACGACGAAACAGAACGCGACCGCGCCGAACAGCAGCACCCGGTTCCTGGCGTAGACCCGCAGATGCTCGGTGACGGCGGACGCGTCGACCTCGACGCCGTCGACGCGCACCGTGGTGCCGGGCGGAAGCTGCGGCACGGCGGAAACCGCGTCGCCGACCAGATTCCAGGTCAGCCAGAGCAGCAGGACGCTGACCAGTGCCACCAGCCCGGTCGCGAGCAACGTGACCCGCGCGCGCAGGCTGCGGGCACCGGACAGGTTCACCCGCGTGCGGTCCCCTGCTCCGGCACCCGGTAGCCGGAGCCGACGACGGTTTCGATGATGCCCGGCTCGCCGAGTTTCTTCCGCAGGGTCATCACGGTGACCCGGACGGTGGTGGTGAACGGGTCGGCGTTCTCGTCCCACACGCGTTCGAGCAGTTCTTCGCTGCTGACCACCGAACCGGCGGCCGACAGCAGCACCTCCAGCACGCCGAACTCCTTGCGGGTCAGCTCGACCGGACCGCTCGCGCGGCGGACGGTCCGCCTCGCCGGGTCCAGTTCGACGTCGCCCGAAGTCAGCAGCGGCGGCGCGGCCGGGGTCGCGCGGCGGCCCAGCGCCCGCACGCGTGCGACGAGTTCGGGGAAGGCGAACGGTTTGGCGAGATAATCGTCGGCGCCGAGGGAAAGGCCGTCGACGCGGTCCGAAACGGAACTGCTCGCGGTGAGCATCAGCACGCGGGTCAGCTCGCCGGACGCGACGATCTCGCGGCACAGGTCGTCACCGGACATGCCGGGCAGGTCGCGGTCGAGCAGCACGACGTCGTACCGGGTGACAGCGGCCTTCTCGTGCCCGTCGTCACCGGTGAGCGCGATGTCCACCGCCATGCCCTCGCGCCGCAGGCCGCGTGCGATCGCGTCGGCGAGGGGTTCTTCGTCTTCGACTACCAGAATTCGCACGACCCTACGTTGCCACATTTACCTGAGAGTGACCTGATTGGACTCGTGAGTCCTTTTCGGCACCTACTGGCTCCTGGCCGCTGGTCCCGGGCCCGGTCCGTGAAGGCCCCCTTCACGGACTGTGGCCTGCGGTCGACGGGGGAGGATTCCGGCCGTTGAACGTCCGGAATCTTCCCCCGTCACCTCGTCTGCCACCGGTCGCGCCTGGCGCGACCTTGATCAACGGAGGATCGGGGACGTTGAGTGTCCCGAACCTTCCATTGATCAAGGTCCAATCGGCCGGACGGCACGTGTGATCAGATGGACGACACGCTCGTGGCGATGCTTTCGCCGTGAGTCGTCCGCCCAGACACGCGTGTCGTCCGTCTGATCACGGGTGTCGTCCATCCAGTCACGCAAGACCGCCAGTAGGTACTCAGGACGCCCTTCGCCCTAGCCGCCGCTACCACTCACGAGGACCAGCGCAGCGCGAACCACAGCCGCATCCGGGTCTCCGGATCCGCCAGATCCACCCCCAGCGCCCGTTCGATCTGCCCGATCCGGTGCCGGACGCTGTTGCGGTGCACGCCGAGTTCGGCGGCCGTGCGGTCCCAGCCGCCGTGGTGCGCGAGCCACGTCCGCAGCGTGGCGACCAGCTCGCGGTCACCCTTCCGGTCGAGTTCGCGCAACGGCGCCAGCACCTGGGCGGCGAACCCGGCCGCGGCGCCCGGATCGATCAGCGCGTCCAGCCCCGAGGGACCTTCCGCCACCACCGGCCGTCCCAGCGCGGCGGCCCGCGTCAGCAGCAGCTCGATCTCACCCGCTGCTTCGGGCAGCCGCCCGGGTGGGACGGGCGAACCCACCACCGCGAGCCAGCCGTCGGCGCGGAGCCGGTCGAGGTCACCGGCCTCCGGCGCCTCGCGGACGATCGCGTCGAAGCGCGGGCCCGGCCGCAGCCGGACGAGCGGGGTGTCGAGCCGGGCGCGCAGCCAGTCGTAGCGGACGGCCACCTCGTTCGGCCCTTTGCGGTACGCGATCCCGGCGACCAGACGCCGTTCGTCCCCGCCGATCACCTCGGTCTCCCCCAGCAGCAGCCCCGTGGCGGTGGCGCCCAGCCCGGCCGCGTCCGAACCCGCGCGGCCCGCCAGCCCGAGCAGCGCCGCCCCGACCGACAGGATCGAGCGGTCCGCGCCGTCGAACCGCTCGACCCGGCCGACCACGACCAGATGCGACGCCGTCGCCTGCGGGTACACCGGCTGCGCGACGACGTGCGTGCCGTCGGCCAGTTCCGTGGTCGCGCTGCGGATCCCCCGGCCGGCCCGCAGCGTGGCGATCAGTTCGCGGACCTCGCCGGGCAGTGGTGACGGCGCGCCGTGGTCCGCGGCCAGGACGTCGCCGACGCCGACCAGCGCCACCCACGCCCCCAGCCGTCCGGCCAACGCGCTCGCCAGTTCCCCGAGCCCGTCGCCCGCCGCCCTGGTCAGCGCCTCGCGCGCGACCGCGATCCGCCGCTGTTCCCGCTGCCCCGCCTCGGCGAGCGCGACCGACACCGCCCGGCTGATCGCGAGGAACGGCGTCCGCGGCTGGACGACCAGCAGCGGGAGACCGTGCCGGGCGCACGCCGTCAGCAGGGGCGGGGGCAGCGTCTCGTAGGCGCCGGGGGTGAGCCCGAACCCGAGCGCGGAGATGCCGCTGCCGGCCAGCCGCCGGACGTAGCGATCGATCTCGGCCGGTTCCACCGGCAGGTTCACCCCGGCGGTGAGCAGCAGCTCCGCCCCGAGCAGGTACGGCACGGGATCCAGCAGCTCGCTGACGTGGGCCCAGCGCACCGGGGCGTCGAGCGCGCCCGGGCGCAGGGTCTCCACGACCGGGTCGAGTGCCAGTTCCGGGTTGCCGACCACGGCGCGTAACGGGACATTCACATCCGAGTCGAACGGATCGCGGCTTTGGGTCATTTCATCCTCGATCTCCGATGACTTCGGATGGATCATCCCATGTCGTTCAAGCCGCGAACGAACCTACGGTGACCCGAACGAAGCGAACAGCCCCAAGTCAAGGAGGACACCGTGGCCGGTGACTACGCGGTGATCGCGCTCTACATAGCGGGCATGATCGGGGTCGGCTGGTTCGGGCTGCGGCTCGCCAAGACCAAATCCGACTACCTCGTCGCGGGCCGCCGCCTCGGCTGGTTCATGTACTCGGGCACGATGTCCGCGGTCGTCCTCGGCGGCGCTTCGACCGTCGGCGGGGTGAAACTCGGCTACACCTACGGCATCTCCGGCGCCTGGCTCGTGATCGCGATCGGCGTCGGCATCCTGGTCCTGCACACGCTGTTCGCGCGACGGCTGGTGAAACTCCGCGTCTACACCGTCGGCGAGATGCTCGACCTGCGCTACGGCGGCTCCACCAGCACCATCTCCGGCGTGGTCATGTGGGGCTACACGCTGATGCTGACCGTCACCTCGACGCTGGCGTTCGCCACCATCTTCAAGGTCCTCTTCAACGTGCCGAGCTGGGCGGGTATCGCCATCGGCGGCTCGATCGTGGTGCTCTACTCGGTGCTCGGCGGCATGTGGTCGATCACGCTGACCGACATCGTCCAGTTCGTCATCAAGACCATCGGCATCCTGCTGATCCTGCTGCCGGTCTCGATCGTCTCCGCGGGCGGTTTCGACGGTATGGCCGCGCGGCTGGACGAGAGCTACTTCGAGCTGACCGCCATCGGCGGCGACACGATCTTCACGTACTTCCTCATCTACAGCTTCGGCCTGCTGATCGGCCAGGACATCTGGCAGCGCGTGTTCACCGCGCGGACGCCGGGTATCGCGACCGGCGGCGGCGTCATTTCCGGCGTCTACTGCCTCGTCTACGGGCTCGCCGGCGCGCTGATCGGCACCGCGGCCAAGACGCTGTACCCGAACCTCGCCAGCGCGCAGGACGCGTTCGCGACCATCGTCGAGCAGCAGCTTCCCGCCGGGATCCGCGGGCTGGTGCTCGCGGCGGCGCTCTCGGCGATGATGTCGACCGCGAGCGGCGCGCTCATCGCCTGCTCCACGGTCAGCACCTCGGACCTGCTTTCCAAGCTGGGCCTCAAAAAGGCCGTCAACGAGGTGACACGGAACCGGATCACGACGCTGGTTCTCGGCATCGTCGCGATCGGCATCGCGATGATCGTGGACGACGTCGTCAACGCGCTGACCATCGCCTACGACATCCTCGTCGGCGGGCTGCTGGTCGCGATCATCGGCGGCCTGGCCTGGAAACGCGGCACCCGCCAGGGCGCGCTCGCGTCGATGGTGGTCGGCACCGTCGTGGTCATCACGTTCATGTTCGTCGACGGCGTCGAGGCCAACAGCCCGATCTACTGGGGCCTCGGCTCCAGCCTCGCGGTGTACCTGCTGGTCAGCTTCCTGACCCCGCGTACCTCCGACGAAATCCTCACCGTGTGGACCCGCCGTCTGAACGGCAGCGCGGTCGCCGAAGAAGAAGAGGCGAAACTCGCCGCTTCGCAGTCCTGAAACACCAGAAGGAGACACAGTGCCTGAGCAGAACCCGATCGGACCCGTCGACTCTTCGAGGGTGCCCCGGTTCGCCGGTTTCGCGACCTTCGCGAGGCTTCCGCGGATCGATCAGGTCGAGCGCGCCGACGTCGCCGTCGTCGGGGTGCCGTTCGACGCCGGGGTGTCCTACCGCCCCGGCGCGCGCTTCGGCCCCTCCGCGCTCCGTGAGGCCAGCCGGCTCCTTCGCCCGTACCACCCGGAACTCGACGTTTCCCCGTTCGCCGAAACGCAGGTGGTCGACGCCGGTGACATCGCGCTCAACCCGTTCAACATCGGCGAGGCGATCGAAACGCTGCAGAGCGAGGCCGAGGCGCTCACCGCGGACGGGACACGGCTGGTGACCGTCGGCGGCGACCACACGATCGCGTTGCCGCTGCTGCGGGCGGCGGCGAAGAAGCACGGACCGGTGGCGCTGCTGCACTTCGACGCGCACCTCGACACCTGGGACACCTACTTCGGCGAGCCGTACACCCACGGCACCCCGTTCCGGCGGGCGTCCGAGGAAGGCATCCTCGACACCGAAGCGCTGTCCCACGTCGGCACGCGCGGCCCGCTGTACGGCAAGCGGGATCTGGAAGAGGACCGCCGCCTCGGATTCGGCATCGTCACCTCGGGCGACGTCATGCGCCGCGGGGTCGCCGAGACCGTCGACGCGCTGCGCCAGCGCATCGGCGGCCGCCCGCTCTACATCTCGGTCGACATCGACGTGCTCGACCCGGCGCACGCGCCCGGCACCGGCACTCCCGAAGCGGGCGGTATGACCAGCCGCGAACTGCTGGAGATCCTGCGCGGGCTGCGGGACTGCAACCTCGTCGGAGCCGATGTGGTGGAGCTGGCCCCGGCCTACGATCATGCCGAGATCACCGCCATCGCGGCTTCCCACGTCGCCTACGACCTGGTGAGCCTGCTCAGTTTGGGGAAGAGCGCATGACACAACGCATCGGCGGCGACATCGTCGTCGAAACCCTCCACGCGCTCGGCGCGGACACCGTGTTCGGCCTGCCGGGCCAGCACGCGCTCGGTCTGTTCGAAGCGTTGCGGCGCACGGACGACCTGCGCGTCGTCAGTTCGCGGGTGGAGAACAACCTGGCGTTCGCGGCCGACGGGCACGCCCGCGCCCGGCTCGCGGCGGATCCCGAAGGCCCGGTCCCGGTGACGCCGATGATCGTGTCGACCGGCCCCGGCGCGCTGCTGACTTTGGCCTCACTGCAGGAATCGCGGGCGGCGTCGGTCCCGGTGCTCGGGATCTCCAGCCAGATCCCGGTCGCCGGGCTCGGCGGCGGACGGCACGGCTATCTGCACGAACTGCCCGATCAGCAGGCCAGTTTCCGCGATGTCGTGAAGTCGGTGCACGTGGTGCGCACCGTCGGCCAGATCCCGACGGCGCTGCGCGAGGCGTGGGAATCGGCGGCGACCGCGCCCTACGGTCCGGTGTGGGTCGAGATCCCGCAGGACATCCTGCTGGCGCCGACGGACCTGCCGCGGATCACGTCCGTGACCGCGCGGCCCGCTCCGCTCGCGCCGTTGCCGGAGCTCGTCACCGAAGCGGCGAAACTCCTTGGCGCGGCAGAGAATCCGGTGATCCTCGCCGGTGGTGGCGCGTTGCGTTCGGGCGCGCACGCGGAACTGAAGGCGCTCGCGGAGGCACTGCGCGCACCGGTGCTGTCGACGTTCGGCGGCAAGGGCGTCTTCGGCTGGGACCACGAGCTGTCGGGGCAGTCGTGGCTGGAGGACTGGCACAGCACCGAATTCCTGTCCGCCGCGGATGTGCTGCTGGTGCTGGGTTCCGGCCTCGGCGAGCTGTCCAGCAACTACCGTGAGTTCGCCCCGCGCGGCCGGGTGATCCAGGTCGAGGCCGATCTCGGGAAGCTGGAGTCGAACTACCCGGCGCTGGGTATCCACGCCGACGTCCGCCTAGCCCTGCAAGGACTTCTGGAGCAGGTTCCGTTCCGGCAATCAGACGGCGCCGCCGAAAAGGCGGTGACGGAACTGCTGACGAAGGTGCGTGAACGCCTCGACGGCCAGTCCCTCGAAGCCGAGCGCAAGCTCATCGACGACATCCGCGCGGCGATCCCCGAAGGCACCCAGACGTTCTGGGACATGACGATCGCGGCCTACTGGGCCTGGTCGGCGTGGAATCCCGAGGGCGCGCCGATCCACACCGCGCAGGGCGCGGGCGGGCTCGGCTACGGCCTGCCCGGCGCGCTCGGCGGTGCCGCCGCGACCGGCGGCCCGGCGCTCGCGGTCTCCGGCGACGGCGGCGCGATGTACGGCATCGCGGAACTGGCCACGGCGGTCCAGCACGGGCTGGACGTCACCTGGCTCATCGTCGACGACGGCGGTTACGGCATCCTGCGCGAGTACCTGACCGGCGCGTTCGGGCAGTCCACCGCCACCGAACTCGCCCGCCCCGATTTCGCCGCGCTGGCGAAGTCCTTCGGCGTCGGCGCGATCGTGTCCTCTTTGGACACCGTCGGGAAGGACCTCGCCGACGCGCTGGCCACACCGGGCCCGTCCGTGGTCGTCCTGCCCGCCCTGCTCAAGATGTTCGAGCCGACCCACCTGGAGAAGAAATGACTCAGGTCCTCAATTTCGTCGATGGCGCCGAGGTACCGGCGTCGGGCTCGCGGACGCTCGACCTGGTGAATCCCGCCACCGGCGAGGTCTTCGACACCAGCGTCCTTTCGGAACAGTCCGATGTGGACGCCGCGCTGGCCGCCGCCGAACGGGCGTTCAAGGTGTGGCGCAAGAGCACGCCCGCCCAGCGTCAGCTCGCGCTGCTGAAGATCGCCGACGCGCTGGAATCCCGCGCGGAGGAGTTCGCCGAGCTCGAAATCCGGGAGACCGGCAAGATCCGCGCCGTCGTCCTGGACGAGGAGATCCCGGAGTGCGTCAGCGCGCTGCGGTTCTTCGCCGGTGCGGCGCGGCAGCTCGAAGGCACCGCGTCCGGGGAGTACCTGCCCGGGCACACGTCGGCGATCCGCCGGGAGCCGGTCGGCGTCTGCGCGCAGATCGCGCCGTGGAACTACCCGCTGATGATGGGTGTCTGGAAGATCGCCCCGGCCTTGGCGGCGGGCAACACCGTCGTGCTGAAACCCGCGGAGACCACGCCGTCGACGGCCGTGCTGCTGGCGAAGGTCGCGGCGGAGTTCCTGCCGCAGGGCGCTTTCAACGTGCTGTGCGGCGACCGCGACACCGGCCGCGCGCTGGTGAAGCACCCGATCACCGAGCTGGTGTCGATCACCGGGTCGACCCGCGCCGGGATCGACGTCGCCACCGTCGCGGCGGCCGACCTCAAGCGCACGCACCTCGAACTCGGCGGCAACGCGCCGCTGCTGGTCTTCGGCGACGTGAACCTCGCCGAAGCGGCCGAGGGCATCGTCGGCGCGGCGTTCTACAACGCCGGGCAGGACTGCACGGCGGGCAGCCGGGTGCTGGTGGACGCGGCGATCCACGACGAGTTCGTCGCGGAGCTGACCAAGGCCGCCGCCGCGCAGACCCCGGGCGAGGACTTCGGCCCGCTCAACAGCGAGGCGCAGTTCGGGCGGGTCCGCGGGCTCGTCGAGCGGCTGCCCTCGCACGCTCGCGTGGAGACCGGCGGCACTCCCGCCGGCGACCGCGGTTTCTTCTTCTCCCCCACCGTGGTCTCGGGCCTGAAGCAGGACGACGAGATCGTGCAGGAGGAGATCTTCGGCCCGGTGATCACCGTTCAGTCCTTTGTGGACGAGGACGAGGCGGTACGCCTGGCCAACGGCGTCCCCTACGGGCTGGCGTCGTCGATCTGGACCAACGACCTGTCACGCGCGACCCGCGTTTCGGGCGAACTCGACTTCGGCTGCGTCTGGGTCAACACCCACGGGCCGCTGGTCTCGGAAATGCCCCATGGCGGCTTCGGGCACTCGGGCCACGGAAAGGACCTCTCGTCCTACTCCTTCGCCGAGTACACCCGCGTGAAGCACGTCATGACCCGCTTCGCCTGATCGCGTTTCGTCCTCTGAACGCGGTACTTGCGTGTGCAAGGACCGCATTCAGAGGACTAAACGCATAGCTGGAGGTCCCCATGGGTGACAAGGTCACCGAAGTCGAGCAGCACGGCATCGCGCCGATCCCGCCGGAGGAACAGACCTCGCGTCCGCGCGACCTGTTCCGGATGGCGTTCGGCGGCGCCAACACCTTCGCCACCATCATCCTCGGGACCCTCCCGATCGCCTTCGGGCTGAGCTTCCGGGCGGCGGTGGCGGCCACCATCGCGGGCGTGGTCGTCGGCGCGCTGGTGCTCTCGCCGATGTCGTTGTTCGGCCCGCTCACCCGGACCAACAACGCGGTCTCCTCCGGCGCGCATTTCGGCGTCGTCGGCCGCTGTGTCGGCTCCTTCCTCTCGTTGCTGACGGCGATCACCTTCTTCGCCATCTCGGTCTGGGTGAGCGGCGACGCCGTCGCCGGTGCGGCACAACGGCTTTTCGGCTTCGACGGCGGCGAAGTGCTCCGCGGCGTCGCGTACGGCGTCATCGCGATCGCCACGCTGGTGGTGTGCATCTACGGCTACCGGTTCATGCTGCTGGTGAACCGGGTCGCCGTGGTGCTGGGCACGGCGATCATGCTGCTCGGCATCGTGGCCTACGGCGGCACGTTCGACCCCGGGTTCGCCGGCACGGGCACCTACGCGCTCGGCGACTTCTGGCCGACGTGGATCCTGGCCGCGCTCACCACGATGGCGAACCCGATCTCGTTCGGCGCCTTCCTCGGCGACTGGACGCGCTACATCCCGGCGCGGCACAGCCGCCGTTCCCTGCTGGCCGCGCCGTTCCTGGCGCAGGTGGCGACGT
The DNA here is from genome assembly GCF_000732925.1 of Amycolatopsis japonica. NCBI lineage: Bacteria > Bacillati > Actinomycetota > Actinomycetes > Pseudonocardiales > Pseudonocardiaceae > Amycolatopsis > Amycolatopsis japonica. The sequence continues at coordinate 5,537,643 of NZ_CP008953.1, forward strand.
TGCTGCCGTTCGGGTTCGGCATCGCCACCGCGACCCTGGTCGCGGATCCGGCCGACTACATCACCGGCCTGACCGCGATCTCCCCGCTCTGGTACGCGATCCCGCTGATCGTCGTCGCGCTGATCGGCGGGCTGTCCACCGGTACGACGTCGCTCTACGGGACCGGGCTGGACTTCAGCTCGATCTTCGTGAAGCTGAGCCGGGTGCAGGCGACGCTGCTGATCGGCTCGCTCAGTGTCGTGTTCATCTTCGTCGGCAATTTCGTGCTGGACATGGTGTCCAGCATCAACGCCTTCGCCACGCTGATCGTGCTGTGCACGTCTCCGTGGATGGTGATCATGATGATCGGTTTCGTGCTGCGGCGCGGGTTCTACGACCCGGACGACCTCCAGGTGTTCAACCAGGGCCGCAAGGGCGGGCGCTACTGGTTCACCCGCGGGGTGAACTGGCGCGCGATGGCCGCGTGGATCCCGGCGACGACGCTGGGCCTGCTGACGGCCAACACCCCGATGATCGCCGGGCCGTTCAAGGACATCGCGGGCGGCGTCGACATCAGCATGGTGGTGACGCTGTGCACGGCGGCGATCGCGTATCCCGTGCTGGTGAAGCTCTTCCCCGAGCCGCGGGAGGTCTACTCGTACGCGGAACCGGTCGCGGAACCGGCCGTCGCGGTCTAGGCGAAGCGGCGCAGCGCCCCGAGGAACAACGCGTCGAAGGCGCGGTCCGGGAGCACCCGGCGCACGAACAGGATCGGCTTCGCCCCGAAACCGGCGGCGTAGCGGGTCTTCGGGCGCCGGGCCCGGACGGCCTTCACGATGACGTCGGCGATCACCTTGGGATGGGAACCGCGCGCGGCCTGGTCGAAGAACTTCGCCAGCGCCTTTGCTTGCGGCGCGTACGCGGTGTCACCCGAGGTCTTCATCAGGTTCTCGATGGCGATGCCGCCCCATTCGGTCTTGATGGCGCCGGGTTCGACCACCACGACGTCGATGCCGAACGGCTTGAGCTCCAGCCGCAGTGAGTCGCTGAGTCCTTCGACCGCGAACTTCGTCGAGTGGTACCAGCCGCCGAGCGGTTCGTAGATCTTGCCGCCGATCGACGAGATGTTCACGATCTTGCCGGAGCCCTGGGCCCGCATCTGTGGCGTGGTCAGCTGGACGAGCCGCGCGAGCCCGAACAGGTTGACCTCGAACTGGTACTTCCCCTCCGAGAGCGGCACGTCCTCGAAGGCGCCGTACGAGCCGTAGCCCGCGTTGTTGACCAAGACGTCGATGCGGCCGGACTCCTCGATGATCCGCTCGATACCCGCGACCATCGACGCGTCGTCGGTGACGTCCATCGCGAGGACCTTGACCCCGCGCTCGGCGAGACCCGCCATCCGCTCGACGCGCCTCGCGGCGCCGTAGACCGTGTAGCCCGCGTCCTTCAGCGCCAGCGCCGTGGCTTCGCCGATCCCCGCGGAGGCTCCCGTGACCAGTGCGACCTTCATGTCCATCTCCTAACTAACCAGTTGGTTGCCAATTCAGGTTGCCACGCGGCCGGGCTGGCTGTCAACCAACCAGTTAGTTAGACTGGGTCACATGGTCAGGGACAAGGAAGCGACCAAGCGGAAACTGCTGGACGCGGCGACGACGGAGTTCGCGACGTACGGCATCGCCGGCGCCAGGGTGGATCGCATCGCGAAGAACGCGGGCGCGAACAAGGCGCTGATCTACGCCTATTTCTGCAGCAAGGAAGAGCTTTTCGACAAGGTCGTGGAGGAGCAGGTGGACCTCGCCATCCGAACCCTCACGATCACGCCCGAGGACCTGCCCGGCTACGCGGGCAGGCTGTTCGACCGCTACCTCGAGCACCCCCAGCTCCTGCGGCTCATGGGCTGGCTGCGCCTGGAGAACGGCTTCGACGCGGCGCCCGAGGCCGAGGTCCGGGCGCACGCCGACAAGGTCGCCGCGATCCAGGCTGCGCAACGGGCGGGCACCGTGCCGGACCATTTCGACGCCGAGGAACTGCTGAGCCTCGTCGTGCACCTGTCGATCCTCGGGTTCTCCTCCCCCACCGCGACGCGCGACCTCGTGGTGCGGGCGGTCGGGCGGATCGTGGGCGCCTGAGCCGGGCTTTCGCGCGACCGCCGGGTATGCGGCGGTGAACTCCCGGGGGATGCGTAGCGCGTGCCATGAAAGGTCCTTTCCTTGCAAAATTTGCAAGGAAAGGACCTTTCATGGCGCGCTTCTCAGCGGCGCGTGTCCTCCGGCGCCGGAGTCCGGCTCGCCAGCCTGGGCTCGATCAGTGGGGTCGTGAGTGGCGACTTGTGTTCTAGCCCGAATCTCCACCCACGAGCCGCGCCCCGCCACGCCACTGCCACGCTCGCTCGCTCACAGCTGCAGTACGTGAAGGCCCCCTTCATCGCGTCTAGCGCAGTGAAGGGGGCCTTCATGTACTGAGGGAAGGCGTGAAGGCCTCCTTCCCTACCTTCAGGGTAGGCAAGGAGGCCTTCACGGACTTGCGATCAACTGCCACCCACATTCAGTAGGTACCTAAGACAGCTTTGGCTCTGACCCGAATCGCCACTCACGACCGTCGACGCGCCGGGCTCAGCGGCGCGTGTCCTCCGGCGCCGGAGTCCGGCTCGCCAGCTTCGCCGACCACTCGGTCACCCGTCGCGCCACGTCCTGCGCGGTGAGACCGACGCGGGCCAGCACCTCTTCGCGCGAACCGTGGTCGTGGAACACCTGCGGCACCGCGAGATCCCGCAGCGGCACGTCGCATTCGGCGTCGCGGAACAGCGCGGCCAGCGCGGAGCCGAAGCCACCGTGCCGCCCGCTGTCCTCGACGGTCACGACGAGCTTGTGCTGCTCGGCCAGCGCGACCAGTTCGGCCGGGGCCGGGACGACCCAGCGCGGGTCCACCACGGTCACGCCGATGCCCTGGTCGGCCAGGCGGTCCGCGGCGGCGAGCCCGAGCATCGCGAACGCGCCCACCGCGACGAGCAGGACGTCGGCGTCGCCGTCGGGTTTGCGCAGCACGTCCACCGTGCCGACGCGTTCCACGGCGGGCACCGAGTCGATCACGCCGCCCTTCGAGAACCGCAGCGCCGTCGGCCCGTCCTCGACCGCGACGGCCTCCCGCAGCTCCTCGCGGAGCGTGCCGGCGTCACGCGGAGCGGCGACCCGCATCCCGGGCACCATGCCCAGCAGCGAAAGGTCCCACATGCCGTGGTGGCTGGGGCCGTCCGGACCGGTGATACCCGCGCGGTCCAGCACCAGCGTCACCGGCTGGCGGTGCAGCGCGACGTCCATCAGGACCTGGTCGAACGCCCGGTTCAAGAAGGTCGAATAGACGGCCACGACGGGGTGCTTGCCACCCATCGCGAGACCGGCGGCCGAGGTCACCGCGTGCTGCTCGGCGATCCCGACGTCGTACCAGCGGTCCGGGTACGCCTCGGCGAACTTGTGCAGCCCGGTCGAGCGCAGCATGGCCGCGGTGATCGCGACGACGTCCTCGCGGTCGGCGCCGATCTTGACCATTTCGTCGGCGAAGACGCCGGTCCAGCTCGGGCCTTTGACCGGCGGCAGGCCGGTTTCCGGGTCGATCGGGTCGGTCTGGTGCATCTGGTCGGCCTGGTTGGTGACCGCCGGCTCGTAGCCGTGGCCCTTCTCGGTGACCACGTGCACGATGACCGCGCCACCGAAGGCACGGGCGCTCTGGAACGCCTTCTCCAGCGCGACGAGGTCGTGCCCGTCGACCGGGCCGAGGTACTTGAGGCCGAGGTCGGAGAACATCATCTGCGGGCTCAGCGCGTCCTTGAGGCCCGCCTTCGCCGCGTGCAGAGCCGCGTAGATCGGCTTGCCGACGACGGGCGTGTGCCGCAGCAGTTCCTTGCCGCGGTCCAGCACGCGCTCGTAGCCCGGCTTGAGCCGCAGCGACGCGAGGTGGTCCGCGACGCCGCCGATGGTCGGCGAGTACGAGCGGCCGTTGTCGTTGATGACGATGACGACCGGGCGGCGCGGGTTCGCGGCGATGTTGTTGAGCGCCTCCCAGCACATGCCGCCGGTCAGCGCGCCGTCGCCGACGACGGCGATCGCGTGCCTGCCGCCGCCTTCGAGTTCGAACGCCTTGGCCAGACCGTCCACATAGGACAACGCGGTCGAGGCGTGGCTGTTCTCGACGAAATCGTGCTCGCTCTCGCAGCGCGCCGGGTAGCCGGTGAGGCCGCCGAGCTGGCGCAGCTTGCCGAAGCCGTCATGACGGCCGGTGACGATCTTGTGCACGTACGCCTGGTGACCGACGTCCCACACGATCGCGTCGTCCGGCGAGTCGAAGACGCGGTGCAGCGCCATGGTCAGCTCGACCACACCCAGGTTCGGGCCGAGGTGACCACCGGCGAGCCGCACCTTCTCGACGAGGAAGTCCCGGATCTCCGCGGCCAGCTCTCCGAGCTGGTCCTGGTTCATCCGCTTCAAGTCGGCCGGTCCGTGCACGGACTCGAGCAACGTCACTCTCCCACCTCGCCTGGTTCCTCTTCCGCCGTTCCGACCAGTCTACGGAGGTCGCCTGAGAGTCTTCCGTCCGCCGCGTCACGGGTCACATGTCAGAAAATCACCACTCGGCACCCAAGGGTGTGAACATGGTCTCTTTTGCCAAGTAGCGGTCACGTCAGGTGGCCGCGATAATCGCTGATCGACGGTTGAGCAAGAGCCGGTTCGGAGGGCTTGATGGCGGACTTTTTCATCGGTGGCGAGTGGGTCGACGCGGTCGGCGGTGGTCGCCGGGAAATCCGCTGCCCCGCTGACGGGTCGCTGGTCGCGGAGGTCGCCGAGGGCACCCGTGAAGACACCGAAGCGGCCATCGCCGCCGCGCGGAAGGCGTTCGACACCGGCCCGTGGCCGCAGACGCCCGCCCCGCAGCGCGGCGACCTGCTGCTGAAGGCCGCCGACCTGCTCGACCGCGACGCCGCCGCCTTCGCCCGCGCCGAATCGCTCGACACCGGGAAACGGCTGGTCGAGAGCGAATACGACATGGCCGACATCGCCGCGTGCCTGCGCTACTTCGGCAAGCTCGCCGCGAACGACGCGGGCCGCGTGGTCGACACCGGCAACCCGGACGCGTTCAGCCGGATCGTGCACGATCCGGTCGGCGTCTGCGGCTTGATCACGCCGTGGAACTACCCGCTCCTGCAGACCATCTGGAAGGTCGCCCCCGCGCTCGCGGCGGGCAACACCTTCGTCCTCAAGCCCAGCGAACTGACCCCGCACACCTCGATCATGCTGATGAAGCTGCTGACCGAGGCCGGCCTCCCCGGCGGCGTCGCGAACCTCGTGCTCGGCGCCGGCGCACAGGCCGGAGCACCGCTCTCGGAGCATCCGGACGTCGACCTCGTGTCGTTCACCGGCGGCCTCGCGACCGGCAAGATCATCGCCGCCTCGGCGGCGGCCACCATCAAGAAGGTCGCGCTGGAGCTGGGCGGCAAGAACCCGAACGTCGTGTTCGCGGACTCGGACTTCGACACCGCCGTCGACTACGCGCTGACCGCGGTGTTCCTGCACTCCGGGCAGGTCTGCTCGGCGGGCGCTCGCCTGATCGTCCAGGAGGAGTGGCACGAGGAGTTCGTCGACGAACTCGTCCGACGCGCCGAACTGATCCGACTGGGTGGACCTTTCGACCCGAAGGCTGAAACCGGTCCGCTGATCTCGGCCGCCCATTTGGAAAAGATCGAACGCTACGTCGCCGCGGCGCTCGAAGAGGGCGCCGTCCTGCGCACCGGCGGCAAACGCCCCGACGATCGCGAACTCGCGAAGGGGCACTACTACCTGCCGACCATCCTCGACAACGTGAAGCAGGGCAGCAGCGCCGTCGTCGACGAATCGTTCGGCCCGGTGCTCACCGTCGAGACCTTCACCGACGAGGACGACGCCGTCCGCATCGCCAACGACACCCACTACGGCCTCGCCGGCGCGGTGTTCACCTCGGACGCCTCCCGCGCGCAGCGGGTCGCGAACCGGCTGCGGCACGGCACGATCTGGATCAACGACTTCCACCCGTACCTGCCGCAGGCGGAATGGGGCGGCTACAAGCAGTCCGGCTTCGGGCGCGAGCTCGGCCCGACCGGGCTCGCCGAGTACACCGAGGCGAAGCACATCTACCAGAACCTCCGGCCCGCACCACAGCGCTGGTTCTCCGGGGAGCCGGCGTCCAACTAAAGAGGGGAAACTGCCGATGAGCAATCCTTCCGACGACGGCTTGGCCGGTTTCGGCTACAAACAGGAACTCGAAAGAACGCTCGGCAATTTCCACACCTTCGCCGCCGGGATCAGCTACATCTCGATCCTGACGGGCACCTTCCAGCTGTTCTACTTCGGCTTCAGCTTCGGCGGGCCGGCGTACTGGTGGTCGTGGCCGATGGTGTTCGTCGGCCAGCTGATGGTGGCGCTGTCGTTCGCCGAACTGGCCGCGCACTATCCGGTCGCCGGGTCGATCTACAACTGGTCGAAACGGCTCGGCAGCCCGCACGTCGCCTGGCTGGCCGGGTGGATGATGCTCACCGCGTCGATCGTCAGCATCGCCGCCGTCGCGCTCGCGTACCAGATCACGCTCCCCCAGATCTCGTCGTTCTTCTCCTTCTCCGGCGACAGCGCGGTGAACGCGGTCATCCTCGGCACGGCGCTGATCGTGTTCACGACGCTGGTGAACGCCTGGGGCGTCAAACTCATGGCGCGGATCAACAGCGCCGGCGTGTTCATCGAACTGATCGCCGCGGTCCTGCTGATCGTCGCGCTCGCGGTGAACATCACCCGGGGCCCGGAAGTCGTCATGGAGACCAACAACACCGGCGCCGACCAGCCGTGGGGGTACTTCGGGGCGTTCTTGGTCGCTTCGCTCGCGTCGACCTACGTCATGTACGGCTTCGACACCGCCAGTTCGCTCGGCGAGGAGTCGCACGACCCTCGCAAGAACGCGCCCAAGGCGATCCTGCGCGCGCTGATCGCGTCGTTCGTCATCGGCGGGCTGATCCTCATCCTCGCGCTGATGGCCGTGGGCGACATCAACAACCCGGAGATCGCGACCGGCGGCCTGCAGTTCATCGTGCTCGACGTCCTCGGGAGCACGATCGGCACGATCTTCCTGCTGGCGGTCGTCATCGCCATCACCGTGTGCAACCTGGCCGTGCAGTCGGCGGCAATCCGGATGATGTTCGCGATGGGCCGCGACAACAACCTGCCCGCCGGGAAGCACCTGGCCCGGGTGTCGCCGAAGACGAAGACGCCGGTGATCCCCGCGATCGTGTCCGGCGTGATCGCCGTGCTGATCCTGGTGGTCAACGTCGGCCAGCCGCAGATCTTCACGGTGATCACCAGTATCGGCATCATCATGATCTATCTGGCGTATCTGCTGGTCACCGTCCCGATGCTGGTCAAGCGCTTCCGCGGGCAGTGGCCGCCGCCGAAGGTGGAGGGCACCAAGTACTTCTCGCTCGGCAAACTGGGGCTGCCGGTCAACATCCTCGGCGTGCTGTGGGGCGGCGCGATCGTGGTGAACCTGGCCTGGCCGCGGCGCGAGGTCTACAACGCGACCGAGCCGTATCACTGGTACCTCGAATGGGGGGCCGTGCTGTTCGTCGGCGCGGTGGCGGTCGTCGGTTTCGCGTATTACTGGTTCGTCCTGCGGCACAAGAGCGGCGTCCTGGCCGATCACGCCGCGGAAGTACATCCCGAGGAGGCAGCACAGTGACCGGAGAGTTCGACTACATCGTCGTCGGCGGCGGGACGGCGGGTTCGGTGGTCGCGGCGAGACTCTCGGAAGATCCGGACGTCACCGTGGCACTCCTGGAAGCCGGACCGTCCGATGTGGACGATCCGGCGGTGCTGGAGCTGACCAAGTGGATGGCGCTGCTGGAATCCGGCTACGACTGGGACTACCTGGTGGAGCCGCAGGAATCCGGCAACTCGTTCCTGCGCCACGCCCGCGCGCGGGTGCTCGGCGGCTGCTCGTCGCACAACTCGTGCATCGCGTTCTGGGCGCCGGCGGAAGACCTCGACGAATGGTCGTCACTCGGCCTGCCCGGCTGGTCCTCGAAGGACATCTTCCCGCTGTACCAACGCCTTGAGACCAACGACGGCCCCGGCGACCACCACGGCCGCTCGGGCCCGGTGACCATCCGCTCGGTGCCGCCGAACGACCCGACCGGTGTCGCGCTGCTGCAGGCGTGCGAGCAGGCGGGGATCCCGAGGACGGAGTTCAACTCGGGCGAGACCGTGACGCACGGGGCGAACTGGTTCCAGATCAACGCACGCGAAGACGGCACGCGGTCGTCGGCCTCGGTGTCGTACCTGCACCCGATCATCGGCAAGCGGCCGAATCTGGAGATCATCACCGGCGCCCGCGTCCGGCGGCTGCTGTTCGACGGCAAACGCTGCACCGGCGCGGAATACCTGGCCGACGACCTGATCCACGGCGTCCAGCTGCGCGCGCGGCGTGAGGTGATCCTGTCTTCGGGCGCGATCGACACCCCGAAACTCCTGATGCTGTCCGGGATCGGCCCCGCTTCCCATTTGCGCGAGGTCGGTGTGGACGTGCTGGTGGACTCCCCCGGCGTCGGCGAGAACCTGCAGGATCACCCCGAAGGCGTCATCCAGTGGGACGCTCTGCAGCCGATGACGACCGAATCCACTCAATGGTGGGAGATCGGCATCTTCACCACCACGGAGGAAGGCCTCGACCGGCCGGACCTGATGTTCCACTACGGCTCGGTGCCGTTCGACATGAACACCCTCCGGCAGGGCTATCCCACCACGGAGAACGGCTTCTGCCTGACCCCGAACGTCACGCGTTCGCGGTCGACCGGGACCGTGCGGCTGCGCAGCCGCGACTACCGGGACAAGCCGAAGGTGGACCCGCGGTACTTCACCGACGAGCACGACATGCGCGTGATGACCTACGGCATCAAACTGGCGCGCAAGATCGCCGAGCAGCCCGCGCTGGACGAATGGGCGGGCACGGAACTGGCGCCCGGCAAGGACGTCAAGACCGACGACGAGATCGCGGACTACCTGCGCAAGACGCACAACACGGTCTATCACCCGTCGTGCACCGCGAAAATGGGCGGCGACGGGGACCCGATGGCCGTACTGGACGCCCGGCTGCGCGTGCGCGGCGTCGAGGGCCTGCGGGTCGCCGACGGCTCGGCGATGCCGTTCCTGGTCGCGGTGAACCCGTGCATCACGACGATGGCGATCGGTGAGAAGTGCGCGGACCTGCTGAAGGAGGACGCGCGCTCCTAGGACTCGCTCGTCCGGCCCCCTGGCTTCGGTCAGGGGGCCTTCTTCTTGCCGGAAAACCGGTGGAGCGGCCGACGGCGGGCCATTACCGTGCTGCCGGACCACGTCGCCGAGCCGAGGGCCTGCCGTTGTACACCCTGTGAGACCTCCCGAGCGCTGATTTCGTCGCGCGTCGCGTCTTTCGCGCCGCGCCTCCTTTTGCTGCGGATTTCTCACTGAACGGGTGTACTTCCCATGCTCGAAAACTGGGTGGTCGTTCCCACCTGCCTTCCTGCCGTCCTCCGCCGTTGCCACGCCTGCGGATCCGGGCGTTTCCGGGCGAACGGCAAATTCCGGGTCAACGCCAACCACAAACTCATCGACGTCTGGCTCCTCGTGCTCTGCACCGGGTGCGGGGACACCGCGAAACTCACGATCCTGGAGCGGGTGAACGTGCGCTCCGTCCGGCCTGAACTGCTGGAGCGGCTGCACGAGAACGACCTCGGCCTCGCCGCCGAACTGCTCCAGGATCCGGCCGTGCTCCGCCGTAACCACGTCGCCCTCGATTGGGAGGGTGCCTGGCGGCTCGATACCGGCTCCTTGTGTCATGGGGACTTTCGCGATGTCTCGGTTCACTTCGAGGCCCGGATTCCGCTTCGGCCCGTGCGGCTGATCGCGGAAGGGTGCGGTCTTTCGCGTGGCGAGGTCGAGAGATTGATCGAGGAGGGGAAGGTGGTTTCGGCCGTGCGGTTGCGAGGGAAGGTTTCCGGGGACTTCACTTTTACCCTGAAACGCTGACCTTGGGTCTCGCACTCACGTGATCAGCGGCGCGCCCTGTGTTCCCAAGTCCGTGAAGGCCTCCTTGGAGTCACGACGCACAGCACTCAAATCACTCATCAGTGGCAAATGCGCAATTACCGTCGTCGCTTAAAATTACGAATGATTCCCTGTGCATTTTTCGGTAATATGGAGATGTGCCCGAGACGACCATTCCCGAACTGCCGCAGGAGCTGTGGCGCGCCGGCAAGCTGGAGCTTGCCCACGGCGTGACGCACCTGCTGCAGGTCATGAGAGTGGCCTCCGCCGGACTGGGGAACTTCCTGGCGGAGATCGAGTCGCGGGGCGCGGAAGACTTGTTCGGCTACGGGAGCGCGGCATCCTGGCTCGCCGATGTCGCCCGGATCTCCCTTGGCGACGCCCAAGACATGGTGAACCGGGCTCTGGCCTTGAACCCCGCGCCGAGCGTCGGTGGCGAGGTCGCCGTGTTCGCGCCCGCGACCGCCGCCGCGGCCGAGGACGGCGCGCTCGGGGAGCAGCACATCGACCTGATCCTGGAGATCCTGCGCAAGATCCCGTCCGACGTACCCGTCGAGGACCGGGCCGGGGCGGAGAAGATCCTCGCCGACCTCGCCCGCGACGCCGGGCCGAAACAGATCGCCGAGGCCGGAGCCGACCTGCTCGCACACCTCGACCCCGACGGGAACGAGCCGAAAGACCCCGAGCCCGCCCCGCCGCGCCGCGAGGTGTTCGTCGAGCGCCGCAAGGACGGCTTCTGGAAGCTCTCCGGCTTGCTCGACCCCGAAACCGGCGCCCGCACCGCGGCCGCCCTGGACGCCTACGCGGCGAAGCGGCCCGTCGACGAGTTCGGCCGGGCCGACCACCGCACCCTGCCCCAGCGCCGAGGCGACGCGTGGGCCGAACTCCTCGATCTCGCCATCGCCTGCCCCGACCAGCCGGGCACTTCCGGTTACCGCACGCTGGTGCACGTGACCGTCGGGCTCGATGCGCTGAAGACCGGACTCGGGACCGCGTGCCTCGACTTCGTCGGCCGGATCACCGCCCGCGAAGCCCGGCTGGCCGCCTGCGACTGCCTGATGATCCCGGTGGTGCTCGGCGCCGCCGGCGAACCCCTCGACGTCGGGCGGATGAAACGCTTCGTCACTCCTGGCCAACGCCGGGCCCTGAACATCCGCGACGGTGGCTGCGCGTTCCCTGGCTGCCATCGAGCGCCGAAACACTGTCACGCCCACCATATTCGGCACTGGGCCGACGGCGGCCCGACCGATCTTCGGAACCTGGTCCTGCTTTGTTCCTTCCACCACCGGCTCATCCACCACGGTGACTGGCAGGTCCGGATGGCTCCCGAGGGGATACCGGAATTCGTGCCGCCCCAATACCTCGACCCATTACAGGTGCCACGGCGCAACACCCTCCATCGCGTCGTGACCTGACCTTCGCCCCATCCCGAGGAGCCCGCCGACCGCACCGGCGACGGGCTCCTCGGCATGCCCCTATTCAGCCCCAGACGCTTGTGCCTCACGAACTCCTCAAAGGTAAATGGCCGCCGGAGTTCCCCGATTCCCCGTCATCTGGTCCAGCGCCCATGCCCGCCCGAACTCGGCCAACGCGGGGCCCGACCAATACGCGGGAATACTGATCCCCTTCCACAACGGCATCTTCGGCCCGCTCAGGGTTCCGTGACTGACCTGCACCTGGACCGCGCCTTCCACCCAGGTGAAGACGAAATGCGCGTACATGAACATCCACGCCTGCCTGCCCAGCAGATCACGCGCGAGCACCGGCCCTTCGGAGGGGTACGGCGCCGTGTAGATCACTTGCTTCCGACCGCTGCGGTAACTGATCTCCTGTGCCGTGACACCAGGAGGAAGCATTGAGGGTTCCACTCGATCAGTCCTCCACAATGGTGATCGTGCCGTGCCCGTCACAGCCGGAACAACCTTTTCCATCACAGTCGCCACAGACCGAAGTAAGATAGTTCATGATTTGAGGAAGTTAGCGAGCACGACGACACCCGGACAAGCCGAACGAAGCCACTCCATTCCGACGAATTACAAATTCGGAATTATTGCAGCAGCGCAACGCATTCGACGTGGTGCGTCATCGGGAAAGCGTCGAAGGCGCGCAGATCCACGAGCCCGTATCCGTGCTCCTTGAACAGCGCGATGTCGCGCGCCAGGGCGGCCGGGTCGCACGCCACGTAGACGATCCGGTCCGGGGAACCCTCCACAATGGACTCCACGACCGCCTTGCCCGCGCCCTTGCGCGGCGGGTCGAGGACGACGACGTCCACCGGTTTGGGGGCATCGGCCAGCAGGTGTTCGACGCGGCCGGAGCGCCAGCGGACCTGCGGGAGGTCGGCCAGGTTCTCCTCGCCGTCGGCGACGGCACGCCGTCCGGACTCGATGGCCAGGACCCGTCCGCGCGGGCCGACCTGTGAAGCGAGGACGGACGCGAAGAGGCCGACGCCGGCGTACAGGTCCCAGGCCACGCCGTCGCGCGGTGCCTCGGCCCATTCCGCGACGACGGCGGCGAGCACGTCCGCGGCGGCCGGGTGGACCTGCCAGAAGCCGTGGGCGTCCAGGCGCCAGTCGCGACCGGCGGCGTGCTGTACGGCGATCCCGCCCGCCAGCTGCCGCGACCGGGTCTTCCCGTGGACCGTGGACAGGTCGCGAAGGTGCACTTGCCCCTCGCCGTCCTTGGTGACCTCGATTTCGCTGCCGGGCCGCCAGTTGCGCGACACGACGTCGTCGAGCGCGCCGGGGACGGTGATCGGGCAGTCGTCGACCGCGATCACGCGGTGGCTGTGGTGCGCGCGGAAGCCCGCCTTGCCGTCCTTGCCCGCGACGAGCCGCACGCGGCTGCGCCAGTCCAGCGGGCCACCGTCGAGCGCCTCGACGACGACGTCGCGCTCGATCCCGGCGAGCCGCTTCAGCTGCTCCATGACCACGGCGGCCTTGAGTTCACGCTGATGCTTGGGCGTGGCGTGCTGCCAGTCGCAGCCGCCGCACTCCCCCGGCGCCGCGAGCGGGCACGGCGGCTCCACGCGTTCGGGGGATGCTTCGAGGACCTCGATCGCGTCGGCGCGGCAGAACGAGCCGCCCTTGTCCTCGGTGACCGTGGCCAGGACCCGCTCGCCGGGCAGCGCGTGCCGGACGAACACGACCCGGCCCTCCGTCCGGGCGACGCAGTGCCCGCCGTGCGCGACCGCGCCGACCTCCAGCTCGATCGTTCGTCCGAGCCAGGTGCCGGTCGACGCGTCCACACTCATTCTGCTTTTTCCTTGTTCTTCTCGGGTTGCTTGACGACCGGGGAGAAACCGCGCCGGACGTCGCCTGCCGCCGGACGCGCCTTCCGGTCGCGTTTGATCGCCTTTTCCGACGATTCGAGCTGCCACGGCACACTGGTCACCATGACGCCGGGCTGGAACAGGAGACGTCCCTTGAGCCGCAACGCGCTCTGGTTGTGCAGGACCTGCTCCCACCAGTGCCCGACCACGTACTCGGGGATGAACACGGTCACCACGTTGCGCGGATTGTCGCCGCGGACGCGTTTCACGTAGTCCAGCACCGGTTTCGTGATCTCACGATACGGCGATTCGATCACCTTCAGCGGCACCTTGAAATTGTGGTCGTCCCATTCCTGGACGAGTTTGCGCGTCTCGACGTCGTCGACGTTCACCGTCACGGCTTCGAGGACGTCCGGCCGCACGGCCTTGGCGTAGGAGACCGCGCGCAAGGTCGGCAGGTGCAGTTTCGAAATCAGCACGATCGCGTGGTTGCGCGAAGGCAATACGGCCGGTTTCCGGTCCATTTCGCGCAATTCCTCGGCGACCCGGTCGTAGTGCTTCCGGATCGCGGTCATCAGCACGTAGATCGCCACCATCGCCGCGATCGCGATCCAGGCGCCGAGGAGGAACTTCGTCACCAGCACGATGATCAGCACGGTGCCGGTCATGGTGAGGCCGATCGCGTTGACCGTCTGCGAACGCCGCATCCGCCGCCGCACCGTCGCGTCGGTCTCCCTGGCCAGCAGGCGGTTCCAGTGCCGGATCATGCCCGCCTGGCTGATCGTGAAGGAGACGAACACCCCCACGATGTAGAGCTGGATGAGCTTGGTGACCTCGGCGTCGAACGCGATGATCAGCACCAGCGCGAAGGCGGCGAGGAACAGGATGCCGTTGGAGAACGCCAGCCGGTCGCCGCGGGTGTGCAGCTGGCGCGGCAGGTAACGGTCCTGGGCGAGGATCGAGCCGAGCACCGGGAAACCGTTGAACGCGGTGTTCGCGGCCAGCAGCAGGATGATGCCGGTGGCGAAGGAGATGTAGTAGAACGCGGGGGTGAAGTCGGCGAACACCGCCTGCGCGATCTGCGCGACGATCGTCTTCTGCTCGTAGCCCGCCGGAGTGCCGGTGAGCTGGGTTTCCGGGTGTTCGGCGAATTTGACGTCGGTGATGATCGCCAGCGTGATGATGCCGACCAGCATCGTCACCGCGAGCACACCCATCATCAGCAGGGTGGTCGCGGCGTTCTTCGATTTCGGCTTCTGGAACGCCGGGACGCCGTTGCTGATCGCCTCGACCCCGGTCAGCGCCGCCGCACCGGAGGAGAACGTGCGCAGCAACAGGAAGAAGAACGCGAAACCGGTCAAAGAGGCTTCTTCGTGCAATTGGAAGTCCGCGCTCTCGGCGCGCATGTCGGCGCCGGAGGCCGCCTCGATCAGGCCCCAGATCACCATGCCGAGGATGCCGATGATGAACCCGTAGGTCGGGATCGCGAACGCTTTGCCCGATTCGCGCACTCCGCGCAGATTCAACGCGGTCAGCACGACCACGATGATGACCGCGGCGATCACCTTGTGCTGCGCCACCCACGGAATGGCCGACCCGATGTTCGCCACGCCGGACGACGTCGACACCGCGACGGTGAGCACGTAGTCGACCAGCAGCGCGCTGGCGACGGTGAGACCGAATTTGCCGCCCAGGTTGGTGTTCGCGACTTCGTAGTCGCCGCCACCACTGGGATAGGCGTGCACGTTCTGCCGATAGGACGCCACCACGACCAGCATGACGAGCGCGACGGCGACGCCGATCCACGGCGCGAACGCGTACGCCGACAAACCGGCGACGCTGAGGGTCAGAAAGATTTCCTCAGGCGCGTAGGCGACGCTCGACAACGCGTCGGACGCGAAAATCGGCAGCGCGATGCGCTTCGGCAGCAGCGTATGCGAGAGGCGGTCACTCCGGAATGGACGTCCGAGGACGAGCCGCTTCAATACGGTCGGGAACTTCGACACCGCAGAAGACTAACGGTCCGCCCCCAAGGTAGGTTCGGCGCTGGTATGTCTGGGTACCTGCGGACGGGTGAACGTCCGACGACGAAGGAGGCAGGGCGTGCACGTGGTGATCATGGGATGCGGCCGGGTAGGCGCATCCCTGGCCGCGGCGCTGGAGCGGCTGGGGCACGAAGTCGCCATCATCGACAAGACCCAGCAGGCGTTCCGGCGGCTCGGCAGTGATTTCCACGGTCAGCAGGTGGTCGGCGTCGGTTTCGACCGGCAGGTGCTGATCGAGGCCGGGATCGAACGCGCGGGGGCCTTCGCGGCGGTGTCCAGCGGCGACAACTCCAACATCATCTCGGCACGGGTGGCCAGGGAGAACTTCGGCATCGACAAGGTCGTCGCCAGGATCTACGACCACAAACGCGCGGCGGTCTACGAACGGCTCGGCATCCCGACCGTGGCGACCGTGCCCTGGACGACCGACCGGTTCCTGCGCACCCTGCTCCCCGACGGCGTCGCCTCGGAATGGCGGGACCCGTCCGGCAGCGTGGCGTTGCTGCAGCTGCCGCTGAACGAGGGCTGGGTCGGGCACAGCGTGCGCGACCTGCAGGACACCACCGGCGCGCGGGTCGCGTTCATCATGCGGTTCGGCACCGCCGTCCTGCCCGACACCAAGGCCGTGATCCAGGCGGACGACGTCGTGTACGTCGCCGCGAAATCAGGCACTGTCAGCGACGTGACCAGCGTCGCCGCTCGCGAACCGGAAGAGGAGAACTGATGCGGGTCGCGATTGCCGGGGCCGGCGCGGTCGGCCGGTCGATCGCCGCGGAGCTGATCGACGGGCGCCACCAGGTGATGCTCATCGAACGCGAGGCCGACCAGTTCGAGCCGCACACCGTCGAGCAGGCGGATTGGGTGCTGGGCGACGCGTGCGAGGTTTCGATCCTCGAGGAGTCCGGGATCGAGGAGTGCGACGTCGTGATCGCCGCGACTGGCGACGACAAGGCGAACCTCGTGGTGTCGCTGCTGGCGAAGACCGAGTTCGCGGTGCGCCGGGTGGTGGCGCGGGTCAACAACCCGGCCAACGAATGGCTGTTCAACGACGCCTGGGGCGTCGACGTCGCCGTCTCGACCCCGCGGATGCTCGCGGCGATGGTCGAGGAGGCGGTGAGCGTCGGCGATCTGGTGCGGCTGATGACGTTCCGGCAGAGCCAGGCGAACCTCGTCGAACTCACCCTCCCGGAGGAGACGCCGCTCGCGGGCAAGGCGGTCAGCGAGATCAACCTGCCGCGGGACGCGGCGCTGGTGACGATCCTGCGCGGCGACCGGGTGATCGTGCCGCAGCCGGAAGACCCGCTGGAGCCGGGTGACGAGCTGCTGTTCGTGGCGACGTCGGACGTCGAACCGGAGATCCGGACCGCGCTGGGCTATTAGTTGTCGACGGCGGGCGCCTGCGCGTACTTCGCGCGCAGGCGGGCCTCGACCTCTTCGTCGGTCTCTTCGCGCGGGGCCTCTTCGGCCTGCGCCTTGAGATGCTTGTCCGACCGCCGCACCGCCCAGACGACGGTGAGCAGGCCGAGCGCGTACAGCGGGTAGCCCATCGCGATCTTCGCGAAGGCCAGCCAGCCGGTGTAATCCTCGTCGTAGAGCCAGCGCTGGACGACGAACCGGGCACCGAAGATCAGCGCCATCGCGGCGGTCGCGATCGAGTAGGAGATCAGCGACTTCTTGTCCTTGCGCCACGCGTGGCCGCTGCCGTTGAGCGCGTTCCACACCACGCCGGCGAGCGGCCAGCGGACGAGGATCGACAGCACGAAGACGCCGCAGTAGACCAGGCTCGTCCAGATGCCGAACAGGAAGAAGCCCTTGGCGGAACCGGTCCGGTAGGCGATGAACGCCGCGATCGCGACGCCGAAGAACCCGGAGATCGCGGGCTGCAACGGCTCCTTGCGGACGATGCGCAGCACGGTGATCGCCACCGCGCTGCCCACCGCGGCCCAGATCCCCACCGTGAGCCCGAAGATCGCGTTCGCGATCACGAACACGATGACCGGCAGCGAGGAATAGAACAGTCCGGACAGCCCGCCCATCTGTTCCAGCAGGGTGGGCTGGGGCTTCTTGTCTTCGGTCTTCTCTTCGCCGCCGACGGGTTCAGTCACGATGCGGGATCAACTCACAGGGCTCTGAAGTTCGTAATAGGGGTTGTAAAGCACCTTCTGACCATCACGTTCGGCCATCCGGCCGCGCACCTTGATGGTTCGCCCGGGTTCGATTCCGGGGATCCGGCGGCGTCCGAGCCAGATTAGCGTCACACCCTGTGTGCCGTCGAACAGCTCGGCCTGCAGGGTCGCCGCCTCGTTGGTCGGGCAGAGCTCCACGCTGCGGAGTCTGCCGAGCACCGTCACCTCTTGACCCGACCGGCAGTCGCAGGCGCGCTGCGCTCCGCCGGCCTCGGATTTTTCGGACAGATCGTCGGCGTCGAGATCCTCGACGTCGCTGGTCAGCTTGCGGACCAGCCGGCTGAAGTAGCCGCCGTCTTTGGCGGACATAACGGTGCTCCTGTGCTCCGGGGCCCCCGACTTGAACGGCCCGTGCGTAATCCAGCGTAACTGTGCTCGGACCAGGACAACGGGTTTGGGAGAAGATCGCAACGTGACCTCCGCTATTCCGCCTACGACGGCAGTAGTACTCCCCGGCACCGGGTCCGACGAAGTGTTCGTGCGCGCCGTGTTCGGCGGTCCGCTGCGGGCACTCGGCATCCGGTTGCTCGCCCCTCCCCCGCCCCCTGGCGAGCGGCTCGCGGAGGGCTATCTCGAGGAGCTGGACCGGCTCGCCGACGAGCACGGTCCCCTGCTCGTCGGCGGCATCTCGTTCGGCGCGCACCTCTCGGCGGAGTGGGCGGCACGGAATCCGGGCCGCTGCACCGGCCTGCTGGCCGCGCTCCCGGCCTGGAACGGCCCGGCCGGGCGAGCACCCGCGTCGCTCGCCGCTCGGCTGTCAGCGGATCTGGTGGACGAAAACGGGGTCGACGGCGCGCTGGCGAAATCCTCCGACGGCGTCCCGGAGTGGCTCGCGGCGGAACTCGGCCGCGCGTGGCGGCGGCACGGCGACGGACTGGCGTCGAGCCTGCGCACGGCGGCGGCCCATCCCGCGCCGTCACTCGAAGACCTCGAGGGTCTCGACGTGCCCGTGGGGATCGGCGCGTGCGTGGACGATCCGATCCATCCGGCGGAGGTCGCCCGCGCCTGGGCGGACGCCCTGCCGCGCGCCGAGGTCGGCGAGTCGACGCTCACCGCCCTCGGCGCGGACCGGGAGTCACTGGGCCGGGCGACCGTGCTGGCCTGGCTGAAAGCCCGCTAGCCCTGCTGCTCGGCGATGTGCTGCGCGACGGCGTCGGGCAGCGTGATGGTCAGCGGGGTGCGGACCGGCATCGGCGCGTCACCGCGGTCGACGATGGTGTGCCGCACGATCTCCCGCAGCACGGCGGGCGCCTGCGACGCCTGCGACTGCGGCCCGGCGATGACGCCGCGGAGCATCCAGCGCGGGCCGTCGACCCCGACGAACCGCAGCGCGACGTCGCCGACGATCGCCGACAGCTCCAGCCCCCACTCCCCCATGCCGACCGAGACCTTGGCGCCGTCGGCCCGCAGCTGCTCGGTGAGCTCGGTGCTGACGTCCTTCCACAGGCCGCCGGACCGCGGTGCCGCGTAGCCGCTGACGGTGATCTGGCCCTGTTCGGTGACGACGTGCACCGCGCGGACGCCGCCGCTCTCCGGGTCCATCTCGACCTGGACCTGGGAACCGTCGGGCACCGGCACCTTCACCGAGCCGAGGTCGATCCTCGGGATGCCGTCCTCGGGCGCGTCGGCGAGGTCGAAGGGGCCGTCGGAGGTCTCCGACAGCTGCGACTCGATCTCTTCGTCGGCGTCGTCGGCAACTGGACGCTCGTCGACCTCGGGCGCGGCGTGCCGTCCGGTCGGCTTCGCGCGCTTGCGTCCGAAAATCCCCACTAGTTCTCCGTTCCTTCCCTGGCTCCGGCTCCCAGTGTGGCGTGTCCGCCCGTGGAGCCATACCCTCCCTCGCCGCGCTCGGACGGCTCGAGCTCGGCGACCTCGACGAACTCGGCCTGTTCGACCCGTTGCACGACCAGCTGGGCGATCCGGTCGCCGCGGGTGAGCACGACCTTCTCGGAGAGATCATGGTTGATCAGGCAGACGCGGATCTCACCGCGGTACCCGGAGTCGATCGTGCCGGGGGTGTTGACGACCGAGAGGCCGACGCGGGCGGCGAGACCCGAGCGCGGGTGGACGAAGCCCGCGTACCCGGGCGGCAGCGCGATCGCGACCCCCGTGCCGACCACGCCGCGTTCACCGGGCGCGAGCACGAGATCCGAGGTGGTGACGAGGTCGGCGCCCGCGTCGCCGGGGCGCGCGTAGGCGGGGAGGGGGACCGAAGGATCGATCCGGGAAAGCAGTACCTGAACGGTGGACACGGGCGGCGAGACTACCCTGAAGAGGTGGTTGAAAGTGTGAGCGCGGCCGAAGGCGGCGACGTCAAGCATTCAGAGCGGCTCTATGTCCCGTGGTGGGGCTGGCCGTTGCCGCTGCTGGGCGGCGGGCTGCTGGCGGCGGAGATCGACATGGGCTACCCCGGGCTCCGCGGATGGCTGCCGTACGTGGTGCTGATCCCCGCGGTGATCGCGCTGATGGTCTCGCTCGGCCGGTCTCGCGTCCGGGTGACCGGCGGCGCCGAGCCGGAGCTGTGGCTGCGCGACGCGCATCTGCCGCTCAAGTTCGTCGGAGACGTCGACGTCATCGACAAGGAAGCGAAGCGCAAGGCGCTCGGCCGCGACGCCGATCCGGCGGCGTTCGTGCTGCACCGGGGCTGGGTCGGCCCGGTCGTGCGGGTCTGGCTCACCGACCCCGACGACCCGACGCCGTACTGGCTGTTCAGCACCCGGCATCCGGAGAAGGTGGCCGCGCTGCTCCGCCACCCCGCCTCGAAGTCCTAGACACAGAAAGGGGGCCGACCATCCGGTCGGCCCCCTTTGTTCCTGTTTCAGTCCCCGAAGCCCCTGTCGCGCCGTCCCCTGTGCCCGTAGGCTCAGGCGCAGTCACGGCAGATGAGCCGGCCGCCACTCTCCTCCGCGAGCCTGCTGCGGTGGTGCACCAGGAAGCAGACGGAGCAGGTGAACTCGTCGGCCTGCTTGGGCACGACCTTGACGGTCAGGTCCTCCCCGGAAAGTCCGGAGAGGTCCGCGCCCGGCAGCTCGAAGTTCTCGGCGGTCGCGTCCTCGTCGACGTCCACGACGCCGGACTGGTTTTCGTTACGCCTTGCCTTCAGCTCTTCCAACGAGTCTTCGGCCAGCTCGTCGGCTTCGCTGCGGCGCGGAGCGTCGTAGTCGGTCGCCATTAGTCCCTCACCCCTGCGATGCTTTCGATGTCAGATGGCCCGGACCCGCGAGCGCGCGGCTCGTGAGTCCTTCGTGCCGCTGGTTAACGTCCCAGCGCCCCTGTTTGTGCCCGGCTGGGCAGTGAGCGAGGTCTCTCTTTTGCGCCTCTTACTGCCGCCTGAGCCCGCGAAGGGTAGCTCACGTCGATACCGGCTCTGCAACGAGTCAGACATTGCTGCGATTACGTCACCCAACAGGGGGAACCCTGCTGTCAAGACGCCTGTCGTCCGAATGGGTTGCCCCCGCGTCGGGTACCTCACCCCTTGGGCCCGGCTGCTTGCCCGGAGTGGCCATCGCGTGGTGCTATCCGGAGGCCCGCGCCGATCATCCGCGCCGCAACGCATAGGCTGATCGGACACGATGGTGAGATGAAGCACCGTCCGGGGATCCGGGCTTTGGGGAAGGGACTGGCAGGTGGCGTCGGGGAACGGCATCGGGGACCGCGGGGCGAGGCCGTATCGCAAGCACAAGCCGCTGCCCGCGCTCATCGTCATCGGGGTGATGGCGCTCGGCGCGGTGATCGTCTGGGTGAACGTCGTCGCGAGCAAATCCGACGTCGACGCCAGGGTCCGCTGCGATCCGCCGCCCGTGCCGCAGCAGGGTGTCACCTACACGCCGCTGGCGCACAACGGTCTCGACGACCGCGCGCCGGTCCCGCCGGACAAGGTCGCCGTCCAGGTGCTGAACGGATCCCAGGTGCGCGGGCAGGGCGGCATCGTCACCAGCACTCTCCGGGAACTCGGTTTCTCCCAGATCGTCGAGCCGGACGTCGACCCGGCCTACAAGAACGCGGAAGCCAAATGCCGCGGCCAGATCCGCTTCGGTGAGAACGGCGCCGCCGCGGCCCGCACGCTGAGCCTGGTGGTCCCGTGCGCCGAACTGGTCAAGGACAACCGCAAGGACGCTTCGGTCACGCTCACCACCGGCACCCTGCTCGGCGACATCCGCCCGAAGGCGGAGGCGCGCCAGGTCCTCGACCAGCTCACGAAGTGGTCGAAGGCGCAGCAGGGCAGCGGCGGCGGTGAGCAGTCCGCGGGCGGCGGTGCCCCGGTGATCGACCAGGCGCTGCTGAAGGCCGCCCGCGAAGCCCCCTGCTGAGGCTCTCTCAAGCGCTATGAAAGGTCCTTTCCTTGCAAAATTTGCAAGGAAAGGACCTTTCATGGCATTCAGATCGTGCCCACACCCGACTCCAGCAGCGCCTGACGCAACGGAGCAGCGATCGACGGCGCCACCGCGAACGTCGCGTCCGGCCCCAGTTCCGCGTCCTCGCCCGGCAACGACACCCGAGCGCCCGCCTCGGCCGCGATGAGCGCGCCGGCGGCCCAGTCCCAGTGCCCGAGGCCGTGTTCGACGTAGGCGTCCAGCCAGCCCGCCGCGACGGCGCACAGGTCCAGCGAGGCGGCCCCGTTGCGCCGGACGTCCCGCACCCGCGTCGCCAGTTCCGCGACGAACCGGGCCTGTTTCGTCCGCCGTTCCACCTTGTAGGCGAATCCGGTACCGACGAGCGTCAGGTCCAGCCGGGAAGGGGCGTTGACCGACAGCGGCCGCCCGTCGAGGAACGCGCCCTGCCCCCGCGCGGCGGTCCAGCGGCGCCCGCTGACCGGTTCGACGACGGCGCCCGCCACCGACACCCCGCCGACCTGCGCGGCCACCGACACGGCGAACCAGGGCAGCCCGTAGAGGAAGTTCACCGTCCCGTCGATCGGGTCGACCACCCACGTCACGCCGTCACCGGCGACGCCCCCGCCCTCCTCGCCGAGCACGGCGTCGTCCGGGCGCAGTTCGGCGAGCCGGGCGCGCACCAGCCGTTCCGACTCGTGGTCCACGGCGGTCACCACGTCGGTGTCGGCGGATTTGGTGTCCACGCGCACCTCGCGGCCCGCGTTCATCCCGGTCCAGGCCTCGTGGACCAGTTCGGCGGCTTCGCCCGCGACACGCTCGGCGACACCCTTCAGCAACGTCTCGTCAACTCCCACGTCCGCCATGTCACCACATCCGGTTAAAGTCTCCGAGGCAGGCTTCTGAATCGTGCGAGAAGGGACCACGTCCGTGGTGGAGGCGACCCGAGGGTTCGGTATCGACATCGGCGGCAGCGGGATCAAGGGCGCGCTGGTGGACTTGGCGCAGGGACAGCTGATCGGCGACCGGATCCGCATCGACACGCCGAAGCCGTCGACCCCGGAGGCGGTGGCGGACGTCGTCGCCGAGATCACCGGCCAGGCGGGCTGGGACGGCCCGGTGGGTGTCACGCTGCCCGCGGTGGTCAAGAAGGGGGTCGCGCACACCGCGGCCAACATCGACCGCAAGTGGATCGGCACCGACGCCGACGCCCTGTTCGCCAAGCGTCTCGGCCGCGGCGTCGACGACATCGCGATGCTCAACGACGCGGACGCCGCCGGTATGGCCGAGATCCGCTGGGGCGACCCCGTGGCGCGGCGCGGCGTGACGGCGCTGCTGACCTTCGGCACCGGTATCGGCAGCGCGGTCTTCCAGGACGGCAAGCTCGTGCCCAACACCGAGTTCGGCCACATCGAGGTCGACGGCTTCGACGCGGAGAAGAAGGCCGCGGCGTCGGTGAAGGACAACGAGGACCTGTCGTATCCCGAATGGGCGGAACGGGTGAACAGGTATCTCTCCGTGCTGGAAAACCTGATCTGGCCGGATCTGTTCATCGTCGGCGGCGGGGTCAGCAAGAAGTCGCACAAATGGGTCCCGCTGCTGGACATCCGCACCCCGGTGATCGTCGCGTCGCTGCAGAACAACGCGGGCATCGTCGGCGCGGCGGCCGCCGCGGCGGAGGGCATCGAGCACTGACGCGACCGCGCTGACATCCACCCCGCGGATGTCACTTCGGCGCGTCGCACGGCGTGTCGCGCCCGCCGGTCGGTGGTCCGCGCCGCGACGCTGTCACGTATCGTCGTTACAATGGAACACGGCCCCCGGCGGCGGCACTCACGAGAACGAGGGAAACCGCAGGCCGAGGGGTGTTCCCCGAAGTTTGAGGCAGCCGAGACCATCACGCCTCGGCTCGTCATGATCGACCGCTGCGAAAGGGCGTAAGTGGCAGCCGCAAGAACCGCAACCCGAAGCGGGACGAAGACAGCGACCGCAGCCGGCGAGCCGGCCGACGAGGCAGCCACCGACGCGGCGAAGCCCGCGGCGCGCAAGACCGCCGCCAAGGCGGCCGGCGCGAAGAAGGCCCCGGCGAAGAAGGCTCCGGCCAAGAAACCCAGCACCAAGGGTGCGAAGACCGAAGACGGCGACCCGGAAGACGGTCCCGGCGACCTCGACGAGGCCGACCTCGAGACCCCGGATCTGTCCGACCTCGAAGAGGTCGAGGTGGATGTCGTCGACGCTTCCGTCACCGAGGAGACGGACGAGGACGCGGAGTCCGAGGAGGACGTCGAAGAGACGCCCGCCCGCGGGCGCCGCACGTCGACCGACAAGAACGCCGGAAAGACTTCCGACAACCCGGACTTCGTCTGGGACGAGGAAGAGTCCGAGGCGCTGCGCCAGGCCCGCAAGGACGCCGAGCTCACCGCTTCGGCCGACTCGGTCCGCGCGTACCTCAAGCAGATCGGCAAGGTCGCCCTGCTGAACGCCGAGGAGGAGGTGGAGCTCGCCAAGCGCATCGAGGCCGGGCTCTACGCCGCCGAGCGCGTCCGCAACGCCGAGGAGGAGGGCGAGAAGCTCGTCACCCAGATGCGGCGCGACCTCAAGTGGATCGTGCGCGACGGTGAGCGGGCGAAGAACCACCTCCTGGAGGCGAACCTCCGGCTCGTGGTCTCGCTGGCCAAGCGCTACACCGGCCGTGGCATGGCGTTCCTGGACCTGATCCAGGAGGGCAACCTCGGCCTGATCCGCGCGGTCGAGAAGTTCGACTACACCAAGGGCTACAAGTTCTCCACGTACGCCACCTGGTGGATCCGTCAGGCGATCACCCGCGCGATGGCCGACCAGGCCCGCACCATCCGTATCCCGGTGCACATGGTCGAGGTCATCAACAAGCTCGGCCGCATACAGCGTGAACTGCTGCAGGACCTCGGTCGCGAGCCCACCCCCGAAGAGCTCGCGAAGGAAATGGACATCTCCCCGGAGAAGGTCCTCGAGATCCAGCAGTACGCCCGTGAGCCGATCTCGCTCGACCAGACCATCGGCGACGAGGGCGACTCGCAGCTCGGTGACTTCATCGAAGACTCCGAGGCCGTCGTCGCGGTCGACGCGGTGTCGTTCACGCTGCTGCAGGACCAGCTCCAGTCGGTGCTGCAGACGCTGTCCGAACGTGAGGCGGGAGTGGTGCGGCTGCGGTTCGGCCTCACCGACGGCCAGCCGCGCACGCTCGACGAGATCGGCCAGGTGTACGGGGTGACCCGTGAGCGCATCCGGCAGATCGAGTCGAAGACGATGTCGAAGCTGCGTCACCCGTCGCGTTCGCAAGTGCTGCGCGACTATCTGGACTGAGCCCAGGGTTCACGGAAAACCCCGTCACCGTTTTCGGTGGCGGGGTTTTTCGCGTCCGGTGTCGAATCGCGGCCCGCCCGTTCGACGCGTGGGTATGACGAAACCTCACGCCACCAAGAACCTCGACCGCTACGGATCCGCGGAACTCCCCTGGAGCCGCGCGCGGGACGTCCTCGCCGAGGACACCCCGACCGCCGACCTGACCTTCTTCGTGACCACCGTGCGCCCCGACGGACGTCCGCATTCGGCGGGCGTCGGCGCCGTCTGGGTGGACGACGTCCTGTACTTCAAAGGCGGGCCGGGCACCCGCCGGTCCCGCAACCTGGCCGCGAACCCGGCGTGCGCCGTTTCGGTGCGGCTGCGGGGAATCGACCTCACGATGGAGGGCGAGGCGCACCGGGTCACCGATCCGGCGACACTGGAACGGGTCGCGGCGGTCTACCGGACGGGCGGCTGGCCCGCGACGGTGGAGGGCGACGCGCTCACCGCTCCCTTCAGCGCGCCCAGCGCGGGCGCCCCGCCCTGGTATCTGTACCGCCTCGCCCTGCGCCGGGCCATCGGCGTGGCGGGCGCCGAACCCCATGGCGCCACCCGCTGGGACTTCACCCCGTGATCTCGTGAGTGGTAAGGACGGTCGTCGAGGGGTCGCTCGGGTCTCGGAGCTTGATCAACGGAGGATCAGGGACACTCAATGTCCCCGATCTTCCGTTGATCAAGCTCGCACGACCCGGTTCGCTGCCGAGTGGGGAAGATTCCGGACACTGAACGTCCCAAATCCTCCCCACTCGCCGACATCGGCTCCACCACGACAGCGGGACGAGGCCAAGTCGCTACCACTCACGACCTCCCCGTCAAGGTGGTCCACGGGACGTGGACGGTGACCCGCTCCCGTAGCTGCTCGTTCATCAGCCACAGCTCCCCCGTCGCCGGCCAGTACGACAGGTTCTGCGAGTTCACCGGCGCCCGGCCGCTCAGCCGCGACGTCGAAGTGCCGCCGACCCCGCCGTGCAGGCACGAAGGATGGTCACCCGCCACCCCGGCGTACTCGGGACACACACCGGTCAGCACGAAATATCCGTTGCGTGCCACCGCTCCCTGCATGCCCCACACCGGCGACACGAAGCCTTCCTTCGCGTGCACGGTGCCGTCGGCCGACAGCTTGGGCAGCCCGGTCGCGCGGTCGAACGGCCACCGCAGCACCCGGCCGCCCGCCGCGTTCGGGATGTGCTCCGACGTCACGATCGAGCCGTCACTGTGGTCGAACGACATCGTCGCGAGACACGGCCGGATCCCGGGCGCGTTGGTGCAGCCACCGCCGCCGGGGTACCAGTAGGCGCCGATCTGCGGCATCGCGTAGTCGTAGAACGCCGCGTGGTACTTGCCGTCCGAACCCTTGCCGACGACGCCGGAGCTGTCGTCGACCTTCCAGAAGTGCGTGGTGTCGAAGACCCGCACCACTCCCCCGGTGGTCGCGACGAACAGCCGGTTCCCGATCCACGTCATGCCGTGCCCGTGCCCTTGCACGACGGCGAAGTTGTCGTTCGACGTCGGTTCGACGAGCAGCACGTGCCGGTAGCCCAGCCCGGTCGCGTCCACAAAGGACAGACGAACCATGGTGTCGCCGGGAGTGTGCCAGGACGTCGCCACCACCCGTTTGCCGCCGACCTTCCCGGTCGCCGCGTCGGCGTCGCCGGAACCGGTCAGTCCCTGCGGGATCCAGTCGTTGGTCTTGTCGTCGTTGGCGTCTTCCCAGCAGAATCCCGCCGGGTTCAGCGCCGCCGCGAGATACGTGGCGTGGCACAGCGGCCGCGCCTTCCGGTTCGCCGACGACAGGATCTCCGGCAGCCCGCGTGCCGGAAGGTGGTTCTCCAGCGCGGCGATCCGGGCGCCGTAGGTGCCGAAGCTCGAACCGGAGGTCCAGCGGAAACCGTCGACCGTGGCCGCGTCCATCTTCGGGAAGGCGGCCGCGGCGGAGGCCACGCCCGGGATGAACGCGAACACCAGCAGGAGTGAAGCGAGAAGTCCCAGCCTCTTCATGCCCGCGAGCCTCCCGGCCGCGCGCATACTTTCGATACAAACCGCTTCAGGACACGGAAAGCCCGCGCTCGGCCAGGGATTCCTCGACGCGCAGCCGTTCGATCTCCCGGTCGAAACCCTCCGGCAGCTCGGCCAGCCGGTGCTCGACCTCGACCTCCCGGCAGGCCTGGACGAGCAGCGCGTCGTACGCCTGCCTGGTGCCGTACCGGCGGACGGCGGAGGCGCCGGACGGAAGCTCCGCCAGCTGCCGGTGCACCCGGCGGAGATCGGCGGCGAGTTTCTCGATGGGCGGCCCGGCCGGGAGTTCGGGTCGACGGCGGCCGCGCCACCACCGCAGCCCGGCCGGCACCTTCAGCGCGCACCAGAAAAGAACCGAAGGCGCCACGGCGACCACGGCGTACAGCGCGACAGGCCCGGTGGCCATGACTCATGGTAATCCCGCGCGGAGCACCGGAGAAGCCACGAATCCGGGCTATATTCGCGACTGTGCTGACCGAGGGCTACCGCTACCCGGACGCCGGCGACCACGTCACCGGTGTGTTCATCCGACGGCACGAACCCTACGACGGCTACTGGACGGCCAGCGAGGACCGCGCGCTCGGGAAGGTCGCCGAACGGCTCACCGAGATCCTCCCCCCGCGCGAGCGGGTCAAGGCGCTCGACGCCGGCTGCGGCGAAGGCCGCCTTCTCCCCTGGCTCGCCCGGTTCTCCGCCGACGTCACCGCCGCGGATCCCGACCCGGACCGGCTGGCCAAGGCACGCGAGACCGTCGTCGAAGACACCGAGTTCTCCTTCGCCGTCTCGCCGATCACGGATTTGGACGGCGGCCCGTACGACCTCGTGATGTGCAGTCACGTCATCCAGCACGTGCCGACGCCGGACGTCGGACCGATCCTGCGGCGGCTGGCCGGGATCACCGCGCCCGGCGGCGTACTGGTGCTCGCCTACAGCCGGTCGCCGATCGGGCAGGGCACGTTCAGCCTCGACAGCGTCGAAGCAGGCGACGAAGTCCGCTCACGCCGGGTATCGCGCGAAGAGTTCGACCAAGCACTGCAGGACGGCGGCCCGGCGCTCCCGGTGCGCCATCTGGACCCGGCGGAGATCGCCGCCGACGCGGCCGAAGCGGGCTGGCGCACCGAGTGGGAATGGACGTACCACGTCCTCGACGATCTCGGCCCTGCCGACGAGCACATCGACCGCGACGAACTCGTCAACGCCTCCGGCCCGCTGCGCCGCCATCTCGGCCGGGACCTGATCACGGTGCTGCGCCGCCCATGACCGCGGTGCTCCTCACCTTCGCGTGGGCGGTCCCGCTGTCGGAGCGGGAGGCCGGGAAGGTACTGGACGGCGGACGGGACCGCGGCCTGCTGGCCCACCTCGACGGGAAACTCGGCGACGAGTGGACGGCGGCGGAGAATTTCCTGGCCAGTTACACGACACCACCGCGAAGACGGGTGCTGCGCAAACGCAGGCTCGCGATCCGCGTCGGCGAGACCGGCCTGCCGTGCGAACTCGTCGTCACCTGGCATCCCGCCTACCACGCGATGACGCTGGTCCTCGCCACCACGATCACCGGCGCGGCGGCGGACGGGCCCTCCGCCGAGTTCGACCTCGCCATCGCGATCCTGCAAAGCCTTCAGGGCCGGGAGACGTCGAACGGGGAGAAAGGGCTGCACGGCCGCTACGGCGAGAAGACGTTCCCTTCGCTCCTCAAGGCCGTCACCCACGTCTTCGAGGACCTGACCAGGGGTTGCGACCTCTCCGAAGGGCTCGGCCGCAAGGGCTGGTGCGTCGAACTGCGGTCCCACGACGGGCATCCGCCCGCCCAGCGGGTCGCCGCCGATCCCCGGCCGTTCTACGGGATGGCGACCAGCGACGAGGGCTGGCGGTTCGTGCCCCGCGAGGTCGCCAGGGACGCGCTCGGCCCGTCGTGGGGCACGCGGTCCTTCGTCGCCGCGTACACGATGGCGGGCGGGATCGTCTGCCTCAACAGCAAGGATTCCGAATACGTCGAGCACCAGGCCGAGCTGATGCGCGGCCCGTTCGGCGACGCCGAACCGTATTTCGGCATCGACAGCGAGATCGGCGGGCTCGACCACGGGATGCTCTTCATCCTCGAACGCGTCCTCATCCGGATGGCGCTGGCCGACCAGTGGCTGGCGTCGATGAAGCAGACCGGGAGCCGCACCCGGCTGCTGCGCGGCTCGCTCGACGACATCCTCGAAATGCTGCATTCGGTGCTGCCGCCCGAGATCGATTCCCTGGAGCGCCGGCTGGTCACCAGCATGGGCGTGGAGCGGATCATCGCGCAGCTCGACCGCCAGGCCGAGGCGATGGACGAGGAGACCAGGTACGCCTACGAGAACACGGTGAGCGCGCGGGTCACGCGGCTCACCGTGGTGACCGTCGTGCTGACGGTCGTCACCATCGTCCTCGGGGTCCTGCAGGTGCTCGTCTCACTCTGACCGGCGCCCCTTGCGGGCGCGTTCGGCGAACAGCACCGCCACGCCCGCGGCCACCATCAGCGCGCTCGCCACCACGTGCATCCCCGGCGGGAGAAGGTGCAGCTGGACGAACCAGCTCGGGTTCGTACTCCCCAGCAACCGGTTGATCAGTCCACCACCGCCCTGCACCAGCAGCAGGATCCCCAGCAGTTCGATCATCGTCGTGCCCCTTCCCCGACCCGGTCCTTGGGTGAGAACTCCTGCCACAGCGGCCCCGTGGCGAACCAGATGGCGGTCACGACCCCCAGCCGTGGCAGCCAGCCCCACAACGGGTCGGCCTGCGCGGTGCCGCCCGCCATGACGATCAGCAGGAGCAGCACCCCGGCGGCCAGCCCGCAGGCCAGCACGCATTTGAACCAGTCACGCCATTCGGCGCGCCGCTGCTCCCGGCCCCTCGGCTTGGGCGGCGGTGGCGGCCCGCCCGCGAACCGGTGCGCGAACCGCACGTCGGCCCATTTGATCATCGAATGCCCGAACACCACGCTGAAGCCCAGGTACACCGCGGCGAGGCCGTGCACGAAGTTCGCCGTGGCCCCGTTGCGCAGATCGATGACGGTCGCGACCAGCACCACGATGTCGATCACCGGGGTCAGGAGCAGCAGCGCGACACCGGTGCGCTTGAGCTTGAGCGGATAGCGGGCCACGAGGCCGGCGAGGATGGCGACCCAGAAACCGATCTCCCCGCCGGCGATCACGGCCGCCATCGGGTTTCTTTCGATGAAGTCCCAGATCTCGTTCACGAGCCGAGTCTGTCTCGCGAGGGGGCGGGGCCGCGTCGGCGAACGGCACGAGATCATCGTCATCAGTTCGTAGGACCCCGCGGCGGGTGCCGGTGTGCTGGGATGGAACGGTGCCCACGTTCGTCCCGCGCCTGAACCACCTCGCCGAATGGAAACAGGACCTCGTCATCGCCTTCGGCACCTGGATCCTGGGCGTGCTGGTCTATCTCAGCGGGATGCACGTGCTGCTCAACGGCAAGGACGACACGCCGCTGTGGATCCGGCTGACCGAACTGACCGTGTTGTGCCTCCTGCAGGTGCTGCGCCGCAAGGTCCCTTTAGGACTGTTGTGCGGGCTCGTCGTCCTCGGCGTGGACATCGCGTTCGGTCCCTCGCTGCCGATCTTCGTCATCTTCACCGACTTCCTCTACGCGACGACGCTGTACGGCTCACGACGGGTCAGCCGGGTGATGATCGGTGTCGCCGCGGTCGGGACGCTCGCCGCGGTCTGCCTGGCGCTCCTGTTCTCCGCGCAGTGGCGCACGGCGATCCTCGTCGCATTCGCGTTCCTGCCGTTCCTGGTCACCCCGGTGTGGTGGGCGGCCAACGTCCGTCAGCAGCGGGACATCGCCCACAACGAGCGGGCGAACGCGGTCCAGCTGGCCACGATCGGCGAACTGGACCGGAAGGCCGCCGTGGCGGGCGAACGGTCGAAGATGGCGCGGGATCTGCACGACGTCATCGCCGGGCATCTCTCGGCGATCGCGATCCAGTCCGAAGCCGCGCTGTCCATGGCCACCGCCGACCCGAAGCTGTCCAGGAAGGTGCTGGAATCGGTGCGGGAGAACAGTGTCAGCGCGCTGGAGGAGATGCGCGCGATGATCGGGCTGCTGCGCGCGGACACCGAGATCGAGCCGACCGCGCCCGCCCGGCTGGCCGAACTGTCCAAACTGGTCGAATCGGCGCGGGCGAGCGGGCTGGCGGTCGAACTCGGCGCCGTACCGGGCCGGTCCGCCGACCTGCCCGCCGCGGTCGACCTGACCGCGTACCGGATCGCGCAGGAAGCGCTGACCAACGCGATGAAACACGCTCCCGGCGGGCGGGCCGTCCTCGACATCCGGTCGAGCGGCGGCATACTCACCGTCGAGGTGCGCAATGATCTTCAGCCGGGCCGCCCCGGCGACGGCGGGACCGGCCTCGGCCTGCTGAACATGCGGGAACGCGCCGCCGCGGTGGGCGGCACCTTCACCGCCGGGCCGTCCGGCGGCCGCTGGCTGGTCCGCGCCGAACTGCCTCTGGAGGGGTCTTGAGCGACGGGAACATCAGGGTGCTGGTCGCCGACGACCACGGCGCGATCCGTGCCGGGCTGATGATGATCCTCGGCAACGCCGAGGGTATCGAGGTGGTCGGCGAGGCCGCGGACGGCGCCATCGCCGTCCGCCAGGCGAAGGCGCTCAAGCCGGACGTCGTGCTGATGGACGTGCGGATGCCCGGGGTCGACGGCATCGCCGCCACGCGGGAACTGACCGCGGAGGGGCTGTGCGAGGTCCTCGTGCTCACCACCTTCGATCTCGACGAGTACGTCCACGCCGCGCTGCGGGCGGGCGCGGCCGGGTTCCTGCTGAAGTCGGTGGAGGCGTCGCGGCTGATCGAGGCGGTGAAGCTGGTCGCGGCGGGCGAAGGAGTGCTCGCGCCGCAGGTCACGCGGAAGCTGATCGCCGCCTTCGCCGCCGGGACCCGTGAACCCTCCGTCGCCCCCGCCGGGCTCGAAGACCTGACCGAACGCGAGCGCGAAGTGCTGGCGTGCCTGGGCGGCGGCCTGTCCAACGCGCAGATCGGCACGCGGCTGCACATCGGCGAGACGACGGTGAAGACGCACGTCTCCCGGGTGCTGACGAAACTGGGGCTGCGGTCGCGGGTGCAGGCGGCGATCCTGGCGCAGGAGAACGGTGTCGTGCTGGAGGGGTGAACTTCCACCACGACTGTCGCGCGTGGGCTGAAGGCTCCCTTCACCGCGTCTGATGCGGCGAAAGCTCCCTTCACCTCCGCCGGGTACTCCTCCCACCGATCTGCGAGGTGGACGGCGATCTTCTAGCGTGACCCTTCATGCGGCGAACTCTGGACGTGGACGAGGTCCTGAAACGGCAGGATTCCGGTGAGCTGAAACGCCGCCTGCACGGGCGCGACCTGATCGGGTTCGGGGTCGGCATCATCATCGGCACCGGCATCTTCACCCTCGCCGGGGTCGAGGCGAAAACGCACGCGGGCCCGTCGGTCACGCTGTCGTTCGTGCTCGGCGCCGTCGTGGCCGGGCTGGCCGCCCTCTGCTATGCCGAACTCGCCTCCAGCGTGCCGACGGCCGGAAGCGCCTACACCTACGCCTTCGCCACCCTCGGCGAGACCTTCGCCTGGATCATCGGCTGGGACCTGCTGCTCGAGTTCGCCCTCGGCGCGGCCGTCGTGTCCCGCGGCTGGTCCGGCTATCTCGCGAATCTGATGGGACTCTCCCCCGACTGGTTCGGCGAAGACGCGAAGGTCAACATAGGCGCGGTCGTGATCATCGCCGTGCTGACCGTGATCGCCGTCCTCGGGATCAAGGAATCGGCGCGGGTGACGAACCTGCTCGTGCTGGTCAAGGTCGCGGTGTGCGTGCTGATCCTCGCGGTCGGCGTGTTCTACATCCGCGGCGAGAACCTCACCCCGTTCATCCCCGCCGCGCAGCCGCCGACGGCGACCGCCGGAACCCTGCATCAGCCGATCGTGCAAGCCGCGCTCGGGCTCGAACAGTCCGTCTACGGTATCGCCGGGATGGTGACCGCCGCGGCCGTCGTCTTCTTCGCCTACACCGGTTTCGAGGCGCTCGCCAACCTCGGCGAGGAGACCGTGAACCCGAAACGCGATCTGCGGGTCGGCATCCTCGGCGCACTCGGCGTCTGCGCGCTGCTCTACATCGGGGTCTCGCTGGTGCTGACCGGGATGGTGCCGTTCGCCGAGATCGACGCGGGCGCCCCGCTCGCCGACGCCTTCGACCGCGTCGGGCAGCACTGGGTGGGCGCGCTGATCTCGCTCGGCGCGGTCACCGGGCTGACGTCGGTGATGATGGTGGAACTGGTGACGATCGGCCGGATCGGTTTCGCCATGGGCCGCGACGGCCTGCTGCCGAAGAAGTTCGGCACGGCGCATCCGCGCTGGGGCACCCCGCACCGGATGACGATCGCCGGCGCGGTGCTGATCGCGGTGCTGGCCGCGTTCGTCCCGATCTCCGAACTCGCCGACATGGTCAGCATCGGCGCGCTGTCGGCGATGATCATCGTCGCGCTGGCCGTCCCGGTGCTGCGCAAACGCCGCCCGGACCTGGAACGTCCGTTCACCGTGCCGTTCTCGCCGTATCTGCCCATCGTGGCGGCGCTGGCGTGCTTCTACCTGATGCTGAACCTGGACGTGATGACGTGGCTGCGGTTCGCCGCGTGGCTGGGCCTCGGCATGCTGATCTACGTCTTCTACGGGCGCAAGCATTCCCGTTTCGCGAAGGACGAGCTCAGCTCCACAGACCGGCCGTCGTGATCGCGTCGACGGCGGCTTCGGCGTCGCCGTCGTCCACCACGACCAGCATCCGCTTCAGCGCCGCGGCCACCCATTCCACCGGCTGGTCGTGCAAACCGTTGTCCCCCAAGGACGGGTAGCCGTCCATAATGGACACGAGAGTGCCTTCGGCGCCGATCCGCATCCCGGCGGCCAGCACGTGATGCCCGCCGGGCGGACGCCAGCGCGACGACCACAGCGGCGGGATACCGGTGTCGAGATAGTCGAGCAGCGCTCGCGCCGGGGTGTCGTGCGCGCCGAACTCGGCCGTGTCGACCTCCGCGATCAACGCGACCCTCGGCAGCCGCCACAGCGCCGCGAGGAGCATGAACAACGAGTGCGGCGCCCAGTTCCCGGTGGCGGGCACGGCGACGAGCCGTCCGCCCGACAGCGTCCCGATCGCCCGTGCCAGGCCTTCGTGCGTGGTGCCGGACAGGGCCGCGACCTCGTCCTGGCCCGCGACGTCGAAACCCGCCGCGCGCAGGGCGGCCAGCGCCGTGAAGGGTCCGGCGAGCCCGTCCCGCTGCGGGAGTTCGGCCCGCGCGACGGCGACGAGGTGCTCGCCCCCTGGCAGCCAGCGGCGACCGGACAGCCCCGTCCGGTCGCCGTCGATTCCGGACGACATCAGTCTTCGAACGTCCACGACTGCATGATGAACGGCCCGTCGTTCGACGCCCCGGCTGAGGTGTAGGTCGCCAGCGCGGCCTTGTTGTCCGTTTCGACGCCGACCCACATCCCCCGGCAGCCGCGTTCCCGCGCGATCCCGGCCAGCGCGTCGACGAGGTCGCGGCCGATCCCGCGCCGCTGGTAGTCCGGGCTGACGTCGAGTTCGTTGAGGAACATCTCGGTGCCCTTGTCCGGATGCGTCACCTCGGTACCGGTGATCATCCCCGCGGGCTCGCCGTCCTCGTAGGCGATGAGGAGGTGGTTCTCCTCCCCCGCGAGGAACTTCTCGGACGCCTCACGGTGCGCGGGGCCGTCGAACAGGTGCTGAGCGGCGACGACCTCCTCGACGGTGCCGGCCCGCCGGATCTCGGCCACGTGTCCTCCCGGTGCTGAAAGCGCCACAGACCGCTCAGTATCCCGCTCAGAGGGGCGCCGAGTCATCACGTTTCCCCGGAGAGCGCAGCGCGACCCCGGCGACGACGGCCAGCGTGCCGAGGGCCTCGGGCAGCGCCGGGACCTGACGGAGCCAGAGGAAGCCGATGACGCCCGCCGTGACCGGCAGCAAGGCGAGCAGCAGCGCGAACCGCGCCTGCCCGGCCTTGCGCAGGACCACTTGGTCGAGCCCGTACGGCACGACGGTGGCGAGCACGCCCACCCCGACGCCGAGCAGCACCAAACGTGGCGAACCCCACACCGCGCCGGTGCCGAGCGCCAGCGGCGACAGCACCACGGTGCCGACCGCGAACCCGACGGCCAGCCCGTCGATCCCGTTCCCGCCGACCGCGACCCGCTTCCCGAGCAGGATGTAGCCCGCCCAGGCGGCCGCCGCGCCGAGGGCGAACAGCACGCCGAGCAGGCTGCCTTCGAGCCGGACGTCCGCGATGGCGACCACGCCGGCCACCACCAGCAGCAGCGCGAAGACGTCGCGGCGGGTCCGCGAGCCGAACGCGGCCACCACCACGGGCCCGGTGAACTCGAGGGCGACCGCGGTGCCCAGTGGCAGCCGCGCGATCGCCTCGTAGAAGAGCACGTTCATCCCGGCGGTGACGACGCCGAAGGCGCCCGCGAGCAGGAACGTGCGGCCGGTCCACGCCGAGCGAGGTGGCCTGCGCCACGCGAGAAGGACCACTGCCGCCCCGAGACAGCGAAGCCAGGCCACCCCCGCGGGGGAGGCGACCGAAAAGAGACCTACGGCGACGGCCGCACCGGCGTACATCGAAATTCCGCTGAGAACGAACAAGATCGGCGACGGCACGCTCGGAAGACGGTTCCGGACGACTGCGATTCCCACCCCAGCATGGTGCCTGACGTGGGAAAAGGCCCTGCGGCGGGGAGTCTTCTCCCACGTTGCGTGATTACGCTACGGCATCCGAGGTAATTACCAGTGACAAATGAGACACCCGCACGGGAACACTTGCGGGTCGCCAAACGTCTGGAAGAGTGGAAGCACGAACACGGCGGGGCCGGGAACGAACGTTGCCGGCATCAGTGCCGAAGTGGTCGTAGCTGGATCGATGGCACCGGGCCACCGGTGCCGGGACGGAGGGAGACTCCAATGACTTCACCGACGCTCACCCGCCCCGAACTGACCGCTGCCGACCGATGCGACCGGTGTGGAGCTGCAGCCCAGGTTCGAGCCATTCTCAGCACCGGTGGCGAGTTGCTCTTCTGTGGTCACCACGCCCGCGCACACGAGACGAAGCTCAAGGAAATGTCCGCGGACATTCAGCGGTAACCCACCAGTCCACGACCACCGGCGGCCGGCTACTCCCCAGGGAGAGAGCCGGCCGCCCTGTTTTTGCCTGCGGCCGCCCTGGTTTCCGCCTGCTGCCGCCTCGCTCGGTGTCCCCAATGTCGCATTGGTGTCGCTGAGCGTCTCCAATGCGACATTGGGGACATCCGGACCAAGAAACTCACCTGAGCGCCAGTCTTCGACGTCTTCCAAAAACATACAGACAGAATGTATGTTGGTTGCCATGACGACCTACGACCTCTTGGGCGAGACACGCGACGTGGATCTCGGCGACGCCCGCATCCGCTACCGCGACCGCGGCGAAGGCCCTCCCGTGGTCTTCGTGCACGGACTCCTCACCAACGGCCTGCTCTGGCGCAAGGTGGCCCCCGCCGTCGCCGACGTGGGCTTCCGCTGCCTGACCCCGGACTGGCCACTGGGTTCGCACGAGATCCCGGTCCCCCGCGCCGACCTGAGCCCGCCCGGCGTCGCGGCGCTCATCGCGCGGTTCCTCGAAGCGCTCGACCTGACCGACGTCACCGTGGTCGCCAACGACACCGGCGGCGCGCTGACGCAACTGCTCATGACCACGAACCCGGAACGGGTGGGCCGGGTCGTGCTGACGCCGTCGGACTCCTTCGAGCGCTTCCTGCCGCCGTTGTTCGCGGGTCTGAGCCCGCTCGCCCGGATCCCCGGCGGTGTCGGGCTGGTGACCGCGGCGCTGCGCTGGCGGTGGCTGCTGAAGACGACCGACTTCCTCTGGCTGGCCAAACACCCGGTCCCGGGCCACATCCTCGACGCCTATCTGCTGCCCAGCCGCCGGAGCGCGGAGATCCGCGACGATCTGCGCCGGTTCATGGCGAGCGTCGACAACCGCTACACCCTGACCGCCGCCGAGCGGCTGCCCGCCTTCACCAAGCCCGTACTGCTGGCCTGGGCGCCCGAAGACCGGCACTTCCCGTTGTGGCTGGGCCGCAAGCTCGCCGGGGTCCTGCCGAACGCCGAACTGAAGACGATCGAGGACTCCTACGCCTTCGTGCCGGAGGACCAGCCGGAGCGGCTGAGCGGCATGATGGTGGAATTCCTGCGTGCCCACGCCACGACGTAGCCAGACCGAACGCTCGCAATCGACGCAGGCCGCGTTGATCACGGCGGCGCGGACGCTGTTCGCCGAACAGGGATACGCCGCCGTGCCCGCCGACGAGATCGTCCGGGCGGCGGGTGTCACCCGCGGCGCGCTGTATCACCACTTCGGGGACAAACAGGGGCTGTTCCGGGCCGTGATCGAGCAGATCGAAACGGAGATCACCGAGGATCTGAAGACCGTCCTGGGCGCCGCGGGCGACCCGTGGACGGGGGCGCTCGGGGTGCTGAGCCGGTTCCTGGACCTGTGTCTGCGGCCCGAGGTGGTGCGGATCGCGCTCACCGACGCCGTCTCCGTCCTGGGCTGGCAGGAATGGCGCGAACTGGAGAACCGGTACGGGCTGGGCCTGATCACGGAGATCCTGGAGTCCGCCGCGGCGGACGGGCTGCTGATCGACGCGCCTGTCCCGGAGCTGGCGCAACTGGTGCTGAGCGCCTGCGCGGAGGCCGCGCTGATGATCGCGCACGCCGAAGACCGCGAAGCCGCGAAGGAGAAAGCCCTGGCCGCCCTGGTGGCCCTGCTGTCCGGCCTCGTGACAGAACGCATTTAGTCCTCTGGATGCGGTCCTTGCGTGTGCAACTACCGCATCCAGAGGACTAAATGCGAACTACACGGTGTCCAGGATCATTTCGAACGCCGCCTCGGCCGCACCCAGCAGCTTCACGTCCGCCCCGAGCGCCGAACTCACGATCTGCGTCCCGCCGACGGCCCGGCTGACCAGGCTCCGCCGCCGGACCTCGGCCGCCACCGACTTCACGACCGAATCGGGCAGCACGGTGAGCAGGTCGCCCAGCACCACCAGCTGCGGGCCGAGCAGGTTGACCACGTTCACCAGGCCCAGCGTCAGCCATTCCGCGAACTCCGACAGCCGTTCCTCGGCCGCGTGCGGATCCCGGCCCAGCTCGCGCAGTTCGAACAGGATCGCCCCGCGCGGGGTGTCCTCGGGCAGGTCGAGGGCGCGGCACAGCGCCGCCTCGCCGACCTCGGTCTCCCAGCAGCCGCTGGACCCGCAGTAGCAGGGACGGCCGCCCGGCCGGATCGCCATGTGCCCGATCTCGCCGACGTAGCCCGCGCCGCCGCGCAGCGACGAGCCGTCCGCGATGATCCCGCCCCCGACACCGACGTCGGCGGAGACGTACACGGCGTCCGACGAGCCCCGCGCGGCGCCGCGCAGGTGTTCGGCGATGGCGCCTAGTTCGGCGTCGTTGCCGACCAGGACGGGGATGCGCAGCACACCGCCGAGCCGTTCCCCGAGCGCCACGTCGGTCCAGCGCAGGTTGGGAGCCTCGTGGACGTGCCCGTCGGCCCGGCGGACGACGCCGGGCACGGACACGCCCGCGGCGATCGGCTGTACGCCGAGGTCGCCGGCCAGCACGGTGGTCGACTCGATCACGTGCGTGATCACTTCGTCGGCCTCGCGCGTCCGGCCGTGGAGGTTCCAGCTGTTGCGCCCGAGGATCTGGCCGCCGAACCCGACCAGCGCGATCGCCACGTGTTCGACCTGGAGATCGACCGCGAGCACCACCGCCGCGTGCGGCTGCGGCAGGACCAGGAGCGAAGGGCGGCCCGCCCCTCGTCCCGGCCTCGGGACCCGCTCCTCGACGACCCCCGCTTCCGCGAGGCCGTCGACGAGGGTCTTGATGGTGCTGCGGTTGAGCCCCAGCTCGGTGGCGAGGGTCGCCCTGGTGCTCGGGCCGCTGACGTGCAGCAACCGGAGCAAGGTCGTGCGGTTGTGCCTGCGCACCTCGTCTGGTCGTGCAACGGGTGTGCTGGTCACGGGCTTCATCATTCCATGCGGACTCAGCGCGGCGACGCAGCCGCGCGGCGCCGGGACAGCGCGTCCACCGTGGCCGCGAGAAGCAGCACCAGACCGGTGACGATGTTGACCACCGCCGCCGACTGCTTCAGCAGGCCCAGCGCGTTCTCGACGACCGCCAGCACGAGACCACCGATCACCGCGTCGACGACCCGGCCCTTGCCGCCGAACAGCGACGTACCACCGATGACGGCGGCACCGACCGCGAACAGCAGCGTGTTGAGGCCACCGGCCTGCGGGTCGACCGAACCGACCTTCGACGAGTAGACGATCGCGCCGACCGCCGCCACCGCCGAGCAGATGACGAACACCGAGGCGCGGATCTTCTCGACGTTGATACCGGCGCGGCGGGCCGCCTCGCGGTTGCCGCCGACGGCGTAGATGTGGCGGCCGTACTGCGTGCGGTTGAGCACGTAGGTGCCGAGCACCAGCAGGCCGAGCACGATCGGCACGACGTACGGGACGCCGGAGATGACGATGTTCGGGTTCGGCGCGCGGTTCAGCGTGAGCAGATAGGTCGCGATCGCGGCGACCACGCCGATCGCGCCGACCTTGAACAGCACCATCGGCGTCGGCTGGGTGACCAGGCCGCGCTTGAGCCGCGAGAAGTGCTGGCCCAAGGTCACCGCGGCGAAACCACCGGCGGCGATCAGGAACAGGACCCAGCTGCCCACAGTGGACAGATTGCCGTTGGCGACCTTGAACAGCACGTCGGAGGTGCTGATGCCGAGCGTGCCGCCCTCACCGATGAACTGGAGGATGACACCCTGCCAGGCGAGGAAGAGCGCCAATGTCACGACGAACGAGGGCATGCCGATCTTCGAGACGAGGAAGCCGGTGAGGACACCGATCGCGCCGCCGACGCTGATCGCGAGCAGCATCTCGATCCACGCGTTGGCCGCGGTTCCCGAAAGCACGAGCGCGATGGCGAGCACGGCGAATCCGACACCCGCCCAGATCCGCAGGATCACGCCGAGCAGGGCGGCGATGGCGAGGACGACGAGGAACGCGATGAACACGCCGTTCCCCATGCCGCCCAACAGGTTTCCGTTGCGCACGTAGTGCATCGCCAGCACCGCGGCGGTGACGCCGGACGCGGTGCCCGCGGACAGGTCGATCTCGCCGAGCAGCAGCACGAACACGATGCCCATCGCGATGATCGCCTTGCCGGCGCCTTGCGCCATCAGGTTCGCGATGTTGTTCATCGTCAGGAAGGTGTCCGACAGCGAGGCGAACACGATCACCAGCACGAGCAGGCCGAGCAGCGCCGGGAGCGAACCCAGCTGTCCGGCCTTGAGCCGGGAGAAGTAGTCGCCGACGGCTTCGCGCGTCGACATCGATGTCGTGTCGATGCCGAAGTCCGTGATGGCCGCCGACGGGTTGAGCGCGGCGGCCGCCGACTTGCCCCCCTCCGGCGAGGCGGGCTTTGCAGGTGTCTCAGTCATTTCCGGTTCTTTCTCGCCTCTGCTCAGAGGACGGCGGCTTCGGGGCGGGCAAGGCCGAGGTCGCCGGAGCGACCGGCGGTGATCAGTTCCACGACCTGGCCGTGGGTGACGTCCTTGGTGTGCACCTCGGCGACGAGACGGCCGAGGTAGAGCACCGCGATCCGGTCGGCGACCTCGAAGACGTCGGCCATGTTGTGGCTGATCAGCACCACACCGAGGCCCTGTTCGGCGAGACGGCGGACGAGGTCGAGCACCTGACGGGTCTGCGCGACACCGAGCGCGGCGGTGGGCTCGTCGAGCAGGACGACCTTCGAGTCCCACAGCACGGATTTCGCGATCGCGACGGTCTGCCGCTGCCCGCCCGAGAGGGCCGAAACGGGCGTGCGGACGGACTTCACGGTGCGGACCGAAAGCGAGGCGAGCGTCTCGCGGGCGGCCTTCTCCATGCTGGCCTCGTCGAGCAGCCATTTGCTACCGCGTTCCCGGCCGAGGAACATGTTCTGCACGATGTCGAGGTTCTCGGCGAGCGCGAGGTCCTGGTAGACGACCTCGATGCCCAGATCGGCGGCGTCGCGCGGGCCGTGGATGTTCACCTGCTTGCCCTGGAACGTCACCGTTCCCGAGTCGTAGCCGTGGATCCCGGCGATCGACTTGACCAAAGTGGACTTACCGGCACCGTTGTCGCCGACCAGCGCGGTGACCTCGCCGGCGCGCACGTTGAAGTCCACGTCGTGGAGCACGTGGACCGGCCCGAAGCTCTTGTTCAGCTGCTTCAGTTCGAGGATGGGTTCACTCATGGGGGTTCTCCCGGCTGGGTACCGGGCCGGTGCGCTCCGTCGGGGGAACGCACCGGCCCGGTCGTCTGGATTTAACGGGTCAGGAGATACCGAGCTGCGTGCACGCCGCGGCCAGGTCGCCGCCGCAGATCTCGGCCGCCTTGACGTAGCCCTGCGTCACGACCTCCTTGACGCCTTCCTTGGTGGTCAGCTTCGGCTCGAGGAGCACGGACTTGACCTCGCGGTTGCCCTTCGGGTCCTTCGCCTTGCCGGTGGCCAGCGCGTCGGCGCCCGCCTTGTCGCCCTTGGCCAGCAGGACGGCGAGCTTCGCCGCGGCCTCGGCCTCTTCCTTGATGGGCTTGAAGACGGTCATGTACTGGTCGCCGCGCAGGATGGCCATGAGGCCGTCCGCGGTGGCGTCCTGGCCGGTGACCGGGACCTTGCCATTGAGGCCGTTCTTCTTCAGCACGGTGATGACCGCGCCGGCGAGACCGTCGTTCGCGGCGACGACGCCGTCGACCTTGCCCTTGTTGTCGGTCAGGATCTGCTCGAAGGTCTGGCCGCCCTTCTGGTTGTCCCAGTTGTCGATGGCCTGCTCGCGCACGAGCTTCAGGTCGCCGCTGGCGAACTTCGGCTGCAGGACGGACTTCTGGCCGTTGGCGAACAGCGTCGCGTTGTTGTCGGTCGGGGCACCCTCGATCATGACGACCTCGGCGCCCTTCTTGTCCTTCAGCGCGTCGGCGAGACCCTGGCCCTGGAGCTGGCCGACCTTCTCGTTGTCGAACGAGACGTAGTAGTCGGAGCTGCCGCCGAGGTTGAGGCGGTCGTAGTCGATCGTCGGGATGCCCGCGGCCTGCGCCTTGCGGGCGACCGCCGCGCCGACCTCGCCGTTGATGGCGGCGATGATCAGGACCTTGACGTTCTGCGCGATCATGCCGTCGGCCAGGGTGGTGAACTTCTGGACGTCGCCCTGGGCGTTCTGGACGTCGGCGTCGAAGCCCGCGTCCTTGAGCGCCTTGGTCAGGAAGGGCTTGTCGAAGGCCTCCCAGCGCGCGGAGGTGGCGGTCTCCGGCAGGATGACGCCGACCTTGCCACCGGCGGCGGCACCGCCGGGGGCGGGCGCGGACTGCGAGGAGTTGCCACTGCCCGAGTCGGCGGTGTTGGCGCCACAGGCGGAAAGCACCAGGCCGGCGCCCACCGTCGCGGCGAGGAGGGTAAGGGTTCTGCTGCGCATCCTCGTTCCTTCTCCGATCTTGCTCGCGGGCGGCGATCCTCGAGGACCGGTCGCACCATCGCGCATATGTTGTGGGCGACAACATATGCCGCCGAACGGGTTTCGCGGAAGACGGCTGAATCGATTAAGCCTCATCAAATGGACACGGTTTGGCAACGTGGCCGTAGCAAGACGTACGAAGTCTAGGTGCGCTGACGGTGTGACCGCCACCACTCACTGAGCGTGATCAGTGCAGTCCGGTTCTCCGCCCCCGAACGCTATGAAAGGTCCTTTCCTTGCAAATTTTGCAAGGAAAGGACCTTTCATAGCGCTTGCCAGGGAGCGGTCACCAAGAACGCAGCGTGACGATCCGCTCTTCCAGCTGCTCCACCGAAGCCATCGCGGTCGGCGGCCCGCCGCAGACCCGGCGCAGTTCGTTGTGGATCGCGCCGTGCGGTTTCCGCGTCCGGTGGTGGTGCACGCCCACCAGCGCGTTCAGCTCCTTGCGCAGCGCGCC
Organism: Amycolatopsis japonica; assembly: GCF_000732925.1. Taxonomy (NCBI): domain Bacteria; kingdom Bacillati; phylum Actinomycetota; class Actinomycetes; order Pseudonocardiales; family Pseudonocardiaceae; genus Amycolatopsis; species Amycolatopsis japonica. The sequence continues at coordinate 5,581,036 of NZ_CP008953.1, forward strand.
GAGCCGTTCGCTGACCGACTGCGGCCGCGCGACCGGCGCCGCCTCCTCGGCCTTGGGCTTGCGCCGCTTCTCGTCGGAGAGCTGCTCCTCCTGCCGCTTCCGCAGCAGGGCGCGGACCTGGTCCGGCTCCAGCAGCCCCGGCAGGCCGAGGTACTCCTGCTCCTCGTCGGAACCGGAGAACACCGCGGTGCCGAACGAGTTGCCGTCGTAGATGACCTGGTCGAGCTCGGCGGAGGCGCCCAGCGAGGTGAACGCCTTCTCCTCCTCGCCCGGTTCGTCCTCGGTGCGGTTGGCCTGGGCCAGGAGTTCGTCGTCCCAGCCCTCCTTCTCGCGGTGGGGCTTGCCGAGGACGTGGTCTCGCTGCGCCTCCAGCTCGCTGGCCAGTTCCAGCAGCACCGGCACGCTCGGCAGGAAGACCGAAGCCGTCTCGCCGGGTTTGCGCGAACGCACGTACCGGCCGATGGCCTGCGCGAAGAACAGCGGGGTCGACGCGCTCGTGGCGTAGACACCGACGGCGAGACGCGGGACGTCGACGCCTTCGGACACCATCCGGACCGCGACGAGCCAGCGGTCGGTCGAGTCGGAGAACTCCTTGATCCGCCCGGACGCCTTGGGGTCGTCGGAGAGGACGACCGTCGGGTTCTGGCCGGAGATGCGCTGCAGGATCTTGGCGTAGGCGCGCGCCGAGTCCTGGTCGGTGGCGATCACCAGACCGCCCGCGTCCGGGATGCCGTTGGCCCGCAGCTGCGCGAGACGCGTGTCCGCGGCCTGCAGCACCGACGGGATCCACTCACCGGCCGGGTCGAGCGCCGTGCGCCAGGCGCGCGCGTTCTGCTCGGCGGTCAGCGGCTCGCCGAGCCGCGCGGTGAACTCCTCCCCCGCGCTGGTGCGCCAGGAGGCCTCACCCGAGTAGGCGAGGAAGACGACCGGCCGGACCACGCCGTCGGCGAGCGCGTCGGCGTAGCCGTAGGCATGGTCGGCCTTGCTGCGCTGGAAACCCGAGCCGTCGGCCTCGTAGCTGACGAACGGGATCGGCGAGTCGTCGCTGCGGAACGGCGTCCCGGTGAGCGCGAGACGGCGGACGGCGGGCGTGAACGCCTCGCGGATCGCGTCGCCCCACGATTTCGCGTCACCGCCGTGGTGGATCTCGTCCAGGATGACCAGGGTCTTGCGGTTCTCGGTGCGCACGCGGTGCAGCGTCGGATGCGCGGCGACCTGCGCGTAGGTGACCGCGACACCTTGGTAGTCACGCGAGGTGACACCGGTGCCGTTGCGGAAGTTCGAGTCGATCGCGATACCGGCGGCCGCGGCCGAGGCCGCCCACTGGTGCTTCAGGTGCTCGGTCGGCGCGACGATGGTGATCCGCTCGACGGTCCGGTCGCTCAGCAGCTCGGCGGCGATCCGGAGACCGAACACCGTCTTGCCCGCGCCCGGCGTCGCCACGGCCAGGAAGTCCTGCGGTTTCTTCGTGAGGTACTTCGTCAGCGCTCGCCGCTGCCAGGCACGCAGCGGGCGGGCCGTGCTGTCCTTCGCGGCGGGAGGCGCGCCCAGCTCGCCTCGATCGCGTTCAACGGTTTCCGACATGCAGGTCCCCCTCCTCCCTCACTCGAAACGCCTGGTCATCCACCCTGACACAAGCGAAAACCCCCACTTGGGTATCCGGCCGCGACGCCGGCGCCTGAGGTGAGGGCACTCCGAAGAGCCTACCTCGGAGCCCCGTGGAACGCGGGAAGCGCCACCCCCGTTGTCGGTTTACTCACCCGAAAACCCAGGGGTGGCGAGCCGAATGGCGCGGCATGGACCATGCTGGACACCGTCAAGGGCGCTCGGCGCCGGCGGAGGAGCTGCATGAGCGAGGAGAACGGCCGTCCCGACACGGCCGCCGAGGTCGCGAAGGGCCGCAGGGGGCCGTTGCGCCTGCTCAGCCGCACGCTCAGCAAGGCGTGGGACGGCAACATCTTCTCCGAGGCCGCCGAAGCCGCGTTCTGGCAGACGTTGTCGCTGCCGCCGCTGCTGCTCGGTCTCCTCGGTTGCCTCGGTTTCGTCGGCGACTGGTTCGGCCAGGAGGTCGTGACCGCGGTCCACGACCGGATCATCACCTTCAGCAAGACGATCTTCAGCGACAACGCCGTCCACGACATCATCGAGCCCACGGTCAACAGCATCCTGTTCGTCGGCAAGGGCGAGATCGTCTCCGTCGGCTTCCTGATCTCCCTGTGGGCCGGTTCGTCGGCGATGTCGTCGTTCGTCGACGCGATCACCGTCGCGCACGACCAGTACGGCGTCCGCAACGACGTCTGGCAGCGGATCTTCGCGCTGCTGCTGTACCTGGCCGGGCTGGTCATCCTGGTGGTCGGGCTGCCGCTGCTGGCGATCGGGCCGGACCTGCTCCCCCAGTTCTTCCCCACCGACTGGCGCGGCACGGTGTCGTACTGGGTCGGCACGCTGTACTACCCGGTGCTGGCCGTGATGATCGTGCTGGCGCTGACGACGCTGTACAAGCTGGCCCTGCCGCGCAGGCTGCCGTGGCACCGCGGGCTGCCGGGCGCGATGCTCGCCATGGTCGTGTTCCTGCTCTCCAGTATCGGGCTGCGGATCTACCTGAACTGGATCACCAAGACCGGCTACACCTACGGCGCGCTCGCCGCGCCGATCGCGTTCCTGTTGCTGATGTTCTTCATCGGGCTCGCGGTGGTCGGCGGCGCGTACTTCAACAGCGCGATCCAGGAACTGTGGCCCGCCAAGGCGACGAAACGCCAGCGCCGGAAATGGCGGCGGCTGGAAATGGAACGCGCCAGCGAACGGATCCGTGCCGAAGAGGGGCGCAAACTGTGGGAACGCACGACCGTCCCGCTCCGCCGTCCCCGCCAGAACGGTGAAGCCGAACCGGAACAATCGGTGAACGAGGAAACGCAGAGCGAAGCCGATCAGGTGTCCGAACGGCAAAGCTGAGGGGCACCTCATCCCGAAGTCGTACTCCGATTCCACCCGTGGTGTGAATCCAGTCCACCCGCCGCCATGAAAAGCTCGCGGTAACCGCCCGTCCCGAGCTATTCCTGGGGGATACCGCCATGTCCACGCTGGCCAGACTGAGCCTGCGCAACCGAAGTCTCATCGGGCTGCTCGCCCTGGTGGTGATCGGCTTCGGCGCCTTCGCCCTGCCGCAGCTGAAGCAGCAACTGTTCCCGTCACTGCAGTTCCCGCAGGCGCAGGTCATCACGCCGTACGCGGGCGCGTCGCCGGACGCGGTCGACCGTCAGGTCACCGAGCCGCTCGAAGGCGGTTTGCAGGGTTTGAAGGGGCTCGAAGAACTGAGCTCGACGTCGTCGGAGGGGCTGTCGCGGATCACCGCGCAGTTCGAGTTCGGCACGGACATCGACGCGGCCGTCGGGCAGATCCAGCGCGTCATCGACGGGCTCAAGGCCCGGCTGCCGCAGAACAGCGAGCCGACGGTTTCGGCGGGGTCCACCGACGATCTCCCGGTCGTCCTGCTCGCCGCCGGGACCACCGGTGACCCGCAGGCGCTCGCGCCCGCGCTGACCGGGGAGGTCGCGCCGGAACTGCGCAAGATCGACGGCGTCCGCGAGGTCGACGTGACCGGTGTGCGGCAGCCGCGGGTCACCATCGCGCTGGACTACGCGAAGCTGGCGGCCGCGGGGGTCGACCCGTCGTCGATCGCCACCACGCTGCAGACCGCCGGTGCCGCCGTCCCGGCCGGGACGCTCACCGAAGGCGACAAGACGCTCACCGTCCAGGTCGGCGGCGGACCGACCACAGTGGACACGATCAAGAACCTGTACCTCACACCTTCGCAGCCTTCCCGTCCCGGGGCGCAGGCTGCCAAGCCGGTGAAGCTCGGTGATGTCGCGGACGTCCAGGCCGGCTTCGCGCCGCCGACGTCGATCACGCGCACCAACGGCAAACCGAGCCTCGGGCTCTCGATCACCATGGTGGAGAACGGGAACGCGGTCGCGATCTCGGAAGCGGTGCGGGACAAGCTGCCCGAGCTGTCGAAGAAGATCGGCGCCGAGATGAGCGTCGTGTTCGACCAGGGCACCCCGGTCAAGGACGCGATCAGCGGCCTGACCACCGAAGGCCTGCTGGGGCTGGCGTTCGCGGTCGTGGTGATCCTGCTGTTCCTGATGTCGGTGCGCTCGACGCTGGTGACGGCGGTGTCGATCCCGCTTTCGGTGGTCGTGGCGCTGCTGGCGTTGTGGACCGGCGACCTTTCGCTCAACCTGCTCACCCTCGGCGCGCTCACCATCGCCATCGGGCGGGTGGTCGACGACTCGATCGTGGTGCTGGAGAACATCAAACGACATCTGGCCTACGGCGAGGAGAAGCAGCGCGCGGTGCTCGACGGCGTGCGCGAGGTCGCGGGTGCCGTGACGTCGTCCACCCTCACCACGGTCGCGGTGTTCCTGCCGATCGCCTTCGTGGGCGGGTTCGTCGGCGAGCTGTTCTCGCCGTTCGCGATCACGGTCACCGTGGCGCTGCTGGCGTCGCTGCTGGTCTCGCTGACGATCGTCCCGGTGCTGGCGTACTGGTTCCTCAAGCCGCCCAAGGCCCCGGCCGACGAACGCGAGGCCGAGCTCACGCGCCAGGCCGCCGAGGACAAGGAACGCCGCGGGCTGCTGCAGCGCGGGTACGTGCCGGTGATCCGGTTCGCGACCCGGCGCCGCGTCACCGTCGTGCTGCTGGCGCTGATCATCTTCGGCGGCACCGTCGGGCTGGCCTCGCAGCTGAACACGAACTTCCTCGACCAGTCCGGCTCGACGACGCTGAGTCTTTCGCAGAAGCTTCCGCCCGGCACCAGCCCCGAGGCCAAGGAGAAGGCCGCGGGCGCGGTGGAGCAGGCGCTCGCCGCCGAACCGGCCGTCGAGACGTATCAGGTCAGTATCGGCGGAGGGAACTTCTTCGGCGGTGGCGGGACGGCGACCAGCATCCAGGTCACCGTCGCCAAGGACACCGATCTCGACGCGCTGTCGGATCGCTTGCGGGGCAAGCTGGACAAGCCGGAACTCGGCGAGGTCAAGATCGGCGCGGAAGCCGGCGGGTTCAACTCCGACCAGATTTCGATCACCGTCACCGCACCGGACGAAGCGGCGCTGAAGCCCGCCGCCGAGCAGGTCCGCCAGGCGCTGTCCGGCGTCCCGGACCTCACCGAAGTGACCAGTGACCTCGCGCAGGGCTCGCCGCGCGTGCAGGTCGAGGTCGACGCCGCCAAGGCCGCCGCGAGCGGGCTTTCAGCGACCACGATCGGCCAGATCGCGAACCAGGCCATCGCCGGCCGCACGGTGACCCAGCTGCCGGTCGACGGTCAGCGCACGGACATCGTGCTGCGCGCGGGCACGGCCCCGGTGTCGGTCGACGCGGTCAAGGCGCTGCCCATCCCGAGCGCGACCGGCGTGGTCCGGCTGGACTCGGTCGCCACCGTGTCCACAGTGGACGGCCCGGCCGCGGTGCACCGCACCTCGGGCGAGCTGAGCACCACGGTCACCGCCAAGAACACCGGCGCCGACCTGGCGGCCACCACGAAGGCCATCCAGTCCAAACTGGACGGACTGACCTTCACCGGCGGCGCGGCGTACAAGCTCGGCGGGGTCAGCGAGGATCAGCAGGAGGCGTTCGGGAACCTGTTCCTCGCGCTGCTGGCCGCGGTCGCGATCGTGTACCTGATCATGGTGGCGACGTTCCGCAGCCTGATCCAGCCGCTGATCCTGCTGGTGTCGATCCCGTTCGCGGCGACCGGCGCGATCGGGCTGCTGCTGGCCACCGGGACCGCGCTGGGCCTGCCCGCGCTGATCGGGATGCTGATGCTCGTCGGCATCGTGGTGACCAACGCGATCGTGCTGATCGACCTGATCAACCAGTACCGGGCTTCGGGGATGAGCGTCGCCGACGCCGTCGTCGAAGGCGGCAGGCGACGGCTGCGGCCGATCCTGATGACCGCGGCGGCGACCATCTTCGCACTGGTCCCGATGGCGCTCGGGCTGACCGGGCAGGGCGGGTTCATCGGGCAGCCGCTGGCGATCGTGGTGATCGGCGGGCTGGTCAGCTCGACCCTGCTGACGCTGATCCTGGTGCCGACGCTGTACACGATGGTCGAGACGCGGAAGGAGAAGCGCCGCGCGAAGAAGGCGTCGCGCCGATCCCCTGCGGCTCCGCATTCGGAGGACCTCACCCCGGAACCCGCCCGGTAACCCGGAACTCGCGTGATCGAAGCCGTGACTCGCGTGATTGGAGCAGGTACGCCTCCAATCACGCGAGTCACGCGTCTGATCACGCGAGTCACGCCTTACGGAACCGCCACGTCTTGCTGTCGAAGGCCACGCACCACGAAGGCGAGAGCACGACGACCCGCAGGGTCCCGTCGGCGGCGACGTCGATGCCCTCGGTCTCGAAGTTCCCGCCGCAGGTGCTCTTCAGGGGCAGTTGCCCCAGCGACGTCACCCGCCCGGTCACGTCCGAACCCGAGAGCGCGCCGGAAAGATCCACCTGCAGCAGCGGCTTCGTGGTCCCGAACAGCGAGCCTTCGGGGTCGTCGGACGAGCACAGCAGCCGGGTCGCGGTGACGAAGTCGCAGCCCTGGATGTCCCGCACCGGCTTGTCGAGCCGGATCGCGGACGAGTACGGCAGGTTCGCCGAGGGGTTCGTGTGCGCGACGCCGGGCATCGGGTGCACGAGGAGGCGGTCCATCGTGCCCCACTCGCCCGCCACCATCCAGCGCGCGTCCGGGGTCACGGCGGCGAACGAGTTGTTGTTCGCCTCCCACGATTCCAGCGTGTGCGTGTAGTTCGCCCACTTCCCGTCGGGCGACTCGACGCGGAAGAGCTTCGCTCCCCGGTCGTCGCGCTGGTACGGCTCGACGTACCAGCCTTGCGCGGAGCCCGGGTCGCCGACGTGGTTCCAGCCCTGGGTCGAGAGGCTCATCGGGACGGTCGCGATCCCGGTGTAGCGGTAGATCGTCCCGGACGGCCGTTCGATGGTGGCCAGGCCCTGGCCCTCGTCGAGCGGGCGGGCGTTGTCCGAACCGACCGTGGTCCAGCCGGTGACGGCTTGGGCGGCGGCGGGTGAGAACACCGCGACCAACGCGGCGATGGCGAGCACGATCCCGGTTCTACGCATGAAGGCTCCGTCCCGGCTGGGTTTCGCTGGCGGGTACTGATTACCAGCGAAGACCGGGACGGGCAGCCGCCATGTGAAGGATTTTCAGATTTTGTCCGGTATCGGACACCGGACGGACACTCAGTCGCCCGGCTTGAGACCGTCGTAGATCTTCTTGCAGTCCGGGCAGACCGGCGAACCGGGCTTCGCCGACTTCGTCACCGGGAAGACCTCGCCGCACAGCGCCACCACGTGCGTGCCCATGACCGCGCTTTCGGCGATCTTGTTCTTGCGCACGTAGTGGAACATCTTCGGCGAATCGTCGTCGGTGCCGTCGGTGCCCTCGGGACGGGTATCCGGCTTCGGAAGGGTCTGTGTACTCACCCCTCCATAATGCCCCAAATCCTCCTGCGCACACCGACGACCTGGCAGGATCTCGCCCATGTTCCAGAAGGTGCTCGCGACGTTCGGCTCGGGCGGGGCGAAGATCGACGCCCGGCTGCTCGACCGCACGGTCTCCCCCGGCCGCCCGTTGCGCGGTGAGGTCCTGCTGCTCGGCGGCGAAGTCGATCAAGAGATCAACGGTCTCTCGGTCAAACTGCTCGCCAGGGTCACGCTCCCGGACGAGCGCCGCCCCGGCGTCGAGGACCTCGAGTTCGGCACCCAGCAGCTCGCGGGCAACGAGCGCATCGGGCCCGGCCAGCAGGTCCGGATCCCGTTCGAGGTGGCCCTGCCGTGGGAGACGCCGATCTCCAGCGTCTTCGGCAAACCGCTGAACGGGATGGCCGTCGGCCTGCAGACCAGCCTCGACATCGCGAACTCCGTCACCGACCCGGTCGACGTCGACGCCGCCGCGATCGAGCCGCTGCCCGCGCAGAAACGGATACTGGACGCCTTCAGCCGGATCGGCTTCGTCTTCCGCGAGGCCGTGCTGGAACGCGGCCGGGTCGACGGCGCGGTCCAGCAGCTCCCGTTCTTCCAGGAGATCCGCTTCACCCCCTCACCGAGGTTCGCGCCCGTCTTCACCTCGGTGGCGGTGACCTTCCTGTCCTCGCCGTCGGAGACGCAGGTCGTGCTGGAGGTGACCAAACGGGTCCGGGTGTCCAAGAGCGGCGGCTTCGGCGGACGCGGCCAGGAGTTCCTCGGCCTGTTCAAGGTCGACCACGCCGCGCTGGAACGGGTCAAGTGGGAGCCGCAGCTCGAAGGCTGGCTGCACGAGGTGGCCAAGGCACGCGGGATCTTCGACTGATGGACTGGCCGACCGCGATCACCCGGCTCGGTGGCGATCACCAGATCGCCGCCGTCGCGTGGAACGACCTCCAGGCCCGCTACGCCGAACCGCACCGGCGCTACCACGATCTCGGGCACGTCACGGCCGTCGCCCGCGACAGCGGAGCCCTTGCCGTCGCCTTCGGTCTCGGCGCCCGCGAACGGGCCCTCGTCGCCATCGCGGCGTGGACGCACGACGTCGTCTACGACGCCCGCCCCGGCGAGGACGAGCAGGCCAGCGCCGCCTGGACCCGCGACGAACTCACCAACGCCGGCGTCCCCGCGGCCGACGTCGAACGTGCCAGCGGGCTGGTCCTCAGCACGATCCACCACACCGCCCCCGACGAAGACCTCCTCGCCACGGCGCTGCTGGACGCCGACCTGGCGATCCTCGGCGCCCCTCCGGAGGACTACGAGCAGTACGCGAACGGTGTCCGGGAGGAGTACTCGATCTACTCCGACGAGGACTGGCGGGCGGGCCGCACGGCCGTGCTCGAAAACCTGCTGGCCAGGCCGCGGCTCTACCGCAGCGACATCGCGCGGGCACGCTGGGAGGGCAAGGCACGCGAGAACCTCTCGAACGAACTGACCCGATGGCGTGACGCGGACCCACATCACCGATGATGTTCGTTCGTGACTCCGCAACTGTCCCTTCACGAAGAGGTCGCCTCCGCCCTCGCCGCCGGTGACCCCGTCGTCGCGCTGGAGAGCACCATCCTCTCCCACGGTCTCCCGCCCGGCCGCAACCTCGACGTCGCCCGGCGGCTGGAGAAGGTCGTGCGCGACGGCGGCGCCGTCCCCGCGACCATCGCCGTCCTCGACGGCGTCCCCCTGATCGGCCTCACCGGCGAGCAGCTGGAACGTGTGTGCGCGCCCGGCGCGGACCTGGACAAGCTCTCCCTGCGCGACATCGGCCCGGCCGTCGGCCTCGGCCGCTCCGGCGCGACCACGGTCGCGAGCACCGCGGCGCTGGCCGCCGCGGCCGGGATCGGCATGTTCGCCACCGGCGGGCTCGGCGGCGTGCACCAGGGCGCGGCGCAGAGCTGGGACGTGTCGGCGGATCTGGGCGTGCTCGCGAAGGTGCCCACCACGGTCGTCTGCTCGGGCGTCAAGTCGGTACTCGACATCGCCGCGACCCTCGAAGTGCTGGAGACCAACTCGGTACCCGTGCTGGGCTACCGCACCGGCGAGTTCCCGGCGTTCTACCTCCGCTCGTCCGGTTTCGAGGTGCCGTGGCGGGTCGACGACGCCGCGCAGGCCGCCGCGGTCATCGCCGCGCACCGGGCGCACGCGTCTTCCGGTGTGCTGCTGGCGAATCCGATCCCGGAAGCGTCCGAAATGGACCGTGAACTGCACGACCGGCTGCTCGCCGAAGGGCTGGAACTCCTCAAGACCCGTGGCGTGCACGGGAAGGACGTCACGCCGGTGCTGCTGGAGCATTTCCACACCGCCAGCGAGGGCGTGAGCCTCGACGCGAACGAGGCCCTGGTGCTGTCCAACGCGGAGCTGGCCACCGAGGTCGCCGTCGCGCTCGCCGGGACCGCGGCATGAGCGGCATCGTCGTCGTCGGCGACGTCGGTCTCGACGTCGTCGCGCGGCACGAAGGCCCCATCCCGCACGGTGGCGACATCCGCGCGAAGGTCCACTTCACCAGCGGCGGCGCGGGGGCGAACACCGCGCTGTGGCTGCGGGCGGAGGACACGGAGACCACGCTGGTCGCCCGGATCGGGGACGACTCCGGCGGCCGCATGGTGAAGAGCGAACTGGAGGCGGCGGGCGTCCGCTGCGAGTTCGCGGTGGACCCCGAGGAACCGACGTTCTGCGTCGTCGTGCTCGTCGACGGCGCGGGTGAGCGGAGCATGCTCGCCGACCGCGCGGCCAACGCGAAGTTCAGCCCGGAGGACGTCACCGAGGCGGCCCTGGCCGGGGCGAGTCACCTGCACCTCTCGGGCTACGTCCTGCTGTACCCGTCGTCACGGCCCGCGGCGCTCGCCTCGCTGGCGGCGGCGAAGAAGGCCGGGCTGACGACGTCGGTCGACCCGCAGGCGGCGACGCTGATCACCGATCCCGCGGCCTTCCTCGACGACGTGCGCGGCGTGGACCTGCTGATGCCGAACACCAGCGAGCTGGTCGCGCTGACCGGGTCGAGTGACCCCGAGGCGGCGAAGGAACTGCTGGACTACGTCGGCGAGGTCGTGGTCACCGCCGGGCTCGACGGCGCCAGCTGGGTGGACGCGAGCGGCACCATCACCTCGGTACCCGCGCAGCCGGCGGAGTGCGTCGACTCGACCGGCGCCGGGGACGCCTTCGACGCCGGTGTGCTGGCGGCGTGGCTGCGCGGCGAGTCCACGGTGGAGGTGCTTCGGGCCGGGACGCGGCTGGGGGCCCAGGCGGTCGCGAAGGTCGGGCCGCAGCCGTAGCCCCTCATCGAGCGCTATGAAAGGTCCTTTCCTGGCAAATTTTGCCAGGAAAGGACCTTTCATAGCACGCGCGAAACGAGTCAGCCGCCGTCGATGACGCGGTGACCGGAGCTTTCGATCCGCGTCGGCTCCGACTGGTACCGGTTGACCTTCTCGCTCTTGCGCGGCGGACGGTCGTTGGCCACCAGGACGGCGATCCACGGCAGCGGGATCGAGATCGCGATCAGCGCCAGCGCGAGCCACCAGGTCTGGTAGAAGATCCCGGCGAGGATCAGGCACGGGATGCGGAACGACATCATGATGATGTACTTCCGCTTCCGCTTGGCCAGCTGGTCTTCGTAGGACGGGGCGGCTTCGGTGATCAGCACCGGAGCGGGTTCCCTCGGTTCGGGACCGTGGGCGGGCGCGTTCACAGCACCACCTCCGGCTTCCATGCTCCCACTCGCCGGGCTCATCCGACACCCGGGTGGGTGAGCCGGTGCAAAGCCGCGACCACGAGCGTCTCGACGCCGGCCGAAAGCGTCGGATGCGGGATCGGCGCGAAGAGCGGCGAGTGGTTCGACGGGATGTCCTGTTCGAAGCGCCCGGCGGTCATCGCGGCGATCACCTTGCCCTCGTCCAGGCCGCCGACCAGCCAGAACACCGACGGCACCCCGGCGGCGCGGCCGAATTCGCTGAAGTCCTCGCTGCCGGTGACCAGCGGCGCGGGCATCACCCGGCCTTCGCCGAAGTGGTCGCGGAAGGCGGCGGTGAGGCCCTCGGTGGCCGCGTCGTCGTTCTCGGTGACCGGGAACGCGCCGATCCGCTCGATCTCCGGCGGTTTCGGCGCGCCCGCGGTGGCCGCCTCGCCCTGGACGATCCGTTCGACCGCCGCGACGACCTTCTCCCGCACCGCCTGGTCGAACGACCGGATGTTGACCTCGAGGACGGCGTGGTCGGCGATGATGTTGTGCGCGGTGCCGACGTGCAGCGACCCCACGGTCACCACCGCCGATTCGGTCGCCGAGATCTCCCGCGACACGATGGTCTGCAGTTTGAGCACCACGGACGCGGCGAGCACGGCGGGATCCACCGTGGTCTCGGGGCGCGAGCCGTGCCCGCCCCGGCCGTGCAGGGTGATGCGGAGCGCGTCGGTGGCCGCCATGATCACGCCCGGCCTGGTCAGCACCCAGCCCGCCGGGCCGGGGACGACATGCTGGCCGAGCACCACGTCGGGCTTGCCGGCGGGGGCGAAGACGCCGTCGCGGACCATGCCGGCGGCGCCGTCCCCGGCCTCCTCCCCCGGCTGGAAGACGACCATCAGCGTGCCGGACCAGTGCTCGCGTCCGGCCGCGAGCAGCGACGCGGCGCCGGAGAGCCAAGTGGCGTGCATGTCGTGACCGCAGGCGTGCATCACCGGCACGTCGCGGCCGTCGGCGTCGACCCCGCGCGCGGTGCTCGCGTACGGCAGGCCGGTCTTCTCCTCGACCGGCAACGCGTCGATGTCGGCGCGCAACATCACCTTGGGGCCGGGGCCGTTGCGCAGCACGCCCAGGACGCCGGTGCGCCCGATACCGGTGTGCACCTCGTAACCGTCGGCCTCCAGGCGCCGCGCCAGTTCGGCGGCGGTGCGGGTTTCGGCGAACGACAGCTCCGGATGCCGGTGGAGGTCGATGTACAGGTCTTCCAGTCCGGGCAGCGCCGCCTGCAGCGGTGCCAGGACACTTTCGAGGCTCACGACCTCATCCTGGCAGTATTACCCACCGTGAGCACACGAGCGGCCCTCCCCGACCTGTCCGACGACGTTTGCGCGAGGCTCCGCGACGCCTTCCGCCGGACGGGTTACGACACCGACGGCGTGGTCGAAGCCCTCGGCTCCGCGCACGGCGCCCTCGGACGCGGCGAACCCGAACTCGCCTACCGCGCGACGCGCGACGCGGGTGAACTCGGCACGCTGATCCGGCTGTTCCTCCTCGGCTCGACCGAACCGGAGAAGGACGTCGAGGCCGCGTTCGCGCCGCTTTCCCTCGATGACGCGGTCGCCGCCACTCTGCTCGTGCCCGTGGCCGACGGCTACCGCGCCGGTCTCGACGTCCGCCCGCACGGCGACGACGAAGGCTCGTGGTGGGTCGTCGCCGACCTCGACGCCGACATCCTGGGCCGCACCGTGCCCGAAGACCACGTGCTCGGCGTCGGGCACGCCTCCCTCAGCCTGATCCGGGCCACGAGCCGCCGCGAGGTCGGCAGCCTGCTCGACGTCGGCACGGGCAACGGCGTCCAGGCGCTGCACGCCACCCGGCACGCGAAGAAGGTCACCGCGACCGACGTCTCGGCCCGTGCGCTGGCGCTCGCCGCGGCCACGTTCCGGCTCAACGAACTGGACGTCGAACTCGTCCGGGGCGAATGGTTCGCGCCGGTCGCGCGGCGCCGGTTCGACCAGATCGTCTGCAATCCCCCGTTCGTGGTGGGCCCGCCGCGCGTCGACTACACCTACCGCGACTCCGGTCTCGCCGGTGACGACGCCAGCGCGCTCGTGGTGCGGCAGCTGCCCGGGTTCCTCAACGACGGCGGCACCGGCCAGCTCCTGGCGTCCTGGCTGCACGTGAAGGGCGAGGACTGGGGCGATCGGGTGACCCGCTGGCTGCCCGCCGAGACCGACGCGTGGTTCGTCCAGCGGGACATCGCCGATCCGGGCCTCTACGTCGGCACGTGGCTGCGTGACGCGGGCATCGACCCCCGCTCCCCCGAAGGCCGCGCGAAATCGAGCGCGTGGCTCGACTGGTTCGCCGAGAACGACGTCCAGGGCATCGGTTTCGGCTTCGTCACCCTCCGCCGGGCGGACGGCGCGACCCCGACGATCGTGTGCGAGGACCTGCGCCAGGCCTACGACGACCCGCTGGGCGCCGAGGCCGCGAACTGGCTGGACCGGGTGGAATGGCTTCGCACCAACGGGGATTCGCTCCTCGATGTCCGGTTCCGGGTCCCGGAGACCGTTCTTCTGGAGAGCGTCGCCGAGCCGGGTGAAGAGGGCTGGGCCACGACCGTCCAGCGGCTGCATCGCACCGATGGTCCCGGTTGGTCGCACGAAGTGGACGAGCTCGCGACACGGCTGCTTGCCGGCTGCCAGGGCGCTTTGCCGCTGGAGGATCTGATCGTGCTCCTGGCGGCCGCTCAGGGCCTGGAACCGGAGGAACTGGCCGAGGCCGCGCTCCCCGTCGTCCGGGAACTGGTCCGGCACGGCATGCTGCTGCCCGCCGTCTGATGCGGGCGGTGGTGGCGAGGGTCACGGAAGCGAGCGTGACCGTCGGAGACGAGGTGACCGGCGCCATCGACGAGCCGGGTTTGCTGGTGCTGCTGGGGATCCACGTCGACGACGACGTGTCCAAGGTGCCGACGATGGCCCGCAAACTGCACGAAGCTCGCATACTTCGCGACGAGGAGTCGTGCGCCACCACCGGCGCACCCCTCCTCGTCGTAAGCCAGTTCACCCTTTACGGCGACACCCGCAAAGGCCGCCGTCCCTCCTGGACCGCGGCCGCCCGGCCCGAGGCCGCCGAACCGCTCGTGACGGCCGTCGTCGACGCGTTGCGCGAACGCGGGGCCCGGGTCGAAACCGGCCGGTTCGGGGCCATGATGGCGGTCCGGAGCGTGAACGACGGTCCGTTCACCCTCCTCATAGAGGTCTAGACCACGTTTCTCTCTCCCTGGCACGGGCATTCTCAGGAAAAGCTCAGGGTTGGTCGAGCAACGCCCCAGGTCAGCCGCCCGTCTCCTCTGTAGCGGCCGGGAACGTTTTCGGACCTCCCGGCGTTGAGCCAAGTGTCCAGCCAAGCTGGGCCGACGAGGAGTAGCGGGTTTTCCACAGGGCCTGTTACGCCGAGGCGGATCCGGCGGACACATCGCAGCACGTTCAGCCCGTGACCGGGGAGGCAGAATGTCAGTCCAGACTCTCGAACGCGAAGCGCGCGGGATTCGCGAGCGCCGTATCCCGGCGCAATCCACCCAGGAGCCGGTGAGCACGGGGGCGCTCACCGACGCCGACCTCGACGCCCAGAGCCCGGCCGCGGACCTCGTTCGCGTGTACCTCAACGGAATCGGCAAGACGGCGCTGCTGTCCGCCGCCGACGAGGTCGAGCTGGCCAAGCGCATCGAAGCCGGCGTGTTCGCCCAGCACATGCTGGACACCGCCGAGGGGCTCACGCCGAAGCGGCGTTCGGAGATGTCCGCCCTCGTGCGTGACGGCCACAGCGCGAAGAACCACCTGCTGGAGGCCAACCTCCGTCTCGTGGTCTCGCTCGCGAAGCGCTACACCGGCCGGGGGATGCCACTGCTCGACCTGATCCAGGAGGGGAACCTGGGTCTGATCCGCGCGGTGGAGAAGTTCGACTACTCCAAGGGGTTCAAGTTCTCGACGTACGCCACCTGGTGGATCCGCCAGGCCATCACCAGGGGGATGGCCGACCAGGGACGCACCATCCGGCTGCCGGTCCACCTGGTGGAACAGGTGAACAAGCTGGCCCGCATCAAGCGCGACCTGCACCAGCAGCTCGGCCGGGACGCCACCCACGAGGAGCTGGCCGCCGAATCGGGTATCCCGGCGCACAAGATCTCCGACCTGCTCGACCACTCGCGTGACCCGGTGAGCCTCGACATGCCGGTCGGCACCGAGGAGGACGCCCCGCTCGGTGACTTCATCGAGGACTCCGAGGCGACCGACGCCGAGAGCGCCGTGATCTCCGGTCTGCTCCAGGACGACCTGCGCCGCGTGCTCGCGACGCTGGACGACCGCGAGTCCCAGGTGATCCGCCTGCGCTACGGCCTCGACGACGGCCAGCCGCGCACGCTCGACCAGATCGGCAAGCACTTCGGGCTTTCCCGTGAGCGCGTTCGGCAGATCGAGCGAGAGGTCATGTCGAAGCTGCGTCAGGGTGAGCGGGCGGACCGCCTGCGCGCCTACGCTTCGTAGTGGCACAGAGCCTTTCGGCGCGGAAAAAGCAACACCCGTTCGGCAGCGTTGACTTATGACCTGCGTCACGAGACCGTCGAGCAGGTAAAAAGTCTTCGCGGTCGGGTGTTCGCGCCCGGATCGCTTTCCCCGGGAGGTCGGGTCCGTCGGGGTGGGCCCGGCCTCCCGAACTATTTGTGGGGCGCGGCGACAAAATGCAGGGCGGGAATTGCATTCTCGCGCCTTCGCATCGGACGTGCCGCCGGTCACGTGGGGCCCGCCTAGTACCGTGAGCGGGTTCCCGATGCCGGCAAAGGAGCCCGCGCAGTGGCGCCCACCACGTTCCAGCACACCGAAGTCCTTCCGCTCGCCAAGGACACCCGCACCGAGTACCGGCTGATCGGCACCGAAGGTGTCGAGGTCGTCGAAGCCGCGGGCCGGAAGTTCCTCAAGGTCGAGCCCGAGGCGCTGACCAAGCTCGCCAAGACCGCGATCACCGATATCCAGCACCTGTTGCGCTCGTCACACCTGGCGCAGCTGCGGGCGATCGTCGACGATCCCGAGGCCAGCGGCAACGACCGGTTCGTCGCGATGGACCTGCTGCGCAACGCGGCGATCTCCGCCGGCGGCGTCCTGCCGATGTGCCAGGACACCGGCACCGCGATCGTGATCGGCAAACGCGGCGAAGGCGTGCTCACCGGCGCCGACGACGAGCGCGCGCTCTCGCGCGGTATTTTCGACGCCTATCAGGAGTTGAATCTGCGCTATTCGCAGATGGCGCCGGTGAATTTCTGGGATGAGCGCAATACGGGCACCAACTTGCCCGCGCAGATCGAGCTCTATCACAAAGACGGTCAAGGCGACCCGAGCTATGAATTCCTGTTCATGGCCAAGGGCGGCGGCAGCGCGAACAAGACGTTCCTCTATCAGGAAACGAAAGCCGTCCTGAACCCGAAGCGCCTCGCGAAGTTCCTCGACGAGAAGCTGCGCAGCCTCGGCACCGCGGCCTGCCCGCCGTACCACCTCGCGATCGTCGTCGGCGGCACGTCGGCGGAGTTCAACCTGAAGGTCGCGAAGCTGGCCTCCGCCCGTTATCTCGACGACCTGCCCACCGAGGGTTCCGAGCTGGGTCACGGCTTCCGCGACGTCGACCTCGAACAGCAGGTGCTGGAGATGACGCGGCAGTTCGGCATCGGCGCGCAGTTCGGCGGCAAATACTTCTGCCACGACGTCCGCGTGATCCGCCTGCCGCGCCACGGCGCGTCCTGCCCGGTCGGCGTCGCCGTGTCGTGCTCGGCCGACCGCCAGGCGAAGGCGAAGATCACCGCCGACGGCGTGTTCCTGGAGCAGCTGGAGCGCGACCCGGCGCAGTTCCTGCCGGACGTCACCGAGGACGACCTGTCCGACGAGGTGGTGACCGTCGACCTGAACCGGCCGATGGCCGAGATCCGCGCCCAGCTCTCGCAGCTGCCGGTGAAGACCCGCCTGTCGCTGACCGGTCCGCTCGTCGTCGCCCGCGACATCGCGCACGCGAAGATCGCCGAGCGGCTCGACGCGGGTGAAGAGATGCCTCAGTACCTTCGCGACCACCCCGTGTACTACGCGGGCCCGGCGAAGACGCCCGAGGGCTACGCGTCGGGTTCCTTCGGGCCGACCACCGCGGGCCGCATGGACTCCTACGTCGAGCAGTTCCAGGCCGCGGGCGGTTCGCTGGTGATGCTGGCGAAGGGCAACCGGTCCAAGAAGGTGACCGCCGCGTGCAACGAACACGGCGGGTTCTACCTCGGCTCGATCGGCGGCCCGGCCGCGCGGCTCGCGCAGGACTGCATCAAGAAGGTCGACGTGCTCGAGTACGCCGAGCTGGGGATGGAAGCGGTCTGGAAGATCGAGGTCGAGGACTTCCCCGCGTTCATCGTCATCGACGACAAGGGCAACGACTTCTTCGAGGCCACGTCGGAACCGGTGCTGCAGATCAGCTTCCGGTAGTCCACGATCCTGTCCGTGAAGGCCTCCTTCCCTCGGCTGAGCCGAGGGAACTCGACCTTCGCACCATGTCGCAGTACATGAAGGCCCCCTTCCTTGCGCTAGACGCAGTGAAGGGGGCCTTCATGTACGTTCGTCAGGTGCAGGACGCTATGAAAGGTCCTTTCCTTGCAAAATTTGCAAGGAAAGGACCTTTCATAGCGCGCGTTGGGGGTCAGCGCATCTGCTTCAGGACCACGGTCCGTTCCCCCAGCGGCGCCGAAAGCGCCACCGAGATCACCGGATGCCGGATGTCCATCGTGCACATCTGGCCGGTCTGGCCCTTGAGTTCGGTCAGGTTGACGGTGACCCTGGTCCCGTCCTGCTGCGCGGCCTCCGCCGTCGCGTGCCCGCAGCCGCCTTCCTGGCCGCGGATGTTCAGGATCGTCCCGCCGTTGCTGGTGTACACCTCACGCGGATAGTCCGCGGGCAGGGCCGACGCGTCGAGCTGCTTGTCCGGCAGCTTGGTGCTGCCTTCGGGCACCTCCTGGCGCGGCGCGCCGGGCACACCCGGCTGGCTTCCCGGCTTGCTGGTCGGCGCGGGAACCGACGACGAAGGCGGCGCGGTCGGGGACGGCGGCACGGTACTCAGGGTGCCGCTCCCGGGTCCGGCCGCGGGTTCCGCCGCCTGGTTCTGCGCCCCGCAGGCGGATACCGCAACGACGATCAGGCCAAGGCCGATGGCATTCGTTAAGTACCTCATGTGACTGGGACGGAACGAAGCCGCCATCGGGTTGCATCCCGAACCCGGTCAAACGATGACCTTCCGGGTGCCGAGCGGCTGAGCGAGTTTCACCGGCAGGACGGCGTAGCGGATCACCTGCGGGCACATCTGCCCCGGCTTCGCGTGGTCGATGGTCACGGTGACCACGACCCTTTGCGCGTTCTCCTCGGCGAGGTTCGCCCTCGCCTCGTCGCAGCCGCTCAGTTCGATGTGCACGGCCAGGCCGTCGTTCTCGGCGCTGACCTGTACGGGCAGTTGGGTCTCGACCTGGGACGGCGGCAGCATCTTGTCCGAGGGCGGCGGGCCGACGGTCGGCCGGGACATCGGCGGTTTCGCGACCGGCGGGCTCGCCGGGAGCGAGGTGGGCAGATCCGAAGGTGTGGTGACGACCGGAGGGGTGCTCGTGTTCGCCGGAGCTCCGGGGCCGCCCGCGCCGCAGGCCGCCGTCGTCGCGGCGAGCACGATCACCGCACCCAGCGTCTTCGCTGCGTTCATCATGGTGTCGAGACGGAACGAAGCGGACGAATGGTTGCATCACCGCTGTGCCGCGCGGCCGCGCGCCAGCCCGAGGACCACCACCCCGGCCAGCGTGACGGCCAGCAGCAGCACGGTGCTCGCCGACGCGAGGAAGACCTGGCCCCGGTCGGTGAGCGCGAAGATGCTCGCGGGCAGCGTCCGCCAGTCCGGTGGGTACAGCATCATCGTCGCGCCCAGTTCGCCCATCGACATCGCCAGCGCGAGGCTCGCCGACGCCGAGATCGACGGCAGCAGCACCGGCAGCCGCACCCGCAGCAGCACCCGGACCGGGGACGCGCCGAGGCTCGCCGCCGCCTGTGCCAGCAGCGGATCCATCCGCGCGATCGCGGCCGAGACCGTGCTGTAGGAGAACGGGAGCAGGATCATCGCGTGCCCCAGCAGCACGATCCAGCGCGTGCCGTTGAAGGCGAGCGGCGGACGGCTGAACGCGACGAGCAGCGCCAGCCCCAGTACCACCGACGGCACCGCGATCGGCAGGTGGAACAGGGTGTCGACGGCCTTGCGCAGCTTCGGCGGCGCCGACCGCGACGCGAGCGCGGCCCACGTGCCGAGCAGTACCGACACCAGCGACGCGATGACACCCGTCTGGATGCTCACCGCGAGACTCGCGAACGTCTCCCCCGACAGCGCCCGCGCGAAATGCGAGCCGGTGAGCGCGCCCGGCAGAAGTCCCGTCCAGTTGCCGGCGACCGACGCCAGCACGATCATCAGCAGCGGTGCCAGCACGATCGCGGTGAACAGCACCGCGAACACCACCCACAGCAGGACTCGGCTACGCCTGGTCCACAGCAGCACGGCCGCCTCCCTTCGTCAGTCGCCGGTAGGTTCCGTACAGGGCCAGGGAGAACACGACGTTGACCACCGCGATGACACAGGCCTGCGGGAAGTCGAACGTGACGATCCCCTTGCCGTAGACCAGCATCGGCAGCGTCGTGACGTCCTTGGCGCCGAGGAACAGCACGATGCCGAACTCGTTCATCGCCAGCAGCATGGTCAGGCAGGCTCCCGAAGCCAGTGACGGCAAGGCCTCCGGCAGGATCACCTGGCGCAGCACGCGGCCGGGTTTCGCGCCGAGGCTGGCCGCGACCTCCATCTGCGCCGACGACACCTGGCCGAACGCGGCGAGCGCAGGCCGCATCACGAACGGCGTGTAGAAGGTGATCTCCGCCAGCAGGATCCCGAACGGCGAGTACAGGAACCCGCCCGCGCCCAGGATGCCGGCGCTGCCGTAGATGAAGGTGAACGCGAGCGCGATGAGGAAGGACGGGAACGCGAGCACGGTGTCCACCAGCCGCGAGAGCGTCCGCGCGCCGGGGAACGGCACGAACGCGATCACCAGCGCGAGGAACGTTCCCAGCACCACACAGCCCGCGGTGGCACCGAGCGCGAGCGCGACGGTCTTCCAGGCGGCGTCCCGGAATTCCGCCGAGCCCAGGACGTCCAGCCACACCGAAAGCCCGAACTCGCCCGTCTTCGATTCCAGCGACTGCAGGACGACCAGCACCAGCGGGTAGCCGAAGAAGCCGAGCAGGACGAGCACCGGCGGCAGCAGGAGCCAACCGCGACCGGGTCGTTTCTCCTGTCGCCGCGCCGGTGCCGCCGCCGTGGTGGCGAGCGCGAGGCCGGTCATCCGACGCCCACCAGCGGGCAACCGTCCGGAATGGACACTCCGACGCGCTGCCCCACGTTCGGAAGGCCGTCGATGTCCGGCACCTCGGCGCGGACCTCGTTCCCGTCGTGTGCGAATTCGAGGTCCAGCCGGAAACCCGTGCCACGCCACTGGACACCGCGCAGGACCGCGGGCAGCGCGCCGGGGGCGTCCGCCGCGGTGATCCCGACCCGGTGCGGCCGGACGCCGAGCGCGACCGGCTGGCCCGCCCGGAAGGTCCCGGACGGATCGGCCGCCAGTTCGCGGTCGCCGAGGCGGACCCTGGTGCCGTCGGCCTGGATCAGCTCGACCGGGATGAGGTTGGACGCGCCGAGGAAGCTCGCGGTGAACTCCGTCGATGGCCGCTGGTACAGCTCACGGCTCGGGCCGAGTTCGACGAGCTTCGAGTCGCGCATGACGGCGATCCGGTCGGCCAGCGCCAGCGCCTCGCCCTGGTCGTGGGTGACGTAGATCAGCGTGGTGTCGGGCAGTTCGGCCCGCAGCCGCAGCAGTTCCGCGACCATGTCCTCGCGCAGGGCGGCGTCCAAAGCGGACAGTGGTTCGTCGAGCAGCAGCACCCGCGGCCGGATCGCCAACGCCCGCGCCAGCGCGACGCGCTGCTGCTGGCCGCCCGAAAGCTCACGGGGGTAACGGCGGGCGTACTTGCCCATCCCGACCAGTTCCAATGCCTCGGCGACCCGGCCCGCCGTCTCGGCACGGGGCGTTTTCCGTGCCTTGAGGCCGAAAGCGACGTTGGCCTCGACCCGCATATGCGGGAACAGCGCGTAACTCTGCACGACCACGCCGAGACCGCGCCGGTGTGGCGGCAGCGCGGTGACGTCCTCGCCGTCGAGCAGGACCCGGCCGGTGCTCGGCACGACGAAGCCCGCGAGTGCCTTCAGGGCCGTCGACTTGCCGGAACCGGATGGCCCGAGCATCGCCAGCGTCTCCCCTCTCGCCACGGTGAGGTCCAGTGGCGAGAGGGCGGTCGTCCGGCCGAAGCGGACCGACACGCCGCGGAATTCGACCGCCGGGGTCATCGGCCCACGGCCTTCTTGTACGCGGCGAGGTCGGCGTCGAGCTTCGCGAGGACGGCGTCCCAATCCGGCTGCCAGATCTCGACTCCGGCGAGGGCCGCCTTCACCTTGTCCGCGCGCGGGCCGGACGGCGTGACGTCGGTCCGCGACGGGGCACCGAAGGCGTCGACGGCCTTGCCCTGCACCTCGGGCGAGAGCAGGAAGTCCAGGAACTTCTTGGCGTTCTCGGCGTGCGGCGCGTTGTTCACCAGACCGGCGTAGTACGGGAGGGCGAAGGTGGAACGCTTGCCCTGCGCGTCGGCCGGGAAGAAGACCTCGAAACCGCCGCTCTTCTCGATCTCGGCGAGGTTCATCTGGACGTCGCCGTTGGCCACCAGGATCTCGGCCTTGGCCACCTTCGGCTGGAGCTTGCCGGTGGAGGACGACGGGCCGACGTTGTTGGCTTCGAGCTTGGCGAGGTAGTCGAGCGCGCCCTGATCACCGAGGACGTGCTGCAGCTGCAGCAGGACCGCGGTGCCATCGCCCGCTTCGCCGGGCGTCGAGTACTGGAGCTTGCCCTTGAGCGACGGGGACAGGAGGTCGTCCCAGGTCTTGGGCGAGGCCTGCGGGTTGCGGATGAAGCTGAGGTAGTTGTTCATGAGGGCGAAGTAGCGGCCCTGGCCGTCCTTCTGCCCGGCGGGCACCTGGTCGATCCCGGCGGGCGCCGTGGCGGCGAGCAGGCCCTGCGACGCGGCCCGCTGGATGAACGGCGGCAGCGTGACCAGGATGTCCGCCTGGGTGTTGGCCTTCTCCTTCTCCACCCGCGAGGCGACCTCGCCGGATCCGGCGGTGACCGCCTGGACGGTGATCCCGGTCTTGGCCTTGAACTCCTCGATGCGCTGGGCGTACCAGTCCTCCAGACCGTCCACTGTGTACAGCGTGACGGTCTGGTCGCCGGACGCGCCACCGGCGGTCCCGCCGCAGGCGCCCAGGGTGAGGGCGAGCAGACCGGCGAGGGCGGTGGCCGCGAGTTTCTTCATGTCGTCAAAGCTCCTTTTAGGACAGCAGGGCAGGGAGGTCGCGGACGGATTCGAGGACGTGGGTGGCGCCGGCGGCTTCGAGTTCCGGCTTCTTCGCCGATCCGGTGAGCACGCCGGCGACGAGCGAGGCACCGGACCGCAGCCCGGTCTGGACGTCCGAAGGGGTGTCACCGGCGACGGCGACGCGGCGGACATCGGTGACTTCGAGCCGCAGCACGGCGGCGAGGACGAGGTCGGGGAACGGGCGGCCGCGCACCCCGTCGCCCGGCGCCAGCACGGCGTCGGCGAGGCCGTGCCAGCCCAGCGCGTCGAGGATCGCGTTCTGCGTGTCCGGCGCGAAGCCGGTGGTGAGCGCGACCTTCACGCCGTGGGCGCGCAGTTCCTGGATCGTCTGCTCGGCGCCGGGGATCGGCTCGCAGTGGCCGTCGGCGACGAGTTTCCCGTAGGCGTCCTGGAAGGCGGTGTTCGCGCGCTGGGCGAGCTCCTCGTCGCCGTCGAGCAGGGCGCGGAAGACGACGATCTTGGACTGCCCCATCGTTTCGACGACGTAGTCGAGCATGCCGGGGAAGCGGCTGTCCTTTTCGGACACTCCGGCGGCGGCGATCGCGGCGGTGAAGGCGCGGATCACCAGGCCGTCGTCGGCGACGGTGGTGCCTGCCATGTCCAGGACGACGAGTTCGGTGTTCACCAGGACAGCTCCTCGGCGGTGTCTTCGGCGATGGCGGGGGAACAGGTCATGCCGCGGCCGCCCGGCCCGGTGACGAGCCAGGCGTTGTCCGCGACGCGGGCGCGGTGCACGATCCGGGAGGTGTCGGTGGTCTGGGCGTAGACCCCCGCCCAGCGGCGGGTGATCCGCGGCAGCGGCCGGCCGAGCAGCGCCCCGGCGACCTCGGCGAGGTGGTCGTACGGCGCTTCGGTGGTGTCGAACGAGAACGGCTCGTCGTACTCGTGGGTGTCGCCGATGGTCAGCGAGCCGTCGAGGCGCTGGACCATGAGCAGCTGCATCTTGGCGGCCGCGGCGACCTCGCCCTGCGGCTGGCCCGCGTTGAGGCCGTCGAGCGCCTCGCCGCGGTACGCCGGGTAGTACCGGAAGCTGTCCGCGTCGGCGACCGTGGTGGTGAGGGTTTCCCCGAGCGGCTCGGTCTGGGCCATCTGCAGCCGCACACGGCGGACCGGCGTCGTCCCGGCGAGCTCCTTGACCAGGCCGCCGGTCCAGGCTCCGGTGCACAGCACCACGACGTCGCCCTCGTGGGTCTCGCCCGTGTCGTCGACGACGCCGCGGTCGGTCAGGTCGCGGATCTCGCGGCCGGGCACCCAGGTGTAGCGGCCGCTCTTCGCGAGTTCGGCGCGGAGGGCGGGCTGGGCGACGCGCGGTTCGACGGCGGCGTCGCGGTCGCACCAGAGCGCGCCGAGGAATTCGCCGCGCAGGGCCGGGTTCAGCGCGCGGGTCTCGGCGGCGTCGAGCAGTTTGAAGCCGCGGTCTTCGCCTGTGTCGGCGGCCGCCCGCGCGACGGCGAGTTCGGCCTCGGTGCGGACGACGGTGAGCGAGCCGTTCGGCCGGAAGCCGATCCCTTCGACGCGTTCCCCGATGCGCTCCCACAGCACCCGCGCCCGGGCGGCCGTCTCCAGTTCGGGACCGCTGGCGCGGCCACCGACCCAGACCAGGCCGAAGTTGCGCACGGACGCGCCCCTGGCCTCGGGTTCCCGTTCGATCTGGACGACGTCGTGACCGCGTTCGACGGCCTGCCAGGCGTGCTGGGTGCCGAGCACTCCGCCGCCGATGATGAGGATTCGCACACCGCAGACGCTCGCCTGCGCGCACCAACGCTCCATGACCCCCGCCCTAACCCCAGGTGAAGTGCCTCCGAAATGTGGACCAGACCTGTTATCTTCGCGTTACTTTACCCCGCGTTTCGTCCTCTGGATGCGGTCGTTGAATCCGCAAATATCGCGTTCAGAGGACTGAATGCGTGGGTGGCTACTCCACGCGGCCCAGTCGGGTCTCGAAGGAGAGCCGGTCGCCGCGGAACAGCGAACGGACACGTTCGAACGGGACCCCGTCGGTCCCCCACGAGGTCCGGTGCATCAACAGCATCGGCAGTGCCGGGTTCGTCCCGATCAGCAGCGCCTCCCGCGGGGTGGCGAGCACGGTCTCGACCCGCTCCTCGGCGCCGTCGAAGACCACCCCCAGCCTTTCCCGCAAACAGGCGTAGAGCGACTGTGTGGGATCGAACACATCCATCAGCGTCGGGAATCGCGCGGCGGTGAGATAGGTCGATTCCAACCCGACCCGCTCGTCGTCGGCGAGCAGTACCCGTTCGATGTGGATGACGTCGTCTTCGGGATCGATTTCCAGTTCCGAAGCCAGCGACGGACCCGCCTCACGGCGTTCCAAAGAGATCAAATTCCGGCCCGGCTGAATGCCCTGCCTCCTGAGTCCTTCCGTATAACTCACCAAGGCGAGCGGCTGGACGAGCTTGGGGCCCGCGACGTACGTGCCGCTCCCCTGCCGCCTGCTCAGCCGCCCTTCCAGCACGAGTTCGCCGACGGCCTGACGGACCGTCGCACGGGAAACCTCGAACCTTTCGGACAGTTCCCTTTCGGTGGGAAGTACCGCCCCTTGGCCTAATTCGGAGATCACGTCGAGCAGATCGACTTTGACCGCGTAATAGCGGGGAATGCGGCCGTGCTCGGGAATTCCGTCCCGAACCGGGCCGTCGGCGGGGGGATGCAGTCTAGGCGAACGCGCTTTCACGATCCAGATCCTAGGCCTGATTCCCCATGCCTGTACTGACCCGAACGAAGTGTTCATGCCACGCTCACACTCGTGGCCGAAAGGGCACCCCTCGGCGGTCGTTCAGCCTTCCGGCGGTTCCGGCGATCACGGCCTGGGAGTAGAGGCGTTGGGCGCTCCGGCCTACGCCATTCGTCGGCGACCAGGACCGGACGTCCGTTAATCACCACCATCAGCCGAAAGATCCGAAGAAAGTTGGTTGTCCCCGTGTGTGCCCACCTGCTGTAGTCAGTTGGCCGCAGTCAGTCTCCCTGCCTCCACTGTGGACAGCCGGAAGGAATGAACCCTTGAACATCAAGCGTCGGTTCAGCCTGCTCAAAAAGACCCTGATCGCCGTCGCGGCGGCCGGAACCCTGGCGGGCCTCGCCACGGCTCCGCAAGCCGCCGCCGCGCAGCCGCCGTCCACCGACGTGGTCGGTGGCACCCGGGCCGCTCAGGGCGAATTCCCTTGGATGGTCAGGCTTTCCATGGGTTGCGGCGGTGCGCTCTACACCCCGCAGATCGTGCTGACGGCCGCGCACTGTGTGTCGCGGACCGGGGCCAACACGGGTATCACCGCCACCCTCGGCGTGGTGGACCTGCAGAGCACGGCGGCCAAGAAGGTCAAGTCGACCTACGTGTACCGGTCGCCGACCTACCCCACCTCCACCGGTGGTGACTGGGCGCTGATCAAGCTCGCCAGCCCGGTCAGCGGTATCCCGACGCTGCCGATCGCCACTTCGACCGCCTACAACAGCGGCACCTTCACCGTCGCCGGCTGGGGTGCCGCGACCGAGGGTGGCGCGCAGCAGCGGTACCTGCTCAAGGCCACCGTCCCGTTCGTCTCCGACTCGACCTGCAAGGCGCAGGGCGGCAGCTACGCCGACCTGATCGACAGCGCCGAGATCTGCGCGGGCAACATCAACTCGGGCGGCGTCGACACCTGCCAGGGTGACTCGGGCGGCCCGATGTTCCGCCGCGACAGCGCCGGGGCCTGGATCCAGGTCGGCATCGTCAGCTGGGGCGAAGGCTGCGCGCGGGCGCACGCTCCCGGCGTCTACACCGAGGTGAGCACCTTCGCGACCGCGATCAAGAACGCGGCCGCCGGGTTGTAGTTCCACCGCACGGCATGCCATGAAAGCCCCCTTCACCACAACGGCGTGGTGGAGGGGGCTTTCTTCTTCAGAGAGCCTGGGCGGGTGCAGGGGACTTTCCCCGCATCGCACGCGGGCAAAGTCCCCTTCAGCTCACCTGACACGCGTCAGCGGGTCTTGTCCAAACGCGACAGTGTCTCTTCGTACCCCGAAACGAGTTCCGCGATCACGTCCGCGACCGGACGCACCCGGTCCATCCGCCCGACGATCTGCCCCACCGGCATCGAGACCACGCTCGGATCCGCCGCGTGGTGGATCCGGTTGTGCGCGTGGGAGACCAGAAGGTTCTGCAACGGCATCGGCAACGGCTCGGGCGCGTCGGGCGCGGCCCACGCCTCGGTCCACCGCGTCTTGAGCAGCCGCGCCGGTTTGCCGGTGTAGATCCGCGTGCGGACGGTGTCGGACGACCTCGCCGCGACCAAAGCCCGCTGCATCGCCTCGGACTCCCCCATGGTCTGGAGGTATTCCTCGGTGGCGAGCCAGAAGGAGCCCATCCAGACCCCGGACGCGCCCAGCGCGAGCGCGGCCGCGACCTGCCTGCCCGAGCCGATCCCGCCCGCGGCGAGCACCGGGACCCGGTCGCCGACGGCGTCCACCACCTCGGGCAGCAGGACCATCGACGCGATCTCGCCGGTGTGTCCGCCCGCCTCATAGCCTTGTGCCACAACGATGTCGACGCCGTTGTCGACGTGCCGGACGGCGTGCTCGGCCTTGCCGGCCAACGCCGCGACCGGCACGCCCTTCGCGTGACATTGCTCGATGACGTCCACCGGCGGTGACCCCAACGCGTTGGCGATCAACCGGATCGGGTGTTTCAGCGCGACCTCGACATGGGACCGGGCGACCGAATGCAGCCAGCCCAGCACACCGGCGCGTTCGTCGGTGTCGTCCGGCAGCGGCGGCACCGCGAGGTCGCGCAGCGTCCGCTCCACGAAGTCGCGGTGCTCCTGCGGGATGTGCTTCGCGAGATCAATCGACGTCCCTTCGGCCGGGATCTTCGCCGGCATCACGATGTCGACGCCGTACGGCTTCCCGCCGGTGTTCTCGTCCATCCAGGACAGGACGGCGTCGAGTTCGGCCGCGTCGTTGAACCGCACGCAGCCCAGCACGCCGAGCCCGCCCGCCCGGCTGATCGCCGCGGCCACGTGCTCGGACGGGGTGAACCCGACGATCGGCAGGTCGATCCCGAGCCGGTCGCACAGAGACGTCCGCATGTAACTCCTTACGCCGGTTGGATGGTGATGGGTTCGTGCTCGGCGGCGTAGCGCTGGGCCCAGGGGTAGTCCGGCTTCCCGCTGGGCGATCGCCCGATCTCCTCCGCGAGCCAGAGACTGCGCGGCACCTTGTACCCGGCGATCTCGGTCCGCACGTGGGCTTCGAGCGCGGCGACGTCGAGTTCCTTGCCGGAGCGCGGCTGGATCACCGCGGCCACCCGCTGGCCGAGCCGGTCGTCGGGGATGCCGATGACGAGCGCGTCGAAGACGTCCGGATGCGATTTGAGCGCGCCCTCGACCTCTTCCGGGTACACCTTCTCGCCGCCGGTGTTCACGCATTGCGACCCCCGGCCGAGCAGGGTCACCGTGAGGTCTTCCTCGTAGCGCGCGTAGTCACCCGGGACGACGTACCGTTTGCCGTCGATCTCGACGAAGATCTTCTCGGTCTTCGCGGGATCCTTGTAGTACCCCAGCGGGACGTGCCCGCGCCGGGCGATCAGGCCGATCGCGCCCGGTTTCGGCTCGACGAGCGCGCCGTCGTCGTCCACGAGGATCGCGTCCTTGCCGAAGTTGACCCGCGGACCGGCGGAATGATCGCTGTCCTTGCTGACCATGCCGATACCGGTGAACCCGCTTTCGGACGAGCCGATCGCGTCGGTGATCACCACATGCGGGAGCAGCGACAGGAATTCCTGCTTCACCGACTGGGAGAACAGGGCCGCGTGACTCGACACCGCCACGATCGACGACGCGTCGTAGTCACCCTCGCGATAGGCGTCGATCAGCGGCCGCGCCATCGCGTCGCCGACGATGGTGAGCACCTGGACCTTGTTGTCCTGCACGGCTTTCCAGACCTCGTGCGCGTCGAACCGCGGGACGAACACGACCGGGCTGCCGGTGAACAGCGCGCCGAACGCGGCCCACTGCGCGGCGCCGTGGATCAGCGGCGCGGCCGGGAGCCGGACCAGGCTGCCCGACTTGCCCTGTTCGGCGAGCGTCCACTCGTCCGGGACGTACTCGCCGGTGACGAAGTTGATGCCGCCGCCGAGCGCCCGCCAGATGTCCTCGTGGCGCCACAGGACGCCCTTGGGATAGCCGGTGGTGCCGCCGGTGTAGAGGATGTAGATGTCGTCGGCGCTGCGCTCGGCGAAGTCCCGCTCGGGCGAGCCTTCGGCGAGCGCGGCTTCGTAGTCCACGCCGCCGTAGGACGAGTAGTCGCCGTCGCTTCCGTCGTCGACGACGACAACGTGTTTCAGTTTCGGGGTTTCCGGCAGGACGGCGGCCACCTTGTCCGAATACCCGCGTTCGTGGACCAGCGCCACGAGGTCGGCGTTGTCGAACAGGTACCGCAGTTCGCCGTGGACGTAGCGGTAGTTGACGTTGACCGCGATCGCGCGCAACTTGTACGCGGCGATCATCGATTCCAGGGCCTCGATCGAGTTCCGGGAATAGACACCGATGTGGGATCCGGGTCCCACGCCGTGTGCGGCGAGGTGGTGCGCCAGCCGGTTGGCGCGCTCTTCCAATTCGGCGAAGGTGACCCGCCGATCGCCGCAGACGACCGCGATGCGCTCCGGCACGGCGTCGACGGCGTGCTCGAGTAGATCCGCGATGTTGAGTGCCACGTCCTCAAAGTAGAACATGTTATCGTTCTGGGCAATGGCCGCTCTTTGGGAGGCTGAAACTTTGGAAAACGTGGTGAACGAACCTCACGCGCTGGCGGAAAAGATCGGACACACCCTCGTGGTCACGATGAACCGGCCCGAGGCCCGCAACGCGCTCAGCGGCGAGATGCTCGGGATCATGGTCGAGGCGTGGAACCGGGTCGACGAGGACGACGACGTCCGGTGCTGCGTGCTCACCGGAGCGGGTGGCGCGTTCTGCGCGGGCGCGGACCTGAAGTCGATGTCGAAGAACTCGCCGTCCGATTCGTTCGAGAAGGGCACTTTCGACCCCAGCAAGATCGAGGGGCTGCTGAAGGGGCGGCGGCTGACGAAGCCGTTGATCGCGGCCGTCGAAGGCCCGGCGATCGCGGGCGGGACGGAGATCCTTCAAGGCACCGACATCCGTGTCGCGGGCGAGAGCGCGAAGTTCGGCGTGTCCGAGGCGCGGTGGAGCCTGTTCCCGATGGGCGGTTCGGCCGTGCGGCTCCCCCGGCAGATCCCGTACACCGTCGCCGCCGACCTGCTGCTGACCGGACGCCACATCACCGCGGCCGAGGCGCTGGAGATCGGCCTGATCGGCCACGTCGTTCCGGACGGCAAGGCATTGGACAAGGCGCTCGAACTCGCCAGCCTCATCTCCGCGAACGGCCCCCTGGCGATCCGCGCGATCCTCAAGACGATGCGCGACACCGAGGGCATGCACGAGGAGGAAGCCTTCAAACTCGACGCCCAGTACGGCATCGAGGTCTTCGCGAGCGAAGACGCGAAGGAAGGCCCCCGCGCCTTCGCCGAGAAGCGCAAGCCCGTCTTCCGAGGCCGCTGACTCCCTGCGTTTCGTCCTCTGGATGCGGTAGTTCGCCGGCGAACTACCGCATCCAGAGGACGAAATGCGTCAGGGGGCGCGGTGACCTTCCCAGTACGGGTCGCGGAGCTTGCGCTTGTAGAGCTTCCCGTTCGGGTCGCGCGGGAGTTCGGGCAAGTAGTCGACGGAACGCGGGAGCTTGAACTTCGCCAGCCGCGACGCCGCGTACTCGAGGATCTCCGCGGTCAGCTCCTCGGACGGTTCGACCCCGTCCGCGGGCTCTACGACGGCCTTGATCGCCTCGCCCCAGTCCTCGTGCGGGACGCCGAACACCGCGACGTCGGCGATCTTCGGATGCATCACCAGTTCGCCCTCGATCTCCGCCGGGTAGATGTTGACCCCGCCCGAGATGATCAGATCCGCCTTGCGGTCGTGCAGGAAGAGGTAGCCGTCCTCGTCGAGGTGCCCGACGTCGCCGAGGGTGAACAGGTCCCCGACCCGCGCCTTGTCCGTCTTGGCCCGGTCCTTGTGGTACTCGAACTTCGAGTCGCCCATCTTCATGTACACCGTGCCGGTCTCGCCGGCGGGCAGTTCCGTGCCCTCGTCGTCGAGGATCTTGATCGTCGAACCCGGCCACGGCAGCCCGACCGACCCCGGTTTCTTCAGCCATTCCTCACCCGAGATCGCCGTCCCGCCGCCTTCGGTGGCCGCGTAGTACTCGGTGACGACCGGGCCCCACCAGTCGAGCATTCGCCGTTTGACCTCCAGCGGGCACGGCGCCGCGCCGTGGATCATCACGCGCAGCGAACTCAGGTCGTAGGCCGCGCGGACGTCGTCCGGCAGGGCGAGCAGGCGGCGGAACTGCGTCGGGACCATGTGGCTGTGCGTGACGCGGTGCCGGTCGATCAGCCGCAGCATGTCCTCCGCGTCCCAGCGGTCCATCAGCACCGCGGTATGGCCCAGCTGCAGGGAGATCGCGACGAAGTTGAGCACGGCCGTGTGGTAGAGCGGCGATCCGCACAGATGCACATGGGCGTCGTGCGGCGCCAGCCCGAAGATCCCGAAGAACCACGTCGACGCGGCCGGTACGGAGTCGGGATCGGCGCCGGTCAGCGGCCGCCGGACACCCTTGGGCCGCCCCGTGGTCCCCGACGTGTAGAGCATCGGCGAGCCCGCCGTGCGCCGCTCCGGACGGCCGTCGCCCTCGCCGGAGCCGAGTTCCTCGATCCGGCGGAAGCCGTCGACGTCACCGACGGCGAACCGGCCGCGTTCCGGGATCCCGGCCTCGTCGGCGGCGGCGATCGCGACGTCGGCGAACCGTTCGTGCGCGAGGAAGGCCTTGGCGCCGCTGTCGGACAGGATGTAGGCGACCTCCGGCGCGACGAGATGCCAGTTGACCACCACGATGTACAGACCGGATTGGATGGCGGCGAAGTAGGCCGCCACGAGTTCGTCGCCGTTGGGTTGCAGGACGACGACCACGTCCCCGGCCTCCAGCCCGAGCGCCTGCAGGCCCCGGGCGTACGCGTTCGCTTTCGCGGCGAGGTCCCCGTAGCCGATCGAGCGGCCGTCCGGATCGACGAGCGCGACCCGCTCGGGCTCCTGCGCGGCGATATTCCAGACCCCAAGGGTCCCGGTAGCAGTCGACATACCGCAAATCTAGAACGCGTTCCAGTCAAGGGCAACCGCCAGCCAAGCCCACATGGCCGATCTTGCCGGAAAATCGAGAACATGTTTCACTCAGGATGTGAGCGCACCTGAACTCCCGCTGTCGGCCCCGCTCAACGTGGGCTTCGACTACACGCGTTCGGTCGGCCCGGTACTCGGCCGGTTCGTCGACGCCCTGCGCGAGCGCCGCGTCGAAGGCGTCCGGGGCAGCGACGGCCGCGTCCACGTGCCCCCCTTGGAGTACGACCCCGTGACCGCCGAAGCCCTGTCCGAGTTCGTCCCGGTGGCCTCCGAGGGCGAGATCGTCTCCTGGTCCTGGATCGCCGAGCCCGTGGACGGCCAGCCGTTGTCGCGGCCGTTCGCGTGGGCGCTGATCCGGCTCGACGGCGCCGACACCTCGATCCTGCACGCCGTCGACGCGGGCACGCCGTCGAATGTCCACACCGGACAACGCGTGCGGATCCGCTGGGCGGAAGAGACCGTCGGCCACATCCGGGACATCGCCTACTTCGTCCCCGCCGACGGGCCCGACACCGAACCCACCGAGGCGCCTCCCCCGGTCGCGAAACGCGAGGAGGGCGCGCCGGTCAGCGTGGTGATCACGCCGATCCACCTGCGCTACGAGCATTCCGCGTCGCCCGAGGAAAGCCGGTACCTGCGCGGGCTCGCGGAGGGGAAGCTGATCGGCCAGCGCTGCCCGTCGTGCGAGAAGGTCTACATCCCGCCGCGCGGCGCGTGCCCGACCGACGGCGTGCCGACCACCGACGAGGTCGAACTGCCCGACACCGGCATCGTCACCACGTTCTGCATCGTGAACGTGCCGTTCCTCGGCCAGAAGATCAAACCGCCGTACGTGGCCGCGTACATCCTGCTCGACGGCGCGGACATCGCGTTCCTGCACCTCGTCCTCGGCTGCGACGCCGCCGACGTCCGGATGGGCATGCGGGTGCGCGCCTCCTGGAAACCGCGGGACGAATGGTGGACGTCGCTGGAGAACATCGGCCATTTCGAACCGACCGGCGAACCCGACGCGCCGTACGAATCCTTCGCCCACCATCTGTGAGGACCACCGTGCCAGATGTAGCAGTCGTGGGCTTCGCGCAGGCCCCCAACGTCCGCAGCACCCCGGGCACCACCAACGGCGTGGAAATGCTGGTGCCGATCTTCGCCGAGGTCTTCGAGCGCACCGGTCTGTCCAAAGAGGACATCGGGTTCTGGTGCTCGGGTTCCTCGGACTACCTCGCCGGCCGCGCGTTCTCGTTCATCGCCGCGGTCGACGCGATCGGCGCCTTCCCGCCGATCCACGAGTCGCATGTCGAGATGGACGCCGCCTGGGCGTTGTACGAGGCGTGGCTGAAGATCCGGATGGGCGAGGTCGACACCGCGCTGGTCTACGGCTTCGGCAAGTCGTCCGCCGGGCAGTTGCGGCGGGTGCTCACCCTGCAGATGGATCCCTACGTCGTCGCGCCGTTGTGGCCGGATTCGGTGAGCATCGCCGGGATCCAGGCGCGGCTGGGCCTCGAATCCGGGCTGTGGTCGGAAAAGGATCTCGCCGAGGTCGCCGCGC
This sequence comes from Amycolatopsis japonica, assembly GCF_000732925.1. Lineage (NCBI taxonomy): Bacteria > Bacillati > Actinomycetota > Actinomycetes > Pseudonocardiales > Pseudonocardiaceae > Amycolatopsis > Amycolatopsis japonica. Next base: position 5,614,585 of record NZ_CP008953.1, read on the forward strand.
GCAGCCGCGCCGACGCCGCGGGCAATCCCGCCGCGCAGCTCTCCGGAACGGTCGAGGTCGCGGAGCTTCTCGACGCCCCGTACTTCGCGGATCCGTTGCGAGCCCACGACATCGCCCCTATCACCGACGGCGCCGCCGTCCTCGTGCTCGCCTCGGCCGAACGGGCGGCGGACCTCGTCGACAGCCCCGCGGTCATCACCGGGATCGAGCACCGCGTCGACTCCCCCGCGCTCGGCGTCCGGGACCTCACCAAGTCGCCATCGACCGCGGCCGCCGGGCGGGCGCTCGACCTCGACGGCGTCGAAGTGGCCGAACTGCACGCGCCCTTCACGCATCAGGAATTGATCCTGCGTGAGGCACTCGGCCTCGGCGACCAGGTGCGGATCAACCCCTCCGGCGGCGTCCTGACCGGCAATCCGATGTTCTCGGCGGGACTGGCGCGGATCGGCGAGGCGGCGAACCGCGTCCTCGACGGCACCGCGCGCAAGACCCTCGCCCACGCGACCAGCGGCCCCGTCCTCCAGCAGAACCTGGTCGCGACCTTGGAGGTCCTCTCGTGAAGCACCTCGCGGCCGTACTGGGAACCGGCCAGACGCATCACAAGGCCAAACGCACCGACGTGTCCATGCCCGGCCTGCTCCGGGAGGCCATCGACCGGGCGATGCTCGACGCGGGGACCGGCTGGGACGACATCGACGCGGTCGTCCTCGGCAAGGCGCCGGATCTGTTCGAGGGCGTGATGATGCCCGAACTGTTCCTCGCCGACTCGCTCGGCGCGACCGGGAAACCGTTGCTGCGCGTGCACACCGCGGGTTCGGTCGGCGGATCGACCGCGCTCGTGGCGGCGTCGCTGGTGCAGGCGGGCGTGCACGAACGCGTGCTGACCGTGGCCTTCGAGAAACAGTCCGAGTCGAACGCGATGTGGGGCCTGTCGATCCTGCCGCCGTTCCAGATGCCGGTGGGCGCCGGGGCGGGCGGGTACTTCGCGCCGCACGTGCGGTCCTACATCCGGCGATCCGGCGCGCCCGACCATGTCGGCGCGATCGTAGCGGCCAAGGACCGCCGCAACGGCGCGCTGAATCCGTACGCGCATCTGCGGCAGGCCGACATCACGGTGGAGTCGGTGCAGGCGTCGCAGATGCTGTGGGATCCGATCCGCTACGACGAAACGTGCCCGTCTTCCGACGGCGCGTGCGCGATGGTGATCGGGGACGAGGCGTCGGGCGACGCCGTACCCGGTGGCGCCGCGTGGATCCACGCGACCGCGATGCGCACCGAGCCGACCACGTTCGCCGGACGCGACCAGGTCAACCCCCAGGCGGGCCGGGACGCCGCGGCCGCGCTGTGGCGCGACGCCGGGATCACCGATCCACTGTCCGAAGTGGACGCCGCCGAGATCTACGTGCCGTTCTCGTGGTTCGAGCCGATGTGGCTGGAGAACCTGGGGTTCACCGACGAGGGTCAGGGCTGGAAGCTCACCGAGGCGGGCGAGACCGCACTCGGCGGACGGCTGCCGATCAACCCGTCGGGCGGGGTGCTCTCGTCGAACCCGATCGGCGCGTCCGGGATGCTCCGGTTCTCCGAAGCGGCCAAGCAGGTGATGGGCCGGGCCGGGGACTACCAGGTCGACGGCGCACGGATCGCGCTCGGGCACGCGTACGGCGGCGGTTCGCAGTTCTTCTCGATGTGGGTGGTGGGGTCGGCGAAGCCGAGCTAAGAGCGACGCCGGGGCCGGAGGCGTTGCGCGGCCAAGGTCGCCACCACCCCGGTCACCGCGCCGACCAGCGCCGGCTTGAGCCCGTGCCGGTCGGGTGCCGCGACCACCGGCCGGACCACCACGGGAGGCGGGGGCTTCACCGGGTCCGGCGGGGCGTCGCGCGCGGTCGCCGTCCAGGCCGTGACGAACACCAGCATCCGCGCCACCAGCGAGATGAAGAAGATCAGACCGATGATGGAACCGAACGCGACCCCGGTCGGCGAGTTCCCGATCAGGCGCAGGTAGATCCCACCGGCCTGCTTCAGCAGTTCGAAGCCCAGCGCCAGCGCGACCGCGCCGCGCATCGCGCTGCGGACCCCGACCGGTTTCCGCGGCAACCGGGTGAGCACCCAGAGGAACACGAGCCAGTTCGCCAGCAGCGCCAACGGGATCGAGATCGCCGACAGCACGTTGTGGCCCCAGGCGGTGTCGTCGACCCCGGCCAGCCCCAGCAGATACCGGCCGAGCGCGGACCCGGAGATGGTGATGGCGAACGAGAGCAGCAGCGCGCTCGCGAGGCCGAGCAGCGCGAGCAGGTCCGCGGCGATCGTGCGCAGCAGCGGGAGATCCGACCGGTTCTGGCCCCACAGCGCGGTGAGCGCGTCCCGCAGCGAGTTCATCCAGTTCCAGCCGGAGTACAAACCGATGATCAGACCGATGATCCCGACGCTGGTGCGCTGCTCGACGAATCCGGTGAGCAGCTCCCCCGCCTTGTCACCGAGGCCGCCGGGCAAGGTGCCGGTGATCGCGTTCAGCATCGACTCGATCAGCTGTGGCTGGCTCGCCAGCACGAAACCCGCCACCGAAACCGCGACCATGAGGATGGGCACCAGCGAGAACAGGCTGAAATAGGTGATCGACGCGACGTAGTGGTAACCGCCGTACTCGATGTAGCGGTTCACCGCCCGCGCCACGTGGTCCAGCCAGCGGTAGCGGGCGCGCAGCCGCTGCCATTTCGTCGATGCCTTCTTCTCCCTCACACGCCAATGTCTACCTCAGAGCCAGTTGGCGGAGCTGGAGACTCACCCTCAAAGCGGCCAAACGCGTGAACCCGCCCCGGCCGAAGGCCCCGCTATCGCGGTGGCAGGGCACCCGTTCACCCATCGTGACATGACCACCCGGCCGTGCCCTGCCGACGTCGATCGCGGATGCGGGTTCACCGACAGACACTCAGGCAGGTCACGGCTCGTGGGCAACACGCGATCAAGCGAGCGCGATCAGCCGCGAGCCGTCGTCCTCCGGCAGCGACGGGCCCGCGGTCGCCAGCACGGTGTTGCCGAGAAAGTCCAGCTCACAGCCGAGGGTGGAGAGGAACGCGGTGTCGGCGGCGTCCCGTCCGGTGGCGATCCGGCAGAGGCTCTGCCTCGGCGCGAGGCCGGTGGCGTCGAACACGTACCAGCGGCCGTCGATCGCGGCTTCGAACACGGCGTGGAAGTCCATTGGGGACAGTCCGGGCGCGTAGACGGCGGCGAACCGGGCGGGGATGTCGAGCACGCGGCACAGCGAGATGCAGACGTGCGCGTAATCGCGGCAGACCCCTTCCCCGGCGAGGTAGGTGTCGACGGCGTCATCGGTCGGCGAACCGGAACCGACCACATAGGACAGGTGCTCGCCCACGTGCCGGACGATCGCCTCCACCTGGGCGCGCGCGTCGGGCAGGCCGCCGAAGCGGGACAGCGCGAGCCCGCCCATCCGGTCCGAGGGGCAGTACCGGCTGGGCCTGGTGTAGCGGATGACGTCGTCCAGGCCGACGGGCTCGGCGTCGGGCGGGTCGAGCGTGCGTTCGGCCCGGTACCGCACGACGTGGTCACCGGGCGGCAGATCGACGACCTGAGCCCGGGTCCCGTGTTCGAACGCCACCTGGCGCGGCGGCGCGGGATAGGCGAACTCCTCTTGCCCGGCCCCACCGGCGAGCGCGATCACGAACGCGGCGGGGCCGGGTTTCGTGACCCGGAAGGACATTTCGACGTCGACCTGTACGTGGGGACCCATGGCCCCATGGTGCCCCACGAGCGCGGTCGCGGCCGGTCAGGCGTAGCGGACCTGGTAGTGCTTGATCCCGTTGAGCCAGCTCGACCGGAGGCGGTCGGGCGGGGCGAGCTCGGCGATGTCCGGCATGACGTCGGCGATGGCGTTGAAGATCAGGTCGATCTCCAGCCGCGCGAGGTTGGCGCCGATGCAGTAGTGCGAACCCGTGCCGCCGAAACCGACGTGCGGGTTGTCCTCGCGGAGGATGTCGAACTTGTCCGGCTGCTCGAAGTGGTCCGGGTCGAAGTTCGCGGAGCTGTAGAACATCCCGACCCGGTCACCCTTGCGGATGTGCTGCCCGCCGAGTTCGGTGTCCCGGGTCGCGGTGCGCTGGAAGGCGACCACCGGGGTGGCCCAGCGGACGATCTCGTCCGGCGCGGTCTTCGGGCGCTCCTTCTTGTACAGCTCCCACTGATCGGGGTGATCGAGGAACGCCTTCATCCCGTGCGTGATCGCGTTACGCGTGGTCTCGTTGCCGGCGACGGCGAGGAGGATGACGAAGAAGCCGAACTCGTCCGACGCCAGCGATTCGCCGTCGACGTCGGCCTGCACCAGCTTCGTGACGATGTCGTCCATCGGGCATTTTCGGCGTTCTTCGGCCATGTTCCAGGCGTAGCCGACGATCTCCGCCGACGCGGCGAGCGGTTCTACCTCGTACTCGGGGTCGTCATAGGAGACCATCTGGTTCGACCAGTCGAAGATCTTCAGGCGGTCTTCCTGCGGGATGCCGATCAGTTCGGCGATGGCCTGCAAGGGAAGTTCGCACGCGACGTCGACGACGAAATCGCCGGAGCCCTTCTTCTTGGCCTCGCTGACGATCCGCTCCGCGCGATCGCGCAGGGTGTCCTCGAGCTTCGCGATCGACCTCGGCGTGAAGCCCTTCGACACGATCCGTCGCAGCTTCGTGTGCTGCGGGGCGTCCATGTTGAGCAGGACCAGGCGGTTGGCTTCGAGGCTGTCGTCGGTCATGTTCTCGTCGAACCGGATGATCGCGGTCTTCTCCCGCGAGGAGAACAGCTCGCTGTCCCTCGACACCGCCTTGACGTCATCGAGCCGGCTGACCACCCAGTAGCCGTCATCGCGGAAGCCCGCGGTGTTGTGCGGCTGAGGGTTCCACCAGACCGGTGCCGTGCGGCGGAGTTCGGCGAACTCCTCCAGAGGCAGTCTGGTGGCGTACAGATCCGGATCGGTGAAATCGAAACCGGCGGGGATCAGGGGAGCGGCCACGGGCTACCTCCTACGCGGTTCGCCAATGAAACACGTTCTAGACCCGATTGAAGCATACGGCGTTTACCAAGTGAAGAGTTTCAGTGAAACCCGTTTACTCGACCTGCGCGGATCTTGCGATCCCTACAAGAAGCGGGAACGGCGACCAGTGATCAAAATCCGGCCGACCCTGGGATCGCTTGCCCAAATCAAGAACGTGTTCTACTTTTCTCGGTAGTGAACAGTGTTTCCCAGGAGGCGAACGTGGGTAGTCCGGTGATCGTCGAGGCGGTCCGCACCCCTATCGGCAAGCGCAGGGGGCACCTGGCGGGGCTGCACGCCGCCGAGATCCTCGGCGCGGCGCAGCGCGCCCTGCTCGAACGCGCGGGCGTGGATCCAGCGCTGGTCGAGCAGGCGATCGGCGGTGCCGTGACCCAGGCGGGCGAGCAGGCGGGCAACGTCACGCGCACGGCGTGGCTGCACGCCGGGCTCCCGGAGACCACGGGCGCGACGACCATCGACGCCCAGTGCGGCTCGGCGCAGCAGGCGACGCATCTGATCGCCGGGCTCATCGCGGTGGGCGCGATCGACGCCGGCGTCTCGTGCGGTGTCGAGGCGATGAGCCGGGTCCCGCTGGGCGCGAACCGCGGCGAGGGCATCGGCACGCCGCGGCCCCAGTCGTGGTCGATCGACATGCCGAACCAGTACGGCGCGGCCGAGCGGATCGCGGAACGCCGCGGGATCACCCGTCTCGACGTCGACCGGTTCGGGACCGAGTCGCAGGCCAAGGCCGCCGCCGCGTGGGCCGCGGGGCGTTTCGACCGCGAGGTCGTCGCGGTGAAGGCACCCGTGCTCGGCGAGGACGGCACGCCGACCGGCGAGACCCGGCTGGTGTCGCGCGACCAAGGGCTTCGCGACACGACCGTCGAAGGCCTCTCCAAGCTCAAGCCCGTCCTCGAAGGCGGCGTGCACACGGCCGGGACGTCGTCGCAGATCTCCGACGGCGCGGCCGCGCTCCTCCTGATGGACTCGGACCGGGCCAAGGCACTGGGCCTCAAGCCGCGAGCGCGGATCGTCTCGCAGGCTTTGGTCGGCGCGGAGCCGTACTACCACCTCGACGGCCCCGTGCAGGCGACCGAACGCGTCCTCGCCAAGGCGGGGATGACGATCGGCGACCTCGACCTCTTCGAAGTCAACGAGGCGTTCGCTTCGGTCGTGTTGTCGTGGCAGCGGGTACACCGGCCCGACGAGGCCAAGGTCAACGTGAACGGTGGCGCGATCGCGCTCGGGCATCCCGTCGGCAGCACCGGCGCCCGCCTGCTGACCACGGCGTTGCACGAACTGGAACGCCGCGACGCGAGCACCGCGCTGGTGACGATGTGCGCCGGCGGCGCGCTTTCCACCGGCACGATCATCGAACGGATCTAGTTCGAGGCGACCTCGACCACCGGACCGTTGTCCGGCCTCGCGAGCCTTTTGAGCCCCTGACCCTCCTTCCAGAAGTCGAAATAGATGGTGTTGCCCTCGACCCAGGTCAGCACCGCCTCGGTGAGGTCGAGCCGGAAGACGTGCGCCTCTCCGTCGTCACCCTGCAGGCGGGCGACCTCCGCCGGATCGGTGATCTCGACGGCCTTTCCCGACACCTTCGCGTCCGCGCCGCCCTCGTCGATCGCCGAGGCGGCGTGGATCGCGAACCTGCCGTCGTGCTGCAGATCCTTCGCCTTCATCGCGCCGATCATCGAACCGATCAGCAGGTCCTGCTCACGGAAATCGACCTCACTGCCACTGACCCGGGGCGAACCGTCCCGCCGGACCGTCGCCAGCACATGCGACTTCACCGCGGTGAACCGTTCCTTGATCTTCTCCGCCAGCGCGGGTGCCTCTTCACTGAACTGCTGCCACGTCGCCATGCGCACCAGCGTCCCACCGGGGTCCGACAGTTTCGAGCGGTCAGGGCCGCGGCGCCCCCATCGGGTTCGGCAGCGGGATCGCGCCGGTGTCGAAGATCCGGCGGCTCAGCGGGACGGCGATCCGCACCAGCTCGGCCACCCCGTCCTCCCCCAAGGCGTCGAGCGGGCCGGCGGCGAGTCGATCGGTCACGTCCTCGATCCGTTGGCGCAGCTCGATTCCCGGGCCGGTGAGCTGGAGATCGCCGTCGAGGATTCCCCGTTCGGACAGCCGCGCGACACTCGCGTCCCACTCCTCGTCGGACCAGCCGCGGTTGATCTGGATGACCTCGCGGGTCACCGCCCCGCTGCCGATGTGGGTCAGTGTCGTGTCGAGCCCGCGCAGCCCGGCGGTGACGGCGGAGAGCACGTGACCGTCCCCGCGATGCTCGCGCAGCACCGTCGCCGCGAGCCAGACCCGGCCCGTCGTCGTCGCGGGCCTGGCGACCGAGGACCAGGCGGCGGCGAGCGGCCTGGCCGCGTAATCGCAGCCGGTGACGGCCTGTTCGAGCAGATCGGCGAGTTCCCCGAGAGGCGCGTCGGCGGGAAGGATCCGGTTCAAGGCTTCCTCGACGGCCTCCAACCGGCTCTGGAGGACGACCTCCGGTTCGGCGTATTTCCACGCGTCGGGCAGGGATCGCGCCACCATCCTCGGCGCGAACCCGAAGAGCATCGCGGTCGCGGGTGGTTCCGGCAGCGGCCCGAGCGGGGCGACCCGGCCGGCGAAGTAGCCCATCCACCAGCCCGGCAGTCCCGCCGCCTTGGCCGCGGCCGCGGTCTCCGGGGCGAAGTAGACGACGGCGTGCAGCGGCTCGACCGCTTCCCAGAGACGGCGCTGAAGTGACTTCACTCCCCCCATCTTGCCTGGCCGAAAACCGGATGCGGCGCTTCGCGACATGGTGTGTGATCACGAGATGGTGATCAGCTTGGAGAAGCCGGGACCCGACGGACTGAACGAGGCCGTCGAGGCGCTGCGCGAGTGGCAATCCGAAGGCGTGGCTTGGCAATTGCATCCCGGTGACCTCGGCTGGTACTGGCGTAAAGGCGCGGCCGCGGCGGCCGAGGCGGTCCGGATCTGGCGCCGGGACGGCCGGATCCTCGCTGTCGGGTTTCTCGACGGGGCCGACCTCCTGCGGCTCACGACCGCGCCGGACGTCCGCCGGGACGAGGAACTGGCGCAGCGTGTGGCCGAGGATGTGGCGGCGCCCGAGCGTGGTGTCCTGCCGGCCGGGCAGGTCTCCGTCGAGGCGCCGATGGACGCGTTGCTCCAGGACGTGCTGCCCGGACACGGCTGGCACGTCGACGAGGAAGAGCCATGGACGCCGCTGAGCCTCGACCTCACTGAGCCGGTGAAGGCCCCCGACCTGCGGATCGAGACGGTCGGACCCGACCTGGCGGCCGCGTGGGCCGACGTGATCGGGGCGGCGTTCGGCGGATCGACGTTCACCGCCGAAACGTGGCGGACGATGGCGGCCGCGGCGCCGTACGCCGATGCCCGGTGCCTGCTCGGCTTCGACGACCGAGGTGACGCCGTCGCGGCGGTGGCCGTGTGGTCGGCCGGTCCCGGCAGGCCAGGCTTGCTCGAACCGATGGGCGTGCACCGCGACCAGCGCGGTCACGGATACGGCCGGGCGATCACCGTCGCCGCGGCCGCCGCGCTCCAGGAGCTCGGCTCGTCGAGCGCGGCCGTGAACACGCCCAGTTCCAACGTCGGCGCCGTGACGACCTACAAATCGGGCGGGTTCCGGCCGTGGCCCGAGACCCGGGACCTGACGCGAAACGCCTCGTGAGCGAAGGCGTGACTCGCGTGATCAGAGACGTGACTCGCGTGATGGGAAGCCGAACTCGAGTGTTCCGCCGCTGATCACGCGAGTTCCGGCTTCGATCACGTGAGTGCGGTGCCGTAAACGGGTTCAGGCACGGGAGCGTCCGCCAGAAGTTCCGCCACGACGGGACCGAGTTCACCCGGCGACCACCGGGAACCCTTGTCCCGCACCGCGCCGTGCCGCCAGCCCTGCGCGATCGAGACGCGTCCGCCGTCGACCTCGAACACCCGGCCGGTGACCGCGGACGACTCCTCGCTGCCGAGCCACACCACCAGCGGCGACACGTTTTCCGGTGCCATGGCGTCGAAACCGTCGTCCGGGGCGGCCATGTCGTCGGCGAAGGCGACTTCGGTCATCCGGGTGCGGGCGGCCGGCGCGATCGCGTTCACGGTGACGCCGTAGCGCGCGAATTCGGTCGCCGCGACCAGCGTGAGACCCAGGATGCCGGACTTCGCGGCCGCGTAGTTCCCCTGTCCGACGCTGCCGAGCAGGCCGGCCCCGGAGCTGGTGTTGATCACCCGCGCCACCCGGGTCCGGCCCGCTTTCGCCTCGGCTCGCCAATATTCGGCGGCGTGCCGCGTCGGCGCGAAATGCCCCTTCAGGTGGACGCGGATGACGGCGTCCCATTCGTCCTCGCCGAGGTTGACCAGCATCCGGTCGCGCAGGAAACCCGCGTTGTTGACCAGGACGTCCAGCCCGCCGAAGGTCTCGACGGCCGTCCGCACCAGCGCCGCGGCGCCGTCCCAGGAAGCGATGTCGTCGGTGTTCGCCACCGCTTTGCCGCCGAGCGCCTCGATCTCGTCGACGACGTCCTGCGCGGGCCCGGCCGATCCGCCGCTTCCGTCGATCCCGGCGCCGAGGTCGTTCACCACCACCCGCGCGCCCTCGGCGGCGAACGCGAGCGCGTGCGCCCGTCCGATACCGCGACCGGCTCCGGTCACCACCACGATCCGGCCGTCGGCGATCCCGCTCACACCGGCTCCTTTCGTTCTTTCACCAGGGAATTGGAAGCGGCGAGGAAGGCAGGCACCTCTCCCCCGCCATGGACGGTGAGGCAGGCTCCGCTGACATAGGAGGCCAGCGGGGACGCCAGGAAGACCGCACAGGAACCGATCTCGTCCGGATCCGCCAACCGTCCTAACGGGACGGTCGCGCCCACGGCCTCGATGCCCGCCTCGTCGCCGTAGTGCAGATGCGAGTGCTCCGTCCGCACCATGCCGACGTCGAGCCCGTTGACCCGCACCTTCGGCGCCCACTCGACGGCGAGCGACGCGGTCAGGTTGTCCAAGCCCGCTTTCGCCGCGCCGTAGGACGCCGTCCCCGGCGACGGTCTCGTCGCGCTGACGCTGCTGATGTTCACGATGACGCCGCCGCTTTCCTGCTCCTGCATGACGGCGTTCGCCGCACGCGCGACGGCCAGCGGCGCCAGCAGGTTCAGCGCGACGATCTTCTCGTGGAACCGCGGCGACGCGTGCGCCGCCTCGGCGTACGGCGCGCCGCCCGCGTTGTTGACCACCACGTCGATCCTGCCGTGGCGCCGGACGATCTCCTCGATGAGCGCGTCGACCTCGCCCGCGTCCCGGACGTCGCAGGAGATGAAGGTCGACGCCTTCTCCCCGGCGCACACCGGCCGCTCGGGTTCGGTGCGGGCGCAGGTGACGACTTCGGCGCCGGCGCGCAGGAAAGTCCTGGTGACACCGGCGCCGACGCCGCGGACCCCACCGGTCACCAGCACCACGGCGCCATCGAGCCGGAGTTCGAGTGCCATGCCGGGCCTCCTTCACGGTCGCTGTACCCGGGCCGGACGTCCTGCTAACGTACCAAGCAAGTGCTAGGTTTGGTAGCGGAGAAGGGTGCCCGATGACCGTTTCCACCCACTCACCGGAGCCCGGCATCGCCGTGGTCACGGTCGACGCGCCCCCGGTGAACGCGCTGAGCGTGAAGGGATGGTTCGCCCTCGCCTCCGCCGTCACCGACGCCGGGCGCGACCCCGCGACCCACGTGGTGGTGCTGCGCGCGGAAGGCCGCGGGTTCAACGCGGGGGTCGACATCAAGGAGATCCAGCGCGATCCGGGCTACCGCGCGCTGATCGGCGCCAACGAGGGCTGCGCGGCGGCGTTCTCCGCGGTGTACGACTGCGCGGTCCCGGTGATCGCCGCGGTACAGGGTTTCTGCCTCGGCGGCGGGGTCGGCCTGGTCGGCAACGCGGACGTCGTGGTCGCCAGTGACGACGCCACTTTCGGGTTGCCCGAGGTCGATCGCGGCGCGCTGGGCGCGGCGACCCATCTCGCGCGGCTGGTCCCCCAGCATCTGATGCGGGCCCTGTACTACACGGCTTCCACGATCACCGCGGCCCAGTTGCACCACCACGGTTCGGTGTACGCCGTCGTCCCGCGGGAGGAACTCGACGAAACCGCGCTCGTCGTCGCACGGCAGATCGCGGCGAAGGACACTCGCGTGATCCGCGCCGCGAAACAGGCCATCAACGGCATCGACGTCCAGCCCGTGCACCGCAGCTACCGCTTCGAGCAGGGATTCACCTTCGAACTCAACCTGGCGGGCGTTTCGGACGGCGCGCGCCAGGAATTCTTGGACGGTAAGGGGAAGTGATGGCCGACAAGCGGATGACGCCGGACGAGATCGTCGCCGAACTCGAGGACGGCATGACGATCGGGATCGGCGGCTGGGGCTCGCGGCGCAAGCCGATGGCGCTGGTGCGCGCGATCCTGCGCTCGCCGGTCAAGGATCTCACCGTGGTCTCCTACGGCGGTCCGGACGTCGGGTTGCTGGCGTCGGCGGGCAAGCTCAAGCATCTCGTCTTCGGCTTCGTCACGCTCGACACGATCCCCTACGACCCGTGGTTCTCGCGGGCGCGGGAATCCGGATCGATCACCGTCACGGAATACGACGAAGGCGTCTTCGGAACCGGTCTTTCCGCTGCCGCGCAACGACTTCCGTTCCTGCCGACGCGGGCGGGCCTCGGCTCCGGCGTCATGGACCTGAACCCGTCGCTGCGCACCGTCCGTTCGCCGTACGACGACGCCGAAGAGCTGCTGGCCGTGCCCGCGCTCAAGCTCGACGCGGCGTTCGTCCACCTCAACCGCGCCGACGCCCGGGGCAACGCGCAGTACCTCGGTCCGGATCCGTACTTCGACGAACTGTTCGCCCTCGCCGCCGACAAGTGTTACGTGTCCACGGAAAAGATCGTCGAGACGGCCGAGCTCACCGAAGCGGGCCCGGTGCAGAGCCTGCTGCTGAGCCGGATGCTCGTCACCGGGGTGGCCGAAACGCCGAACGGCGCGCATTTCACCACCGCCGTCCCGGACTACGGCCGCGACGAACGTTTTCAGCGCCACTACGCCGCATCGGCCAAGGACCTCGACGCGTGGCCGGAATTCGTCGACAGGTTCCTGTCCGGGGACGAAGCGCACTATCAGAAGGCCGTCGCCGAGTTCGGGGAGTCCGCGTGAGTGACATCAGCCGTGCCGAAGTGGCCGTCGTGGCCTGTGCCGAATTATTCCGCGGAGACGGCGAAATCGTGGTGAGCCCCATGGGGTTCATCCCGTCGCTGGGCGCGCGGCTGGCCAGGCTGACGTTCGAGCCAGACCTCCTGCTGTCCGACGGCGAGGCGTACCTGATGACGCCGGACGCCGTCGTCGAAGGCTGGCAGCCGTTCCGCAAGGTCCTCGACACCGTGGTGCCGCGCGGAAAGCGGCACGTGGTGATGGGCGCCAACCAGATCGACGGCGAGGGCAACCAGAACATCTCGGCGATCGGCGACCATTCCCAACCCAAGAAACAACTTCTCGGCGTACGCGGCGGGCCGGGCAACACGGCCAACCACCGCACGAGCTACTGGGTTCCCAGGCACGGCAAGCGGGTTTTCGTCGATCAGGTCGACGTCGTGTCCGGCGTCGGTTACGCCAGGGCGCGCGAAGCCGGTTTGCGGCATCACGACGTCCATCGGGTCGTCACCAACCTCGGAGTCCTGGACTTCGGCGGCGAAGACCACGCGCCACGGCTGCTTTCCGTACACCCAGGGGTTTCCGTGGACGAGGTCGTCGAGGCGACGTCGTTCCCGCTGAGCACCGGCGGCGTCACCGAGACCCGGCTGCCGACCGAGTCGGAACTGCTCCTGATCCGGACCAGCCTGGACCCGAAGTCCTTGCGGGACAAGGAAGTTCCGTCATGAAAACGGCGCTGACCGAGCTGGCGGGCATCAAGCACCCGATCGTGCAGACCGGGATGGGCTGGGTCGCCGGGCCGCGGCTGGTGTCCGCGACGGCGGAAGCGGGCGGCCTCGGCATCCTCGCGTCCGCCACCATGACCTACGACGAGCTGGCGGCCGCGATCAAGGAGGTCAAGAGCCGCACGTCGGAGCCGTTCGGGGTCAACCTCCGCGCGGACGCCGACGACGCCGCGCGCCGGGTCGAGCTGCTCATCACCGAGGAAGTCCGCGTCGCGTCCTTCGCGCTCGCACCGAAGAAGGACATGATCGCGCGGCTCAAGGACAACGGCGTCCTCGTCGTCCCTTCGGTCGGCGCGGCCAGGCACGCGGAGAAGGTCGCGGGCTGGGGTGCCGACGCCGTCATCGTGCAGGGCGGCGAGGGCGGCGGGCACACCGGCGGGGTCGCGACGACACTGCTGCTGCCCTCGGTACTGGACGCGGTCGACATCCCGGTGGTCGCGGCGGGTGGCTTCTTCGACGGGCGGGGGCTGGCCGCCGCGCTCGCCTACGGGGCGGCTGGGGTCGCCATGGGCACCCGGTTCCTCCTGACGAGGGAAAGCACCGTCCCCGACGAGATCAAACAGGCGTACCTCGCCCGTGACCTCAACGGCACGGTCGTCACCCGCAAGGTGGACGGCATGCCGCATCGCGTGCTCCGAACGGAACTGGTCGACGCGCTCGAATCCGCCGGACCGGTGAGCGGGCTCGCCCGTGCCGCCCGCAACGCCGCGAAGTTCCGGAGGCTGACCGGGCTGTCGTGGCGTTCGCTGGCCACCGAAGGGCTGCGGATGAAACGCGGCGGCGACCGGACGTGGTCCCAGGTCCTGATGGCCGCCAACACGCCGATGTTGCTGCGCGCCGGCCTGGTCGAGGGCGACCGGAGCGCCGGTGTGCTGGCGTCCGGGCAGGTCGTCGGCCTGCTCGGCGATCTGCCCGCGGTCGGCGACCTGATCGAGAAGATCGTCGCCGACGCGACCGGCATCCTGCGGCGGCTGGCCTCGGAGTGAGCGGCCGGGCGCGCTGTGCTTGACTTCGGCCATGATCTCGGAGAGTCGTTGTCCGGTCGAGGACGGTGAGCTGTACGTCCGCAGCACCGGCGAAGGGCCGCTTCTGCTCCTGATCGCGGGCGGGCTGGGCTCGGCGGACACCTTCCGGGCGATGACGAAACTGCTCGCGGACGACTACACCGTCGTCACCTACGACCGGCGCGGCCACTTCCGCAGCACGGACACCAGCACCGGCCCGGTCAGCGTGCCGAAGCAGGCAGACGACGCCCACGCGGTGCTCCAGCACGTCGGCGGCGGCTCCGCGAGCGTGTTCGGGACCAGCGCGGGCGCCATGATCGGCCTCGACCTCGTCGCCCGCTACCCGGACGCCGCGACGATGCTGATCGCGCACGAACCGCCCGCCATCCAGCTGCTGCCCGACGCGCTCGGCTGGCTGGACGAGGCCAACGCGCAGGTCCGGCTCGCCCAAGCCGGTGACCTGATGGGGGCGTTCAAGCGGTTCACCGACGGGATCGCCGGTGCCGCGCTGCCCGAACTGCGCGCGATCCGGCTGCCGAACGAGGAGGACTGGAAGCGGCTGTTCGGCCGCGAGCTGGCCGAGATCCTCGACTATCTTCCCGATCTGCGGGCCCTGCGCCGGAGCAGGACCGAGATCGTCCCCGTCGCTGGGGTCGGCAGCCGCGGGCACTACCACTACCAGCCCGCGAAGGTTCTCGCGCTGGAGCTGGGGTTGCCGTTCACGGAGGTACCCGGCGCGCATCTGGCGCCGCAGCGGAACCCCGCCCAGTTCACCGAAGCGTTGCGGGGTCTGCTCGAAGGCTGAGTCACGGCATCAGCGGCAGCTTCCCGACCAGCTTGTCGATCCGGTTGCGCGGGCCGACGATGCCGATCGCGCAGTAGTCCATCTCCTCGGTCGGGATCTCCTTCATCGTCGCGAGGAAGTCGGTGTAGACCCGGATTTGCTGGGCGACGGCGGGCATGTCGGCGACGTGGCAGCCCGGCGAGGCCGCGGCCTTGGCGCGAATGGCCCGCAGCTTCCCGGCGTCGGCCGACAGGATCGAGCAGCCGATCCAGGGCAACCCCGTGTAGTGCTCGCCGCCGGCGTCGACCGCTTCGTCGCCGAGGAGCCCGGTGACGCCCCGCGCGGTGGCGACGGCGGTGCAGACCGCCGCGTTGACCGCGCGGCCGGGCGGCAGCTCGCTGTTGACCACGATCACCCACTTCAGCCGGGCCGACCGGGTGGACGCGGTGAAGTCGATCTCCTCGGGGGCGAATCCGATGGCCGTACCGTGCTCGGACATTCAGCTGATCTCCTGCTCACTTCAACGGATGAACAAGGCCAAGCTAGGAGGACGTACGAGTACAGTCCACCGTGTTCGTACTTAATACGGCGAGAGGGCCGCGATGGCGCAGTTGGACGAACTTGATAAGGCGATCCTGGCACAACTGCAGTCGGACGCACGGAAGACCAACCGTGAGGTCGCCGCCGCGGTGGGCGTTTCACCGACGACGGCGCTGGACCGCACGCGCGGGCTGCGAGAACGCGGCGTGATCCGCGGCGCGCTGCTGGACGTGGACCTGCCTTCGATCGGCCGCGGGGTGCAGGCGCTCATCGCGGTGCGGGTGCGCCCGCCCTCGCGGCGGAACATCGAGGGCTTCCGGAACTGGGTCAACGCGCTGCCCGACCTCGTCGGGCTCTACGTCACCACCGGGACCGAGGACTTCATCCTGCATGTCGCGGTGCCCGACAACGACGCCCTCTACGCCTTCGTGATCGACAAACTGACCGAACGCCCCGAAGTGGCCGACGTGCGCACCTCGATGGTGTTCGAGCACAGCAGGCGCACCAAGATCACGCCGGTCGACCGCTAGAGCTCCCGGATGACGCGGGCCGGATTGCCCGCGGCGAACACCTTCGACGGCAGGTCACGCGTGACGACACTGCCCGCGCCCACCACCACGTCGTCCCCGATGGTGACCCCGGCGCACACGATGACCCCGCCGCCGAACCAGGCGTTGTTCCCGATGGTGATCGGCGCGGCCGATTCCCAGCGCTGCCGCCGCAGTTCGTGGTCCTCCATGGGGTGCAGCGCGGTCAGCAGCTGGCAGCGCGGGCCGATCGAGCAGTCCGAGCCGATCTTGATCGGCGCGCAGTCGAGCAGGATGGCGTCGTAGTTGAGGAAACTGTTGGCGCCGATCTCGATCAGGTAGCCGTAGTCGCTTTGGAACCGCGGCATGATCCAGGAACCCTCGCCGAGCTTTCCCAGCAGTTCACGCAGAATCGTGTCCCGCTCACCGGTCTCCTCGGCGCCGGTGCCGTTGAACCGGTCGACGAGTGCCTGCGCGCGCCTGCGATCCGCGACCAGTTCGGGGTCGTTGTCCCGGTACAGCTCGCCGCGCAGCATGCGGTCCTTCTGTTCACCCATGCGGCCAACCTACCGAAAAGACCCTGCCGGCGACTTCCCTCGGGAAGCCGCCGGCAGGGCTGGGTGAATGCTTGCGGAGCGTTCTTCAGTTGTGTCGATCGGTTTCCGGGTAGGGCCGGCCCGGCGGGTGGGTGAGGTGTAGGGGGGACCCGCCGGGCCGGAGTTTCTTCCTTTCTCTTCGCAGGATCCTGCTTCCGCTTCAGGGCGTCATTCGCGGCACTTGCGGCCTTCGTTGACGCAGTCGACGAGTCGGTCCATGACCCGGCCCGGCATCACGTTCGCGAAATCGTCGTGGTCGGAGAAGGGGTTGTGGTCCTCCTCGGGGAACGAGTCCACTTTGTACTGTCCGTTGACTTGGACTTGTCGCGGGATCTCGTAGGTCAGCGAGATGGTGAGCTCCGGGACGGCGGTGAGGCCGTTGGCGCATTCGCCGTTCTCGTCCGGGTACTTGATGTGGTCCCGGTGGTTTTCGCTGTCGATGTTGTTCCCGTCCAGACAGCTCGGGAACGTGTGCACCCGTTTGACGTCGCTGCCCTCGGGACAGATCGGGTACTGCTTGATGAGCCTGTTCTCGAAGCCGGTGCACGTCCAGCTCTCCCGCGCGTTGGCGGGGCCGTTCGTGGTGACTTTCGCGTCACCGTAAAGGATCCGGAGGAACTTCGGCATCTCCTTCACCTTCTCGCGGGCGTTGCCCTTGAAGGTGATGTCGACGACCGCGGGACGCTGGATGTCACCGTCGTTGCCGGCGAGTTCGTTGTCCGCGTTCGGTTCTTCGAGCTGAGCCTGCTCCTGCTCGTTGTCCTGGTTCTGGTTGTTCTGATTCTGGTTGTTCTGATTCTGGTTGTCCTGGTTCTGGTTGTCCTGGTCCCGCCGTCGATTCCGGTCGCCGTCGCGGTTCTGCCGCTGTCCGGCTTCTTCCTCGGTGTCGATCCGCACCACCGGCCAGAAGTACGCGGATTCGTCGCCGTTCGCGCAGGTGGTACCGGCGCCCAGCAGACTGTCGTTGTCCGAATCCGCGTTCGTGGACAGGTTTCCGACGTAATCGTGCAGATGCTGGGCACCGTTGCGGATTCCCGGCTGCGCGATGAAGTTGTCGGGATTGAAATGCCCGTTCTCGTTCCTGCCGCAGTCGACGGTGAACGAACCCGTGGACGCGTTCCGGCCCGGCCGCGGCTCCTCGACGTTCGGCCGCACCTTCGTGATGTCCACGAACTGCGACTTGTCCACCTCGTCCGCGGAAGCGCGCTCGGGGTCGCCGGTCGTGGTGGACACCACCAGCCCGCCGACCGCGATCGACAGGCCCAGCAACGCGGTCGCGATCTTGGTCCTGCGGGCGATACGATGGCGCCCTTGATTTCGTGCCATTGGCTGCTCACCTCATTCGTTTCCGGGCACGCCGATCACTCGCGCCCGGGCATGAGCCACGCATTCGTCGAATACGGGAAATAGCCGCATTCGCGGCGAACCCTTCTGTTCGCCCGCCGATTCAGATCCGGCTATCTGGAGATACGGCTCCCCTGTGGATCCGGTTCAAAACGCGATCCGGCCGTTATCTTTCCGTTATATTGAGAACCGGGCAAAGGTCTCGTGGTCGTCAGCTGGACTGAAGGGGACTCTCGCTGCGTCTGATGCGGCGATGGGCCCCTTCGCGTCGTGTCGGTGATGCCGGGGGCCGGGCGGTTTCGCGTGACTGCAGGGACGACACACGTGATCAGACGGACGACACGCGTGTCCAGGCGGACGGCTCGTGGCTTACCGGCGCACGACGGCCAGCACGGTGCCGTCCCGCTTGTGCACCTCGAACCGTTCGATGTCGGCCTTCTGCAACGCCGTCGAACCGGTGATGACGAGGGGATCCGGGGAACCCGGCACGCCGTACCCCTTGGACGGCACGCTCCAGTTGTTGACGACGTACGCCTCTCCGCCGTGGGAGTAGGCGAAAAGCTGGCAGGTCATCGGCCCGATGAGGCCGCGCAGTTCGAGCTCGACCGCACTGCCCCACTCCTTCTCCTGCACCGTGACCTCGGCGGCGACGGCGTTGCCCGCCTCGGACCAGCCGAACGGGGCGGCGCCGCCGTCCGGGCCCGCCTCGCGTTCCCGTGACGACAACGGGGACGGCACCACCGAGGTCACGACGGAAGGCGCGGCCTGCGTGACGACCGGCTCACGATCGGTGAGCGAAAGAACCGTGAGCGGTCCGCCGACGACGAGCACGAGCACGGCGGCCGCCGTCGCCAGCCGGACGACCTTGCGCCGGCGGCCCGCCTTGGCGGCGTCCGCGAGCAGCATCCGCAGCACCCGGGGGCCAGGGCCCTTCACGGGCGGATCCGGCCAGCTCTTCTTGACCATGTCCAGGATGTCGGGCAGGTGGTACATCTCCACCAGCTCGACCTGACATTCGGGGCACTCCAGCAGATGCGCCTCGAACCTGGCGTGATCCTCCTCGCCGAGGACGCCCAGCACGTAGGCGGCGATATCCGTGTGGACGGCTCCGGACACCTCGCTCACCCCCGCTCCTGCAGCGCCCTGCGCAGCGCGCGCACAGCGTGGTGGATCCGCGATTTCACCGTACCCGGCGGAACCCCCAGCGTCGCCGCGACCTCGTTCACGGTGCGGTCACGCAGGTAGGTCTGCTGGACGGCTTCACGTTGTTCCGGGGAAAGATTGCGCAGGGCCTCGTAAACGATCATGGCCGCGAGCGTCTTCTCCGATTCGTCCGGCACTCCGATCGAATCCGACTCCAGTTCCTCCACCTCTTGAGGGCGGGCACTCCGGCTCCGCCAGCCGTCGATGACGATGCGCCTGGCCACGGTGAACAGCCACGCACGCAGCATTTCCGGCTGCCGGTCGAGTTTGCCGGCGTTGCGCCACGCCTTGATGAGCGTCTCCTGGACCACGTCCTCGGCCCACTGGCGATCGTGACCGGTCAGCTTCAGCACGAACGCCATCAGGCTCGATCCGAACTCCTGGTACAACGCCCTGATGAGGTCGTCATGCCCGTTCGACGCGGGTTCATGATCGACAATTGGCTGCAGTATCCGAGAGTGGCGTCCCACGCGGCACATCTTTGTGGGATCAGGGGCGATAAGTCCAGTACCAAAACCGTTCCGGCCCGGTTCATCGCACGAGGGAAAGTTTTTTGAACCGTTCCCTCCCCGTGACCGTATCCCCTACCGAAGACCCCCGACCCGGCGTTGTCCCCCGCACCGCCGAATCCACTGTGGATCATGGATGTCCCTCTTGAATGTCCACAGTGGAATTAAACCTGCCTGCACACCATCTCCCCGCGGTGATGGCGTTCTCCTCTGCCCCGACAGGAGGATTTCCGTGAACCCCGTGTCACGCTCGGTCATACCTCTGCCCCTCGTCCTGGCCGCGGTCGCGCTGACCGCCGCCTGCACCACCGGTACCGCGGGACCGAACGGCTCTCCCGGCGCGGCCTCGACCGCGGGCACAGCGCAGATCCCGGGAATGCCCGACCCCGCGGCCGAACCCGCCCCCGGTGTCACGGCGGCGATCCTGTTCGACCTCGGGCCGATCGTCACCGACACCAGCGGCTTCACGCTGTACCGCTACGACAAGGACACGGTGAATCCGCCCAAATCGAATTGCGCCGAAACCTGTGCGCGGACCTGGATTCCCGCCAAGGCCGGCCCCGACCTCGTGGTGACCGGGATCGATCGCGCCCTGGTCGGCACCGTGACCAGGGACGACGGCACCGAGCAGGTCACGCTCGCGGGCTGGCCGCTCTACCGCAACGCCAAGGACGCGATGCCCGGCAACACCGGCGGGCAGGGCGTCGACGACGCGTGGTTCCCCGCCAAGCCGGACGGGACGAAGGTGCTGCTCACCGCCGAGACCTGGCAGGCCGATGACCTCGGCATCTGATCTCCCCAGACCCGTCCGCCCGCTGCTCGTCCTGCTGATCGCGGCCGCGGTGAGCCTTTTCGGACCCGTCGGCGACGCGCACGCCCAAGAACTCTCCGCGGCGGACAAGAACCTGATCGTCAACGTCAAACTGGCCGGGCTGTGGGAAATGCCCGCCGGGATGTGGGCGCAGGAACGCGGGAAGAGCAAGCGCACCCGCGAAGTCGGCCGGACGTTGATGATCGACCACGGCAGGCTCGACACCGCGACGCACGCCATCGCCGACCGGTTCGGCATCGCCCTGCCGGCCGAGCCGTCGGATCAGCAGTCCGCGTGGCTCGGCGAGATGAAGGCCGCCCGCGACGACACCGAGTTCGACCGGATCTTCGCCAACCGGCTCCGGTACGCGCACGGGGTGCTGTTCCCCATCATCGCGCAGGTCAGGGCCGGTACCCGCAACGACGTCGTCCGTGATTACGCCACCACGGCCAATCAGGCGGTGCTGCGGCATATGACGCTGCTGGAGAGCACCGGTGTCGTCGACCAGTCGCTGATGCCGGAGGCCCCGGTGCCGCAGTCGAATTCGGCCAACGCCGCGATGGACGTCGGTTTCGGCGACTTCGCGCTCGGCCTCCTGCTCGCGGTGGCCATCGGCGGTGGACTGTTCCTCGCCGTGCGGGCCCTGCGCAGCAAGAACACCCGGACCCGCAACCGCGCGGCCGTCCCCGAACCGGATCCGGTTCCCAGTGCCCCAGGAGAGATCAATGTATGACCAGTGGTCCGAGGTGGTGATCGTGCTGACCCAGAAATCGGACACCGACCCCGGCATCAAGGGCATGGCGCAGACCTCCGCCCGGATCTCGTACGGCTTCATGTGCCTCACCCTGTGCTGGGGCGTGTTCACCGCGACCGGCTGGATCAAGTCGCTGACCGGGCGGAAGGCGTTGCGCAACTCGCATATGGTGCTCGGCATCCTGACGCTGTCGTTCGGCGTCGTGCACGCGATGTCGTTCCTGTTCCTGCCCGACGGTTTCACCCTGGCGCAGATCTCGATCCCGCTCCTGCCCGGCACCTTGGCGCGGCACGAACTCGGCGTCGTCGGGCTCGAGGTCATGATCGCCGTCGCGCTGACCGGCGGGATCAGCCGGTTCAGTTCCTATCGGCGTTTCCTGTGGATCCACCGCCTCGCCTATCCGGCGGTCGGGATCACCGCGCTGCATTCGTTCTTCGGCGCCATGGCCAACGGACATCTCGGCCTGCTGTGGTTCGGCGGGATCACCCTGCTGGTCCCCGTGGTGCTGCTGACCGCGCTGCGGTTCACGCCGACCCGGTACCTGGAACGCCTTGGCCTGGTCGAAGAGCTGGTCTGAAGACTTGGAGAGACGAAAGATGATCTTCGGAAGCATACGGCGTGGCACCCGCGTCAGCGTCGACAACGAGCGGTGCGAGATCTTCGGCTTCTGCGAGATGGAGGCGCCGTCCACCTTCAAGATCGGGCCGGACGGCAAGCTCCGCATCCGCCGGATGGTCGACCGGGACGGGCTGGACCAGGCCATCTCCGCCGCGCGGCTCTGCCCGAAACAGGCCATCAGAGTCAAGGGAGAAGGAGCGTACGACGATGAGTGACGGAGATCGGATCGTCATCGTCGGCGCGGGCGTCGCCGGGCTCCGCTCCGCGGAACGGTTGCGGGAGCTCGGTTTCGACGGCGAGATCGTGCTGGTCGGCGACGAGCCGCGGAAGCCGTACCACCGGCCGATGGTGTCGAAGGAGCTCGTCACCGGCGGGGTGAAACCGGTGGCCGCGAGCCTGGAGCCGTACCTGGACCTGGACGTCCACTGGCGGCTCGGCACCCGCGCGACCTGGCTGGACAGCAAGGAGCGCACGGTGCACCTGCCGGGCGGGGAATCCCTGTGGTACGACGGGTTGATCATCGCGACCGGCGTCTATCCCCGGCATCTCCCCGGCTCCCCGCGCCACGACCCCCGGGTCCGGGTGCTGCGCACCGTGGAGGATTCACTGGCCGTCCGGCGGGCTTTGGGCAACAGCAACAAATCCGTCGTGGTGATCGGCAGCGGCCTGATCGGGAACGAGTTCGCCGCGTCGATGCGGTACATGGGCCGGGACGTCACGCTCATCGGCCACGCGAAGGCGCCTTTGCACCGCTTCGGGGAGCGGATCGCGTCGGCGCTCACCAAGGAGCATCAGCACCATCGCGCGAAGCTGGCGATGAACACCGAGGTGCGGAACTGGATCAGCACCAAGGAGACGGTCGGCCTGCACCTGACCAACAACCAGTTCCTGGTCGCCAGCTGCGTGGTGCTTTCGATCGGCAGCGTGCCGGCCGTCGACTGGCTGCGCGGCTCGGAGCTGACCATCGACGACGGCGTGCTCTGCGAAGCGACCCTGTTCGCCACCGGGGCGGAGGACGTCGTGGTCGCCGGTGACGTCGCGAAATGGCCGAACCTGCGGATCGACGAGACCCCCCGACGGGTCGAGCATTGGATGAACGGCGTCGAATCCGGGCGCGCGGCGGCGGAAAGCCTGATGCTGGGCCGCGGCAACGCGCGGCCGTACACGCCGCTCCCCCGCGCCTGGTCGTCCCTCTACGACGCGCGGTTGCAGACCGTCGGGATGCCGTCGCTGGGCAAGGACACGATCGAACTTTCCGACGGCGTCACCGGTTTCGTCCGCGACGGCAGGCTGATCGGCGCGGCGGGCTGGGACCGGCCGAAGGCGATGATCCACTGGACCGCCGAACTCGACCGGCGGCTGCCGGTGCCCGAGCCGGTGTTCCCCGCGCCCGCTCCTTCGCCGGCGGACACGCCGATCGGGGAGGACATCCTCGCCCCGTTCGAGCGGGACTTCCTGTCCGAGACCCCGACCGAGGCCGTTCCGGCGCCGGAAAGGATGCCCTGGGCTCGCGTTCCCGCCGGGTGACCCGGGAGCGCGAACGGACCGGGGCCGCGCGCGGCGGCCGCGGTCCCCTCAGGTGGCGGTGGGCAGCTGGGCCTCCGCACCCACCGCCACCCCCTGGGGACGCCGGGAGGTACCGGACCGACGGTGATTCGGGCTCCGTCGGGTACCGCCCTCCGGGCTCCCCGTATCCGGTCGGGGCCCTTCCAGGCTTGACTCACCTGGGAGGGCCCCGATCTACGAGGACGGCGGCTTCACCACCACCGTGTCGTCCGGGCCGACCAGGCGCCCGTCCGCGGCCCGGATCTCCAGGCCCTGCAACGGAAGCCCGCCCTCGCGATCCACCAGTTCCGACCGCGCCTCCCCATCGGCGAAGAAATGCGCCTCGCCCCATTGCCGCAGCGCGACGATCACCGGGAACAGGTCCCGTCCCTTCGGCGTCAGGACGTACTCGCTGTACGTGCTCCCGTCCGAAGCCGGGACCACTTCGAGCACCCCGTGCCCGACGAGCGCCCGTAGCCGCGCGGACAGGATGTTCTTCGCGACGCCCAGGCTGCGCTGGAACTCCCCGAAGCGGCGCACACCGTCGAAGGCGTCACGCACGATCAGGAGCGACCACCAGTCGCCGATCGTGTCGACCGAGCGCGCCACCGGGCAGGAGGCTTCGTCGAACGTCGTCCGCTTGACCATGGTTGCATCTTACAACCGCAGTGCCCTACCGTCAGGTGGTAGCAAGTTGAAACCATCTGGAGGGTCTGTGCATCGCGGTGTCGTCCTGTTGTTCGCCGTGGCCGCCGGGACGGCCGTCGCCACGATCTACTTCGCCCAGCCGTTGCTCGTCACCATGGGCACCGAGCTCGGTATCGCCTCCTCGACCGTCGGCGGCATCGTCACGCTCACCCAGCTCGGCTACGGCCTCGGCCTGTTTCTCCTGGTCCCGCTCGGCGACCTGCTCGACCGGCGGCGGCTCGTCGCCGGTCTGCTGACGCTGCTGGCGATCGCCGAACTGATCACCGCGACCGCCGTGAACGGCTTGACGCTGTTCGCCGGGATGGCGGCGATCGGCGTGCTCGCGGTGGTCACGCAGCTCCTGGTCGCGTTCGCGGCGTCGCTGGCCGCGCCCGCCGAACGCGGACGCGTGGTCGGTCTCGTGACGACCGGCGTCGTCCTCGGGATCCTGCTCGCGCGCACGGTGTCCGGCACACTGGCCGACCTCGCCGGCTGGCGCGCGGTGTACGTCGTGTCCGCCGGAGTGACGGTGGTGATCGCGATCGTGCTGTATCGCATCCTTCCCGCCACGGCGCCGGGCAAGACCATGGGCTACGGGCGGTTGCTGCGGTCCACGTTGTCCCTCTTCGCCGAGGAGCCGGTCTTCCGGACACGCGGAACGCTGGCGTTGCTGATCTTCGCCGCGTTCGGCACGTTGTGGAGCTCGGTCGCCTTGCCGCTCAGCGAGGACGGCCTGTCGCACACCGCCATCGGCGCGTTCGGGCTGGCCGGGGCCGCGGGCGCGCTGGCGGCGGCCCCCGCGGGACGGCTCGCCGATCGCGGCCGGGCGCGGTGGACGACCGGGCTCGCGCTCGGCCTGCTCCTGCTTTCCTGGCTACCGCTGGGTTTCACCCGCACGTCGCTGTGGGCGCTGGTGGTCGGCGCGATCCTGCTCGACCTCGCCGTCCAGGCCGTGCACGTCACGAGCCAGACCCTGATCTACCCGCTCCGGCCGGACGCCGGAAGCAGGTTGATCGGCGGGTACATGATCTTCTACTCCGTCGGCAGCGGCCTGGGCGCCATCGGCTCGACCGCCGTCTACGCCGTCGCCGGCTGGACGGGCGTCTGTCTGCTCGGCGCGCTGTTCAGCGCGTCGGCACTAGCCGTGTGGGGTGTCAAAGCCGCTCGATGATGGTGACGTTCGCCGTGCCGCCGCCCTCGCACATCGTCTGCAACCCGTAGCGGCCGCCCCGCCGTTCGAGTTCGTGCAGCAGAGTCGCGAACAGTTTCGTCCCGGTCGCCCCGATGGGATGGCCGAGCGCGATCCCGCCGCCGTTGACGTTGACGCGGTCCGGATCGGCGCCGGTTTCCTCGATCCACGCCAGGACGACACTCGCGAACGCCTCGTTGACCTCGAACAGGTCGATGTCGTCGATGCTCAGCCCGGTCTTCCGCAGCGCGTGCGCGGTCGCCGGGATGGGCCCGGTCAGCATCCACACCGGATCGGCCGCCCGCACGGAAAGGTGGTGGATCCTGGCGCGCGGGGTGAGCCCGTGCTCCTCGACGAACTTCTCCGACGCGATGAGGGCCGCGCTGGCGCCGTCCGAGATCTGGCTGGCCACGGCCGCGGTGATGCGCGAACCCTCGCTCAGCGGTTTGAGGCCGGCCATCCGCTCCAAGCTGGTGTCGCGCCTGGGCCCCTCGTCCAGGGCGGCACCGGCGAACGGAGCGATCTCGGCGGCGAAGCGGCCTTCGTCGATGGCGGCGATCGCGCGCCGATGGCTGCGGAAGGCGAACTCCTCCATCGCCTCACGGGTCAGATCCCAGTGCTCGGCGATCATGTCGGCACTGCGGAACTGCGAGACCTCGACGCTGCCGTACCGCTCCTGCCAGCCCTTCGAGCCGGAGAACGGGTCTTCGAAGCCGTACTCGCGCCCGGCCAGCATCGCCGCGCTGATCGGGATGGCGCTCATGTTCTGCACGCCGCCGGCGAGGACGAGGTCCATCGTCCCGGACAGCACGGCCTGCGCGGCGAAGTGCACGGCCTGCTGGCTCGAACCGCACTGCCGGTCGATCGTCACACCCGGCACGTGGTGCCCGAAACCCGCGGCGAGCCAGGCCGTGCGCGCGATGTTCCCGGACTGCGGTCCGAGCGTGTCGCAACAGCCGAGGATGACGTCGTCGACCAGGTCGGCCTCGACCCCCGTTCGCTCGACGACGGCCTGGATGACGTGGGCGCCGAGGTCGGCGGAATGGACACCGCTGAGCGCTCCCCCGCGTTTGCCGACCGGGGTCCGGACCGCGTCCAGGACATAAGCTTCAGCCACGCCGCCTCCTCTTCGTCGCGATGCCGTCCAGCAGGATCCCGAGGTACTGCTGCGCGACGTCGTCCGCGCTCAGCGTGCCGCCGGGGTTGTACCAGCGCACCGCCACCCAGACGGTGTCGCGGATGAACCGGTAGGTCAGTTCGACGTCGAGGTCCTCGCGGAACACGCCGGCCGCGATGCCGTCGGTGAGGATCCCGTTCCACAGTTTGCGGAATTCGGTGTTGCGGTCGTTGAGGTAGCCGAACCGCGGCAACTGCATGAGATGCTTCGCCTCGGATTGGTAGATCGCCACCTCGGCGGGCCGCCGGTGAATGGATTCGAACGACGCCACGACGACGGCTTCGAGCGTTTCCCGCGGGCCTTTCCCTTCCGCGACGATCTCGGCGTAGGCGCCGAAGAGTTCGTCGAGGAATCCGGTGAGGATCTCGTCGGCCATCGACTCCTTCGAGTCGAAATGGTGGTAGAGGCTGCCCGAAAGGATGCCCGCCGCGTCCGCGATGTCCCGCACGGTGGTGGAGACGTACCCGCGCTCGGCGAACAGCTTCGCCGCCAGGGCGAGCAGTTCGGCGCGGCGGGACCCTGGGCTGGCTTTCATCGCTACCTCACGCATGCTGGGAACTCACGGACACGACCTCGCCGGTGAGGTACGAGGAGTACTCACTGGCGAGGAACACCATCACATTCGCCACTTCCCACGGTTCCGCCGCCCTCCCCGAGACCTCGCGCGCGGTGAGTTCGGTGAGCAGTTCGTCGCTGGTCACCTTGGCCAGGAACGGATGCATCGCCAGGCTCGGCGCGACCGCGTTGACCCGGATGCCGTGTTCGGCGACGTCGACGGCGGAACACCGGGTGAGCGCCATGACACCCGCCTTCGCGGCCGCGTAATGGGCCTGCCCGGCCTGCGCGCGCCAGCCGATCACCGACGCGTTGTTGACGATCACCCCTCCGTCGCCTTGGGCGATGAACCGGTTCACCGCGGCCCTCGTCGCGCGGAACGTGCCGTTGAGGGTCACGTCGATGACCCGCGCCCATTCGTCGTCAGTCATGTCCACAATGGACTTCGTACCGCCGAGACCGGCGTTGTTGATGAGTACATCGATCCGGCCGTAGCGCGCGGCGGCGCCGTCGATGAGCGCCTGTACCTGATCTTCTTGCGTGACGTCGCAGGGAATCGCGTGCACGTCAACGAGCTCGGCGGCCTTCTCGCCCAGCCGCCGCTCGTGCCAGTCGCTGATCACGACGCGGGCGCCCTCTTCCATCGCGCGTTTCGCCACCGCGGAACCGATCCCGGTGCCGGCCGCCGCCGTCACCACGACCACCTTGTCCCGCAGGAGATTCGCCCCCTCGGGGTACTTCGGCACCGGGATCACGGACGTACCTCCCTTGGCAGGCCGAGCACCCGCTCGGCGATGACGTTGCGCTGGATCTCGTTGGATCCGCCGTAGATCGTGTCGGCGCGGGTGAAGAGGAAGAGCCGTTGCCAGGCGTCGAGCCCGTCTTCCGCGACCATTCCCCGCGCGCCGCGGACGAGCATCGCGAGCTCCCCGAGGTCGCGATGCCAGTTCGCCCAGACCAGTTTGGACACCTCGGCCACGCCCGGCGACGAGTCGCCGAGAGTGCGGATCGCCTGCGCCCGCATGACCTCCAGGCCCACCCAGGCGCGGTCGATCCGTTCGGCGATCACCGGGTCGTCCGGCGCGATCCTGGTGAGTTCTTCGAGTTCCCGGCGGAAGCCGACCTGCTGCCCGAGCGTCGCGACCCCACGTTCGAAGGCGAGGGTGCCCATCGCCACGCGCCAGCCGTCGCCGGGTTCGCCGACCACGAGGTCTTTCGCCGTGCGGGCGCCGTCGAAGAAGACCTCGTTGAACTCGGAAGTCCCAGTGAGCTGTTGGATCGGCCGGACCTCGACACCGGGCTGGTTCATCGGGACGAGCAAATAGGACAGTCCTTTGTGGCGTTTCGAGCCGGGCTCGGTGCGGGCGAGGACGAAACACCAGTCGGCGACGTGCGCGAGGGACGTCCACACCTTCTGGCCGTTCAGCACCCACTCGTCGCCTTCGAGGGTCGCCGTGGTCGCCACGGCGGCGAGATCGGAACCGGCGCCGGGTTCGGAATAGCCTTGGCACCACAGTTCTTCGACGGCCACGATCGGCGGAAGGAACCGCTTCCGTTGTTCCGGCGTGCCGAACGCGATGAGCGTGGGGCCGAGGAGTTCTTGCGCGAGATGGCTCACTCGCGCCGGGGCGTTCGCTCGCGCGTACTCCTCGTGGAAGACGACCTGCTGGTCGAGCGTCGCGCCCTGTCCGCCGTGCTCGACCGGCCAGCCGACGCAGGTCCAGCCCGCCGCCGCGAGCCGCCGCTCCCACGCCACGCGTTCGTCGAAGGCCTCGTGCTCCCGCCCCGGACCACCCGAACCGCGCAGTTCCGGCGGCAGGTTCTCCGCCAGCCAGGTGCGCACACGGTCACGGAAACCGTCCTGAGCCACGCCTGCCTCCTCTAGCCAAACCAGAGCCTGCTGCGTAGGCTACCCTACCAAGCACTTGCTAGGGAGACTTCGATGATTGAAGGAACCATCCCGGCGGCGCTCGACAGGGCCGCGGAGCGCTTCGCCGGCCGGGAAGCGCTGGTCGACGGCGAAGTCCGGCTCACCTATGCCGAACTCGCCCGCCGGGTGCGGCAGACCGCGCGGTTCTTCGAGGGCCACGAACGGGTCGCGATCTGTTCCCCCAACACCTGGCATTGGGTCGTCGCCGGGCTCGGCGCGCTGTACGCCGGCGCGACGCTGATCCCGGTCAACACCCGCTTCACCGCGCGCGAAACCGTCGATATCCTCGAACGCGCGAAGGTTTCCGCGCTGGCGATCACCGGCACGTTCCTCGGCACGGACCGGCTGGCGGACCTCGGTTCCGCTCGCCCGGGCACCGTGGTGCGCATCCCCGTCGAAGGCCCCGAGGAGCCCGTCGACGGCGTCACGGAATGGGAGGCACTCTCCGGTCTCGACAGCGATTTCGTGAGTCCCGCACAACCCGGCGACGTCAGCGACATCCTGTTCACCTCCGGGACCACCGGCCGCAGCAAAGGCGCGATGAGCAGCCATCGGCAGGCACTGAGCGTCGCCGAAGCCTGGGCCGAGTGCGGCGGGTTGTCCGAAGAAGACCGGTACCTCGTGATCAACCCGTTCTTCCACAGCTTCGGCTACAAGGCGGGCATCCTCGCCGTCGTGCTGCGGGGCGCGACCCTGGTGCCCCAACGCACCTTCGACGTCCGGGAGACCCTGCGGCTCATCGAATCCGAGCGGATCACCGTGCTGCCCGGCGCGCCCACGATCTACCAGGTACTCCTGGAGGCGCCCGAACGCGGGAACCACGACCTCTCCAGCCTCCGGCTCGCGGTCACCGGTGCCGCCACCGTGCCGGTGACACTCGTCGAGCGGATGCGGACGGACCTGGACATCGACACGGTGCTCACCGCGTACGGCCTCACCGAAGCGGTGG
This sequence comes from Amycolatopsis japonica, assembly GCF_000732925.1. NCBI lineage: Bacteria > Bacillati > Actinomycetota > Actinomycetes > Pseudonocardiales > Pseudonocardiaceae > Amycolatopsis > Amycolatopsis japonica. Next base: position 5,644,318 of record NZ_CP008953.1, read on the forward strand.
TGGCCACGATGTCCCGCCCCGAGGACGACATCGAACTGGTGGCGAACTTCTCCGGCCGCGCGACGGCCGGCTTCGAAGTGAAACTCGGCGAGCACGACGAAGTCCTGCTGCGCGGGCCCAACGTGATGCTCGGCTATCTCGACGATCCTGACGCCACCGCGAAGGCCGTCGACGCCGACGGCTGGCTGCACACCGGTGATGTCGGCGTGCTGAACGAACGCGGGTACCTGAAGATCGTCGACCGGATCAAGGACATGTACGTCTGCGGCGGGTTCAACGTCTACCCGGCCGAGGTCGAGCAAGTGCTGAGCCGCCTGGCCGGGGTCGCCGAAGCCGCCGTCGTCGGCGTGCCGGACGAACGGCTCGGCGAGGTCGGCAAGGCGTTCATCCGGCTCACCCCTGAGGCCTCACTGTCCACAGAGGACGTACTTGCCCATTGCGAAGGCCGGTTGGCCAACTACAAGACTCCTCGATTTGTCGACTTCGTGGCGGAGCTTCCGCGAAACCTGTCGGGGAAGGTACTGAAACGCGTGTTGCGGGAGGAGAACGGATGACCGTCGAGTACGAGCGGCGCGGGCCGGTGGCCGTCGTCACGATGAACCGGCCGGAGTACCGGAACGCGCAGAACTCGGCGATGACCTACGCGCTCGACGCCGCGTTCACCCGCGCCGTCGACGATCCCGAGGTCAAGGTGATCGTGCTGGCCGGCGCGGGCAAGCATTTCTCCGCCGGGCACGACATCGGGACACCGGAACGCGACGTGGACGTCTCGTTCGAACGCAAGGCGGTGCTGTGGTGGGACCACGTCGGCGCCGAGGGCGGTGATCAGCGGTTCGCCCGCGAGTCCGAGGTCTACCTCGGCATGTGCCGCCGGTGGCGCGAGATCCCGAAGCCGACCATCGCGAGTGTGCAGGGCGCGTGCATCGCGGGCGCTTTGATGCTGGCGTGGGTATGCGACATGATCGTCGCCTCCGACGACGCGTTCTTCGCCGATCCCGTGGTGCGGATGGGAATTCCCGGCGTCGAGTACTTCGCGCATCCCTGGGTCCTCGGCCCGCGCGCGGCCAAGGAGGTGCTGTTCACCGGAGAGCGCTTCACAGCGCAACAGGCCAAGGAATGGGGCATGCTGAACCGCGTCGTCCCCCGCGCCGACCTCGAAACCGAGACGATGGCGCTGGCGGAGAAGATCGCGGTGATGCCGCGGATGGGGCTCGCGCTCGCCAAGAAGGCCGTCAACCAGGCCGAGGATCTGATGGGTCTCCGGTCCGGAATGGACTCCGTGTTCGGGCTGCATCATTTCGCGCACGCGCACAACGCCGAGGTCTCCGGCGGCGACTCGCTGGGCGGGCAGGACGCGCGCTCGATGCGGGACGCGAGTTCGTGATGAACCTCGACCTGGACGAGCGGACACTCGCCTTCCGCGACGAAGCCCGTTCCTGGCTCGCCGCGAACGTCCCCGCCGAGCCGCTGAAGTCGTTCGACACCGCCGAAGGATTCGCTCAGCACCGCGAGTGGGAGTCCCGGCTGGCCGACGCCCGCTGGTCGGTCGTCTCGTGGCCACGTGAGTTCGGCGGCCGGGACGCGAGCCTCCTGGAGTGGGTGCTGTTCGAGGAGGAGTACTACGCGGCGGGAGCGCCGTTGCGGGTCAACCAGAACGGCATCTTCATGCTCGCGCCCACGCTGTTCTCCCATGGCACGGAAGAACAGCAGGCCAGGATCCTGCCGAAGATGGCGCGTTCGGCGGAGGTCTGGGCGCAGGCGTGGTCGGAACCCGAGGCGGGCAGCGACATCGCCGCCCTCCGGAGCACCGCGACCCGCTGCGACGGCGGCTGGCGGGTCAGCGGGCAGAAGACGTGGAGCTCGCGGGCGACGTTCGCCGATCGCGCGTTCGGCCTGTTCCGCAGCGACCCGGAGTCGTTGCGGCACAAGGGACTCACCTATCTGATGGTGGATCTGCGGGCCGCAGGGGTCACCGTGCGGCCGATCCCCCAGCTGGACGGCGAACCGGGGTTCGCCGAGATCTTCTTCGACGACGTCTTCGTCCCCGACGAGGACGTGATCGGCACGCCGGGCGAGGGCTGGCGGGTCGCGATGACCACGGCGAACAACGAACGCGGCCTGTCGTTGCGCAGCCCCGGCCGGTTCCTCGCCGCGGCCGACCGGCTGGTCTCGCTCTGGCAGGAGGCGGGGCGCCCCGCGCATACCGCGGACCGGGTCGCCGACGCGTGGATCGGCGCGCGGGCCTACCAGCTGTACACCCTGGGCACGGTCACCCGCCTCGCCGGTGGCGCCGAGCTCGGGCCGGAGTCGAGTGTCAACAAGCTGTTCTGGTCGCATCTCGACGTCGCGCTCCACGAAACGGCGCTCGACATCCTCGGTCCGGACGCCGAACTGCGGGGCGCCTGGAGCGACGGCTGGCTGTTCTCCCTGGCGGGACCGATCTACGGCGGGACCGACCAGATCCAGCGGTCCATCGTCGCCGAACGGTTGCTCGGCCTGCCGAAGGGGGCTCGATGAGGTTCGCACTCTCCGGCGAGCAGGAGCAGTTCTCCCACAGCCTGAACGATCTTCTGTCCGATGTGGACACCGACTCGGCCAACCGCGCCTGGGCGGAGGGCGATCCGGGCCCCGGGCTCAAGATCTGGCGGCGTCTGGCGGAACTCGGCGTGACCGCGCTGGCGGTCCCCGAGAAGTACGACGGGCTCGGCGCCACACCGGTCGATCTGGCCGTCGGCTTCGAACGGCTCGGTTACCACTGCGCTCCCGGTCCGTGGACAGACACCGTGGCCGCCCTGCCGTCCTTGCTGGACGACGAGCTGCTGACGTCGGTCGCGTCCGGTGAGACGCTGGCTTCGGTCGCGTACGCACCACACGTGCCGTACGCCTTGGATTCCGACGTCGCGGACGCTCGTCTGGCGGTCGAGAACGGCAGGTTGCGCGCGTTCACGCCCGGCGCGCTTCTGTCCTCTGTGGACGGTTCTCGGCGGCTGTTCCCGCCGGTGGCCGGCGACGATCTCGGCACGGCGCTCGACGCGGACCGCGCGTTCGAACTGGGCTGTCTCGCCACGGCGGCGCAACTCCTCGGCGCGGGACGGTGGCTGCTCGACACGTCGGTCGCCTATGCGGCGCAACGCAAGCAATACGGGCGCGAGATCGGCGGGTATCAAGCGGTCAAGCATCTGCTGGCCGATGTGGCGACCGCGCTCACGCTGGCGGAGCCGCTGCTGTTCGGCGCGGCCGTCACCCTGGACCGTCGCGACGTCTCCGCGGCCAAGGTGGCGTGCGGCGATGCCGCGCATCTCGCCGCCCGGACGGGGCTGCAGGTGCACGGCGCGATCGGCTACACCGCGGAGCACGCGCTCGGCCTGCGCCTGACCAGGGTCCGCGCGCTGGTCGGCGCCTGGGGTACGCCGCGATTCCACCGGGAGCGGGTGCTGTCATGACGTTCACCGCCGAGCAGGACGCGCTGCGGGACAGTGTCCGCAAACTGCTGGACCGGGAAGCGGATCCCTGGCCGGAGCTGTGCGAACAGATCGGCGTGGCGGCGCTGGCCGTGCCCGAGCGGTTCGGCGGACTCGGCGCCGGGATGACGGAACTACAGTTGGTCGCCGAAGAACTGGGCCGAGTGCTCGCGGACGTCCCGTTCCTCGGCTCGGCCGTGCTCGCCGTGCACGCCCTCCTGGCCACCGGCAACGACGAGGCTTGCGAGCGCCTGCTCCCCCGCCTCGCCGAAGGCACCGTCGGCGCGGTGGCCTGGACCGACGCCGATGGCCGTTGGGACACGCCTGCCTGCCGTGTCGTCGACTCCTCGGTGGAGGGTGAGGCGCACTATGTCCTCCACGGTGACGAAGCCGAGATCCTCCTGGTCGTGGCCGATGGTTCGCTGTACGAGGTCTCCGATGCCCGGCGTGTGCGGACTCCGGCGATGGACGAAACGCGTCGGCTGGCCCGCGTGCGTTTCGAGAGTGCTCCTGCCCGGCTGCTCGGTCCCGTCGACCTCGGCGCGCTGCGGGACGTCGCGTGTGCCGTCCTGGCCGCCGAACAGGCCGGTGCGGCGGCGCGGGCTTTCGAGCTGACGGTGGAGTACAGCAAGCAGCGGCACCAGTTCGGCAGGCCGATCGGCGGTTTCCAGGCGTTGAAGCACCGGATGGCGGATCTCCACGTGCTGGTGGAGACCGCGCGCTCGGCGGCTTACGCGGCTCCGGAGTCGAGCAGGCTGGCTGCGGTGGCGAAAGTGCATTGTTCGGAGGCGCTGGCGACGGTGGCGGGCGAAATGATCCAGCTGCACGGCGGTATCGCGATCACCTGGGAGCATCCGGCGCATCGGTACTTCAAGCGGGCGCATGGCGCGGCGCGGTTGTTCGGCTCGCCTGGGGAGCATCTCGCGCGGGTGCGGCCTTCGTTAGCGTGATTCGGTGGAGTGCGCGATTTGTGCCAAGCACCGGGGTGAGGGGGCTTTGGTCGGTCCGCTCGTGTGGGCTGATGACGTGGTCGTGGTGTCGCACCGTCCCGGCGAGTTCCCCGGGTATCTGTTCGTGGAGACCCGGCGGCACGTGGCGGCGTTGGACGAACTGACCGCGGAGGAAGTGTCGGCGGTGTCGCTTGCCGCCTGGTGTGCGGCTCGCGGCCTGTGGGCGGAGCTGGCTCCGGAGCACGTGTTCTCCGCCATCGCCGGGCGGAGCGTCGTGCACTTCCATCAGCACGTTTTCGTGCGCTATCGAGGAACGCCCGGAGAGATCGGGTGGATGGACGGTCCCTCGTGGACAGGTGCGCCCGCCGTGGACATCGGCGCGCTCTGCCGTCGCCTGGCTGACTACTTCTGATCCAGGAACCGGGTGATCGCGCGGATCCGATCCCCGTCGAGGGTGAGGACCATCAGCCCGGCGGGTGACTCGCCATGGCGGCAGCGGAAGGCGGGCTGGTTGTTCGCCCGCGCCGGCGTCATGGCGAAACCCTCCACCGGAACGGCCATGGTGACGCGGAGGAAACCGGCGATCGCTTCGAGGCCGTGGTACTCGTGCGGCGCCGGCGGCATTGCGAGCCAGGCGTCGTCGGTGAGCAGGCCGAGGACGCCGTCGAGGTCGCCCGCAGTGAAGGCGTCGGCGAATCGCCTGGTCAGCTCGCGTTCCTGAGGCGACGGCCGGTGCCCGGCGCTCTCGCGATGCTTGTCGAGCGAGGCGCGGGCGCGCTGAAGGATGCCTTTGACCGCCGTCTCGGTGGTGCCGAGCATGCTCGCGACCTCACCGGCGGGGAAGCACAGTACGTCGCGCAGGACGAGCGTGGCGGCTTGTCTCGGCGGGAGGAGCTGGAGGCCAGTGATGAAGGCGAGCTCGATCGCCTCCCTGGTCCCGTAGCGCGCTTCGGGACCAGGGTCGCTGTCGGCGACGCGCTCGAGGAGCTCGTCCGGGTACGGCTGCAACCAGGTCATCTCGCCGCGACGACTCGGTTCCGGCGGGTCGAACGGCGGCACCGGCTCCGGTGGGCGACGGCGGCCCGCGTCCCGCAGCGCGTTGAGGCAGCGGTTGGTGGCGATGCGGTACAGCCAGGTGCGGAGCGACGAGCGCCCCTCAAAGCCGTCGAGGCCCCGCCATGCGGCCAGGAGCGTCTCCTGGACGGCGTCCTCGGCGTCGGTGAGGGAGCCGAGGATCCGGTAACAGTGCAGATGGAGCTCGTGCCGATACGTCTCGGCGAGCTCGCGAAACGACTGCTCGTCCGTTGCCCTCGTGCTCACAGACCGTTCCTTTCGCGGCGGGGGTGGTGTCTGACTGGATGAAGACCGACGAAAGGAACCATCATGACCAGTCCCGCCTTGGATGTCGCACTCTCCTACCACCGCGCGTGGACCGGCAAGGACTTCGAGAAGGCGATGACCTACGTCGCCGACGACATCGTCTGCCACACACCCGGCGGGCCGCTCTCCGGCGCGGAGGCGTTTCGCGGGTTCATGGGCCCGTTCACCGAGATCCTGACCGGGTCGACCCTGCTTTCGGCGTTCGGGGACGAGACGACGGCGTTGCTGATGTACGACACCGCGACCCTGCCGGTGGCGAGCGCGCCGGGGGCTGAGTTGCTGACGGTGCGGGAGGGACGGATCGTGGAGTTGCGGATCGTTTTCGACCGGGCTCCTTTCGATGCGGCTAGGGCGGCTGCTGCGGGGGTTAGCGGCTAAGCGGCCAGGACATGCGGACGAGGGCGGGCTTGCGCGGTGCGGAACGCCGCCCGCAGCTCGGCGACCACCTTGTCGGGTTCGGTGCGCAGCCGGGACGGCAGCGTTTGAAGCACGACGATTCCCGCGGCGACGTATCGGGCGTTGCGGGCGACGGTGGCACGGTGGTCGTCGAGGCTCGTGTGGTGCAGGAACGAGTCGATCTCCCAGGCCAAGGCGATTTCGTCGCACCAGAAATCCGGGGTGGCGATGTAGCCACCCTGGGCGTCGTGGATCGGCACGTTCCACCGGCCCGCCGGGAGACCGGATCTTCGCCAGACACGCCACGCGTCGGCTTCCGCCACCGATCTCGCCCCCGCCAACAGTGGGGCCAGTGCTCGTCTCGGCATCGCGGTTCCCGCGGTGCGGCCTCGGCCGAGCTCGTCGGCGAGCATCTCCGGGGTGCAGAAGCGGCGCTGGACGGCTTCGGCCATCACCGCCTGGGCCTCGTCCACGTTGGTGAGCCGTCGCACGGTGTCGACGACGGCACGGGGAACGGGGGCCATCGGCAGACCTGCTTTCAGATGAGGTCGTGGCAGGCGATTGGTGCGCTCCACCCGGACGAAGCCCACGTCGGCCACGTCACGGCTCGCGGGAATGAGGACGTGCACGACGTCCTTCCCCGGAAGCCGCTCCAGACCATGGCAACGGAGCGCGTACGTTCCGGTGAGCACCGCGCCCGCACGGCCGTGGAGCAGGGCAGCGCGACCACGATGTTCGTCGGAGGGCTCTCCATTGTTGGTCAGCACGATTCCGGGCAGCAGCGACTGCCATGGCCCGCCCGCGGCGCATCGCCGGGAGATGGTCCGTCGCGGAACACCGATCTCTTCGAGGTCGGCCGCGCGGACCACCTCCGGGTGGCCCGGAGCGGTGAGCAGGGGGTGAGACGCCCAAGTTCCTCTTCGCACCCCGCCACCATGCGACAGGCCACCGACAAGATCGGCTTCCGTCCCGCACGAAAGGTCCGGTCACGCCGAAAAGATCTCGTTCATGAAGGATTTGGGACATTGAATGTCCCAAATCCTTCATGAACGGGCCGCTCACCCCTCAGGGTAGGGCCAACCCCCGCACCAACCCACCGGCGCACCGCATTCACCCCGCCCCCGCCCCGAACCAGACTCACAACGGTGACCGCAAACCTCCGCACAGGCAGCGATTTCGCCCGTCTGTCCCGCCGCGTCAGCGAAGCGGGCCTCCTCGACCGCCGTCCCGGCTACTACGTCTTCCGCATCGGCCTGGTCGCCACCCTCTTCGTCGGCGGCTGGATCGCCTTCTTCGCGATCGGGGATTCCTGGTGGCAGCTGGGGATCGCCGTGTTCCAGGCGGTGATGTTCGGCCAGATCGCCTTGCTGTCGCACGATCTCGCGCACCGCCAGGTGTTCCGGACCCGTCGCCCGAGCGAGATCGCCGGCCGGATCGCGGGCAATCTCGGTGTCGGCATGAGTTACGGCTGGTGGATGGACAAGCACACCCGCCACCACGCGAACCCGAACCACGAGGACCTCGACCCCGACGTCGATCCGGACATCCTCGTGTGGTCGAAGGAGCAGGCGCGGGCCAGCAAGGGACTTCCGCGGTTCATCGGCCGCTACCAGGCGTTCCTGTTCTTCCCGTTGCTCACCCTCGAAGGCCTGAACCTGCACTTCTCCGGTATCCGCGCGGTCTGGAAGCCGGGTCTGCGAAGGCGCGGGCTCGAAGCGGCCTTGCTGCTGACGCATTTCGCGCTCTACTTCAGCGCGCTGCTCGTGGTCCTCTCGCCCGGCAAGGCACTCGTCTTCTTCATCGTCCACAAAGCACTGTGGGGTGTCTACATGGGATCGATCTTCGCGCCGAACCACAAGGGGATGCCGATCCTGTCCGGCGACACCGAACTCGACTTCCTGCGCAAGCAGGTGCTCACCTCACGCAACGTCCGCGGTGGCCGCGTCGTCGATGTCGCGCTCGGCGGGCTCAACTACCAGATCGAGCACCACTTGTTCCCGAGTATGCCGTCGCCGCATCTTCGCCGCGCCCGGCCCATCGTCCAAGAATACTGCGCGGAAATCGGCGTCCCGTATCACGAGACGGGGCTCCTCGAGTCGTACTCGCTCGCGTTGCGGAGCCTGCACGAAGCGGGTGAGCCGATCCGACTTTCGTCGGGTTCACCGGCTGAGACGCCCGCCGGACGCCGTTGACACTCCAGATACGGCTTCTTACTTTCAGTGCATGTCGCCCCCGAAGATCTTCCCCGGCGCCACCCTGCATCCAGAACCGTTCCCGCGGGCCCTGCGCGCGGCGATCACGGCCAGCGGGCTCCCGCTCGACCGGATCCGCCATCGCCTCGAACTCCGCGGCGTCTCCATCAGTGTGCCGACGCTGAGCCATTGGCAGTCCGGCAGACGGAGACCGGAACGCCCGGAATCGCTCCGGGCGCTCGCCGAACTCGAACAACTGTTGTCGTTGCCGCCGTTGGCCTTGCGTTCCTTGCTCGGCCCGCCCCGGCCCCGCGGACGAAAGAGCTCGGTCCCGGCACAGCGCCGGGACCGAGCCACCCCCGAGGGAACCTATCCGACGTAGAGCGTGCGGTTCGGGCTGCCGCTACCGGGGTTGGTGACCTTCCCCGGAGTCGAAGCGCTGATCAGCGCCTGAGCGACCTGCGCCGCGGTGGCGCCGGTGTGCGACGACAGGTACAGCGCCGCGGCACCCGCCACGTGCGGCGCGGCGAACGAGGTGCCGTTACCGGTGTAGGTCGCGGTGTCGTTGTCCTTCCAGGCCGACGTGATCGAGACACCCGGCGCGAACAGGTCGACCACGGAACCGTAGTTGGAGAACGAAGCGCGGCGGTCGGTGCGGTCCGCCGCGGCGACCGTGAGCGCCTCGGTGACCCGCGCGGGCGAGGTGTTCGCGGCGTTCACGTTGGAATTGCCGGCGGCGATCGTCCAGGTGACCCCCGACTTGATGGAGTTCCGCACCGCGGTGTCCAGCGCGGTCGACGCGCCACCACCAAGGCTGGCGTTGGCCACGGCGGGCTTCTTGGCGTTCTTGGTGATCCAGTCGACGCCCGAGATCACCCCCGCGGTCGTGCCGCTTCCGTCGGAGCCGAGAACGCGCACCGGGTACAGCGAAGCACCCTTGGCGACACCGTATTTCGCACCGGCGATCGTCGCCGCGACATGGGTGCCGTGACCGTAACCGTCGTCCGCGTTGGTGTCATTGTCGACGAAGTCGTAACCCTGCTTCACCCGGCCGCCGAAATCGGTGTGCGTGGCACGGATCCCGGTGTCGAGAACGTAGACGTTCACATTCGAAGCGGTCGTCGAATAAGTGTACTTTCCGTCGAGCGGAAGATCGCGCTGATCGATGCGGTCGAGCCCCCACGACGGCGGATTCGTCTGCGTCGCCTCGGCGCGCAGCACCTTGTTCTGTTCCACGAAGGCGACCGCCGGGTCGGCCGCGAGCCGTTTGGCCTGCCGCTCCTTCAGGGCCACCGAAAAACCGCTGATCCCCTGCGTGTACTGCCGCCCGATGGCACCACCGAACTTGCTTGCCAGCGAAGGCTTGTCGGCGGTCGAGCCGTCCTTGAGCACGACGATGTAGCTGTCGGCGACGGCGCCTTCCGCACCGGCGCCGACGATCGCGCCCTCGGCCGCCTGCGCCGGCGTCACGCCTGCCAAGACCGTGACGACGGCGGCGGCCAACCCGATTCCGGCCAGTCTGCGAGAATTCACGTTGCTGTCCCCATTCCTTGGTGAGCTTCCGCCGAAAACGCTAAGCGGAAGCCACCGGAAAGGACAGCTTTACATTTTTTCGTTTATACGGATTAAAGCCAGTCGTCGGGACGCGGCCACGGCATGAGCGCGGCGAGCGCGTCCGTCACCGGTTCGGTCACCGTGTACCGCCCGCGGTGGAACAGCAGCGGCCGATCGTCGGACGGTTCCCCGAGCGCGGTGACCCGGCCGACGACGACGTAATGGTCCCCCGCCTCGTGCACCGCTTCGAGCGTGCAGTCGATCCACGTCAATGCCCCGGTCAGCAAAGGAGATCCGGACGGGGCGGGGGTCCAGTCGACCGACGCGAACTTGTCCGCGCCCCGCGCGCCGAACACCGCGCTGACGTCTTGCTGATCTTCGGCGAGCACGTTGACGGCGAACCGGCCGGACTCGGCGAGTACCGCCCACGTCCGGGAAGTCTTGGCAGGGCAGAAAAGCACCAGCGGCGGATCCAGTGAAAGCGCCGCGAAAGACTGGCACGCGAAGCCCACCGGAGCCTCGCCGTCGTGTCCGGTCACGACCGCCACGCCCGTGCAGAAATGCCCGAGCACCGTGCGGAACCGTGCCGGATCGATGTCCGCGCCGAGGTCCGTCACCGGGGTCACGACTGACCCGGCGGACGCGCGCCGACTGAAAAGTCGTGTCCCCACAAGGAAACCGCCGTACTCTCTCGGGCGATCCAGCTTTCGTCGTCCACTTGACGTCCCTCGCAGCCGTATTCGACATCGAAGCCACCGGGGGTCTTCATGTAGAACGAGAGCATCAGATCGTTGACGTGCCGCCCGAGGGTCGCCGACATCGGCACCTTCCGGCGGATGGCCCGGTCGAGACAGAGACCGACATCGTCGGTGTTCTCCACTTCGACCATGAGATGCACGATGCCGCTGGGAGTCGGCATCGGGAGGAACGCGAGACTGTGGTGACGCGGGTTGCAGCCGAAGAACCGTAGCCACGCCGGGGCACCGTCGGCGGGCCTGCCGACCATCTGCGGCGGCAGTTTCATCGAGTCCCGCAGCCGGAAACCGAGCACGTCGCGGTAGAAGCGCAGGGACGCCTCATCGTCGTGTGTGGACAGGACGACGTGCCCGAGCCCCTGCTCACCGGTCACGAACTTGTGCCCGTACGGGCTCACCACGCGCCGATGTTGCAGCGCGACCCCGTGGAACACTTCGAGCGTGTTGCCCGAGGGGTCCTCAAAGGACACAAGGCCGTCGACCCGGCGATCGGCCAGCTGATCCGGCGTGCCTTCCTTGTACGGCACCGAGTGCGCGTCGAGCGACGCCCGGATCTCGTCGAGTTCGCCGGCGTTGGCGACCTCCCAGCCCGCGACGGCGAGCCTGTCGCGCTCGCCGGGGAACACCACGAGCCGCGCCGGGAAATCGTCCATGCGCAGGTAAAGCGCCTCGGGATTCGTGCCGGAACCCTCGACCATGCCGAGGACCTTCAGCCCGTATTCGCGCCACGCGGCCATGTCGGTGGCTTCGATACGCAGGTAGGCGAGCGAACGGATACCCATCAGGAGGCTCCCAGGAAGTCGAGTGCCAGCCGGTTGAACTCGTCGAACTTCTCCAGCTGCGCCCAGTGCCCGCAGCCGCCGAACACGTGCAGCTGCGCACGCGGGATCGTCTTGAGCGCGAGCAGCGCGCCGTCGAGCGGGTTCACCCGGTCTTCGCGCCCCCAGATGAGGAGCACGCGCTGGCGCAGGCGATGCGCCTCACGCCACAGCATGCCCTCTTCGTAGGAGTCCGGCTGGGCGAAAGACTTCCCCATCGCCTTCATCGCGGCCAGCGACTCCGGCGCGCTCGCGGCGGCGAACCGCTCGTCGATCAGTTCGTCGGTGATCAGTGACTGGTCGTGCACCATGATCCGCAGGAAGGCTTCGAGCTTCTCGCGGCTCGGCCCCGGCGGGGCACTGAACCGGCCGAGGTTCTTGATGCCTTCCGTGGGATCGGGGGCGAACAGGTTCACGCTCAGGCCGCCCGGTCCCATCAGGACGAGCCGCCCGGCCCGCTTCGGATGGTTGAGCGCGAGCCGCACGGAAGCCCCGCCGCCGAGCGAGTTCCCGACGAAATGCGCCCGCTCGATCCCGAGTTCGTCCATCAGCCCGACCACGGCGTCCGCGCTGTGCCGGAAGTACTGCGGATGCTCGGTCGGTTTGTCCGACCGGCCGAACCCGGGCTGGTCGACGGCCAACGTCCGGTAGTTCTTACCGAACACCGGGAGGTTGCGGCCGAAGTTGCTCCACGCCGACGCGCCGGGCCCACCGCCGTGCAGCAGGATCACCGTCTCCGCGTGTTCCGCACCCGCCTCGTGGTAGTGCAGCTTGAGTCCATCTTGGACGGTGACGTACTTGCCTTCGGTCATCAGACCATCGCATTCTCGACGGGCAGCCCGAAGGCGCCGGTTCCGAACATGACGTAGGCGCGCTCGGCGTCGTTCGCCGCGTGCACCCGGCCGGCGTGGGCGTCGCGCCAGAACCGCTGGATCGGGGTTCCGGCCTGCAGCGCGCGGCCGCCGGAGTTCTCGAAAAGCCGGTCGATGGCGAAGATCGCGCGTTCCGTACCGCGGACCTGGTCGCGGCGGACCCGCAGCCGGGTGGGGAACGGGAGCTTCTCCCCCTGGCACGCCAGCTGGTACAGCTCGTCGATGTTGTGCGTCAGCTGGAGCCAGGCCGCGTCGATCTCGCTGGCCGCCTCGGCGATGCGCACCTTCGCGAACGGGTCCTCTTTGGACTGTTCGCCCGCGTACGCCGCGCGGACCCGCTTGCCCTGGTGCTCGACGTGCGCGTCGTAGGCGCCCTGCGCCATCCCGATGATCGGCGCGGTGATCGTGCTCGGATGCACCGAACCGTACGGCAGTTTGTACAGCGGCCCGGGGTTGATCTCCTGGCCCGGCGTCTTGCACCTCGACGTCGCGATGAAGCTCAGCGCGCGGTGTTTCGGGACGAACACGTCGTTCACGATGATGTCGTTGGACCCGGTGCCGCGCAGGCCCACGGTGTCCCAGACGTCTTCGATCGTGTAGTCGGAGATCGGCACCAGGTAGGTGCAGAAGTCGACGGGTTTGCCGTCCTTGAACGTCGGCCCGCCCAGCAGCACCCAGGTCGCGTGGTCGCAGCCCGAGGAGAAACTCCAGCGCCCGCTGAGCCGGTAGCCGCCCTCGACGACGTCCGCCTTGCCCATCGGCGCGTACGACGACGAGATCCGGACGTCGGTGTCGTCACCCCAGACGTCCTGCTGCGCCTGCGCCTCGAACAGGCCGAGGTGCCACGGGTGGACGCCGAGGATGGAGGCGACCCAGCCGGTGGACCCGCACGCGCTCGCGACGAGTTTGACCGCGGTGTAGAAGCTCACCGGGTCGGCTTCGATGCCACCGAAGGTCTTCGGCTGCAGCATCTTGAAGAACCCGGTCTCCTGCAGGGATTTGACGGACTCCTCGGGAACGCGCCTGGCGTCCTCCGCCTCCTGCGCCCGCTCCCGCAGGACCGGCAGCAGCTCCCGGATCCCCGCGATCACGTCCTGCGCGGCGTGCTCGCTCATATGCGTTCCCTCTCTCGCCATACTCCGTGAACCGGATCCAAGACTAGAACACGTTCTCGTTTTTGTCGACCGATCCCCGGTCGAGCGCACTGTGCAGTCCGGCACGCCGACCGGAAAACACGCAGTCGGCCAGCGACAGACCGCTCACATAGGACCTAGAACAGATTCCCACCGCGGTCCGGCCCGCCGCGTACAGACCGCGGATGGGGACCCCGGCCCCGGACCGCACGGCACCGGTCTCCTCGTCGACGACCAGGCCACCCAGGGTCAGCATCGGGCACGGATAGCCGAGGTTCGGCTTGATCGAGACGTCGATCAGCGAATACGGCGCCCGGTCCAGCGGCCGCGCGAATTCCCAGGGCTTACCCACCGGATCCGCGCCGGAACGCGCGGCCTCGACCGTGGCGGCAAGCCCGCCCGGATCGACGCCCGCCTTGCGCGCGACCTCGTCCAGCGACCCGGCGACGACCCGTTGCCGCAGGAGATAGCGCACCTGAAGTCCTTGGAACCATTGGCTTTGCCCGCGCGCGTCCCGTTTGACCTCCCCGACGATGGCGTCGTCGACCAGCAGCCAGCCGCGGCCGCCGTGCTCGGTGATCATGCGTTCGCCGACTGCGGCGCCGTAGCGGGATTCGTCGATGATCCGGCCGCCCGACTCGTCCACGAGCAGACCGCCGAGGAACGCCGACGGCGGGGTGATGAACCGCCAGGCGGAGATCCGCCCGAGTTCGGCGGTGGCGCCGCCCGCCTCGACGCCCATCCGGATACCGGATCCGTCGTCGGCCGAGGTCCCGAGCGCCAGCCCGCCCCGGTACGCGGGCGCGTGTTCGCGCACCATCTCGCGGTTCGCGATGAACCCGCCCGCCGCGAGAACGACCCCGCGCGTGGCGGAAATCCGCAGTTCACGGCCGTATCGGCGTTCGATCCGCTCCGCCCGCCGGTGCAACGACTTCCGCAGCGACGGCACGTAGATCCCCGGTTTCGCGGCATACGCGGACAGCTTCCGATGCGCGGCCCGCACGTGAGCGGGAGCGTCCCGCAGGGTGGACACCACGACGCCGGTGACGGTGCCGTCGTCGTCCACGATCAGGTTCCGCGCCACCGTCTGCGGCAGTACCTGGATCCCGCGGCTCCGGACCGCCTCGGCCAGGCGTTTCATCAGCAGTTTCCCGGAAGTGCCGGGACCCTTGACGCGATGTCCGCGCGGCGCCGGCTTGGCCGCCTCGCGGAAACCGCCTGCCGCCTCGCTGCCCGAGTAGTACAGATAGTGCTTGTCGCTCGGATAAGACGTCTTGTACGGGCACAGACTTCCCTCGAAGGGGACGCCGTTGCCTTCCAGCCAGGAGATCATCTCCGTACTGCCCGCGCAGAACCGCCGCAGGGTCTCCTCGGAGACGACGTCGCCGACCTCGAGCCGCAGGTAGTCGTACATCGCGTCGACGCTGTCGTCGACGCCCGCGTCCCGCTGCTGCGCCGTCCCGCCACCGGCGTAGACGACACCGCCGCTGACCGCGCTCGCGCCACCGCCGGAGAACCGGTCCAGTACGAGCACCCGGGCACCGGCGTCGGCCGCTTCGATCGCCGCGCAGGCGCCCGCCGCACCGAAACCCACGATCACCACATCCGCGACGAGGGAGTCCATGGCCCTACCCTAGAACTAGAACACGTTCTCGTCTATGGTGACTGGAGCAGCGCGGATGCTGCTCGATACTTCCTACAACGTGTTTCAGGTGAGGGGCGTATGGAGTTCGACGTGATCGTGGCGGGCACCGGTGCCGCCGGGATGACCGCCGCACTGTCCGCAGCCCACCGAGGACTCGAGGTCCTGGTCGTGGAGAAGGCCGCCCACTTCGGCGGCTCCACCGCGCGCTCCGGCGGCGGCGTCTGGATCCCCGGCAACCACGCGCTGCGGGCGGCCGGGATCTCCGAACCCCCGGAGCGGGCGCGCGAATACCTCGAAGCGATCGTCGGTGACGTCGTCCCCGCCGAACTGCGGTCGGCCTTCCTCGACCGCGGCCCCGAGGTGCTGTCCTTCGTCTGCGACCACACGCCGTTGCGCTTCCGCTGGGTCCGCGGTTACTCGGACTATCACCCGGAGGCCCCCGGTGGGCGCGCCGGCGGACGCTCGGTCGAACCGGTCGCGCTCGACGGCAACCTGCTCGGCCCGGAACTGGCGAATCTGGAGCCGCCGTACAGCGCTCCCCCGCTGGGCGCGCCGATCACCCAAGCGGACTACCGGTGGCTGAGCCTGCTCGCCCGGCACCCGCGCGGCGTCCTCCGCGTGCTGAGCCTCGGCGGCCGCTGGCTCGCGGGCAGGATCCGCCGTCAGCGGCTGCTGTCCATGGGGCAAGCGCTTGCGGCCGGGCTGCGTGAGGGACTGCGACGGGCTGAGGTTCCCGTGTGGCTGAACACTCCCCTGGTGGATCTGGAGATCGAAGGCGACCGGGTGACCGGCGTCGTCGTGCGCCACGAGGGTGAGGACAAGACGATCCGCGCGCGGCTCGGCGTCGTCCTCGGCGCGGGCGGGTTCGAGCGCAACGAGGAGATGCGGGTCAAGTATCAGCGCGCGCCCATCGGTACGGAGTGGACCGTCGGCGCGGAGGCCAACACCGGCGACGCCATCGACGCCGGGCTCAAACTCGGCGCGGCCGTCGACCTGATGGACGACGCCTGGTGGGGTCCGTCCATCCCGCTCACCGGTGGCCCGTGGTTCGCGCTCGCCGAGCGGTCGCGGCCGGGCTGCCTGATGGTCAACGGGCGGGGTGAGCGTTTCGTCAACGAGTCGGCGCCCTATGTCGAGGCCGTGCACGCGATGTACGGCGACGGGGACGGACCCGGCGAGAACTTCCCGACCTGGCTGGTGTTCGACCAGCGCAACCGCAACCGGTACATGTTCACCGGTCTGGGGCCCCGCCAGCCGCTGCCAGGCCGCTGGTTCAAAGCGGGCATCGCGGTCAAAGCGAGCACCATCGCGAAACTCGCCGAGCGGATCGAAGTCCCGGCCGACGCGCTGGAGGACACCGTGCGCCGGTTCAACGGCTTCGCGAAAAGCGGCGTGGACGAGGACTTCCATCGCGGGCGCAGCGCGTACGACCACTACTACGGCGACCCGCGGAACAAACCCAACCCGAGCCTGGGTCCGCTGGACGTCGCGCCGTACTACGCGGTGAAGATCGTGCCCGGCGACCTGGGCACCAAGGGCGGATTGAGGATCGACCCGCACGCGCGCGTCCTGCGCGAGGACGGGTCGGTCATCGACGGGCTTTACGCGGCGGGCAACACGAGCGCGGCGGTGATGGGCCGCACCTACGCCGGCCCCGGCGCGACGATCGGCCCGGCGATGGTGTTCGGCTACCTTGCGGCCGAGCACCTCGCGCAGCAAGATCACGGTCAACCGGGAGGCAGCCGATGACGACGGAATCCGTACGACAGATCGACGCGGGCGCACCCCCCGCACGGTTCGCGCGCGGGTGGCACTGCCTCGGCCTCGCCGAGACGTTCCGCGACGGGAAACCGCACGCCATCACCGCGTTCGGGACGAAACTGGTGGTCTTCGCCGATTCGTCCGGCAAGCTGAACGTGCTCGACGGGTACTGCCGCCACATGGGCGGCGACCTCACCCAGGGCGAGGTCAAGGGCGACGAGATCGCCTGCCCGTTCCACGACTGGCGCTGGAACGGCAACGGCAAATGCGTGTCGATCCCCTACGCCAAACGGGTTCCGCTGCGGGCGCGCACGAAATCGTGGCAGGTGCTGGAGGAGAACAAGCAGCTGTTCGTCTGGCACGACCCGGAGGGCAACCCGCCGCCGGACGACGTCGTCATCCCCCGGATCGAAGGCATCTTCACCGGCGAGTGGAGCAACTGGACCTGGGACTCGGTGCTCATCGAGGGCTCCAACTGCCGCGAGATCATCGACAACATGGTCGACATGGCGCATTTCTTCTACATCCACTACGCCTTCCCGACCTACTTCAAGAACGTGTTCGAGGGCCACATCGCCACGCAGTACCTGAACACGAAGGGCCGCCCGGACAAGGGCATGGCGTCGAACTACGGCGGCGAGGAGAACCTGCTGCGGTCCGAGGCGTCGTACTTCGGTCCGTCGTACATGATCAACAAGCTGCTCAACACGTACCAGGGTTTCGAGATCGAGAACGTGCTGATCAACTGCCACTACCCGGTCACCGAGAACTCGTTCGTGCTGCAGTGGGGCGTGAGCGTGAAGAAGTTCGAGGGTGTCTCGGACGAGCACGCGGACAAGATCGCCGGGAAGTTCGCCAAGGGTATCGGCGTCGGCTTCCTGCAGGACGTCGAGATCTGGCGCAACAAGACCCGTATCGACAATCCGTTGCTGTGCGAGGAAGACGGGCCGGTGTACCAGCTGCGCCGCTGGTACGACCAGTTCTATGTGGACGCGGCCGACGTCACCGAGGACATGACACAGCGGTTCGAGTTCGAAGTGGACACCAGCCGCGCCAACGAGGTCTGGGCGGCGGAGGTGGCCGAGAACCTGGCACGGCAGCAGGCGGAAGAGGCCGGGGTGTGAAGCCCGAGACCGTCGAATTCCTCACCGCCGGGCTGCGGCCGCTGACCTGCCGCTCGTGCGGGACGTGCGTGCTGGTCAAGAAGAACAGCATGCAGCACACCAGCATCCAGTGGACGAGTGACGCGTCCCGGAGCTGCCCGGTGTTCGCCGAACAGAAGGCGTCCGGGGCGCAGACGGCGTTGCTCGACACCTGCGGCAATCTCACCGAGAGCATCGAGATCGCCTTGAAAGACGGCCTGCTGGAGGTGCCCGAATGAGCGGTCCCGTCACCGTGACCGTGGCCGAGGTGATCACCGAGACGGCCGACGCGCGGTCGATCGTGTTCGACATCCCGGCCGAGCACGTCTCCGCTTTCGCTTACGTCCCAGGGCAGTTCCTCACCGTCCGGGTGCCGAGCGACCGGACCGGTTCGGTGGCCCGCTGTTACTCGCTCTCCAGCGCGCCGCACGAGGGCCGGGTGCAGGTCACCGTCAAACGCACCGCCGACGGCTACGGGTCGAACTGGCTGTGCGACAACCTCCGGGCGGGGCAAGAGGTCCAGGTCCTCCCGCCCGCCGGGGTGTTCAGTCCCGCGTCGCTCGACGAGGACTTCCTGCTGCTCGCGGGCGGCAGCGGGATCACGCCGGTGATGTCGATCCTCAAATCCGCGCTGGAGCACGGCACCGGCAAGGTGGTGCTCCTGTACGCGAACCGCGACGAGAGCTCGGTGATCTTCGCGCGAGAACTGGCGGACCTCGCCGCTCGGTACTCCGACCGGCTGGTCGTCGTGCACTGGCTGGAGAGCCTGCAGGGGCTGCCGACGGAAGCTCACCTGCGCACGCTGGTGGCGCCGTACACCGCGCACGAGGCGTTCCTCTGCGGCCCGGGGCCGTTCATGGACGCGGCACGCACGGTGCTCAAGGACCTCGGGCTGCCGCGCAAGCGGATCCACCTGGAGCGGTTCCTGTCGCTGGGCGGGAACCCGTTCGAGGTGGCCGAGCCCGTCGCCGTCGAAGAGGCCGAGACCCCGGCGTCGGTCGAGGTCACCCTCGACGGCGAGACCAAGAACCTCGCGTGGCCTCGCCGGACGAAACTGCTGGACCTGTTGCTGGAAAAGGGTTTCGACGCGCCGTACTCGTGCCGCGAGGGCCAGTGCAGCGCGTGCGCCTGCCGGATCGTCTCCGGCGAGGTGAAGATGCTGAACAACGAGGTCCTCGACGGCGACGACATCGCCGAAGGCATCGTGCTGGCGTGCCAGTCCCTGCCGCTGACCGACGAGGTCACCGTCACCTACGAGTAGGAGTTCCCCCGTGCCCATCGATCCTTCGGTCGCGATCGGCGCCGACCTCGGCGAGGTGAGTTTCGCCTGGACCGCGTCGGACGTGCAGCTCTACCACCTGGCGCTGGGCGCCGGCGCGGACCCGATGAGCCCGCGCGAACTGCGCTACACCTACGAAGAGGGCCTCCAGGTGCTGCCGACGTTCGCCACCGTGGCGGCGAACCTGCGCGTGTTCGAGCCGCCCGCGGTCTCGTTCCCCGGCGTCGAGGTCGACCTCGGGAAAGTGCTGCACGGCAAGCAGGAGGTCATCGCGCACCGGCCCATCCCGGTCTCGGGGAAGGCCGTGGCGCGGACGCGGATCGTCGACGTCTTCGACAAGGGCAAGGCGGCCGTGATCGTGAACGAGACGGTCGCCACCGACTCGGACGGCACTCCACTGTGGACACTGCGATCGAGCATCTTCGCCCGCGGTGAAGGAGGTTTCGGCGGCGAACGCGGTCCGTCCGACCGGGCCGAACCCCCGTCGCGGGAGCCGGACGCCGTCATCGACACCCCGACGCTGCCGCAACAGGCGCTGCTCTACCGGCTCTGCGGGGACCGCAACCCCCTGCACGCCGATCCCGCGTTCGCCGCGGCGGCCGGGTTCGACAGGCCGATCCTGCACGGCCTGTGCACCTACGGCGTCGTCGCGAAGGCGGTCACCGACGCGTGCCTCGACGGCGACACCACCCGCGTCGCGTCGTTCTCGGCCAAGTTCGCCGGCGTCGTCTTCCCCGGCGAACCGCTGCGGACCCGCGTCTGGCGCGAGCCCGCCGGGCTGCTGATCGCGACCACGGCGCCGGACCGGGACGACGCGCCCGTCCTTTCCGACACTTTCTTGACCACGACAGACTGAATCATCGTTCCCGCAGGTAGCGCACCTGGCTAGACTCGGCCGGGTGCGCCCCTTGATCTCGGACCCGTATGCCGAACTCGGCCGGGACTACGCGCGATCGAGACGGCCGGATCCCCGCGTCGCCGCCGCCATCACCGCGGCCCTCGGCGACGCGCGCTCGGTGGTCAACGTCGGGGCGGGAGCCGGTTCCTACGAGCCGGAAGACCGCGACGTGGTGGCCGTCGAGCCGTCACGGCGGATGATCGCGCAGCGTCCCGCCACGGCGGCGCCCGCCGTCCAGGCGTGCGCGGAAGGCCTGCCCTTCGCCGACGGCGCCTTCGACGTCGCCCTGGCGGTGCTCACCGTGCACCACTGGACGGACGTGACCGCCGGGCTGGCCGAGTTGCGGCGCGTCTCCCGCCGCCAGGTGATCGTGACCTGGGACCAGGCGGTGTTCGCGCGGTTCTGGCTCGTGCGCGACTACCTGCCGGAGATCGCCGAACACGAGAGCAGGCTGGCCTGTCTCGACCGGGTCGTCGAAGAACTGACCGAGGCGGGCCAGGTGCCCGCGGTGGCTCCGCTGCCGGTGCCGTCGGACTGCGTCGACGGGTTCCTCGGCGCGTATTGGCGCAGGCCGGAGGCGTACCTGTCCGAGCGCGTGCGCGCGGGGATGTCGGGGGTGGCCTTGCTGGACCAGAACGTCGTCGCGACGGCGGTCGAGCGGCTGCGCGCCGATCTCGCGGACGGGCACTGGCACCGGCACCACGTCGGGCTGCTCGGCCGGACGGAACTCGACCTCGGGTATCGCGTCGTCACCACGTGACCGAGTACACAGTGGACACTCCCGCGACGTGAACGGCGGTCGACCCCGGCCGCGAGGCATGGTATTCATGGCTCTCGTGACGGCAGGGACGGGAGCGGCATGACGACGGAGTACTTCGTGGTCCGTGGCCAGGTGGAGAAGGGCGATCAGCGGGGCAGGGAACTGGGTTTCCCGACCGCCAACATCGCGCTGCGCGACCAGGACGGCCAGGTCGGCGACGGAGTGTGGGCGGGCTGGACCGAACGTGCCGACGGCACCCGGATCGCGGCCGCGGTCTCGGTCGGCAGGCGGCCGACCTACTACGGCGCGGACGGTTATCGGCTCGTCGAGGCGCATCTGCTGGACTTCAGCGGCGACCTCTACGGCGAGGTGCTGACCGTCTGGCTGGGCCACCACCTGCGCGAGCAGGAGGCGTACCCGTCGTCGGAGGCGCTGATCGTCGCGCTCAACAAGGACATCGCCGACGCCCGCAAGTGGGCCGCGGAGAACCCGGCCGACGGTTTGCCGGACGCGGGTGCCGCGGAGGCCGGTGTCGTGCGGCGCGTGCCGCTCGGTTCCTAGACCGCCGCAGGACCTCTGCTTCAAGCAGTCCGATCGCCCACGACCGCCGTCTGGCGAGGTCGCGAAAGCCACTTTCGCGACCTTGGATGTCTCGAAAGTGGCTTTCGCGACACGTCTTCCAGCCCGGCTTCCCAAGAAGTTGCGAAAGCCACTTTCGCAACGTTGAGTGTTGCGAAAGTGGCTTTCGCGACACGCGCGACGGCTCCCGCCCCTAGACCGCCGCGCCCAGCAGCATGTACCCCATGCCGAGCCCCATGATCACCCGGCACACCCGCCGCGACGTCTGACCGGAGGCCGTGGCGCCCCGCGACGCCAGCACCCCGGCGCGTACGGCGTCCGCCGCGAAATACGCGGCCACGGCGCCGAACAGCAGCGAAAGCCACAGCGCGGAAGTGCCGCCGGGGCCGGACATCACCAGCCACGGCCCGCGGGTCACCTCGCTGTGCGGCATGAACGTCACCATGAACAGCATCGCGACGGCGGACACGGCGTGATGCCCGCACGACGTGTGCCCGGAGCGCCTGCCCTTCCACCACGAGACGGCGAACCATCCCGCGGTCAGCGCCAGCACCGCCTGCCAGCCCGCCGCCGGGATCGGGCCGCCCACCGGCGACAGCATCGCGACCATGGCGACGACGAGCAGCAGTTCGGCCAGGTCGCCGTTGCGGACCGCCGCGCCCTGCCTGCCGTAGTCCAGCCGGACGAGTCTCAGCACGCAGGGCAGGACGAGCGCGGCGAACACCGCGGTCAGGGCCCACGCGACGACGATTGGTCCAGACATGGCACCTCCCGGCCGGTAACCCCTTCACCGTGGCAGGTGGCGCTCTAGTACACCATCGGGCATTGAGGTGATCTCAGAGCCTGTTGGCGGAGCTGAGATTTGATCCGGAAGGCGACCGCACGCGTGAACCCGCTGTGCCGAATCACCGGCGGGTTCACCAACAGGCACTCAGCCCGCGGTCAGGACCAGTCCGCTCGTGGGTACGCCGGTGCCGGCGGTCACCAGCACACGCGCGGCCCCATCGACCTGGTTGACGGCGTCGCCCCGCAGCTGCCGGACCCCTTCGGCGATCCCGTTCATCCCGTGGATGTAAGCCTCCCCCAGCTGCCCGCCGTGCGGGTTGAGCGGGAGCTTCCCGTCGAGTTCCAGGGTGCCGCCGCCGATGAAGTCCTTGGCCTCGCCCTTCCCGCAGAAGCCGAGTTCTTCCAGCTGCATCAGGACATAAGGGGTGAAGTGGTCGTACAGCACCGCGAGGTCCATGTCGCCCGGACCCAGCCCGGACTGCTCCCACAACTGCCGTCCCACGACACCCATTTCGGGCAGCGCCGGGAGATCGTCGCGGTAGTAGCTGGTCATCACGTACTGGTCCGGCCCGCTCCCCTGCGCCGCCGCCGCGATCACGGCGGGCCGGTGCGGCAGGTCGCG
Organism: Amycolatopsis japonica; assembly: GCF_000732925.1. Taxonomy (NCBI): domain Bacteria; kingdom Bacillati; phylum Actinomycetota; class Actinomycetes; order Pseudonocardiales; family Pseudonocardiaceae; genus Amycolatopsis; species Amycolatopsis japonica. Next base: position 5,667,301 of record NZ_CP008953.1, read on the forward strand.
CGCCCGCTCGGCGCTGACGATCACCAGGGCGACCCCTCCGTCGCTCTCCTGGCAGCAGTCCAGCAGATGCAACGGTTCGGCGACCCAGCGGGAGGCCTGATGCTCTTCCAGTGTGATCGGCTTGCCGTAGAACCACGCCCGGGGGTTGGTCGCCGCGCGGGCTCGGTCGACGACGGCCACCCGGCCGAAATCCTCGCTGGTCGCGCCGTACTCGTGCATGTAGCGCCGGGCGAGCATGGCGACGGTCGCGGCCGGCGTCGCGATGCCCATCGGGTAGTGGAAGGCGTTGTCGACGCCGGACGAGTTCACCTGCCCCGCCGCGGCCGAGGACACCTGCCCGAACCGCATCCCGGACCGTTCGTTGAACGCCCGGTACGCGACGACGACGTCCGCGACCCCGGTCGCGACGGCCATCGCGGCCTGTTGCACGGTCGCGGCCGCCGCCCCGCCGCCGTAGTGGATCCGGCTGAAGAACTTGAGCTCCGGGATGCCGAGCTCCCGCGCGACGGCGATCTCGCTGTTGCCGTCCATGGTGAACGACACCAATCCGTCCACATCGGACGGAGTGAGCCCGGCGTCCTTCAGCGCGCTCGAAACCGCTTCCGCCGCCAGCCGCAGCTCACTGCGCCCGGAATCCTTCGAGAACTCCGTCGCACCGATCCCGGCGATGGCCGCCCGTCCGGAGAGGGTCATCACTCGCCTCCCAACGTGATCGCCACGGTGCCCACCACATGTTCACCGAGACTGTCCACACCGGACACCGAGACCACGACGTCGTCGCCGTCCCGTTCCGTGACCCGGCCGGTGAAGGTCAGCGTGTCGTAGGCGTAGCAAGGTACCCCGAGCCGGATCTTGATCGAGCGCACGAACGCCTCCGGGCCCGCCCAGTCGGTCACGAACCGTTGCACCAGGCCGGTGTCGGTGAGGATGTTGAGGAAGATGTCCTTCGAGCCGCGCTGGACGGCGGCGTCGCGATCGTGGTGGACGTCCTGAAAGTCCCGCGTCGCCAGCGCGGTGCTCACCACGAAGGTCGGGGTGGCCTCGATCGTCAGCGGCGGCAGCTCGGTGCCGACCGAACAGTCCTTCATCGCGCGACCCTCCAAGCGGGCAACGTCAGTTCCTCGTCGATCTTCACGAAGGCCACTTCCACCGGGAGTCCGATGCGGACGGTTTCGGGATCGGTGTCGAGCAGCTCGCCCATCACCCGGACACCCTCCTCCAGTTCGACGAGCGCGACCACGAACGGCAGATCCTTGCCGGGGACCTTCGGATGGTGGTGCACCACGTAGCTGTAGACCGTTCCGCGTCCGCACGCGAAGACGTAGTCCGGCTTGGCGTCGAAGTCTCCGTCCGGCGGCATGGGGCCGGGCGGATGCCGCAAGGTCTCGCCCCAGCGTTGGATCCGCAGTTCCCCTTCCCGCAGACCGGTCCAGAAGAACTCGGTGTCCTTGCTGATCACCGGCCGCAGCACGGGCGCGGCCGTCTTGGCGGGCCCGGCGGACGGCGGACGGAACTTCAGCACCCGGAACACCATGTCCGCGACGGCCTCGTCGCCGACGTACCAGGTGGTCTTCGTCGTCACGAACCAGCCTTCGCCCAGCGCGGTGCGTTTGGGCCCGACGACGCTTTCGAGTTTCGCGGTCGCGGCGACCCGTTCGCCGTGCCGCAGATACCGGAAGTAGTTCTGCTCGGAGTTCGTCGCGACGACCGAGGTGAACCCGGCCTCGTCGAGCACCTCCATCATCGCGCCGAGGGGATCGTCCGACGCCCTCGTCCAGTGCAGCCCGCCCATCGTCCACACCTGCGCCATCGCGGGCGGCGCGACGAGTCCCTTGTGGACACTCGCGGCGGCGAACTCCTCATCGACGTACACGGGATTACGATCGCCGATGGCTTCGACCCAGTTGTTCACCATCGCCTGGTTGACCGCGTCGCGCGCGGCCCTCGGCGCGGATTCCCCGCGCGCGGCGATGCGTTCGGCCGCTTCCTGGATGCTCATCGCGGCACCCTCGGCAGGCCGAGCCCGGCGGTGGCGATCAGCTCGCGCTGGATCTCGCTGACGCCGCCGCCGAAGGTCAGCACCAGATTGCGTTTGGCCACCACGTCCAGCCACTGCGCCAGGTCAGTGGTTTCGGCGTCGGCCTGATCGCCGTGTCGCGCCACGATCTCCTCCAGTTTCCTGGTCAGCCCCTGGATGCGCTCGGAGCCGACGATCTTCGTGGCCGACGCGTCGGCCACCGCCACCGGTCCGGTCGCCGACGACGCCGCGACCTGCCAGTTCAGCAGTTCGTTGATCCGCGCGGTCGCCAGGGTTTCCGCGAGTACGGCCCGGACGTCGGGAAGCTGGAGCAGAGGAGTCCCGTCCGGGGTCTTCCTCGACGCCGCCCACACGCGGACACGGTCGTGGAGACCGCCGATCCGGCCGGCGGGGCCGAGCATGACGCGTTCGTGGTTCAGCTGCGTGGTGATCAGCCGCCAGCCCTCGTTCTCCTTGCCCACCAGCATGTTCGCGGGCACCCGGACGTCCGAGTAGTAGGTGGCGTTCACGTGGTGGGCGCCGTCGCAGGTGATGATCGGCGTCCACGAGTAGCCCGGATCGCGGGTGTCCATGATGAGGATCGAGATCCCCTTGTGCCTGGGCGCGCCGGGATCGGTGCGCACGGCCAGCCAGATGTAGTCGGCGTCGTGCCCGCCGGTGGTGAAGATCTTCTGACCGTTGACGACGTACTCGTCCCCCTCGCGCACCGCCGTCGTGCGCAGTGCCGCCAGGTCCGTCCCCGCCTCGGGTTCGGTGTAACCGATGGCGAAATGCACCTCGCCCGCGAGGATCTTGGGCAGGAACAGGGCTTTCTGCTCTTCAGTGCCGAACGCCTGCAACGTGGGGCCGACGGTCTGCAGGGTCACCGACGGCAGCTGGACATCGGCACGGGCGGCCTCGTCGACGAAGATGTGCTGCTCGATCTCGCCGAAACCCCGGCCGCCGTACTGTTCCGGCCAGCCGACGCCGAGCCATCCGTCGCGGCCCATCCGGCGCACGATCTCGCGGTACACCGGCCCGTGCCGCTCCCGCAGCATCGCGCGCCGCTCGTCCGGGCTCACCAGCCCGGCGAAGTACTCGCGCAGTTCGGAGCGCAATTCGTGTTGCGCCGCGGTCAATTCGATCAGCATCGGTTCACCCCGCCACCAGTTCGCCCAGACCGGCCAGCCGATACGAGGCGCCGCCGAGCGTTCGTCCCAGATCCTTGACCGCCGACGAGAACCGGTGCAGTGGATACGTTTCGTCCACGCCGATCCCGCCGTGCAGGTGATGGCAGACGGCCAGCGCCGCGGGCGCCTCCTCCGCCAGCCAGTAGGCCGCGATGTCGAGTTCCGCGTCGGCGTCGAGCCCCGCCGCGAGCCGCCAGACCGCCGACCGCGCGGCCAGCTGGACCGTCCTCGAAGCGACGTAGACGTCCGCGATCTGTTGCGCCACTGCCTGGAACGCCGCCAGCGGGCGCCCGAACTGCTCCCGTTCGCCGACGTGTTCCGTGGTCAGCGCGAGCGCGCCGGCGAGCAGCCCGTCGCCGAACGCCACGGCGCCCGCGAGCGCGAACCGGTGCAGCGTCGCGATCGACTCGCCGGGGCCGTGCCCGTTGAGAAGATCGGCGTCGGTGACGGTCACCGAGTCCAGCGTCATCGTGTAATCCGGTGTGCCGGAAGAGGTTCTCGTCGGCGTCAGGGTCACGCCGTCCGCGCGCGGGTCGACGAGGAAGACGCCGGTGCCGCCGGGCAGCGAGGCGGGCGTCAGGATCCGGGTCGCCTCCGCCGCGAACGGCACGCCGACCTTGACCCCGCTCAGCCGCCAGTCCCCCGCCGATTCCGCGACGGTCGCGGGCCTGGTGGTGAACGGCGCGGAAGGTTCGTTCAGCGCGGCGGTCAGCACGGAGTCACCCGCGGCGACCGGCGGGAGCAGCGCCGAGCGCTGATCCGGCCCACCGAGCGCGGTGACCGGCAGGACACCGAAGGCCAGCGACGCCAGCGCGGGCGACGGCGAGGCGACGCGGCCGAGTTCGGTCAGCACCAAGGCGACTTCGGCGACGCCGAGGCCGTCGCCGCCGAGTTCGGCGGGCAGCGCCAAGGCGAGCAAACCGGCGTCGGCCAGCGCACGCCACGTGTCCGCGGGCTCACGCTCCTTGCCGAGCACACGCGCGGCCAGCGCGGTGACCTCGGTCTGCGTCTCGTCGAACTGGAAGTCCACACTGGCTCCTCACCGGGGCGAACGGGCACAATATTGAAACCTGTTCTAGTCTTATCCGGAAGGAGCCGCGACGGCAAGGGGGAGGATCTAGGAGGTGGCCTCGATCAGTTCCGCGAGCGCGTCGGCGAAATGGTCGGCGAGCGGCCACAGGTCACCGGTGAGTTCACGGGCGCCGAGCAGGCCGACGTCCACCCTGCCCGCGTTGGACAGCACGGTGATGTTGAGCCCGGCGCCGTGGAACACCGGGCCGAGGGGATAAAGCCCGGTGATCCGGCAGCCCAGCAGGTACAACGGCATCGGCGGGCCGGGCACGTTGGAGACCACCAGGTTGTGCACCACCGGATGCCGTTCGGCCAGGCGCAGCGCGGAATACGCACGGACCGCGAGCCCGAACATGGTCGCCGCCGAGAACTGCGCCCAGTCCTGGAGCATGTCCGCGTCGATGTCGTGGTGATGGTCCTTGGACAGCCGGTTCGATTCCGCGAGCATGAACACGCGCGCGGCGGGATCCTCCAGATGGGTGGGCAGCGACGCGAAGAACGCCGAGACCTTGTTGATCCCGTGCTCGCGCTCGGTGCGTCCGTGCACCGACACCGGAACGGTCGCCACCAGCGGATCCTCCGGCAGTTCGCCCCGATCCCGCAGGAACTGCCGCAGGGCGCCGGCGACCACGGCGAGGACGACGTCGTTGACGGTCACCCCGAAGGCGTTCTTGACCCGCTTGACGTCGTCGAGGTCGAGAGAGGCGTAGGCGACGCTGCGGTGCGCGGTGATCGTCCCGTTGAACGAGGTCCGCGGCGCCGTGAACGGAACCGGCATTCCCTTGCCCTGCAACGCTTTGCCCAGCCATCTCGGCACGAGTTCGAGCAGACCGGGGAGCAGTTTCGCCACCTCGACCGGACGTTTCGCGAACGACGTCAGCCCCGCACCGAACAGCGCTCGCCTGCCGGGAACGTCCGCGTTGCGGCGTTCGTCCTGGGTGATCTCCGGCGGCGGGGCGTCCGGTTCGAGCCCGGCGAGGGAGGCGATCAGGCTGGCGCCGCCGACCCCGTCGACGCTGGCGTGGTGCATCTTCAGCAGGACCGCGATCCCGCCGTCGGCGAGGCCTTCGATGACGTGCAACTGCCACAGCGGCTGCGCGCGGTCCAGGCGTTGTCCCGCGATGTGGGCGCAGAGTTCGGCCAGTTCCCGCCGGTCGCCGGGCGCCGGTACGCCGATGCGGTGAACGTGGGCTTCGAGGTCGAAGTCCTCGTCCTCCACCCAGACCGGATGCGCGAGATTCCAGAGTGGATTGTGCAGCTTGCGCCGGAACGCCGGGATCAGCTCGACCCGTTCGGCCAGTTTCTCCTTGAAGCGCTCGAAATCGTAGCCGCCGGGCATGGTCGAACCGTCCAAGGTGAGCAGCCCGCACACGTGCAGTACCTGGGCCGGTGTCTCCAGGTACAGAAAACTCGCGTCCAGACCACTCAATCTCTGCATAAGAATCACCTTAAGTGAACTTTGCAACCCGTTCTAGGCGGTCACCCGGCGGTAGGATCGGTGGCCATGCAGCCGAGTTTCGTCGTCCGACAGGCACTCCAGCTCGCGCTCACCGCGAACGCGCTGAAGCCGCCGAGAGGCGCCCGGACGGCGGTCCCGGCGTTCTTCGCGGGCTGGCTCACCGGGGAGCTCGCCCCGCATCTGCTCGCGCTCACCGCGGCCGACGCGGCGGCGCACGTCGCCCGGCACCGCGGCGCGTCGAGCAAGGCGGGGCTCGCCCTCGCGGCGGCGTCGGCGGCCGGTCTCGGCACGCTGATCGCGCAGTCGCAGCGCGCCCGCGACGAGATCGAGACCGCGCTGACCGAAGGCATCGGCGACGCGTACGCCGACGAACTCGAGCACCCGCCGAGCCCGACCGACCTCGCGACGCCGTGGGGCCAGCTGGCCATGCCGTTCCGCATGCGCGACCCGGAGGTCCGGCGGACGCGCAACGTCGCCTACGCGCCCGGCGGGAAACGGTTCCTGCTCGACATCTACGCCCCGCGTGAACCGGTCACCGGCGCGCCGATCCTGCTGCAGGTGCACGGCGGCGCCTGGGTGATCGGCAACAAGGACCAGCAGGGCCTGCCGCTGATGCTGCACATGGCCAAACGCGGCTGGATCTGCGTCGCGATCAACTACCCGCTCTCCCCCGCCGCCCGCTGGCCCGCGCATATCGTCGCCGCGAAACGCGCGCTGGCCTGGATCCGGGACAACGCCGAGACCTACGGCGGCGACCCGTCCTTCGTCGCCGTCACCGGCGGATCCGCGGGCGGGCATCTCGCCGCGCTGCTGGCACTGACCGCCAACGACCCCGCGCTGCAGCCCGGCTTCACCGAAGCCGACACGAGCATCCAGGCGTGCGCCCCGCACTACGGCGTGTACGACTTCGCCGCGACCAGCGGACGGCGCTCCAGCCAGACGCGGCTGAAGACGCTCATCGCCCGGCACGTCTTCGAGGCGGACCGGGATCCGGTGAACTTCCTCGACGACTACATCGCGGCGTCCCCGCTCGACCGCATCACCGAGGACGCGCCGCCGTTCTTCGTCATCCACGGCGTCCACGATTCGCTGGTGCCGGTGGGCGAGGCACGCGAATTCGTGCGGCGCCTGCGGGACAAGTCCCAGCGTGAGGTCGCGTACGCGGAGATCTCCGGCGCGCAGCACGCCTTCGACGTCTTCCCCTCGATCCGCAGCGCCCACGTGGTGCGCGGGGTGGAACGGTTCCTGGAGTGGAGCTATCGCACCTGGCGGCGCCGCTCCGGCTCCTCGTGAGCTGGTTCCCGACCTGGGGTCCGTGAAGGCCTCCTTGAGGGACTCTGGGTCCCTCAAGGAGGCCTTCACGGACTACGCGATCGCCACTGCAGCCTCAGTGGCACCAGCAGTAACAGCGGGCGCGCGTGAAGCCCCCTCCGCACCTTCCTCAAGTACATGAAGGCCCCTTCCTTGCGTCTAGCGCAAGGAAGGGGGCCTTCATGTACTTCGGGGGCGAGCGAGCGGGCCAGCGGCGTGGTGGGGCGCGTCTCGTGAGCCGCAAGGACCGTGAGAGCCAACCGTGTCCTGGACACCTACTGGCGGACTTGCGTGACCGGCTGGACGACTCGCGTGATCAGACGGACGACACGCGTGTCTGGACGGACGACTCGCGGCTAGGCATCGCCGCAGGCGTGTCGTCCATCTGGTCACATGTGTCGTCCGTCGGATCACACGTGCCGTCCGTTCAATCACGCGAAGCCACCGGCACTCACGAGATGAGGTCAGGGCGGGTAGATCACATCGGCCGGCCGGGCGGAGGACGGGCCGTCGACCCGCCAGCCTTCGCCGTCGCGCACGAAGCGGTACCACCGTTCGTCTCGGCCGTAGCGCAGTTGCAGGTCGCCCTGGGTGATCCGGTTCCGCCAGGTCTTGGGCTCTCCCGGCAACCCCGACTCGGCGAGGTCCGCCTTGGCCTGGGCGAGCGGCGCCTGCGCGGGACGCCACGCCTCCCGGACCACCGCCATCCCGCCCCGGCCCGCCTCACGCCAGGCCTGCGCCCACAGGGCCAGATCCCGCGACGCCACTCCGGCCGCTTCGGCGAGTTCGGCGATCAGGTGCGGCTCGCTCGCCGCCGCGCGGCGCGCGAGGTCTTCCTCGAACGACAGCTCCGCTTCACGCTCGGGCCCCATGACCAGCAGTTCCCAGGCCCTCGCGGCGGCATCGGCCGCCAGTTCCGCGAACGTGTCGCTGCTCCAGCCCGTCCGGTGTGGCGGGTCGACGTCGAGGACCGCGGGCGGCCCGACGGTACCCGGGACGGCCAGTCGCGGCGGCAGCGCGGCGATCCGCCGGGTGTAGGCCCGCTTCGGGTCCACCCGGGCGCGGCGGGGGCGCGCACCCGCTTGCCCGGCGCACCCGCGGGCGCGCGGCGGGACCGCAGTTCCGCGAGCACGGCCTCCCTCGGCCTGCCGCGCAACAGGAACAGCACGAACGGGTCGGCGTCGACCTCGTCCGCGACCAGGTAGTACACCGCAGCGACGTGTTTGCACGGGTTCGCGCTGTCCGGGCAAGAGCACTTCGGGCGCAGATCGCCGGGGCCGGGCAGCAGATCCGCGCCGGCGGTCCGCGCGTCCTCGGCCAGCTCGCCGGGCAGTTCGCCGTCGAGGAGGGCGGCGACGTGCCCGAGCCGTGAGCCGACCATGCCGAGCAGGCTCTCCCACTGTGGCTCGGTGAACGCCCGCATGTGGATGGTCACCCGGTACGGCACCGCCCGGCTGCCCTGCACCCAGGCCGTCACCTCGCCCGCGCCGACCGCGAGCTTGCTGACGGTGCCTTTGCGCGCGTACGTCCGGCCTCGCGGCAGCCGGTTCGGGTCGAGTTTGGCGCGCTCCTCCAGCGCCTCGACCCACGCCTTGCCCCACCACGTGTTGCCGAAGGTGCGCCGTTTCCGGCCGGTCACGCCGGGCATCACGGTTCCCCGAGCCGGACCAGATCGGCCAGTTCGTCGTCGGACAGCTCGGTGATCCAGTCCTCGCCCGCGCCGATGACCGCGTCGGCCAGGCCGCGTTTGGTCTCCAGGACCTTGGCGATGCGCTCCTCGAGCGTGCCTTCGGCGATCAGCCGGTGCACCTGGACCGGCCGGTCCTGCCCGATCCGGTACGCGCGGTCGGTGGCCTGATCCTCGACCGCCGGGTTCCACCAGCGGTCGTAGTGGATCACGTGCGTGGCCTTGGTCAGGTTGAGCCCGACCCCGCCCGCCTTGAGCGAGAGCAGGAACACCGGGACCTCGCCGGCCTGGAACCGGGCGACCATGTCCTCCCGGACCTTGGGCGTGCTCGACCCGGACAGCAGCATCGTCGGCAGGCCGCGTTCGGCCAGGCGTTTCTCCAGCAGACGGCACAGCTGGACGTACTGGCTGAACACGAGCACGCTGTCGCCCTCGTCGAGGATGACGTCGAGCAGCTCTTCGAACGCGGCGAGCTTGCCGGACCGGCCGTGCAGCACGCCGGGTTCCTTGAGGTACTGCGCCGGGTGGTTGCAGATCTGTTTGAGCTCGGTGAGCAGTTTGAGCACCTGCCCACGCCGGGCCACCCCGTCCAGCTCGCGGATCATCGCGAGATTCTCCCGGACCACGGCCTCGTACAGCGTCGTCTGCTCGGCGGTGAGCGGGACGAACCGGTCGGTCTCGGTCTTGCGCGGGAGCTCGGGCGCGATGTCCGGGTCGGTCTTCTTGCGGCGCAACAGGAAAGGCCGCACGGTCGCGGCGAGCCGTTCGGTCGCCGCGGTGTCCCGGTCCCGCTCGATCGGACGCGCGACCTTGCGGCGGAACCCGTCGAGCGAACCGAGCAGACCCGGCGTCGTCCAGTCGACGATGGACCAGAGTTCGGTGAGCCGGTTCTCCATCGGCGTCCCGGTCAGCGCGACCTTCGCGGCGGCCGGGATCTTCCGCAATTCCTTGGCGGTGACCGAAAGCGGGTTCTTCACGTGCTGCGCCTCGTCGGCGGCGATCATCCCCCAGTCCACTTCGGACAGTGCTTCGCGATCGCGGCGGAGCACACCGTACGTGGCGAGCACGACCTCGTCCGGCGCGACCTCGTCGAGATGCCGCCCGCCTCCGTGGAACCGGCGCACCGGGATGTCCGGCGCGAACCGGGCGAACTCCCGTTCCCAGTTGCCCAGCAGCGACGTCGGGCACAGGACGAGCGTCGGACCCTCGCCGCGCGGGCGGCGGTGCAGGTGCAGGGAGATGAGCTGGATCGTCTTGCCGAGCCCCATGTCGTCGGCGAGGCAGGCACCGAGACCGAGCCCGGTCATCGTTGCCAGCCAGGCGAGCCCGGCCTTCTGGTACGGCCGCAGGGTGGCTTTCAGTTCGGCGGGCTGCTCGATCGGTTCCGCCGCGCTGTCACGGATCCGCTGGAGCAGCCCGGTCAGCACCGACGGGGCGGTGAACTCGACCTTTTCGCCGTCCAGCTCCAGTTCGCCGGTGAGCGCCGCGGCCAGCGCCTCGGCCCCGGACAGCTTCTTCGCCCGGTGGGCGCGCACCTTGGCGATCAGACGCGCGTCGACCTTGACCCATTTGCCCCGCAGCCGCACCAGCGGCCGCTTCGCCTCCGCGAGCGCGGTGACCTCGGCATCGGTGAGGTCCTCGTCGCCGAGGCTCATCCGCCAGTGGAACCGCAGCAGGCTCTTGAGCGTGAACTCGGGCCCGGTGACGCTGCCCGGAGCCTGCGTCGCGCTCGCCTTCGCCTTGAGCTCGCCCGCGAAGAGGTCTTTCGGCCACTGCACCTCGATGCCGGCACCGCCCAGCGCCGCGTCCCCGTGGGTGAGCAGGTCGACGACCTCGTCGTAGTCCAGCGCCAGCCCGGTGGGCGCGGCGGACTGGAGCATGCGGCCGAGCGGCGCCCACGCCCTGGCGCCCCGGCGCAGGCCGAGCAGCAGCTGCGTCTCGACCTGCTCGCCCATACGTTCCAGCACCGCCTCCGGCGCGTCCCACAGTGTCGCCGCCTCGACGATCAGGCTCGGGTCGGCGGCGCTCCGCACGGCGAGGACGGCCTCGAACGTGGGCTCGTCTTCGGGATCTTCGGGCTCGTGCACCTCCATGCGCAGGACGAGATGAGCGCCCTGGGCCTGCCGTGCGCTGAGTTCCGCCAGCCATGCGGCGCCGTCCGGCCCGACCAGCGTCGGCTCGGTGGCCGCGAACGCCGGGCCGCCCGCCGCCACGCTCGCGGCGGGCGTGCGGACCAGCACGTCCGCCGTCGCGTCCCAGAGCGCGCGGATCAACGACTCCGGCGAATGCAGCCGGATCCGTTTCAGCCCGGACAACGGCAACGCGTGCGCCTCGGGAGGCAACGCGGCGGCGAGCCCGCGCAGCATCTCCTCGTCGGCGACGTCGAGCGGGCCGACCCGCCACGAATCCACCCCGCCGGGTGAGGCCGCGGGCAGCAACCTGCCGCGGGCGATGAGGTTCACCCCGGCCTCGGCGACGGCCGACCACGCGGCGATGGCCGGGCTCAGCTCGCCCTCCGCGGTGAGCAGCCGCGGAATCGCGCGTGACAACGGGACGAGTGCCGCGTCGACCTTCGTGCGCCGGAAGACCTTCCCCACCGGCAGCACGAGTTCGATCGCGGTGTCACCCGCTACGCCGTCTCCCCAGAGCGCCAGCACTCCGTCCCGCGGGGGATCTGAGGGGACGAAGGTGGCCTGGGTTCCTGTGCCGAACTCCACGCCCCGCACGCTAGAGCACCGGACCGACATCCCTCGGGCGGCGGTGCCATGAAAGGTCCTTTCCTTGCAAATTTTGCGAGGAAAGGACCTTTCATAGCACGCTAAAGGGGCGTGACAGGGACTTTCAGGACCGGGGCAGCCCCAGCAACCGCTCGGCCGTCAGCGACAGCAGCACCTGGGTCGTCCCGCCCGCGATGCTGAGGCACCGGGTCAGCAAGAACTCGTGCTGCGCCGGGTCGCCGTCCACGAGGGCGCGCTCGCCGAGCAACTCCAGCGCGAACTCCGCCACCGCCTGCCGATGCCGCACGCCCAGCAGTTTGCGCACACTCGACTCGGCGCCGGGGTCTTGCCCGTCGAGCCGCCGTAGCGTCGCCCGCAGGTCCAGCACCGAACACGCGCTCCCGTCGGCGATCAGCGCGCCGAGTTCCTCCAGGTCGGCACCATCGGCCAGGGTCGCGAGCAGGTTTTCGACGCCCTCCCCCACCGCCGATCCGCTCCCGAGGGCGACCCGTTCGTTCGCCAGCGTCGTCCGCGCGAGCCGCCAGCCGCCGTCGATCTCCCCGACCACCATCTCGTCCGGGACGAACACGTCGTCGAGGAACACCTCGTTGAAGACGGCGTCGCCGGTGATCTCGCGCAGGGGTCGCGTACTGATCCCGTCGGCGGTCATGTCGACCAGGAAGTAGGTGATCCCCTTGTGTTTCGGCGCGTCCGGGTCGGTGCGCGCCAGGCAGATCGCCCAGTCGGCTTCGCGCGCGAGCGAGGTCCACACTTTCTGGCCGTTGAGCAGCCATCCGCCGTCGGCACGCCGGGCCGTCGTGCGCAGCGACGCGAGATCCGAACCCGCCCCCGGCTCGCTGAACAGCTGGCACCAAATGATCTCGCCGCGCAAAGTCGGTGCGGCGAAACGTTCTCGCTGCGCCGGGGAGCCGTGTTCCAGCAACGTCGGCACGGCCCAGCCGCCGATGACCAGATCCGGACGGCGGACCCCCGCGGCGTCGAGCGCGGCGTCGATCCGCAGTTGTTCGGCGGCCGTGGCGCCCCTGCCGTACGGCGCGGGCCAATGCGGGGCCAGCAGACCCGAATCGGCCAGCGCGCCCCGCCGTTCCGGTTCGGGCAGACCGGCGATTTCGCTTACCACGTCACGGAGTTCGGCGTCTTCACCGACGTCGACGCTCAAGGTCCGGCGGTCACCGCGCAGCGCGAGTTCGGCCGCGCGGCGGCGCCAGCGGGCGGAACCGCCGAGCCACTGCCGCAGGGCGACGGCGCGGCGCAGGTAGAAGTGCGCGTCATGCTCCCAGGTGAAGCCGATGCCGCCGAGGACCTGGATGCAGTCCTTCGCGTTGGCCACGGCCGCGTCGAGCGCGTAGGCAGCAGCCGTCGCGGCCGCGAGGGAATGCTGCGCGGGATCTTCGGCCGCCCGCGCCGCGTCCCACGCGAGCGCGTCGGTGGCTTCCGCCCGGCACAGCATTTCCGCGCACAGATGTTTGATCGCCTGGAACGACCCGATGGGGCGGCCGAACTGCTCCCGCACCTTCGCGTACTCGACAGCCGTCCGAAGACACCATCGAGCGATCCCCGCGGCTTCGACGGCACCGAGTGTGGCGGCGTAGGCATCCACCGGTAACGCCTCGAATACCGCTTCGGGCCGTACCTTTTCGCACCGGACCCGGCCGACCGGCCGCGAGAGGTCGAACGGCTCGCCTTGCCGAATGTCCATTCCGGACGCTCCGGGCGGGATGAGCGCGGACACGGTGCCGTCGGAGACCAGCGTCCACGCCGACGGGTGAACATCGAGAGCCGGTCCCGATTCGCCGTCGACCACCTCATCCGCGATACGGAAACCGCCGCCCAGCACCACCGCCAGCCGTTCGGTCCCGTCGGCGAGACCGGGCAGGATCTCCTTGGCGGTCTGGGGAACCGTCGCGAGCAACGCCCCACCCAGCGCCGTCCCGAGGACCGGCCCGGGTACGAGTGCTTCGGCTGCTTCGGCGAGCCCGGCGGCCAGATCGGCGAGCGTGCCACCGGCGCCGCCGACGTCTTCGGGAATCGCCACGCCGAACAGTCCGAGTTCCGCCAGCCCTGGCGGCGGCTCGGCGATCCGGCCACTTCGGACGGCGTCGACGGGACGAGCGGACGCCGCCCAGGCGCGGATCGACGCGGCCAGGGCCGCCTGTTCTTCGGTGAGCGCGATCGACACGGGTGAGACCTCCTCGCCGGACCTACCCGCGAGTGTAGAACGTGTTACAGTTTCTTGCCCAGTGGGTCACGTCTTGAACAGTTCGTCCGCTTAGGTACGCTACGTGAGGAAAGTGGAACAAGTTCCGACGAAGGGGGACGTGGCGATGCCAGGGAAGGCCAAGGCACCCACGAGCGCGAAGGCGCGAAGCGGCAACGGTCTCTCCGCGCTGGGCGGCGAGGAACTCGGCTCCGCGGCCCAACGTGACCGGCGGCGCCGCATCATCGACGCGACCCTGACGCTCGCCGCGAAGGGCGGGTACGACGCCGTTCAGATGCGGGCGGTCGCCGAGAAGGCGGACGTCGCGCTCGGCACCCTGTACCGCTACTTCCCCTCCAAGATCCACCTGCTGGTTTCCGGGCTGGCCAGGGAATTCGAGCGCGCGCAGGAGAAACTCGACCGCGCCGCCATCCCCGGCGACACCCCGAGCGAGCGGCTGATGTTCGTCCTCGGCCGCAACACCCGGCTGATGCAGCGGGATCCGCACCTGACCGAGGCGATGGTCCGCGCGTTCATGTTCGCCGACACGACCGCGGCCGCCGAGGTCGAACAGGTCGGGCGGCTGATGGAGAACATGTTCGCCAAGGCCATGGGCATCGAGGACCCGACCGAGGCCGATCGCGACATCTTCCACGTCATCGCCGACGTCTGGATGGCGAACCTGGTCGCCTGGGTGACCCGGCGCGCGTCGGCGGCCGACGTCGCGAACCGGCTGGAGCTGTCGGTACACCTGCTGCTGGACAAGAACGTCTGAACGCCATGAAAGGTCCTTTCCTCGCAAAATTTGCCAGGAAAGGACCTTTCATAGCGCGCGTCAGGCGGTCAGCTTGGGCAGCACGTCCCGCCCGAAGGTCTCGATGAACGCGTCCTGGTTCCGCCCCACGTTGTGGATGTAGATCCGGTTGAAGCCGGCGTCGACGTACTTCTGCAGCGCCGCGCGGTGCACGTCCGGATCGGACGACACGACCATGCGCCCCTCGAAGTCCTCACGCCGCACCAGTTTCGCCATCTGCGCGAAGTCGAACGGCGAGCGGATGTCGGCCTTCGGGAACTTCATGCCGCCGTTGGGCCACTGGTCGAGCGCGTTGGCCCACGCCGTCTCGTCATCCCCGGCCCACGACAGGTGCACCTGCAACAGCTTCGGCATCGAGTCCGGGTCCTTGCCCGCCTTGCGCGCGCCGGTGCCGAAGTTGTCGAGGATCCCCGCCAGCTTCTCGATCGACGCGCCCGGCGTGATCAGCCCGTCCGCGAGCTCACCGGTCTTGCGCGAGGTGTACGGCCCGGCCGACGCGATGTAGATCGGCGGCGGCTCGTCCGGCAGCGTCCACAGCCGGGTGGTGTGCAGCTTGAAGAACTCGCCGCTGTGCTTGACGTCCTTGCCGGTGAACAGCTTCCGGATGACTTCGAGCGCCTCGAACATCCGCCGGACCCGCTCGGGCGCTTCGGGCCAGTAGCCGCCGATGATGTGCTCGTTGAGCGCTTCACCGGACCCGATACCGAGCCAGGTCCGGCCCGGATAGGTCGCCTCCAGCGTCGCCGCGGCCTGCGCGACCATCGACGGGTGCAGCCGGAACGACGGGCACGTCACGCCCGGCCCGAGGTCGCCCGTGGTGTTCTCCGCCAACGACGCGAGCACGCTCCACACGAACGACGCTTCACCCTGTTGAGGGACCCACGGCTGGAAGTGGTCGGCCGCCATCTGGCCGGAGAACCCGTGCTGTTCGGCCAGCGCGGCCAGCCGGATCGACTCGCGCGGAGAGAACTGCTCCAACGCCGCGGCCAAGCCGATTTGAACCTCAGTCACGCCTGCTGCCCCTTTCGAAAGCTCTCGGCGACCTTCGCGAACTGGTCGAGTCGGTCCAGTGTCGCCGCTTCGGGCTCGGTCGGCAGGAAGAGCGTCGCCTCGTCGACGCCGCCCTCGGCGAGCCTGGCCAGCGCGTCCTCTTCCGGCATGGCACCGAAGGCCGAGAACTTGATGTCCTCACGCCCCTGGTCGGCCAGCCACTGACGTGCCCGGCGAAGCTCCTCCGGCGGGGTGTACGCGTGCGGCAGCCAGCCGTCGCCGTACTTGGCGATCCGCCGCATCGCCTTCTCCCCCGCGCCGCCGATGTAGATGGGCGGATGCGGTTTCTGCACCGGCTTCGGCCACGCGAAGATCGGGTCGAAGTCGACGTGCTCGCCGTGGAATTCGGCCTCGTCCTTCGTCCAGATCTCCTTCAGCGCGGCGAGCTGCTCGTCGACGAGCGCGCCGCGGGTGCGCGGATCCGTGCCGTGATTGCGCATTTCCTCCCGGTTCCATCCGACGCCGACGCCGAAGACGAACCGGCCTCGCGAAACCAGGTCCAGCGAAGCGACCTCCTTCGCCGTGTGGATGACGTCGCGCTGCTGCAGCAACGCGACGCCCGTCCCCAGCTTCAGGGTCGACGTGGCCCCGGCCGCCGCCGTCAGCGCGACGAACGGGTCCAGGGTCCGGTAGTACACGCGCGGCAGTTCGCCACCGCCCGGATACGGCGTTTCCCGGCTGACCGGGATGTGGGAATGCTCCGCGAGGTGGAGCGAGCTGAACCCGCGCTCTTCGGCTGCTGCGGCGAGGACGTCCGGCCTGATGCCTTCATCGGTGATGAAGGTGGCGATTCCGATCTCCATGTCCAGCAACTACCCGGACACGCGCCGCGATATTCCCGTGCCGCTAGACGTTGCGCCGGTACTGCCCGCCCACTTCGAAGAACGCCTCGGTGATCTGGCCCAGCGAGCACACCCGCGCCGCGTCCATCAGGACACCGAACAGGTTGCCGCCGCGGGTCGCGGCCTCGCGCAGCGTCTTGAGCGCGACCTGCGCCTCGGCGTGGTGACGGGTCTGGAAATCCTCGAGCCGCTCCAGCTGCGAACGCTTCTCGTCCTCGGTCGCCCGCGCGAGTTCCACCTCGACGTCGTTCTCGCCGCCGTTCGGGTTGCGGAAGGTGTTGACGCCGACGATCGGCAGCGTGCCGTCGTGCTTCTGGCGTTCGTAGAGGATCGACTCGTCCTGGATCTTGCCGCGCTGGTAGCCGGTCTCCATCGCGCCCAGCACCCCGCCGCGCTCGGAGATCCGGTCGAACTCCAGCAGCACGGCCTCTTCGACCAGGTCGGTCAGTTCGTCGATGATGAACGAGCCCTGCAGCGGGTTCTCGTTCTTCGACAGGCCCCATTCCTTGTTGATGATCATCTGGATGGCCATCGCGCGCCGCACCGAGCTCTCCGACGGCGTGGTGATCGCCTCGTCGAAAGCGTTGGTGTGCAAGGAGTTCGCGTTGTCGTAGAGCGCGCACAGCGCCTGCAGCGTGGTGCGGATGTCGTTGAAGCTCATCTCCTGCGCGTGCAGCGACCGGCCGGAGGTCTGCACGTGGTACTTGAGCTTCTGCGAGCGCTCGTTGGCGCCGTAGCGCTCCCGCATCGCGACCGCCCAGATCCGGCGCGCGACCCGGCCCAGCACCGAGTACTCGGCGTCCATGCCGTTGGAGAAGAAGAACGACAGGTTCGGCGCGAAGTCGTCGATGTCCATCCCGCGCGCGAGATAGCTTTCGACGTAGGTGAAACCGTTCGACAGGGTGAACGCCAGCTGCGAGATCGGGTTCGCCCCGGCCTCCGCGATGTGATAGCCGGAGATCGACACCGAGTAGAAGTTCCGGACGCCGTGCTCGATGAACCATTCCTGGATGTCGGCCATCATGCGCAGGCTGAACTCGGTGGAGAAGATGCAGGTGTTCTGCCCCTGGTCCTCCTTGAGGATGTCCGCCTGTACAGTGCCGCGGACGTTGCGCAGCGCCCATTCGCGCAGTTCGGCGGCCTCGGTTTCGGACGGCTCGCGGCCGTGCTCGGCCTTGAACGCCTCGACGCGCTGGTCGATCGCGGTGTTGAGGAAGAACGCGAGGATCGTCGGCGCCGGCCCGTTGATCGTCATCGACACCGACGTGCTCGGCGACGTCAGGTCGAAGCCGTCGTAGAGCACCTCCATGTCCTCCAGCGTCGCGATGGACACGCCCGAGGTGCCGACCTTGCCGTAGATGTCGGGGCGGGTGTGCGGGTCGTGCCCGTACAGCGTCACCGAGTCGAAGGCGGTCGAAAGGCGCTTCGCGTCGGAATCGGCCGAGAGGAGCTTGAACCGCTTGTTGGTCCGGAACGGGTCGCCCTCGCCGGCGAACATGCGCGCCGGGTCCTCACCCTCGCGCTTGAACGGGAAGACACCCGCGGTGTAAGGGAAGTATCCGGGCAGGTGCTCGCGGCGCAGGAACGACAGCAGCTCGCCGGATTCGGTGTAGCGCGGCAGCGCCACGCGCGGGATCCGGTTGCCGGACAGCGTGTCGCGCCAGAGCTGGGTGTGCAGCTCCTTGTCGCGGATCTTCACGACCAGCTCGTCGGCGCGGTAGGACTCGGCCAGCTCCTGGAAGCGCGCCAGGAGATTCGTCGACTCACCGTCCACATCGGACTCAGCGGCGGCGAGCAGGCCGTCGAGCGCGTCGGTGCTCGCGTCGACGGCGGCCAGCGCCTCCTTGGCGGCGGCGAGATGCTCGCGTTTGCGCAGCGCGGCGACCTGCTGCTCGGTCTTGGTGTGGTAACCGCGGACGGTCTCGGAGATCTCCGCGAGATAGCGCGTCCGGTTCGCCGGGATGATCGTGCTGGCGTCGGTGGAGACCTTGCCCTCGACCTTCGGGAGCACGCCGGGCGATACGGTCAGCCCGCGTTCGGCGAGGGTGTCGCGTAGGTGCTGGTAGAGCGCGGTGACGCCGTCGTCGTTGAACTTCGCGGCGCTGGTGCCGTAGACCGGCATGTCCTCGGGCGAGGAGCTGAACGCCTCGCGGTTGCGCACGAGCTGGCGCGCGACGTCGCGACGGGCGTCTTCGGCGCCGCGGCGCTCGAACTTGTTGATCGCCACCGCGTCGGCGAAGTCGAGCATGTCGATCTTCTCCAGCTGCGACGCCGCGCCGAACTCCGGCGTCATGACGTACAGCGACTGGTCCACGTAGTCGACGATGCCAGCGTCGCCCTGGCCGATACCGGGCGTCTCGACGATCACGAGATCGAAGCCCGCCGCCTTGCAGGCGAGGATGGACTCGGAAAGCCCGGTGGGGATCTCGCCGCTGGTGGTCCGCGTGGCGAGGGACCGGAAGTAGACCGGGCTGCCGTCGAGGCAGTTCATCCGGATACGGTCGCCGAGCAGCGCTCCCCCACCCTTGCGGCGCGACGGGTCGACGGCCAGCACGGCGATGCGGAGCTTGTCCTCCTGATCCAGCCGGAACCGGCGGATCAGCTCGTCGGTGAGCGACGACTTGCCCGAACCACCCGTCCCGGTGATGCCGAGGACCGGCACGGTCCGCGACTTGGCGGTCTCCGTGATCTTGCCGAGCAGCTCCTGCGGCAGCGATTCGCGCTGGAGCTGCGTGATGACCCGGGACAACGCCGGGATGTCACCCGAAAGCAGTTTGTCGAGCGAGCCGGGCGATTGTGCCGCGAGATCGGTGTCGCAGGCCTTGATCATCAGGTTGATCATGCCCGGGAGGCCCATCTCGTAGCCGTCTTCCGGCGAGAAGATCCGCGCGACACCCCGCGAGTGCAGCAGGTCGATCTCCTCGCGGACGATGACGCCGCCACCGCCGCCGAACACCTTGATATGCCCAGCGCCGCGCTCGTTGAGCAGCTCGACCAGGTACGAGAAGTACTCGACGTGCCCGCCCTGGTAGGCGCTGATGGCCACACCTTGGACGTCCTCGGCGATGGCCGCGGTCGCGACCTCGTCGACCGACCGGTTGTGCCCGAGGTGCACGACCTCCGCGCCCTGCGACTGCAGGATCCGCCGCATGATGTTGATGGACGCGTCGTGTCCGTCGAAGAGGCTCGACGCCGTCACGAAGCGAACGGGGTTCACGGGCCGGTGCAGATCGCTGCTCATCCCTCCAAAATACTAGGACTTCCTACTGTTTTAAACCCATCCACTCCCGTGATGGCGCTCTCACTCGTCCTTGACAGATCGACGCGCACCAGTATATTCAACCTGAAGGTTAAACAACCGATTGATTGAGCAGCGATGACCACTGATCAGCTCAGCGCCACGTTCGCCGCACTGGCGGACCCCACCCGGCGGGCGATCCTCGCCCGGCTCGCCACCGGCGAGGCCAGTGTCAACGAGCTGGCCGAACCCTTTCCGGTCAGCCTCCAAGCCGTCTCGAAACACCTCAAGGTCCTCGAGCGCGCGGGCTTGATCAGCCGGAGCCGGACCGCGCAATGGCGGCCCTGCCGGCTGGAGGCCGCCCCGCTCGGCGACGTCTCCGCGTGGGTCGAGCGCTACCGGCGCTTCTGGGAAGGCGGTTTCGACCGCATGGAAGAACACCTGGCCGAACTTCAGAAAGGCGAACACGATGCCTGAGACCGCCACCCTGCCGTCGATCGTCTCGGCCGACGAATGGCGGATCGCCCGAGACGCGTTGCTGGCGAAGGAAAAAGAACTCACCCGTGCCGCGGACGCGGTCGCCGCCGAACGGCGACGCCTGCCGATGGTCCGCTTCGACGGCGGATACGAATTCGAAGGCCCCCAGGGCAAGATGACCCTGCTGGACCTCTTCGAGGGACGACGTCAGCTGATCGTCTACCACTTCATGCTCGGCCCCGGGCAGAAGGCGGGCTGCCCCGGCTGCTCGATGCTCGTGGACAACATCGGCCACCTCGCCCACCTGCACGCCCGCGACACCACGCTGTACGTGGTCGCGCCGGCGTCGCTGCCCGAGATCGAGCGGTACAAGGAGCGCATGGGCTGGACCATGCCCTGGGTCTCGACCGTCGACTCCTTCAACCCGGACTCCGGTATCGACGGCGGCTTCGGCGTCAGCGTCTTCCTGCGCGACGGCGACGACGTGTTCCGCACGTACTTCACCACCGGCCGCGGCGCGGACCAGCTGGTGGGGACGCTGCGCTACCTGGACCTGACGCCGCTCGGGCGGCAGGAGGCCTGGGAGGAGGCCGGCCGCGGGACCGACGGCCCCGGGCACTGGTGGAAGCGCCACGACGAGTACTGAGCCGCCCGCATTTAGTCCTCTGAATGCGCCCAGGCGCATTCAGAGGACTAAATGCGGGAAGGTGTGTCGAGAACCCGGCGGCCGCTCCGACCCCTTGGTGTCCGGCGCCCGGAAGGCGGGCGCCACACCGAAGGGATCAAGCCATGCGCAAGCTCGTCTACGCCGTCCACACCTCGCTCGACGGCCACATCGAAGGGCCGAAGGGCGAGTTCGACTGGGCCGAGATGGGCTCCGACCTGTCCGGCCACTCCAAGGAACTCACCGGCCGCGCCGACACCCTCGTCTACGGGCGGCGCGTCTGGGAGATGATGTCGTCGTACTGGCCGGAGGCCGAGACGATCTCGGACCACCCGCACGATCTGGAGTACGCCCCGATCTGGCGCGAGACGCCGAAGATCGTGTTCTCCCGGACCCTCGACAAGGCCGGCTGGAACACCGAGGTGATCGGCGGTGACCTCACCGAACGGGTCACCGAACTCAAAAGCAGGCCTGGTAAGGATCTGCTGCTGATGGGCGGGGCCGAACTCGCCACCGCGCTGTCGGACCGCGGCCTGATCGACGAGGCCCACGTCGTCGTGCACCCGGTGGTGCTCGGCGGCGGCAAGCAGCTGTTCGGAGGCGGCGTGCGCACGAACCTGCGGCTCACCGGCACCCGGACGATGGACGGGCGCGCGGTCCTGCTGACCTACGAAAAGGCGTGAAACCTGGGCGGCAGCCCCTACGCTGCCGCCGTCAGGATCACCTCGCGTTGCTCGCCCGCAACGCGATCCACTGCCGCATCGCGTACTCGACGAGCGTGATCAGCGTCTGCTTCGTCGACTCCCGCTCCCGCGCGTCACACCGGACGATCGGGATGTTGGGGTCGATCGACAGCGCTTCACGCACGTCGTTGATGTCGTGCTCGAGGATGCCGTCGAAGGTGTTCACCCCGACGATATAGGGCAGGCCCCGGTCCTCGAAGAAGTCGATCGGCGCGAACGAATCGGCCAGCCGTCGCGTGTCGGCCAGCACCACAGCGCCGATCGCGCCGCGGACGAGGTCGTCCCACATGAACCAGAACCGCTGCTGCCCGGGCGTGCCGAACAGGTAGAGGATCAGGTCCGCGTCCAGGGAGACCCGGCCGAAGTCCATCGCGACCGTGGTGGTCGATTTGTTGGGCGTCTGGTCGAGGTTGTCGATCCCCCGACTGGCGTCCGTCATCATCGCCTCGGTGGTGAGCGGGACGATCTCCGACACCGAACCGACGAAGGTCGTCTTGCCCGCACCGAAGCCACCCGCCACGACGATCTTCGCGGATGTCATGGTCGGGGGCGCGGTTTCCCGCGGTGCCTTAAAGCCGACGGAGTCCACTCAAAACCCTTTCCATCAACACCAGATGTGCCTCGGCGCCGTCATTGCCCGAAATCGTCTTGTGCACGCTGACCAGCCCCGCGTCCGCCGCGTCGCTGATCAGCACGCGTGCCACACCCAGTGGTACGCGCAGGGTAGCCGCGATCTCGGCGACCGAACGCGGGGTGCGGCACTCCTCGATGATCGAAACGCACTCGATCTGGTCCGCGGCCACCGCGGGGAGGCTACCCGCCGCGACATGGTCCTTGGTGGAGATGAGGGTCTCCAGCTCGAGAGCGTAGTTCGCCTTGGTCCGGCCCCCGGTGAGGGCATAGGGACGGACGATCGCCGTCTCTTCGAGCGGCGACGGCGCCTGCTCGAAGACGGCGGGCATGATGAACTCGCCGCTGGGTGGGCCCGGGTCGAAAAGACCACCTGGTCTCGGCCCGACGGCACCTGCGCCGCTGTCGGGTGGAGAGGCAAGTGAGGTCACGCGGTCTCCTTGATCGGTCGGCTGCGGGACTGCCGGTTCCCCGGTGGCGTGTGCCCCGCCCACCTGGGAATCCTCTGACTGCTTGCTCTTCTTGCGCTTCCGACGACCACGACCCGAATCCAAGGTGAAGCCGTTGAGGACGTCGGCGAACGTGCCGTCGTCCCGTGAACCGGCGGCATTGACAGCCCCCGCGTGCGGAGGCTGGTGTTCACCCGTCCCCGGCGGCTCGCCGAAGGATCCGGATCCGGTGCTCATCGGGACATCATCCCACCGGTTCGCCGATCAGCGACCCACCGGCGCCCTGCAATTGTGCGCGGAGTTCCGGGGTGAGGATCTGGCCGACGCGATCGACGAGCATCGTCATCTCGTAGGCGACCTGTCCGATGTCGCAGTTGGGGGCGGCGAGGATGGCCAGGCAGGAGCCGTCACTGATGGACATCAGCACCATGATGCCGAGTTCCATCTCGACGACGGTCTCGTTGACCGCGCCCGCTTCGAAGCAGCGCGCGGCGCCCTGGGTCAGGCTCACCAGGCCGGACGCGACGGCGGCCAGCTGATCGGCGCGGTCCAGCGGAAGCCTGCTGGACGCGGTGAGCAGGAGGCCGTCCGCCGACACGACCACGGCGTGCGCCACTCCGGGTACCCGCTCGGCGAAGTCGTTCACCAGCCACCCGAACTGGTTCTGCTGGGGCTGGGCCGGGTTCGGCGAGGTCATTCACCCTCCAGGGTTTCGTGGTTGCCTTCGGTCGCCTGGGCTGTGTGGTGCCGTCCGCGCTGGATGCCCTGCTGGAAACTGCTCAGGCGACCGCGCACGTCGTGCGCGTCTCGCTGTGGTCGGGGGGTGACCGCCCCGGCGGGCGGTCCCGCGCTGCCCGGGAGCAACTGCTCCCCGCGACGGCGCCTGGGTAATCCTGCCGAAGTCATCCGCGAGGGCACGGACTGGGACACCGCTTGGGCGGCTTTCCAGCCCTCGTCGGAGCCGAAGTTCCAGGCGTCCGTCCGCTCGGTGGCGGCGACCGGCTCCGGTTCCGGGGTCGCTGCCTGCGGTTTCCTGCTCGGCAACGCGGCGGGCGGGGCCGCCGGACGCTCGGCCGTCTCCGGCGCCTTCACGGGCTCGGGTGCCTTCGACGCTTCAGGTGCCTTCGACGGCTCGGGTGCCTTCGCGGGCTCGGGCTTCGTGTCCGGCTGGGCGGTCGCCGTCTCGGCGGCGGCCGGCGTGGCCTTGTCCGCCGCTTCCTTGCGGCCTCGTTTGACGCCCTGCTGGAAACTGCTCAGGCGGCCGCGCACGTCCGCCGGGTCGCGGACCGGCAGTTCCGCTTTGGCGGCGGGTTCGGCGGCCGGGACCGACGACGCCGCGCTGCCCGGCAGAAGCTGCTCGCCCTTGCGGCGACGCGGCAGCCCGGCCTGGGTGAACGTCGACGGGGCATTCTGGGAGACCTCCTGCACCGTGCGGAAGGCCTTGTCGCTGGCGAAGTCCCAGTTGCGGGCTTCCTGCTCGGCGGTGGGAGCGGCCTCGGCCACCTTCTCCGCTTCGGGCTCCTTCGTCCCCGGCTTCTCCTTCTTGGCCGCGGGTTCCGCCGCGGGCTTTTCCGGAGCGGGCGCGGGCGAACGGAACCACGCCGAGAGCATCTCGTCGAAGATCGGCGTCGTCTCCGATTTGGGCGCCGCGGTCGGCGCCGCCGGTGCGGCGGGCGCCGGGGTGGCCGCCTGGTTCCACCACTCGCTCAGCGTCGTGTTGTTCTTGGCCTCGAACAGTTCCTTGCCGCTGGGCAGATCGCCGTCCGCCGGGGCGGGCTTGTCCGCCTCCTTGGCCACCGGTTCGGACTCGGGCTCGGCGGCGGGTTCCGGTTCGGGACGGCGGGGCTCCGGCGCGGGCGGTGTCGTCTCGTCCCTGGGGATCGGGCTGAACAGCGCCGTTCCCGAGATCTCCAGATCGGACGGCGGCCGTGCCTCCTGGGGGTGGCTGTGCCCGTTCACCCCGGATTTGGTGTGCCCGGCCAGATCGCCTGCCGACGGCCACCGCTCGCCACCCTGCGACGGGACGCTCGGCATCGCCGGGCGCGAACCGTTCGTGGGCCGCTGGCGGCGGGGAAGGCCGCCCGGCTGCTGCGGCGGCAACGGCGCGAGACGCTGGGTGATCGGGCCGGTCGCGGGGCCGGGGTCTCCCCCGGGCGGGGCCATCACCAGATCCGCCGGGACCGAGACGGTGGCGCGCACGCCGACGATGTCCTTGCCGCCGTGCAGCGAGACCCCGATGCGGTGCCTGCTGGCGAGCCGTCCGACGACGAACAGGCCCATCCGGCGCGAAGTGGTGAGGTCGACGTTGGGGGCTTCGGTGAGCCGGGCGTTGGCCTCGGCGACCTCGGCCTCGTTCATGCCGATGCCCTTGTCGAGGATGTCGATGCCGAACGAGCCGTCTTCGACGAGCCTGGTCGCGACGGTCACCTGGGTCTCCGGCGCGGAGAACGCCGTGGCGTTGTCCAGCAGTTCGGCGATCAGGCGCATCAGGTCGTTGGCCGCGTACCCGACCAGCCGCACCGGCGGCGGGTTCTGCACGGTGACCCGTTGGTACTGCTCGATCTCGGACACCGCCGCGCGCACGACGTCGGTCGCGGAGACGGGCTGGCCGGACCGCCTGCCCGGCTCGGCGCCGGAGAGGACCATCAGGTTCTCGTTGTTGCGGCGCATCCGGGTGGCGAGGTGGTCCAGCTGGAACAGCGTGGCCAGCTGGTCGGCGTCCTCTTCGTCGCGCTCCAGCCGCTCGATCAGCTGCAGCTGCCGCTGCACGAGGCTCTGGCTGCGGCGAGAGAGGTTGACGAACACGTTGCTGTAGCCGGTGCGCATCGAGGCCTGCTCGGTGGCCAGGCGCAGCGCCTGGTGGTGCACCTTGTCGAAGGCCCTGGCGACCTCGCCGATCTCGTCGTCGCTGCCGACCGGGACCGGCCGCACGTCGGTGCCCTGCGAGCGGCCCTCCTGGATGTTGCGGACCGCGTCGGGCAGCTGCTTCTCCGCGACGTCGAGTGCGCTGGCGCGCAATACCTTCAGCGAACGCAGCAGCTGGCGGGTGATGAGGAAGACGACGGCGACGGCGAGCACCATCGCGCCGAACAGCAGGACCGCGAGCAGACCCGCGCCGCTGCTGGCGTCGTCGACCAGTTCGGCCGACACCGCGCTCGTCTCGGCGCCGAATTTGTTCGCGACCTCGCCGACCTTGCCGATCACCGCGGTCGACGCGTCGGTCCAGCCCTGCGCGGACAACGTGCGGAACGCTTGCGCCGACGGGGTTCCCTGCTCACCGAGCGCGGTTTTCGCCAGCCTGTCACGGTTTTCCATCGCCTGGTCGGTGACGGCGGCGCCGAACTCCTGGCGCTGCTGTTCCGACGCGGCGGCGCGGAAGTCGGTGAGCCGGTCGGTCAGCCGGAGTTCGGCGGTGCGCAGCTGGTCGAGCTCGCTCGGCGCGAGGCTCGACCGCGCGATGCCGAAGGAGACCAGGGCCTGGCTCAGCGACAGTTGTTCCTTCATCACGGCGAGGTCGTGCAGCGCCGTCGGGGTGCCGCCGAGGTCGTCCTGGCTGGCGCCTGCCGCCAGCGCGGTGTCGAGGGCGAGCAGCGCGGTGGTCACCTCGGTGTACTCGCCGATCGCCTGGACGGGGTCGAGCTGGCCGGAGGACGCCCGCTGCCGGATGTCGGGCAGCCGGTCGAGCTGGGCGGCCGCGGCTTCACGCGCTTGACGGAGCGACGGCTCGTTCTCCACCGCCCGGGACGCGGCGGCACCGTAGAGCGGGATGGCGGTGTCGACGTCGGCGCGGGCCGAGCCGAGCTCCAGGGTCCCGCCGACGGTGCCGGCGGTCAGCCCGGCGGCGGACTGGGTGCGTTCGCGGCCGAGGCCGTCGGCGAGGGTGCGGATGTGCCCGCTCAGCGCGACGAGGCGGTCGAGCCGCTGGTAGCCGTCGGAACGGCCGACCTGGCCGGCGATGGTGGCGATGCCCAGTGCCAGCGCGATGAGGATCGGCACCAGCGTCACGGCCGACAGCTTCACCGGCAGGCTCCAGTCCCGCCAGCGCACGAGCGTGCGCCAGCCGGTGGCCCACCGAGATGGCCGGGGAGTGCGTCCCAGCAGCTCCCCGACCGGCACTTGGCCTTCTCCTGCAACGGTCACGTAGGTGACTCCCTGTCCGGCGTCCTGGCACGGTCTGAGGCGTCCGTTCCCGCGAGGTACCTGCCTGCGGGGAACTCGACCCCGGCCTGACCACGTGATCGATCGCGACGTGAAGGACCTCGTGCGGTGATCCTGGCGCTCCCAGTGTCCCCAGGAACACCGGTCCGTGCCGGGAGGTCTTGCACCTGCACGTGCAGGTCGCAACCTGCGAAGTGCATGGTCGTCGAGATCAACTTTTCTTTGCCAATCGATCACTGCGGGTCGGCCGGGCCAAAGAATCGTACACCAATCCGGGTGCCGTCAATTCCGTTCAGTACACGGGTGCTGACCAGCGAAAAGTGTGCTTCCGAACGATCTGCGAGCCCCGAAAACCGCCCGTGCGTCACAAACGAGGGAATTCCGGTTACGGGTTGCGCGGATGCACAGGGTGCCCTAATCACCCGATCAGCCTACGTACGGTAGCCACGTCGCCCGGTCGAACTACTTTCCGTGCCCCCAACGGGTGGGTCAAGCCCAAATATGTGCCCGATGTTGTGGCCTTGCCGCCCAAGCCGGTTCGATGTCGCCCGACATGGTGATTTCTTTCGAGACACCCGGTGAAGCGGGGGATCTTCCCCGGTCCGGGATGGCGGGCACGGTATCGAAACCCGGCGGCCCCGGGTAGCGAAACTACGATCTGTCACCAAATTGAGGGACAGAGCGTGGTCGTCGTCCGTCGTTTGCCGCAGTGGGCCGTTCGGGCGACGACCGCGCGTGACAACTCCGCTCACTATGACGAGTGATAAAGCCGGTTCATTCCGGCCGAAACGATTTTCCGAAACACTAATACGAGGTAAAACCGAATACCGGCTCACGCCTTCGCGGAACCGGGGTCGCCTATTCAGAGCGGGTGAAGCCGTAGTTAGTATGTGCGCTCCCCGTACCGCGCCACGGATGCAAGCCCCGGAGGAACCCATGCCCGACGTCGCGCGTCCCTACGCGGCGAGCAACGCCCTGGAGGACACCGGGCAGATGCCCGCGCTGTTCGTCCGCGAGCGCCAGCGCCAGTCCACTCCCCCGCCGCCGCGCCCGGCGGGCCCGGACTTCGACCGGATCCAGCACGGCAAGGAGTTCGTCGCGCTGCGCAAGACCTTCCGGCGGTTCGTGTTCCCGATGAGCGTGCTGTTCTTCACCTGGTACATGACGTTCGTGCTGCTGGCGGCCTACGCCCACGACTTCATGAGCCGGAAGGTGTGGGGCGAGGTCAACGTCGGCATCCTGCTCGGGCTCGGCCAGTTCGCCAGCACGATCCTGATCACGATCGCCTACCTGAAGTTCGCGAACAAGCGGCTCGACCCCAAGGTCGAGGCGCTGCGGGCCTCCGTCGGAGCGGGTGAGCGATGAGCATCCCCGACAACAACCCGGTGCTGAACATCGCGGTCTTCGCGCTGTTCGTCGCGATCACCCTGTACGTGGTGTACCGCGTCAGCACCCGCAACTCCTCCACTTCGGACTACTACGCGGCGGGCAGCGCCTTCACCGGACGCCAGAACGGCATCGCCCTGTCGGGTGACTTCCTCTCGGCGGCGTCGTTCCTCGGGATCGCCGGCGCGATCGCGATCCACGGCTACGACGGCTTCCTGTACTCGATCGGGTTCCTCGTCGCGTGGATGGTCGACCTGCTGCTGATCGCGGAGCTGCTGCGCAACACCGGCCGCTTCACCATGGGCGACGTGCTGAGCTTCCGGATGAAGCAGCGCCCGGTCCGCGCCGCGGCCGCGACGTCGACCCTCGTGATCTCCTTCTTCTACATGCTCGCGCAGATGGCGGGCGCCGGTGGCCTGGTGGCGCTGCTGCTGGACATCCACGGCGGTATCGGCCAGGCGCTCGTGATCGGCGTCGTCGGGGTGATCATGGTGCTGTACGTGCTGGTCGGCGGGATGAAGGGCACCACGTGGGTGCAGATCATCAAGGCGACCATCCTGCTGCTGACCGGTGCGCTGATCACCGTGTTCCTGTTCGGCAAGTTCGGTTTCAGCTTCTCGAACCTGCTCTCGGCCGCCGCCGACAACAGCCCGCTCGGCGACGAACTGCTGGAGCCCGGCGGTTCCTACGGCAAGAGCGAGGTCACGAAGCTCGACTTCGTCTCGCTGGCGCTGGCACTGGTCCTGGGCGCCGCCGCGCTCCCGCACGTGCTGATGCGCTTCTACACGGTGCCGAACTCGCGCGAGGCGCGCCGCTCGGTGGTGTGGGCGACCGCGTGCATGACGATCTTCTACCTCTGCACGCTGGTCATCGGCTTCGGCGCGGCCGCGCTGGTCGGCCCGGAGACGATCAAGAACGCGCCCGGCGGGGAGAACTCGGCGGCGCCGCTGCTCGCGCTGAACATCGGCGGCACCCTCCTGCTCGGCATCGTCTCGGCGGTGGCCTTCGCGACCATCCTCGCCGTCGTCGCCGGGCTGACGATCACCGCTTCGGCGTCCTTCGCGCACGACGTGTACGCCAACATCTTCAAACGCGGCAAGGCGGAACCGGCCGCGGAGGTCCGCGTCGCGCGGCTGACCGCCGTCGCCGTCGGGGCGTTCGCGATCATCGGCGGCATCCTGGCGAACGGGCAGAACATCGCGTTCCTGGTGGCGCTGGCGTTCGCCGTCGCGGCGTCGGCGAACCTCTCGACGCTGCTGTACTCGCTGTTCTGGAAACGCTTCAACACCACCGGAACCCTGTGGGGCATCTACGGCGGGCTGATCGCCAGCCTGGTGCTCGTGTTCTTCTCGCCGGTGATGTCCGGGGCCGCGGACTCGATCATCTCCAGTGTCGACTTCCACTGGTTCCCGTTGAAGAACCCGGGTCTGGTGTCGATCCCGTTCTCGTTCCTGTGCGGGTTCGTGGGCACCTTCGTCGGCCGGTCGAAGGCCGATCCGGTCAAGCACGCGGAGATGGAGGTGCGGTCCCTCACCGGGATCGGCTCCTGACACACGCGCCATGAAAGGTCCTTTCCTTGCGAAATTTGCAAGGAAAGGACCTTTCATGGCGTCCGCAGGCCATCCAGCACGATCGTGAGAAGCCGCTTCGTGTCCTCCTCCGAAGCCTTGCTCG
The DNA here is from genome assembly GCF_000732925.1 of Amycolatopsis japonica. Taxonomy (NCBI): domain Bacteria; kingdom Bacillati; phylum Actinomycetota; class Actinomycetes; order Pseudonocardiales; family Pseudonocardiaceae; genus Amycolatopsis; species Amycolatopsis japonica. The sequence goes on from NZ_CP008953.1 coordinate 5,697,096, forward strand.
CCGCCGAGCCCAGCCCGTGCCCGAGCCGCAGGATGTCGACACCGGCGACGTCCGCCCGGAGCACTCCCTCGTCCTGCGCGGCCTTCACGATCGTGTCGGCCGCGGCCCGCAACCGTGCCTGACACCAGCCGAAGACCTCGGAGCCGGCGTCGACCGACGCCTTGAGCGTCATCGCGAGGCCGTGCTTTTCGACCACGTAGACGACGTGCGTGGCCAGCCACGTCTCGAGTGCCTTCCCCGGCGGCAACTCGTCGAGCAGGTCGTACGCCTGCTGCGCCAGCCCGTCGATCTCGTCGCGGTAGACGGCCTCGATCAGCTTGTCGCGCGTCGGGAAGTGCCGGTACAACGTGCCCGCGCCGACCCCGGCGCGTTTGGCGATGTCGTCGGCGGGCACGTCCACGCCGTCGGCGGTGAACGCCTCCTTCGCCACGGCCACGATGCGCTCGTAGTTGCGCCGCGCGTCCGCACGCATGGGGCGGGCCGGATCGGCCGTGACCATCTGCACCTCCTCGGGCGACGAAAACGGAGACGCTCTCCGAATTCACTTGCGTAAGCGGAGAGACTCTCCATATCATCGCTCACGACCTCAAGTGGAGAGTCTCTCCGCTTCATCTCGTTACGTCTTTGGAGTATTCCTTGACCGAACGAACCCTGCGTGCCGAGCCTAGGCCGGAGACGGCCGGGGCCCCACCGACTCCACACCGGCTGGTCCTCCCGATCATCCTGACCTGCCAGCTCATGCTCATCCTCGACGCGACGGTGATGAACGTCGCGCTCCCCCGCATCCAGTCCGAACTGGGCTTCACCGACACCGGCCTGTCCTGGGTGATGACGGCGTACAGCCTGGTCTTCGGCGGCCTGCTGCTGCTCGGCGGCCGGGCGGGCGACCTGTTCGGGCGTCGCCGGACCTTCGTCGCCGGCGCGGCCGTGTTCACCGCCGCCTCCCTGCTCGGCGGCCTCGCCGGTTCGGCGGAACTGCTGATCGCCGCCCGGGTCGCGCAGGGCGTCGGCGCCGCGCTCGCCGGGCCGAGCACGCTGGCGCTGATCACCAGCACGTTCACCGAAGCCAAGGCACGGGTGCGCGCGCTGGCGTTGTTCTCGGCGATGTCCAGCAGCGGTTTCGCGATCGGCCTGCTGCTCGGCGGGCTGCTGACCGAATGGATCTCGTGGCGGGCGGCGCTGTACATCAACGTCCCGTTCGGGCTCGCGATCGTCCTGCTCACCTCGCGGTACGTGGCCGATCCGCCGCGACGGCGCGCCCGGCTGGACCTTCCCGGCGCGTTCACCGGCACCCTCGGTGTCGGCTCGCTCGTCTTCGCCTTCACCCACGCCGCTTCGCACGGCTGGGGCGACACGATCACCCTCGGCAGCCTCGCCGCCGGGCTGGCCTTGCTGGCCGCCTTCGTCACCATCGAGACCAGGGTGAGCGAGCCGTTGATCCCGTTGCGCCTGTTCGCCGAACGCGACCGTGCCGCGGCCTACGTCAACTTCTTCCTCGGGCCGATGGCGATGATGTCGATGTTCTTCTTCCTGACCCAGTTCCTGCAGGACATCGCGGGTTTCGCCGCGTTGGAGACCGGCTTCGCGTTCCTGCCGATGGCGGTCTGCATGTTCCTGCTGAGCAGGCTGATCCCGAAGCTGCTCCCCCGGTTCGGGCCGAAACCGCTCGCGCTCACCGGGACCGCGCTGATGACCGGCGGGGTCGTCTGGCTGACCACGCTCACGACGGACAGCGGCTACTTCTCGCATCTGCTGGGGCCGATGCTGCTGATGGGCGTGGGCGCGGGGCTGGCGTTCTCCCCGCTCAGCGTGATCATCATGGCGACCGTGCCCACCGACGACGCGGGTGCCGCGGGCGGCGCGTTGCAGACGTTGCAGCAGGTCGGGGCGACCTTGGGACTGGCGATCCTGATCACCGTGTTCGGCGCGGTGACCCGGACCCCGTCCGGAAGCCCGGCCGAGACCACCGTCGACGGGATGACCGCGGCCTTCACCGTCGCCGCCGTGGTGACGGCGTTGTCCTTCCTGGTTGCGCTGACCTTCCGGCGCCGCGCTTAGAGCTTCGCGCCCGCCTGGACCTTGTGCGTGACCTTGCGTTCCATCACGAACGAGAAGAACGGGATGCAGCCGGCGATCAGCACGAGCAGGGTGCCCTTCATCGACCAGCGGGCCTTGATCGCGAGGTCGACCGCGAGCAGCAGGTAGATCAGGTAGAGCCCGCCGTGGACCATGGGGATCATCTTCACGAACTGGGGAAGTTCCACGCGGAAGACGTACTGCAGCAGCATCTCGACGACCAGCCCGAGGAGGGCCACACCGGTGGCGTACGCCGCGACGCGGAACCGGATCAGCGGTCCGCCCAGCGAGACCGGGCGGGCCGGGGCGGCGTCGTCAGTTCGGGTGGTCATAGGGTCTCGAACCTCTCTGGGGACTACTTGTCGCGGGCGTTGAGTTCGCGCAGGTACCTGTTGTACGCGGCGAGCTCGTCGTCCTCGGGGGGCGGCGGCACCGGGGCACGCCGCTGCCGGGGCGCGGGCACCTCGGGCACGGCGGTCTCGGCCACCGTCTCCTGGGCGTCGGCCTCGGCGGCACGGCGGCGGAGCTTGCGGATCCGCCAGAACATGAACGCGGGGAACAGTCCGAACAGCGGCCACTGCAGGACGTAGCCGAGGTTCTGGAACGTCCCGCTGGCCGAGGAGAACCGCTCCCACTGCCACCAGGCGAGCCCGCAGCACAGCGCCAGGCTCACCAGGCAGACGACGGCGATGCCGAGGCGGCGCAGGAGGACGGGCGAAGCGGACACACATCGACGCTAGCACTGGGTGCGCGGCGAATCGTCGCCGACCTGGGCGCTCGGGACCTTGGTCCCGGCTGCTCCTCTCGGTCCCGCGGCAGGGTCAGTTCGCGGCGGCCACGGACTTCGCGTAGCCGTCCGCCAGCCCGAAGACCTTCTGCGCGTACTCGGTCGAGTTGTTGTACGACAGGATCCCCTGCCACCACCCCGAAGCGGCCGACATGTCGCGGTTGTTCACGCACAGGTAGCGCGCCGCCGCCAGCGTCGCGTCGTCGATCTGCTGCGGGTCGCCGACGCCGTCGCGGTTGCCGTCGGCGGCGTACCGGCGCCAGGTGCTGGGGATGAACTGCATGGGGCCGACCGCGCGGTCGACGGCCGCGTCGCCGTCGAACTGGCCGCCGTCGGTGTCGCCGATCGCCTTCACCCCGGGCGACCCGTCGAGCGGGACGCCGATGATGGGCTTCGACGGCCGTCCGTCCTGGCCGAGGACGGCGCCGCCGTACTGGCCGTGGTTCGACTCGATCCGGCCGATGCCCGCCAGGGTCGCCCACGAGATCTTGCAGTTGGGCTGCATCTGACGCATCGCCAGTTCGGCGTTGCCGTAGGCGAGCAGCGCCCTGGCCGGGATACCGGTGGCCTGGGCCGCCCGCTCGGTCCAGGCGGTCAGCGGGTCCTTGCCCGGTTTCGGCTGCGCCTGCTGGGGCGAGGTCTGCTGGGCGGCACCACCCGCGAGGGTGGCGTTGACCGGGGCGACCGAACCGGGTTTGACGTCCGCCGCCTTGACCTGCAGCGCGGGGATCTCCATCGTCGTGGGGCTCGCGACCGGGGCGGACGCCTTGGTCACCAGCCAGATCCCGCCCCCGGCGAGGCCGAGCACGGCCAGCACGATCACCAGCCTGCCGAACACGGCGGCGCCCACCCCGCGGCGTGGCGGAGCGGGCGTGGCCGGGTCGTCGACGAGCTCGTCGTTTTCCGGGGTGGTGCGCACGAAGCGAGTCCTCCAGCGTGGGCGGCGATCACGACCGATGCTCGAACAACGAGCCCGCGCAGGTTAGCGTTACGCGGTAGCCGAGATCGCCCTTGCCACGCCGGTTCACCCGCGCGTGCGAGAAGTTCTCATCAGGCGGACTTCTGCTGCCTCGCCAGCCGCGCGACGCACCAGGCCGGGGCGCTGCCGCGGCGAAGGTGCTGCAAAACGGTCATCGGGCCGAGACGGCGGCTCAGGTCGGACGGGGCGAGCCCGGCCGCGCGGTAGTCGAGCGCGCGCTGGTCGAGCGGGCTGATCCCGGCGTCCCACCAGGCTTCGGCCTCGGCGACGCCGCCCACCATCTGCCACCAGCCGGCGGCCGCGACGAGCAGGTCCTGCGGGACCTCCGGGAGACGACGGCTCATGGCGTCGAGGTAGCCGGGGTCGGCGGCCTCGACCGGCGCCCAGCGCGCCTGGCCGGACTGCTGACGCTGGCCGGGGATTCCGGGAGCCTGCCTGGGCACGTCGGCCAGCCACGCCGACGCGATGCGGTCGGCCTCCTGCTCCTCGGGGGTCTGCTCACGCTCGGCCGCCCACTGCCGGATCAACGCATCGACTCCGGGATCTCCGGTCATCCCTGCCTCCTCATGATTCCCCGACTGACAAGTCCTGACTTACTTGCCCGGCTGGAAGTTCCCGCTGCCCTGGGGCTTGCACCTGCGGAAACTCCTCGCCCAGGAGGCCGGCTCCGGCGCCTGGAGGACCAACCGATCACGCAATGTGAGCACCGTAGGGGCGCGGAGGTCTTTTCCGCCAGAGCTTCCAGGGCACGAATTCGTCGACCAGCGGGTTTTCGGGGGCAATCCACCCGGATGGTCGAGTCGTCCGACCGAAATCCGAGACGGGTGACGCTGAGTGATAACCGCAGGTGGCTGCGCACGGTGATCACCGGCGTCGCCGAGGACACCGGTGATCACGGGACGAGGGTCAGGAGAAGAGGCTCCGGACGAAGGTCACGATGGCTTCGGCACCGGACCGGAGCCAGCCGAGCGCGGTGTGGACGGCATCGGCGGATTGCGTCGGCCTGCTGATCAGAAAGAAGAGCACGAGCGCGACGACGGCGATCACAACGAATTTCTTCAAGCCGGGCGACATGGCTCCATCCCATCACACCGTAGTGTCCAGACGATGACTCCGCGCGCACTGCGGACTTTGTCACCACTTTAAGGAGAATCGGGCCCCGTTGCCCACCCGTATTCGCCTGAGGGAGCGATCGATGAGCGAAAACGTTCTCGTCCACCGGGAAGGGCCGGTGACGACGATCACGCTGAACCGCCCCGCGTCGCGCAACGCGGTGGACGGGCCGACCGCGGCCGCGCTGGCGGACGCGTTCCGCGCGTTCGACACGGACGAGGAAGCCGCGGTCGCCGTCCTCACCGGGTCGGGTGACGCCTTCTGCGCCGGAGCCGATCTGAAGGCCGTCGGCACCGGCCGCACCAACTCCCTCAGCCCGGCGGGTGACGGGCCGATGGGCCCGACGCGCATGACCCTGTCGAAGCCGGTGATCGCCGCGGTCCGGGGGCACGCCGTCGCGGGCGGGCTGGAGCTGGCGCTGTGGTGCGACCTGCGAGTCGCCGACACCACGGCCGTCTTCGGCGTCTTCTGCCGCCGCTGGGGCGTGCCGCTCATCGACGGCGGCACGGTCCGCCTCCCCCGCCTGATCGGCCACTCGCGGGCGATGGACCTGATCCTCACCGGCAGGCCGGTCGACTCCGACGAGGCGCTCGCCATCGGACTTGCGAACCGGGTCGTGCCGGACGGCGAGGCCTTGGCGGCCGCGCAAGCGCTCGCACGCGAACTGGCCGCGTTCCCCCAGGCGTGTCTGCGCGCGGATCGCAAGTCCGCGTACGGCCAGTACGGGCTCACCGAAGACGAGGCGATGCGGGCCGAGTTCTCGAACGCGCTGATCGGCGGAGGACTTGCCGAAGAGGCTGTCGCGGGTGCCAGCCGGTTCAGTGACGGCGCGGGGCGTCACGGCAGTTTCGACGCCCCTCGGCCCTAATGTCTGTCGGATGACAGAAACCGGAGTCGCGCTCAGACCGGTGTCCGAAGAAGACCTGCCGATGCTCGAAGCGCTCACGAACGACCCACGGGCCGCGGGCCCGTTCGAGTGGCACGGCTGGCACGACCCGCATTTCCTGCGCCGCCGCTGGTCGGAGACCGGCATGCTCGCGGCGGACAACGGGATGCTGATGATCGACCTCGACGGGCAGCGGCTCGGTTTCGTGTCGTGGCACAAGACCAGGACCGGCTCGACGTCGTACTGCTGGAACGCCGGGCTCGTGCTCATCCCCGAGGCACGCGGCCACGGCTACGGCACCGAGGCGCAGCGCCTGCTGGTCCGCTACCTCTTCGCGCACACGCAGATGAACCGGGTCGAAGCGTCGACGGAGGTCGACAACGTCGCCGAGCAGCGCTCCCTGGTGAAGGCGGGCTTCACCAGGGAGGGTGTGCTGCGCGGCTACGGGTTCCGGGACGGGGCCTGGCGCGACCACGTCCTCTATTCGGTACTGCGCTCGGACCTCGACGTGGGCTGAAAGCGTCCTTCACCGCATGAGACGCGGTGAAGGGCGCTTTCGTCGCGTCTCATGCGGGGAAAGTCCCCTTCAGCTCACGCGATGGTGCCCGCGGCCCTGAGCCGTTCGATCCCGTCGGCGTCCACGCCGAGTTCGGCGAGGACCTCGGCGGTGTCGCCGCCCTTGGGCCGCGGCGGTTCCGGCGTCTCGGCCGGGGTGCGGTCGAACCTCGGCGCGGGCGCCGGCTGCAGCATGCCGCCAACGTCGACGAACGTCTTGCGCGCGACGTTGTGCGGATGCGACGGCGCCTCCTTCGGGGAGAGCACCGCCGTCAGGCACGCGTCAGTGCCCTCGGCCTTCGCCACGAGCTCGTCGCGAGTGTGCTTCGCGACGGCCTCGGCGACGATCTTGCGCAGCTTCGGCCACTCGTTCTTGTCGACGTGGACGGGGGTCTCCTCGGGGTCGAGCCCGAGCACCTTCACCAGATCGCCCCAGAACCGCATCTCGATCGCGCCGATGGCGACGTACTTGCCGTCGGCGGTCTCGTAGGTGTCGTAGAACGGCGCGCCGCCGTCGAGCATGTTCTCGCCGCGCCCGCCGGACCACAGCCCGGAATCCAGCAGGCCGTGCAGGCTGGTGGTCAGCAGCGCCGCACCGTCCACCATGGACGCGTCGACCACCTGTCCCTTGCCCGACGTCTGGCGTTCGAACAGCGCCGCCAGCACGCCCATCGCGAGCAGCAGGCCACCGCCGCCGAAGTCACCGACGAGGTTGAGCGGCACCACCGGCCGCTGCCCGGCGTGCCCGATGGGTTCGAGCGCGCCGGAGATGCCGATGTAGTTGATGTCGTGCCCGGCGACGGTCGCCAGCGGGCCGTCCTGGCCGTAGCCGGTCATCCGGCCGTAGACCAGCCGCGGGTTGCGGGCGTGGACCTGTTCCGGTCCGATGCCCATCCGCTCGGCGACGCCGGGACGGAAACCCTCGATGAGCACGTCGGCGTCGTCGGCGAGTTTCAGCACCAGTTCGACCCCCTCCGGGGTCTTGGTGTTGATCCCGATCGACCGCCTGCCACGCGCGAGCGGATCGTTCGGGAACCCGATGACGTCGTTGCCCGGTGTCGCCCGGTCGATCCGGACGACCTCCGCGCCGAGATCGGCGAGGATCGTGCAGGCGAACGGCGCCGGGGCGAGCCCGGCCAGTTCGACGACCTTGAGCCCGCTCAGCGGGCCGGCCTTCTTCGCCACGTTCTTCCTTCCTACGCCAACGGTTCCGTTCAGAGCGTGCGGGAGATGATTTCCTTCATGATCTCGCTGGTGCCGCCGAAGATCCGGGAGATCCGGATGTCGGCCCACGCGCGCGCGATCGGGTACTCGGTCATGTAGCCGTAGCCGCCGAAGAGCTGCAGGCAGTCGTCGACGACCTTGTTGACCCGTTCGGTGGTCCACAGCTTCGCCATCGCCGCGCCCTGCACGTCGAGTTCCTTGCGCAGATGCCGTTCGATGCACTGGTCGAGGAAGGCGCGGGACACCGCGGCCTCGGTCGCGGCCTCGGCGAGTTTGAACTTGGTGTTCTGGAAGTTGTAGACCGGGCGGCCGAAGGCCTGGCGGTCCTTGGTGTAGGCGATGGTCTGGTCGATCGCGGCCTCCATCCCGGCGACCGCGGTGACCGCGATGATCAGCCGTTCCTGCGGCAGCTGCTGCATGAGCTGGATGAAGCCGAGACCTTCCTGCGCGCCGAGGAGGTTGGCGGCGGGGACGCGGACGTCGTCGAAGTTCAGCTCCGCGGTGTCCTGGCCCTTCAGGCCGATCTTGTCGAGGACGCGGCCGCGGCTGAAGCCCGGCGTGTCGGTCTCGACGGCGATCAGCGAGACACCCTGCGCGCCCGCGTCCGGGTCGGTCTTCACCGCGACGACGACGAGGTCGGCGTGGAAACCGTTGGTGATGAACGTCTTCGCGCCGTTGATCACGTAGTGGTCGCCGTCGCGCACCGCGCGGGCCTTGATGCCCTGCAGGTCCGAACCCGTGCCGGGTTCGGTCATCGCGACCGCGCCGACCATCTCGCCGGAAGCGAACTTCGGCAGCCACGCCTTCTTCTGCTCTTCGTTCGCGTACTCCAGGATGTAGTGCGCGACGATTCCATTGTGGACGGTCACCCCCCAGGCGCTGTCACCGGACCGCGCCTGCTCCTCGTAGAGCACGGCCTCGTGGGCGAACGTGCCGCCGCCACCGCCGTATTCCTCCGGGATGGACAGTGCCAGCAGGCCGACCTCGCCCGCCTTCGTCCACAGCTCGCGGTCGACCTTCTTCTCGGCCGCCCAGCGCTCCTGGTTCGGCGCGAGTTCCTTCTGGCAGAAGGTCCGGGCGAGGTCCCGGAGGTCTTCGAGCTCCGTCGTGCTCCACGAACTCTTCTGGATCTGCAAGGGCACGGCCAACGCCTCCTGATCGGACCTGGAAAACATGACGCTTAGGATGTAAGTTCCATTCGGAATGTACATCCGTACCGAGCTGCACGTAAAGGGGGTCGGATCCGGTGAGCGTGCTCGGCAGGACCCACCGCACCCAGGCCGAGCGTCGGGAGCAGACCCGCACCGCGCTGCTCGACGCGACCATCGACTGCCTCGTCGACCTCGGCTACGCGCGTACCTCGGTACAGGAGATCTGTGCTCGCGCAGGCGTCTCGAAGGGCGCCGTGCAGCATCACTTCTCCGCGAAGGCCGAGCTCATGGCCGCGGCCGTCGAGCATCTGACGGAGAAACTGCGCGGACGCCTCGCGACCTCGATTTCGGCGCTCCCCGGCGGCGCCTCGGGCGTCGCGGCGGCGATCGACCTGCTCTGGGAGGGCTACTCGGGCACGCTGTCCACGGCCGCCACGGAACTGTGGGTCGCGGCGCGCACCGACCCCGAACTCCGCGAGGCGATCCGCCCGGTCGACCGGGCACTGGGCCGCTCGACGCTGGAGCACGTCACCGCCGTCGCCGGCGATCTCCCGAAGGAGCGCGCGGAGATCCTCTTCTGGCTGACCGTGAACCTCACCCGAGGGCTGGCGCTGGACGCCGAACTCGGCGGCGATCCCCAGCGGCGGCGGCAATTGCTCGACGAGTGGAAGCGCGTCGCGGTCATGTTGTACGAGGACACTTCACCGTAGGCTTCGCCCATGGGGAGACCGAGGGTGTTCGCCGCGCTGTCCGCCGCCGTCCTGATGCTCGCCGGATGCGCGGCCGCACCGGAACCTTTGCCTTCGAGTCCCTTGACACTCCATGAAGCGCTCGGCGATCCCACGACCGTGGACTTCTGCGGCCTGCTGGACTTCGCCGAGATCGAGAAGACCCAACGGCTGGTGTCGGTCCCGATGCCCAGCATGGGCGCCTGCTCGTTCCAGACCGGGAGGACCCTGGTCAGCTTCGGTTTCCCGGACGACCGGGCGAACGAACGTCTCACCGGCGCCGCCCCGGTCGGCGAGCCCTCGCTCCCCCGTGGCCTGCGTGTGGTCCGCACGGACCTCCAAGGGCAGCCCGTCCTCCACTTGCTCTTCGCCGACGACACCTCCTTGCGCATCGGCACGTTCTTCGAGTCCCGCGAAGGCGCCGGACCCGACGCGCTCGCCGTGGCGACGAAAACCGCCGAAACCGCCGCCAGGGCCCTCGCCGCCGGCAAGCGGGCGAAACATCTCGACTACCGCGGCGATTCCCTGGCACGGCTGACCGCCTGCACCGCCATGTGGTCCGATGCCGAGATCTCCGCCCGGCTGGGCGCCGCCGTCACCGGGAAAGGCGACCTGTCCCGGCATTCCTGCCGCTGGGGCGAGGAGGAGGCGGAACGGCTCGTGCGACTGGAGTTCGGCCTCGGCCCGCGCCCGAAGGCCGCGGCGGGCGTCCGCGAGGAAACGGTGGGCGGGCACAGGTCTTTGGTGCAGGAGGCCGGCGACGGCTGCACGATTCTGACCGGCCACATCGGCGGCCCGGACGCGAGCCGGGATCAGGTCGAGCACGCCGTTCTCGCCGTGCGGGCGCCGGACGCGTGCGGCGTCGCCAGGGCGCTGGCGGCCACGGCCTGGCCGAAACTCCCGTCGTAGCACGCGCGAAAGCCGTTGACCAGAGCACAGGTGGCACTTATCTCCTCGGCCGATTCGTGGTGGAATTCCTTGCTGGCCACCAAAAATTGGCGGAGGAGCCGACCATGAGCGCGCCGCAGCAGCAGCCGTACCAACCGACTGGCCCGTTCAGCGCAATCCCGCCCGTCGCCGCGCCGCGCCCGCCGTCCGACGCCCGGCTCCCCCGCCTTTTCGCCGCGATGATGGGGGTTTTCGCCGGTCTGCTGGTCCTTCTCGCGACTTTTCTCCCGCAGTCGACGTACGAACAGCTTTCCGAGGGCAAGCCGGTGACGAAGCTCGCCGAAACCGGCTGGACGCGGACCTTCGACATCGAACCTTCGACCGAGGAGAAGGAGTTCTACGACAAGACGCATGTCGCCCGCTACGGCATCCCGCTGTCGGCCGCCGCGCTGACGCTGTTCGCGGGAGCCGCGGTGGGTTTCGCCGCGTACCGGCGGAGTTCGACCTCCATCGCCGCGACGACGTCGAGGACGCTGCTGGTCGCCGGCGGGGCGGGGACCGCGATCGGTGTCTGGATGCTCGGCATGGACATCTCGGCGAGCCTGAGCTTCGGACAGGACACCGGCCGCTTCGTCTCGCGTTATGGGACCGGCAGCGGTTTCTGGATCCTGCTCGCGGGCGGGCTCGTGGCGTTGCTCACCATCGGGCTGGCGATCGTGGCCAACCGGCGTGAACCGGCACCGCCCCGCCAGGCCCCTTACCCGGTTGCGTACCCGCCTTACGCGCCCGGCGTTCCCCAGCAGCAGTATCCGCAGCAACAGCAGCCTCAGCCCGATGAGCCGCCGTCTCCTCCGACCCCACCCGCGGGGTCCGCGTTGCAGCAGCAGGACATCCTTCGCCCGTCCCCGGACAACCCGCCGCGACCCGACAATATGTGAAACTTATTCATATCAGCGGTGGACAGTCTCCATACCGGCAGTATGCTGTACTCGTCGGTAACACCTGGGCTCTGCGTGGCGCCTCCCCCGGCTCCGCGCGGCATGGAACGGAGACGGCATGACGAGCACGACACCGGCGAGCGCGGGCCACCACACCGAAGGACCGGCCACCATCGGAGACGTCCCCGGCGCCCCCGCGATGGCGAGGGCGGAACGGCTCGTGCGCCGGGTCGTGGGCGGTGCGGATTCCGCGCCGGTCCAGATGCGCGCACCCTTCACCGGGCAGCCGATCGCGACGCTGCCCCAGGCCACCGACGCCGACGTCCGCGCCGTGTTCGACCAGGCGCGGGAGGCTCAGCGCTCGTGGGCCGAGCGGCCGGTCGAAGACCGCCAGCGCATCCTGATCCGCCTGCACGACCTGGTCCTGAAGCGCCAGGAAGAGGCGCTCGACCTCGTGCAGATCGAGGCGGGCAAAGCCCGGATGGACGCCTTCGACGAGGTCAGCGCCACCGCCCTCGTGGCCGCCTACTACGGCAAGCACAGCGCGAAGTTCCTTTCGCCGCGCCGCGCCGCCGGGCTGATCCCGGTACTGACGAAGGTCGGCGAGATCCGGCACCCCAAGGGTGTCGTCGGGATCATCTCGCCGTGGAACTACCCGCTCGCGCTGACCGCGATGGACGTCCTGCCCGCGCTCGCGGCGGGCAACGCCGTCGTGCAGAAGCCGGACAACCAGACCGCGCTTTCGGCGCTGTGGCTGCAGGAGGTCGCCGAGGAGGCCGGGCTGCCCGCCGGTGTCTGGCAGATCGTGCTCGGCCGGGGCTCGCAGATCGGCGACGCCCTCGTCGAGGAATCGGACTACCTGTGCTTCACCGGGTCCACGCCCACGGGCAAGGGGCTCGCCGCGAAGGTGGCGGAGCGGCTGACGAGCTACTCGCTGGAGCTCGGCGGCAAGAACCCGATGATCGTGCTGCCCGACGCGGACATCGCCAAGACCGCCACGGGCGCGGTGACCGCGTGCTTCTCCTCCGCGGGGCAGCTCTGCGTCTCGGTCGAGCGCATCTACGTCCACGAGTCGATCCGCGAGGAGTTCACCCGCGCCTTCGTCGCCAAGACCGCGGCGCTGCGGCTCGGCGGCAAGCTGGATTACCAGGCGCAGATGGGATCCCTGACCTCCGAGGCCCAGCTCGCGACGGTGTCGGCGCACGTCGAGGACGCCCGGTCCAAGGGTGCGAAAGTGCTCACCGGCGGCAAGGCCCGGCCCGACCTGGGCCCGCTGTTCTACGAGCCGACCGTGCTCACCGACGTCACCGAGGACGTCAAGCTGTTCGCCGAGGAGACCTTCGGACCGGTCGTGTCGATCTACGGCTACACCGACGTCACCGACGCGATCGAACGCGCCAACGACACGAAGTTCGGGCTGAACGCGAGCGTCTGGTCGCGCAACGGCCGGGCGGGCTGGGAGGTCGCGGCGCGGCTGAAGGCCGGGACCGTCAACGTCAACGAAGGCTTCGCGGCGACCTTCGGGACCGTGGGCCTGCCGATGGGCGGGATGAAGGAGTCCGGTGTCGGACGGCGCAACGGCGCCGAAGGGCTGCTCAAGTACACCGAGGCCCAGGCCATCGCGGTGCAGCGCGGGATGCCGCTGCGCCCCGGCAAGGGAATCCCGCCGAAGCTCTGGGTGCGGACCCTCAGCACGAGCCTGAAGGCCCTCCGCCGCCTCCCCCGCCGCTGATCCCCCTCCCTGCATTTCGTCCTCTGAATGCGGTACTTGCCACGCGCAAGGATCGCGTTCAGAGGACGAAACGCGGCTAGGAGGAAGAGGTGGGGGCGGCCAGGAGGCCTCGGTCGTAGGCGATCGCGACGGCCTCGGCCCGCCGGCTCGCGCCGAGTTTCGCCATCACGCGCGAGAGGTGGACGCTCACCGTCTTCTCGCTGATGTACAGCTCTTCGCCGACCTGCCGGTTGGTCCGGCCGAGCGCGACGCGCTCCAGCACGTCCCGTTCCCGATCGGTCAGCGGGTCGACGACGTCACGACGCGGCGCCACGGCCTCGCCGGGAAGCTCGACGCGTGCCCGGTGGCTGAGCTCCCGGACGGCTTCACGCAACGGGCAGGCGCCCAGCCGGTCGGCCACCGCGTGCGCGGCCAGCAGCTCCGAGGCGGCGAGCGCGGTGTCGCCGTCCGAGGCCAGCAGGGATTTCGCGTGCTGCAGGCGGCACATGGCCTGCTCGTACACCGCGCCGTACCCGAACGCCTCGACCGCTTTCGCCCACAACGCCGGATCCCCCGCGCCGCGCAGGCAGGCGCCGAGCGCCTCCAGCCGGGCGAGCCACGCCAGCGCCTCCGGGCCCAGCGACACCGAACGCGGGATGCCGTGTTCGGCGCAGTGGCGGCCGTGGGCGAGCAACTTCTCGCCCGCTTCCACCGCGGCCTCGACCGTCGCCAGATCGCCGCGCACCCGGGCTTCGGCGGCCTGGGCTACGGCAGCCGTGAGGCCGTGCACGCTGATCCGGATCCCGCCGAGCACCGCGGGTTCGACCTCTTCGAGCCAGTCGATCAGTTCCCGCGCCTGCCGCACCGCACCCGCGTGGTCTCCCCGCCAGGACGCGAGCTGGATGGCGGCGTCGGCCGACGCGAGCGCGATCGAGTAATCCGCGCTCCAATGCTGACGGAGGCTCGGCAGGATCTTGTCCGCGTCCGCGAACCGGCCCCGGCCGACGACGAACTGCGCCCAGATCCCCAGGAACCGTCCGGCGACGACGCTCGACACACCGCGGCCCGCGCGGCCCGCGTCGTCGTCTTCCGGCCAATCCCCGCTGACGTACCGCAGCGTGAGGTGTTTGGTCCGCAGCTCGATGCCGAACGAGCTCCAGGTCAGCCCGGTCTCCTTGGCCCGTTGGATGCCCTTGGCGTAGTACTTCAGCGCGGATCGGATCTCGGCCCGGTCGTCGTAGCTCAGCCCGAGGAAATGCAGCGCCCGCAGCTCGCCGTTCAGCGCGCCGGAATCCCTGGCCTTCCGCTCGGCCTCGCGCAGCCGCTCCCGCGCCTGCTCGACCTCGCCCGCCGAATCGGCCAGTGTCCCGAGCGAGACCAGCGCCGCCGCCTCCGCGCCGCCCGCGCCGACGGCCCTGGCGTCGGCGACCGCGGCCAGCGCGCACTGCAGCGCCTCGTCGTGCCTGTCGATCAGCCGCAGGATCCCGGCGCGGGTGGCGAGCACCCAGGCCCGCGCGGCACTCGCCTCGGTGTGTTCGACCAGCTCCCAGGCCTTGTCGATCGCCTCGAGGACCTCGTCGAGCGTGCCGTCGACCGACAGCAGCGCCTCCGCGTGCCGTCGCCAGACCTTGGCGGCCCGCTCGTTGCCGGTGTCCGGGCCGAGCGCCTCGGTCGCGGACCGCGAATAGGCGACCGCGCGCTCCGGCTCGCCCGACGTGCTCGCGAAATACGACGCCTCGTGCAGGAGGCGGAGCTCGTCGACGTCCGACGGCCGGTCCGCCGCGGGCACGGCGTCCCAAATGGACAGTGCCTGCTCGACGTGCCGCAGCGCGGAACCGGGCGCGCCCAGCTTCTCCGCCTCGTCCATCGCGCGCAGCAACGCGGCCAGCGCGGTGACGAAGTCCTTGCTCTCCAGGCTGTGGTGCGCGAGCCGCGCGTCCTGGCCCCGGCCCTGGGTCCGGTTCCGGATGCGGGCCGCGTACGCCGCGTGCATCCGCACCCGCTCGCCCGGCAGCAGGTCGCCGTAGACCGCTTCCTGCAGAAGCGCGTGGCGGAAGGTGTAGAAACCGTTCTCGATCACCAAAACGTGATGCTGCACGGCCTCGCGCAACGCCTCGTCGAGTTCGAGCTCGTCCAGCCCGGAGATCTCGGTGAGCGCGGCGTGCGCCACCGCGTCCTTCGCGACCGAGACCACGCGCAGCACCCGGCGCGTGATCTGGGAAAGCTGCTCCACCCTGGCGAGGAGCACTTCGGCCAGCCCGGCGGGGAGTTCGCGGCAGTCCTTCGCGGACGCCAGCAGCTCCTCGACGAAGAACGGATTGCCCTCGGACCGGGAGACGATGTCGGCGATCATGTCCTGGCCGATCGGCTCGTCGGCCAAGGCCTCGACGAAGGCGCGCGCGTCCTCGGCGCCGAACGGCTTGACCTCGACGCGTTCGACCGCGCCCAGCCGCACCACTTCGGACAGCAGCGCCCGGAGCGGATGCCGCCGGTGGACGTCCTCCTCGCGATAGCTCGCGACCACCAGCAGCCGCTGGGTGCGCAGCCTCGTCAAGAGGAAGGACAGCAAGTTCCGGGTGGAGCCGTCGGCCCAGTGAAGGTCCTCCAGGAGGATCACCACGGGCCGGCGCTGAGCGATGACGGTCAGCACCCCCAGTACCGCGTCGAACAGCTGGAGCTGGCCGAGGTCCTGCTCGGGACCGAGCCGTTGCGTCGACACCCGTTCGCTCGCGGTGAGCTGACCGTCTTCGATGGCGGGGTAATCCTCCGCCTGCTGCATCTGCGGGAGCAGCCTGCCCAGCGCCGGCCGGGCCCGGACCGCGGCGGTGACCGCGGGATCGGAGGTCGTCGCCAGCGGCGCCAGCGCCTCGGCGAACGGAAGATAAGGAAGACCGCCCTCATGGACGTCGATACAGCGCCCGGTGAGCACCAGGGCGCCCGCGCCCGCGGCGTACTCGCCGAGCGCGGTCAGCAGGCGGGTCTTGCCGACGCCGGCGTCACCGGAGAGCAGCACCGCGCCGGCCTCGGCCCGTTCTGCACGGGCGAAGGCGGCGCGGAGCTGCCGCATCTCCTGTGTGCGGGCGACGATCGGGATTCCGGAGCCAAGACGGGGCACGAGGTGCATTCTTGCCTACCGGGCCGACAACTTCGCCTGTGTTTTCGCCGAGAGCTTCATCGCACTCGACCTCTACCGGGTGATGTCGCCGCTGCGGGCGGGCATCTGCCGGGCCTCGCGGCGCTCCTGGGCGGGTACCTGGACTTCGGCGCGATGCGCGCGGATCCGCTTGCTCGCGCGGCGGGCCCGCTCGACCCACATGCTGCGGCCCGCTCGCTGCAGCTCCTCCCTCCGGTACTCGACCTCGGCCAGTACGCCGGTGAGGAGGGCGTCGTTCGTGTTCATCTTTTCCCCTTAGGAACTCACTGCCTTGTTGGTAGTGACGAGATTCGTCCTGAGGGGTGCCCTGAGGCATCGGGTGATCACCTACACCCGGACGTGATTCGACCCCTTACGCCGGCCCATCCCCTGCTCGGGGGGCGTAAGGGGTCGAGTTCGAGGGTGTCTAGCCGTGATCCGGGCCACTCGTGCGCACCGCGCCGAGCAGCCCGCGCCAAGCCTGCGGCGAGAGGCGGAAGGCACCTCCCTCAGGGTCCTTGGAGTCCCTCAGCGCGGCACCGTCACCGGTGAAGGCGACCTCGACGCAGTCGTTGCCGCCACCGCTGTGGCTGCTCTTGAACCACCGGGCCTGGGAAAGGTCATCGTTGGGCGTCATGCTCCCCACTCCTTACTTGTTTCCAGGGACTTCTCCGGAAGGGCCGCCTGTTCGGCGAACCTCCCGGCGGCCTCGGCGATCACCTCGACCGAGTCGTCCGGCTTCAACGCGGCGGCGCGGAGATGGTCGAACATCAACGCGTATCGCCGGACGTCCGGGGGTTCCTCCAGGTAGAGCCCGCTGGAGGTGCTGTCGACGTAGACCACGTCGGTGTCGGCCAGTTCGGGGAAGCCCATGATGAGGAACGGACCCTCCATCCCGGGATGGGCACCCGCGCCGAACGGCACGATCTGGACGGTGACGTTCGGCTGCGCGGCCATCGTCACCATCCGGTACAGCTGTTCCGCCATCACCTCGGGCCCGTCGACCACGCGGTGCAGGACCGCTTCGTCCATGACGGCCCAGTACTCCGGGGGCGAGGGATCGGTCAGCAGCTCCTGCCGCGCCATTCTCGCCGCGACCCGGCGCCTGATCTCGGCGTCCTCGGCGTCGGGCCGCATCGCCCTGATCACGGCCTTGGCGTAGCGCTCGGTCTGCAGCAGGCCCGGCACCAGCAACGCCTGGAACGCGCGCAGCGAACTCGCGTCCGCCTCCAGGCCGACGAAGGTGC
Organism: Amycolatopsis japonica; assembly: GCF_000732925.1. Lineage (NCBI taxonomy): Bacteria > Bacillati > Actinomycetota > Actinomycetes > Pseudonocardiales > Pseudonocardiaceae > Amycolatopsis > Amycolatopsis japonica. The sequence goes on from NZ_CP008953.1 coordinate 5,714,512, forward strand.
CGGTGAACACCTCGTTATACGCATGCCACCAGCCGCGTTTGCGGGCTTCCCTGGCCAGCTGGACGAGCGCCTCCTGCTCGTCACCGGCGATGCCGTACAGCTCGAGCATGTCGCGCGCGTCGCGCGGGGTGACGCCGACGTGCCCCGTCTCGATACGGCTGACCTTCGACGCCGAGCATTCGAGCTTCTCGCTCACCTCGTCGATGGTGAGGTCGGCCGCCTCGCGCAACCGCCTCAGTTCGCTCGCCAGTCTCCGGCGGCGCACGGTGGGTCCCTGACCCCTCGTCATCACGGCACCTCCACAAGCTGTCCGAGCAACACCGATCGCGACACGGCGAGGAGAACAGTGTTCAGCAACCCCGCACGAAGGACATCTAACCAGCCCGAGACACATTCGGTGAGATGGTCACACGACCATTTTCACCCACGCGTCGATTTTCATCCTGCAAATTGCAGATTGCCGTTGTAGGTTGAGCATTGTGCAACGCGGTACGCCCGCCCTCGCCGGCGGCAGCGGATCCGCTCGCGGCACGGGCGCGGGGCCGCGAGCTGCACCGATGGGCTTTCGGAAGGATACCCGTCGAAGCCGGATTCACCCCCGGTGCAGGGCCGGAGCCGTCCCCCGATCGGTTCCGGCCCTCCCTTTAATTCGTAATACTCTGGCTCCAGATGTTAATGCGTTTCGCCATTCCCTCTAAAGGGTGGACAAGGCGGCTCTTCGATGCGGAACGTCACCGTTCACACGACTCGGAGAAGACCTTCCTGCACGACGGTCGCGATATGCGTTCCGTCCTCGGCGAAGAACCGGCCGGTCGCCAAGCCCCGGGCACCCGACGCCGTCGGCGACGCGCTGTCGTAGAGGAACCACTCGTCGGCCCGGAACGGGCGGTGGAACCAGAGCGCGTGGTCGAGGCTCGCGCCGAGCACCTTGTCGAGATCCCAGTAGACGCCGTGGCGCGCGAGGACCGAGTCCAAGAGCGTCATGTCGGAGGCGTAGGTCAGGACGCAGACGTGCAGCAGCTGCTCGTCCGGGAGTTTGCCGTCGGCCCGCATCCAGACCTGGTTCCTGGCGGGCCGGTCGCCCGACTTCCTGGTCACCCACGGCGGATCGTTGACGTACCGCAGGTCGATCGGACGCGGCCGGTCGAGATGGCCCATGAAGTACCCCTCGGCCCGTTCCTGCAGCGTCGGGAGCGAATCGGGCGCCGGGACGTCGGGCATGGCCTCGGAGTGTTCGATGCCGCCCTCGTCCTTCTGGAACGAGGCCGACAGGGAGAAGATCGCCTTGCCGTGCTGGATGCCCACGACGCGGCGGGTGGTGAACGAGCGGCCGTCGCGGATGCGGTCGACCTCGTAGACGATCGGGACACTCGGGTCGCCGCCGCGGATGAAGTACGCGTGCAGCGAGTGGACCTTCCGCTCCTCGGGGACCGTGCGGCCGGCGGCGACCAGCGCCTGCCCCGCGACCTGCCCGCCGAACACCCGCACCGGCGAGTGGGCGGGCGAGACGCCGCGGAAGATGTTCTCTTCGATCTTCTCCAAGTCCAGCAACGCGACCAGCCGATCGAGCACGGGCTGTCCGCCCACCCCGCCGGCGTTGTCGAAACCGGCCGCGGCTTCCCTGGCCATCTCAGTCATGCCCTGAACTTTAGGCCGTAAGGGTGCTTGGAGCCTCTGTGAGGCGGGACGTTTGTCGCGAAGGCCACCTTCGGGACACCTGGGACGCTAGGAACGGTCCTTTCCTTGCGAAATTTGCCAGGAAAGGACCGTTCCTAGCGTGCGCCGACGGGCTGAAGGGGCCCTTCACCGCATGGCATGTGGCGAAGGGGCCCTTCACCACACGAACGGGACACCTCGAATGCTATGAAGGACCCTTTCCTTGCAAAATTTGCAAGGAAAGGGTCCTTCATAGCGTTGGTAGGAGCGGCGCGGTCAGGCGTGGTCGTCCTCGCCCAGGCGGTGCACCCGGATGAGGTTGGTCGACCCGACGGTCCCGGGCGGCGAACCGGCCACGATGACCACCAGGTCACCCTTGGCGTACTTGCCCATTTCGAGCATCGCGTGGTCGACCTGCTGGATCATCTGGTCGGTCGAGCCCACCTTCGGCACGATCCGCGTCGTGGTTCCCCAGGTCATCGCGAGCTGGCTGCGGACGCTCTCCTCCGGCGTGAACGCCAGCAGCGGCAGCCGCGTGTGCAGCCGCGCGAGCCGCCGGACGGTGTCACCGGACTGGGTGAAGGCGACCAGGGCCTTGGCGTTCAGCCGCTCCCCGATGTCACGGGCCGCGTAGGAGATGACGCCGCGCTTGGTGCGCGGGACGTGCGACAGCGGCGGCACGACCGGCGAGTCCGTCTCGACGGCTTCGATGATCCGGCCCATGGTCTTGACCACGTCGATGGCGTAGCGGCCGACGCTGGTCTCACCCGAGAGCATGAGCGCGTCCGCGCCGTCGAGCACCGCGTTCGCGACGTCCGAGGCCTCGGCGCGGGTCGGGCGAGAGCTGTTGATCATCGATTCGAGCATCTGCGTCGCGACGATGACCGGCTTCGCGTTCTCGCGGGCGATCTGGATGGTGCGCTTCTGCACCAGCGGGACCTGCTCCAGCGGGAGTTCGACGCCGAGGTCGCCGCGGGCGATCATCACCGCGTCGAAGGCGAGCACGATGGCTTCGAGGTTGTAGACCGCTTCGGGCTTCTCGATCTTCGCGACCACCGGGAGGCGGCCCTTGCCGACGCGGTCCATCACCTGGTGGACCAGGTCGATGTCGGCGGGCGAGCGGACGAACGACAGCGCGATGAAGTCCACGCCGAGTTCCAGCGCGAACTCGAGGTCTTCGATGTCCTTTTCGGACAGCGCCGGCACGGAGACGTCCATGCCCGGCAGGGAAACGCCCTTGTTGTTGCTGACGGGGCCGCCTTCGGTGACCTCGCAGACGACGTCCGGGCCCTCGACCTGCTTGACCACGAGGCCGACCTTGCCGTCGTCCACGAGGAGACGGTCGCCGGGCTTCGCGTCGTCGGCGAGTCCCTTGTAGGTGGTCGAGACGCGGTCGTGCGTGCCCGCGACGTCCTCGACGGTGATGCGCACGATGTCGCCGTTGTGCCACTCGACCGGCCCGCCCGCGAAGGTGCCGAGACGGATCTTCGGCCCCTGGAGGTCGGCGAGGATGCCCACCGCGCGGCCCGATTCGGCGGCGGCGGTGCGGATGAGGTCGTAGACCTGCTTGTGGTCGCTGTGCGTCCCGTGGCTGAAGTTCATCCTCGCGACGTCCATCCCGGCGTCGACGAGTTGCCGCATCTTCTCCGGCGTAGCGGTCGCGGGGCCCAGGGTACAAACGATCTTCGCGCGTCGGCTCACGTTCGCACAGCGTAGTCCCTCATCGTGGCTACGTCTGTACCGATACCGAAAGTTCAAGAAAAGTGTCAGTTGACCTGGGCGACAAGGAAACCACCGAACCCGGTTCGCCGGTTATCGGCGCGGCTTCTCGCTCGGCCCGACGCGGTCCCGCGCCCATTCGTTGAACGCGCGGACCTGCCGCCACGCTTTCCGCACCCGGTCGAGGGCGCCGCGTTCGTGCAGGACGTCGTCCGGCTCCCAGCCGCGGACCGCGTATACGGAGCGGTACTTCAGCAGTTCGATGCGGGGATGGTCCTCGGCGAAGCCACGCGGCTTCGACTTGAGCCTGTCCCCCTTGACCTCCCAGCCCGCCTTCTCCAGCTTCGCGAGGATCTTGGCGAGCTCGGCGCCCCGCAGTTCCGTGTCGACGGCCTTGCGGAAACGGGCGAGCTGATCGGACTCGAAGTGGAAGCAGCCGCCGCCGACGCGCAGCCCGGCCGGGCCGACCTCGACGTAGTACGCGCCGCCGCCGCGGCCCTGCTCGATCACCGCGCCGCAGTGGGTCTTGTACGGCGTCTTGTCCTTGGCGAACCGGACATCGCGATACGGGCGGAAGACCTTGCCCTCGCCGAAGCCGTCGCCGAACTCCGGGACGAGTTCGGCGAGCAGCGCCTCCATCGGCGCGCGGACGTCGGCCTTGTAGGTGGCGAGGTTCGCGTCCCAATAGGACTTGGAGTTGTCCGCCTCGAGACCGTCGTAGAAGTCGATGGCGTACTCGCCGAAACCCTCGAAACCCATGGGGTGACCGTAATCCTCACCACCGACGGAAGCGCGTGAAGGGGGCCTTCACGCGCTTCCGTCGGAGAGAGCCTTACTTGGCCAGAGCGGTGATCAGTTCGCCGTCGGTGGTGTCACCCGACAGCTCCCAGAAGAAGGCGCCGCCGAGACCCTGGTCCTTGGCGTAGGTGACCTTGCCGCCGATGGTCGCCGGGGTGTCGTAGCTCCACCAGTCGCTGCCGCATTTGGCGTACGCGGTGCCCGCGACGGTGCCGGTGGGCGGGCAGGTGGTCTTCAGGACCTTGTAGTCCTGGATGCCCGGCTCGGTGCCCGCCGCCGGGCCGGTCGCGGTGCCACCCGGGGCCTCCTGGGTGACGCCGGTCCAGCCGCGGCCGTAGAAGCCGATGCCCAGCAGCAGCTTGTTCGCCGGGACACCCTTGGCCTTGAGCTTCTGGATCGCGGCGTCGGAGTGGAACCCGGCGGTCGGGATACCCGCGTAGTCGGTCAGCGGCGAGTGCGGGGCCGTCGGGCCCTGCGCGGCCCAGGCGCCGAAGTAGTCGTAGGTCATGACGTTGTACCAGTCGAAGTACTGCGCCGCGCCGCCGTAGTCCGCGGCGTCGATCTTGCCGCCGTCGGTGCCGTCCGCGGTGATCGCGGCGGTGACCAGCTTCGAGCCGAACTTCTCCCGCAGGGCCTGCGCGAGGTTCTTGATCGCGGCCGCGCCACTGGTGTCACAGGAGAGACCGCAGGCGTTCGGGTACTCCCAGTCGATGTCGATGCCGTCGAAGACACCGGCCCAGCGCGGGTCGTTGACGAGGTTGTAGCAGGACTCCGCGAACTTGGCGGGGTTCTTGGCGGCCTCGCCGAACCCACCGGACCAGGTCCAGCCGCCGAACGACCACAGCACCTTGAGGTTCGGATACTTGGCCTTGAGCTTCTTCAGCTGGTTGAAGTTCCCGCGCAGCGCGCCGGTGTCCCAGCTGTCCGCGACCCCGTCCACACTGCCGGCCGCGTCGTAGAACTTGCTGGTCGCCGCCTCGGCGTCACCGAGCGCGCAGCCACCGTTGGTCACGTTGCCGAACGAGTAGTTGATATGCGTCAGCTTGCTCGCCGAACCCGACGTGTCGATGTTCTTCACATGGTAGTTCCGCTGGTAGACGCCCCATTCGGCGAAATACCCGAGTACCTTGCCGACCGACGCCTCCGAGGCCTCAGCGGCTTCCGGTGCGGCTGACGCCTGCTGCGCCGGAGCGGCGACGGCCAGCGCGCCGAGCGCGACGGCCGCGGCACCCACGATCGCGGTGAGCCTGAACGAACGGGACATGCGTTCTCCCTTCACGGTCACCGGCGGTGACGAGAGGACTGCGGCGGGACACGCACAAGCTAAGTGGACTAGACCACTCCGTCAATGGTTCAGACCAAGACTTTCGGATGGACATTTTCGAACATTCCTTGACGGAAATATGCCGCACGGGGCACATTTCCCGGATGATGCAGACTTTCGAGATCCTCGCCGAACCGCGGCGCAGGACCATCCTCGACCTCTTGCGTGGCGGCGAGAAATCGGTCAACGAGCTGGTCGAGGTCCTCGAACTGAGCCAACCGGCCGTATCGAAGCACCTGCGTGTCCTACGCGAGGCCGGTCTGGTCTCCGTCCGCGTCGCCGCTCAGCGCCGGTGCTACCGGCTCCGCCCGGAACCGCTCGCGGAGGTCGACGCCTGGCTCGCGCCGTACCGCCGGTTCTGGGAAGGACGTATCGACGCGCTCGAACGGCACCTCGACGACGACAATCAGTGAATAGGTAACGGCTCGAACGTGATGTCGCGATCGGCCGCGCGCCGCGTCCCCCAGTCGTAGAGCGCCTGGAGTGCGGGGCGTAACCGCTCCCCTTCCTCGCTCAGCCGGTACTCGACATGCGGCACCCGGCCCTCGCGGCTCTCCCGGAGCACGAGGCCGTCCGCCTCCAGCTCGCGCAAATGCTGGGTCAGCATCTTCTCGCTGACGCCCGGCATCCGGCGCCGGAGTTCGCCGTACCGGTGCACGCCCTCCTTCAGATGCGCCAGGATCACCGGCTTCCACTTGCCGCCGATGACGTCGACCGCGAGCTCGACCGCGCAGTGGTACCGCTTCATCGCCGCTCCCCTTGGCACGCACCGGAAAGTAAGCGGTTGTCCCCGGCGATCCGGGGTGGTTGCCTTGCCGGACCGGAAGATCATCGCCGCTGGGAGGACCTTACGTGACCGAGACGCCGACGTTGTACGAATGGGCCGGCGGGCTGGACGCCCTGCGCAGGCTGACCACCGTCTTCTACGGCCACGTGCTGAAGGACCCGTTGCTGGAGCCGGTCTTCCGTCACATGGATCCCGGCCATCCCGAGCACGTGGCGGTCTGGCTGGCCGAGGTGTTCGGCGGGCCGGAGACCTACAGCGGCGAACACGGCGGGCACCGGCACATGGTCGGACGGCATCTGGGCCGGGCCATCACCGAGGAGCAGCGCCGTCGCTGGGTGAACCTGCTCTTCGACGCCGCCGACGAGGCCGGGCTCCCGGCCGATCCCGAATTCCGCTCCGCCTTCGCCGCGTATGTCGAATGGGGCAGCAGGCTCGCGGTGATGTTCTCGCAACCGGGGCGCGAGGTCACCGTTCCCGAGCCGATGCCGAAGTGGGACTGGGGCAACCGGCCGCCCTGGCAGCCGCCGTCGGACTGAAGGCGTTCATAGTGGGGCGGTCGTGAAAGGAGGCCGCCGTGATCCGGGTGGACGGCCGGACCCTGCGCTGCGCGGACGTCGTGACCGCCGCGAGCACCGAGGGCCCACTGGGCATCGACGTTTCGATCGCCGCGCTGCGCGGCGCGGAAAGCGCGTGGAAGCTCGCCGAAGAACTGAGCACCCGCAGGATCGTCTACGGCCGCACCACCGGCGTCGGCGCCAACAAGGAGGATCCGGTCGGCGAGGGCGAGTCGCCGGATCACGGGCTGCGGCTGCTGCGCAGTCACGCCGGTGGCAGCGGCGACGTCATGTCCCCCGGCCAGACCAGGGCGATGATGCTCATCCGGCTCAACCAGCTGCTGGCCGGGCGCGCCGGGCTCAGCCCCGTGCTGATCGGGGCGCTCGCCGACGCGGTGCGGACCGGGGCGCTGCCGCTCGTGCACCGGCTCGGCGCGATCGGCACCGGCGACCTCGCGCCGCTCGCGGAGACCGCGCTCGCCCTCACCGGCGAACGGCCGTGGCTGACCGGCGGGGTGCCCCCGGTGCCGGTCCAGGCGGGTGACGCGCTCGCGTTCATGAGCAGCAACGCCGCGACGCTGGCCGAGGCGACCCTCGCGGCGATGCGGCTCGACACGCTGACGCGGGCGAGTCACGTCGTCGCGGCGCTGACCTACATCGCGCTCGACGGGAATCCGGAGGCGTACGCGACCCCCGTGCACGAGGCGCGTCCGCACGCCGGGCAGGTCGCGTGCGCCGCGGAGATGCGGCGGCTGCTCGGGATGGAGGGCACGCCCAAACCGGGCAGGCGGATCCAGGACCCGTTCGGGCTCCGCGCGTTCCCGCAGGTGCAGGGGCCCGCGCTGGACGCGATCCACTACCTGCGCGACGTCCTCGCGGTGGAGATCAACGCCAGCACCGAGAACCCGATGATCTCGACGGTGCACCAGGACGCCTATCACCACGCGCATTTCCACACCGCGTACGTCTCGACCGCGCTCGACCAGGTGCGCGCGACCGTCCACCAGGTCGCCGAGCTGTCGGTGGCCCGGCTCGGTGACCTGGTGGAACCGGAGTTCACCGGGTTGCGGCCGTTCCTGGCGGCCGGGCCGTCGGGCAGTTCGGGCGTGATGATCCTGGAGTACGTCGCGCACGACGCGCTCACCGAACTGCGGCAGGCCGCGCTGCCGGCGACGCTGGGCACGGCCGTCGTCTCACGCGGGATCGAGGACCACGCGAGCTTCTCGACCCAGGCCGCGCGGGCGGCGACCGCGGCCGGGTCGGCGTATCAGCAGGTGCTGGCGTGTGAACTGGTCGCGGCCGTCCGGGCGTTGCGGATGCGCAAGGCAGACCTCGTCTCCCTGCCCGCGCGCGACGCCTACGAGACCGCCGCGGCCGTGCTCGACCCGAGCGTCGAGGACCGGCCGCTCACCGACGACATCGCCCGCGCCGTGTCCCTTTTGGACACCTTCGCCCGCATCTGACCCCGCGCGTTTCGTCCTCTGAATGCGATAGTTGGCATCACCAACGAACGCATTCAGAGGACGAAATGCGGGAGGTCAACAGCAGCAACCCCGGCGCGCGAGGGAGTGGAGCCGGGCGTTCGTCGTCGTGGGCCGGTTCGCGGCGTCCTCGACGGCGTCGAGCATCCGCCGCCGCTCCGCCTTGCCGAGCACCCGGCCGCGCGTGATCACCGTGTCGATCTTCGCGACGTTGCGGATGTCCGCCGCCGGATCCGCGTCCAGCAGCACGAGGTCCGCCTCCTTCCCCACCGCGACCGTGCCCGACGTCCCTTCCCTGCCGAGGAACCTCGCCGCGTCCCCGGTGACGGTCTTCAGCGCCCGCACCGGCGAGAGCCCGGCCTCGACCAGGAACGCGAGCTCTTCGTGCAGCCCGCTGCCGGGGAAGGTGTACGGATTGAGGCAGTCGGTGCCGCCGATGAGGCCGACACCCGCTTCGTGCGCGACGCCGACCAGCCGCAGCGTCTCCTGGTAGTACCGCTCCTGCAGGGCGACGTCCTCCGGGGTCTTCGGCGCGAAGCGTTCGATGCCCTTGGCCCAGCTCTCGCGCACGTCCGCCGGTACGTACTTGAGCCGCGGGTCCCGCTGGTGGGTCCCGGCGGGCTGCGTGACGACCCGGTTGATCGTCAGCGTCGGCGAGTGCCAGGTGCCGTTGCACCGCAGCCGCTCGAAATAGGCCCGCGCCACACGGCGGTCGTACGTGGTGACCGACTCGAACTCCAGCCGCCGAGCCAGGTTGAAGAAGTCCCGCGGCGCCGCGGGGTCGTAGGGCGTCGACTTCAGCCTGGCCAGGATCTCGTCGCGCCGGGACGAGCAGTGGATCGACACCCCGAAGAAATGCTCGAGGCTGTGCTGGCCCAGATCGCTCACCTCGAGGTGGGACAGCTTGTACGGCCAGTGCCCGGAGAACCGCAGACCCTGGGCGCGGGCTTCGTCCGCGACCGCGCGCACGACGTCGGGTGCGAGGTAGGAGTAGGTCTTGACGAGCTCGGCGCCCGCGGCCTTCTCGGCGCGGACGACGGCCCGCGCTTCGGCCTCCGTCGACACCTGGAGCACCGGCGGAGCCAGGAGCGTGACCGGCCCGTCGACGATCCCGCTCGCCAGCACGACACGCGGGCCGAGCAGCTCGCCGCGTTCGATCTTGCCTTTCGTGGCACGGTTTTCCGCGTACCCCCACATCTCGCGGACGCCCGTGACACCGTGCGCCAGATGCAACGGCGGGACGATGTCCTCGAGGTCCGCACCGTGGGCGTGCATGTCCCACAGCCCCGGGATGAGGTACTTGCCGCGGCCGTCGATGACCCGCGCGCCGTCGATCTCCGGGACCGGGCCGGAGCCGACCCAGGCGATCCGGTCGCCGGCGAGCACGACCGAGACGTCACGCCGGGGCGCCGAACCCGTGCCGTCGATCAGCGTGACCTGGGCGAGGACGACGATCGTGCCCGTTTCGGCGGCGGCCGTACCGGGAAGCAGCCCGGCGAGCGCCACCCCGGTCCCGCCGGCGGCCAGCCACCTGAGGAACTCGCGCCTGTTGGATCCCATGAGAACCGCCGCCCTTCCGCCCGGACCCCCCAGGTGGCCGATTCAACTAGCCGCGACGGCGGGCCCGCAAGAAAAGCGAAGGCCCCTTACCCGAGGTCAGCACGATGTAAGGGGCCTTCTCCTGAAACAGGGCTCAGCCGAAGAAGACCTCGGCCTCTTCGTACCGTTCGACCGGGACGGTCTTCAGTTCGGCGGTCGCCTCGGCGAGCTTGACGCGGACGATGTCCGTGCCGCGCAACGCCACCATCACGCCGAAGTCGCCGTCGGCCACGGCGTCGACGGCGTTGAGACCGAACCGGGTGGCGAGCACGCGGTCGTACGCCGTCGGGGTGCCGCCGCGCTGGACGTGCCCGAGCACGACCGCGCGGGACTCCTTGCCGGTGCGGGCGGCGATCTCGTCGGCCAGCCAGGTGCCGATGCCACCGAGCCGGACGTGCCCGAAGGCGTCCTTCTCCCCGGTCAGCAGCTTCTCCTCGCCGCCCTCGGGCAGCGCGCCCTCGGCGACGACGATGATCGGCGCGAACTCCTTCTCGAAGCGGCGCTCGACCCACGAGACGACCTGGTCGACGTTGAAGTGCCGTTCCGGCACCAGGATCACGCTCGCGCCGCCGGCGAGGCCCGAGTGCAGCGCGATCCAGCCCGCGTGCCGCCCCATGACCTCGACGACCAGCGCGCGGTGGTGCGACTCGGCCGTGGTGTGCAACCGGTCGATGGCCTCGGTGGCGATCGAGACGGCCGTGTCGAAGCCGAAGGTGTAGTCGGTGGCGCCGAGGTCGTTGTCGATCGTCTTGGGCACCCCGACGACGCCGACGCCGTCGTCCGTGAGCCGCTTCGCGACGCCGAGGGTGTCCTCGCCGCCGATCGCGATCAGCGCGTCGACCTGCTGCTCGGCGAGCACGGCCTTGATCTTGTCGACCCCGCCCTCGACCTTGTACGGGTTGGTGCGCGACGAGCGCAGGATCGTGCCGCCGCGGGTGAGGATGTCCTCGACGTCGTTCAGGCCGAGCGGACGGCTGTCCCCGGTGAGGGGACCGTTCCAGCCGTTGCGGAACCCGACGATGTCCCAGCCGTGCACCTCGATGCCCTTGCGCACCACACCGCGGATCACCGCGTTGAGCCCCGGGCAGTCCCCACCGCCGGTCAGCACACCGACACGCATCAGAAGCCTCCGTCTTGTGTTCCGTAGAGATGACAGTCACATGTCCCGACGCCAGCGTAGCGGCAGTTCTCTGGATCGGTGCAGGGCGGACCACCTCGGGAATCGGTACGCGCCGCGGATGTGCTAGCTTGGCCCCGTGCAGCGCTATTTCTGGTTTACGAAGCCGGCCCCGGGTGGGCACGGCGGCGTGAACCTGCGCTGACCTCCACCCCGAGCCGGATTTCCCACCGGCTCGGCGAGTTCCCGCGGGTCGGTATCCCTTTCGAAAGGAACCAGACCCGCGATGTCTCCCTCCGCTGACACCCTGATCGCCCTCGACGGGCACCGCACGGCGGCCGTCAGCCCGCTCCTGTCGCCCGCGATGCTGCGGCACGAACATCCGATGACGGCGGAAATCGCCGATACCGTCCTAGCCGGGCGGGCCTCGGCCGTCGACATCCTCGACGGCCGGGACGACCGGCTCCTCGTCGTCGTCGGGCCCTGCTCGGTGCACGACGCGGACGCCGCGCTCGACTACGCCCGCCGTCTCGCCGCCAAGGCCGAAGAACACCGCCGCGACCTGCACATCGTCATGCGCGTCTACTTCGAGAAGCCGCGGACCACGCTCGGCTGGAAGGGCCTGATCAACGACCCCGGTCTCGACGGCACCTACGAGGTCAACCACGGTCTCCGGATGGCGCGCAAACTGCTGCTCGACATCTCCGCGCTGGGCCTGCCGGTGGGCTGCGAATTCCTCGACCCGATCACCCCGCAGTTCATCTCCGACACCGTGACCTGGGGTTCCATCGGCGCGCGGACCGCGGCGAGCCAGGTGCACCGGCAGCTGTGCAGCGCGCTGTCGATGCCGGTCGGGATCAAGAACTCGACCGAGGGCGACGTCCAGGTCGCCGTCGACGCCACCCGCGCGGCCGGCGCGAGCCACGTCTTCGCCGGGATCAACCCCGACGGGCTCGCCGCGCTCATCACCACCGCGGGCAACGAGGACTGCCACGTCATCCTGCGCGGCAGCTCCGCCGGTCCGAACTACGACCCCGCGACGGTGGCCGACACGCTGGCGCGGCTGGCGAAGTCGGGGCTGCCGGAACGCGTGATCATCGACGCGAGCCACGGCAACAGCGCGAAGGACCACGTGCGGCAGGCCGCGGTCGTCCGTGAACTCGCCGGGCGGATCGGGGCCGGTGAGCGGGGTATCGCGGGGCTGATGCTGGAGAGCTTCCTGGTGGAGGGGCGCCAGGACCTGACGCTGGGGTCGGCCGCTTCGCTGACGTACGGGCAGTCGATCACGGACGCCTGCCTCGGGTGGGAGACGACGGCCGAGCTGCTGGACACCCTCGCCGAGGCCGTAGACTCACGTCGTTGAGCCCCCCCTAGCGAACGCTAGGAACGGTCCTTTCCTCGCAAATTTCGCAAGGAAAGGACCGTTCATTGCACGGCACTCGGGCCTGCGAGGGGTGGAGCGGCTCGCGTCTCGTGTGGCGAAGGGAGCTTTCGCCGCATGGCACGCGGGGATGGCGCCCTTCACCTCGGGACGTCAGGCCGACGTCCTGGCGAAGGACTCATTCCCACCTTGCGCGGGGACGGGGCTCGGTCCTTGTGTCCCCAATGTGGCATTGGAGACGCTGAGTGTCTCCAATGCCACATTGGGGACACCGAACTCTGAGCAGCGCGAACCCGGCTCGGCTGGCGCCTGGAGCGTAGGAAAGCGGTGGCCGTGAAGGACTCCTTGAGGGACCCAGAGTCCCTCGAAGTTCCCCTCACCCGTCCGGAACCGGCAACTCCAGCCTCAGCAGTCCCAACAGCCACAACGACCGCGCGTGAAGGCCTCCTTCCCTCGGCTGAGCCGAGGGAAGGAGGCCTTCACGCGCTCCAGGGGGCCGGCCGCCTCCCTGAAGGCCCGGCACAGCGCGAGTGTCATGAAAGGGTCGTTCAGGACACGAAACGTCCTGAACGACCCTTTCCTGACATCCGGACCGGACGGCCTACCGGTGCCAGTAGGACTCGATGATCTGCCACCGCTGGAAGTTGTGCCTCGCGTCCGCCAGCGCGTCGTGCTGGTCGTCCGGGGCCGACGGCAGCTTCGGCTTGCCCGCGTCCTCCCAGCGTTGCCGCAGGTCGCGCGTGAACCGCGGCAGCTGACGCGGCAGCGCGGGCATCGGCCCCCACAGCTGTGCCAGCGCGACGTGGTCGTAGGCGGCGAACCAGGCCCACAGTTCGATCCCGCCGGGCGGTTTGCCGAAGAACTCGAGCAGATCCGTCCGGATCTTCTCGCGGCTGCGCCACGCCGGGTCGGCGGGCGACGGGAGTTTCGGGAGCACGTTGTCGCGGACCCAGGGGCCGGCCTTGCCGGGGTCGAAATCGGTCGAGACCGCGTAGAACTCGCGGCCTCTTTCGTCCACGACACCGATCGACACCAGATCGATGGTCACGCCGTCCTCAATGAATTCGGTGTCGTAGAAAAAGCGCACCGGAGAACCCTAGTGGGGCCTCAGCCGACCTTGGTGTCCGGGATACGGGCGACGTCCTGGGCGGAGGGCTGCGCGGGCACCTTGGGGCGGACTCCCGCCTCCTCGGCGGCGAGCAGTTCCTTCGCCTTGGCGGCGTAGATGTCCACGTACTCCTGGCCGGAGAGCTCCATGAGCGCGTACATGATCTCGTCGGTGATGGACCGCTCGATGAACCGGTCGCCGGCGAGGCCCTCGTAGCGCGAGAAGTCGAGCGGCTTGCCGAAGCGGATCTCGAGGCGGCGCGGCCACCACATCTTCGAGCCGATCGGGTTGACCTTGTCGGTGCCGATCATGGCGACCGGGACCACGACGCCGCCGGATTCGAGCGCGATCCGCGCGACGCCGGTCTTGCCCTTGTACAGGCGGCCGTCCGGGGAACGGGTGCCTTCGGGGTAGATGCCGAGGAGGTGTCCTTCGCGGACCAGCCGGGTCGCGGTGTCGAGCGCGGCCTGCGCGGCGTTGCCGCCGGAGCGGTCGATCGGGAACTGGCCGACGCCGGTGAAGAACCACTTCTTCAGCAGACCCTTGAAGCCCTTTTCGGTGAAATACTCCGATTTGGCCGGGAAGGTCACCTTGCGCTTGACGCGCAGCGGCATGAAGAAGGAGTCGGCCACCGCGAGGTGGTTGCCCGCCAGGATCGCGCCACCGTCGTCGGGGATGTTCTCCGCGCCGACGACTTTGGTGGGCCACAGCGCCTTGAGCAGTGGCCCGATAAACACGTGTTTCATGAGCCAGTACAGCACTGCGAAAACTCCTCCTAGCAGCTCAACCCCTGTGCCCGATGGTCAAGACTACGAATCGCGCACCCCCGGCACAACGAAGTCCACCCGGTTACCCGCACCCAGCGACGGATCTCACACCGGATCCGGCCCGATTCCGGCGGTGGCCGGGGCCCCACAAGCCGCTCCGGTCGTGCGAACATGGTAGACCTACCCAGCTCTCACGGAAGGCGATCGCATGGCCGTCCTCGCCGGCGCGGAACCGTTCGCTCACACCGGTTCGACCGAAGCAGGGTTCCTGCTGTGCCACGGATTCACCGGCACTCCCGCGAGCATGCGGCCGTGGGGCGACCATCTGGCCGAGGCCGGTTACACGGTGCGCTGCCCGCTGCTCCCCGGGCACGGGACCCGGTGGCAGGACATGAACCGGACAGGCTGGGAGGACTGGTACGGCGCGGTCCGCGAGGAGCTGCTGGCGCTCTTCTCGACCTGCGAGACGGTGTTCGTCGCCGGGATGTCGATGGGCGGGACGCTCACGCTGCGGCTGGCCGAGGAGTTCGGCGGCCGGATCGCCGGCATCGTGCTGGTGAACCCGTCGGTCATGACGCTGCGCTGGGACGCCAAGCTGCTGCCCGTCCTGTCGCGGATCCTGCCCTCGGTTCCGGGCGTGGCCAACGACATCGCGAAGCCGGGCGTGACCGAGCTGGCCTACTCGCGGACGCCCGTGCGTGCCGCGGCGAGCCTGGCGAAGCTGTGGAAACTCACCCGCGCGGATCTGGGCAAGGTGACCCAGCCGGTGCTCCTGCTCCACTCGGCCGTCGACCACATCGTCGAGCCGGTCAACTCGCGGGTGATCCTCGACGGGATCGGCAGCGACGACGTGACCGAGGTGGTGCTGGAGAACAGCTTCCACGTCGCCACCCAAGACCACGACGCAGGCCTGATCTTCACGCGTACGGTGGACTTCGCCCGGTCCGTGCGCCGGGCGGGACAGGTGGACGCCGGATGAGCAGAGGCAAGGACGGGCCGGAGGACGTCGACGCGACGTTCGCCGAGATCGTGGCCGACCTCCGTGCGGAGGGCGTCGGCCTCTTCCCGGAAGACGACCTGGAGAAACCGGCCGGGAAGACGGCGGAGAAGCCCGCCGAGAAGACGCCCCGGCCGGAACCTTCGGACGCCGAACCCGAACCGGGCTGGCGCGGCGGCGGCACCAGCTGGGACAAGACCCTGTTCGAGGATGACCCGGCCGGGTCGAGCGACGACGAGGGCCACTTCGTGCCGCCCGAGCCGCCTCCCCTGCCGCGTCCGCGCAAGGGCGCGTTCATCGTCCTGCTGTTCTTCCTGCTCGGCCTGCTGCTGCTGATCGCGCCCACCCTGATCGGCATGGGCACCCGGCTCGGCACCCCGCTCGGGATCCTCGCCCTCGCGACCGCGATCGCCCTGCTCCTGCTGCGGGTGCGTCAGGGGCCGCCGCCCGGCGCGGATCCGAACAACGGCGCCCAGGTCTGATCTGCCGGACAATTCGGAAGATGAAGATCGACTTCACTCCCTCGCGCCGGTCGACGGTCGGCGCGGAATGGGAACTCGCCCTCGTCGACCGGCGGACCGGTGAGCTCTCGTCGGTCGCGGAACAGGTGCTCGACGCCGTCCGGCCCGACGGCGAGGAGGAGCATCCGAAGATCAAGCAGGAACTGCTGCTCAACACCATCGAGGTGATCAGCGGGATCTGCGACACGATCGCCGAGGTCAAGGCCGATCTGAACGACTCACTGGACGTCGTGCACTCGGTGCTGGACCCGCTGGGCGTCGAGCTGTTCTCCGCCGGGTCGCATCCGTTCTCGACCTGGTACCAGCAGAAGGTCACGGACAAGGAGCGCTACGCCAAGCTCATCGACCGGACCCAGTGGTGGGGGCGGCAGATGCTGATCTACGGCGTCCACGTGCACGTCGGTGTCGACCACCGGGACAAGGCCCTGCCGATCCTCGACGCCCTGCTCAAGTACGCGCCGCATCTGCAAGCGCTTTCGGCGTCTTCGCCGTACTGGGGCGCGGAGGACACCGGGTACGCGTCGAACCGCGCGCTGATGTTCCAGCAGCTGCCGACGGCCGGGCTGCCGTTCCAGTTCCGGAAGTGGACCGAGCTGGAGAGCTATGTGGACGACATGTTCACCACGGGCGTGATCGACCATTTCTCCGAGATCCGCTGGGACATCCGGCCCGCCCCGCATTTCGGGACGATCGAGATGCGGGTGTGCGACGGGCTGCCGACGCTGGAGGAGGTCGGCGCGATCTCCGCGCTGACCCAATGCCTGGTCGACGACTTCAGCGCGCGTCTCGACGACGGCGAGATCCTGCCGACGCTGCCGCCGTGGCACGTCCAGGAGAACAAGTGGCGCGCGGCGCGGTACGGCGTCGACGCGATCGTCATCCTCGACGCGGCGGGCAACGAGCGGCTCGTCACCGACGACACCTACGACCTGCTGGACCGGCTCGAACCGGTGGCCCGGCGCCTGGACTGCGCCGACGAACTCCGGTCGGTGGAGACCATCCTGACCCACGGGCCCAGCTACCTGCGTCAGCGCGCGGTCGCGAAGCAGTACAACGGCAGCCTGCGCGCCGTCGTCGCTTCGCTCATCGCGGAGATGCGGGACGGGAAGATCGCGCGCCCCTGACCAGGACCGCGTTCAGAGGACTAAACGCGGGAGTCGAGGTGCCCCAGGAGGGTGCCGGGGCCGAAGGTCGAAGCGCCCAGTGCCTCGACGCGGGAACGCAGCTCCCGGTCGGCGGTGACCACGACGACGTGGTCGTCCGGGCCCGCGGCACGGGCTTCACGCGCGACGGCGACGATCGTGTCGTCGCCTTCGCCGTCGGCCTCGACGACCTCGACCCCAGGCACCGTCGCGACTCCCCGCGCCTTGCCCTCGACGACCAGCACGACCTTCGGCCACCACGACCATCCGCCGCCCCCGGGCAACGCCGCATCGGTGAGCCCGGTCTCGGACAGGGTCGCGAGCTTGTCCCGCAACCGTTCCGCGGCGCCGCGCCGGTCCCGCCACCAGCCGTCCGGCCGCGATCCGACGACGTTCGCGCCGTCGACCACCAGTACCAGCCCGCGATCCAAGTGTTCCCTCAATCCCGGCCACGCCGCCGCGAAGTCGCGATGCAGCCGGAAATCGGCGACCTCGCCCGCGTGGACCCATCGCAGTTCCGCGCTCTCCGCGCTCTTCACCCTGGCCGAAAGCGGACCGATCGGCGCGGCGAGGACCGTGGTGTAGCGCCAGTTCCCGTGGTCGACGTGCGACGCGGCCAGCGGACGGACCCGCGCGGGCGGGATGTCGGCCTCCTCGTGCGCCTCACGCGTGGCGGCCTCACGCGGGCTCTCCCCCGCCTCGACGGCGCCACCGGGCAGTGCCCAGGTCCGTCCATGGTGGACCCACCAGGCCCGCCGCTGCAGCAGGACACCGCGCGCGGGATCGGACAGCAGCAACCCGGCCGCGCCGTTCAAACCCCAGTGAAGATGCCCGAAGTCGCACTTCACGAAGCCGTTGCCGTCCTGCCGGGTCACCGCTTCAGCGTGTCACACCGATCTCGGCGCCGGGAGCCTTCGCCGCGTCGACGGCGAGTGCGGCGGCACCGACGATCGCCGAATCGTCACCGTGGTGCGCGGCCCGGATCCGCGCCAGCGGCCGGTGACCGGCGCCGGTGATCTTGTCCGCGTAGTGCTCGCGGGCCTCGTCGAGGAACAGCGGAGCCGATTCGGACACGCCGCCACCGATCACGATGAGCTCGGGATCGAAGACGTCGGCGACCAGCGCCAGCCCCTCGGCCAGCCATTTCGCCAGCTCGGTCATCGCGCGCTGGGCGATCGGGTCGCCGTCGCGGGCGGCCCCGGCGACGCGGCGGCCGGTGACCGAACCGGGGTCTCCCCTGGTCTCGCGCGCCAGCACGGTCGAACGGCCGGGATGCCGCGCGAGCAGCTCCACCGCCGTCGCCGCGAGCGCCGTCCCGCTGCAGTAGCGTTCCCAGCAGCCGTATTTCCCGCACGGGCAGGGCCTGCCGCCGGGGACGACGGTCAGGTGCCCGAGTTCCGGCGCGACGCCGTACGCGCCCCGGTAGATCTTGCCGTCGAGCAGCAGTCCCGCGCCGATCCCGGTACCGAGGGCGATCAGCGCGGCGACATGAGCGCCGCGGGCGGCCCCGAAGCGGTATTCGCCGACCGCGGCGGCGTTCACGTCGTGCTCCAGGGTCACCGGCAGGCCGACCCGCTTCTCGATGCGCTCGGCGACCGGCGCGGCACGCCAGGACAGATGCGGCGCGAACATCACCGTGCGCCGGTCCTTCGCGACGAACCCGGCGACCGCGAGCCCGACCCCGGACACGTCGTGCCGGTTACGGAGGTCTTCGACGACGCCGGCGATGGCGTCTTCGAGCGCGTCCTCCCCGCTGGGCGTCCCGACCCTGGCGGTGTCCATCAGCGAGCCGTGCTCGTCCACCACGCCGGCGCGCACACTCGTGCCCCCGACGTCCACCCCTACCGTCAGCAACTCAGTTCTCCCGGTCCGGCTGCCAAGCGTCGCGCCTGGTCACCGTGATGTGCTGGACCCGCGAAGCTCCCATCGGCACATCTTCGGCCGCGGGCTCCTTCCGCGCAGGCTGGAACCCCGGCATGTGCACGCCTGCCTCGGGTTCCCACCGGTCGGCGAGCACCGCCCGCAGCAACGCGACGAGCTGCGCGGCCTGCTCCATCAGGCGGGCCACGAACTCGGGCCGTTCCCCTCGGAAGACCCCGACGACGGCGCAGAGCGGGCACCATCCGTCGGCGTCGTGGTCGGTGCAGCCGTGCCCGGCGGAGATCAGGCCCTCCAGCCACGGCGCGGCGTGCTCGACGACCAGTTCGACCAGGAGCCGGATCTCTTCGGCCAGTTCGAGCGGCTTCGATCCGGTGTACTCGTTGTTCTCGCTCACCCGGGTCCCCGGTTCCCGGCCAGGCTCACGACCAGGCCGTGCGCGTCGGATTCCGCACCGGTGATCCGGCACGGGCGCAACATCTCCGGCAGCGCGATCAGCCGCCGGAAACCGTCCACGGTGACGGCGAGATCATCGTCCACTCTGGCCAGGTCCACTTCGGAATCGAGGTGCAAGGGCACCGCGATCCGCAGCTCGTAGCCGTCGTCCGATTCGGACACCTGCAGCAGCGGGGTCACACCTTTTTCGTTCCCCGCCAAGGGGTCCAGCCCCTGATAGAGCTCGTACGCGATTTCCTGCAACGCCTCGAGCCCCACCGGCTCGACGGCGCGATGCTCGACGGGCTTCACCTGCGTCGGCCCGAAACCCGCGTCGGCGAGTTCGGCGAGGACGGCGTTCTGCTGCGTGCGGCGGGTCCGCATCCAGGTGGCCGCGGCGCCGCGCCAGAACCCGGGCGCGGGCATGAGCCGGTTGACGATCAGGCCGTCGACCAGGATCCCGCGCAGGGCAAGGGAACTGAGGGTGCGGCGGGCTTCGGCGACGACGACGCGCTCCGGTGTCAGCACGAGCCGCACGGTGGTGGTGGCCGGATCGGTCAGCAGCGTGCGCAGCGACTCCAGATGCGCGCCGAGCCGCCGCACCGCGGCCGCCGTGCGCCGCGCGCCCGGTTTGAACATCCGCGACAGATAGCCGGAGACCGCTTCGGGCAAAGCCAGCAGCCGCAGGGTTTCCGCGGTCGGCCCGCAGTCGACGACGACCGTCTCCCAGGGACCGTGCTCGGCGAGGCGCTGGACCTCGGTGAGGGCGAGGAGCTCGTCGACGCCGGGCACCACGGTGAGCTCTTCGGCGTCGAGCGAGTCGAGACCCACTCCCGCGAGCGCGGTCTGCAGTTCCCGCCGGAGTTCGCGCCAGGTGCTGTCGACGAGGCCGCGGGTGTCGATCTGGGCGGCGTGGAGCAGCGTGTCCACTTCGGACGGTTCGCCGCCGAGCGGGCGGCCGAAGGCGTCACCGAGGGAATGCGCCGGGTCGGTCGAGACCACGAGCGTCTTCCTGCCCCGCCCGGCCAGTGCCGCCGCCGTCGCCGCGGCCAGCGTGGTCTTGCCGACACCCCCCTTGCCGGTGAACAGCAGGATCCGCATGCCTACCCTTCGACTCAGGATGCTTCAGCGCGCTTCTTGAGCTCCTTGAGCGCGGTGTCCATGACCATCTTCTCGGCCTTGCGGCGCAGCAGCCCGATCATCGGCAGCGCCAGCTCGACGGACAGCGTATACGTCACCTTGGTGCGTCCGGCGCCCAGCGCTTCGAGGGCGTAGCGGCCGTTCTGGGCCTTCTGCATCTGCCCCTTGACCAGGTGCCAGCTGACTCCGTTGCCGTCGGCGTCCCAGTCGTACTCGAGGGTGTACACGTCCTTGATGGGGCCGGCGTCGAGGGTGAGTTTCACCTGCTTGGCGCGGCCGTCGGCGTCCTCGCCGAGCACCTCGGTCTCCCGGACGGCCTTGGCCCATTCCGGGTACGCGGGAAAGTCGGCGATGACGGCCATGACCCGCTCGGGCTCGGCGTCGACCTCGATGGATTGCGTGGACTGCTCGGCCATGAACGCAGCCTAGCCGCAGCCCAGGGTCACCAGCGAAGCACGTACGGCTGTGCCGTCTCTTTGAAGTGACCGACGTTACGGCATTCGGTCCTGCCGAGCCGCGTCCGCGGGGTCAGCGGCTGGTGGACGTGCCCGAAGACCGACCAGCGCGGCCGCTGCTCGCGGATGAGGTCCACCAGCGCCGCCGAGCCGATCTCGGACCGCCGCGCGATCACGTCGTAGGTCAGTTCCGGGACGGCCGGCGGAATGTGGGTGCACAGGACGTCGACGTTCTCCAGCCCGGCGACCGCGACGTCGTACTCCTCGCGGGTGCGCAGGTACGGCCGCCAGAAGCCGTTGCGGCGCGGGACCACGTTCGGCGGGAGCAGCGCGCCGCCGATGAACCCGAAGCGCAGGCCGCCGAACTCGGCGACCTCTCCGTCGAGGACGGTGATGCCGTCGCCGGCGAATTCGGGCCACAGCGAGGGGTCGTCGACGTTGCCGGGGGTCGCGAACGTCGGCGCGGTCAGCGCGCCGAACAGGACGCCGTACTGGTCGTGGATCGCCTCGCCGACGGCGGCCGCGGGATCGGCCAAAGTGGCCCACAACGATCGCGAGAAGGCAACGGTCTCATCACGAGTGCCCTCGCGCCGCAGGCGCGCGAACTCGCCGACCTTCTCGGCGCCGAACAGCGCGCCCATGATGCCCTTGTCGTGCTCGCGGTAGTCGACGAAGTCCAGCAGGTCGCCGAGAACGATCAGCGCGTCGGCGCCGTCGCCCGCGCGTTTGAGCGCGTCGGCGTTGCCGTGCACGTCCGACACCACGTGAACCCGCATGCTCTCCCCTGTGCTCCCCGTGCCTACTGAGCCCGGGGACCGACCCCGGGCTCGCGCCCGTCCTCCAGGACCTCCTTGAGCCCGAGCGCGATCGCCTTGGCGGCACGGGCACGGCGATCGAACTCGCGGCGCAGTTCCCGCGGTGCCAGGCCGATCGGCTCCCCGTCGGGACCGGCGGGGGTGGCGCGCAGGAAGTAGTGCAGCAAGGTTCCGTCGAGCACCGGCTCGAGCCAGACCTCCATGGTACCGATCAAGGCACCGCGCACGGTCCAGCGCAATCCCTGGTCCCCACGGTCGGTGTAGACCTCCAGGACGAGGTCCGGCCAGTAACGTGACCAAGATCGCGGATCGGCGAAAGCGGCGGCCACGGTGGAGGGCGGGACCACGAGGAAGGTCTCGTCGACGATGTCGAGAGCTGGCGGCGCCTGGTTCACAGCGGCAGAATGTCATGCCCTGGGTATGGCCGATTCGTCAGCATGGTCTTAAGGTGCACGGCACGCTAAGTTGACTGGCGGGTAACACCGGTCACACCACTTGCACGCGAACACGGAGGTTCCTCGTGCGCGAATACAGCGCCCCCGCCGCCAATCCGGTGACAGACGACGAGAATCTCGCCGACGTCGTCTGGGCGAACGCGGAGCGGTTCTCCGATGTCGTGAGTTTCCGCCGCCAGGTCGACGGTACCTGGTTGGACGTCACCGCCAAAGACTTCGCCGCCCAGGTTCTGGCCGTGGCCAAGGGAATGGCCCAGGCGGGCATCGCACCGGGCGACCGGATCGGGCTCATGTCCAAGACCCGCTACGAATGGACCCTGATCGACTTCGCGATCTGGGCCGCCGGCGCGGTCACCGTCCCGATCTACGACACCTCGTCGGCCGAGCAGGTGCACTGGATCCTCTCGGACTCGGCCGCGAAGGGCGTGTTCGTCGAGACCGACGAGCACCTCGCGACGCTGGAGTCCGTGAAGGGCCGCCTCGACGGGCTCGAGCACACCTGGCAGATCGACGCCGCCGCCGTCGACCACCTCACCGAGCAGGGCGCCGAGCTGAGCGACGACGACCTGCACGAGCGCCGCCGCACGGTGAAGGCCGGCGACCTGGCCACGATCGTGTACACCTCGGGCACGACCGGCCGCCCCAAGGGCGTCGAGCTGACCCACCGGAACCTCCTCGCCGAGATCCGCGCCGACATCGCCGCGTTCCCGCAGCTGATGGAGCAGGGCAACTCGCTGCTGGTGTTCCTGCCGCTCGCGCACGTCCTCGCCCGCGCCATCGCGGTGACCGCGCTGAGCGCGCGAGTGACCCTCGGGCACACCTCGGACGTCAAGAACCTCGTCGCCGACCTCGGCACCTTCCGGCCGACGTTCGTCGTCGCCGTGCCGCGCGTGTTCGAGAAGGTCTACAACAGCGCGAAGCAGAAGGCGCACGGCGACGGCAAGGGCAAGATCTTCGACGCCGCCGAAGCCACCGCGGTCGCGTACAGCCAGGCTCAGGACACCGGCGGTGCCGGACTGGGTCTCAAGGTCAAGCACGCGCTGTTCGACAAGCTGGTGTTCAGCAAGCTCCGCGCGGCCCTCGGCGGCCGGTGCGTCGCCGCGGTGTCCGGCGGTGCCCCGCTCGGCGTGCGGCTGGCGCATTTCTTCCGCGGCATCGGCGTCCCGGTGTTCGAGGGCTACGGCCTGACCGAGACCTCCGCGGCGGCCTGCGTCGGCACGCAGGACGGGTTCCGCGTCGGCACCGTGGGCCGCCCGGTCGCCGGCACCTCGGTCCGGATCGCCGACGACGGCGAGATCCTGCTGAAGGGCGACGTCGTGTTCGGCGGCTACTTCAACAACCCCGAGGCGACCGCCGAAGCGCTGGAAGACGGCTGGTTCCACACCGGCGACCTCGGCGAACTGGACAACGACGGCTTCCTGAAGATCACCGGGCGCAAGAAGGAGATCATCGTCACGGCGGGCGGCAAGAACGTCGCCCCGTCCGGGCTCGAGGACACCATCAAGGCCAGCCCGCTGGTCAGCCAGGCGATGGTCGTCGGCGACCAGCGGCCGTTCATCGGCGCGCTGATCACCATCGACGAGGAGTACTTCCCGTCGTGGAAGTCGCAGCACGGCAAGCCTTCCGACGCGTCGGTGTCCGACCTGGCCGACGACGCCGAACTGCGCGCCGAGATCCAGACGGCCGTCGATCAGGCCAACAGCGCGGTTTCGCAGGCCGAGGCGATCAAGAAGTTCACGATCCTCTCGAAGGACTTCACCGAGGCGGGCGGGGAGATCACGCCGAGCCTGAAGCTGAAGCGCAACATCGTGAACAAGAACTACGCGACCGACATCGAGGCCCTGTACAAGAAGTAGCCTTTCGCGCGTGAAGGCCTCCTTCCCTACGCTGAGCCGGGGGAAGGAGGCCTTCACGCGCTTGGCAGGAGGGCGGGTGTTGCGAAAGTGGCTTTCGCGACGTTGAAGGTTGCGAAAGTGGCTTTCGCAACGCCCTGCCGGGCCGGTGAGCGTCCATCTTGGACAGCGGGTGTCGTGAAGGCCTCCTTCCCTACCCTCAAGGTAGTGAAGGAGGCCTTCACGGACTTCGGACCCGCCCTGGGCATGACAAGGGGCTGAAGGACGCTTTCACCGCGTGACATGCGGCGAAAGCGTCCTTCAGCCGATCTTCTCGTCCCAGTCGATGTGGTGCCGGTAAAGCCAATTCCGGTCCCGGTCGGAAGTCGTTCCCGAGGACACCGCAGCGCTGCCCGCCACCAGCTCCTCCACCCGCGCCCGCCGCAGCCGCTCATAGGCCGCGAAAGCCGTTGGCGCATCGGGAAGATCCCGCAAACACTGGGCCAGTACGACACTGTCCTCCAGCGCCATCGACGCGCCCTGCCCGGCGGCGGGCGAGGCCGCGTGCGCCGCGTCGCCGACGAGCACCATCGTCGAGTTGAACCACACCGGTGTCGACGGCACGTCGTAGGAGTGACCGCCGAACACGTCGTCGCCCGTCGACCGGATGATTTCCGCGGCGGGCAACGGTTCCCCGTCGAAGGCGGCGAAAGCGGCCGCGCGCCATTCGGCCGGTGTCAGGCCGGAGCGCACTCCCTCGGCCGTGGGAAGCCGCGCGAACCAGTACGTCGAGCCGTCGGGAGTGCTCGTGTAACCGAAGTAGGCGTGCAGGCTCTGAATCATCCGATAGAGGGAAGGCGCCTGCGGGATGTTCGTGTCGGTCGTGTAGCCGTAGACGACGTCGAGGCCCGTCGAACGCGGCGGCGGGCAGTCCGGGTCGATGATCGTCCGGACGACCGAACGCAGGCCGTCGGCGCCGATCAGGATGTCGCCTTCGGCCGCGGAACCGTCCTCGAACCGCGCGATCCCCGGCGAGGCGGAAACCAGCCGTTTCCCGCGCTCGAAGGTGATCCCGCGCGAGATCGCCTCGTCCTGCAGCGCACGGTAAAGCGACGCCCGCGTCATCGTGCGCGGACCGGCGAGGCCTTCGATATCGAAGGAACGTCGTTCGACGGTCTGCCCGTCGGGCGTCACGAGTTCCAAACCCACCGCGCCGAACGAAATGTCGATCACCGGTGCCTCGGCGCCGATCGCGCGCAGGGCGTCCATGCCGTTGTGCATGATCGTCAGGAACGCGCCCGCGTCCTCGCCGCCGGACGGATGCGCCTCGTGGACGCTCGCCTCGATCCCGGCCCGGCGCAACGCCATCGCGGTCACCGTGCCGGAGACGCCGCCGCCGATGATCACTGCTTTCACCGCGAACCCCCTCCTCGTGTCGCCGACCCCCGACGGTACCGGGAAACGGCGACACGACAGAGAGGGATCACGCGCCGCCGCTGGCGACGATGTCGCCGTTGACGCCCTTGGGGAAGAACCCGCCCTCCTTCACCGCACCCGGGTTCAGGTAGACGACGTTCAGCACCCGGTCGGCGCCGCGGCCGAAGCAGATGCCGTTGTGGTCGGTCGGCACGATGTTGGCCTGGTTGCCGAGCAGGACACCCTGGTCGTCGTCGCCGGGACCGTCGAGGGCGTCGCGCGCGTTGGAGATCTTGGCGGCCGCGTCGCCGAGTTCCCGGTCGAACAGCGCGGTCCGGATGGTGGCGGCGTGGTAGGCCTCGGCGGCCAGGATGCCGGCGGCCGCGTCGAGGAACGTCTTGTTGGTGATCAGCGGCGCGGCACCCTTGTAGGCCGTCACGCCGACGTCCTCGAACAGGAACGCCGCGAGCAGGAAGTTCTTCTCGTTGGCGAACGGGTCGAACTGCTGGTACCCGCTGATCAGCCCGGCCGCCTTGGCCGCGGCGGTGAAGCTGTCCTTGAGGTCGATCTCGGGCCGCGACACCGCGGCCTCGCCCAGCGCGCCGCGCAGGAATTTGACGTGCGCGACCTCGTCGCCCGCGATCTCCTTCGCGAACTGGTGCAGCGCCTTGTCGTGGAACATCACTTTCTTGCCACCGGAGACGCCGCCCTGAGTGCCGACGCCACCGGTGAGGTCGTCCGGCAGCCCGCGGCCGTGGACGGCGAAGGAGTAGAACTCGGCTTCGAGGTACTCCAGGTTGAGCGCGAAATTGAGAACGGCGGCGTCACTGGGAGCACCCTCGGCGGCAGCGGCGTCACCCGTGGCCGAAGCCGACGAAGTGGCCTGGACCCCGAGGTAGGTCGCGCCGACGACACCGAGCCCCGCCGCGCCCGCGGCCTTCAGGAACCGGCGGCGATCCGTGCGGTTCTCCGCGCTGCGGGAGATCAGGGTACGAACGAAGGGCTTTCCGAACACGAGTGGTTCCTCTCGTCTTTGCGGTGCACACCCACCCACTCGGACGTTCGGAACCACCCGTGACCCGGATTGGAGAAGATCTCGAAATTGTTTCTTCGTCGCCGCGGCAAGGCGCCGCGTCTGTGCGCCTAGTCCGTGAAGGCCTCCTTGAGGGACCCAGAGTCCCTCAAGGAGGCCTTCACGGACTTCCGACCAGGTTGCCTTACGGCTCCTTAGTTCTTCGTCGCCGCGGCAAGGCGGACGCAGACCGCGAGACCGCGGATGGCCTCTTCCACCTCGGCCAGCTCGGGGTACGTCGGCGCGATGCGGATGACGGCGTCCTCGGGGTCGTCGCCGTACGGGTGGGTCGCGCCGGCCGGGGTCAGGGCGATACCCGCCTCCTTGGCCAGCCGCACGACCTCCTTGGCGGTCCCCGACGGCACGGTCAGCGAGATGAAGTACCCGCCGGTCGGCTTGGTCCAGGACGCGAGGCCCGATTCGCCGAGTTCCTTGGTGAGGATCTCGTCGACGGCCGCGAACTTCGGCCCGATGAGCTCGGCGTGCTTGCGCATGTGCTCGCGGACGCCGTCCTCGTCGCGCAGGAACTGCGCGTGACGGAGCTGGTTGACCTTGTCCGGGCCGATGGTCCGCTTGCCGATGAGGCCGGTCCACCAGGCCAGGTTCGCCTCGGACGCACCGAAGAAGCCGACGCCGCCACCCGCGTAGGTGACCTTCGAGGTGGAGCCGAAGACGAACACGCGGTCGGCGTTGCCCGCCTCGGTGGCCAGCGCGAGCAGGTCGGCCAGCTGCGCCTCGTCCTCGGTGAGGTGGTGCACGGCGTAGGCGTTGTCCCAGAAGATCCGGAAGTCCGGGGCGGCCGTGGTCATCGTCGCCAGGCGGCGCACGGTGTCGTCGCTGTAGGTGACACCGGTCGGGTTGCTGTACTTCGGCACGCACCAGATGCCCTTGACCGCGGCGTCCTCGGCGACGAGACGCTCGACGACCGCCATGTCCGGGCCGGTCTCGGTGAGCGGCACCTGGATCAGCTCGATCCCGAAACGCTCGGCCAGCGCGAAGTGGCGGTCGTAGCCCGGCACGGGGCAGAGGAACTTGACGCTCGGCTCGTCGGCCCAGCGGCGCTCGGCGCCCGGCAGCTTGCTGAGGAAGGCCTGCACGATCGAGTCGTGCATGAGCTCCAGGCTGGAGTTGCCCGCGGCCAGCAGCTGGTCGGCCGGGACCTGCAGCGGCCCGGCGAAGATGCGGCGGAGTTCGGGCAGGCCCTTGAGGCCGCCGTAGTTGCGGACGTCCGTGCCGTCCTCGGCCTTGCGCACGTCTCCGGGGAGGGCGAGCAGCCCGTCGGCGAGGTCCAGCTGGCGAGGGGACGGCTTGCCGCGGGTGATGTCCAGGGAGAGGCCACGGTCGACGAGGGCCGCGTAGTCGCGGCGGGCGCTCTCGACATCGACAGGTGCAGTGGTCATGCCTAACGCTAAACCCGGCGGCGGTCCGGCGTGAGACGAGGGTGGCCCTAGGCCCGTGCGCACAAGATCCGATAACGGTTCCGGCGCGTTTTTCAGCAATCGTAACGAGGCCAAATCCCCTATTGTTGCCGCCGCCGTTCCCGCATTCTCGGTAGCACGAGGAAAAGGGGAGAAAATGGGTGCGAAGAAGTGGGCGATGGTGACGTTGGCGGCGGCGGGAACGCTGGCCGCGTGCGCGGTGCCGAATCAGGGAACGGCGATGCCCGCGGTCGCGGTGGCCGCTCCGCCGAACACGATCGTGATCCAGCCACCCGCCGTCGCGGCCCCACCGCAAACGGTTTACGTCGCACCACCCGCGACGCAGACCGTCTATCCCGCGCCGTCGGTTCCCGTGGCCCAAACGGTGATCGCGTTCTACGACGCGATCAACCGGCGTGATTTCCTCACCGCGTGGAATCTCGGTGGGCAACGGCTGGCGAAAGGCGGAACTTTCGCTTCCTGGTCCAGTGGGTACACGACGACTTCGTGGGCCGCGGTCACCGTGCGGAGCGTAAGCGGGAACACCGTGTACGTCGACCTTTCGGCCCGGCAGACCGATGGTTCGCTCCGCACTTTTTCCGGTTCCTACACCGTTTCCGGCGGCATGATCACCGCCGCGAACATGAAACGCCTCTCCTGATCACAGCGGGATGAGCTGAGAGATCTTCCATCGGCCGTCGACGCGCTGCGCGGTGACCGAAAGCTGGGAAACCGTCGACTGCGGGGCCCCGCCACCGGCGGTCATCGTCTGCTGGTCGAGGAACAGCAGCACCTCGGCCTGGTCGCCGCGCAGGGACCGGACGCCGAGCGACCGTACCGTCGTCGTGCGCACCAGCTTCCCTTCCTCGGCCCGCTTCCGGGCCGAGGCGAACTGGTCCCGGTACTGGCCGGTCGCCTCCCCGGTCAGCACGTCGGCGGCGGCCCGCTCGGTGCGCGCGAGGTTGCTGTAGTCGTAGGAGAACACGGCCTTCACCCCGGCACCGACCTGGTCCGCGACCTCGGCTGTGGCGGCCTGGTCCACCAGCGCCGCGTTGCCGTCCGAGCCCAGCGAGGACGCCTGGAGGCCGAACCACACCGCGCAGCCGCCGGCCAGGACGATGACCGCGATCAGGAACCGCGGGACACGCCCGGTCATGAGCCCGCCGCCTGGACCGCGCTGACCTTCCAGCCGTCCTCGACGCGCTGGTAGTCCACGGTCAGCCTGCTCACCTTCGGCGCGGCCGACCCGCCGCCGGTGCTGACCCGCACGTCCAGCACGGCCATCAGGCGCGCCGTCCCGGCGGCGGCGTCGAGTTCGGTGACCGCGGCCTGCTTGAGCTTGGCGGTGGCGACGGTCTTGCTCGCGGTCGCCCGGTCGATCTGGATCTGGCGGTCGCCGGTGAGGTCCTTGCCGAGCCGTCCGGTGGTGACGCCGAGCCAGCGGTCGACGTCCTTCGCGCCACTGCGGTAGTCGATCGTGTTGAGCACTTCCAGCTGGCCGGACGCGGCGGCGAGGACGGCCTCGCGCTCGCGGCCCCTGGCCAGGCCGTCGTCGCCCGCGGCGCTCCACCACGACCAGCCGAACCAGGCGGCCGCGAGGACCGCCAGCGCGGCCACGACGGTGAGGGCGCGGGTGAGCATCACTTCCCGCCCAGCAACGCGCCGAGCCCGCCGGGCGCGGATCCGGTGAGCAGGCTCAGCACCCCCGGCAGCTGGGCGGATTCCGCCGCCTGCGGGGTCTGCTTCGGCCGCTCCGGGACCGCCGGCGGCTTCCCGGCGTACGGGGCGTTCTGCGAGCCTCGCACGCCTGTGGGGCTTCCTGGCGGCTCGGCGCAGTACGCCTGGGTGTTCACCGGCGCTTCGGTGGTGTCGTTCGCGGGACGCTGTTTCGTGCCCTCGTAGCCCTTCGTGCACGAGACCGGGTCGAAGAAGTTGAACACGACGCCGAGGTGGCCGGTGCCGTCCGGCGACGTCGAGCGCGAGAACGCCGAGATGATCGGGTACGCGACCAGGAGTTCCTCGATGGCGTCGGTACGGGTGGAGGTGATCTGGGCGGTCGTGAGCGTGTTCGCGAACAGCACTCCGAGGTCGGTCCCGGACACCGCGAGCACGTCGCTGATCTGGCGGCTCAGCTTCGGTGCCTCGTCGATCACGCGCCGCAGGTCCGGGTCGGACGTCTTCAGCTGCGCGGCGATCGTCTTGAGCCCGCTGGAGAACTGCGTGATGTTGTCCGCCTGCCGCCGCTGGGTGTCCAGCACGGTCCGCGAGTTGGCGAGCAGGCCTTGGGTGTCGGGCAGGTACTGCGTCGCGGTCGCGGTGAGCGAGCCGGTGCTGTTCAGCAGCTGCCGCAGATCCGGGCCGGCGTTCGCGAACGCCTCGTAGGTCTCGTCGACGACGGTCCGCAACGATTCCGGCTTCACACTCGACACCAGTTTGTCCAAATTGGACAGCACGGTGTCCGGCGCGAGCGGGATCGAGGTCTTGTCGCGTTTGATGACCGAACCCTCGGTGAGGTACGGCCCGTTTTCGTGCATGGGCAGCAGATCGACGTACTGCTCCCCCACCGCCGACCGGTTCGCGACCGCGGCCTTGGTGTCCGCGGGGATCTTCGGCGCGCCCGAATCGATGTCGAGGCCGAGGTCGATGCCGTGTTCGGTGAGCGTCATCGACGCGACCTTGCCGACCGCGACGCCACGGTAGGAGACCTCGGCGTTGACGAAGATCCCGCCGGAGTCCACGAGCTGCGCGGTGACGAGGTAGCCGCGGGTGCCGAAGAGCCGGTCCAGCCCGGCGTAGTTGCCGCCCGCGTAGACGACCGAAACCACCGCGATGACGACGAACACCGCCAGCTGGATCCTGATCTTGCGCGTGATCACCGGCCACCTCCCAGCAGGGGCCCGAGGATTCCGCCGAGCACGCCGCCCAGCGCGTTCCCTTGAGCGGCCGGAGGAGCTTGCGGGAGATCACCGGGCAACGGCAGCACCGGCGGGGCGGCACCGTTGTTGAACGGGATCGCGCCGGGTGTGCCGGTGCCCTGGGTGCCCGGCAGCTGGATGATCGGCTGCGACGAGTTGTTCATGTTCTCCAGGAAGGTGTCCAGGTTCAGGTCGATCTTGGCCTCGACGTTCGCGTAGTCGCCCTTGATCACGTTGCCCGCGTAGTCCGGGAACGGATACGTGAGCAGGATCCGCAGCGCCGTCGGCAGATCCTGGCCCGCCTCGGTCAGCTTCTTCAGCGTGGGCTGCAACGCGCGCAGGTTCGCGACCAGCGTGTCCTTGCTCGCCTTGATCGTCTCGGTGGCGACCCCGGAAAGGGTGTTCAGCGACTGCAGCATGCCGACGAGCTGATCCCGTTGCTCGGTCACGACCTTGAGCCCCGGCGAGAGGTTGTCGAGTGCGTTGGTGAGGTTCTGCGTCTGGCCGACCAGGGTCTTGGACAGCCGGTCGAGACCGTCGATGGCGCGCAGGATCTCACCCTTGTGCCCGTCGAGTTCGGTGGCCAGCTTGTCCACCCGGGACAGCAGGGAGCGGACCTCGGCCTCGTTGCCGGTGAGCGCCTCGTTGAGTTCGTGGCTGATCTTCTGGATCTGCTCGACCCCGCCGCCGTTGAGCAGCAGGGAAAGCGCGCCGAGGACCTCTTCGACCTCGGGGTTGCGGTTCGTGCGGTCCAGCGGGATCTTCGCGCCCTCGGCGAGCGTTCCTTCGGGCTTTTCGGGGGCGTGCAGATCGACGAACTTCTCCCCCAGCAGGCTCGACTGCCGCAGCTCGGCGCGTGCGTTCGCGGGCAGCGCGATGTCGCCGTTGACCACCATGCTCACCCACGCCGAACGCGTGTCCGGCGCGAGGTCGATCTTCTCGACGCGGCCGACCGGGACGTCGTTGACCTTCACACTCGCCTGCGGCACGAGGTCCAGGACGTCGGAGAACTGCGCGGTGAGCCGGTACGGATGGTCGCCGAGATCCGCGCCGCCCGGCAACGGTGTGTTGTACAGCCCCGAAAACCCGCCGTCACTGCATCCGGCGAGCACGAGGACGCCCGCCATCACCCCGGCGATCTTCTGCCGCTGCCGCCTCATTTCGGGAGTCCTTTGGTCATGACGTCCACCAGCGGGAGAGGCAACGGCGGCAGTTCGCCGCTCTGCAGCGAGGCCAGCACCTGCGGGACCGACGGGAGTTTCAGCGTGCCGTCGAGGACGGGCGCGAGCTGTTTGCAGATGGTGCCCAGCGCGTCAGGGATCGGTTTCGGCGTGCTCGCGCTGATCAGCCGGCACACGGTCAGGATCGGCGGGTGGGTCAGTTCGTTGAGGTTGTCGCGCACCGCGATCGTGCCGGACGCGGCGTCGTAGGAGTTGATGAAGTTGGTCGCCCCGGTCGGCGCGATGTCGATCACCTCGGCGAGCGAGGCACGCTGGTCCACGAGCACCTTCGTCAGCCCGGCCAGTTTGTCCACATTGGACGAGAGCAGATCCTTGTTCTCCGCGACGAACTTCTCGACGTCGCCCATCGCCGTCGCCAGGGAGCTCAACGCGGAGCCGACGTCGGCGGAGTCCGCGGCCAGGAACCCGCTCACGTCCGCCGCCCGGCGATAGAACTCGTTGAGCTGCTTGTCGCTTTCGGCCAGCGCGCCGGTGAAGGAGTTCAGGTTCTGCACGGTGGTGAACAGGTCGCCCTTGGAGCTGTCCAAGGTCTTGGCCAGTTCGGACAGCCGCGTCACCGTGGTGTTGAGGTTCTTCCCGTTGCCGGCGAGGTTCGCCGCCGCGGTGTCGAGCACGTCGGACAGCGCGCCGTTCTTGTTGGCACCGTTGGGTCCGAGGCTGGTCGAGAGCTTGTCGAGACTCGTGTAGAGGTCGTCGAGCTCGGCGGGCGTCGCCGTCTTCTCCTTGGCGATCACCGTGTCCGTCGCCATTTCGGGGCCGCTCTCGTAGGCCGGGGTCAGCTGCACGTAGCGGTCGCTGACCAGGCTCGGCGCGACGACGACGGCGCCCGCGTCGGCCGGGATCGGCGTGTCGCCGTCGATCCGCATGTCGACCCGGACCGCCTCGCCCTGCGGGGTCACGCCGGTGATCTCCCCGACCTTCACGCCGAGCACCCGGACCGACGAACCCGCGTAGAGCCCGACGGTCTTGCCGAAATAGGCGCTGATCCGGGTCCCGCCCGGTTCCTTGAACACCAGCCACAGCCCGGCGGTCAGGAGCAGCACGAGGACGCAGGCGAACGCGACCCAGTTGTAAAGCGTGCGAGTCCGGGTGCTCATCGTCCACCCACTCCCTGGTTCGGCGCCGCGATCGGCGGGGTGCAGCCCTCCGGGTTCACCTGGAACGCGCCCGCGATGATCGTCGGCGGCAGCAGACCGCACAGGTAACCCTCGAACCAGCGTCCGTTGCCGGTCGCGTTGGCGCCGACGCGGGCGAACGGCGCCATCAGCGCGAGACTGCGGCTGAGATTGTCCTGGTTGCGCTGCAGGATGTCGGTGACCTTGCCGAGTTTCTCCAGCGTCGGCTTCAGCTGTTGCCGGTTGTCGGCGACGAGACCGGACAGCTGCGCGGAAACCTGTTGCGTGCCCTTGAGCAAGGTGCTGATCGCGTCCTTCCGGTTCTGCAGTTCGGCGAGCAGGAGATTGCCGTCGTCGAGGATCCGTTTCAGCTGCGCGTTGCGATCGGACAGCGTCTTGGACACCTTGCTCGTGTTGGCCAGCAACGCCTTCAGGTCACTGTCGCGTGAGGACACCGTCTTGGACAACGAGGAGAGGCCGCCGAGGGCGTCCTTGAGGTACTGCGGGCTGTCCTTGAGCGCGTCGGACAGGACGGTAAAACTCGTCGCCAGCTGCGCGGTGTCGATCTCGCCGACCGTGCCCGACAGCTCCTGGAACGCGTCCTGCAGTTCGAACGGCGTCCGCGTGCGGTCGAGCCCGATGGTGGTGTTCGGGTCCTGGTTCGCCTTGCCCTTCGGCGTGAGCGCGAGGAACTTCTCGCCCAGCAGCGTCTTGATCTCGATCGACGCCGCGGTCGCGTCGCCGACCCGCACGTCCTTGACGCGGAACTTCACCAGCACCTTCTTGCCCGCCAGCTCCACCGAGCTGACCTGCCCGACCTTGACCCCGGCGACCTGGACTTCGTTGTCCGGCGCCAGCCCTGCCGACTCGCCGAAGTACGCGGAGTACGTCGTCCCGCTGCCGAACAACGGGATCCGATCGGAGAAGTACGTCGTCGCCGTGATCAGCACGATCAGGATCAGCGTCACGCCGCCGACCACGGCCTGGTTGCGTTCCTTGAGCGGCTTCACGGCCCGCACCTCTCCGGTCGCTGCGTGCCGGGCAGCGGCGTGATCGGCAGTTCGATGTTGAGCGATTTGATGCCGATGCTGCCGGAGATCCCGCACAGGTAGTAGTTGAACCAGCTGCCGTAGCTCAGCGTCCTGGTGAACTTCTGCAGGTTGCCCGGCAGCACCTGCAGGAGATGGTCGAGCAGCTGTTCGGAATCGCCGAGGTTCTGCGACAGCGCGCCGAGCTGGGCGACGTCGTCTTTGATCGCCGGCCGCGCGTCGGCGAGCAGGCCGGTCGTGGCGACGGTGAGGTCGCCCAGCGCCTTGACCGCTTCCCCGATCGGCCGGCGCTGCTCGGAAAGCCCCGTGACCAGCCGCTGGGTCTGATCGATCAGCTCGCCCAGCTGTGGCGAGCGCTTCTCGACCGTGCCGAGCACGGTGTTGAGGTTCGCGATGACCTCGCCGATGATCTTGTCCTTGCCCGCGATCGCGGACGTGACCGACGCGGTGTGCGCGAGCAGGCTGGTGATCGTGCCGCCCTCGCCTTGGAAGACCTGGATGATCTCGTAGGACAGTTTGTTGACGTCCTCGGGGTTGAGCGCGCGGAAGAGCGGTTTGAACCCGTTGAAGAGGACGGTCAGGTTCAGGGCCGGTTTCGTGCGCTCGGACGGGATGACCCCGCCGCGCGGCAACGACTTCTCGTCCCCGATGTCCGTGCCGAGCGAGAGATACCGCTGCCCGACGAGGTTGCGGTACTTGATGGTCGCGGTCACCGAGGCGGGCAGCCGGTGCGAGGTCTGGACGTCGAAGTGGACCTGGGCGAAGTTCCGTTCGCCCTCCTCGACCTCGATCTTGCCGACCTGGCCGACCTTCACGCCGACGATGCGGACGTCGTCGCCTTCCTTGAGACCGGACGCGTCGGTGAACTTGGCCGTGTAGCCCGAGGTCTCGCCGAAGTTGGTGTTCGCGATGGTGGCGCCGAGGATCGCGGTGAGCAGCACGGTCACCACCGCGAAGACGAGGATCTTGATCAGATCCGGGACGAAGGACCTCATCGGGTGCCCCTCCCGTCCGAGGCTGGGCAAGCGCGTTGCGAAAGCCACTTTCGCAACGTTGAAGGTTGCGAAAGTGGCTTTCGCAACGTCTGGTGGGCGAAGGGCCCCTTCAGCCCAGCCTTGCCGCGGGGGGTCGAACGGCTCCAGCACCCGACGCGGCGGTCCGTGAAGGTCTCCTTCCCTACGCTCAAGGTAGGGAAGGAGGCCTTCACGGACCCGGACCCCACGTTCGGCACGGTCCTCATCGCAGTTCCACCTCCGCCCCGCGGTACAGCGGCCCCACCAGCAGGCTGCCCCAGTTCGGCACCTGGTCCGGCGTCGTGCCCATCGCCGGCGACACGAGCAGATCGATCAGCCGCTGCTCGTCCGGCGAGTTCACCACCGAACCACCCGCGTTCCCGCCCGCGGGAATGGTCCCGTTCGAGGGCAGGGTGCCGTCGGGATCGCGCGGCGGCGCGGGTTTCGACGATCCGTCGTCGATGGCGCCGTCCGGC
Organism: Amycolatopsis japonica; assembly: GCF_000732925.1. Classification (NCBI taxonomy): domain Bacteria; kingdom Bacillati; phylum Actinomycetota; class Actinomycetes; order Pseudonocardiales; family Pseudonocardiaceae; genus Amycolatopsis; species Amycolatopsis japonica. The sequence goes on from NZ_CP008953.1 coordinate 5,750,188, forward strand.
GGGTACTGCGGCCAGCGGCCCGGCGGCGGGAGCTCCGGATAGCACCGGGGGCCGCGTTTGTCGTTGTACTTCGGCTCGTCGACGCCCGGCAGGTACTTGCCCCGGCTCGGCGTGAACTCGATCGTCACCCGGCTGACCTCGGGATGCGCGGTGCCCTTGCCGAACGCGAGTTCCGCGCGCGGCACCGATCCGGCGAGCTGTTTGAGCAGGCACGGGTACTCCGGCGAGTATTTCGCGAGGACGTCCAAAGTGGGCTGCAGGTTGGTGGTGAGGCGGATCAGGTTGTCCTGATTGACTTTCAGGAAACTCGTCAGATCGATCGAGGCCGCGGTCACCGTCGAGTAGACGTCGGCGAGCCCGCGCTGGCTCTCGACCAGGGTCTTGCTCGTGGTGGTCAGATCCGACAACGCGGCCAGCAGATCCGGCGCGGCCTTGTCGTAGATCGCGGCGGCGTCGGCGACTCCGGTGATGTCGGCCTTGAGATCCGGCAAAGACGGATTCACTTTGCCCAGATATTCCGAAAGTCCCGCCATCGTCGCGCCGAGCTGCTTGCCCTGACCGTCCAAAGCGGACGCGACGGCGTTGAGCGTGCTGGCCATCTTCTCCGGCTGGACGGCCTGCAGCAACGGCATCACGTTGCCGAGCACGGTTTCCAGCTCGATCGCGCTGCTGCTGCGGTCCTGCGGGATGACGTCGCCCTCGGCGATGTGCCGATCCGGCTTCTCGGGTACCTGCAAGGCGACATACCGCTCGCCGAACAACGTCTTCGGCAGCAGCCGCGCGGACACGTTGGACGGGATGACCGGCGTCTTGTCCGGCTGCAGCGCCAGATCCATCGTCGCGCGATCGCCGTGGGCCTGGATCGCGCGGACCTCGCCGACGACCATTCCCCGCACCTTGACGTCCGCGCCCTCGCGCATCTGGTTGCCGATGCGGTCGGTCTCCAGTTTCACCAGGGTCACCGAAGTGAAGGCCTTCTGGTAGAAGGCGATGGTGGTGACGAAGAACAGCACGACCACCACGAGGAAGATCAGCCCCAGCACCTGGTGCCGGAGCCGCTGCAGCAGCATCCTCCTGTTCACCCGGAAATCCTCACTGTCGTGGTGGCGCCCCAGATCGCCAGGCTCAGGAAGAAGTCGAGCACCGAGATCAGCACGATCGACGTCCGCACCGCGCGGCCGACCGCGACGCCGACCCCGGCGGGCCCACCGCTGGCGGTATAGCCGTAGTAGCAATGGGACAGGATGACGAGCACGCTGAAGATGATCACCTTGAGGAACGACCAGAGCACGTCCTCGGGCGGCAGGAACAGCGTGAAGTAATGGTCGTAGGTGCCCGCGGACTGGCCGTAGAGCCAGATGGTGATCTGCCGCGAGGCGAGATAGGACGAAAGCAGCCCGACGGCGTACAGCGGGATCACCGCGGCGACGCCGGCGATCACCCGCGTCGTCACCAGGTACGGCATGCTCGGCACGCCCATCACTTCGAGCGCGTCGATCTCCTCGGAGATCTTCATCGCGCCCAGTTGCGCGGTGAACCCACAGCCGACGGTGGCCGAAAGCGCGAGCCCGGCCGAAAGCGGCGCGACCTCGCGGGTGTTGAAGTAGGCCGAGATGAACCCGGTCAGCGCGGCCGTGCCGAGCTGGTTCAGCGCCGAATAACCCTGCAGGCCGACGATGAGACCGGTGAACAGCGTCATCCCGATCATCACGCCTAGCGTCCCGCCGATCACCGCGAGCGCGCCCGTGCCGAAGCTGACTTCGGTCAGCAGGCGGAAGATCTCGCGGCCGTAGCGCCGGATCGTGCGCGGGGTCCAGGCCAGCGCGCGGAAGTAGAACGAAAGCTGGCCGCCGAAGCCTTCCAGCATCGCGCCGGGACGCGCGATGATCTCGAGCGTCCGGTCGGAAACAGCGGGTTCGCCTGCCATGTCACATCGCCTTCGGCGGCACGATCCGCAGGTAGATCGCGGTCAGCACGACATTGATCAGGAACAGCAGCAGGAACGTGATGACCACGGCCTGGTTCACCGCGTCACCGACGCCCTTCGGCCCGCCCGCCGGGTTCAGCCCGCGGAACGCCGCGACCACCCCGGCGACGAAACCGTAGAGGAGCGCCTTGATCTCGCTGATCCAGAGGTCCGGCACCTGCGCGAGGGCGTTGAAGCTGGCGAGGTACGCGCCCGGCGTGCCGCCCTGCATGACGACGTTGAAGAAGTAGCCGCCGAGCACGCCGACGACGCTGACCAAACCGTTCAGCAGCACCGAAACCACGATCGCGGCGAGGACGCGGGGCACGATCAGGCGCTGGATCGGGTTGACCCCGAGCACCTCCATCGCGTCGATCTCTTCGCGGATCTTGCGGGCACCGATGTCGGCGCAGACCGCGCTGCCGCCCGCGCCCGCCACCAGCAGCGCGGTGATCAGCGGGCTCGCCTGCTGCACGATCGCGAGCGCGCTCGCCGCGCCGGTGAACGACTGCGCGCCGATCTGCTGCGTCAGCGATCCCAGCTGCAGCGCGATGACCGCGCCGAACGGGATCGCCACGAGCGCCGTGGGCAGGATGGTGACACTGGCGAAGAACCAGCACTGCTGGATCCATTCGCGGAACTGGAACGGTCGTTTGAAGATCGCGCGCAGGACTTCCCACGACAGCGTCGCGAGCCTGCCGACCTGTGTGAGCGCACCCGTACCGGGGACGGACACCGTCGCTCCCACAGAACCTCCCAGTCGCCTGCCCCGAGTCTTACTCCACCTGTCAACGCCCCATTGCGTTAGCGGTGTTCACTTTGCTCTCGGCACCTCCGCGCTAGAACTTGAGAGCGTGCGTCGCGGTCGCGCCGCCGTCGGCGACGAACTCCGCGCCCGTGCTGTACGAACTTTCGTCACTGGCCAGGAACAACACGAGTTTCGCGATGTCCTCCGGCTGTCCGACGCGGCCGAGGGCGACCTTCTTGCCCACCCACGACATGTCGACTTTCTGCCCGCCCGCGGCGGCGGCGACCATCGGGGTGTCGATCGCGCCGGGGTGGACCGAATTGACCCGGATGTTCTTCGCGCCGAGTTCGAGCGCGGCGACCTTGGTCATCCCGCGGATCGCGAACTTGCTCGCGGTGTAGGCGACGAGGAACGGCATCCCGGCGAGCCCCTCCACTGAGGACACGTTGACGATGGAGCCGCCTCCGGCCCCGGTCATCGGTTCAACGACCGAGCGCATCCCGAGAAACGCCCCGATCTGGTTGACCCGGACGACGCGTTCGTAGTCGGCGAGCGTGGTCTTGCCCAGTTCCGAGAAGTGCAGGATGCCCGCGTTGTTGACCAGCACCGTCGGCGGGCCGAACTCCGCCTGGGTGCGCTCGATCGCCGCGTCCCATTCGGCTTCGTCGCCGACGTCGAGGTGCTGGTAGACGGCCGCTTCGCCGAGATCGGCGGCGAGTTTCTTGCCGTCGAGGTCGTTGATGTCGGCGATCACCACGCGCGCGCCCTCGGCGACGAACAGCCGCGCGGCCGCCTCGCCCTGCCCGCGGGCACCACCGGTGATCAGCGCTACCTTGCCGTCGAGCCTGCCCATCGTCATCTCCTCCGATTCACGGCAGCGACATGATCTCGGACGCGGAGAACATCCGCTCCGGGTCGCGGTCGGCGAAGTAGCCGCCCACGCTGGTGGCGAGTTCTTCGGGGGTCCAGGTGCCGTTGGCGGTGTCGAACCGCTGTTCCACCGACGGCGGCCGCATCAGCGCGACCATCCCGCCGTAGACGAGGAACACCTGGCCGTTGACGCGATCCGCGTCCGGCGAGCAGAGGAACGACACGAACGGCGCGACGTGGTCGACCGAAAGCGGGTCGATCCCCTCCGGCGCGTCGGCGCCGAAGACGGCTTCGGTCATCGCTGTGCGGGCGCGCGGGCAGATCGCGTTGGCGCGGACGCCGTAGCGGGAAAGACCGCGCGCGGTGGAGACGGTCAGCGCGGCGATACCCGCCTTGGCCGCTCCGTAGTTCGGCTGGCCGGGGGCGCCGAGCAGGAACGACTCCGACGCGGTGTTGACCACCCGGCCGTACACCGGCGCGCCGTCCACTTTGGACTTGTCGCGCCAGTACGCCCCGGCGTTGCGCGAAAGCAGGAAGTGCCCGCGCAGGTGGACGCGGAGCACCGTGTCCCATTCGTCGTCGGTCATCGAGAAGAGCATCCGGTCGCGCAGCACGCCCGCGTTGTTGACCAGGACGTGCAACCCGCCGAAGTGGTCGACGGCGGCGGTGAGCAGCGCGTCCGCGGTCGCGGATTCCGACACGTCGCCGGTGACCGCGATGGCCTTGCCGCCCTCGGCCTCGATCTCGTCGGCCACCGCCTGCGCGGCGGTGGACACGTCGTTGACCACCACCGACGCTCCCGCGGCGGCCAGCGCCAGCGCCTCGGCCCGGCCGAGTCCCGCGCCGGCGCCGGTCACGATGGCCGTCTTGCCGTCCAAACTCACTCCGGGCCTCCTTGCCTCTCCGCACACACTAGAATCTGTTCTTGCTCGATGCAAGCATCAAATAAACGGTGCTAACCACGTATGAGCAGGGCATTTTTCGGACAGCTCGCCACAGCTTGAGTAACACGTTCTACCTGATTCTGCGGAACTTCGTCCGACGCGAGGACAAGCTCCTCGTCGTCATCGAGATCGAAGACCTCCGGCGCGAAGCCGACACAGATCGCGTTCGCCTCGCAGAGCGAGCGATCGACGTCGATCTCCATATTCCCTCCTCGCCGTCACACCTGGTACAACTAGAACAGGTTCTACCCTACCGCCGCGAGCGGCCATGGCACCAGTAACGAGCACCGACGGCAGAGGTGACGGATGCGGATCGACTACACGCCGGAGCAGCGGGCACTGGCGGGCGAACTCCGGGAGTACTTCGCCGGGCTGATGACCCCGGAGCGCCGCGACGCCCTGGCCGGCGACGGCGGCGAGTACGGCAACGGCCTGGTGTACAAGGAAATCGTTCGCGAACTCGGCAGTGCGGGCTGGCTCGCGATCGGCTGGCCCCGCGAGTACGGCGGGCAGGACCGGCCGATGCTCGACCAGCTCATCTTCACCGACGAGGCGGCCGCGGCCGGGGTGCCCGTCCCGTTCCTCACGGTGAACACCGTCGGGCCGACCATCATGCGCTACGGCACCGAAGAACAGAAGGCGTTCTACCTGCCGAAGATCGCCGCGGGCGAGCTCCACTTCGCGATCGGCTACTCCGAGCCGGGCGCGGGCACCGACCTGGCGGCGCTGCGCACGCGCGCGATCCGCGACGGCGACGACTACGTCATCAACGGCCAGAAGATGTGGACGAGCCTGATCGAGTACGCCGACTACATCTGGCTGGCCGCCCGCACCGATCCCGAGGCGCATCGGCACAAGGGTCTGAGCATGCTGATCGTGCCGACGTCGGCCCCCGGTTTCTCCTGGACGAAGGTGCACACGGTCGCCGGGCCGGGCACGAGCGCGACCTACTACGACGACGTCCGCGTCCCGGTGACCTCCCGGGTCGCCGGGGAGAACGAGGGCTGGCCGCTCATCACGAACCAGCTCAACCACGAGCGGGTGGCGCTGACCTCGGCCGCGCCGATCCAGACGTCGCTGCGCGAAGTGCGCGCCTGGGCGCAGACCACGAAGCTGCCCGACGGCACCCGCGTCGCCGACCAGCCGTGGGTGCGGCTGCACCTGGCGCGGATCCACACCCATGCCGAGTACCTGAAACTGCGGAACTGGCGGATCGCCTGGGCCGCCGCGAGCAGCGAGCTCGGCCGCGAGGAGGCCTCGGCGACCAAGGTGTTCGGCACGGAGTTCGCGACCGAGGCCTACCGGCTGATGATGGAGATCCTCGGCGCGGGCGCGGTGGTCCGCGAGGGCTCCCCCGGCGCCCACCTGCGCGGCCGGATCGAACGGCTGCACCGCTCGTCGCTCATCCTCACCTTCGGCGGCGGCACCAACGAGATCCAGCGGGACATGATCGCCGCGACCGCCCTCGGCCTGCCCGTCACGCGCTAGGAGATATCGATGGACTTCACGCTCACCGAAGCGCAGCGAGACCTCGCGTCGCTCACGCGCCGGATCCTGACGGACAAGGTCACCCCCGAGGTACTGGGGCCGCACGGTTCCGGCGGCTTCGACGCTCCACTGTGGACTTCACTCGCCCAGGCCGGCGTGCTCGACGCGGCCCTGCCGCAGTCGGTCGGCGGTGGCGGGTTCGGGCTGCTAGAGCAGTGCTCGGTACTCGCCGAGATCGGCCGCGCGGTCGCGCCCGTGCCCTATCTGACCTCGGTGGTCATGGGCGCGGCGGCGGTGGCCTTCTTCGGGGACGGGATGCTCGCCGAACGCTGGATCGTCCCGGTCCTGCGCGGTGACCACGTCCTCGCGGTGGCGTTGCCGGATTACGGCGTGCCGTGCGGGTTCACGGCCGAGGCCGACGGCGACGGCTGGCGGCTGACCGGCGCGCAGACCGCGGTGCCGTCGGGCGCGTTCGCGCACGGGTTCCTCATCGAAGCCGCCATCGACGGCGGTCGTCAGGTGTTCCTGCTCGACCGGGACGCGGTGACGGTCTCGCCGCAGCGGACCGTCGACCACGCGGACGCGGCGCTGGTCGAGCTGTCCGGGGCGAAGGCCACGGTCTCGCTGGGCGACGTCGGCGAATGGCTGCGGCTGCGAGGCACGATCGGTGTCTGCGCGCAGCAGCTCGGCGTTGTGGAACGCGCGCTGGAGCTGACCGCGGCGTACGCGCGGGAGCGCAAGCAGTTCGGGCACCTGATCGGGAGTTTCCAGGCGGTGCGGCAGCGGCTCGCCGACGCCTACGTCGACGTCGAAGCCGTCCGGCTGACGTTGTGGCAGGCCGCCTGGAGGCTGAGCGAAGGGCTTCCGGCGGCCGAAGAGGTCGCGACGGCGAAGTTCTGGGCGGCCGAGGCCGGGCACCGTGTCGCGCATACCGCCGTGCACATCCACGGCGGGGTCGGCATCGACGTCGACCACACCCTGCATCGCTACTTCGTCGCGGCGAAGCGGCTCGAGTTCACCTTCGGCGGGGCGACCGCGCAGCTGGGCGGGCTCGGCGACCTCCTGGCCGCGGCTCCGGCATGACCCCCACGGTCACGGAACTCCTGCTCGCGCGGGCGGAGGACCGCTCGACCGGGTTGCTGTTCGAGGACCGGCGCTGGACCTGGGCCGAACATGTCCGGGCCTGCGCCGGGTACGCGGCCACGCTCACCGGGACCCTGCGCCCCGGCGGGCATTTCGGCTTGCTGGCGGACAACGTCCCCGAGTTCTCGTTCCTGCTCGGCGGGGCGGCGCTCTCGGGGCACGTGCTGGTCGGCCTGAACCCGACGCGGCGGGGCGCGGCGCTCGCCCGGGACATCGCGCTGGCCGACTGCGAGCTGGTGTTCGCCGAAGAGAAGTACCTTCCGCTGCTGTCCGAGGCCGGCGTGCCGGTGCTGCCGCTGAGCGAGCTCGAACCGGCCCGGGAGGCCGTCGTTCCCGTGGCCGCGAAGCCCGAAGACCTGCTGATGCTGATCTTCACCTCCGGCACCAGCGGAGACCCGAAGGCCGTCCGGTGCACACACGGCAAGATCGCCTACCCCGGCGAGATGCTGGCGACGCGGTTCGGTCTGTCCACAGAGGACACCGTCTACGTGTCGATGCCGATGTTCCACTCCAACGCCATCATGGCGGGCTGGTCGGTCGGGCTCGCAGCGGGCGCGGGGATCGCGCTGCGGCGGCGGTTCTCGGCCTCCGGTTTCCTGCCGGACGTCCGGAGGTTCGGGGCGACTTACGCCAACTACGTCGGCAAGCCACTGTCCTATGTGCTCACCACTCCCACCCGGGACGACGACGCCGACAATCCGCTGAAACTGGTCTATGGAAACGAAGGCGCGGAGGCCGACCTCGCCGCCTTCGGTACACGATTCGGGTGCCACGTGGTCGACGCGTTCGGTTCGACCGAAGGCGGCGTGAACTTCGGCAGGGACGCCACCACCCCGCCCGGTTCGCTCGGCCGACTGCTCGACGGCGTCGCAGTCCTCCATCCGGAGACCGGGAAACCCTGTCCCCCGGTGGAATTCGGCGAAGGCGGGAAGCTGCTCAACGCCGCCGAAGCGGTCGGGGAACTGGTCAACACCGGTGGTCCCGGCTTCTTCGCCGGGTACTACGGCGATCCCGAGGCCGAGGCCGAGCGGATGCGCGACGGGATGTACCACACCGGCGACCTGGCGTACCTCGACGCGGACGGTTACTGCTATTTCGCGGGACGGCTCGGCGATTGGCTGCGCGTCGACGGTGAGAACCTCGGCACCGCCCCGATCGAACGCGCGCTTCTGCGGCATCCCGCCGTCAGCGAGGCGGCCGTGTTCGGCGTCCCGGATCCGCGTGTCGGCGACCAGGTGCTGGCCGCCCTGGTCTGCCGGACGCCGATCGACCCGCACGAGTTCGCCGCTTTCGTTGCCGCACAAGGTGATCTCGGGCCGAAACAGTGGCCCCGGTTCGTCCGGGTGCTCGACACGCTGCCCCGGACGGCCACGCACAAGGTGCTCAAACGGGAACTGGCCGCGGACGGGACACACGACGCCCTGGAGCTCCGCTACCCCCGCATTTAGGGGTCCTAACAGATTGAGTGGGCTTTGAGTCTGCGCCAGCAGATGATGGCGCAGCCGAGGGTGAGGAAGGCTTCGTGGATGTCGTCGCGGATCTCCCAGCGGATGCGTAGCCGCCGGAACCAGTGCAGCAGGGCGAAGGCGCCCTCGACGACCCAGCGGTGGACGCCGAGGCCGGAGCCGTGTTCCTGGCCTCGGCGGGCGATGAGAGGTGTGATTCCCGCGGCGCGGACAAGCTTGCGGTACTTGTCGTGGTCGTAGGCGCGGTCGGCGTAGAGCCGTTGTGGCCGCCGGCGGGGCCGTCCACGGCGGCCCCGCACGGCTGGGATCGCGTGGATCAGCGGCATCAGCTGGGTGACGTCGTGCCGGTTCCCGCCGGTCAGGGTGGCCGCCAAAGGAATACCGGTTCCGTCGGTGATCACATGGTGTTTCGACCCGACACGGGCTCGATCGACCGGGCTGGGGCCGGTTTTCGGCCCCCTTTTAACGCCCGCACATGCGATCCATCAACGGCTGCCCGTGACCAGTCCAGCTGGCCCGCCGCGTGCAGCTCCGCCAGCAGCAGCTCGTGCAACCGCTGCCACACCCCGGCCTCGGTCCAATCCCGCAACCGACGCCAGCACGTCATACCCGACCCATAACCCAGCTCTTGGGGCAGGAACTCCCACGGGATCGCGGTATAGAGCACGAACATGATCCCGCACAACGCCTTGCGGTCGTCCAACCGCTTACGCCCCGGATGCCTGAACCGACGCTCCACCTTCGGCAACAACGGCTCGATCCGTTCCCACAGACCGTCATCGACCTCCCACGGACGCCGCTGTCCCACCAGCCCACCCCTCACAGACGATCACCGAGACACGGCATCAAACCACACCCCAAGATCATTCTGTTACGACCCCTTAGTCCTCTGAATGCGCGGGTAGATCCCAGGGTAGGGACCGGTGATCTTCCCGATGTCCGCGGCCGGACGCGCTCCCTACGTTCAGTGCCATGAAACGAACAACGCGCCGGATCGGCGTACTCGCCACCGCACTCACCCTTCCCGCCGTCCTCCTCGCACCGTCAGCGTCGGCGGCGCCTGTCCGCTTGAGCCTGCCCGCGCCGACCGGACCGTTCGCGGTCGGCAGCACCGACCTCCACCTGATCGACCGCTCCCGCCAGGACCCGTGGGTTCCCGGCACCACAAGGGAACTGATGGTCACCGTCCGGTACCCGGCGCTGCCGAGCGGGAAGCCGAAAGCGCCGTACATGGCGCCGGGTGTCGCGAAGGTGGTGGCCGAAGGCGACGCCGCCAAGCTCGGCATGCCGTCGGACCGGCTCGACTATCGCTTCCCCACCCACTCCCGGATCGGCGCGCCCGCGATCGGCGGCGGACGGCCGGTCGTGCTGTATTCGCCCGGGGGCACGTTGTCGCGTTCGCACGGCACCACGCAGCAGGAACAGCTCGCGAGCGAGGGCTACGTCGTGGTGGCCATCGACCACACCCACGAAGCGGAAGCGGTGGAGTTCCCCGGCGGCCGCGTCGAGAAGAAGGCCTTGCCGCCGTCGAGCATCGAGGTGTCGAAACGCGTGATCGAGACCCGCGTGCGGGACACGCGTTTCGTCCTCGACTCGCTCGGCCTGACCCGGGTCGGCATGTTCGGCCACTCCGCCGGCGGGTTCACCGCGGGCGAGACGATGGTGAGCGACCGGCGCGTCGTCGCCGGGGCGAATCTGGACGGCAGCATGGCCCACTCGCAGTCTCAGCGGATCTTCGGCCGCGTCGCCGACGAAGGACTGGACCGGCCGTTCCTGCTGATGAGCGCGGGCGACCACAGTGCGGCGTCGGACGCGTCCTGGCAGGAGTTCCAGCGCAATCAGCGCGGCTGGACCGGGGAAACACGTCTGCCGGACGGTGAGCACTTCAGCTTCACCGACTATCAGACCCTGCTGCCGCAGCTGGGGAACTCCCCGGCCGCGTTCGTCGGCACCATCGATCCGGAGCGAAGCGTCGCCGTCCAGCGTGCCCGGCTCTCGGCGTTCTTCGCCGAGCACCTGCGTCACCGAAGCAGCGACGTGACCAAGGTGTCCTTGAGCCAGGCTTCGTAGTCGTCGTGACTCCACCCGGCCTCGGTGACGAGGCTGGTGTGGACGTCGGCGCTCATCAGCGCCACGGCGATGTCCGTGGCCCTGGGCACCACGGTGCGGCCGCACTTCCGGACGCGGTCCATGACCATCTCGACGCCGAGCCGGTTGCGCCGCGCGCCCTCCGCCTGGGTCGCGGCGATGTCCGGATCGACGGCGGCACCGGAGCCCAGCATCGTGACGATGTCCCCGCAGCGTTCCCGGACCTGGCGGGCGACCGTGGCCAGCAGGCCGAGCAGCGCGACCGGATCCTCGGTGCGCTGCGCTTCGGCGACGAGGTCGGGGATCCCGGCCTCGTCGTCGAGGAGGTCGACGAGACCGCCGAGGACACCGGCCTTCGAACCGAAGTGCGCGTAGATGGTCTGCGGGGAGACCCCCGCTTCCTGGGCGATGAGGCGGATCGGCGTCCGCGCGTACCCACGCTCGGCGAACAGGCCGCGGGCCGCCGTCAGGATCGTGCGCAGCGTCAGCGCCTCACGGCGATCGCGCAACCGGACGATGCCGGGAAGGTCCGCCGACATGTATGCTCCTCGAAAGTTGGAACGTTGTTCTAACTAATGGATCGTTGTTACAGGAGGATAGCGATGACCACCGAGGAGATCATCACCGCGCTGGAGCGTGCCTGGAACGCGGGCGACGGCGAGGCGTGGGCGGCGAACTTCGCCGAGGACGCGGACTTCGTCGACGTCGTCGGCCGGATCCAGCGCGGCCGCGCGACGATCGCGCGCGAAAGCCAGAACATCTTCGACACCATCTACCGGGGAAGCACGCTGCGGATCCGCCAGGTGTCGAGCCGTCCGCTCGGCGGCGGGTTCGACCTCGTGCACACCGCGACCGTCCTGTCCATCCCCGCCGGGCCCATGGCCGGGGAGGCACAGGCGGTGCAGACGAAACTCGTCCACGACGGGCTGATCGTCTCGTTCCACAACACCATCCGGGGCGATATCGCGACGTTCGCCCGGCACGACGGGGACCTCGCGGCCCGCTCGCCCCAGGAGTGGGATTCCTGACCGGGCTCAAGCAGGGGCGTTGATCGGCCGCAGCCGTCGCGGCCCGGTGTCGGGGCGGGACGGTGGCGGGCCCAGCACGATCCGGGCGTTGGCCACGAAAGCGCCGTCCGGCGAGGCGAGGATCGGGTCGAGCGTCATCGACCGGACCTCGGGGTTGTCCTCGGCGAGCGCCGCGACGCGCAGCACGATGTCCTGGAGCGCGGCCAGATCCGCCGGTTCGTCGCCGCGGTAGCCGGTGAGCAGCGGCGACGTCCGCGGTTCGCGCAGCAGGGTGGCGGCGTCGACGTCGGTCAGCGGCACGGCGCGGTAGGCCCGGTCCCCCAGGAGCGTGCTGACCAGGCCGGAGAGCCCGAACGACACGAGTGTGCCGAACGACGGGTCGTCCTGCAGCCCGATCACGCAGGACAGCCCCTTGGGCGCCATCCGCTGGACGTAGACCTCGTCGTCACCGGAGATCTCCCGCAGATCGAGGTACGCCCGGCGCACTCCGTCCACAGAGGACAGATCGAGCCGCACCCCGGCGAGATCCGGCCTGCCGCGCAGCCGTTCGTCGACGGCTTTGAGGGTGACCGGGAAACCCAGCTCCTCGGCCGCTTTCACCGCTTCGTCCGCGGAGGTCACGACCCGGAACGGGACGACGTCGATGCCGTAGCAGCCCAGGAGCCGGACCACGTCGTCGTCGGAGAGCAGCGTCGTCTTGCCGCCCTCGGCCGCCAGCAGTTCGGCGACGATCACCTGCGCCTGCTCGGCGTGCAGACCCGCGGGACGCACGAGGTTGCCCTGCGGCCGCTGCCGCCAGGCGGCGTACCGCACGACCCGCGCGAGCGCGTTCACCGCGCGTTCCGGGCTCGGGTACGACGGGACCGAACCCCGCGTCGGCACGCCGTCCTCGGACAGCACGGCCAGCTCGTCCGGCACACCTTCGACGGCGAGGAAGGTCGACACGATCGGCTTGTTCTTGTCCATCTCGACGACGGCCTCCCGCAACGCGCGGGCGTACGCGGTCCCCGGGATCGCGAGCGGCGGCACGAAGACCACGACGAGCGCGTCGGTGTCCGGGGAGTTGAGCGCCTCGCGCACGGCGGCGGCGAATTCCTCCGGGCTCGCCTGCGGCCCGACGTCGACCGGGTCGGCGGTCAGCCGGAGGCCGTGCGCCCGCGCCGTGTCGGCGGCGAGCAACCCGATGGCGCTGGAGTTGCCCACGATGGCGATCCGGGGCCCGGCGGGCAGCGGCTGATGGGCGAAGACCAGCGCGGTGTCGAAGAGCTGCGCGAGGGTGTCGACGCGGACGACGCCCGCCTGCTCGAACAGGGCCTGGACACTGGATTCGTCGACCTCCGCCGAGGTCGCGGCGAGCTGCGGGCGGACGGCGTGCCTGCCGGATTTCACCGCCACCACCGGCTTCGTCCGCGCCAGCCGCCGCGCGAGCCGCGCGAACTTGCGCGGGTTGCCGAACGATTCCAGGTACAGCAGGACGAGGTCGGTCGCCGGATCGGTCTCCCAGTACTGGAGCAGGTCGTTGCCGGAAACGTCGGCCCGGTTCCCCGCCGAGACGAAGGTGGAAAGCCCGAGGCCGCGTGCTTCGGCGTCGGCCAGGATCGCGGTGCCCAGCGCGCCGGACTGGCAGAAGAACCCGGTGCGGCCGCGCGCGGGCAGGCGGGGCGCGAGGGTGGCGTTGAGCCGGACCGAGGCGTCGGTGTTGAGCACGCCCAGCGCGTTCGGGCCGACGACGCGCATACCGTGCGCCCTGGCCTCCCCGACCAGCCTCAGTTCGGCGTGCAGCCCGTGCGGCCCGGCCTCGGCGAACCCGCCGGAGACGATCAGGAGGGTCTTGACCCCCTTGGCCAGCGCACCGTCCAAAACGGACTCGACGGCCTCGGCGGGCACCGCGACCAGCGCGAGGTCGACGTCCTCGGGGATGTCCACGACGGACGGATAGGCACGGACGCCGCGGACGGACTTGTGCTCCGGGTTGACCGGGTAGACCGTGCCGGCGAAATCGGCGCTGAGCAGGTTGGTGAGGGCGACGTAGCCGATCTTCGTCGGATCGGTGGACGCGCCGATCACCGCGACCGACTTCGGATGCAGCAGGTTGTGCACGCTGCGGGCCTCCGCGGCCTGCTCCCGGGAGCGGGCGACCGCGAGCGACTCCTCGGTCGGGTCGATGTCGAACTCCAGGTGCAGCACGCCTTCTTCGATCTCACGGCTGACCTGGTAGCCCGCGTCACGGAACACCCGGACCATGCCCGCGTTCTCGGCGAGCACCTCGGCGACGAAGCGGCGCAGCCCGGATTCCGAGGCGGCCGCGGCGAGATGCTCCAGCAGGATCGAACCGAGCCCGCGGCCCTGATGCGCGTCGTCGACGACGAACGCGACCTCGGCCGACGGCCCGTGTTCCAGCCGTTCGTACCGGCCGACCGCGACGATGTCGTCGCCCAGCAGCGCGACGAACGCGACCCGGTCGTGGTGGTCGACGACGGAGAACCGTTCGAGGTCGCGCTGCGGGATGCGCGGGTAGGCGCCGAAGTACCGGAAGTACCGGGTGCGTTCGGACAGCCGGCCGTGGAAGGCGACGAGGCCGTCGGCGTCACTCGGGATCACCGGGCGCAGGTGCACCGTGCCGCCGTCGGAGAGCAGGACGTCGGCCTCCCACTCGCGCGGGTAGTCGTAGGGGTCGCGTTTGGTGTCCTCACTGACCATGAGCGTGTCTCCCGGACTGAAGGTGATGGGTTGGGTTCGGACACGCGCGCGCGTTTCTCTTCGGCCGAAGGCCTCGGTTTTCCGCAGGCGGGCCGGGTGAGTGGACAGCCGCTACCGCGGCCCGGCTGTGGAAATCCGAAAGCGCGCTCTGAGAGAACCGGCCCATGTTCAGTCCCTCGGATCGTCCGGATCGAGGCCGTGCAGGGGGAAGATCGCGCGGCGGGTGTCGCGGATGGCGATGTCGACCGGTTCGTCCTCGCCGTCTCCCCAGGGGACGAAGGCGGTGTCGCGGTCGTCGGACATGCCGGGCGGGATCTCGGCCTTCGGCGCCGCCCTGGTGATCGACGCGACCCAGTTCGGCGGCAGCGACGTCGCCGGGTCGACGTCGCGGTCGAGCACGGTGGCGAGCAAATGGGTCCAGGACCGCGGCACCACCCGGATCAGCTGGTAACCACCGCCGCCGACGGCCAGCCAGCGGCCGGCGGTGTGCGTCTCGGCCAGTTCGCGCAGCCTGCGGTAGATGGCGCGATGGCCGTCCACGGAGAGCGAAAGGTCCGCCAGCGGGTCTTCCTCGTGCGAGTCGACGCCGCATTGGGTGACGAGGATCTGCGGCCGGAACTGCTCCAGCAGCGACGGCACCACCGCCTCGAACGCCCGCAGCCAGCCGCCGTCACGGGTGCCGGGCGGCAGCGGCAGGTTGACCGAGGTGCCCTCGGCCCCGCCCTTGCCGATCTCCGCCGAGTAACCCGTGCCCGGCCACAACGTGAACGGGTGCTGGTGCAGGGAAACGGTCAGCACCCGCGGGTCGTCGTAGAACGCCGTCTGCACGCCGTCGCCGTGGTGGACGTCGGTGTCGACGTACGCGACGCGCTCGAAGCCGTGGTCCAGCAACCACGAGATCGCGACCGAGCAGTCGTTGTAGACGCAGAAGCCCGACGCCTTGCCCGGCATCGCGTGGTGCAGCCCGCCGGCGATGTTGACCGCCCTGGTCGCCTCGCCCTCGGCGATCTTCCGCGCGGCCAGCAGGGTCGAGCCGACGACCAGCGCGGAAGCCTCGTGCATCCCGGTGAACACCGGGTTGTCCTCGGTGCCGAGCCCGTGCGCGAAATCGGCCCCGGTCATCGGCGCCTGCCGGACGGCCTCGATGTACTCGCCGAGGTGCACGCGGCGCAGCTCGTCCTCGCCCGCCGGACCGGGGATCAGCAGTTCGACCCCGTCGAGCACGCCGAGTTCGGTGGCGAGCCGGATGGTCAGTTCGAGCCGCACCGGATTGAACGGATGCTCGCCGCCGAGGTCGTAACCCAGCAGCGAGGAGTCCCATACGACGGCCGGTGCTCGCATGGTCGGAACTCTAGTGCCCGGACGCGGCTCGTGCGCCGTTCCGCGGGTCAGCCGGGCAGATCGCCCGTGGCCAGCGGGCGCTCCGGGTCGCGGGACCAGTGCGACCACGAACCCGCGTACAACGCCGCGGGCTCCGGGTGACCGGCGACCTCGAGCGCGAGCACGACGGACGAGGCGGTGACGCCCGATCCACAGTAGACACCGACCGGTGTCTCCGGGGCCACGCCGAGCCCTTCGAACCGCTCGGCCAGCTCCGAGGCGTCACGCCAGCGGCCGTCCTCCCCGACGTGCCCGGAGAAGGGCGCGTTGACCGCGCCGGGGATGTGCCCGGCGCGCGGATCGATCGGCTCGGTCTCGCCCGCGTACCTCGGCCGCGCCCGTGCGTCGAAGAGCAGCCCGTCCCTCGCGAGAGTGGCGGCGTCGGCCGCGTCGAGCACCGGCATGCCGCCCGGCTCGACGACGATGTCGCCCTCCGCCGGTGACGGGATCTCGTCGGTGAGCGGGCGCTCTTCCTCCGCCCACGCGGCGAACCCGCCGTCCAGCACGGCGACCTCGGCGTGCCCGGCCCAGCGCAGCAGCCACCACGCCCGGGCCGCGACCGAACCGTCGGAGTCGTCGTAGACCACCACCGGGTGACCGGCGCGGACCCCGGCCGCCCGCAGGTGCCGCTGCAACGTCTCCGGCTCGGGCAGTGGATGACGCCCGCCCTCCCCCGGCTCCCCGGCGAGCGCCGTGTCGAGGTCGACGTACACCGCGCCCGGGAGATGCGCCTCACGGTAGGAATCGGCGCCGGGCGGCCCGGCGAGCCGCCAGCGGACGTCGAGGACTACGGAGCGTGCGGATTCCGGCCCGGAGAGCTGCTCGGCGAGTTCGCTGGTGGTGATCATGGGGCGCATGGGCCCATCTTCCCGTGCCTCACGTCTCCATGCCCAGCTTGGGGGACTTTTCCCGCCTCGGTGCTTGTTCTCCCCACGCCTGCGTCGCTGTCGGTGCCAGCGACTACGATGAGCAACGCGGACGAAGGGGACAGCGTGAACGATCTCATCGACACCACAGAGATGTACTTGCGTACCATCTACGAGCTCGAAGAAGAAGGTGTCGTCCCGCTGCGGGCCCGGATCGCGGAGCGGCTGCAGCAGAGCGGCCCGACCGTGAGCCAGACCGTCGCCAGGATGGAACGCGACGGACTGGTCGTGGTCGCGGACGACAGGCACCTGCAGCTGACCGAGCACGGTCGCGAGCTCGCCATCGCGGTCATGCGCAAGCACCGGCTGGCCGAGCGCCTCCTGGTCGATGTCATCGGCCTGGAATGGGAGCACGTCCACAACGAGGCCTGCCGCTGGGAACACGTGATGAGCGAGGCCGTCGAGCGCAAGCTGGTCAAGCTGCTCGACCACCCGACCACGTCGCCCTACGGCAACCCGATCCCGGGGCTGGACAAGCTCGGCGACGGTGATCCCGCCCCGCCCGCCGAAGCCGACCTCGTGCGGCTCGACGAGTTCGCCCGCATGGGCGGCGGCGAGGTCGAGATCCGCCGCATCGCCGAGCACGTGCAGCTGGACGAGACGCTGATGACGGAGCTCAAGTCGGTCGGCATCGTGCCCGGCAGCCGGGTCAAGGTCGGCAAGACGGCGCCCGGCGGCACCATCGAGGTCACCGGCGGGAGCAGCACCGCGCAGGTGCCCGTCTCGGCGTTGCACGCCGTGCTGGCGCAAGCCAGGTGAGCGCCGCGTCCGACGCCGCGGAGACCTTCCAGGCCCTCCACGGCCGGGCTCCGGCCGGCGTCTGGTCCGCACCGGGCCGGGTGAACCTGATCGGTGAGCACACCGACTACAACGACGGTTTCGTGCTGCCGTTCGCCCTCCCGCACCGGCTCGCCGCCGCGGCGTCGCCGCGCGAGGACGGTGTGCTGACCGTGTCCACCCTCGGCTCGGACGGCCGGGTGCAGGAATCCGGCCCGCTCACCATCGCCGATCTGCGGCCCGGCTCGGTCGAGGGGTGGGCCGCGTACCCGGCCGGGGTCGCGTGGGTCCTGCGGGACCAGGGTCTCGACGGCGGCGCGGACGTGGCGATCGCGGGGAACGTGCCTTCGGGGGCGGGGCTTTCCTCCTCCCACGCGCTCGAATGCGCCGTCGCGCTCGCCCTCCTGGGGCTGGCGGGGATCACCCCGGGGACCGGCGCGGGTTCGCCGACCCTGCACGAGGTGGCCCGCTGGGTGCAGCGTTCGGAGAACGACTTCGTCGGGGCGCCGACCGGCCTGCTCGACCAGACCGCCTCCCTGTGCTGCACGGAATCGAACGTGCTGTTCCTCGACGTCCGTTCCGGCGAGATGGAGCAGGTGCCGTTCCCGCTCGAGGAATCCGGCGTCCGGATCCTGATCATGGACAGCCGCACGAAGCATTCGCACGCCGAGGGCGGCTACGGGGAACGCCGCCGGGGCTGTGAGCGCGCCGCGGAGCTGCTCGAAGTGAAGGCGCTGCGGGACATCGGCGTCGACGGGCTGGACACCGCGCTCGCCAAGCTGCCGGACGAGCTCGTGCCGCTGGTGCGCCATGTCGTCACGGAGAACCAGCGCGTCCTCGACACCGTGGACCTGTTGCGGGCGGGCCGGATCACCGAGATCGGCCCTCAGCTCGACGCCTCGCACGTGAGCATGCGCGACGACTACCGGATCTCCACCCGTGAACTCGATCTCGCCGTCGATTCGGCCCGCGAAGCCGGGGCGCTCGGCGCGCGGATGACCGGCGGCGGCTTCGGCGGGTCGGCGATCGCGCTGGTCCGCGAGTCCGATGTGGACACCGTGGGCCGGGCGGTGAAGGCCGCGTACGAAGCGGCGGAGCTGCGCCACCCCAGGCTGTTCACCGCCGTGCCGTCGCGTGGCGCGGGCCGCGACGAGCTCTAGCCGCCGCACCACCCCCGGGCGCGCACCGTGCCCGGGGGCGAGGACACTGGGCCGCGACCGCATCCGCAGCAGAAAGGCGCGAACGTGACCGACGAACCGACCAAGACCCTGAAGCTGATGGTGACGGGCGGAGCCGGTTATGTGGGCAGCGTCTGCGCGGCCCGCCTCATCGAGGCCGGGCACGACGTCACCGTGGTCGACGACCTCTCCACCGGGCACGCCGACGCGGTGCACCCGGACGCGACCTTCGTCGAGGGCGACGCCGCCGAGGTCGCCGGGCGCCTGCTCGGCGACGGCTTCGACGGTGTCCTCCACTTCGCCGCCAAGTCGCTGGTCGGCGAATCGATGACGGATCCGGCGAAGTACTGGGAAGGCAACGTCCTCACTTCGCTCCGCCTGCTCGAGGCGATGCGCGACCACGGCACGAAGCGGCTGGTGTTCTCCTCCACCGCGGCCACCTACGGCGAACCCGAGTCCTCCCCCATCCCGGAGACGGCGCCGACGCAGCCGACCAACACCTACGGCGCGACGAAGCTGGCCATCGACCACGCGATCACGTCGTTCTCGCGCGCCCACGGCATCGCCGCGGTCAGCCTGCGTTACTTCAACGTCGCCGGCGCCTACGGTTCCTTCGGCGAGCGGCACACCACCGAAACCCACCTGATCCCCCTCGTGCTCCAGGTCGCCACCGGGGACCGCGAGCGGATCCAGATCTTCGGTGACGACTACCCGACTTCGGACGGCACCGCCATCCGCGACTACATCCACGTGGTCGACCTCGCCGACGCGCACCTGCTGGCCCTGCGGCACGCGGCCGACGGCGAACACCGCATCTACAACCTCGGCAGCGGCACCGGTTTCTCGGTGCTCGAGGTGATCGAGGCGTGCCGCCGCACCACCGGTCACGAGATCCCCGCCGCGGTCGCGCCGCGCCGCGCGGGCGACCCGTCGGTGCTCGTGGCCTCCAGCGAGCGGGCCGGTGACGAGCTCGGGTGGAAGCCCGAGCGCACCGACCTCGACGGCATCGTGGCCGACGCCTGGACGTTCACCCAGTCCCGCCAGAACGTCTGAGTGCGATCTCCGGTGGTCCTTCGGCCTGCTGCCGCAGGACCACCCCGATCAGGTCGGCCGGTGGCACCATCGCGTTGAGGGCCGTGCTCAGCAGCTTCGCCAGCCCGTGCCCGGGGTCGGCCTCGGCGGCCCTGGCCAAGGCCATCCCGGCGGCCGCCAGGTCACCTCGGACATAGGCGGCGTGCGCCTTCAGAGCGAGCGCCTCGGCCGCTTCGGGTGCCGGGAGCTCCCGGGCCAGGATGAGCCAGAGGTCCTCCGCCACGCGGGCGAGCGACGAGTCCGCGGGGACGGCCGTGAGCAGACAGGCGCCGCGAACCTCGACCAGGGAAAGCGCCCAGGCCAGCCGGACGGCCTGGTCGTCGCTGATCGCCCGGTCTCCGCCGTCGACTCGGGTGAGGGCGGCGTTCACCTCGGCGACTCCGGCCGGGACGGGATCCTCCCCTCGCCACGGCGGATCGGCCATTCTGGTGAGCAGATCGGCACGTCTGGCGAGCGTTTCCGGCGCGACGGGGTCGAAGAGCCGCTCGACCTCGTCCCGGCTGGCGTGGGTGACGTGCCCGGCACCGGTGACGATCGCGGCGGCCACCGAGTCCCGCGGATCCGGCAGGATCCCGCCACAGGTCCGTTCCCGGTAGCAGCCCCACCGCACGTCGGCGGCGATCCTGGGCGCCCACACCGAATGCGTCACCGAGATCTCGTACTCGGCCAGCGAGGCTTCCAGACGCCGGATGAACCGGCGCCGCGGTGGCCGCCCCGCCTTGTTCGCGGTGCCACCGCCGACCACCGCGAGGGTGGCACCGGTGTGGCCGGACACGGCGAGCCTGATCGCCAGGTCACGCGCCTGGTCTTGTTCCAGGCCGGGCGGCGGCAGGTCCACGCGCATGACGAGGCCTTGTTTCATTCGTCCAGGGCCGCGCAGGCCGAAGACGACGACGGAGTCCTCGGGGTGGAATCCGAGGAGGTACGGGATCGCGGCGAGCAGGTCCGCCGGATCCGTCAGATCGACCTTGGTCCTGCCGGTCGGGGTGGAAGTGGTCATGCCCCCACCCTGCGGCGGGAATGGGGCCGCGGGTGGGGGCATGACATATCTGTGGACAGCCGGGACCGTTGTGGACAACCGCCGCGGGACCGGTCGTGGGACGCCGATCCTGTCGGTGAGGTGATCTACAGTGCCCGGCCCCGCGGGATCAGTCGCAGTGTTCGAACGGGCTCTCGTAAGCGTTCGATCCGACCGAACCGCCCCACTTGACGCAGGTCGAGGCGGCCGTCTTCTTCACCGGTCCGGCGTAGTAGGTGAAGCTGCCGGAGTCGGTCACGCGAGCCGAACCCTGCACCTCGAGGAACGCCGAAACCGGCGAAGCGGTGCCGAGCGAAACGGCCTTCAGCGTGGTGACGCAGTTGGCCTTGGTCGAGGCGTTGTACAGCAGGTACGCGGTTCCCGAACCGTTCGCGAGCCCCTGCGAGTCGACGACCGAGAAGCCGCTGCCGCACACCTCGGTGGCCTCGTACGGGTTGCCGCCGCACGAGTTCTTGCTGGTGAAGTTCGTGTGGCCGTAGTACGGCACCGCGACCCCGTTCAGCACCGCCTTCTGCGCCACCCCGTTGAGCCGCTCTTCGAAGTGCAGGTGCGGACCGGTCACCCCGCCGGTCGCGCCGGCCGTGCCGATCTGCTTGCCGAGGCTGACGGCCTGGCCGACCGAGACGGACTGGGTCGAAAGGTGGGCGTAGCGGGTACGCCAGCCGCCACCGTGGTCGATCTCGACCCAGCGCCCATAGCTGGTGCTGCCTTCGTTGGCGACCCGGGTGACGGTGCCGCCAGCCGAGGCCAGCACCGGCATCCCGGTGATGCCCGACTTCTGGAAGTCGACCGAGTTCGCCGGGCTGTGCCCGCTGAACGTCGCCGCCGTGACCGTGACGCCGCATTTGAAGGGGACCTGGAAGTTCGGGGCGGCCGACGCCTGCGTCGTGCCGGCGAGGGTCAGGCCGAGCGCGGGGAGAACGGCGGCCGCGGCGAGCACTGCGAAACGGCGCAACCTGGACATGGAGACCTCCATCAGGTGGGGAAGCCGGACAGGACGGAGCAAAGCCGGGGGAAATACATTTTCCGTACAAGCCCGAGGTCGGGTCGGCGTTTTCCATCCGAAACGCCGGATGCCACGTCCCGAGGGGGACGTGGCATCCGGAAAACGCGGCCCTGATCAGCCGAAGGCGGCACGCAGCGCGGGTTTGCCGCCCGCCACCGGCAGCACCAGCGAGGTGCGGTTCAGCTCGACCGAGACACCGGCGCCCGGCTTCGGCCGGAGCGTGTAGTCGTGGTCGCTGGAGGCCACCAGGAACTCGATCTTGTGCCCGGCCGCCAGCAGGTAGTCCTTCGCGACCAGTTCCACCTCGACCTTGTAGTTCTCACCAGGGGTGATCGGGTCGGTGCGGGCGGGGTCGCGCCGGTTCTGCGGGTCGGTCCACCCCCGGGTGATCACCTTCGCCGTCCCGTCCGGGGCGCGGTCGAGGAGCACCGCGGTCACGTTCGCGGCCGGCTTGTCGAAGGACAGCGACAGATCGGTCTTCACGGTTCCGGAAAGCCGTACGGGCTGCTTCGCCGCAGTGGTCGAGTACAGCAGGCGGTTGCCCGACGACGCGGCGGCCGCCAGCTGTTCGATCGTCTTGCTGGCGTCGTCAGCCAGCGTCTCGACGGCGGCCTTGCCCGGGACGGGGTTGCGCGTGTCGAGCTTGCCCTTCGAAGAACCGCCGGGCCACGGGTAGAGCTTGACGTCCTGGGTGCCGGGCAGCGGCCACTCCGGCTCGTCCACCCACGACTTGTCCTCACGCTGGATGGTGGCCTTCGGCTCGCGCTCGATGCCGTTGTCGATGCCGTAGAGGTAGTGCGACATCCACTTGTTCAGCGTGGCGAGCCAGACGTCGCGGCGGAGGCTGTACGGGTCGGCGTGCCCGGCCTGGTGCAGCCAGATCTTGTGCTCGACACCGCGCGCCTTGAGCATTTCGTACCAGCGGGTGCCCTGGTCGGTCTTGACGTTCCAGTCGCCGAGGCCGTGCACCACGAGCACCGAGGCGCGCACCTTGTTCACGTCGTTGCGGTAGTTCCGCACGTCCCAGAAGCGGCTGTAGTCGCCGGTCACCCGGTCCTGGTCCACCCCGATCCGGTCGATCAGCGGACGGCAGACGGCGCGATCCTGGCGCGTGTAGACGTAATCCGCGAGCACGTCCGCGTCCTCGCCCTGGAAACCGCCGGCCGCGACGACGGCGCCGTCGTTGCGGTAGTAGTCGTACCAGCTGGAGATCGCCGCGATCGGGACGATCGTCTCCAGCCCTTCGACGCCGGT
Organism: Amycolatopsis japonica; assembly: GCF_000732925.1. Lineage (NCBI taxonomy): Bacteria > Bacillati > Actinomycetota > Actinomycetes > Pseudonocardiales > Pseudonocardiaceae > Amycolatopsis > Amycolatopsis japonica. The sequence continues at coordinate 5,773,281 of NZ_CP008953.1, forward strand.
GCTGGCCACCGCGTTGGGCAGCGTCCCGTTGTAGGAGACGCCCGTCATGCCGGTCTTGCCGGTGCTCCAGTCCGCGACCGCGGCCTTGCCCGCCGCGTCGCGCGCCGTCGCACGGCCGTTCAGCCAGTCCACAATGGACTTCGCGCCGATGGTCTCGTTGACGTCGCCGGTGCTCGGGCAGCCGGTGGACTGACCGCTGCCGAGCGATTCCCCGTACACCACGGCGAACCCGCGGGCGGTGAAGTAGTCCTGGTAGCGCCAGCTGATCGGTGCCGCGTTGGGACCGACGGTCTTCGTCGCGATCCGCGGGCCCGCCGGGGCGCGCTTCGCGCCGGGCACGTACAGCTCCACGTCGACGTTGTGGTTCGCGACGTCGTTGCCGCCCGCGTAGTACGGGCTGGCCTGGTAGACGACCGGGACCTTCATGCCCTGCTGTGTCGCGCGAGGACGCACGACCTCCGCGTGCACGAGGTCGTCCTTGCCGTCGTGGTCGCTGTCGACCGGCGCGGTGACCCAGACGTTCTCCCGGATGACGTCCGCCGGGTCGAACACCGGCTGGGCTTGGCCGTCCTTGAAGACCGGCGTTGGCGGCGCGTCGGCTTGGGCGGGCAACGCCGTCGCCGGAAGGACCAGGACGGCGGTGAACAGGGCGGCGAGCCTGGCGACTCTCACAAGACCCCCAAAAGGCTGGTGGGCAAGACGAAGCTGAGGCTTCCGGCCACCCGATCGGGTGTCAAGAGACTAACGTCGGAGGCATGCCGAGCACCCTGGACGCACCGATCGTCGCCGTCACCGTCTATCCGCACCACGCCCGGATCACGAGGCGGGCTTCGGCGGCCCTCGACGGGGAAACGCGTTTCGCCTTCGCGGGCCTGCCATGGAACCTGGACACGGATTCGGTCCGCGTCACCGGTTCCGGTCCGGCGGTCATCGCCGGGGTCGACGTCGCCGTCGAGCGCCATCCCGCGCCCGCGGACGCGTCACTGCGCGCGCTGACCGAACAGCGCAAGGCCGATCAAGCGGTGGTCGACGAGGTCGCGGACGCGGTCTCCGCCGAGACGGCGAAGGTCGACCTGCTGACCGGCCTGGCGACGCGCAGCGGCAAAAGTTTCGCGAAGGCGCTCGCGGCGGGCACGGCGGAGCCGCCCCGGGTCGCCGAAGTCACCGACGCGCTGGGCACCCAGCTGGCCGAGGCGCTGGGCAAGCGCCGCGAACTCGGCATCCGCCTCGCCCGGCTCCGGGACGACCTCAAGGCGCTGGACCGCGAGATCGAGGCGAAACAGGGGATGTCCGAAGTGGACAGCGCGACGGTCACGGTCGAGTTGGAGCCCGGGGAGGACGGCGCGGAGATCGGCCTCGAACTGTCCTATGTGGTCGCGAACGCCGGCTGGGAACCCGGCTACGACGTGCGCGTCCGCGGTGAGGACGTCTCGCTGACCTGGTACGGGCGGATCACCCAGCACACCGGCGAGGACTGGCCGGAATGCGAACTGGCCCTGTCGACCGCGCGGCCGGCGAACACCGTCGAAGTACCGGAACTCGAACCCTGGTTCCTCGACCGCGTGCGTCCGGTCCAGCCGTTGATGGCCCGCGCGGCGTACGGCAGCGCGTCGCCCGCGGGCGGCGGGATACCGGAGTCGGTGGGCATGCCGGCGCCCGCCGGCCCGCCGATGGCCGCGCGGACGGCGTCCGTCGAACAGGGCACCACCGCGGTCACCTACCGGCCGGGCCGCCCGGTGGCGGTGCCGTCGGGGGCACAGGGCCACCGCACGACGCTCGCCCAACTGGAGCTGACGGCGAAACTGGGCTACATCTCCGCTCCGGCGGTATCCCCGGAGGCGTTCCTCCGAGCGACCGTGGTCAACACTTCGGAGCACACGCTGCGGCCGGGGAAGGCGTCGGTGTTCCACGAGACGGAGTTCGTCGGTACCACGCGGCTGGACGTCTGGGCGCCGGGCGAGGAGCTCGAACTCGCTCTCGGCGTGGACGACCGGATCCGGATCGAGCGCGAACTCACGCACCGCACGGCGAGCAAGGCGACGCTGTCCGGCGTCCGCAAACGGGAAGCCGCGTACACCACGACGATCGTCAACCACAGCCCGCGCGAGGCCGTCGTGACCGTGCTGGACCAGGCACCGGTCTCCCGGGACGACGCGATCACCGTCCGGGACGTGCGCACCACACCGGAGCCGGTGGAGCGGACCGAGCTGGGCGAGTTCACGTGGCGGCTGACGCTCGCTTCGGGCGCGAAGGGCGTCGTGACGCTCGGGTACCGGGTGGACGTCGCGAAGGGTGTCGAGCTGTCTGGGTGGCGCGAGTAGCCGCCCCCGGATGCAATGAAAGGTCCTTTCCTTGCGAAATTTGCAAGGAAAGGACCTTTCATTGCACGGGCCGGGCCGGGATCAGCCCTGCGAGATGTACGCCTCCAGCTGCTCCTGGCTCTGCTCCAGCTGTTCCATCCGGGTCTTCACGACGTCGCCGATGCTCACGATCCCCGCGAGCCTGCCGTCCACCACGACCGGGACGTGCCGGATCCGGCGTTCGGTCATCAGGACCGACAGCTGGTCCACCGAATCCTCGGGGGTGCAGCTCGCGACCATCTTCGTCATGATCGCGGACACCGATCCGTCGAGCAGCTGGGGTCCGCGCTCGTTGAGCCGCCGCACCACGTCCCGTTCGGAGACGATCCCGACGATCCCGCCCTCGGGGTCGACGACCACCAAGGCGCCGACGTTGTGCTCCGCCAGTCTCTCGAGCAGTTCGGTTACGTTCGTCTCCGGCGAGACGGTCGCGACGGCCGCCCCCTTGTTCCGCAACAGATCGGAAATCCGCATACGCGCTCCTCCCGGATGGGTGACCTGAGTCACCCCAGGTTATGGCCTCACCGCCGTGCGCGAAAGTCCGGAGAGTCCGGTTCGAGACCGAGCCGGGTGGCGAGCGCGTCGTACGCTTCGATGATCCCCAGGCCGTAAGGGTCGTCGCCGAGCGCGCCGAGAGTCCCCCGCCCGAGCTCCCAGTGCTTCTTCGCGGACTCGTGATCACCGAGTTTGCGGTAATCCTCGGCGAGGTTCAGGTGCAGCGAGGGGTAGAACCCGCGTACGGCGAGCGTCGCGTGGTACTCCTTGGCGCGTTCGTCGGTGAGGGAGTCGGCCGCCGCGAGCGCGCGGAGATCCCAGGCGAGTTCGTCGGCCGGGTCGTCGCACACGTCGGCCATGTAATGCGCGAGCGCGCACCGGTGCAGCGGGTCGCCGTCCTCGCCGATCCGTTCCCACAACGCCGTGAACCTCTCGCGCGCGCCGGCGCGGTCACCGGAGATGTGCGCCTGGAGGCCGGTGTTGATCTCGGCCATCACCTCGTCGGTCATTTGACGTCCGAAGCGGGCGCCGCCCAGGTGTTGCACGCCGACGTCGTCTTCCCGGAGAACCCGGCCTTCGCCCATTTCAGCTGGTTACGACGGCTGCCGTGGGTGTCGCTGTCGTCGGCGCGGCCGTAGTCGTCGAGTGCCGCGTTGGCCAGCGACTTGCTGATCGAGCCGCGACCGGCGGCGGCCGCGAGGGCGAGCGCGCCGAAACAGTTCGCCTGCAGTTCGATGCGGCGGACCAGTTCCTTGTCGGCCGGGCTGTCCTCGCCCGGCGACGACATCTTCTCCGCGGCCGCCGACAGGATCCCGCTGGACCGCTGGATGTGGTGTCCGTACTCGTGGGCCATCGTCGCGAGGTGACGGGACCGTTCGAGACCCGCGTCGCCCAGCATCCACTGGGTCGGCGCGTAGATCGTGGTGTCACCGCCGCAGTAGTAGGCGACGGCCTCGTTCTCGCTCGGTGCCTTCCCGCACGCGCTGGTCTCGGGCAGCGTCACTTGAACGGTCGCCGTCAGCGCGGGTTCGTTCGCCTGGTCCAAGGCGGGTTTCCAGGATTCGGCGAGACAGGACACGAAGGTCTTGTAGTACGTCTCCAGTTTCGCGGGCTCGCGGCTGATCGCGGGCAGGCGGCAGGTGACGGCGCCGAGCGCGATCCCCTCCGCCAGCAGCGGGTTCGTCTCCAGTTCCCGCACCTCCTTCGGCGCGGGTTTCGCGTTCCCGGCGGGCGCCTTGGCCCCTTCGGAGGTGTACACACCGGACGCCGGGAGGGCTTGACCGTCGATCTTCCGCGGTCCGCCCGCCATCGCCATCCCGGTGGTGGTCAGCGCGGCGACGATGAGCAGGCCGACCACGGCGGTCCCGGTGTTGCGGGGGCTTTCGGGACGAGGCGGCGCGGGCGCGAACGGTCTGGGTACCTCGTCGGTGCCGGTCATGATGTCCCCCAAACGTGCGAGCCCACAGCATACGGAATGCCACACCTGGTGGCGCCGGGACGGAGCACCCGGCGAGACTGTGTGCATGAGTGACGAGGACCCGTACCTGTGGCTGGAAGACGTGACCGGCGAAGAAGCGCTGGACTGGGTGCGAGCCCGCAACGCCGAGGCGCTGGCGGAACTGTCCACCGGCGAGCGGTTCGCCGGGATCCGTGACGAGGTCCGCGAGGTCCTCGACGCCGACGACCGGATCCCGTACATCCGGCGCCGCGGCGAGTATCTGTACAACTTCTGGCAGGACTCGGCCAACCCCCGCGGCCTGTGGCGCCGTACCACCCTGGAGCAGTACCGGCTCGACGACCCGGAGTGGGAGCTCCTGCTCGACGTCGACGCCCTGGCCGAGGCCGACGGCGAGAACTGGGTGTGGCAGGGCGCGGCCGTCCTCCGTCCGGGGTATCACCGCGCGTTGGTCGAACTGTCGCGCGGAGGCGCCGACGCGACCGTGGTCCGCGAGTACGACCTCGACGAGCGCCGTTTCGTCGACGACGGGTTCTTCGTCCCCGAAGCCAAGACCAGGATCGGCTGGATCGACCAGGACCGCGTCTACGTCGGCACCGACTTCGGTCCGGGGACGCTGACCAGTTCGGGCTATCCGAGGTTGGCGAAGGAATGGCGCCGCGGCACGCCACTCGAAGAGGCGACGGTGGTCTTCGAGGGCAAACCGGACGACGTCTCGGTATCCGCGCACCACGACCCGACCGAGGGCTGGGAGCGCGACTTCGTCTACCGGTCGGTCGACTTCTACCGCACGGAAAGGTATGTCCGGACGGCCACCGGTCTCGACCGCATCGAGGTTCCCGAAGACGCCCAGACGTCCTCGCACCGTGAGTGGCTGCTGATCCGGCTTCGCTCGGACTGGACCGTCGAAGGCACGACATACCCCTCCGGCACCCTGCTCGCCTCCGGCTTCGACGCGTTCATGGCGGGCGAGCGCTCCTTCACGACGTTGTTCACGCCGGACGCGCACACGTCGCTGGAGTACTGGGCGTGGACGCACAACCATCTGCTGCTCTCGACGCTGTCCGACGTCCGGACGGAACTGCACGTGCTCACGCCGTCCGAAGGCTGGACCTCCAGGCCGCTCGCCGGCGCCCCGGAACTGGGCACCGCGCAGATCACCGGCACCGACCCCGACGTCAGCGACGAATACCTGCTCGACTCCAGCGGTTACACCCAGCCGTCGACGCTGAGCTACGGGCACGTCGGCGGTGACGTCGAGATCCTCAAGCGCGCTCCGTCGTTCTTCGACAGCGAAGGCATGACGGTCTCGCAGTACTTCGCGACGTCCGAAGACGGCACGAAGATCCCGTACTTCGTCGTACGCCCCTCCGGGGCTGAAGGCGGCCCGACGCTCCTGACCGGCTACGGCGGCTTCGAGGTCTCACTGACCCCCGGCTACAGCGGCATCATCGGCCGCGGCTGGCTCGCGCGAGGCGGCACGTACGTCGTCGCGAACATCCGCGGTGGCGGCGAATACGGGCCGGACTGGCACACCTCGGTGACCAAAGCCAAGCGGTACAAGGTCTACGAGGACTTCTCGGCCGTCGCCGCCGATCTCGTCGAGCGCGGGATCAGCGAGCCGTCCCGGCTCGGGATCCAGGGCGGCAGCAACGGCGGGCTGCTGATGGGTGTCATGCTGACGCGCTACCCGCACCTGTTCGGCGCGATCGTGAGCCAGGTCCCGCTGCTGGACATGAAGCGGTATCACAAGCTCCTCGCGGGCGCGTCGTGGATGGCCGAGTACGGCGACCCCGACGATCCGGCGGAATGGGACTTCATCGGGAAGTACTCGCCGTACCAGAACGTCCACGCGGACCGTGCTTACCCGCCGGTCCTGTTCGTCACCTCCACCCGCGACGACCGGGTGCATCCCGCGCACGCGCGCAAGATGGTCGCGCGGATGGCGGAGCAGGGCCACGACGTGCGGTACCACGAGAACATCGAGGGCGGGCACGGCGCGGCGGCCGACAACGAACAGCTGGCGTTCAAATGGGCGCTGATGTTCGAATTCCTGTGGGAGAAGCTCGCCTGACGTGTCATGAAAGGGTCGTTCAGGACATCTTGCGTCCTGAACGACCCTTTCATGACACTCGGAGCTCACTCGGTCACCTTCGCGAGCACCACCCCTCCGACGATCAGCGCCATCGCGGCGAACCGGCCGAAGCTGACCGGGTCCTTGTGGATCACGATGCCGAACACGATCGCGCCCACCGCGCCGATCCCGGTGAAGACGGCGTACGCGGTCCCCACCGGGATCGAGTCCATCGCCTTCGACAGCAGGTACACCGCCGCGACGCCGAGCACGAAGCACAGCACGGTCGGCCAGAACCGGGTGAAGTTCTCCGTCGGCTTGATGCTCTGCGACCAGGCGACCTCGACGGCTCCCGCCAGGAGCAGGATTCCCCAGCCCATCAGACTTCCCTCCCAGCCTTTTCGGCGCCGAGGAGCGCCTGCTCCCGCGACGCGATCCGGTCGGGGTCACGCGGGCTCAGCCGCGGGTCGACCAGGGCGTTCGTCAGTTCGGAATGCAGGAAGGTGACGTCCCGGACGTCGTAGTGCCCGGCGAAGAAATCGCGCAGGTAGCGCTCGTGGTGGTCGACCGGCTCGCGCGGCGTGCCCGGCAGGTAGGTGCCGCCACGCGCTCCCGCGACCACGAAAGCCTTGCCCGCCAAGGACATCTTCGGGAACGTCACCTGGTCGATCCACAGCTTGAGCGTCGCGGGGATCGAGAAGTTGTACATCGGCGCCCCGATCAGCACGACGTCGGCGGCGAGCAGTTCGGCCAGCAGCGGCTCGATGACCGCCCAGGCTTCGCGCTGCTCCGGCGTCTTCACCACGGAGGCGTACCCCTCCGGATCCGTGATCCCCGCCTGGAGGAGGGCGTCGCAGATCTCGGTCCAGGCCTGGCCGATCGGCGGCACCGGGTCGGCGGCCAGGTCGCGATAGGTGTAGGCCGAGCCCGGGTTCGCGGCACGCCAGGCGCCGGCGAACCGGGCGCTCAGCTCGCGGGAGAACGACGCGCTGCGGGCACTGGAGTCGAGGTGGAGAAGGTGGCTCATCGGGGCCTCCGGGACCAGGAAGTGGACACGGCGTCCACTTGCTTCACCGGGTACAAGTGGACGCCGCGTCCGGATATTCCCTAGGCTGCGGAACATGCCGGAAGATCTGCTCGCGAACGGTCCGGGACGGGAACGTTCGGACGCCGCCCGTAACCGCGCGAAGATCCTGGAGGCCGCCGAAGGGCTCTTCGCCGCACGTCCGGCGGCCGACATCACCATGGAGGACATCGCCAAAGCGGCCGGAGTCGGCCGCGCGACGCTGTACCGCCGCTACCCGGACCGCTCGGCGATCGCCGTGGCCCTGCTGGACGAACACGAGCGGGAGCTCCAGGAGCGGCTGCTCACCGGCCCTCCCCCGCTGGGGCCCGGCGCGCCGCCCGCCGAGCGGCTGGCCGCGTTCTACGCGGCGATGATCGGGTTGCTCGCCCGGCACGCGCATCTCGTCCTCGGCACCGAGGTCGGGCACTCGCGGTTCACCACCGGGCCGTACCGGCTGTGGCGCACCCATGTCCGCCATCTCGCGGAGCAGGCGAGCGCCCCGGATCCGGACGTGCTCGCCGACGTCCTGCTGGCACCGCTCGCCGTCGAAGTGTTCCTGCATCAAACAGGCGAGCTCGGCCTGAGTGTCGAACGGATCACCGACACCCTGGCCGAGCTCGCCCGGCGAACGCTCTCCTGATCAGCCGGCGAGACCGTCGACGACCAGCTTCATCACGGCCTGCCAGTGCTCGCGCTGCGCGGCACGCTCTTCCGGACCGGCCAGCCGCTCCTGATGGAAGACCACGGTCGTCTTGCCCGGCCCGGCCGGACGGAGCCCGACCTGGACCGTGCTCTCGTGATCCCAGTCCTTCGGCCGCCAGGTGAGACGGATCTTCTCGCGCTCGCGGTAACCGCGGACCTCGCCGACGGTGCCCTCGGCCGTCTCGTACGGCGCGCCCTTCTCCGGCTCCAGCGACACTTCGCCCAGCCAGGCCGCCAAGCCCGGACCCGAGAGATACTCCCAAACCTCGACCAGCGGATACGCCACCGTCTTGGACACGCCGATCTCCCAGCCCGCGTCCTTCGTCTTGCCGATCATCACGCCTCCGCTGTAACCGTCTTACCTGGTTTCTGAAACCGACTATAGTGGTTACATGACTCCGGGAACAAGAGTGCTCGTCAACGCCCAGGGTGAGCGGTACCGGTTCGACCCGGGCAGCCTCAGCCTCGAACTCATGCTGACCGGCGGTCCCGGCCCGTACCAGCGCTACGAGATCGCGCATACGCCGTCCGCCCTCGCCGACTGGTTCACCGGCTCCCGGCTGGCGCTGACCGCTCCCCTGACAGACGTCCGGATCCGGCCCGCCGAACTCACCGCGCTGAAGGAACTGCGGGACACGCTCTACCGCGTCGCGCCCGCCCTCGCCCGGGGCGAAGCGCCGTCGACCGACGACCTCGCCGTGCTGAACAGCGCGACCGAAGCCACCCCGAGGCCGCTCGTGGACCCGGAGACCCGGCGGCTCGCCTGGGCGCCGCCCGTCACCGGGAAGCAACTTCTCGGCGCCGTCGCCCGCGACGCCATCGGCCTGGTCGCGGGCGAACGCTCCGGCCGCGTCCGCGAATGTTCCGCGAGCGACTGCTATCTGCTGTTCTTCGACACCTCGCGTTCGGGCAACCGTCGCTGGTGCTCGATGGAGCGCTGCGGCAACCGCGCCAAGATCCGGGCGTACCGGGCCCGCACCGAAACCGCGTGATCGCTAGGATTCCCGGCGATGCAGGGTGAAGCGAAACTGGAACAACGCGTCGTCGAGACGGCGGAAAAGCTGCTGGCCAAAAAGAAGTCGGTGACCGCGCTCGGCATCCTCACCGGCATCGGCTGGCTCTCGGAGAACGTCGTCGATGCCTGGCAGCGCGGCCGGATCCCCGTGCTGACGGGGGCGCTGTCGGTGGCACCGGAGAAGTTGACCTTCGCTCTCGGTGCCCTGCAACGCTGGGCCGCGGCGAACGGCCTCGAAGGCTCGGAGATCGAGCACGTCGGCGCGACCCGGGACCGGGCCGCCCTCCGGGTGACCTCCGGCGAGCTCTCCGGTCTCGAACCGCTGTTCCGGACGCACTGGATCATGCCGGGACTGTCCGAAGCGAAACGCGCGCAAGTCGAAGCCAGGCAACGGAAAGCACCCGACCTCATGGTGTCGGTAGCACTCCGGGATTGGGCGTGCGCCGACTGCGGCGGCACCGGCGACCTGTGGTTCGCGGAGAACGAAAAGCCGCATTGCCTCGACTGTGCCGACCTCGGCCACCTGGTCTTCCTGCCCTCCGGCGACGCCACCCTGACCCGCCGCGCGAAGAAGGCGAGCCGGCTTTCCGCCGTCGTCACCAAGTTCAACCGGTCGCGGAAACGCCATGAGCGGCAAGGGATCCTGGTCGAAGAAGCGGCACTGCGCGCCGCCGAGGAGCAATGCCTCGCCGACGAGGACATCCGGGAACGGCGCCGCGGCCGCGATCGGGAACGCCGCGCCCACGAAGACGTCGAGTTCACCGCCCGGTTCCACACCGCGATCACCGAGATGTTCCCCGCCTGCCCGCCGGACCGAGCACGCGCCATCGCCGAACACGCGGGCCTGCGCGGCAGCGGCCGGGTGGGCCGGTCCGCCGCCGGACGGGAACTGGCCGAACGAGCGGTCTTCCTCGCCGTCGTCGCCTCGATCCGGCATCTCGACACCGAATACGACGACCTCCTCATGGCAGGCGTGGAACGCCAGGCCGCCCGCGACCGCATCCGGCCCGCCATCGACGCGGTGCTCGACCGCTGGCGTTCCTGACCGCTGTCACGTTCCGGGCGCGGGCCTCGTCCACGGGGCATGTTCACCGCATACCTCATCGTGGCCATCGTGACGATCGTCCTCAACGCCGGGGCGGCGATCGCCGATTTCGTCTATGCCCCGTTCGTTCTCGAGAATTCCGCCGCCGTCGACGTACCCCGTTCCTGGATCGTGCCCCTGGGCCTGGTGAAAGCCGCGGGCGCGGCGGGGCTGGTCCTCGGCCTGTTCGGCGTGCAGTACCTCGGGGCCGCGGCGGCCGCCGGGCTCGTGCTGTTCTACATCGGCGCTGTCTTCGTCCACCTGCGCCACCGCGTCTTCGGCAACATCGCCGCCCCCGGCAGCCTGCTCGCGCTGGCCGCGGTCGTCCTGGTCCTGGATCTCGCTCAGGCCAGGTAGGGACCGAAGTGCTCGGCGACGACGTCCGCGATCGCTTCGGCGTCTTTCGAGCCGTCGACCCGCAGCACCCGGATACCGAGCCCGGTCGCGCTCCGCACGGCGTCCTCGGCGACAAGCCGGTCTCGCGCGATCCGGTTGCGCTGCGCCCGTTCGGGGTCACTGACCCGCTGTGTCACCGCCCCGGCACGGGGAAGGACACGAAGCTGGTGCTCGCGGAACTCGTCCGTGGGCACCAGCACGATCATCCGCCGGGGTGATTCCAGGAGTGGCGCGACCAGTTCCGGGCGCAGCCCCCAGCCCTCGGCGAGGATCGGGCGCCCGGACACCAGCGCGCGCAGATCGTCCAGCGCCCAGGCGAACCGGGTCGGGAAACCGGCGATCGTGTCGGCGGCCATCCGTTCGGGTGTCGTCTCCACCCAGACGGTCTCGGAGTCGGGATCCTCGACAGGCGAACCGTTCCGGACGCGATGGGCGATGCGGCGATCTTGATGGGCACGGGCGTCGTGGAAGTCGTAGTGGTAGACGGTGATTCCATGGCGGTGGGCGAGCAGGCGGGAGACGGTGGACTTCCCCGCCCATTGGCCGCCGCAGATCCAGAGCGCCTGCTTGAGTGTGCCGAAAGGATCAACGATGGTCACGCACGCGCCTCCGGTGTCATGAAAGGGCCGTTCAGGACATATATCGTCCTGAACGGCCCTTTCATGACATTCGCTCTGACCTAGCTGCAGCCGGAGGTCGCTCCGCACCCTTCACAGGCGTAGCACGAACCGGCGGGCCGCATCTTGGTGCCGCAGGTCATGCAGAGCGGCGCGTCGGAAGCGGTGCCCAGGTTCAACTCCACCAGTTCCGCCGTCGAGTGCGCGACCTTGGCGGGCTCCGCCGACGAGGAGTCCACAGTGGAGCGGAGGGCGTCGATGTCGACGTTCTCCGGTTCCGCGACGGGAGCGGTGCCGTAGCTCGCCTCGACCTGCGCCGAACGTTCGTCGGCGGTGAAGATGCCGAGCTGCGAACGCTTCTCGTATGGCAGGTAGTCCAGCGCCAGCCTGCGGAACAGGTAGTCCATGACGCTGGTGGCGATCCGGATGTCCGGGTCGTCGGTCATGCCGGCGGGCTCGAAACGCAGGTTGGAGAACTTCGAAACGTAGAACTCCAGCGGGATCCCGTGCTGCAGGCCGACGGAGATCGACATCGAGAACGCGTCCATCACGCCTGAGAGGGTCGACCCCTGCTTGCCGAGCTTCACGAAGATCTCGCCGAGGCCGTCGTCCGGGTACGAACCGGCGTGCAGGTAGCCCTCGGCGCCGCCGACGGTGAACGACACCGTCTGGCTCGGGCGCTTCTTCGGCAGGCGCTTGCGGACCGGCCGGTACTCGACGACCTTTTCGGCCTCGGGCTCGGCCTTCTCCTTCTTGCCGCTGGAGAGCGGCTGGCCGACCTTGCAGTTGTCGCGGTAGATCGCGAGCGCCTTGAGGCCGTACTTCCAGCCCTGGAAGTAGATCTCCTCGACCTCTTCGACGGTCGCCGACTCCGGCATGTTGACCGTCTTGGAGATCGCGCCCGACAGGAACGGCTGCACCGCGGCCATCATCCGGACGTGTCCCATCGGCGCGATGGACCGCTCCCCCACCGCGCAGTCGAACACTTCGTAGTGCTCCTGGCGCAGGCCCGGGGCGTCGACGACGTGACCGTGCTGAGCGATGTACTCGACGATCGCTTCGATCTGCTCGCCCTGGTAACCGAGCGCGGCCAGCGCGCGCGGGATGGTCTGGTTGACGATCTGCATCGAGCCGCCGCCGACCAGCTTCTTGAACTTGACCAGCGAGAAGTCCGGCTCGATGCCGGTCGTGTCGCAGTCCATCATGAAGCCGATGGTGCCGGTGGGCGCGAGCACGGAGGCCTGCGCGTTGCGCCAGCCGCTCTTCTCGCCCAGTTCGATGCCGCGCTTCCATTCCTGGGTCGCGAGCGCGCGGACCGCGGCGTCGTTCGAGTGGTAGGTCCGCACGAGTTCGTTGGCGGCGGCGTGCTTGCGCATGACCCGCTGGTGCGCCTCGGCGTTGCGCGCGTAGCCCTCGTACGGCCCGACGACCGCGGCGAGTTCCGCGGAACGCCGGTACGAGACACCGGTCATCAGCGACGTGATCGCGGCGGCGAGCGCGCGGCCGCCGTCGGAGTCGTACGCGTGGCCGAGCGCCATCAGCAGCGCGCCGAGGTTCGCGTAGCCGATGCCCAGCTGGCGGAACTTGCGAGTGGTGTCGCCGATCGCCTCGGTCGGGAAGTCGGCGAAGCAGATCGAGATGTCCATCGCGGTGATGACCAGCTCGACGGCCTTCGCGAACAGCGGCGCGTCGAAACCGCCGTCCTCGGTGGCGAACTTGAGCAGGTTCAGCGAGGCGAGGTTGCAGCTGGAGTTGTCCAGGTGCATGTACTCCGAACACGGGTTGGACGCGGTGATCCGGCCCGATTCGGGGCAGGTGTGCCAATCGTTGATCGTGCCGTCGTACTGCAGCCCCGGGTCGGCGCATTCCCAGGCGGCCTGCGCGATGGTGCGGAACAGCTTCTTCGCGTCGACCCGGTCGATGACCTCGCCGGTCGTCCGGGACCGCAGGCCGAAGTCGCCCTCGGTCTCGACGGCCTGCATGAACTCGTCGGAGACGCGGACCGAGTTGTTCGCGTTCTGGTACTGGACGGAGGCGATGTCCGAGCCGGACAGGTCCATGTCGAACCCGGCGTCGCGGAGGACCTTGATCTTCTCCTCTTCGCGGGCCTTGGTCTGCACGAACTCCTCGACGTCCGGGTGGTCGACGTCGAGCACGACCATCTTCGCCGCGCGCCGGGTGGCGCCGCCGGATTTGATGGTGCCCGCGGAGGCGTCGGCGCCGCGCATGAAGGAGACCGGACCGGACGCGGTGCCACCGGAGGACAGCAGCTCGCGCGAGGACCGGATGCGGGAGAGATTCAGGCCGGCGCCGGAGCCGCCCTTGAAGATCAGGCCCTCTTCGCGGTACCAGTTGAGGATCGACTCCATGGTGTCGTCGACCGCGAGGATGAAGCACGCGCTGACCTGCTGCTTCGACGTCGTGCCGACGTTGAACCACACCGGCGAGTTGAAGCTGAACACCTGGTGCAGCAACATCCAGGTCAGCTCGTGCTCGAAGACCTCGGCGTCGGCGGGGCTCGCGAAGTAGCCGTGTTCGCGGCCGGCGTTGACGTAGGAGTGGACGACGCGGTCGATCAGCTGCTTGAGGCTCTGCTCGCGCTGAGGCGTCCCCACGGCACCGCGGAAGTACTTGCTCGTGACGATGTTCGTCGCGTTGACCGACCAGAAGCCGGGGAACTCGACACCGCGCTGCTCGAAGTTGACCGTGCCGTCGCGCCAGTTCGTCATCACGACGTCCCGGTGCTCCCAGGTGACCTGGTCGTACGGGTGGACGCCTTCGGTGGTGAAGACGCGGCGCACGGTGAGCCCGCCCGCCTGCTTCTTCTTCCCGTTCGTCCGCGCTGTGGCCGGGTTGCCTGTTCCCACGGTCTCGGTCATGGGTCTTTCCCTCACTCCCACGCGGGAGGCGGCATCAGCCGTCTTTCGCGTCTTGATCGCTCTCGTCCGGTGTGGCAGCCATGGCCTCGCGGAGGTCCGAGATCTCCTTCTCGAAGTCCTCGACCGAGGAGAAGGAGCGGTAGACACTGGCGAACCGGAGATAGGCGACGCCGTCGAGTTCGCGCAGGGGGCCCAGGATCGCCAGGCCGACCTCGTGACTCGGGATCTCCGCCAGCCCCGCCGACCGGATCGACTCCTCGACCCGCTGCGCGAGCTGCTGCAACGCGTCGTCGTCGACCGGCCTGCCCTGGCAGGCGCGGCGCACCCCCCGGACCACCTTGTCCCGGCTGAACTGCTCGGTGACCCCGGATCGTTTGACGACGGCGAGCACCATCGTCTCCGAAGTGGTGAAGCGCCGGCCGCAAGCGGCGCAGGAGCGCCTCCGCCGGATCGCCTGACCCTCATCCACCTCTCGGGAGTCGACGACCCGAGAGTCCGCATGCCGGCAGAACGGGCACCTCATCCGCCGATCACCTTCCCCTCCGCGCCGGCCGGTCCCGAGTGGACGCCCGCCCCCGTCGCCACGCAACGACGGAAAAGATCGACATGTGGATCGATCTGTGGACATCCGGTGGGTGAACACCGGCCAGCTGTGGACAACTGGTACCGAGTCTACCCCAAGCTATGGACCAACTACAGCCATGTAACTACTACATATAGCGGTGGAGACTAGATCGCTGGTCGGACGCACGCAAGCGCAACGGCCGGGTCGATCAGACACGAATGAGGAGCTCACCCACGACGGGTGAGAGCGTCCTTCGGGATCACCTCCCGCCTTCCGCGACCTCGGCCGCGACGGGGACCGTGAGCGGCAGCCCGGGCACGAGGACGGCGTTTTCCAGGGAGTTGAGCTCCTTGATCTTGGCGACGACCGCGCCGGTGTCACTGCCTGGCGCGAATCGCGCCGCGATCTCCGTCAGCGTCTCGCCCGCGGAAACGGACACCGTGGTGGTCTGTTCGGGCACCGCGGCGCCGGGAACACCGGCCAAGAACAGACCCGATCCGGTGATGATCCCGGCGACGAGCAAGGCCATCCCGACGAGCGACGGCCACCTGAGCGGGAGCCGCCGCGGCGCCGGGCACGCCGGGGCGACGGTGGCGACGCCGGGGCGGCGGCCCGCCACGACCCGCGCCCTGGTCGGCGGACGCAAGGGCTCGGCACGCCTGCCCCGCCCCACCCGCACGGGCCGGGTCGCCCCTGCCGGAACGGGCCCGGGGGAACTGGGCCGCACCAGTCCTCGATCGGCCAGAATCGACATCGGAACCTCCTCGCAGTCCTGCTGCACTCGCCGCCGGGCCGGGACCCGGCATCAAGATCGAACACGCGTTCTATCGAACGCCCGTGCGAATGTGTACCACCTCCCACCGACAAAAATCGAGCGACACGGCGTGTCCATCGAACAGATGTTTGAAATCGTCGTCCCGGCGGGCTAACGTCGTTGACCAGGGCGTCTGCTGCGCGGACGCCGCCGGTGCCGTGGGCGGGGAAGATCGTCCGCCACCGGCGAAGACACGCGAAGTCGGTCCGGGCGACCGGACGTACTGGGAGGCGACGCAGGAGATGAAGGAGCGAGACGGTGGCTAAGGAGAGCAAGGCGGGGAACGCGCCTAGGGGCTCGGGCAAGGTGCGCGCCTTGCCCGAGGTCTACGAGGTGGACGAGACCCTGACCGTGCGGCAGCAGCAGGTGCTCGACGTGATCAAACTGTGGGTGAGCCGGTTCGGCTACCCGCCGAGTGTGCGTGAGATCGGCGAGGCGGTCGGGCTGACCTCCACCTCGTCGGTGTCGCACCAGTTGCAGGCCCTGCAGCGCAAGGGTTATCTGCGACGCGACCCGAACCGCCCGCGTGCGGTGGGTGTACTCGCCACGACGGACGACAACCCGATGGGCATCGACGTCGAGCAGCCGCAGTCGGCCGCGAAGGCCGCGTACGTGCCGCTCGTCGGCCGGATCGCGGCCGGTGGTCCGGTGCTGGCGGAGCAGGCGATCGAAGACGTCTTCCCGTTGCCGAGGGAGATCGTCGGCGAGGGCGAGCTGTTCCTGCTCAGCGTCACCGGCGACTCGATGGTCGACGCCGCCATCACCGATGGCGACTGGGTCGTCGTGCGCCAGCAGCCCACGGCGGACCCGGGCGAGATCGTGGCGGCGATGATCGACGGCGAAGCGACGGTCAAGACGTTCAAGCGCAAGGACGGCCACATCTGGCTGATGCCGCACAACGAGGCGTACGAGCCCATCCCGGGTGACGACGCCACGATCCTCGGCAAGGTCGTCGCCGTTCTTCGCAGGCTGTAGCCCCAAGCCGGAGCACGCCGGGATCCCGGGTCAGCCGACCCGGGTCAGGCTCGGCAGCTTCGGCAGCCCTTCCGCTTCTCGGTCAAGCACGCCGCTTGCGCAGCCTGCCGACCAGGAGAAGGCCGCCGATCACGACGACCGCGGCGATACCGACCTGCACGTACGGGAAGTCGGACCCCTGGCCCGTGCCACCGGCCGCGGAGGTCCCGCCCGACGTGCTGCCCTCGGATTTCGCCGCGTCCACGGCGAGTGCCGCCGCGCCCTTCACCGCCCGGATCTGCTCGCCGACGCCCTCCCCGCCGGACAGCAGCGTCCCGTCCGGATCGAAGGCGATCGCCTCCCCCTGCTTCTCGTTCGGCAGGGGTACCCGCACGGGCTCGCGCTGCAGCGCGCTCTTGAGGTCTCCGTCGGTGACGGCGTAGAGATAGGCGTCGGTGTAGGTGCGCAACGCGACCACCGAGCCGTCGGCCATCGACGCCGCGCCGGTGACGGTCATCGAACCGATCGACCCGACGGGTCCGCCGGGTGTCGAGGTCTCCTTGATCTGCAGTGACCCCACGCTCTCCAGCGGGGTTGGCCCGGGGCTGGCGAGCGGCCCCGTCGGCCGGTACACCTTCGCGTCGCCGAAGACGTCTTTGGTGATCAGGTACGGCGTGCCGGAGCGGTCCATGATCAGCGCCTCGACGTCGTGCTGCCCGTCGGGGTACGTGAGCCGGTGCAGCGTCGCTTTGCCTTGCGGCGTCAGCGAGATCAGCGCGACCGTGTCCCGCCGCTTGCGGTTGTCACCGGTATCGGAAAGCCAGAAGGTGCCGTCCGCGGTACGGGCGAGGTCTTCGGGGTCGTACGGGTCCGTGGGCGCCGAAATGACCTTCTGGACCTTGCAGTCGCGGCCGAGGACGAAGACCTGCGTCTTGGTCCCGCCGTCGTTGAGGGCGTACAGGTGCTCGCCGTCGGAAACCAGCCCGGAAAGCTCGCTGAGCCGGGAGTCGCTGTTCTTGCACACCGGCTGCGGCGCCGGCACCTCCTGCGCCAGGGCGGGAGCCGTCCCGCCGATGAACGCCGCCAGCACGACCGTCGCCGCGACAATCCCCCGCACATCCACCTCCGTACCGTGGAACCCCTGAAGCCCCACACTACGGAGACGTCCGGGACGGCGCGCAGTTCGGTGCGGACGCCGAGATGGGGCGGAATGTCGCGAAGGCCACTTTCAGCGACCGGCCACGGTGCCCCAACGCCTGGGGACGTGAAGGCCCCCTTCACTGCGTCTAGCGCAAGGAAGGGGGCCTTCACGTACTTGTGTCTCTACAGAGCCGAGCCGTTCGTCTGGAAGTCGCTCAGCGCCGCGGCCAGCTCGGGCCTGCCGCGGACGACCAGCCGGGTACCGGTCTCGACGTGCTCTTCCTCCAGCACCTCGCCGTCGGCGTGGGCACGGGAGACGAGCTCGCCCCGCGAGTACGGGATCAGCACCTCGACCACGACCTCCGGCCTCGGCAGCCGCTCCGCGATCACCTCGGCCAGCTCCGTGATCCCGGTGCCGGTCCGCGCCGACACCTGCACCGAACCGGCCAGCTGGTGCCGCAACCGGGCCAGCGACACCTCGTCGGCGGCGTCGGCCTTGTTGATCACCAGCAGCTCCGGCGGGAGCGGCTCGGAACGGCGCTTCGTGATCTCGGCGAGCACTTCGCGCACCGCGTTGACCTGCTCCTCCGGCGTCGGGTCGGCGCCGTCGACGACGTGCACGAGCAGGTCGGCGCTCGCCGCCTCCTCCAGCGTCGACCGGAACGCGTCCACCAGCTGGTGCGGCAGGTGCCGGACGAAACCGACGGTGTCGGTCAGCGTGTAGGTGCGGCCGTCGGGGGTCTGCGCCCGCCGGGTCGTCGGATCCAGCGTGGCGAACAGCGCGTCCTCGACGAGCACCCCGGCGCCGGTCAGCGCGTTGAGCAGGCTCGACTTGCCGGCGTTGGTGTAGCCAACGATCGCGACGCTCGGCACCTCGTTGGCCACCCGGCGACCGCGTTTGGTCTCGCGGATGGTGTCCATCGCGGCGATCTCGCGACGCAGCTTGGCCACGCGCTTGTTGATCCGGCGGCGGTCGGTTTCGAGCTTCGTCTCACCGGGACCACGCAGACCCACACCACCGTTGGCGCCACCCGCGCGGCCACCGGCCTGCCGGGACAGCGCCGCACCCCACCCGCGAAGCCGCGGGATCAGGTACTGCAGCTGGGCCAGCTCGACCTGCGCCTTGCCCTCCTTGGAGCGGGCGTGCTGCGCGAAGATGTCGAGGATCAGGGCGGTGCGGTCGATGACCTTCACCTTGACCTTCTCCTCCAGCTGACGCAGCTGGCCGGGCGAGAGCTCACCGTCGCAGATCACCGTGTCGGCACCGGTGGCCATCACGATGTCCCGCAGTTCCTTGACCTTGCCCGAGCCGATGTAGGTGGCGGGATCCGGGCGGATCCGCCGCTGCACCAGGCCTTCCAGCACCTCGGAGCCCGCCGTTTCGGCGAGCCGCGCGAGTTCGGCGAGCGAGGCCTCGGACTGGAGGGCGCTGCCCTCGGTCCACACACCGACCAGAACGACGCGCTCCAGGCGCAACTGCCGGTATTCGACCTCGGTGACATCCGCGAGTTCGGTGGACAGGCCCGCTACCCGGCGGAGCGAGGCGCGGTCCTCGAGCTCCAGTTCGCCGGTCGAAGGGTCCATGTCGTTCAGATCGTTGTGTGTCAGTTCCGTCATCGTGCCTCCATGGTCCCACGTTTCGGCGGCGGGACCGAATTCATTACCTGCTGGGATACTTCGACAGGTAGATGGCCGTGCGTTTCGCTTCCGGGTCGACCGGCCGGGACATGAAGTCGTCGACGAGTTCCATCAGCCGTGTTTCGAACTCGGTGATCTGCTCGTCCGGCACCTGGACGACCAGGCGCGTCTGCTGCACCTCGTCGAATCCCACGTCGGCGATCTCGGCCAGATAAGCCTCGAAGATCGCCTGATCGATCCCCCTGTCGCGGGAATCAAGATGCCATGACAACCCGGTCGAGCGATACGGAATTTCTTTCGCACCGCGCGTGCCGCGTCGTGGCGGAAGCGCTTCGAGGAAGCCGGTGTCGACGAGCTTGCGCACGTGGTGCAGCGTCGTCGCCGGATCGCGATCGAGCCGTTCGGCGAGCTCCTTGTTGGTCAGCGCCTCGGAGTAGGTCAACCGGATGATGCGCAGCCTTATTCCGGAGGCCATCGCGGCGATCTCTGCCTCGGTGGCGGCGCGTCGTGGAGTGGGCACCGGGACAGCCTAGAGCGATTAGTGATTGACAGTTTCCAATCACTCGCGCCAAGGTGGCGTCGTGCGCAGAGACTCCCTCTTCTTCCACGCGGACTTCCGGCGGCTCTGGGCGGGTGACACGGCCAGCCAGGTGGGTGCTTTCGCCGGTCACACCGTGATTCCCCTGCTCGCGGCCACCGTGCTGGCCGCGACACCGTTCCAGATGGGACTGCTGACCGCGGCCGAGACCATCGCGTTCCTGATCATCGGGCTGCCGGCCGGGGTGTGGGTCGACCGGATGCGCCGCCGGGTCTTGATGCTGCGAGCCGACTTCGTCCGCGCGGCGCTGCTGTTCACCGTTCCGCTCGCCTGGTGGGCGGGAGTCCTGTCGCTGACACAGCTCATCGTGGTCGCCACGCTCGTCGGGGTCGCGACGGTGTTCTTCGACGTCGCCTACCAGTCGTATCTGCCGTCGCTGGTCGGCCGCGAGCATCTCCTCGAGGGCAACGCGAAACTCCAGGCGAGCCAGTCGGTCGCGTTCCTGACCGGCCCGGGCATCGGCGGTGGGCTCGTGCAGCTGGCGGGCGCGGCCAACGCCGTGCTGATGACCGGTGTGGGTTTCCTGACCTCGGCGCTGTGCCTGCTGCGGATCCGCACCGTCGAAGAGGTGCCCGAGCGAAAC
The DNA here is from genome assembly GCF_000732925.1 of Amycolatopsis japonica. Lineage (NCBI taxonomy): Bacteria > Bacillati > Actinomycetota > Actinomycetes > Pseudonocardiales > Pseudonocardiaceae > Amycolatopsis > Amycolatopsis japonica. Next base: position 5,793,717 of record NZ_CP008953.1, read on the forward strand.
GAGGGTGCGAGGCTGCTCCCCCAGATCGCTGAGGGACTGCGATTTGTATTCAAAGACCCCGCACTACGTTCGATCGTCGCCTGTACCGGGACGTGCAACCTGTTCAACGGCGCCTTCACCGCTGTGCAGATCCTGTTCTTGAACCGGACGCTGGGGCTGCCGCCGGCGGCGGTCGGCATCGTTCTCGCGATCGGTGGTGTGGGTGGGATCGTCGGCGCTGTCTTCGCGGGCAGGATCACGGCGCGGCTCGGGCAGGCGCGATCGATTTGGCTGGTACCGCTGCTGACCTGGCCGCTGCAACTGCTCATCCCGCTGGCGGAGCCCGGTTGGATGGTCGCGCTGATCCCCGGCGCGCTGCTCTTCACGGGCTTCGGGATCATCATCTACAACGTCGCGCAGGTGTCCTACCGGCAGGCCGTCTGTCCGGACAGGCTGCTCGGCCGCATGAACGCGAGCGTGCGGTTCATCGTTTGGGGCATGCTGCCGCTGGGCGGCCTGCTCGGCGGCGCACTCGGTGAGACGATCGGGATCCGCGCCACAGTGTGGTTCGCGATAATCGGCGAGTCGGCCGCGGTGCTGTGGGTGGTCTTCTCCCCGATCCGGAAGCTTCGCGACCTTCCCAAGGAGCCGATCACGGTCGGCTAACCGAGCCCCGCCCACCAGGCTTCGTCGAGTTCCCCGCGGGCGACGATCTCCGCCGGGCCGGTCAGCGTGGACCCGCCGCGGCGGATCTCGACCACCACGCGGCCGCCGGGGATGTCGACGGTCGCCTCACCGGCGTCGGTGCCCGCGAGGTGCAGGGCGGCGGCGACCGCGGCGACCGTGCCGGTGCCGCAGGACCGCGTCTCGCCGACGCCTCGTTCGTGGACGCGCATCTTCAGCGCGTCGTCGCCCAGCAGGTTGATGAACTCGAGGTTCACGCCGTCGGGGAACACGTCGGAGTCGAAATCGGGCTGGTCGCGCAGATCGAGCACGTCGACGTCGTCGTCGACGACCGACACCAGGTGCGGGTTGCCGACGTTCACCGCCACCCCGGAGAACGGCTTGCCCGCGACCACGGTGACCGAGGTGCCGGTGATCGCCGCCGGTCCCATCTGCACGGTCACCGAGCCGTCGGCGTGCATCCGCACCGGCCGGTCGCCGGCGCGGGTGCCGATGACGAACTCGCGTTCGGAAACGAGCCCGGAATCGACGAGGTGACGGACGAAGACCCGGACGCCGTTCCCGCACATCTCCGCGATGGATCCGTCGGCGTTGCGGTAGTCCATGAACCATTCGCCCGCCGAACCTTCAGCCTCCACGCCCAGCGCCGCCGAGCGCACGATACGCAGCACGCCGTCGGCACCGAGACCACGCTGACGGTCGCACAACGCGGCCACCCGCGCTTCGGTCAGCTCGAGGCGGCCGTCGGGGTCGGGAAGCAGCACGAAATCGTTCTGTGTGCCGTGTCCCTTGAGGAATTCGATGCCGCCCATGGCCCCAAGATTACTGGGCCACCGCTTCGAGGACGCGCTCGGCCAGCCGCTCCGAACCGCCGTCGAACCACCGGATGCGCTTGTCCCGCCGGAACCAGGAACGTTGTCTCCGCACGAACCTCCGGGTGGCCTGTGCGGTGGCCGCCGAGGCCGCCGGGAAGTCGCCGTCGCCGTCGAGCGCGGCGATCACCTGTTGGTAGCCCAGCGCCCTCGATGCGGTGAGCCCGTCACGGAGTCCTTGGCCCAGCAACGTCCGGACCTCGTCGACGAGTCCGCCTTCGAACATGAGCTCCACGCGGCGGTCGACGCGGGTGTCGAGTTCCGCTGGTTCACGGTCGATGCCGATCAGGACGGTGTCGTAGCGCGCGGGCCCCGGTTTCGGCAGGTTCGCCGAGAAAGGTTCTCCGGTGATCTCGATGACCTCCAGCGCGCGCACGATCCGGCGGCCGTTGGTCGGCAGGATGGCCGTGGCGGCGACGGGGTCCAGTTCCGTGAGCCGGGCGTGCATCGCGGCGACGCCGATTTCGTCGGTCTCGGCGGTCAGCCGGGCGCGCACGTCCGGATCGGTGCCAGGGAACTTGAGGTCGTCGAGCACGGCTTGGACGTACAGACCGGACCCGCCGGTGAGGATCGGCACGCGACCGGCGTCGAGGAGTTCCTCGACGCGCTGACGCGCATCGCGCTGGTACGCGGCGACGGAGGCGGTCTCGGTGACGTCGAGGACGTCGAGCAGGTGATGCGGCACGCCTCGCCGCTCCTCGACGGTCGCCTTGGCCGTCCCGATGTCCATCCCTCGATAGAGCTGCAACGCGTCCGCGTTGACCACCTCACCCCCGAGGGTGAGGGCGAGTTCGACCGCCAGCGCGGTCTTCCCGGTCGCCGTGGGCCCGACGACCGCGACCGGCCGGATCACGCGTGCTCCCAGACCGCGACGTGATAGCCGACGCCGAACGGCGCGGCCGAGTAGAGGACCTCGGCGGTCCAGTCCCCGTCCGCCAGACCGGCGAGGACCTGCCAGGGCGCGCGGCCACCGGCCCCGAGTTCGGCGGCCAAGGCGGGGTCGAGCGCGGCCAGTGCTCCCGTGTCGGCCTTGGCCAGGGCGTCGCGGACCCCGGCGTCGAAACCCTCGGCGCGCGCGTCCTCACCTCCGGGGGAACGGGGGCCGTGCCTGCTCGAACCGTCGCCGAGCACGAGCACGGCGGGGTGGTCGCCCACCGCGCGGGCGAACTGTTCGCACTGGTCGAAGGGGGTGGCGGGATCCACGAGATGGACGCGGACCGATGACGCGCCGCCCTGCTCGCGAAGCCAGCCGGCGACGAGCGCGGGCAACGGCAGCTCGGTTTCGGGGGCCGTCACCCGGCTGAGTGAGACTCCGAGGTCGACGCCGAAACCGCGGAACGACCCGCTCGCGTGTTCCGGCACCTCGGGGGCGCCGGTGGCCGCGCCGATGACGACCCAGTCCGGCGAAGCACTGGTCAGGCGCCTCGCCGCGGCGAGGCAGGCTTCGCGCAGCTCGGCGCACTCGTCCGCCGCTCCGGCGGCCAGTTCGGGGATGAGCAGCGGGGGTTGCGGGAGCACGGCGACACGGCGGATCACGGCCGCCGACGTTACCTTCCCCGCCACCTACCACCCGCAACCGACCGACACGGAGGGTCCTCCGGAAGTAGGATCACTGCCCTCTGGTGGTTCTTCCGGTTCCACGGTGGACGCTGAGCTGCTTGAATGCCGCAAGGGGTTGATGCCCCCGAAGCAAGACGGCAACGCATTACCCGGCCCCGCCGCTAGGCGGGGCGCCCGCGCCAGCGGGCGTACAGGCGATAAGGAGCCTGCGATGGCCCAGGAGAACACGTCCACCGGTACCCCGGCACCGCACCCGGTACCGCACGCGCTCGGTGGCGGGCATCCCGCACCCCCCGTGCCGCCCGCCGAGCCCAGCCCGTCCGCTTGGGGCAGGGTCGACGAAGAAGGAACGGTCTACGTCACCACGGCCGACGGCGAGCGCGCGGTCGGTGTCTGGCAGGCCGGGAGCCCGGACGAGGGTCTGCTCCACTACGCGCGCCGCTTCGACGACCTGCGCACCGAGGTCGAGCTGCTGGAGACCCGGCTGGAGTCCGGCGCCGGCGACCCCAAGCACGCGCTGGCGACGGCGACACAGCTGCGTGACGGCCTCGCCGAAGCCGCCGTCGTCGGCGACATCGCCGCGCTGAACGGCCGCATCGAGCAGGTCATCGCCCACGCCGAGAAGGCGCTGGCCTCCGCCAAGCAGGAGCGCGAGGAGGCCCGCGCGGCCGCCGTCGTCCGCAAGCAGGCCCTCGCCGACGAGGCCGAGAAGCTCGCCGCCGAGTCGACGCAGTGGAAGGCCGCGGGCGACCGGCTGCGCGCGATCCTGGACGAGTGGAAGACCGTCAAGGGCGTCGACCGCAAGACCGACGACGAGCTGTGGAAGCGGTTCTCCAAGGCCCGTGAGGCGTTCAACCGCCGCCGTGGCTCGCATTTCGCCGAGCTCGACAAGCAGCGCGCGGGAGCCAAGCACCGCAAGGAAGAGCTGATCGCCGAGGCCGAATCGCTCTCGGAGTCGTCGGACTGGGGCGAGACGGCGGGTCGCTACAAGGACCTGATGACCGAGTGGAAGGCCGCCGGCCGCGCCCCCAAGGACAGCGACGAGGCGCTCTGGCAGCGGTTCCGCGCCGCGCAGGACAAGTTCTTCGCCCGGCGGTCCGCGGTGTTCTCCGAGCGGGACGCCGAGTTCGCGACCAACGCGCAGCAGAAGGAAGAGCTCCTCGTCGAGGCCGAGAAGATCGACCCCGCCGCGAACCTGGAGGCGGCGAAGCAGCACATGCGCCGCATCCAGGACCAGTGGGACGAGATCGGCAAGGTCCCGCGCGAGCGCATCCGTGAGCTGGACGGGCGCCTGAAGGCCGTGCAGGACGCGATCAAGTCGGCCGAGGACAGCAAGTGGCGGCGGACCGACCCGGAGGCGCAGGCCAGGGCGGCGCAGTTCCGCGAGCGGGTCGAGCAGTTCGAGTCGCAGGCGGCGAAGGCCCGTGCGGCGGGCGACGAGCGGCGCGCGAAGAAGGCGGACGAGCAGGCCGCGCAGTGGCGTGAGTGGCTCGAGGCGGCGGAAGCGGCCATCGCGGACCGGTAGGTCTTCGGCGTCCTGTAGTGCCATGAAAGGTCCTTTCCTTGCAAATTTCGCAAGGAAAGGACCTTTCATGGCGTTCGGGGGCGGGCGCGCGCGTCACTCCACTGTGGAGGGACGCCTAGCACCTTCGTGCGTATTCGGGCGCTCTCCGCGCTCAACCGTGGTCGACTTCGATCATGAACCAGACACTGATTCCCCCAGTACGCCGGGCGTTCGCCGCCCTGGCGATCAGTTGTGCTCTGGTGGCCGGGCTCGCCCCGGCCGCGTCGGCGACGGCCGCCCCGGCACCGGCCCCGGTCTCCGCCGAAGCGGGCAAGAAGAAGGTCAAACTCGACGCCTCGCTCAGCAAGAAGCAGGCGAAGGTCAACGAAAAGGTCACCCTCAAGGGGACTCTGCAGGCTCAAGAAGGCGGCGATGCGGCCGACAGCCTCGAAGCGATCATCGTGCAGCAGCTTCAGGGCAGCGTGTGGGTGAACATCGCCGACACGACCTGCCGGCCCAACTCGACGTTCTCGCTGAAGCTGAGCTTCTCCTTCAGCGCGGTGATCACGCTCCGGGCCTACCACCCCGAAACGACGCTCTACGCGAGCGCGTACACGTCCAGCAACCTCACCCTGCGGGTCGGCTAGCTGCGGGAGAAGGCCGCACGCATCCAGTAGATGGCCAGCGCGACGGTGGCGATCCAGGCGACGATCAGCCCGAAGCCCGGACCGCCACCGGCCGCGCCGGTCGCGTGCGAGGACTGCTGGGACCAGATCGCGAGCATCCCGTCGACGGAGGCGAACCAGCCGCCCGCGGCGCAGACCCAGGCCAGCCACCAGCGCCGGGTCACCAGTGCGACGGCGCCGACGAAGACCCCGATCCCGGTGGAGGTCGCGGCGAACAGCTGCGGGATCCCGCCGCCCCTGCCGAGCAGCACCTCCCAGCCGGCGTGCTCGCCGACCCAGGGCAGCAGCTGAGCGATCAGCAGCACGAACACCAGCACGGCGATGGAGAACCCGCGCCTGCCCAGCTCGATCGTCTTGGCCGCGCGCTCACCGACCTCGTCGATCTCGGCGGCGAGTTCGTCGATCTTCGGTTCGGTCACAGTGCACACCCGCTCACCGGTTCCGGCGTGACGGCCGGGGCGCCGAAGCCCGGCAGGCCCAGCGTCACGCCGTTGGTCTTCGGCCGCAGCCCGGCCTCGGAGTTGTCCCCCGCCTTGGTGCGGCGGTGCGACAGCAGGTCGCCGTCGGCGACGAGGTGGTGCGGCGCGCCGTAGGTCACCACGGTCTCGACGACGTCGCCCGGCCGCACCAGGCGGTCCACGAGCGGCCCCGTCGGCGTGAAGTGGACGAGCCTGCCGTCACGGGCGCGGCCGCTCATACGCTGCGTCTCGGTGTCCTTGCGGCCCTCACCGGAGGCCACCAGCAGCTCGACCCTCCGTCCGATGATCTTCTTGTTCTCGTCCCAGGAGATGTCGTTCTGCAGTTTCACGAGCCGCTCGTAGCGCTCTTGCACGACCTCCTTCGGCAGCTGCCCGTCCATCTCGGCGGCGGGCGTGCCCGGCCGGATCGAGTACTGGAAGGTGAACGCGCTGGAGAACCGCGCCTGCGCGACGACGTCGAGCGTCGCCTGGAAGTCTTCCTCGGTCTCGCCGGGGAAGCCGACGATGATGTCGGTGGTGATCGCGGCGTCGGGCATGGACTCGCGCACGCGATCGAGGAGCTTGAGGTACCGCGCCGAACGGTAGGACCGCTTCATCTCGCGCAGGACCCGGTCCGAACCGGACTGCAGCGGCATGTGCAGCTGGTGGCACACGTTCGGCGTCTCGGCCATCGCGTCGATGACGTCCTCGGTGAACGCCGCCGGATGCGGCGAGGTGAACCGGACCCGCTCCAGCCCGTCCACCGAACCGCAGGCGCGCAGCAGCTTCCCGAACGCGAGCCGGTCGCCGAATTCGACGCCGTAGGAGTTCACGTTCTGGCCGAGCAGGGTCACTTCCAGCACGCCTTCGGCGACGAGCGCCTCGACCTCGGCCAGGATCTCGCCGGGACGGCGGTCGCGTTCCTTGCCGCGCAGCGCCGGGACGATGCAGAACGTGCAGGTGTTGTTGCAGCCCACCGAAATCGACACCCAGCCCGCGTACGCCGAGTCGCGCTTCGCCGGGAGCGTCGAAGGGAAGGTCTCGAGCGATTCGAGGATCTCGACCTCGGCCTCGGCGTTGTGCCGCGCGCGCTCCAGCAGCGTCGGCAGCGAGCCGATGTTGTGCGTGCCGAAGACGACGTCCACCCAGGGCGCGCGCTTGACGATCTCGCCGCGGTCCTTCTGCGCGAGGCAGCCCCCGACGGCGATCTGCATGTCCGGCTTCGCGGTCTTCTGCGGGCGCAGATGACCGAGGGTGCCGTACAGCTTGTTGTCCGCGTTCTCCCGCACCGCGCAGGTGTTGAACACGATCAGGTCGGGTGTGGCCTCGCCGTCACCCGGAACGTAGCCGGCGTCCTCGAGCTGCCCGGCAAGACGTTCGGAGTCATGCACGTTCATCTGGCAGCCGAAGGTGCGGATCTGGTAAGTGCGCGCGCTCATCTCGCCTTCGAGGGTACGCGGGCGGGGTTCCATGGCACGATCGACCCTCATGAGGAGACCAGGGGTGCTGGCGGCGGTGATCGCCGTGGTCTGTGCCCTGGTCACCGGGTGCGGACCCGATCTGTCCGGGACGAAGGTGCGGATCGCGGCGGGGCTCAACGGCGGCGTCTACGACAAACTGGCCGAGGCGCTGGCCGACGCGTGGGCCGCTCAGCTGGACACCGAGCGGCCCGAGATCCAGGAGACGCACGGCTCCCCGGACAACGTCGACCGGGTGCGCGCGGGGAAGGCCGACGTCGCGTTCGTGGCCGCCGACGTCGCCGCCGCCGACAAGAGCGCCGGCCTGGCCGCGCTGGCCCGCGTGCACGACGACTACCTGCACGTCATCGTGCGGGCCGACTCGTCGATCAAGTCGTTCGCGCAGTTGCGCGGCCGCAAGGTCGCGATCGGCTCGCCGGACTCGGGGGTCGAGTTCCTGTCGAAGCAGTTGCTGAAGGCGTCCGGGCTGACCGGCGCGATCGACCGGCGCAACCTCGGCCTTCCCGAGGCGCTGCCCGCGCTGGAGAACCGGCAGATCGACGCCGTCATCTGGTCGGGTGGCCTTCCAACGCCGTCGATCACCGAGAAGGTGCACACGGTCGGCCTGCGGCTGCTCGACATCACCGACCTCGCGGACGCGCTGCGCGCCACCAGCCCGGTGTACCGGACCGCGACCATCCCGGTGACCGCCTACAACCTGCCGTCGCCGGTGACCACGCTCGTGCTGCCGAACTTCCTGGTGGTGCCCACGTCGATGCGGGACGACGTCGCCGAGGCGCTGGTACGCGGGCTGTTCGACGCGCGGGACCAGCTGGTCAAGGCGGCGGGCGCGGCGTTGTCGATCGACGTCCACCCCGCCATCGAGACCGCTCCCCTGCCGCTGCATCCGGGGGCGCTGCGCTACTTCCGGTCACTCAAGGACTAGCACCGTTCAAGGGCAGGGTCACCGTCACCTGCAGACCGCCGCCTTCGGGTGAACCGAGCCGCAGCGAACCGTCCGATCTGGCCAGGATCTCGGTGACGATCGCCAGGCCGAGGCCGGAGCCGGGCACGTTCTGATGCGCGGTACTGCGCCAGAACCGGTCCGCCGCGCGGTCCAGTTCGTCGTCGCGCAGGCCGGGGCCGTGGTCGCGGACGGCGATGTCCACCTTCCCGTCCGCGGTGGTGACGTCGACCCGCACCTCGGTCCCCGGCTCGGTGAACTTGAGCGCGTTGTCCAGCAGCGCGTCGAGGACCACTTCGAGGCCGCGCGCGGGCGTGAGCACCCTCAGCCCGCCGCCCAGCCCGGACGCGACCAGGGTGATGTCGCGTGCCGCGCCGACGACGGTCCAGTCGGCGACCCGGGCGCCCACCATCTCGTCGAGGCCGACCGGCACCAGTTCGCCGCCCGAGGATTCGGCCCTGGCCAGTGAAAGGAGCTCGTCGAGGATCTGGTTGAGCCGTCGCGCGTCGACGAGGGCGGCTTCGAGATCGGCCGCGGCCAGGTCGTCGTCGACGTGCCCGTCGAGGTTGCCGAGCCGGATCTTCAACGCGGTCAGTGGGTTCCGCAGCTGGTGGGAGGCGTCGGCGACGAACGCGCGCTGCGCGGAGAGAGCCTCGTCGACGCTGGCGGCCATCCGGTCGAAGGAGCGTTCGAGCTGCCGCAGTTCCGGCGGACCGCCCGTCTCCCCCACCCGTTTGACCTCGCGGCCGCTGACCACGGAGGCGACCAGTTCGCCGGTGGCGTCGTCCAGCCGGCGGACCGGGCGCAGGATCCAGCGCACCACCGGCACCGCGACCAGCAACGCGAGCCCGAACGCCAGCACCGCGCCCGCCGCGATGAGCAGCCACCACCACAGCAGCGCGGTGCGGGCCTTGTCCGTCGAGGAGACGGTGATCACCGCGCCCCGCACCTCGCCGTCGATCAGGATCGGCTCGGCCAGCACCAGCGGCTCGGTGGACCACGGCAGCAGCAGCGGACCGGGTTCCGAACGCCGCCCGGCCAGCGCCTGCTGCAGATGCGAGGCGATGACGGGGTCCTTGAGGTCGATCCCGGCCGTCTCGCCCGGCCCTCCGGCGACGGATTCGCCGTCCTGGTCGACGATCGCCACCGGCACCCCGTAGACCTCGGTGTAGCGGCGGAGTTCGTCCTCGATCAGGTCCGGCCGGTTCTCCACCAGCGGGCGCTGGGCCAGCGACGCGAACCGGGAGGTGTCGGTGAGCCGGTCGAGGAAGAGGTCGAGCTGCGCACTGGCCGCCACGCTGAGCGAGAGCGGGATGCCGAGGCCGAACACGAGCGCCGCGACCAGCGTCAGCACGATCGCCTGGAGCCGGACGCGCACCGGCTCAGCCCTCCTCGGCAGGGCCGTAGGCGCCGCCGAGGCGGTACCCGACGCCGCGGACGGTCTCGATCAGCGCGGGCCTGCCGAGTTTGGTCCGCAGGGTGGCGACGTGGACGTCGAGCGACCGGCTCTCCGCGGGACCACGATGGCCCCAGACCTCGTTCAGCACGTGGTCACGGGCGCAGACCGCGCCACGGGCCGTGACCACCAGCGCGAGCACCTGGAATTCCTTACGGGACAACGAAACCGGCTGTCCGTCGACCTGCACCTCATGGCGCCCGATATCGACGGAGACATCACCCGCCCGGATGACGCCCGCCGGTTCGGGCGCGGCGGGCCGCTCCCCGCGGCGACGGCGCACGGCCTCGACGCGGGCGACCAGCTCGTCGACGTCGTAGGGCTTCACCAGATAGTCGTCGGCGCCGGACCGCAAACCCTGGATCCGGTCGTCGACCTCGCCCCGCGCCGAAACGACGATCACCGCGACGTCGCTGACCGCGCGGATCCGGCGGCACAGCACGATCCCGTCGATATCGGGGAGCCCCAGGTCGAGCAGCACGACGTCGACCTCGTGCACCAGATCGAGCACCCCAGCGCCGGAGGCCAGGCGTTTGATCGTCAGGCCGCGCCGGGTCAGCGCGGGCGTCAAGGCACCCGCGACCCGGTCGTCGTCCTCCACCAGCAGTACCCGCACCCGTGTTTCCCTTTCACGCCGTCCCCGCACCGCGACGACTTGAGGAACGACTCTATGGGGTGAGTCACCACTCGCGCTGCCCGTACCGCTGGGCCGGATGGCCCTGTGAGGGACCCGCTGCACGCGGTAATGGTCACGATGCGTCACAGATCTTGTGTGACCCCGGTTACGGGATACCCCCGGCTTGTCTAGGCTGATCAGCGCCGGACGGCGGCGGATCGGGCCGTCCGGTGGCTTGAGAACGATACGGACTTGAAACCCTAAGTATTGGTCAAGCCGTCTTTACAAGCGGTCCGACGGGAGTAGGTTTCCGCCATCGCGTGGTGCCTGACCCCGCAGTCCCCTGCAAACGAACGCTCCTGGAGGCCAGATGACCGCGGAGGTGGCGGCGCCGATGATCAAGGCGGCCGCCGTGAACAAGTACTTCGGCGACCTGCACGTGCTCAAGGAGATCAACCTCGAGGTGCCGCGTGGGCAGGTCGTGGTCGTGCTCGGGCCGTCCGGGTCTGGCAAGTCGACGCTGTGCCGGGCGATCAACCGGCTGGAACCCATCAACTCCGGCGAGATCGCGGTGGACGGTGTTCCGCTGCCCGCCGAAGGGAAGGCGCTGGCCGCGCTGCGCGCCGACGTCGGCATGGTGTTCCAGTCGTTCAACCTGTTCGCGCACAAGACGATCGTCGAGAACGTCATGCTCGCGCCGATGAAGGTCCGCAAGGTCAACTCGGCCGAGGCCCGCAAGACCGCGATGGACCTGCTCGAACGTGTCGGCATCGCCAACCAGGCCGACAAGTACCCCGCCCAGCTTTCCGGCGGGCAGCAGCAGCGTGTGGCGATCGCCCGCGCGCTGGCCATGCGCCCCAAGGTGATGCTGTTCGACGAGCCGACCTCGGCGCTGGACCCGGAGATGGTCCAGGAGGTCCTCGACGTGATGACCACGCTCGCCAAGGACGGGATGACGATGCTCGTCGTCACCCACGAGATGGGCTTCGCGCGGCGCGCGGCGAACCGGGTGGTGTTCATGTCCGACGGCGAGATCGTCGAGGACTCCACCCCGGACGACTTCTTCACCAAGCCGAAGACGGATCGCGCCAAGGACTTCCTCGGCAAGATCCTGACCCACTAAGCGTTTCCGCGGCGCGGGCTCGTGCCGCATCACGGAAGAAACAGGAGAGGTTCACATGAGGATCCGCACCCTTGCGGTGGGTCTGCTCGTCGGCAGTCTCGCACTGACCGCTTGTGGCAAGGAAGGCACGCCCAGCTCGCCGGGCGGCAGCTCCGAAGGCGCGAACGCCGGTGCCCAGCTGCCCCAGTACACGGTGGCGTCGAACGTCGACCTCGCGGGCTCCCCGGTCTTCGCGAAGATCAAGGCCGCGGGCAAGCTGACCCTTGGCGCCAAGGACGACCAGCCTGGTCTGGGCAAGAAGGACCCGACGAGCGGCAAGTTCGCCGGTTTCGACATCGAAATCGCGAAGCTCGTCGCCGCGAGCCTCGGCTTCGGCGAAGACAAGATCACCTTCAAGACGGTCGACTCGGGTGCCCGTGAGCAGGCCATCGTGAACGGCGACGTCGACTACTACGTCGGCACCTACACGATCAACGACAAGCGCAAGGCGCAGATCTCCTTCGCCGGCCCGTACTTCGAGGCCGGCCAGGACCTGCTGGTGCGCAAGGACGAGACGACGATCACCGGCCCGGAGACCTTGAAGGGCAAGAAGGTCTGCTCGGTCACCGGCTCGACCCCGATCCAGCGCGTCCGCGAGCAGAACCTGACCGAGCCCGGCAACATCGTCGAGTTCCAGAAGTACTCGCAGTGCGTCGAGAAGCTCAGCACCAAGGAGGTCGACGCGGTCACCACCGACGACGCGATCCTGAAGGGCTTCGCTTCGGAGGACTCCGACAGCTTCAAGGTCGTCGGCAAGACCTTCTCGAAGGAGCCGTACGGCATCGGTCTGAAGAAGGACGACAAGGTCCTTCGCGACAAGATCAACGACACCCTGCAGAAGGCGCTGGACGACGGCACCTGGCAGAAGATCTACGACGCCACCCTCGGCAAGTCGGGTTCGGCGGCGCAGAAGCCCACCCTGCAGAAGTACTGATGTAACCAGCGGCCGGTGGACCCGTGACGGGTTCACCGGCCGCTCCACACCCACCTCCAGTCGACGGCAGCGGGGAAAGGCTCCATGAACGTCCTGCTCGACAACCTGGATCTCTACGGTCCGTTCTTCCTCACCACGATCGAACTGTTCCTCTGGTCGGCGGTCGGCAGCCTGATCCTCGGCACGATCCTGGCGATGCTGCGGGTGAGTCCGGTCCTGGCGTTCCGCGCGGCGGGAACGACCTATGTGACCCTCATCCGCAACACCCCGCTGACGCTGGTGTTCGCGTTCTTCGTGTTCGCGTACCCCCTGCTCGAAATCGTCAAGCTCAGCTTCTTCACCGCCGCGGTCGTCGCGCTGATCGTGTACACCTCGGCGTTCATCTGCGAGGTCGTCCGGTCCGGTATCAACACGGTCCCGGTCGGCCAGGCCGAGGCCGGGCGCGCGCTGGGACTGACGTTCGGTCAGATCCTCGGCCAGATCGTCCTGCCGCAGGCGCTGCGCTCCGTGGCGCCGCCGCTGATCAGCACCCTGATCGCGTTGCTGAAGAACACCACGATCGCCGCGGGCTTCTCGGTCGCCGAGGCCGGGGCGATCCGGTCGTACCTCTCGGAGCGAGGTGACAACCAGTTGATCGGCCTGCTGTGGGTCGCCCTGGGCTTCATCATCCTCGTCGCCGTCCTTTCTCTCATCCAGCGGAGCCTGGAGAAGCGCTGGAGCGTGGCCCGATGAGCAGTGTCCTGTTCGACGTCCCCGGCCCCAAGGCGCGGATGCGCCACCGCATCTACGCGGTCATCGGCGTCCTCGCCATCGCCGCGTTCATCGCCTTCGTCGTCTACCGGTTCTACGACACCGGCCAGTTCACCGCGCGCAAATGGGAATGGCTCCAGTACCAGCAGGTCCAGATCGACCTGCTGAACGCGGTGCTGGAAACGCTCCGCGCGTTCGCGGCGGCAGCGGTCCTCGCGCTGATCTTCGGTGCGGTCTTCGCGGCCGGACGGCTCTCCGACCACGCCTGGATCCGGCGCATCTCCGGCGCGATCGTGGAGTTCTTCCGCGCCATCCCCGCGCTGATCCTGATGTTCCTGTTCTACTTCGGCCTCCCGGCCGTCGGCGTCCCGATGACGCCGTTCCTCGGTGTGGTCTTCGGCCTCACGCTGTACAACGGCTCAGTGCTCGCGGAAGTCTTCCGCGCCGGCATCCAGGCCCTGCCGAAGGGCCAGGCCGAAGCCGCGTACGCACTCGGCATGCGCAAGACCCAGGTGATGTTCACCGTCCTGCTGCCGCAGGCGATCCGGGCGATGCTGCCGACGATCATCAGCCAGATGGTGGTGCTCCTGAAGGACACCGCGCTCGGCTTCATCATCACCTTCCAGGAACTGCTGTACTACGCCCGCTACATCGGCACGCAGGGCGAGTTCGGCCGGCCGATCGTGCCGTCGACGCTGGTCGCGACCGGTATCTACATCTGCCTGTGCCTGCTGTTGACGGCGCTGGCGACGTATCTGGAGAAGCGCAACCGGCGCAGCAAGAAGCACATCGACCTGGACGAGAAGAAGGCCGAGGAGACCGGACTGGGAGCCGCCGCCTCCGCCTGATCCGTCCAGAAATCCGGAAGAGGCCCCGCCGCGCAGCGCGCGACGGGGCCTCTTGCTGTGCTCGCGCTTTGCCGAAGATGCGGCAGTACCGCATCACCGAATTCGGATCAGTAGTAGAAATCCACCGCGGAATTCGTCGCACGCTCTCCGCCGGAACAATAAGTCGTCGAAAGGCGATCCTTTGTGGTCCATCCGCCCCACCAGGGACCGCTACCGTTGCACCAGATACCTACGCGATGCCTCAGCGACGCGGGCGCATCCGACGAACACGACGACCAAGCCGCGCCACTACCTTGCTCCGGGTCATACGGATTCCACGATGAACCACAGGACCAGAGCAACGTTTCCGCAGAAGCATCTGCCGTCGGCGCCGAAATAACACTCGCCGCGATCATCGCCATTGTCGCCAATGCAGTGCCGAACGATTTAGACATCACAAGACTCTCCCCTCAGTGCCCGAATTACGAAAGCAGTTCAACTAATACCGCACCCCACGGATCCACCCATACCTCCATCCGGATGATCACTCGGTCAACGCCTCCACCTGCAAGGAAAGCCACCAGATCCACCCGCTTACTCCACACGCGTGAACCACGACGATCATCTTGGCAGCACAACAAGTTAGAGCTAGCGTTGATCCATCGAGCGAAATACGAAACCGCACAAAGGGGTCGCTCGACCATTCATGCGATTGTCACGCATCACATATACATGCGCACTCGCGTCGTGCCATCTAGGTGCCATAAGGGGAGACCATGACCTCGACACGCAGGATTCTCGTAGCCGCGACAATGCTTGCCCTCGTAACAAGCGCAACGGTCGCCACCGGGTCCGCCTTGGCCTCGGAAAATCCTAGCCCCGCAACCGTGGAATTCGTATACAAGGGCCAGGTTTGCCACGACCACAGTTATCCGCGGGTCGCCAGCTTCAAATGCGACTCCGGGCCGAGCGACAGCGCCGGTTACATAACCCAAGCGAAGTGCAGCAACGGGGCGGTAGTTTTCGGGAACTACGAGACATACTCCTCCAGCTACTACTCCAATGCGGTTTGTCCGGTTGGCACCTCGGTGGTCCAAGCCACTCCCGAGCCCCAGTACAAGTTCAAGTAGACCGCAGCACCGGCCCGCCCGATCCCGCCCGGCAGGACCTCGACGCGAGATAGGCCTCTTGGTCCTGTCGGGACAGCAGCCGCTCGGCTAGCGTCGGCCGTATGGCGGACCAGGCCGCGACGCTGCTCGAAGCGCTGCCGGACCTGGCGGGCAGGGCGGTCCTGGTCGTCGGGTGCGGCGATGGCCGCTATCCGCGCCTGTTCCGGCGAGAGGGCGCGCGCCGCGTGGTCGGCGTCGACGCGGATCAGGCCTCGATCGCGGTCGCGCAACGCGAAGAGGAACGCGATCCCGTCGGGATCTCGTACGAGGTCCACCAGATCGCCCGGCTGCCGGTGATGGGCGCCTTCGACGTCGTCGTCGCCTTCCTGGAGTCACCGGCCCATCTCGGTCGCGTCGCCGCGAGCCTGGTGACGGGCGGGCTGCTGGTGGTCGTCGCCACGAACGGGCTCAACCTGGAAGAAGGCCTGCGGGACAACGGTTTCCAGGATCTCGTCCTGCGCCGTCACGAGAGCGGCGACGTGCACAGCGCCCGCAAGACGGGCTGAGTCGCGCACCCTGGTGTCGAGCCAGGCTGGCCGGGGCTATGAATCCCGGCCGGTCGCCGGACCGTGCGCGTCTGGCGGTATGGGACACACGGACCCCACACCGCCGCACCGGTACGACGGAACAGGTTTCCCCGCCGTGCCGGGGCGTAGCGCGTGTGGGAGTCGAACCCACGTCACCGGGGTGAAAACCCGGTATCCATTCCGCTGGACCAACGCGCCTTGGCCTGGAACACAGTCCGGCACGCATCGCGCACCGGACTGCTTCGTTCCAGAAATCAGGGTCACCGCAAAGAAAAAGCCGCCCGGTTCGGTTTCCCGAAGGGCGGCTCCGCGTACGCGACGTCCGGCTAGGACGGCGGCGTGGAGCCGTGTTTCTCTTCCATACCAAGGACCATGGCGTAACAACGTCGCGTCATGCGTCCTCCTCGGTCGGTGTGTGCGGTAAGTGTGCGACAGGCAAGGGAGCGGCGGCAACCGATTAAAGAGAGTGGCGAGGACGGTCAGACCGCCCTCGCCACTCACCAGGAATGGCTACTTGTCCCGCCGGAACAGTTTGTTCCCCAGCCACACGATGGGGTCGTACTTCCGGTCCGCGACGCGTTCCTTCATCGGGATCAGCGCGTTGTCGGTGATGTGGATGCCCTCCGGGCACACGTCCGAGCAGCACTTGGTGATGTTGCAGTACCCGAGCCCGTGCTCCTCCTGCGCCTCGTCACGCCGGTCGGCGACGTCGAGGGGGTGCATTTCGAGTTCGGCGATCCGCATCAGGTACCGGGGCCCGGCGAAGGCTTCCTTGTTCTCCTCGTGGTCACGCACCACGTGGCAGGTGTTCTGACACAGGAAGCATTCGATGCACTTGCGGAACTCCTGCGAGCGCTCGACGTCGACCTGCTGCATCCGGTACTCCCCCGGCTTCAGCTCCGGGGGCGGCGTGAACGACGGGATCTCGCGGGCCTTGGTGTAGTTGAACGACACGTCGGTCACCAGGTCGCGGATCACCGGGAACGTCCGCATCGGCGTCACGGTGATGACCTCGTCCTCGGTGAAGGTCGACATCCGCGTCATGCACAGCAACCGCGGCTTGCCGTTGATCTCCGCCGAGCACGAACCACATTTGCCCGCCTTGCAGTTCCACCGCACCGCCAGATCCGAGGCCTGGGTGGCCTGCAACCGGTGGATGATGTCGAGGACGACCTCGCCCTCGTTGACCTCGACGCTGTAGTCCTGCAGCTCACCCGAATCGGCGTCGCCGCGCCAGACCCGGAAACTCGCCTTGTAACTCATGCCGGACTCCCGGGGTGCGAAGTCAGTTCTTCGTCGGTGTAGTACTTCCCCAGCTCGGACAGTTCGAACAGCTCCAGCAGGTCCTGCCGCAACGGCGTCTGCGCCTTGACCTCGACGCCGATGTCCGGCACCACCGGGTTGTCGCCCGCGGTGGCCGAGCAGACCAGGAGTTTGTTGCGCCACTGGGCGTCCATGCCCGGATGGTCGTCGCGCGTGTGCCCGCCCCGGCTCTCGGTCCTGGTGAGCGCGGCCCTGGCGACGCATTCGCTGACCATCAGCATGTTCCGCAGGTCGACGGCGAGATGCCAGCCGGGGTTGAACTGCCGGTGCCCTTCGACGGTGACCCGCTTGATCCGCTCGCGCAGCTCGCCGAGCTTCTCCAGCGCCCGCTCGATCTCCTCCGCCTTGCGGATGATGCCGACCAGGTCGTTCATCGACTGCTGCAGTTCGGTGTGCAGGCTGTACGGGTTCTCCTCGACGCCGTCACCCGGCGGGTCGAACGGCGCGAGCGCCATCGCCGCGGCGGCGTCCACATCGGACTGACTGACCTTCGGGCGATCCTTCAGCTCCGCGACATAGGACGCGGCGCCGAGGCCCGCACGACGGCCGAAGACGAGCAGATCCGAAAGGGAGTTGCCGCCGAGCCGGTTCGACCCGTGCATCCCGCCCGAGCACTCACCGGCGGCGAACAGCCCCGGCACGCTCGACGACGCGGTGTCCGGGTCGACCTCGATCCCGCCCATCACGTAGTGACAGGTGGGGCCGACCTCCATCGGTTCCTTCGTGATGTCGACGTCGGCGAGTTCCTTGAACTGGTGGTACATCGACGGCAGCCGTTTGCGGATCTCCTCCGCGGGCAGCCTGCTGGCGATGTCGAGGAAGACCCCGCCGTGCGGCGATCCCCGGCCCGCCTTGACCTCCGAGTTGATCGCGCGCGCCACCTCGTCACGCGGCAGCAGATCCGGCGTGCGGCGGTTCTTCTCCTGGTCGGTGTACCAGCGGTCGGCTTCCTCTTCGCTGTCCGCGTACTGCCCCTTGAACACGTCGGGGACGTACTCGAACATGAACCGCTTGTCCTCGGTGTTCTTGAGGACCCCGCCGTCACCTCGGACGCCTTCGGTGACCAGGATCCCCTTCACACTCGGCGGCCAGACCATGCCCGTCGGGTGGAACTGGACGAACTCCATGTTGATGAGCGTCGCCCCGGCCCGCAGCGCCAGCGCGTGCCCGTCGCCGGTGTACTCCCACGAGTTCGAGGTGACCTTGAAGGATTTCCCGATGCCGCCGGTCGCCAGCACCACCGCCGGCGCCTCGAACAGGATGAACCGGCCGCTCTCGCGCCAGTACCCGAAGGCGCCGGAGATCCGGCCGTCTTCGGTCAGGAGCTCGGTGATCGTGCATTCGGCGAAGACCTTGATCCTCGCCTCGTAGTCACCGGTCTCCTTGAAGTCCTCTTGTTGCAGCGAAACGATTTTCTGCTGCATCGTGCGGATCAGTTCGAGCCCGGTGCGGTCGCCGACGTGCGCCAGCCGCGGGTACGTGTGCCCGCCGAAGTTGCGCTGGCTGATCCGGCCGTCGGCGGTGCGGTCGAACAGCGCGCCGTAGGTCTCCAGTTCCCAGACCCGGTCCGGCGCCTCCCTGGCGTGGAGTTCGGCCATCCGCCAGTTGTTGAGGAACTTCCCGCCGCGCATGGTGTCGCGGAAGTGCACCTGCCAGTTGTCGTTCGAATTCGCGTTGCCCATCGACGCCGCGCAGCCGCCTTCGGCCATCACGGTATGTGCCTTGCCGAAGAGCGATTTGCACACCACCGCGACGCTGAAGCCGCGTTCGCGGGCTTCGATGACCGCGCGGAGGCCGGCACCGCCGGCACCGATCACCACCACGTCGTAGCTGAGCCGTTCGACCTCGGTCATGAAAAGAGCCACCTCGAAGCTTGTCGCCGGGGACGGGAGATTCCCGCGCCGCTAGTTGATGAACCGCAGATCCGAAATCGCACCGCTCGCCACGAGCATCACGTAGAGGTCGGTCAGCACGAGCGTGCCGAGCGTCGTCCACGCCAGCGCCATGTGGCGGGTGTTGAGTTTCGTCACCTGGGTCCAGATCCAGTAGCGGACCGGATGTTTGGAGAAGTGCTTGAGCCTGCCGCCGGTCACGTGACGGCACGAATGGCACGACAACGTGTACGCCCACAACAGGATCACGTTGCCGAGCAGCACGATGTTGCCGAGCCCGAAACCGAATCCGCCGGTCTTGCCGTGGAAGGCGGTGATCGCGTCGTAGGTGTTGATCAGCGAGACGACCACGGCCACGTAGAAGAAGTAGCGGTGGGCGTTCTGGATGATCAGCGGCAGCCGGGTCTCCCCGGTGTACTTCGCGTGCGGTTCGGCGACCGCGCAGGCGGGCGGCGAGAACCAGACGGCCCGGTAGTAGGCCTTGCGGTAGTAGTAGCAGGTCAGCCGGAAGCCCAGCAGGAACGGCAGGACCAGGAAGCCGAGCGGGATGAAGCCCGGCAGTTCGCCGATCCAGGCCCCGAAATGCCGGGAGCCTTCGACGCAGGATTCCGAGACACAGGGCGAATAGAACGGCGTCAGGTAGTGGTACTCGGGCACCCAGTACGCGGTGCGCACGAAGGACCTGATCGTCGCGTAGATGATGAAGGCGGAGAGGCCGAGGACGGTCAGCAGCGGGGACAGCCACCATCGGTCGGTGCGCAGCGTTCTTTCGGCGATCCGGGCCCGCGACGGCGCGCGGACCCCCGTACCCCGTCCGGCCTCATTGCCGGCGGGGGCGCTCACCGCTGGTCGCGCTTGTAGCCGCCGACGCCTTCGTCATCGGCGCCTTGCCACAGCGCCGGGTCGTAGGGCGTATCGGGAACTTGGACCCGATCGGCGGCCTTCGCCTGCGCGGGCACCGCGTTCGGGGTCGTGTCGAGGTCCGTCGCGTCGATGTCGAGCCGCTCGACGTCGTTCGCCAGGCGCCGTACCGCCGAGGCGTCGCCGTATCGGGACCGCAGCGCGCCGACGCACTGCCTCAGCTGACCGATGGCTCGCCGAAGCTCGGCGATCTCTGTGGTGGACATCGGTACCTCCCGATGGTCGGTTCGGTTGGCCGCTTGAGCCTTCGAAGGCAAGCGATTCCTCGCCGTCTCGACTCTGCCGCGCGTTGTGCAATGTGACAAGTAGCACAGTGGAACCTAGTGACGTGACGGAGGTCACGCGAGTCGATCTTCTGTATCGATTTTGATTCGGGCTTTCCCCTGGGTTACTGTGGCCACTGTCACGACCCAGCGACGTCAGCGTTGCCGTCCCGCGGACCACCACGACCAGTGATCCGGAGCCGGACAATGAGCACCGCCCCGAACGTCCACCCCATCATCGCCGAAGTCACCGAACGCGTCGCCGCCCGCAGCGCCGAAACCCGCGCCGCGTATCTCGAGCGCGTCGCCGCCGCCCACGAGGAAGGGCCGGTGCGGCGGGGCCTCGACTGCAGCAACCTCGCCCACGGCTTCGCCGCGATGGAAGGTGTCGACAAAGCGGCACTGCGCGCCTCGCGGGCGCCGGGCGTCGCGATCGTCTCGTCCTACAACGACATGCTTTCGGCGCACCAGCCGATGCAGGAGTACCCCGCGCTGCTGAAGGGCTCGGTCCGCCAGGCGGGCGGCGTCGCCCAGTTCGCCGGCGGCGTGCCCGCGATGTGCGACGGCGTCACCCAGGGCCGCCCGGGGATGGAGCTGTCGCTGTTCAGCCGCGAGGTGATCGCGATGTCGACCGCGATCGCGCTGTCCCACGACATGTTCGACGCGGCGCTGCTGCTCGGCGTCTGCGACAAGATCGTGCCCGGCCTGCTGATCGGGGCGCTGTCCTTCGGGCACCTCCCGACGATCCTCGTGCCCGCCGGGCCGATGAACTCCGGCCTGCCGAACAAGGAGAAGGCGCGCGTGCGCCAGCTCTACGCCGAGGGCAAGGCGACCCGCGAAGACCTGCTGGACGCCGAAGCGGCTTCGTACCACTCGGCGGGGACGTGCACCTTCTACGGCACGGCCAACTCGAACCAGATGGTCGTCGAGGTGATGGGCCTGCACCTGCCGGGCGCCAGCTTCGTGCAGCCGAACTCGCCGCTGCGGCGGGTGCTCACCGAAGAGGCCGGGCGTCGCGTCGTGAAACTCTCGCGCGGCGAGGAGTACACGCCGGTCTCGCGCGTGATCGACGAGAAGGCCGTCGTCAACGGCGTCATCGCGCTGCTCGCCACGGGCGGTTCGACCAATCACACGATGCACCTCGTCGCGATCGCCGCCGCCGCGGGCATCCAGCTGACCTGGGACGACTTCTCCGATCTGTCGTCGGTGATCCCGCTGCTGGCCCGCGTGTACCCGAACGGCAGCGCGGACATCAACCACTTCCACGCCGCCGGGGGCATCCAGTTCCTGGTCGGCACGTTGCTCGACGCGGGTCTGCTGCACGAGGACGTCCAGACCGTCGCCGGTCCGGGCCTGCACCGCTACCGGCAGGAGCCGATCCTTTCCGAGGGTGAACTGGTCTGGCGCGACGTCCCGACGCGCAGCCTCGACGAGGACGTCCTGCGCCCCGCGTGGCGGCCGTTCGCCGCCGACGGCGGGCTGCGGATGGTCGCGGGCAACCTCGGCCGCGCGGTGATCAAGGTGTCCGCGGTGGCACCGGAACACCGGATCGTGCAGGCCCCGGCGCGGGTCTTCACCGACCAGAAGTCCTTCAAGGACGCTTTCGAGGCCGGCGAGCTGGACCGCGACGTCGTCGTGGTCATCCGGCAGCAGGGTCCCCAGGCCAACGGCATGCCGGAACTGCACGGGCTCACCCCGGCGCTGGGGGTGCTGATGGACCGCGGGCACCAGGTGGCGTTGCTCACCGACGGCCGGATGTCGGGCGCGTCCGGCAAGATCCCCGCGGCGATCCAGGTGACCCCGGAAGCCGCCGCGGGCGGCCCGATCGCGCGGATCGCCGACGGCGACGTCGTCCGCCTCGACGCCAAGGCCGGGACGCTCGACGTCCTCGTGGGTGACGAAGAACTCGCCCGCCGTGAACTGGTGGACTCCCCGCCTTCGGAGGCATCCTGGACCGGCACCGGCCGGGAGCTGTTCGCGGCGCTGCGCCGCGCGGTCGGCCCCGCCGATCAGGGCGCGAGCGTGTTCGGACCGCTCACGCCGGAACACTTCGGCGCTCCGGCGCACACGTTGACCCCTGTGGAGGTAACCCAGTGACCACCGGCGCCGACCTGCTCGGTCTGTCCCCCGTGATGCCCGTCGTCGTGCTCGACGACGCCGCCGACGCCGTGCCCACCGCGCGGGCCCTGCTCGCGGGCGGGATCGGCGTGATCGAGCTGACCCTGCGCACCCCGGCGGCACTCGCCTCGATCGAGCGGATCGCCGCGGAGGTCCCGGAGATCGTCATCGGCGCCGGGACCGTCACGGCGCCCGAACACGCCAAGCAGGCGGCCGACGCAGGCGCGAAGTTCCTGGTGACCCCCGGCTGCACGGACGCCGTGCTGGACGCCGCGTTCGACACCGGCCTGCCGTTCCTGCCGGGCGCGAGCACGGTTTCGGAGGCGATGCGGCTCGCCGAACGCGGGCTGACCGCGCTGAAGTTCTTCCCCGCCGAGGCCAGTGGCGGCGTGGCGTACCTGAAGTCGATCGGCGGGCCGCTGCCCGGGCTGAAGTTCTGCCCGACCGGCGGGATCACCGTGAAGACCGCACCGGACTATCTCGCGCTGTCCAATGTGGGCTGTATCGGCGGTTCCTGGCTGACGCCGAAGGATGCCTTGGCCGCCAAGGACTTCGGGAAGATCGAGGCGTTCGCGGCGGAGGCCTCGAAGCTCTGATCCGACTCGGTGAGGGCCACTCGGGTGACGGGTGGCCCTCACTGCTTTCACAGTGGCAACTGGTACTGGATGAAGCCCCGGTTGACCGCGACCCGGTCGTACAGGCGGCGCGCCGTCGCGTTGGATTCCTTGGTGTGCCAGTAGACCCTGCCGCACTCGCGGGTGCGCGCCCAGTCCGCGACGGCCTCGATCAGCGCCCGCGCGACCCCCTTGCCGCGGGCTTCCGGCGCGGTGAACAGATCCTGCAGGTAACAGACGTCGGTGAGCGCGGAAGTGCTGGGGTGCACCAGGAAATGCACGATCCCGGCGAGCTCGCCGCCCACGTGGGCACCGAGCGCGTGCATCCGCTCCCCCGTTTGGAACTCGCGCCAAGCCCGGTCGTAGACCTCTTGCGGCGCAACACGTTCGTAGAAGGCGATGTACGCGCGGAACAGGCCTTCCCAGGCTTCGCGGTCTTCAGGCTTCAAGGGCTCGATGGTGATCATGTGCGTCCTCCCAGTGATCACCCGAGCCTAGGGTTTCCCCGCCGTCCCGCGTGTGGCCACTCACGCGGTAAAGCGGGCTGCCACTCCCGTCAGCTGACGGCTTGCTTCACCAGGGCGGCGATGCGCTGCTCCACATCGGGCGTGACGCCTGTCAGTGCGAAGGCGGTCGCCCACATCGCGCCGTCGTCCAGCTGAGCCGCGTCGTTGAAGCCGAGCGTCGCGTACCGCGTCTTGAACTTGGCCGCGGGCTGGAAGAAGCAGACGAGCTTGCCGTCCAGCGCGTAGGCGGGCTGGCCGTACCAGAGTTTCGGCGCGAGCATCGGGGCGTTGGCCTTCACGACGGTGTGGACCAGCTCCGCCAGCGCCCGGTCCTCATCGGACATCTCGGCGATCTTCGCGATCACGTCCTGTTCCGCGGCCGCCGCTTTGTCGGCCGCCGAGCTGCGACGCGCCGCCTTCTTCATGTCCTGGGCGTGTTCCTTCATCGCGGCCTTCTCTTCGGCCGAGAATCCTTCGTAGGTCGTGGTCATGGCGTTTTCTCCTTGGTAGGCGGCGAGCGGGGGCATCCGGAAGTGGCACATCAGGACTGGGCGGCGAGCGCCGAGGTCTCCCAGGCGAATCCGTCCGGGTCGGTGAACGGGGCGGCACCGCAGATCGCGATGCGGTGCGAGCCGGTGCCCTCGGGGGACACGCCGGCGTCCTTGGCCAGCGCCTTGCGCTTGTACAGCGCCAGCTTCACGGGGCTCGACCCGGCTTCGAACTCGACGTACACGCGGCCGAAGCTCTTCCCGACGGTGAGGCCGTGCTCGACGTAGAACTTCTTGCTCGCGGCCACATCGGCGACGCCCAGCAGGAGCACGATGGCGTCGATCTCGCGGGTGGCCGGCGCGGTGTTCTTCTTCGCCGAGGTGGCGATCTTCCAGATCGCGCCGTCCGGTGCCTGGACGGTTCCGCCGTAACCCCACATCGACTTCGCGGCGGGCTTGATCACGGTCGCCCCGGCGGCGACGGCGGCGTCGATGAGCGCGTCCGCGTTGGCGGGCTGGGAAACCGTGAGGGAAAGGGTGTAGCCGCGGAAGCCGGTGGAGGGCTCCTGCGACGCCCGGAAGCGAAGCTCGGGGCCGAGCCTGAAGGCGGTGGTGTAGAAGCGTTCGGCGGCCTCGGTGTCGGCCACTTCGAGGGTGATGGCGTCGATGAAGTTCATGCCGGTAACGCTATTTCGCGGCGGGCTTCCGGCGCTTCTCGATTCCTGATCGGTCGTATCGGCGCTGTTCAGAGGCTTGGCGGAGGGCGATCTGGGCCGTGCGGGTTCGCGTGACGGCAAGCTCGTGGTCACCGGGGTGCGCCCAGGCGGCACTTTCGCGTGACTGAGCGGACGGCGCGTGTGATCAGACGGACGACACACGTGATTGGACGGACGACACGCGCGTAGCCGGGATCTGTCCCGAGCCGTCCGTCTGGACACGTGTGTCGTCCGTCTGGTCACGCGAAACCGCCGGGAACGCAAAACACCGGCCGCGCGGGCAAGTGCCCGTACGGCCGGTGAGTGGCTGTGGTGCGGAAGCTCAGTCGAGGGTGGCGTCGTCCAGCAGTGCCGACTCGGCGCCGAACTCGCGGAGTTCGTCGCGGATCACGGTGTAGGCCAGCCCTTGGGGATAGCCCTTGCGGGCGAGGAAGCCCAGCAGGCGGCGGATCGCCGTCTGCTCGTCGACGTTGCCCAAGGAGCGCATGCGCTTCCGTACCAGCTCTCGGGCGCGCTGCTCCTCTGCCTCTCGGTCCACCTCTTCGGCGGCCTGGACGGCGATATCCCCATCGATTCCTTTGCGTTTGAGTTCGGCTACGAGGGCGGTCCGTGCCAGGCCCATGTTGGCATGGCGGGAACGCACCCACATCTCGGCGAACTCGGCGTCGTTGATGAGCCCTGCCTGGTCCAGCTTACCGAGCAGGGTCTCCGTCGTCTCCTCGTCGAAGCCCTTGCGTTTGAGGGCCTGACGCAGTTCCTCCGTGGAACGCGGGCGCGCGGCCAGGAGATCGAAGCAGATCTCCTTGGCCTTCTTCCTCCGCTCGTCCGGCGGCAGCTCCGCCGGATCCACTTTGGGCGCACGCATTCAGCTCTCACTCCAGTCGAAACGGTCGATCGGCGACTTCACCCCGTCGACGGGGCTCCGGAACTCAGAAGTCGACCGGCGCGGGGGCGGCTTCGGCGTCGACGGCGGCACCGATGCCGAGCTTCTCCTTGATGCGCTTCTCGATCTCGTTGGCGATGTCCGGGTTGTCCAGCAGGAACTTGCGGGCGTTCTCCTTGCCCTGGCCCAGCTGGTCGCCCTCGTAGGTGTACCAGGCGCCGGACTTGCGCAGGATGCCCTGGTCGACACCCATGTCGATCAACGAACCCTCGCGGGAGACACCCTTGCCGTAGAGGATGTCGAACTCGGCCTGCTTGAAGGGCGGCGCGACCTTGTTCTTCACGACCTTGACGCGGGTGCGGTTGCCGACGGGCTCGCCGCCGTCCTTCAGCGTCTCGATCCGGCGGACGTCCAGGCGGACCGACGCGTAGAACTTCAGCGCCTTACCACCGGTCGTGGTCTCCGGAGAGCCGAACATGACGCCGATCTTCTCGCGCAGCTGGTTGATGAAGATCGCGGTGGTGCCGGAGTTGTTCATCGCACCGGTCATCTTCCGCAGCGCCTGGCTCATCAGCCGGGCCTGCAGGCCGACGTGGTTGTCACCCATCTCGCCCTCGATCTCGGCGCGCGGCACGAGCGCGGCGACCGAGTCGATGACCAGGATGTCGAGCGCGCCGGAACGGATCAGCATGTCCGCGATCTCGAGCGCCTGCTCACCGGTGTCCGGCTGGGAGACCAGCAGCGCGTCGGTGTCGACGCCGAGCTTCTTGGCGTACTCCGGGTCCAGCGCGTGCTCCGCGTCGATGAACGCGGCGATGCCGCCGTTCTTCTGCGCGTTGGCGACCGCGTGCAGGGCGACGGTGGTCTTACCGGAGGACTCCGGACCGTAGATCTCGATGACCCGGCCGCGGGGCAGGCCGCCGATCCCGAGCGCGACGTCGAGTGCGATGGCACCGGTGGGGATGACCTCGATCGGCGCGCGGCCCTCTTCGCCGAGGCGCATGACCGAGCCCTTGCCGTACTGCTTGTCGATCTGGGCGAGGGCCAGTTCGAGCGCCTTGTCCTTGTCGGGTGCTGCTGGTGCCATGGAGTCCACCTCGTTGGTTGAGCCGGGTAGGGCTTGATTCAGTTCTGAGCTGTCGGGTCCGACGCTACGGGCGACCACCGACAATTCCAGGCCTCGCGCCCAAGCTGTGGATCGCTGACCCCGTTGTGGACAACACCATAGACGAACGTGTGTTCGAGGCCGTCTCCGACACGCCGTTGCGTTAGGGTTCTTGCCCGTTCTTCGAGGTCAGCGCCGCTCGGGTGGGACCTCGAAGGCGTCGCAGACCGCCCGCCAGACGTCCTTGGCCGAGGTTCCCGCGTCGAGGGCCTGTTCGACGGTCCGGCCCCCGAGTTCGCCGAAGACGTGATCCCTGGAGAGGGTTTCCGCACGTCCTGGACCGAATTCGTCGGCCATCAGCCGCCGGAAGACCGTGATACGCATCGGGCGGAGTCTAGCCCGGTCCGTGAAGGCCTCCTTGAGGGACTCTGGGTCCCTCAAGGAGGCCTTCACGGACTTGAGGATCGCGAAAAGGGGGCTATTCGCCCGGCTGGACGCTCTTCTCGAAGTAATCGGCCAGCTCACCCGGCGTCGGGGTCTGTCCTTCGGCGGGCACCTGGTAGATGAAGCCGACCAGCGGCCGGTCGGTCACGGTGAACACCAGCACGGCGGCGTTCCGCCCGGCGGCCGAGGAGTACTGGCCTTCCAGCGCGTTGCCGACCCATTTGGCCTCGGTGCGGTCCCCGCCGGCCGCTTTGAGCAGTCCGTCGGTGTAGGCCTTGAGCTTGTCCGCCGAGTCGCTCTGCAGATAGGTCACCTGGGTCCCGGCGCGGCCCGGGGCCGAGCAGGTCGACGTCACGCCGAGGTCTTCCGCCGGTTTCGCCGGCCCGTTGCCCATGCCGGGTTTGCAGTCCCCGGTGTCGGCGATCTTCCCCGCGAGCTGGCGAAGGCATCCGGTGAGGCCCTTGTCGTCGGCCGCGCCGGGCACCTTGCACTCGTCAGCCGTGTAGGTCGTCGACGAAGAGGACGTCAGGAAGAACGTGAGCCCGGCGGCGAGCAGCACGACCACGGCCACGATGGCTCCGATGACGAGCGGCTTCTTCTTGCTCGCGGGCGCCTTCTCGGCGGCGGTCTGCCCGGCGAGGGAGTACGTCGGGAAATTCGTCGGCGCGGGCTGCTGCGCCTGCTGCGGACCGCTGTTCGGATAACCTGACTGGGGGAAGCCCCCGGACTGTCCGGGCCCCCCGCCCGAGTAGCCGGGGATCGACGCGACCTGCTGCGGCGGCGCGTACGGTCCCGACGCGCCGGGGCCGACCTGATGCGCCCCGGTTCCCGCCGCGACCTGCCCTTCGACGCCCTGCGTACGCGAGCTGATGCCGTCGGAAGCGACGTGCTGGGCGCCGAGCGCCACCGCGGTCTCGGGCTGGTCGAGGCTGCCGGGGACGACGCCGAGCTTCTCCGCGATCAGGCTGCCGACCAGCGGGAGACGGCTCGAACCGCCGACGAGGTAGATACCGGCGAGCCGGTCGGGGGTCATACCCGCCGAGCGGACCACCCGCGACATCAGCTCGACACTGCGCAGCATCGACGGCCGCACCAGCGCTTCGAGTTCGCCTCGCGTGACAAGGACGTCCTCGAACGGCTCCGGCATCGGAACCTCGGTCTGCGGGTGCCGCGAAAGGGCTTCCTTCGCCGCCTTCACGTCCTCCTGCAGCGCGCGCCGCGTACGACGGTCCGGAGTGGACTCGGGCCGCAAAACCCGCTGCCAGCGCTGGGGATCCCGGTGCGAGACCTCGCGACCGACGTGCACCAGCAGCGCCTGGTCGACGTCGAGACCACCGAGGTCGGGAAGGCCGTCTTCGGCGACGACGGTGAAGCCGCCGTTCGGGGTCGCGCCGACGATCGCGACGTCGAAAGTGCCGGCACCGAGGTCGTACACGGCGAGCGCCTGCCCCGGCGCGAGCGTCTTGCCGGGGAACGACGCGAAATGCGCGGCCGCGGCGACCGGCTCGGGGACGAGCACGAGGTTGCCGCCCATCCCGGCGAGCCGGGCGGCGGACAGCAGCACGTTGCGGCGGGTCTGCCCCCACTGCGCGGGGTGGGTGAGCCGGACCTCGTCGGGCAGTTCGCCGCCGAGCTGGCGGGTGGTCTCGTCGAGGACGCGGCGCAGGATCGCGGCCAGCACCTCGGTGACCGGGATGACGTCCGTGCCCAGCAGCAGCGTCTGCTCGTCGATCCGGCGTTTGGGGTTGGGCTCGAAGCGGGTTGGGTCGAGCCGGGCCCGGCGTTCGGCGTCGCGGCCGACCATGATCGTGCCGTCCTCGGTGGCGAACACCGCGGACGGCATGTTGGCCGAACCGTCGACCTCGACCACCCGCGGCGGCCTCCCGTGCGCCGATAGGACGGCCACGGTGTTGGACGTCCCGAGGTCCACCGACAGGATCCGCACAGCTCATACCCCTTCAACAGACGAACGGCGGCCGCCCCAAGTACCGATCCGGCCGCGCTGGCCGTGATGCTCCCATGAGCGAGGTCACCGCACGTGCGGAACCCGCCGATCTCGTCCCGACCGGGTGCCTCGTCACAGCCCTCGGAGCGAAACTGTCGGTGGTCCGGCGCACTATGGAGGGCGTGGCAGACGTACTCGACCTCTTCTCCCCCGCGACCAGGGACTGGTTCACCGGGGCCTTCGCCGCGCCCACCCGCGCGCAGGAGGGGGCGTGGCGTGCCGCGCATGCGAAGGAACACGCGCTGGTCGTGGCCCCGACAGGCTCCGGTAAAACGCTGTCGGCCTTCCTCTGGGCACTGGACAGGCTGTCGGTCGAGCCGCCGCCGTCCGAGCCGCGGAAACGCTGCCGTGTCCTCTACGTCTCGCCGCTGAAGGCGCTGGCGGTCGACGTCCAGCGCAACCTGCGGGCACCGCTGGCGGGCATCTCGCAGGCGTCGCGGCGGCTGGGGCTGCCGGTGCCGGACATCGGCGTCGGCATGCGCACGGGTGACACCACGGCCGCCGAGCGGTGCTCGTTCGGCAAGACCCCGCCGGACGTGCTGGTCACCACACCGGAGTCGCTGTTCCTCATCCTCACCTCCTCCGCCCGCGATTCGCTGCGCGGCGTGGAGACGGTGATCATCGACGAGGTCCACGCGGTCGCGGGCGGCAAACGCGGCGCGCATCTGGCCTTGTCCCTGGAGCGGCTCGACGCCCTTCTCGAAAAGCCCGCCCAGCGGATCGGGCTGTCGGCGACGGTCCGGCCGATCGACGAGGTCGCCTCGTTCCTGGCCGGTGGCAGGCCGGTCACCATCGTCCAGCCGAAGCTCGCGAAGACGATCGAGGTCCGTGTCGAGGTCCCCGTCGAGGACATGTCCAATCTCGACGGTCCTCAGGGGCCCAAGCAGAACGAAGACCTCGACGCGGGCCTCGCGCGGTTGCCCGGCTCGCTGGAGGACATCGACGGCGCGCCGCGACGGCCGTCGATCTGGCCCGCGGTGGAGGAGCGGGTCCTCGAACTCATCCAGGCGCACCGGTCGACCATCGTGTTCGCCAACTCGCGGCGGCTCACCGAGCGGATGACGGCCCGGCTCAACGAACTCGTGGCGGAACAGAGCGAGCTGGAGCCGGATCAGCGGTATCCGGCCGAGGCGATCGGCCAGTCCGGGCTCACCACCGGCGCGGCCCCGGTGATCGCGCGGGCGCACCACGGCTCGATGTCGCGTGAGCAGCGCACGCATGTGGAAGAGGAGCTCAAGTCCGGGCGGCTGGCGTGTGTCGTGGCGACGTCCTCTTTGGAACTGGGCATCGACATGGGCGCGGTCGATCTCGTCGTGCAGATCGAGGCGCCGCCGACGGTCGCTTCGGGCCTGCAGCGGGTCGGCCGGGCCGGGCACCAGGTCGGCGCGGTGTCGAGCGGGGTGATGTTCCCGAAGTTCCGCGGCGACCTCGTCTCCTGCGCGGTGGTGGCGGAGCGGATGGCGTCCGGGGCGATCGAGGCGGTGCGATATCCGCGGAATCCGCTGGACGTGCTGGCGCAGCAGGTCGTGGCGATGGTGGCGCTCGAATCCTGGACGGTCGACGAACTCGCCGCGCTGGCCCGCCGCGCGGCACCGTTCGCGTCCCTGCCGGACGACGCGTTGCTGGCCGTGCTCGACATGCTCGCCGGCCGGTACCCCAGCGAGGAGTTCGGTGAGCTGCGCGCCCGGATCACCTGGGACAGGGTCAGCGGCGAGCTGCACGGTCGTCCGGGTTCGCAGCGGCTGGCGGTGACGTCGGGCGGCACGATCCCCGATCGCGGCCTGTTCACCGTGATGACGCCGGGCGGCGACGACAAACCCGGGTCGCGGGTGGGCGAGCTCGACGAGGAGATGGTCTACGAGTCCCGCGTCGGCGACACGATCCTGCTCGGCACCTCCTCCTGGCGGGTCACCGACATCACCCACGACCGGGTGATCGTGGTCCCCGCGCCGGGTGAGCCCGCCCGGATGCCGTTCTGGAAGGGCGACGCCCCGGGCCGTCCGCTGGAGCTGGGGCGGGCGCTGGGCGCGTTCGTCCGCGAACTGTCCACTTCGGAGCCCTCGGCGGCCAGGGAACGGGCCGCCGTCGCCGGGCTGGACGAGTACGCCTGCGACAACCTGCTGGCGTACCTGGAAGAGCAGAAGTCGGCCACCCGGCATGTGCCGAACGACAAAACCGTGCTCCTGGAACGGTTCCGCGACGAGCTGGGCGACTGGCGCGTCATCCTGCACTCGCCGTTCGGCGCGCAGGTCAACGCGCCGTGGGCGCTCGCGATCGCGGCCCGGCTGCGGGAGAACCGCGGGGTCGACGCCCAGGTGGCGCATTCCGACGACGGCATCGTGCTGCGGCTGCCCGAGGCGCTGGACATGGACGGCGCCGAGGTCACCATCGGGGTCGAAGACGTCTTGCTCGATCCGGAGGAGGTCGAGCAGCTGATCGTCGCCGAGGTCGGCGGCTCCGCGCTGTTCGCCGCACGGTTCCGGGAATGCGCGGCACGGTCGCTGCTGCTTCCCCGCCGGGATCCGCGCCGCCGCACCCCGCTGTGGCAGCAACGGCAGCGCGCGTCCCAGCTGCTTTCGGTCGCGGCCAAGTACGAGCGGTTCCCCGTCGTACTCGAAGCGATGCGGGAGGTCCTGCAGGACGTGTACGACGTCGGCGGGCTGCGCGAACTGATGACCGACGTCCGGTCCCGGAAGGTCAAGCTGGTCGAGGTCGAGACGCCGTCCGCGTCCCCGTTCGCGCGCAGCCTGCTCTTCGGCTACGTCGGGATGTTCCTGTACGAGACGGACGCTCCGCTCGCGGAACGGCGCGCGGCGGCGCTGGCGCTGGATTCGACGCTGCTGGCCGAGCTGCTCGGCACCGAGGCGATCCGGGAACTGCTGGACGCCGAGGTCGTCGCCGAGGTCGAGCGCTCCCTGCAGCGGCTCGACCCGGACAGGCACGCCCGCAACGCCGAGGAAGCCGCGGATCTGTTGCGGTTCCTCGGCGATCTCTCGATCGAGGAGGCCGCCGCGCGCGGGATCCAGCGGGAATGGCTGGAGGAGCTGGAAGCCGCACGACGGGTGATCCGGGTGCGTATCGGTGGCGGCGAGCGTTTCATCGCCATCGAGGACGCGGGCCGGGTGCGGGACGCGCTGGGCACCGCGCTGCCGGTCGGTGTGCCGGAGGCGTTCACCGAACCGGTCGAGGATCCGGTCGGAGACCTGCTTTCCCGCTATTCGCGAAGCCGTGGCCCGTTCAGCGCCCGCCAGGCCGCCGAGCGGTTCGGGCTCGGGACGGCCGTGGTCACCGGCGTGCTGGACAGGCTGACCACACAGGGCAGGCTGGTCCGGGGTGAGCTGAGCCCCGTCGGGCATCCCGAGACCCACGGCGTCGGCATCGAGTTCTGCGACGCGTCGGTGCTGCGCAGGCTCCGGCGGGCGTCGCTGGCCCGGCTGCGGGCCGAGGTCGAGCCGGTCGAACCGGCGGCACTGGGCCGGTTCCTGCCGTCGTGGCACGGTATCGGCGCGCGAGTGCGGTCGGCGCCGACGGCGGATGACGTGCTGTCCGTGGTCGAGCAACTGGCCGGAGCCCCGCTCCCCGCGAGCGCGGTCGAGTCCCTGATCCTGCCGAGCAGGCTGCCCGGCTACACCCCTTCGCTACTGGACGAGCTCACCACGGCGGGTGAGGTCACCTGGTGTGGTTGCGGTTCCCTGTCCGGCGGGGACGGCTGGCTGGCGCTCGCGCCCACGGACGTCGCCGATCTGCTGTTGCCGGATCTCGACGACGATCTGCCCTCCGGTCCGCTCCACGAAGCCATTCTGTCCACTTTGGAGGGCGGGGCGCAGTTCTTCCGGCAGCTGGTGGATCGCGCGTCGCCGTTGGTCGAGACCCCGCCCAACGACGGCGAAGTCGTGGCGGCACTGTGGGATCTCGTGTGGGCCGGGCTGGTCACCGGCGACACACTGGGCCCGTTGCGGGCACAGGTCTCCGGCTCCGGCGCGGCGCACAAACCACGGCGGCAGGCTCCTCGCGGCCGGTACGCGCGGCTTCGGGCCGGTCGTCCGGCGATGCCTTCGCGCACCGGACCGCCGACGGTCGCGGGACGCTGGGCCCTGACCCCTGATCGCGAACCGGATCCGACCAGGCGCGCGCACGCGCGGACCGAGGCATTCCTGGAGCGGCACGGCGTCCTCACCCGCGGAGCTCTCGACACCGAACGCGTCACGGGCGGTTTTTCCGGGATCTACAAGGTTTTGCGCGGGATGGAGGATTCGGGCCAGGTCGTCCGGGGATACGTGGTCGAAGGGCTCGGCGCGGCGCAGTTCGCGGCGAAGGGCGCCGTCGACAGGCTGCGCGCGCAATCCGGGAACCAGCGTACGACCACCGAAGGCGCCGTCGTGCTCGCCGCCGCCGATCCGGCCCAGCCCTACGGTGCCGCGTTGCCGTGGCCCGCCGCGACGGGCGACACGAAGCACCGCCCGGCAAGGAAAGCGGGCGCGCTGGCGGTGCTCGTGGACGGTATCCCGGCGATGTACGTGGAGCGAGGCGGCCGGTCGCTGCTGAGCTTCACCGAGGATCAGGAGACGTTGCGGTCGGCCGCGCGGGCGCTGTCCACGGCTGTGCGGGAGGGCTGGCTCGGCCAGCTCGCGGTGCAGAAGGCCGACGGCGAGGTGGCGCTCACGTCGGAGCTTTCGGCCGTCCTCCAGGAGGCGGGTTTCCGGGCGACTCCGAAGGGACTGCGCCTGCGGGCCTAGAATCACCGCTCAGAGCCTGTTGGCGGAGCTGAGATTTTTGTCCGGAAGGTGACCGTACGCCATCAGCACCCGCCGCGACCTGGAAGACCAGATTGCGCCCTGCCGACGCGATCGCGGACGCGGGTTCACCAACAGGCAGTCAGACCTGCGGAGAAGGACGTTCGAACATGGTGATGCGCGACCTGCGCTATTTCGGGGATCCCGTGCTCAAGACCGTATGCGACCCGGTCACGACATTCGACAAGAAGATCGAGTCGCTGGTGACCGATCTGATGGACGGGGTGAAACCGGCCGGGCGCGCGGGGCTGGCGGCGCCGCAGATCGGGGTCGGGCTGCGGGTGTTCAGCTACGACGTCGGCGGGCTGAGCGGATACGTGATCAACCCTGAGATCGTCGAGCTGTCCGAAGAGACACACGAGATCGGCGAGGGCTGCCTGTCGGTGCCGGAGCTGTGGTTCCCGGTGGTGCGCGCGAAGCACGCCGTTGTGCGCGGTGTCGACCTGCGCAACGAGCCCGTCGAGGTCGAAGGGGTCGACGTGCTCGCCCAGTGCCTGCAGCACGAGACCGATCACCTCGACGGCAAGCTGTACCTGGAGCGGCTCACTCCCGAGCGCAAGAAGCGCGCACTCGGCGAGGCCCGGGGCAAAGACTGGTTCTGGAACCGCTGACCTCCTCCCGCATTTCGTCCTCTGGATGCGGTGGTTGGTAAAGCGAACGACCGCATCCAGAGGACTAAACGCGGGGGTCGGGGAGCGTGAAGCTCAGGGTGCCGGAGTCTCCGGTGACGCGTTCGGGGCGGAGCCCCACGCGGACGGCGGTGCGGTACAGGGAATCGTCGCCGGGCAGGCAGACGGCGGTGAGCTCGCGCTCCCCCTTGGCCAGGGCGAGCGTGGCGAGCCGGGACAGCAAAGCCGTGCCGATGCCTTGGCGCTGCCAGGAATCCTCGACCAGGAGCGAGATTTCGGCCGCGCCGCCGTCGGCCGACGGGATCAGCTGACCGAGGCCGATCACGTCGCGGCCGCAGACCGCGAGCAGGCTGATCCCGCGCGGCGGCATCAGGAGCCGGTGCAGCCAGCGACGCGGTACGGCACGCATTCCGGTGTGATAGCGGTGGAAGAGCGTCGTCATCGAGCATCTCTGATGCAGCGCGGACACCGCTTCCGCGTCACCGGGGACACCCTTGCGCAGCACGACCGCGGCGCCGTCGGGCCGGTCGAGCACGATCGGGCCGGTCACGTTGTCGCGGACGGCGACGACCAGGCCGGTCAGCGCGACGGCGCGGCTCAATTCCAGTTCGACGAACGGCGACCACCGGCGGCGGGCGACGAACGCGGCGCCGTCCCCCGCGGGGAACACCGCCCGGTGCCCGCCTTCCGTGCGGGCCGGGTTCGACTCGATCGACGGAACCTTCGTGACGACGTCGGCCGCCAGGACGCCGCGGAGCACCTCCGCGAGTCCGTTGGGCTCCTCGACGGCACGTTTGGCCGCGGTGAGGGTCGCGGTGGCTGGATCGACCAGTTCCGCCAGATCCGCGTCGACGACGGCGGAGCATTCGCAGCCTTCGTCGCGGATCGCGTCGATGAGCAGCTGCCGCGGCAACCCGGTGGCCGGCCGCAGGACGATTTCGTCGAGCACGCCGCCGGGCACCGGCAGCACCGACAGCCCGAGGATGTTGCACTCGAGGTCGGCCAGCCGGATCGCGATCCTGGCCAGCGTGCCGGGCCGGTCGTCCACGCGGATCCGGACACGCCAGGCCGAAGCGGCCACCGTCTCTTCGCCGGGATGGACCAGGGCGGGCCGGGCTCGATAGGTCTCCATGACCTCAACGGTCCCGGCCGGTTGTTGCCTGCCCACGGCGCGGGTGTTTCGCTCAGGTCAGCGTTCGACGCCGCCGCGCAACCGGGGCGAAACACTCAGCGGGGCGTGAGCACGCTGAACTCGTTGCCCTCCGGATCCACCAGGGACACGGCGCCTCGGCTCGCCGTACCGCGCCCTAGCGCGCCCAGCCCCAGCAGGCGCCGGACTTCGGCCGCCCGGCTCCCGCCCGGCCCCGGCGCGATCTCGAAGCGCAGCCGGTTCCGCTCCACCTTGTCCTCTTTCGTGGCGAGGAACTCGACCCAGGGGCCGCGACCGTCCGGCGGCCGCAGGCCCACGATCGTCTCTTCCCGGACGCCGATCTCCCAGCCCAGCGCGGCCGCCCAGAACCGCGCGAGCCGCTCCGGATCGAGGGCGTCGACGACGACCGCCGCGAGCGCGCCGGTGCCCTCGTACTGCTCTCGATGCTCGAGGACACAGAACTCGTTGCCCTCCGGATCCGCTAGCACCACCCACGGCACCCGTTTCTCCTCCGGCGGGCCCTGGCCGATGTCGATGTGCCGTGCGCCGAGGGACAGCGCACGGTCCACCAGCTCGGCCTGGTGCCCGGGCGAACGGCTCGCCAGATCCAGATGCAGCCGGTTCTTGCGCCCTTTGGGCCGCGTTTCGGAACGAAACGCCGGCTCGAACGGCGCGTCCCAGCTGAACAGCCCTTCCCAGAAACCCGCCAGATCCCTGGGAAGGGCCGAATCGAAGACCAGGTTCACCAGATGTGCCACCACACCGTGAACCTAGACGGCACCACCGACACTTTCCTTGTCGTAGGTGAACCCGCGACCAACGGCGGCCGAGTAGGTTCACGTGTTCGGTCGCTCTACAGGCACATCTTCAGCTCCGTCGACCCGCTCTTGACCGGTTTGGCTTCCCCACCGACCGGTCATCGGGTCGCGAGCCGCAGAAGGGCCCAGAGTT
Source organism: Amycolatopsis japonica (assembly GCF_000732925.1). Classification (NCBI taxonomy): domain Bacteria; kingdom Bacillati; phylum Actinomycetota; class Actinomycetes; order Pseudonocardiales; family Pseudonocardiaceae; genus Amycolatopsis; species Amycolatopsis japonica. The sequence continues at coordinate 5,830,123 of NZ_CP008953.1, forward strand.
GTCCCGCCATGTCCTGGTCTCCGCTGACCGTCACCGCCGTCGGACCCGCCCGGCCCCAGAGCCAGCGGTAGATCTTGTCCGGCTTCCCGGTGATCAGATCGTCCGCGCGCTGGGCTTCGTCGGCCGAGCACCGCCAGGCGACCGTCTCCGTGGGGCCGGCCCTGGCGATCCAGGTGTGGCCCGCGGTGCGGACACCGACGGATCCGGTCTTGGTGCCGGACAGCCCGAGCAACGGCAGCCGCTGCCCGAACCAGAGCACCAGCGCCTCGTCGATCCCGTCGACCGCCACGTCTTCGGGGATCTCCGACACGTCCCGGCCGGCCGCGCTCTCCGCGTCGATCCGGTGGATCGTCGTCTCGTGCGCCATCCGGCGCCGCCAGAACCCGTAACTGCGGTCCGCCGGCCACCAGGTCGGTGCCAGTTCGTCCGGATCGTGCGCGGACAGCTCGGCGACGAGCTCGTCCCGGCCCTCGCGGAAGTACTCATCCAGGGTCTGCCCCGGCCCTGGTTTGCGCTGCCAGTGCTCGGGACGCCGCCCGTCGGTGATCCAGCGGCGGGTGACCCGGTACACGCTGCCCACGTGCCGGAGGACCTCGCCGAGTGTCCAGCCGGGGCAGGTCGGGACCGGCGCGTCGGCGGACGCGGTGTGCGCCACCTGAGCCATCAGCTCGGTTTCGGCGCCGATCACCTCCAGGAACCTGCCCTGGTCGATCATGGCCTGCCCGGCCATCGGGCACCCCCTCTCCCCGGTGATTCAGGCGACATGCGCCGAATCACCCATCGGCAGCCCGTGCACCACCCGTCGCACCAGTTCCAGGAACACCGTGGCGGCCCGCGTCAGCTCGTCCGCCAGTTCGACGGTGACCTTGCCGGTGATACCCGCCTGCGCGGCGGCCCGCGTCGCCGAGTTGGCCGCGAAGAACGCCGCCCATTCCTTCAGCTCGGGCGCGACGGAGTCGAGCAGCACCCAGCCGCTCGCCGGGCGGGCACGGCCCCGGTGCGGACGGCCGCGGGCCTCCAGTACCGCCGCGGCGCCCCGCAGCGCGGCGAGATAGGCACCGATGAACCGCTCCGCGGGATCGTTTTCCCGCTCTGCTTCGGCGAGCCCCCGCCTCGCCTGTGCGTACAAGGAGACCGCCGCGGGTGGTGCCGGCGGGCGCAACGACATGGGCAGGGCGGGCTGCGCGGTGCCCCCCGGCCTCTCGGCTTCGTCGGGGGACACGACCGAAACGGACATGACGACCCTCCTCCTGTACGTGAGCGCCGGCCGGTGCCCGGCGCCGAGGCGCTTCCCCCGCCCCCGCGCCGGGCACCTACCGGTGCGCGCTCACCGAATGTCGAACGTCTGTTCGAACAACTCCAATGTAACCCTGAAGTGCTCATTTCTTCAACCCCGTAGCGGGGTGATCGCCGCATGTGGTGCGGGACACGGCATCGGCCACGTGATCTCATAGGCGTATGAGCACCATCGACCATCCCTCGGTGGCCAAGGTCGCGGCCGCGCTCGCCGAGGCGGGCCAGCAGGCCGCCGCGGACGGGATCCGGATCCTCCCCGCCGAAGTCCGCACGGCCGCCCAGGCCGCCGAAGCACTCGGTGTCGAGGTCGGCGCGATCGCGAACAGCCTCGTCTTCCGCAGCCGCACCGGCGACACCGAAACGGCCCTGCTCGCCCTGACCTCCGGCGCGCACCGCGCCGACACCGGTCTCCTCGCTTCGCTGACCGGCGCCGACGAGATCGGCAAGGCGGACGCGGATTTCGTCCGCGCGCACACCGGGCAGCCGATCGGCGGCGTCGCCCCGGTCGGTCACCCGAAGGCGTTGACCACCCTCGTCGACACCGCGTTACGCGCCCACGAAGTCGTCTGGGCGGCCGCCGGGCATCCGAAGTCGGTGTACCCCACGACGTTCGCCGGCCTCGTCGCGCTGACCGGGGGCACTCCCGCGGACGTCGCGGGCGACAGGCAGGATGGGCGCCCGTGACCGCGATGTCCTCGGAATGCACCCGCTACGTCCAGCTGTCCGCGGACGAGTTCCGCGCCCGGCTCCCCGAGGCGCTGACCATCTACGTCAACGCCATGCGCTACCCCGAAGGCACGGCGGAGCAACGCGCGCCGATGTGGCTCACGCACGCGCTGCGCGAAGGCTGGCGCTGCATGGCCGCGCTCGACGCGGACGGCGTCCTGCTCGGGCTCGCCTACGGCTACAAGGGCCGCGGCGGCCAGTGGTGGCACGAACAGGTCCGCCACGGCCTGACCCGTCGCGAGGGCCAGGCCGCCGCCGAGCACTGGATGTCCGACTACTTCGAGCTCACCGAGATCCACGTCAGCCCCGAAAGCCAGGGGAAACGGATCGGCGAAGACCTCCTGCGACGGCTGCTCGACGGCGTGCCCAGCGCCCACGTCCTCCTTTCCACGCCGGAAGGCACCAGCCGGGCCTGGAACCTGTACCGGCGCGTCGGATTCGTCGATGTGCTGCGGGACTACCACTTCGCCGGGGATCCGCGGCCCTTCGCGATCCTCGGCCGGACGCTGCCGCTCTAGGGTTTCGTGTAGGCGACCGCGAGCGCGGCGATGAGTACCACCGCGCCGCACCAGCCCACGGCGCCGAGCCGTTCCCCGAGCACGGCCATGGACAGCAGCGCGGCGGTCAGCGGTTCGAGCAGCGCGGACAACGCGGCCAGGACCGGATGCGCGCTTTCGAGGCCGCGGAAGTACGCGGCGTACGCCAGCGCCGTGGGCACGACGCCGAAGTAGACGACGAGCGCGAGCACGTCGGCCTGAAACGGCACGGCCATCCCGAACCACAACGCGGCGGGAGTGAGCGCGGCGCCGCCGATCAGGCAGCCGAAAGCCGTGGTGGGCAAGGGATCCAGCCCCTCGACCCGGGTCGCGGTCACGAGTGTCAGCGCGGCGAACCCGGCCGCGGCGAGCAGGGCGAACAAGACACCGGCGACGTCGGCTTCCTGCCCTGGCGTCCATTGCAGCAGCGCGAGCCCGGCGAGCGACCCGGCCAGGGACACGGCCGTCCACGCTCCGGGCAGGCGGCGGGTTTTGACGACCGTCGCGACGGCGAGCAGCACCGGCGCGCTGCCGATGGTGGTCATCGTCGCGACGCTCACGGAACTCAGCGAGACCGAGGCGAAGTAGCTGGTCTGGAAGAGCGCGAACAACCCGCCGACCGCCAGGAGGCGGCGACGGGCCTGTGGCGTGCGGGGAAGGCCGCGAAGGCCTCCGGTGAGCCAGAGGTAGCCGGTGGCGATCACACCGCCGATGAGCAGCCGGTACGCGGCGACGCTCAGCGGATGGAGCCCCGCCCGGGAGGCGAGCAGGGATCCGGCGAGGCCGCCGGTCCCCCAGAGGACCCCGGCGAGGACGAGCGCGGCCGACGATCGGGCACGCGTGGGTACGGCAACGGACATGGGGAAACGCTCCTGCGTCTGTGTCTGTCGGAAAGGACGTCGACGACGCGGGGTGCTTCAGTGCAGCACGGATCGGCCGGGCGGCGGGAACGCCGCGCGGCCGGAGACACCCCGCTCAGGAAGCGGGGGGTGGGGTGACGAGAAAGATCCGGTGCACGAGAGGGAACGTATCAAGGCCGCGGTATCGGGGGCACGTGAATTGCGGCACGCGGAGGCCCCCTCCGGATGCAAGGAACGGTCCTTTCCTTGCGAAATTTGCAAGGAAAGGACCGTTCCTGGCACGGGCGGGCGAGAGCGGCGGGTCAGTCGAGAGCGGCCAGCATCTCCCGCAGCGTGTCGAGCCCCATCCCGCCGAGCGCCAGCGCCCGCGTGTGGAACTGCTTGATGTCGAACGCGTCGCCCTGCCGCGCGCGGGCCTCCTCGCGGGCGGTGAGCCAGAGCCGTTCGCCGAGCTTGTACGACGGCGCCTGCCCCGGCCAGCCCAGGTAGCGGTCGATCTCGTCGTGCACGTGGGCCGGGTCGGTGACGGTCCGGGTGAGCATGAACTCCAGGCCCAGCTCGGGCGTCCACCGCTCGCCCTCGTGGAAACCGGTGCCCGCCGGGATCTCCAGTTCCAGGTGCATGCCGATGTCGACGATCACCCGCGCGGCGCGGAACAGCTGCTCGGACAGCATGCCGAACAGTTCGCCGTCGTCGGCGAGGAACCCGAGGTCCTCCATGAGCCGCTCGGAGTACAGCGCCCAGCCCTCGGCGTGCCCGGAGGTGAACGCGAGCAGCCGCTGGTACTTGTTCAGCGACTCCGACTGGTCGACCGCGGTCGCGATCTGCAGGTGGTGACCCGGCGCGCCCTCGTGGTAGACGGTGCTGACCTCGCGCCAGGTGGTGAACTCGTCCCGGCCCTGCGGCAGCGACCACCACATGCGGCCGGGGCGGGAGAAGTCCTCGCTCGGGCCGGTGTAGTACGCGCCGACGGTGCCGCCCGGCGGGGCGATCTTGCACTCCAGCGCCATCACCCGGTCGGAGATGTCGAAGTGCTTGCCGCGCAACGACTTCAACGCGTTGTCGGACAGGTTCTGCATCCAGGCCTGGAATTCCGCCCGGCCACGCACGGTGTACTTGGGGTCGGCGTCGAGGGCGGCGGCCGCCTCGGCGAGGGTGGCGCCGGGCTTGATCCGGCCGGCGACCTCGCGCATCTCGGTTTCGAGGCGGGTGAACTCGGCCCAGCCCCAGGCGTAGGCCTCGTCCAGGTCGAGGGTGGCGCCGGTGAACACCCGGGACCACAGCTGGTAGACCTCGGCGCCGACGGCGTCCTTGACCGGCGCCAGCGGGGCGAGCTCGGCGCGGAGGAAACCGGCGAACTCCGCGTACGCCTCCTGGGCGGCGTGAGCGGCCTGGCCGAGTTCGGCGCGGAGCTTCTCGTCGACGTCTTTCGCGCCGGAGGCGAGGGTCTCGAAGAAACCGGTCTCGTCCTTCAGCCCGGCCCAGGTTTCGGCCTGTTCGGCGACCTTGCCGACCTGCCGCAACGCCGCCACCCGGCCCGCGTCGGCGGACGCGAGCAGCGACGTACGGAGACCGTCGAGCGCTTCGGGCACCCTCGCCATCCGGGCGGCGATCGTCGCCCAGTCCTGCGCGGTCTCGGTGGGCATGAAGTCGAAGACCATGCGCAGTTCCTGCACCGGGCTTTCGATCACGTTCAGCGCCGCGATGTCGAGACCGGCTTCGTGGATCTCGAGGTTCAGCGCGATCCGCTCGCTGAACACGGCCTTGGCCGCGCGTTCACCGTCGTCGACCGGTTCGGCCGCGGCGATGTCGGCCAGTGCGCGCGCGGCGATCGCGGCCCTGGCCGCGTGCCCGGCGGGCGAATAGTCGGTCAGCTGGTCGTCGTATCCGGAGATTCCGAACGTCGTCGCGGCGACCGGGTCGGCCGCGGCGTACTCGTCGACGTACCGGTCACAGATCTCGTGCACACTTCGCGCGGTTGAAGCCATGACCGGCACGCTACCGGGATCGCGGGCGACTTCGGTACGGAGTTACGCCCGCGCGGGGACCAACCCGAGCCTGCTGACCACCTCACGCGTGGCCTTGGACCGGTTGAACGTATAGAAGTGCAGGTCGGGGACGCCTTCGGCGATGAGCCGCTCGCCCAGCTCGGTCACCGCGTCGATACCCGCGGCGCGGAAGGCCTTCGGGTCGTCGGCCAGCGGCTCCAGCCGGTCCAGCAGCCGCCGCGGCGCGGGCGCGCCGGACAGCTTGATGGACGTGTGCAGCGTCCGCGGCGTGGTCAGCGGCATGATGCCGGGGATGACCAGTGCCTCGCAGCCGGTGGCCGCCACCCGGTCACGCAGGCGGAGGAAGTCCTCCGGTTCGAAGAACAGCTGCGCGATCGCGAAATCCGCGCCCGCGCGCAGCTTGCGCACGAGGTATTCGGTGTCGGCTTCGAGGTCGGCCGAGCGAGGGTGGCCATACGGGAAGGCCGAGACTCCGACGCAGAAGTCGCCGAGAGAACGCACCAGTTCGACGAGTTCCTCGGCGTAGTTCAGCCCGTCCGGATGCGGGACCCAGTCGCCGTAGACATCGCCCGGCGGGTCGCCCCGCAGCGCGAGGATGTTCCGCACGCCGACGGCGGCGTACCAGCCGATGACGTTGCGCAGTTCCGCGACCGAGTGGTTCACGGCGGTGAGGTGCGCCATCGGCACCAGCGTGGTTTCGGTCGCGACGCGGGCGATGCTGCGGATCGTGCCGTCCCGGCTGGAGCCGCCCGCGCCGTAGGTGATCGACATGTATGCCGGGTCCAGCGGCTCGAGTTCCCGGATCGACTTCCATAGAACGGCCTCGTCGGCCGCGTCCCGGGGCGGGAAGAACTCGATGGAGAACACGGGTCCATCACCCTGCAACCGCTCGACCACCGACGTCATACGGCCCATGTTAAGGGGGAATGTCCGCTGGCTGGGAGCCCCCTCTCAGGCTATGGACGGGCGACTTCGGCCACGTACGAGCGGTTGCCGACGGGGGCCGACCTGGGGAGACTCGGAGACGAGCACAGGGAGCCGCCATGAGCGCCGAAACCGACACCAGCTGGGACGAGGACGTCCGCGTGGCGGTCTACCGCGCGTTCGCCGAGCACGGGAGGCCGCCGACGGCCCCGGAACTGGCCGACGCCGCCCACGGATCGCTCGCGGTGGCGAAACAGGCACTGCACCGGCTCGCGGAGCGGCGGCATCTCGTCCTCGACGAATGCGAGCACGTCGTGCTGGCGCATCCGTTCGCGGCGATCCCGCTCGGGTTCTCCGTGATGGGCGAGCGCACGTTGTGGTGGGGCGGCTGCGCGTGGGACGCGTTCGCGATCCCGCATCTGGTCAAGGGCGAGCCCGAGGTGCTGGTATCCACCCGTTGCCGCGGCTGCGGCGAACCCCAGGCGCTGATGGTGAACGACCGGACTCCGCCGAAGGGTGGTCTGGTCGCGCATTTCCTGGTCCCGGTGGCGCGGATGTGGGACGACGTCGTGCACACCTGCGCCAACCAGAGCCTGTTCTGCGGTGAGTCCTGTGTGGACGAATGGCTGGCGGAAACGGGGCAGGACAAGGGTTACGTCATGGATCTGGCGACGCTGTGGCGGCTCGCGGCCGGCTGGTACGACGGCAGGCTCGACCACGGCTACACCCGCCGTGACCCGGCCGCGGCGGCCGCCTACTTCGAGCAGGCCGGGCTGAGCGGACCGTTCTGGCACTAGACGAGGAACCGCAGCACCGCCGTGACGACCACGCCGCAGAGGATCGCGGCGAGCACCGGCACGCGCAGCACGTACGTCACCGCGATCGCGGCCAGACCGGCGCAAAGCGTCCAGTCGAGCCCGGACCAGGCCGGGCCGGTCACGTCCGTGAGCACGAGCCCGGCCAGCAGCGCGGGCGCGAGCAACGCGATCACCCCCGCGAGCCGCGGCGGCAGCGTCCGGTCGCCGAGCAGGACCGGTCCCGCCGCCTTGAACCCGATGCTGACCAGCGCCACCAGGACGATCGTGAGCCAGAGCGTCATCGCCGCACCCCCAGCCCGACCAGCGCGGCGGCCGAAGCGCCGATCAGCGCGAGCCCGACCGGGACGAACAGCACCAGGATCCCGGCAAGGCAGGCGGCGAGCGCCGCGGTCAGCACCGCCTGCCGTGACCGGCGCAGTTCGTCGATGAGCAGGACCAGGAAGAAGCCGGGGAACACGACGTCGAGCCCGAACCGGGAGACGACGTCCGGCGGCGGCGCGGCCAGCACCCCGAGCACCGTCCCCAGCACCCACGCGGGCAGCTGGACGAGCGTGCAGCCGATGAGTTTCTCGCGGTCGAAGCGTCCTTCGCCGAGGTGGGCGGCGACCCATGAACCGTCGACGACGGCTTGGCCTTCCCACGCGCGGCGCAGGCGTCCGCCACGCAGATCGGCGGCGACGGCGGCGCCCATCGGCAGGAACCGGGCGTTGATCAGGGCGGCCGCGCCGACCGCGACCGCGAGGTTGCCGCCGCCCGCGAGCGCGGTGGCCATCGCGAACTGGGCCGAGCCGGAGAACACCACGATCGAGGCGACGATGGGGGCGGCGATCCCCCAGCCGAGGGTCTGGCTGTACGCGCCGAAGGTGACACCGAGGACGAAGGTCGCGACACCCAGTCCGAGCCCGACACGGGCGCCGGCCAGGTAGTTCCGCCGGAGCGTTGTCATGGTTCGACCCTAACAAGCTAAACTTGTTTTGACCATTAGGAGGATTCGTGGACGGCCATTGGGACGGGTACGACAGCATCGGCGGGAGCGTGCCGTTGGACCTGGTCAACACCGTTTCCTGGCGGCGCGATCCGGCCCGGCGGGAAGACCGGCTTTCGGCTCCGGAACGGCTGTCCGAGTGGATCGTCCTGGTCGGCGCGGGCACTGGACGGCTGGAGATCTCCGAAGCCGTCCTGGAGGCGGTGAAGGACTTCCGCGAGACGCTGTATCGCGTGCTGACGTCGGATCCGCCGGACGTCACGGCGTTGCGCAGGCCGCTGCTGGCGGCGTACCGGCACGCCGAACTCACGCCGTCCCTGCCGCTGCGGTGGCAGGTGCCGTTGGTGGACGACACCGCGTTGCCGCACTTCCTCGCGCTGGCGGCCGAAGACCTGCTCCGGTCCGGGGAGCTGGAACGGATCCGGGAGTGCGAGGGTCCCGGCTGCGGCTGGATCTTCACCGACCACACGCGCAACCGGTCGCGGCGCTGGTGCAGTTCGTCGGACTGCGGGAACCGGGCGCGAGCGAAGCGGCACTACGACAAGACCCGCGTTTAGTCCTCTGAATGCGGTCCTTGCGCGGGCAACTACCGCATTCAGAGGACGGAATGCGGCGAGTTCCGCCACATTCGAAGGCACCCGACTGGGTCACGACGACGTCCTTCCCGGAGGATGTGCTCATGGACACGTCCGCCTACGACGCCGATCTGCCCGCCCACGTCGAGCGGGCGCTGGCCGGATTCCTCGAGCGCGCCGGTGCCGAAATCCGCCGCACCGAGCCGACGGTCGGGGCCGGGATCGACGCGCTGGCCGGATTCGTGCTGGGCGGCGGCAAACGCCTGCGCCCGACGTTCGCCTGGTGGGGCTGGCGCGGCGCGGGCGGCGACCCGGACGGGCCGGACGTCGAAGGTGTCCTGCAGGCGGTGGCGAGCCTGGAGCTGATCCAGGCGTGCGCGCTGATCCACGACGACCTCATCGACTCCTCCGATTCGCGCCGCGGTTCGCCGACGGTGCACATCGCGGGCGCCAAACTGCACGCCGACAGCGGCTGGCTGGGTTCGCCGAGCACGTTCGGGCTCGCGACCGCCGTCCTGGTCGGCGACCTCGCGCTGGCCTGGGCCGACGACATGTTCGGCGAGGCCCCGCTCCCGCCCGCGGCCCTCGCGGCGGCGCGGCCGGCGTGGCGCGCGATGCGCACCGAGGTGCTCGCCGGGCAGTACCTCGACGTCCGCACCCAGGCCACCGGCGACGCCTCCCCCGAGGCGGCGCTGCACATCTGCAAGCTCAAGACGGCCGCGTACACCGTCCAGCGCCCGCTGCACCTCGGTGCCGCGCTCGGCGGCGCCGACGACGACCTGATCGAGACCCTGCGCGAGTTCGGCGACGAGGTCGGCGTGGCGTTCCAGCTGCGGGACGACCTGCTCGGCGTGTTCGGCGACCCGTCGGTCACCGGCAAGCCCGCGGGCGACGACCTGCGTGAGGGCAAGCGGACGCTGCTGGTCGCGCTGGGTCTCCAGCGGGCGGCCGAACAGGGCAAGGACGCGGCGGCGAAGGTCATCTCCGACGCCATCGGCGACGCACACCTGTCCGAAGACGCCGTCGAGACCGTGCGCGAGGCGTTGCAGGACGTCGGCGCCGTCGACGCGGTGGAACGCCGTATCGACGAGCTCACCGACTCCGCGATGGCCGCGCTGGACCGCGCCCACCTGGCCGAACCCGCTCCCGCCGCGCTGACCGGGCTGGTCGTCAAGGCGACCCAGCGGACCTACTGATGCGCACGGTCACCGGTCCGAGTGACCACGTGGTGGTGATCGGTGGCGGGCTCGCCGGGCTGTCGGCGACGCTGCACCTGCTCGGCGCCGGACGCCGGGTGACCCTGCTGGAGCAGGACAAGACTCCCGGCGGCAGGGCCGGGCAGGCGGATTTCGGCGGCAACACCGTCGACACCGGCGCCAGCGTGCTGACCATGCCGGAACTGCTCGACGAGGCCTTCTCCGCCGTCGGCGAATCCCTGGCGGACAACCTCACGCTGACCCGGCTCGACCCCGCGTATCGCGCGCGGTTCGCCGACGGGAGCACGATCGCCGTGCACACCGAGGCGGCGGCGATGGAGGCCGAGATCCGCGAGGCCGCCGGTCCCGCCGAGGCCGAGGGCTACCGGCGGCTGCGCCGCTGGCTGACCGAGCTGTACGCGGTGCAGAAGAATCACTTCATCGGCGCGAACTTCGATTCGCCGTTCGATCTCGTGCGCCCGGAGCTGGCGAAACTGGCCGCGCTGGGCGGTTTCGGACGGCTCGGCCCGAAGATCGGCGGGTTCTTGCGCGATGACCGGGTGCGCCGGCTGTTCTCCTTCCAGGCGCTCTACGCGGGGCTCGATCCGGCGCGCGCGATCGGAGCGTACGGCGTCATCTCCTACATGGACACCGTCGGCGGGGTCTACTACCCGTCGGGCGGGATGGGCGAGATCGCGCGGGCGATGGCGAACGCGGCCGAACGCGCCGGCGCGGAGCTGCGTTTCGGCACCGAAGCCGCTTGGCTGGAAAGGGTTTCCTCGCGGGTGCGCGCGGTACGGACCCGCACGGGTGAGCGGATCCCTTGCGACACGGTGGTTCTCGCGACCGAACTCGGCACCGCGTACCGGCTGCTCGGTGCCCGCCCCCGGCGTCCGCTGCCGCTGCGGTACTCGCCGTCGGCCGTCGTGCTGCACGGGCACGCGCCGAAAACGTGGCCGGATCTGGGCCACCACACCATTTTCTTCGGCCACGCCTGGGAGAAGACGTTCTCGGAGATCATCCGCGAAGGCAAGCTGATGAGCGATCCTTCGCTGCTGGTGACCAGGCCGACGGCGACCGAGCCGGCCCTCGCGCCCGGCGGCGACCAGGTGATCTCGGTACTGGCCCCGGCGCCGAACCTCGTCCGCGGCAAGATCGACTGGGGCCGGGTCGGGCCCGCGTATCGCGCGGAACTCCTGCGCACGCTGGAAAAACGCGGCCTCACCGGCTTCTCGGACGACTTCTCCGTCGACGAGATGATCACCCCGGCGGGCTGGGCGGAACGCGGGCTCACCGCGGGCACGCCGTTCTCGCTCGCGCACACGTTCGCCCAGACCGGCCCGTTCCGGCCGGGGAACCTGATGCGGGCGGTGGACAACGTCGTGCTGGCCGGCTGCGGGACCACGCCGGGCGTCGGCATCCCGCCGGTGGTGATCTCCGGCAGGCTCGCGGCGGGAAGGGTCACCGGCCGATGAGCGAACTCGACGCCGCGGGCATCACCGAACCGGCGTTGCGGGCCGCGTACAACGCATGCCGCCGCATCAACGCGCACTACGGCCGCACCTTCTTCCTCGCGACCCGGCTGCTGCCGCCGCGGACGCGGCCGTTCGCGCACGCGCTGTACGGCTTCGCACGCATGGCGGACGAGGTGGTCGACAATCCCGCGCCCGGCACCGATCCGGCGGTCGCGCTGGACGAGGTCGCCACCCTGGTCGCGCGGGTCTTCGACGGTGACACACCCGCCGATCCGGTGCTGACGGCGCTCGCCGACACGGTGCGGCGCCACGGCCTCGACCGCGACCTGTTCGACGCGTTCCTGCGGTCCATGGCGATGGACCTCAAGATCACCGAATACGCGACCTACGCCGACCTCCGGGAGTACATCCACGGTTCGGCCGAGGTGATCGGCCTGCAGATGCTGCCGATCTTCGGCACCGTCGTCCCGGTCGAGGAAGCCGTGCCCGGGGCCGCCGCGCTGGGCGAGGCGTTCCAGCTGACCAACTTCCTGCGCGACGTCGGCGAGGACCTGGACCGGGGGCGGCTGTACCTGCCGACCGAGGAACTGGCCGCGTTCGGCGTCGACCGCGAGTTGCTCGAATTCTCCCGCGCTCGCGGGCTGCCCGACCGGCGGGTGCGGCGCGCGCTCGCCGTCGCGGTGGCACGCAACCGGGCCGTGTACCGCCGCGCCGAAGCGGGCATCCCGTTGCTGCGCGAGGAATCCCGTGACTGCGTGCGGACCGCGCTCGTGCTCTACGAAGGCATCCTCGACGAGATCGTGGCCCTCGGGTACGACGTGTTGAACACGCGCGCGGTCGTGCCCCGTCGCCGCCGTCTGGGTGTCGCGCTGCCGAGACTGCTGGCGAGCACGTGGAGCAACTCCAGGCTTAGGCTGCGATCATGACCTCTGCTTCGAACAGGAAGATCCGGATCGGCGTCCAGCTTCAGCCCCAGCACGCCGAGTACAAGGCGATCCGCCGGGCGGCTTCGGAGGCCGAAGACCTCGGTGTGGACATCGTCTTCAACTGGGACCACTTCTACCCGCTCTACGGCGAGCCCGAAGGGCTGCACTACGAGTGCTGGACGATGCTGGGCGCTTGGGCGGAGTCGACGTCGCGGGTCGAGATCGGCGCGCTGGTGACGTGCAACAGCTACCGCAACCCCGAACTGCTCGCCGACATGGCCCGCACCGTCGACCACATCTCCGACGGACGGCTGATCCTCGGCATCGGCTCCGGCTGGTTCGAGAAGGACTACGACGAGTACGGCTACGAGTTCGGCACCGCGGGCGGGCGGCTCGACGACCTGGCCGAGGCGCTCCCGCGCATCGAGAGCCGGTTCGGCAAGCTGAACCCGGCGCCGACCCGCAAGATCCCGGTGCTGATCGGCGGTGGCGGCGAGAAGAAGACGCTGCGCCTGGTCGCGAAGCACGCCGACATCTGGCACGGCTTCGGCGACCCGGAGGTGGTGGAGCGCAAGGTCAAGATCCTCGACCAGCACTGCGCCGACGTCGGGCGCGACCCGAAGGAGATCGAGCGTTCGGTCGCCGTCGACGGTGAGCCCGAGGAACTCGGCCCCAAGCTGCTGGACCTGGGTGTCTCGCTGTTCACCGTGGCGACCGGCGGACCCGACTACAACCTCGACAAGCTGCGGTCCTGGATCGAGTGGCGGGACAAGCAGCAGTCCTGACCCGCTCCTTCACGCGCCATGAAAGGTCCTTTCCTTGCAAATTTTGCAAGGAAAGGACCTTTCATGGCGTCCGGGACCGATCGCGCCGGTGAGCCGCCACCCGCTCCCGGGTGGCGCACCGCGTCGAGCAGTACCGCCGCGGGCTCCCACCGCCCAAGTGCGCGAACGGCTTCCCGCACCCCGAAGCGGCACACAGCCCGCCCGGCGGCGCCTGACGGTCCGACAGCAGCACGGCCAGCGCCAGCGCGGACGACGTCACCAGCCACGCGCCCCACGGCCCGTCGTCGTCGGCGTCCACGTGGAGATGCCAGCCGAATCCGTCCGCGTGATCGGTCAGCCGCGGCGGATGCGCGTAGCGGGCCAGCAGCCGGTTGAGCACGCCGGCCGCCTCCGCGGCATCCCGCGCCGCGAACACCTCCCGTAGTTCCGCGGCCGCCTCACGCAACGACGCGACGTCCGACGGCGCCAACTCGACCGACGTTTCGCCGTGCGCTTCCAAGACGGAACGAACCGCGGAAGCCGACGGATCCGGCGCCAGCAGCACGACCATCAGATCCACCGCCCGCTGCGCCGCCGCCCGCGCCGAACGACCGGGCAGGAAATCCCGCTGCGCTGAAGTCATATCCCACTGTAACGTCTCAGTCATGAGAAGCCGTTACAGGCTCGCCGTCTACCTGACCGGCGCGACGGTCGCCAGGACCGGCGACGAACTGTCCGGGCCTGCGTTGCTCCTGCTGGGACTCAGCGTCGACGGCTCGGCCGCCACCGGGTCCGCGCTGCTCGCGGGCCTGACGATCTCCGCGGCGGCGGGCGGGCCGCTGCTCGGCGCCCTGCTCGACCGCAGTCCCCGGCCGGGACGGCTGCTGGCGTGGGCGCTGCTCGCGTACGCGGGCGGGCTCGGCGCGGTGCTCGCGCTGGTCGAGCTCCCCGCGGCGATCGTGGTGGCCGTCGCGGCGGGGCTGCTCAACCCCGCGTTGGCGGGCGGCTGGACGGCGCAGCTGCCGCAGGTCCGCGGCGGGACACCGCTGGAGCGGGCGAGCACGCTGGACGCGATGACGTTCACCGCCGCGAGCCTCGCCGGGCCGGGACTCGCCGGGCTCGTGGCCGCGTACGCCGGCGCCCCGGCCGCGGTGGCGCTCGCGATCACGCTGGTCGCGGCCGCCTTCCCCGCCGCATGGTCGCTGCCCGCCACCGAGGCGAAGCCCACGAGACCGATCCGCCGTCAGCTCGCCGACGGGTTCGCGGTCCTCTTCCGCAACCGCGCCCTGCTGCGGGCCACCGCGACGTCCACCGTGTCCTTCGTCGGCATCGGGATCGCCGTGGTCTGCTATCCGCTGCTCGGCGCCCAGCGACTGGGGAATCCGGGGTTCGGCGCGCTCCTGCTCACCGTGCTGGCCGCCGCGTCCCTGGTCGCGAACGCCGTGCTGGCCCGCAAGCCACCGCCGCCGGATCGCACCGTGTTCGCCAGCACCGTCCTGCTGGGCGCGAGTTTCCTGCTCGCGGCGGCAGGTCACGGCGTGGTGCTCCTGCTGGCCGCCGCCGTACTCGCCGGATTCGCGGAAGGACCCCAGCTTTCGGCGTTGTTCGCCATCCGGCATCGTGAGGCGCCCGCGGCGGTGCGGGCTCAGGTTTTCACGACGGCGGCGAGCGTGAAGATCACCGGACTCGCGGTCGGAGCCGCGGTCGCAGGACCGTTGAGCGCACTCTCCGTAACCGCCGCGCTGGGTGCCGCGGCGGGATTCCAGCTTCTCGCGGCTGCGACGTATGTACTGGTCGGAACGTCCGGGCGGACTAGAACGCCATCGCCTGCGCGCGCCGCTTGACCTCGGTGCCGTGGCTGGTGCGGAGCGCGTTGACCGGGGTGGTTCCGGGCAGGGTCTCGTCCTCGGCGAAGAGCCAGCGCAGCATCTCCGTCCGGCTGAACCCGGAGTCCGCGAGCACGGTGATGGTGCCCGCCAGCCCCTTGACCACGCCGTCCTTCACCAGGAACGCGACCGGGACGTACAGCTCACCCTTGCGCCGGACGGCGATCAGGTGGCCGTCGCGCAGCATCTGGCGGACCTTGTTGGCCGAAACGCCCAACGCGGTCGCGACCTCCGGAAGCGGGAGAACGGCCACATCGGCATCGAGAACGTCGTCGGCGACGGGAATACCACTCACAGGTGACACTGTGCCACATTCCGTCTCCCCCTCCGTTAGTGCGCATGGGTGACGGCCGCGAGCCGTGACGGACAGTGCCCGCATGGTCACGGATACCGCCGATTCGACGAAATGTCGAGAATCGTGATCCCCGGCGACCCAGGTCCCGTACACCAGAACATGGGTACTTCCGTACGATCCATAGCCGTGACACGCACGGACCCCACGCTGGTGGGCACTCTGCTCGAGGGCCGCTACCGGGTGGACAAGCTGCTCGCACGCGGTGGGATGTCGTCGGTGTACCGCGGCGTCGACACCCGCCTGGACCGCCAGGTCGCCATCAAGATCATGGACCCGCGGTTCGCCGACGACAGGTCCTTCGTCGAACGCTTCGAACGGGAAGCCCGTTCGGCGGCCCGGCTGCACCACCCGCACGTGGTGGCGGTGCACGACCAGGGCTTCGACACCCCCGGCGGCGAGGAGTCCGGCCGCGCGTTCCTGGTCATGGAGCTCGTCGACGGCGGCACCCTGCGCGAACTGCTCGCCGAACGCGGTCCGCTGGACGTCGCGCTCGCGCTGAGCATCACCGAACCGGTCCTCTCCGCGCTGGCCGCGGCACACGCCGCCGGTCTGGTGCATCGCGACGTCAAACCGGAGAACGTCCTCATCGGCCGCGGGGGGACCGCGCTGTCGGGCGGCGTGGTCAAGGTGGGCGACTTCGGGCTGGTCCGCGCGGTCGCGAGCGCGGGCACCACGAGTTCGAGCGTCATCCTCGGCACCGTCGCCTACGTCTCGCCCGAGCAGGTCGCGACCGGCGCGACCACCTCGCGCGGCGACGTCTACTCGGCCGGGATCCTGCTCTACGAAATGCTCACCGGACGCCCGCCGTACACCGGCGACACCGCGCTCTCGGTGGCGTACCGGCACGTCAACGACGACGTCCCGCGCCCGAGCGAGCTGCGGCCGGGTATCCCGCCGCAGCTGGACGAGCTGATCCTGCGCGCCACTCGCCGCGACCCCGAGCAGCGGCCCGCCGACGCCGCGGCGTTCCTCGCCGAGCTGAACCATCTGCGCACCGTCCTCGGCGTCCCGGCGGTCCCGGTGCCGGTCCCGCTGCCCGCCGACGCCGACCGCGAGACCGACGCCGAGCGCACCACCCCCGGTATCCCCGCCGTCCCGGCGGTGGCTCCGGCCGCGGCCGCGACGACCGTGCTGCCCCCGGTCGCCGAGGCGACCCTTCCGGTCACCGGGCCGCGCGGAACGCAGGCGCTGCATCGCGAGCCGCAGATCCCGGCCGCGCAGCCGCCCCGCACGCCTCCCCCGCGGCCCAAGCCGGCCGCGGACGACGAACAGCCGGGGTCGCGCAAGCGGCTCTACCTGATGATCGCGGCCGCGGTACTGGTCCTCGGCGGCCTGATCGGCGCGTTCGCCTTCATCCTCAACGACTCCGGCCCGACCTCGTCGTCGGTGCCGAAGCTGACCGGGATGAACCAGGCCGCCGCCGGTGACGCGCTCCGGTCGGCGAAGCTGACCCCGGCCTACACCGAGGAGTACAGCGACACCGCCGCCCAGCACACGGTGATCCGCTCCGACCCCGCGGAGGGCACGTCGCTCGCGCCGGGCGCCACGGTCAACGTCGTGCTGTCGAAGGGCCGTCCGATCGTGCCGGACATCCAGGCCGGGACGAGCCAGCAGGACGCGGAGACGGCGATCAAGGCCGCGCAGCTGACCCCGGTCCAGGGCGAGCAGGAGTACAGCGACGTCGCCAAGAACAAGGTGGTCCGCGTCGACCCTGGCCCCGGCTCGCAGCTGAACATCGGCGGGCAGGTCACGATCATCCTGTCCAAGGGCCCCGAGCCTCTGCCGCCGGTCCCGGACGTCACGGGCCAGAGCAAGGACGCCGCGTTCCAGATCCTGCAGCAGGCGGGCTTCCAGCCGTTCCAGGCCGGCGAGGAGTTCTCCGACCAGTTCGCCGCCGGTCAGGTGATCCGCACCGACCCGAAGGGCGGCGGCAAGGCGAGCAACCGCCGGATCGGCGTGTTCGTTTCGAACGCCGTCGAAGTACCGAACGTGACCTTCAAGCGGATGGAGGAGGCGATCCAGATCCTGAAACAGGCGGGTCTGGAGCCGGACCGTCAGGGTCGCGGAAACGGGAACGGTCACGGCGGCGGAAACGGTGGTTTCGACTTCGTCCTGGAGCAGGATCCGCAGCCGGGCACCAAGGTGCCGAAGGGCACGAAGGTGAAGATCAAGGGCTTCGGGTGACGCGAAAGGTGCTTTGAAACCGTTCAGTACCGGCATGGTCATCGGCTACCGTGAGCGCATGGTGGTAGTCGACGGCGTGAACGGCAGGTCGGACAGCTTCACCCCGCGTTCCGCCGCGCCACGATGAGCTTCTTCACGGACGGTCCGCGCAGCCGCCCCCTGTTCCCGGTGCCGGAACAGGAACTGTTCGGCTACAACGGCCGCCCCTGGGTGGAGACGCCGCACGAGTACATCGTCCCGGCGATCCTGCCCTGGTCGATGCCGCTGGGCCGCGCCGAACGGACCATCGTGGCGCTGCGTGGCATCGAGGTCTGGCCGGAGTCGGTGTCCTTCCAGCTGTCGGTGTACTCGCGGGATCTCCTGCTCGACGAACCCGGCGAAGGCCTGATCGACCACCGCCGGGTCCCGGACTACAACGCGCTGCTGGTCGGGGTGCTGTTCCCCGACGGCAGGCGGGCCAGTTCGGAGACCATCTCCGTGCCGTCGGCCACCAAACCGGATCAGCCGGTGCTGCGCGCGCAGGGGCTGGGCGGTTCGGCGTTCCACGTCGACCACGAGATCTTCCTCTGGCCGCTGCCGCCCGACGGGCCGCTGGAGTTCATCGTCCAGTGGCTCGACCGCGACATCGAGGAGTCGCGCACCTCGCTCGACGGCACCGCCATCCGCGACGCCGCCAAGGAGGCGGGCGAGATCTGGCCCGGCCTGCCCGCCCGGAAGTCGCACGGGCTGCCCGTCCGCCGGGTCGGGGCCCAGGCGATGATCACCCCGGCCTGGCCCCGCGAATCGCAGGCCCCGCCCCCGCTGCCCCAGCCATCGTCCCCGCCCCCCGCTTCGGACCAGCCGCGGGGCGCCCCACTGCCGACCCGCCTCCCCCGCCGGGCCCGCTGAGGGGCCGGCAACCCGTATCTCGCGTGTTCCTGGCCGTATCTCGCGTGATCGAAGCCGGAACGTCTCCAATCACGCGAGATACGGCTTCAATCACGCGAGTGACGGCTCAGCGGAACGCTTCGACGTTCGCCACCGCCCACTCCGCGTAGGTGACGCCGGGCCGCCCGGTGAGTTCCTGGACGACGCCGGTCGGCTTGTCGGGGTTCTCGGTGAAGTACGCGAAGCCGTCGAGCAGCCACTCGGCGATCTCGGCCGGGACCCCGGCGGCGGCCCACTGCTTGTTCGCTTCTTCCCTGGTGAGTTCCTGGAAGACCACCTCTTCGCCGAGCGCGGCCGAGATGGCGGCGACCTGTTCGCGCTGGCTGATCGCCGTCGGCCCGCTCAGCGTGTGCTTCTTGCCGACGTGCCCCTCGGTCAGGATGACGTGGGCCGCGACGGCGGCGATGTCCGCGAGGTCGATCGGCGTCATCCGTGACTCGGGGTAGGCCTCGCTGACCACCCGCTCGGCCTTGATCGTCTCCGCCCAGCCGAGGGTGTTGTTCATGAACGCGCCCGGCCGCAGGAACGTCCAGTCGAACTCCGCCTCCCGGACCGCCTTCTCGATGATCGCGTAGTCCACGCCGCTCGAGTTCTCCGCCGGGTCGTCGGCGTTGCTGCCCGACAACGCCACCACGCGGCGCACTCCGGCCTCCTTCGCCAGCTTCACGAAGTCGTCCACCTTCGCCGCGAGCGGCGCCAGGTACACGGTCTCGATACCTTCGAGGGCTTCCGGCAGCGTCTCCGGTTTGCCCAGGTAGCCCTTGGCGACCTCCACCTGCTCGGGCAGCGCCGCCTTCGCCGGGTTGACGGTCAGCGCCCGCACCGGCGCCCCGGCCTCCACCAGTTCGTCGACGAGCAGCCTGCCGACGCTTCCGGTCGCACCGGTCACCAGGATCGTCACGATTCCCCACTCCTTTTCGTACGCCCTACGGGATCAGATTAACCGTACCTCATACGAGAATGTAGAATCCAGCTTCACGGCCGAGTGGAGTGTGGATGGACTTCGAGCGCAGCCTCGATCTGTTGTGGCGTGACCGCGGCGAAGCCCGGCAGCCGACCAGGGGACGAAAACCCAAACTGACCCTCGACCAGGTGATCGCCACCGCCGTCGCGCTCGCCGACCGCGCGGGCGAGGCGACCGTGTCGATGAGCCAGATCGCCAAGGAACTCGGCGCCGGCACGATGACGCTCTACACCTACGTCCCCGGCAAGACGGAACTGCTCGATCTCATGGTCGACTCCGTGCTCGCCGAACGGAACCTCCCCGGCCCCGGCGATCCGCGGCCGGACGGCTGGCGCGAGCAGGTGCGGCTCTACGCCGAGCGCACGCTGGCCGTGTTCCGGGCACACCCGTGGCTGCGTTCGACGTCCATGGTGCGGCCGGTGCTCGGGCCCGGGCTGATGGCGGGCCAGGAGTACGTGATCGCGGCGGTGTCGGACATCGGGCTGGAACCGCGCAAGGCGGCCGCGGCCGCGAACAGCATCGAGATCTACGTGCAGGCCAACGCGACGCTTTTCGCCGAGACGGCGCAGGTCGAGCAGGAGACCGGGGAGTCGACGGACGCCTGGTGGGGGCAGCGGTCGGTGTTCTGGGAGAAGTACTTCGACGTGACGCGGCATCCGGCGATGACGCGGATCTGGGAGAGCGGCGGCTACGACGCGGACACCTGCGAAGCCGCCGACGAGACCTTCGCGTTCGGCCTGGAACGCATGCTGGACGGTATCGAAGCCCTCGTCACCCGCTGAGCACTACCGCATCCAGAGGACGAAACGCGTCAGGAGACGGTGGGCAGGTCGGGGGCCGAGACGTCGAAGACCTTGCCCTCGCGGGTGAGCAGCGCGGCCAGGACCTTCGCCTTGCGTTCGGTGTCGGCCGAGGTCCCCCACCTCACGGTCTTCCCGTCGGCCAGCGCGAACTCGACGCTGCCGGGGGTCTTCGCCGTCGCGGTGGTGACCTGCTTGAGCAACTGCTGCGGGATCACGCCGAGGACACCGGTCACCGCGCGGGTCACCGGGTCGTCGGCCGAGACCAGCGGAAGTTTGAGCTCGGGCAGCCCGGCGGGCCGTTCCTTGACGGTCTTGAACACCACTCCCCCGCCGTCGACGAGGTGCACGCCGTCGCCGCCGGGCCCGCTGTCGAAGAACGCGATCGCGGTCCGTTCGGTCACGGTGATCTCGAGGGTGCCCGGCCACGAGCGGGAGACGTCGACGGTCGCGATACCGGGCATCTGCGCCACCTTGTCGCGGATCTCGTCGGTGTCCAGGCGCAGCATCGGCTTCTGGTCCGGCACCGCCGCCGCGGCGCGGATCTGGTCCGCGGGCACGGAGCTCGCCCCGACGACGTCGACCTGCTGCACCCCCAGCATCGAGCTGAACCACAGCAGGTAGACGAGGGCGACGGCGGTCAGCACCGAAAGCAGCGCGACCCAGCGCCGCCGCAGCTCCTTGTGCCGGGTCGGCCGGGCGGAACGGCGGCGGTCGTCCGCCGACCGCCTGCCGCGCCGCTGCTTCAGCCGCTGAGTCCGTTCGGCCCGTGGGGTCCGCTTGACCCGTTCGGAGCGCGGACGCCGACCGGGTTCGGCCGGGCGGCGGCGTTCCCCGGTCTGTGTCATGGCTGACCGCCGGCCGTTGTCATGGCTAACCCGCCCGCCGGTCCAGTTCGGCCAGGATCTCCGGGCCGAGCTGCGTGACGTCGCCGGCGCCCATGGTCACCAGCAGGTCGCCGGGTTCGACCAGATCCGCCGCGAGCTTCGCCGCGACGTCGAACGCGGGCTGGTAGTGCACGGGAACACCGGAGATCTGGTCGGCGATGA
This sequence comes from Amycolatopsis japonica, assembly GCF_000732925.1. NCBI lineage: Bacteria > Bacillati > Actinomycetota > Actinomycetes > Pseudonocardiales > Pseudonocardiaceae > Amycolatopsis > Amycolatopsis japonica. The sequence continues at coordinate 5,851,378 of NZ_CP008953.1, forward strand.
GCGCGCCGCTCACCCCGGGCTCCGGCTTCTCGCGCGCCCCGAAGACGTCCAGCACGACGACCTCGTCGGCCAGCGACAACGCGGCCGCGAACTCCTTCGAGAACGCCTTCGTGCGCGAGTACAGATGCGGCTGGAAGACCACGACGACCCGGCCCTGGCCCGCGGCCGTCCGCACCGCGCGCAGCTGCGCGTCGACCTCGGTCGGGTGGTGCGCGTAGTCGTCGTACACGCGGACGTCGCCCGCGCGGCCCTTGAACTCGAACCGCCGCCGCACGCCGCCGAACGCGGCGAGCCCTTCGGCCAGTCCTTCGGTCGGCGCGCCGAGCTCGATCCCGGCCAGCAGCGCGGCGATCGCGTTCAGCGCCATGTGCTCACCCGGCACCGCGACCCGGAGGACGATCTCCTCGCCCCGCAACGAGATCCGGACGACGCCGCCGTCCGGCGCGGGGGCGTAGTCGAGCACCTTCGCGTCGTCGGCGCCGGTGACCGAACGCCCGTAGCGGCGGACGCGGATGCCCCGCTCCGCGGCCAGCGCGCCCAGCTTCTCGGCACCCTCGTCGTCACCGCAGACGATGAGCAGCCCGCCCGGCACGATCCGGCCGAGGAAGTCGGCGAACACCGAGACGTACGCCTCGGCCGTGCCGTGGTGGTCCAGGTGGTCCGGCTCGACGTTGGTCACCACGGCGACCGACGGCGAGTACGCCAGGAACGATCCGTCGCTCTCGTCGGCCTCGGCGACGAAGACCCCGCCCTCGCCGTGATGCGCGTTCGCGCCCGACTCGTTGAGGTCGCCGCCGATGGCGAACGACGGGTCGAGACGGCACTGCTGCAGCGCGACGGTCAGCATCGACGTCGTCGACGTCTTGCCGTGCGTCCCGGCGATGCAGGCGACGCGGTGTCCCTCCATCAGCCCGGCCAGCGCCTGCGCGCGGTGCAGCACGGTGATCCCGCGTTCGCGCGCGGCCATCAGTTCCGGGTTGTCGTCCTTGATCGCGGTCGACACGATCACCGAGGACGGGCCTTCGGGGAACGCGTCGAGGTTCTCGGCGCGCTGGCCGACGGCGATCTCGGCGCCCTGGGCACGCAGCGAAAGGAACGCGCGCGACTCCTTGGCGTCGGAACCGGACACCTGGGCACCGCGGGCGAGCAGGATACGGGCGATGCCGCTCATCCCGGCGCCGCCGATCCCGATCAGGTGGGCACGCGTGAGCGTGTCGGGGAGTTGATCAGGCACCTGCGGCCTCCAGCACGATCTTGGCAAGGGTCTCGTCGGCCTCACGGTGACCGAGGCCGACCGCGGCCGCGCTCATCTTCGCGACCCGGTCGGCGTCGGACACCAGCGGGATCACCAGCTCCGCGACCTTGGCAGGGGTGAGGTCGGCGTCGTCGACCATCAGCCCGGCGCCGGCGTCGACCGCGGGCCGGGCGTTGACCGCCTGTTCGCCGTTGCCATAGGGCAGCGGGACGAACACCGCGGGCAGGCCGACCGCGGACACCTCGGCGACGGTCATCGCGCCGGAGCGGCACAGCACCGCGTCGGCGGCGGCGTACGCGAGGTCCATACGCTCCAGGTACGGCACCGGGACGTACGCGGGCCGTCCGGGGAACTCCTGGACGACCAGCGTGTTCTTCGGCCCGTGGGCGTGCAGGACGCCGACACCGGCGTCCGCGAACTCCTTGGCCGCGCCGGAGACGGCGCCGTTGATCGACACCGCGCCCTGCGAACCGCCGAAGACCAGCAGGGTCGGGGCGTCGGGGTCGAGCCCGAAGAATTCGCGGGCTTCGGCGCGCAGCGCGGCCCTGTCGAGCGACGTGATGGAGCGGCGAAGCGGGATGCCGATGACCTCGGCCTTCGCCAGCGGCGTCCCGGGGACGGCGACGGCGACGCGGACGGCGAACCGCGCGCCGACCCTGTTCGCCAGGCCCGGCTTCTCGTTGGCCTCGTGCACCACGATCGGCGTGCGGCCGCGCGCGGCGAGGTACGCCGGAAGCGCGACATAGCCGCCGAAGCCGACGACGACGTCCGCGCCGACCCGGTCCAGGATCTCGCGGGTGCGCTTGACCGAATCGCGGACCTTCAGCGGCATCTTCAGCAGCTCGGGCGTCGGCTTGCGCGGCATCGGCACCGGCGGGATCAGCTCCAGCGGGTACCCGCGCGCCGGGACGAGCTTGTTCTCCAGTCCGCGCTGGGTCCCCAGCGCGATCACCTTCGCGTCGGGACGCAGGCGCATCACCGCGTCGGCGAGGGCGAGTGCCGGTTCGATATGCCCGGCGGTACCACCGCCGGCGACCACGACCACCGGCGCTTTGCCGGCGACCTCGCCTGAAACGCCACCTCTGACGGGGTTGTTCACCTATGACCTCTCCGGTTTGCGGTACCCCGTTTCGCGGTACCGCGGTTCACCGCCGTTCGCGCGGCCGTCCTCCTGCCGGGCTCCCGTACCGAACGGCGCCGCTCCTGTGCGGGCGAAGGCCTCGCCGTCCTCGGCGCGGGTCTCGCCGCCTTGGCGGCGCCTCCCCTGGCCGCGCCGCCCTTGCGCTTGGCTGGCGGGCGGTACGGCTCTGGCGCGGGAAGCCTCAGCAGGCGTCCGAATTTACCTGGCCCCTGCGAGCGCAGTGCGGCCACCGCCTCCGGTTCGTGCCGGGCGGCGTTGGCCAGGATCCCCATGATGAGCATGGTGATCACCAGCGACGTCCCGCCGTAGGAGATCAACGGCAGCGTGACCCCGGTGACCGGCAGCAGGCCGACGACGTAGCCGATGTTGATGCCGGCCTGCGCGACCAGGAAGACGGTCAGCGTGCCGGACACGATGCGGATCCACGGGTCGAGGTTGCGGGTGGCGATCCGCAGACCGACGACGGCGACCCCGGCGAACAGCCCGAGCACCACCGCACAGCCGATGAAGCCGAGTTCCTCGCCGATCAGGGCGAAGATGAAGTCGTTCTGCACGTTGGGCAGGTAGCCCCAGTTGGACTGGCCCTGGCCAAGGCCCTTGCCGAGGAACCCGCCGTCGGCGAGCGCGAGTTTCGCCTGGTTGGCCTGGAAGCCGTCCGCGCTGGTGTCCGGGTCGCCGGAGACGAACGACATGACCCGCGCCAGCCGGTACGGGGCGATGATCGCCAGGACCAGGATCCCGGCCAGGCCACCCGCGAGGATGACCCCGAACAGCCGTTTCGGCGCGCCCGCGAACCACAGCAGGGCCATCAGCACCACCGCGAGGGTGATCGTGCCGCCGAGGTCGGGCTGCATCATGACCAGCGCGAACATCAGCAGCGCGATCGGGACGACCGGGACGAGCAGATGCCGCCACTGGTTGATGATGTTGTACTTGATCACCAGGATGTGCGCGCCCCAGAAGGCCAGCGCGACCTTCGCCGCCTCGACCGGCTGGAAGGCGAACCCCCCGAGCCGGAACCAGCCCTGTGAGCCGTTGACCGTGGACCCGAGCGGGGTCAGCACCAGCACGAGCAGCCCGAGGCACACCACCGTCGCCGTCGCCGACAGCCGCCGGACGCGTTCCAGCGGTACCCGCAGCCCGATCCAGAACACGACGGCGCCGATCGCGACGAACATGAGGTGCTTGCTGAACTGGGCGTACACGCCGGTGCCGGTCTTGGGGTTGTACGAGGCGACCGAAGACGCGGACAGCACCATCACGATGCCGATCACGGTCAGCACGCCGGTGAGCGCCAGGACCAGGTGGAACGAAGCGAGCGGCCGCGAAAGCCAGGCCGTCAGCGCGGTGCGGAAGGCGACGAACGGGCTTTCCTTGCGTTCACGGCGCTTGCGCTGCGCGGGCTCGCGCTTTCTTTCCTCAACCGCCGTCACTGGTCTCCCCCGCACCGTCGCGCAGGACACGGACCGCGCTCGCGAACGCGTCGCCGCGTGCGCCGTAGCTCGAGTACATGTCCAACGACGCCGCGGCGGGGGCCAGCAGCACCACATCTCCAGGGCGCGCCAGGGCGCGGGCCGCCTTCACCGCCGCAGTCATGGTGTCATCGTCACCCGAAGGGAGGCTGTTCACCGGGACATCCGGCGCGTGTCGCGCGACAGCGGCGGCGATCACGGGTGAATCCACGCCGAACAGCACGACTCCGCGCAGCCTTCCGGCGATCGAGCCGACGAGTTCGTCCACGGAAGCGCCCTTGAGCTGGCCACCGGCGATCCAGACGACGTTCAGATGCGCGCGCAGCGAACCGCTCGCCGCGTGCGGGTTGGTCGCCTTGGAGTCGTTGATGTAGCGGACGCCGTCGATCTCGCCGATCTCCTCGGCCCGGTGCGGGGCGGGCCGGTACTCGCGCAGCCCCTTGGCGACGTCCTCGCCGGTGACGCCGTACGCGCGGGCCAGCGCCGCCGCGGCGAGCGCGTTGGAGACGTTGTGCGGACCGGCGGGACGCACGTCTGCCAGCGTGCCGAGTTCGTCGGCGCTGGTCGCCGGGTCGGCCACGAAGGCGCGGTCGACCAGCAGGTCTTCCACGATCCCGAGTTCGCCGGGGCGCGGGGTGTCCATGCCGAACGCGACGCGGCGGGCGTCGGCGGGCGCGTGTTCGTCGGCGAGCCGGGCGGACCACTCCTCGTGGAGGTTGTGCACGACGTTCCGGGAGTGGGTGTGGACCCGGCCCTTCGCGGCCGCGTACTCCTCCATCGAGCCGTGCCAGTCGAGGTGGTCTTCGGCCAGGTTCAGCACCACCGACGCGAGCGGGGCCAGCGTCGACGACCAGTGCAGCTGGAAGCTCGACAGCTCCACGGCCAGCACCTCGTGTCCCGCACGCACCGCGTCGAGCACCGCGAAACCGACGTTCCCGCAGGCCACGGCGTCGACCCCGGCGGTACGCAGGATCGACTCCAGCATCCCGACCGTGGTGGTCTTGCCGTTGGTGCCGGTGATCGCGAGCCACACCGGCGGCTTGTCGCGCAACTGCCCGACGCGCCACGCCAGCTCGACGTCGCCGATCACCTCGACACCGGCTTCGGCCGCCGCCACCAGCAGCGGCGACGTCGGCTTCCAGCCGGGGCTGGTGACGACCAGCTCGACGTCTCCGGGCGGCTCGGTCAGGCCCGGCACCAGCTCGGCGCCGAGCCCTTCGAGCTCCGCCAGCCGTTCGGCGTTGCCGTCGGTGACGGTGATCCGCGCACCCAGCTCCGCCAGGACGGGGACGATCGACTTGCCGGTGACCCCGGCTCCGGCGACGAGGACGTGACGCCCGGCCAGCTCCACCGCTTAACCCCCGAGACCGAGCTGTTCGCTGTAGAACAGGCCGAGACCGAACATGCAGCAGATGGCCGAAAGCAGCCAGAACCGGATGATGACGGTGGTTTCGGCCCAGCCCGCGAGCTCGAAGTGGTGATGGAACGGGGCCATCCGGAACAGCCGTCGCCTGGTCGTGCGGAACACGGCGATCTGCGCGACCACCGAGATCATCTCGACCATGAACAGACCGCCGATGACGATGGCGAGCAGTTCGGTGCGGGTGGTCATCGACAGTCCGGCGACGAGGCCACCGAGGGCCAGCGAACCGGTGTCACCCATGAAGATCTTCGCCGGTGCGGCGTTCCACCACAGGAAGCCGACACAGGCGCCGGTCGCCGCGGCGGCGACCACCGCCAGGTCCAGCGGGTCACGGACGTCGTAGCAGGCGGCCTGCGGGGTGACCGCGCACGAGAGGCGGGTCTGCCAGAAGGCGATGACGACGTAGGTCGCCAGCACCATCGCCGCGGTGCCGCCGGCGAGACCGTCGAGGCCGTCGGTGAAGTTCACCGCGTTCGACCAGCCCGAGATGACGATGTAGCAGAAGATCACGAAGAACACCGACGGGAAGGTGATCAGCGCGAGGTCCCGCACGTAGGACAGGCTTTCCGACGCCGGGGTGAGCCCGCGTTCGTCGGCGAACTGCAGCGCCAGGATCGCGAAGGCGATCGTGACCACGAGCTGGCCGACCAGTTTCGCGGTCTTGTTCAGCCCGAGGTTGCGCTGTTTGCGGATCTTGATGAAGTCGTCGAGGAACCCGACGAGCCCGAGGCCGACGGCCAGCAGGAGGACCAGCAGCCCCGAGGCGGACGGGCCGCCGGTGCCGTTGCCGCCGCTGAGCGCGCTGATCAGATGCGCCACGAAATACCCGACGACCATCGCGACGATGATCGCGACACCACCCATCGTCGGGGTACCGCGTTTGGATTTGTGTCCCTGCGGTCCTTCCTCCCGGATCTCCTGGCCGAAGCCCTGCCGGGAGAACACCCGGATCAGATAGGGAGTGAGGAGGATGGAGACCAGCAGGCCCGCCGCGGCCGCGATCAGGATGCTGATCACGCGTCACCACCGTTCGAGCGTTCGTGAGAGGGGGAAGGGGCTACTACAGGGGATTCGGTTGCGGGAGCGGCGAGCACGGCGTCGGCCACCCGCCACAGGGCGGCGGCCTTGGACGCCTTCACCAGCACCACGTCTCCCGCGCGGAGCTGATCATGCAGCAGGGCGATGGCGGCGTCGACGTCGGGTACCAGTACCGACTCCTCGCCCCAGGAACCCTCGTGCTGGGCGCCCTGATGCGTGGCCGCGGCGGCCTGGCCGATGACCACGAGCTTGTCGATGTTGAGCCGGACGACGAGCCTGCCGATGCCGTCGTGCGCGGCGACCGAGTTCTCGCCGAGGTCGCCCATCACGCCGAGCACGGCCCAGGAACGGCGGTTCGCGCTCATCGACGCGAGCGCCTTGAGCGCGGCCCGCATCGACTCGGGGCTGGCGTTGAAGGAGTCGTTGAGGACCGTGACACCGTCGGCGCGGGTGGTGACCTCCATACGGCGCTCGGAGCGCCGCTCCAGGCTCGACAGGCGGGCCGCGACCTCCTCGACCGTCGAGCCCATCTCCAGGGCCACAGCGGCCGCGCTGAGCGCGTTGCCGACCTGGTGCTCGCCGTAGAGCGGCAGCTTCACCGGCGCCTCGCCGTCCGGGGTGACCAGGCGGAACGACGCGCGCGCCTCGTCGTCGAGGGTGATGTCGACGGCGCGGACCTGCGCGGACTCGCTCTCGCCGACGAACACGACCCGGGCCTTCGTCCGGCTCGCCATGGCCGCGACGTACGGGTCGTCGAGGTTCAGGACCGCGACACCGCCGTCCTCGGCGCTCGGCAGTGCCTCCACGAGCTCGCCCTTGCCCTTGGCGATGCCCTCGCGCGAGCCGAACTCGCCGACGTGCGCGGTGCCGACGTTGAGCACGACCCCGATCCGCGGCGGCGCGATGGCCGCCAGTTCGGCGATGTGGCCGGGCCCGCGGGCGGAGAGCTCCAGCACTAGCTGCCGCGTCGAGTCGTCGGCCCGCAGCGCCGTCCAGGGGTGGCCCAGCTCGTTGTTGAACGAGCCCGGCGGCGCCACCGTCGGGCCGAGCGGCTCCAGCAGCTGGGCGATGATGTCCTTGGTGGAGGTCTTGCCCGCCGAACCGGTGACCCCGACGACGGTCAAGTGGTCACCCGCGAGTTTCCGGATGACGTGCCGGGCGAGCTTGGCGAGCGCGGCCAGCACCGCGGCACCCGCCCCGTCCTTGTCCGAGACCAGCGCGAACGCCCGCTCGTGCCCCTCGCCGGCCGCCAGCGGCGGCACGATCACGGCCGGTGCGTCGACCTCGCGGGCCGCGAGCACCGCGACGGCGCCCGACTCGACCGCCCGCGCGGCGAAGTCGTGGCCGTCGACCTTCGCGCCGGGCAGCGCGATGAACAGACCTCCGGGGGTGACCTCACGGGTGTCGAATTCGACGCTTCCGGTGACCTCGGCGGTCCCGTCGGTCCGATGCAGCCGCCCGCCGACGATGGCGGCGATCTCGGCCAGGCTGAGCACGATCACACTGTCTCCAGACGTCTGCGGATGGCGGCGGCCAGCTCTTCCCGGTCGGAGAACGGGTGCACGACACCCTGGACCTCCTGGCCGGTCTCGTGGCCCTTGCCCGCGATGAGCACGATGTCGCCGGGCCGGGCCAGCTCGACCGCGTGGACGATGGCCTCCCGGCGGTCGGCGATCTCGAGGATCTCGCCGCCCAAGGCCGGTCCGGCGTTGCGGGCACCGGCCAGCATCGCCGCCCGGATCGCGGCCGGATCCTCCGACCGCGGGTTGTCGTCGGTCACGATCAGCACCTCGCTGCGGCGGACCGCCGCCTCGCCCATGACCGGGCGCTTGGCGGTGTCGCGGTCCCCGCCGCAGCCGAGGACGGTGATGATCCGGCCCTCGGTGCGGGCACGCAGCGCGTCGAGCCCCTGCGCCACGGCGGCGGGCTTGTGCGCGTAGTCGACCACCGCGGTGAACGGCTGGCCGAGATAGACCCGCTCCATCCGGCCCGGCACCTCGACCGAGGCGAGCCCGGCGACGATGGCGTCGAGCGGGACACCGGCGGTGTTGAGGATCGCGGCCGCGAGCACGGCGTTCGCCACGTTGAACTCACCCGGCAGCGGGATCTTGGCCGCGGCGGTGAGGCCCTCGGGGCCGTGGAGGGTGAAGGTCTGCTCCCCCGCCGGGGTGGGGTTGAGGTCGGTGGCGCGCCAGAGCGCCTCCGTTCCCGGCTCGGTGGACACGGTCACCGTGTGCGGGGTGAGGAGCGCCTGGCCCCAGGCGCTGTCGACGACGACCACTTCGGCGGTGGACCGGCCGTCGAACAGCAGCGACTTGGCGGCGAAGTACTCCTCCATGTCCTTGTGGAAGTCCAGGTGGTCCTGGGAGAGGTTGGTGAAGGCCCCGACCGCGAAGCGGGTGCCGTTGACCCGGCCCAGCGACAGCGCGTGGCTGGAGACCTCCATCGGGACGTGCGTGACGCCGCGTTCCACCATCACCGCCAGGAGCGCCTGCAGATCCGGCGCCTCGGGGGTGGTGAAGCCGCTGGCGAGGCGCTCCCCCGCGATCCGGGTCTCGACCGTGCCGATCAGCCCGGTGGTGAGCCCGGCCGCCTTGAGCCCGGCGTCGACCAGGTACGACGTCGTGGTCTTGCCGGACGTCCCGGTGATGCCGAGGACGGACAGCTCCAGCGACGGCTCCCCGTAGATCCAGGCGGCGATCTCGCCGAGGGCGGCCCGCGGGTCCGGGTGCACCAGGATCGGCACGCCGGCGTCGCGGAGCACCGGACGCTCGGCACCGGCCTCGTCGGTGAGCACCGCGGCCGCGCCGGCCGCGATGGCCTGGTCGCTGAAGTCCGCGCCGTGGGCGCGAGCACCGGGAAGGGCGGCGAAGAGGTCACCCGGGAGGACGTGCTGGGCGCGGAGCGTGCTGCCCGTGACCGTCAGCTCGGCCGCGGCCGGGTAGTCGTCGCCACCCACCACGAGCCGGGCGCCCGCCCTGGCGAGCAGCGTGCCCAGGGGCATCGGCTCGATCCTGGCCGGACGAGGGGGTGCGGCGACGGCCTTGACCGGGCTGTCCGGGACCTGGGCAGCCGTCGCGCCGGACCCGCTTTCGACGGCGGGACCGCTGCGGGGATCTGAAGTAGGCACCGACACAGCCAAGGAGGTTACCGGCGCGGCATTCGGGTGACTGAAGCGGTGCGGGGTGTGAGCGCGGCGATCATGCTCGTGGTAATGGGTTTCGCGGGCTCTCCTTGGCACGCAAGGGCTTCCGACTGTCGCTTGAGGACTTCGGGCGCGCCGGGACCGGTGATTCCGGACGGCGCCCGGCGCGGAGGCCCGTTCACACACAGCGACGATCACGTTCCGACGCGGTGCCCGATGACGCGAAAGCCACTTTCGCAACGTTCAAGGTTGCGAAAGTGCCTTTCGCAACGCGGGTACTGAGGCCGCTCAGCCGACGTTCCCAGAGCCGGAACTCACGTGCCCGGAGCCGGATCTCCTGTGTCTGAAGCCGGATCTCGCGTGTCTCGGGACGGATGATCGAGTTCCGCCTTCAAGCACGCGAGTTCCGGCCCCAAACACGCGTGTCACGTCAGGAAAGCACCAGCGGCACCTGAGGCGACGGACCGTCCGAGAGCGGGATCTGGAACCGCTGCGCCAGGTACGCGGCCACCGAGTGGAACAGCGGCGCGGCCGAGAGTCCTTGCTGCAGGGTGGCGTCCGGCGCGTCGAGCCGGATGCCGACCACGAAACGCGGGTTGTCGGCGGGCAGGATCCCGGCGAAGGTGATGTTGTACAGATGGTTGCTGTACGTCTTCGTCTGCGGGTCGACCTGCTGGCCGGTGCCCGTCTTGCCCGAGATCTGGTAGCCCTCCAGCGCCGCCTTCGGCCCGGTGCCGCTCTGCTGCCCGCGGCCCTTCTGCGTCACCGCGCGCATCATCTCGCGTACGGTCTTCGCCGCCTGCGGGCTGATGACCTGGACGGTCTTCGGCGCCGGCTCCGGGACGAGGGTCCCGTCCGGGTTGACCTTCGCCTTGACCACCCGGGGTTCCACCCGCAGGCCGTCGTTCGCGATGGCCTGGTACATCCCGGCCATCTGCACGACGGTCATCGAAAGTCCCTGCCCGATCGGCAGGTTTCCGAAGGTCGTGGCCGACCACTGGTTGCGCGGCGGCACGACACCGGGGCTCTCACCCGGGAGGCCGAGCCCGGTGCGCTGGCCGAGGCCGAACTTCTTCAGCAGATCCGCGTACCGGTCCTCGCCGAGTTTCTGCGCCAGCAACAGGGTGCCGACGTTCGACGACTTCGCGAAGATGCCGGTGGTGGTGAACTGCTGGGTGCCGTGGTGCCAGGCGTCCTTGACGATCTTGTCCGCGACCTGCAACGAACCCGGCACCGGCAGGGACGCCTCCGGCGTGGTGATCCCCGCGTCGATCGCGCCCGCGGCGGTGACGATCTTGTTCACCGAACCGGGTTCGAACGGCGTGGTCACCGCGCGGTTGTTCAGGTTCTCCGTCTCGCTGCGCGAAGCGGGGTCGTTGAGGTTGACGGTCTTGTCGTTGGCCAGCGCGTAGACCTCGCCGGTCTTCGAGTCCAGGATGACCGCCTGGCCGCCCTTGGCCTTCGACTTCGCGACGTAATCGCTCAGCTGCCGCTGCAGTTCGTACTGCAGGTCGGTGTCGATCGTGAGCTGCAGGTCCGAACCGGGGACGGCGTTCTGGATGTCCCGTTCGGTGCCCGGGATGACGAGATTGTCGTTGCCGTTCCGGGTGTTGACGATCTTGCGGCCCGGTGTTCCGGCGAGATCGTTGTCCCGCGAGGCTTCGAGACCGTAACCACCGTGCAGGTTGTGCTTGGAGACGTCCTTGTCGTCGGTGCGCCAGTTCGCGTAGCCGACGATGTTCGCGCCGACCGAGTCACCGGGATACTCCCGCTTCGAACGCTTCTCGACGCTGATCCAAGGGTATTCCTTGACGATCGCCTCGGCGACCGACGGTTCGATGTCGTGGACCAGGTAGGTGAAGCCGTCCGGCTTGTGGAACTTGTCCAGCAGTTCCTGCTCGGTGATCACCCCGGGCAGCTTGGCCGCGATCAGCTTCGCCGCGCCCGCCACCTCGGACTCGAAGTTCTTGCCCTTGGTCGGGTTCTTCGCGGCGAAGTCGTCCATCGTCTTGTGGAGCCAGTTCAGGCTCACCGCGAGCGTCCGCACTTCGACGCTGAACGCGATCTTCGTCCCGTTGCGGTCCAGAATGGAGCCGCGCTGCGCGGGACTTTCGATCACCGACGTCCGCTGCCGTTCCGCCGCCTCGGACAGTGCTCCGGCCTCGAACCACTGCACCTGCACCAGTTTGAGGCCGGCGAGCACCATCACGACGATCAGCAGGATCCGGACACCGGTGAACCGGCTCCGGTTCCCGCCGTTGCCCCGGCGGGCGGTGGCACGACGGGTCCCGGCGGCGTAGGTCCGCCGCGCGCTCCCCGCCGACCGGGCCCTGGCCTGAGCCGGGCGGCCGGGCGACATCACTGACCTCCCTGCGCCGGGGTCGCCGCGTTCTCCTGCGGCACCGCGGGCTGGTCGCCCTCGTACGGGGTGCCCTGCTGCGTTCCCTCGGCGGGCGGGGGCGCCGTCGATTCGGCCGAGGCGGCGGGCGCCTCCCCTTCGGCCTTCTTCGGCTCACCGACCACAGTGGACTGTCCATCCGGGCCGACCACGATATGCGCGGGGTCGCCGCCGGGCACCATGCCCAGTTCCCTGGCCTTGGGCGCCAGCGACGCGGGCGACTCGGCCTTCGCGACCTCGCGCTGCAGCCGTTCCTTCGCCTCGGCGAGCCCGGCGTTGGTCGTGCGGAGCTGTTCGAGCCGGTACGAATCGGCGATGGCCTGCGTGGTCAGCCACAGCGTGCATGCCACACCGACGGCCAGCATGCCCATCATCATCAGCACGAACGACGCGCGCGAACGCGGCCAGCGCAGCTTGAGCTTCTTCTTTGGCTCTTCCTTGCCCGCGCCGCCTTCCGCGTCGGGACGGTTGCGCTGCTGGTCTCGCTGCAGCAGGTCGGCGCGCTGGGCACGGCGGGCGTAGGCACGCTCGGCCGCCGACGTCCGGCCACGGGAGGCGCGGGACGTCGTGGTCTCGGTGGTGTCGGTCGCCTGGTCGGTGGTGGCGGTCGCGCGGGCACGCCGTCCGGGCGGCGGTGTCCGGCGGCCGCGGGACTTCGCGGGAGCGGTCATCGTGCTCGGTCTCCGATCCGTTCGGCGGCCCGTAGCCGCACGGAGGCGGCCCGCGTGTTCTGTTCGGTCTCCGCCTCGCCGGCCTTCTCGGCCCCTCTGGTGAGCAGTTTCAGTTCCGGGCCGTGGCCCGGCAGTTCCACCGGAAGCCCTTCCGGCGTCCGGGATTTCGCCAGTTCCGCGAAGGCCTGCTTGACCAGCCTGTCTTCGAGGGACTGATAGGACTCCACGACGATGCGGCCGCCGACGGCCAGGCAGGACAGCGCCCTCGGCATCGCCCGCCGCAGCACTTCCAGTTCGCCGTTGACCTCGATCCGCAGCGCCTGGAAGGTGCGCTTCGCCGGATGCCCGCCGGTGCGCCTGCTCGCCGCGGGGACCGCGTCGTACAGCAGTTCCACCAGCCGTCCGCTGCGCGTGAAGGGTTCCTTCTCCCGTTCCGCCACAACGGCTTTGACGATCCGCTGGGCGAACCGTTCCTCGCCGTAGTCGCGCAGGATCCGGATCAGCTCGCCGGGGGCGTAGGTGTTGAGCACGTCGGCCGCGGTGAACCCGGTGGTCGGGTCCATGCGCATGTCGAGCGGGGAATCCTTGGAATAGGCGAAACCACGCTCGGCCCGGTCGAGCTGCATCGAGGAGACCCCGAGGTCGAACAGGATCCCGTCCACTCTGGACAGTCCGAGACCCTGCAGCGCGGACGGCATCTCGTCGTAGACCGCGTGCACGAAGTCGACACGATCACCGTGCCGCGCAAGCCGTTTCGCGGAAAGCTCCAGCGCGTTGGGGTCACGGTCGAGGGCGACCAGGCGCAACCGGGGGAACGCGGTGAGCAGCGCGTCGGAATGACCGCCGAGCCCGACGGTCGCGTCGACCAGCACGGCCTCGCGGTCGGAGAAGACCGGCGCGAACAGTTCGACGATGCGGTCGAGCAGCACCGGGACGTGCTCGTGTTCGTCTGCCATGTCTTCCCCCCTTTCCTGTAGTGCCGGGGAAGATGCCGGATGCCGTCAGGTCCCTGTCCGCCCGCCTGCTGACCTGGTACCGGGGAAGGTGTACCAGGGCCACTGAGCGGACAGAGGCCTCACGGCATCCGTGTGGACGGTTCCCGGCGTGTCCGAAGCGTGAACCCGCGCCCCCCGACGGCGTGGGTGCTTCCTCGGTCACGTCTAGAAGACGCCCGGCAGAACTTCCTCTCGAGCCTTCGCGTAGCTGTCCTCGTGTTCGTCCAGGTAGCCCTGCCACGCTTGGGCGTCCCAGATCTCCAGCCTGGTGATCGCCCCGATCACCACGCACTCCTTGTTCAGCCCGGCATAGCGTCGGAGCTCGGACGCGATCGCGATACGTCCTTGCCCGTCCGGGCGTTGTTCGTCCGTCCCGGCGAAGAGATAACGCTGATAGGCCCGGACCGCCTCGTTCGTGAACGGGGCGTCGGCGACCTTCCTCGCCATCTGCTCGAACTCGGCCCGGGGAAAGACGAAGAGACAGTGATCCTGTCCCTTGGTGACCATCAGCCCACCGGCGAGCGCGTCGCGGAACTTCGCGGGCAGCGTGAGCCGCCCCTTGTCATCCAGTTTCGGGGTGTGGGTGCCGAGGAACACCGGCTCCACCTCCCTACCGATCTCGGCTGCGAACAACCAAGCCCGGCCACGGGGCTCCCTTCTGCCCCACTGCGCACCACCGTACCCCACTTTTCACCACAGTCAACGCGGCAAAAGCCGCGACCACTCCGTCGTGTCAGACGTTTTCGCTGGTCAGCCAGGTGGGGCCTGGTGGGGGCTCGGTGGGGGACGGTGGCCAAGATCCCCCTGGGCGGGTATCGAAGCAACCTCATCCATGCCTGACACGTCCGGATATCGGCCGCCGGAACCCTGCTGTGGCGCGAAGTGGGGGTGAAAGTGGGGAATCCGGTGGGGGCCGGTGGGGACGGCCGAGGACACAGTGGAGGGTGGCGTCGGGTCATCCGATGAACCCCGGTCGACAAAGGACTCCGTCCCGCCCTCGTGAGGGTTCGGGAGGCGTGTCGCGAAAGCCACTTTCGGGACATCAGACGTCGCGAAAGTGGCTTTCGCGACGTGATCGCCAGGGTGGTACGGGCACGGCAACGGCCGACGTTGCGAAAGCCACTTTCGCAACCTTCAACGTTGCGAAAGTGGCTTTCGCAACCCCAGTCAAGGCGGGCATCCCGAGGTCAGCCGCGGTTGCGCTTGCGACGGCGTCCGTTCATCCCGGGTGTGGCGCGACGACTGACGCCGCGCCAGTCCTTGGGCTTCTCCTTCGGTTCCGGCAGGAGCCGGTCGATGCCCTTGCCCGCGAACCAGCCGGTTACATACCCGGGGATCAGGCTCACGAAGGTGAAGAACATCCACCACCCATAGGAAAACGGCGCCCGCGGCCGATCCACGGGGACCGTGCCGTAATGAGGTGCCCCGTGCCGGCCCGCCCACCTATAGGACACGACCTCCACGACACCCGAGAGATCAGTGGACGATCCGATCGTCGTGGAAGAGACCCGCGGTTTGCCCAGCAGCTCTCGATCCCATTTGACCTCCGCCTCGCAGACATAGGTCATCCAGAGCGCCATCGGGGTGCGATGACACCCCTTGACCTGCGCCGTGCCGAACCTGTCGACGTCGTGCACCTGGCTGATTTCCAACGCGGAACCCAGCGAAGCCATGAACCACACACCCAGCACCGCGAAGACGACACCTGTGACCATCTTCAAGCCGGACCGGCTTCGACGCTTCCTGGTCGGCGGCTCGCCGACTTCGGCCCGCTCAGCCATCGTCGTCGAGCGATCCGCTGATCCGGCCGGATTTGGCCGACCCACCGTCGTATTGCTCCCGGTTCTCGGCAGCCGCCTTGCCCGCTTCCTTGCCGATCTTCAAACCCGTGTTGTCGGCGATCTTTCCCCTGACGGTGGTCTCCATACGTTCCTTCGCGGTACGGAGGTACTTGAGGTTGTCACCCTTGAGTCCGTCCAGGGTCTCGTCGCTCGCCTTGATCGCCCTGTTCGCTTCACGCCCCAGTTCTGACGACTTCCGCCCGAGCGCCCGCGCCGCTTCTCTGGCCCGGTCGCTCGATCCTTCGAACCTCTTCACGAACTTCTGGATGGCGCTCAGCAGCTTGCCCAGCTTCTTCTGGATCTTCGCCATGACCGTGACCGCATCGGCGAAGACACTCGCGGTGAAAGCGGCGACCGAGCCGCCCAAGGTGAACCACGACGACGCGAGCGCGAGCAGCGCCCGGGTTATCACATCACTGATGAAGGTGGCGATGATGTCGAAGATCAGCGCCCGCGCGGTCGCCACCACCATCCCTCCGGTGGTGATCCACCGCGCCGATTCCTTCGCTTCCGCGGCGACATCGCGGAGCGACTGGGTGTACTGCAGCGCGACGCGGCGGTAGGCGATGGCCGCGTCACCGTCCCATCCGGATGTCGTGCTCAGTGAACCTTCGTAGTCACCCGCGACGGCTTCGAGTTCGATGGCGATGTTGTTCCAGGTCTGCGCCGCTCGCTGGACCAGGTCGGGGTCGCCGGTGAGGATCTCCAGTGGTTCGCGGATGAAGTCGAGGTTCTCCATCAGCCAGCCGACACCGGCCTTGACCAGTTCTCCGAGCGGATTCAAGACCATCGACAGGGCGTCCAGCCCGACGGAGACCCCGTCCATCGCGAGCGCGAACGCGTCGATGTCTTCGTCGGGCTTCGGGTTGAGAGTGCCCACCAAGCCTTCGATGCTGTCGCCGAGACCGGAGCCCTTGAAGTACTTCTCGTCGTCTTCCTTCTTCGCGATCAGCTCTTCGCTCACAGCTTCTTCCCCAGGTCCCGGCCGAGCTGCGCCGCGTCGTCGTCGATCTTCGTGTAGTCCGTGGCCGCCTTCCTCAGCGCATCGGACAACGCGTCGCCGAGATTCGCCGCGCTGGTCATCAGCTCGTCCGCGTCACCCTGGGCCAGCTGAAGGACACCGCCGACGGGCACCGCGCACAGCAGGCCATAGCCCTGGAAGCCGCCCATCCCGACCTGGTTCGCCGCCGAGGCCGCGCCGCGAATGCGGTCGGCGAGGTCGGTGACCTGGTCCGCGTGTGCTTTGAGGCGTTCCGGCGAGACGCCGTATCCCGGCCCGCTCACGAGCGGCCGGTCCAGTCGACGTGCTGGAAGTCCTCGCCGTCGTCCTCATCGGACACAGGACGGGGCGGCCGGGGTTTAGCGGGCGGCGGTTCGGCCGGGACGCCGAAGCGTGCGGAGTCGTCCGGTTCCGGAGCGGGCTGCGTTTCTTCCCTCGGCGGCAGGGTGCTTTTGATGAAGTCCACCGCGTCGGAGTCTTCGCCGGTCAGCCCGGCCATGATCTCCAGCGTCCGGTCCGCGGCCCGCGTCGTCGCCTTGCGGTAGGTACTCATGATCAGCGACGCGAGCTGGGCGGGCGGCCGCTCCTGCGCCTGCGGGGACAGCGAGAGCGACGTCAGTCCCCCACCGGGGTTGACCGTCACGGTGACCAGCCGGTCCGGGCTGCTCAGCGTGACGACGTTGTTCTCCAGATCGGCCTTCGCCTGTTCCGCCTTGGCGAGCAGAGCGGCGCTGCGCCGCTCCTGTTCCCGCATCCACTCCTGCGGATCCCGCACGTGGCCACCGAACGGCACGGTCATTCCGAAACCCCCACTTCCCGAAGGCCCCCTCAGGCTTTCGACTCGTCACAACCTAGCGGTCCGGGTCCAGCAGCGAGGCCAGTCGCGCGGCCAGCCGGGGACCATCCACAGGGGACACGTTCACCCACGCCTGCCCGCCGCGGCCCTCGGTGCGCGCCGCGCAGTACGCGCCGACGTCGGTGTCGAACCAGGTCAGCCCGCCCGCCCGGTGCGCCCGGCCGTCGCGGTCGCGGGTCCGGACGGTGAACTGGCCCGCGCTGTAGACGGGCCGCGCCTGGATCGCGAGCACCTCGCGCAGCTGACCGTCCGAAGCCGACGATCGCCCGCCCTCGCCGAACACCGGATCCTCCAGGGCGTCGCCGAAGCGCGCCGCGGGCAGGCTGATGCCGTAACCGGGGCCGGGCCGCAGTTCGGGCAGGACGTCGACGATCGCCCCGAACACCTCGCCGTCGCCGATCCCGGAGAGCGCGATGGTCTGCTCGGGTTGCGTGGCCAGCACGCCGTGCCGCCCTCGCGCGGCCGCGACCGCGCGGAAAGGTGCCGGAGCCGTCATATCGGCCAGCGCCTCGCATTCGACGTAGACCTCGGCGCGCGCGAGCAGGTCCAGCCGCGCTTCCAGGGCGGCGTCGAGCCGGTCCCCGTCATAGAGGCCTCGTTCGGCGAGGTTGTCGTAGACCGCGCCGCGGATCTCGGCGCGTTCCGCTTCCGTGGCGCCGACGCTGCGCACGGACAGCGGCCAGGGCGGGGCCGCGTGTCCCAGATCGGTCCAGAGGACGTCGAACGCCGACGCGGAAACGCGGATCAAGACCGCCCCAGCTCGGGCGGCTTCCCGAAGGAGACCCGCGGGGTCAGCGAACGCAACGAGGCATCGCGGGTGTTCATGACGTCGACGGCCTTGCGGCGGGCCTCTTCGGCTTCCGCGTGCTTGGCCTCCATCTCGTCGGCGAGCGCGGCCAGGAGCGCGAGGTTCCCGCCCGCCGCGGCCCCGCGGATCATCGCGCCGGGGTCGTAGTCCACCGGCGGCGGCATGTCGGCGCGGGCCCGCGCCGCGACCTCGGCCTGTCCGGACACCGCCTTCCCGAGCGAGGACGAGAGGTCCGCGGACCAGGCCAGCCAGCCGGACGCCGTCGCCAGCACCCCGCGGAGCGCGTCGCCCGCTTCCCCGCGCCAGTTCTCCTCACTGCTGCCGACCAGCCCGGCCAGTTCCGACGTCGCGTCCTGCATGCGCCGCGCGAGCGCGTCCCAGCCGGCTCCGATACCGCCCGCGGCCTCGGGGTCGTTGCCCGCTTCGACTTCGGCGGCCAGCGCTTCGTGGCTGTACGCCTCGTATCGCGTGGCCGCGACCGGGACCTCTCGTCCCGGCGTCTCTCCTTCAGGCACGGCACCTTCTCCTAAGGCAGTTTGGGTTCGGCCAATCCCGCCACCGTCACCGCGCGCTCGCAGGCGAGCGGGGTGTCGGTGAAGTTCGTGTTGCTCACGTCGATCTGGACACTCGCCTTCTCCCCCATGCCGAGCAGGACCGCGCAGGTCCCGTCGGCGGCCTTCTTGTCAGCGACCTTCAGCGCGTTCCGGCCGCCGACCTTGGTCTTGGTGGCGGTCTTGCGCGCGACCTCGAGATCCGCCAGGCCGTTCTTCTCGTCCACGGTGATGGTGACGCCGAACGTGGCGGGCACCGTCCAGTCGCAGGCGCGGGCGCCGTTGATCTCCTTCGCGACGCCGAGCACGTTGATCCCGGCGGTCGACCTGTCCTTCGGGTCGAGCAGCGTGCACGGATCCACGCCGCGATCCGGCGCGGGCGCCGAGGACGAAGGCGCGGGAGCCGGGGCACCGTCGGCGGCCGGAACCGGCGCCTGGCCTGCGGCCCCCTGCCCGCAGGCGGACACTGTGAGGACGACCAGGACGCCGAGCGCGGAAAGGCCGGACTTCATGGGGTCAGCCGCCGACACAATCCACATCCGCCGCCGCTTGTTCATCCTGTCGGGTGTACTTCGCCAGCGCCTTCTCGATCCGGTTCTTGAGCGCCTCGAGTTCCTTGCCGAACGCGGTGAGCGCCTCGACCGCGGAGCCTTCGGTGCCGATCCCGTACTGCGCCATGAACTTGCCGACCTCGTCCGCGTATCCCCCGCCGAGGGGAACCGTGCGGCCGAGCACCTTCGCCTCGCGGACCATCTGGCCGACCACGTCTTGCAGGGCGGAGATCTTCACGTGGGCGTCGGCGGCCAGCTCCGGCGCGACCGCGAACCCGCTCAGATCGAACCGTGGCTTGGCGGTACTCACCTCGCTCATAAGCGATTACGCCTCTCCGTAGTCGAGCGACCTCGCACCGGAGCATACGACAAAACAAGGCGTCAGCGGGAGCACCCGAAAACGCGCTCACCTCACCCGATCGAGGTAAGGTCTCTGGTTGCACAGAGTCATCGACTGGGGTTGGCGGGGTTCCCCCCACGAGTTCGCCCGAGTTTGACACACTTCGTGGGAGGCTGACCGCTACCCGGGGGACTGCTCGGGCCTTGAAAGCTGACCTTCAGCAGGATCCAGCGGACATCCAGCCACGCGGCATCAGGAGGTCGAGTGACGTCGAGAATCCAGTCTGCGACGCCCGGCGAACACCAGGGCGAGCAGGCAACCGGGCAAGCGCCGTACCCCACGGGCGCCGGCTCGGTCAGCGGTCGGCAGAACGGCCGGGAGGCCAGAGCGTCGCTGGACGAACTGCACGAGACCGCGCGGCGGATCGCCGCCAACGTGGAGCGGGTACTGGTCGGCAAACCCGACGTCATCCGCATCGCGCTCGTGACCCTGCTCGCCGAAGGCCACCTCCTCGTCGAAGACGTCCCCGGGGTCGGCAAGACCTCGCTGGCGAAGGCGCTGGCCCGCTCGATCGACTGCACCGTCAGCCGGATCCAGTTCACCCCCGACCTGTTGCCCAGCGACGTCACCGGGGTGTCCATCTACAACCGGCAGAGCGGCGAGTTCGAGTTCCGTCCCGGTCCGGTGTTCGCGAACATCGTGGTCGGCGACGAGATCAACCGCGCCTCGCCGAAGACGCAGTCGGCCCTGCTCGAATGCATGGAAGAGCACCAGGTCACCGTCGACACCTCGACCTACCACCTCGAAGAGCCGTTCATGGTGATCGCCACCCAGAACCCCATCGAGATGGAGGGCACCTACGCGCTGCCCGAGGCCCAGCGGGACCGGTTCACCGCGCGGGTGTCCATCGGCTACCCCGACCAGCAGGCCGAGCTGGCCATGGTCGACGAGCACGCCGGGCACAACCCGCTGGCCGACCTCGAGCCGGTCTCCGACCGCGAGTCGGTGCAGCGGCTGATCGAGACGGTGCGCTCGGTGCACATGTCGCCGGAGATCCGCCGGTACGCCGTCGACCTGGTGGCCGCGACCCGTCAGGTGCCGGAGATCCGCCTCGGTGCCTCGCCGCGGGCGACCCTGCAGCTGGTCCGCGCCGCCCGCGCGCAGGCCGCGCTCTCCGGCCGCGAGTTCGTCGTCCCGGACGACCTGCACACGGTCGCGGTCCCGGTGCTGGCCCACCGCATGGTGCTCACCACCGAGGCGCACGCCGCCCGCCGGTCGGCCACCGACGTGGTCCGCGCGATCCTGCACCGCGTTCCCGTTCCGCAGGGCTCGAACCACCGCTGAGTAAAGGAATACGGGGCCATGCTGCGTGCTCTGTCCGGCCTGACCACACGCGGCCGCTGCCTCCTCGCCGCCGGCGTCGCCGCGGCGGCGTGCTCGTTCGTGCTCAACGAACGGGATCTGCTGCGGGTCGCGGTGTTCGTGATCGCCCTGCCGCTGCTGGTCGCCTTCTTCATCTCGGCGACCCGGCTGCGGCTGGGCGCGGCCCGCTCGCTGCGCCCGGAGCGGGTCTCGGTCGGCTCGCCGGGCGAGGTCCAGCTCGAACTCTGGCGGAACGGCAGGCTCCCGGCCGGTGAGGTGCTGCTCGAAGACGGCGTGCCCTACGCGCTCGGTTCGCGGCCACGGTTCGTCGTCGAACGCCTCCCCCACGACCGCCGGGTCGCGCTGCGGTATCCGCTGCAGCCGGTGCTGCGCGGGATCCAGCAGGTCGGCCCGCTGCGGGCGACGATCACCGACCCGTTCGGGCTGTGCGAGTTCGAACGTGAGCTGATCGCGCATTCCCGGCTGGTCGTCGTGCCGAAGGTGGTCGGCCTGTGGGGTCTGCCCAGCGGCGCCGGGATCGGCGCGGGCGACGACGGCAGCATCCGCCTGCACGCCGGGCAGGGCGAGTCGGACGTGATCGTCCGGCAGTACCGCCAAGGCGACGACCTGCGGAAGGTCCACTGGCGCTCGACCGCCCGCCGCGACGAGATCATGGTCCGCGTCGAGGAACGGCCGTGGCGCGGCGGCACCACGGTGCTGCTGGACCACCGCGCGGCCGCGCACCACGGCACCGGCCCCGCGGCGAGCCTCGAATGGGCCGTCTCGTTCGCCGCTTCCGTGGCGCTGCACCTGCGGCGTTCCGGGCACCGGGTCCGCCTGATCACCGAACACGGCCTGACCCTGGCCGACACCCCCGGCGAGGGTGGCGAGCACTACGACAACGTCGTGCTCGACGTGCTCGCCGCGCTCCAGCCCGCGCACCAGCGCGACATCACCCTCGGCCACGACCCGGCCGAGGGACAGGAACTCATCGCGGTGCTCGGCACCGTCAGCAACGAATCCGTGCACGAGCTGTCCCGGTACCGCCCGCGCGGGATCCGGAGCCTCGCCGTGCTGCTCGACACCCCTGGCTGGTCGTCCGGCGTCAACCGGCCCGAAAACCGTGCCGCCGCCACCGAGGAATCGGTGGCGCTGCTGCGAGCCGCGGGCTGGGGCGTCGTCGTCGCCGGTCCCGGATCGCCCATGCCGCAGGTCTGGGCCGAGCTCTGCCAGACGGCCACCCGCCGGGGCACGCTGATCGGAGGCGGCCTGTGACCGCGACCGCGCCGCCCCTGCAGCACACCCCCAAACCGCGGCCCTCCGCTCCGCCGCCCGTCTGGACGAGCAGCGTGCTCGCGCCGGTCGCCGCCGGGCTCGCCACGTTGTTCGCCTCGACCTCGCTCACCGGCGTGGTCTCCGGCTGGGCGTGGTTCGGCTACCTGCTGGTCGCCGTCGTGCTGATCGCCTCGACCGGCCTCGCCCTGCGCTCGCTGCGCGCGCCGACCATCGTCGTCGGCCTGGCGCAGCTGCTGGTGCTGCTGCTCCTGATCACCGGGGCGTTCACCACCAGCGGGATCTTGAAGATCTTCCCCGGCCCGGACGCCCTCGAAGAACTGCGCGGTGTCCTCGCCGCCGCGGCCGAGCAGATCCGCGTCGGCCTGCCCCCGGTCGAGGGCACCCCGCCGATCCTCTGCCTGATCACCATCGCGATCGGCCTGGTCGCGGTCCTGGTCGACACGCTGGCCGTGGCCGCCGCCGCGCCCGCCGCGACCGGACTGGTCCTGCTGTGCGTGTACGCCGTCCCGGCCGCGCTGGCCGAGGACATGCTGCCGTGGTGGACGTTCCTGCTCGGCGCGGCCGCGTTCGCCGGCCTGCTCGCCGTCGACGGCAACCACCGGCATCGCCGCTGGCGCAACCGGGACGCGCCCGGGCTGGGCAATTCGGCGAGCACGTTGTCGGCGCCCGTCGGCGTGGTGGCCGCCGCGATCGCGATGGGCCTGGTGATCGGCACCGCCGTCACCGGGGTCGGCACCGTCGGCAGCCTTCCCGGCGGCCAGGGTTCGGGCCGCGGTGGCGCGGGCGGCTTCGGCGTCGAGCCGTTCACCCAGCTGCGTGGCCTGCTCGACCAGGGCGAGAACGTGGAGCTCTTCAAGGTCTACGGGCTGGGCGCGGACAAGCGGCTGCTGCGCGCGTTCACGTTGGACACCTACACCCCGAACAAGGGCTGGGGGCTGGCGCAGAACGGCCGTGCCCAGCAGGGCGTGCAGGCCAACAAGGGGCTTCCGCCCGCTCCGGGTGACGACGGCGCCGGGCCCGGACGCGAGATCCGGATCGAGCCGACGAACTGGGTCGACAACTGGCTGCCGATCTACGGCGCGCCGAGGGCGCTCAACGGGCTGGCCGACAACTGGCTGTACGACCCGGTCGGCGGCGCCGTGTTCACCACGACCAAGCAGAACGCGCCCGCCTACACCGAGACCGCGTCCATCAAGGAACCGTCGAAGGACGAACTCCGGCTCGACGACGCCCGCCTGGCCGAGGTGCCGCCGCAGTTCACCCAGGTCGACCGCGTCGATCCCCGCGTGGTCGCGAAGGCCAAGCAGCTGACGGAAAACGAGTCGAACAACTTCGACAAGGCGCAGGCGCTCTGGTCGTTCTTCACCGCGCAGAACGGTTTCGTGTACGACACCAAGACCGCCGACGCCACCGACTCCGACGCGCTCGCCGACTTCATCCTCAACGGCAAACGCGGGTTCTGCGAGCAGTACGCGTCCGCGATGGCCGTGATGCTGCGGGCGGTCGGCATCCCGTCGCGGGTCGCCATCGGCTTCACCTCCGGGACGCCGAAGGGCGATCACGTCTCGATCAGCTCCGAAGACGCGCACGCGTGGGTCGAGGTCTACTTCCAGACCAAGGGCTGGGTCAGCTTCGACCCGACCCCGCTGCTCGACGGCCGCGCGGTCGTCCCGCCGTACCTGCAGAACGACGCCGGCAGCTCCACGACCAACGACACCCAGGAAGTGCCGAGCGCGCCCGCGTCGAGCGCCCCTGCCACCGGCACCCCCCGCGACCAGGGCGACGACCTCGGCGCCGACGGCGGCGCGGGCCAGCAGGAGGAAGAGCCGCTGTGGCCCGCGATCCTCGCCGGGATCCTCGGCGGGCTGGCGGCCGCGCTGACGGTGGTCGCGATCGTGCGGTCGCGGTTGAGATACCGGGCGCTGATGCGGCCGTCGTCCTCCCCGGACTCGCCGGAACCGGAACACGGGTTCCTCGACAACCAGAACGTGACGAACTGGCTGCCGCTGATCGCGATCGCGCTGTGGGTGGCGGCGTTCGCGTTCCTGGCGGCGTGGGTGTCGTGGTGGTTCGCGCTGGCGCTGGTGGTCGTCCTCGGCGGACTCGGGACGCCGACGGCGATCCGGGAGATCAAGCGACGGCTGCGGCTGCAGAAGATCGCGTCCCGCTCCCCCGCCGCGGCCGACGCGGCGTGGCGCGAGCTGATGGACGAATGCGCCGACCGCGGCCTGCCGCTGTCCGGCGGCGACACGGTGCGCGTGGCGGGCCGGAAGGTCGTCGAGAAGCACCGGCTGGACGAGGAGGGCCGCTCCGGGCTGCGGACGGTCATCGGCGTCGTGGAGCGATCGTGGTACTCGGACAAGCCGGCCGACGACCAGACGCTGGGCCCGGCCTTCGACGAGGTGCGCAAGAGCCTCAAGCGGAACGCGCCGATGTCGTGGAAGGGCCGCCTGTTCCCGCGTTCACTGCGGCGGCGGGACAAGTAGCCGACTGGGGCTGAAGGGCGCTTTCCCCGCATCTCATGCAGGGAAAGCGCCCTTCGCCGCGTCTCATGCGGGGAAGGCATCCTTCAGCCCCCGCCTGCCGGGGCATGACAACGCGAACATGCCGACAAGGCGTCGCCCTGCCGGCATGTTCGCGTGTGTGAGAGCTATTGCTCCTCGAAGCGCTGGCGGAAGCGCTCTTCCATGCGCTGGGTGAACGAGCTCCGGCGCGTGGACGACTTGCCGCCGCCACCTCCGCCGCCACCCGGGCCACCGCTGTCCTTACCGCCCTCCGCTTCGGCTCCTTGCCGAATCGATGTGACGGCCATCATGACTCCGAAGAACATCACGAGGAACCCGAGCACGCTGATCACTGGGATCTCGGCCACCCGGATGTTGACCACCACGCCGAGCACCAACAGTGCGACGCCCACTACGAACAGGGCGATGCCCTGCAAACGCCGTCGGCGGGCGGGGCGGCGCAACCGGGTGCCTCGCACCGTGGATGCGAACTTGGGGTCCTCGGCATAGAGCTCGCGCTCGATCTGATCGAGCAGCCGCTGCTCATGCTCGGAGAGTGGCATCTTTCCTCCTCCGGCACAGCTGTCGCGGGCGCCGGGCCGCGCAACGTCATGGACCCAACAGACAACCCCAGGCGGGGTGTCTCTGTCCAGGATACGAGCCCCGCGCTCGTCCGACTACCCGATCCCGTATCCAGAAGGGATCGAATTGGGCGAAACCACCCGACTCGGCTCTCCCGAAGGCGACCGAGCAGGCGATGTCACTGGTCACGGGGGGTCAGCAGTGACGCGGGCCGCACCGCGGCGGCACCGAACTTCGACCTCGCGACGTCGGCCGCGACTTCCGCATCCCGCCAACGGGGTTCGGATGATGCGAAAAGCAGCTGTTCTCCACTACTCTCCGTGTTCAAGCCCTCGACCCTTACGCCGATCAGGCGGACTGCACCCGTCGGCGCGTGCTCGGCGAGAAGCTCGACGGCCGTGCGGTGGATGTCGCGGGCCACATCCACCGGGACGGCGGTTGTCCTGGCGCGGGTGATGGTCTTGAAATCCGCGAACCGGACCTTGATCGACACCGTCCGCCCGCGAAGGCCTCGGCGGCGCAAGGTGGCGGCGACGCGTTCCGACAGCCGGAGCAGTTCCAGCCCGAGCGCCGAGCGGTCGTGGAGGTCGACGTCGAAGGTCACTTCGGCGCCGATCGACTTGTCCGGCGACTCCGGGACGACCTTGCGGTCGTCGTGCCCGTTCGCGAGGGCGTACAGATGCTCCCCCAGCGCCCGCCCGAGCGACCGCCTCAGCCTGGACAACGGGGCGGCGGCGACGTCGGCGACGGTGTCGAGCCCCTGCTGCCGCAGATGCTCCTCGGTGCGCTTGCCGACGCCCCACAGCGCCGACACGGGCAGCGGGTGCAAGAACGCGAGCGTCTCGGCCGCCGGGACGACGACCATGCCGTCCGGTTTCGCCATCCCGGACGCCAGCTTCGCGACGAACTTGACCTTCGCGACGCCGACCGAGCAGCTGATCCCGAAATCGGCGGCCACCCGCTCGCGGATCCAGGCCCCGAGCCGCGCGGGCGAGGAGTCCAGCCGTTTGAGCGCTCCGCTGACGTCCAGGAAGGCCTCGTCCAGGCTCAGCGGCTCCACCAGTGGCGTCAGCTCGCGGAAGATCCCCATGACGCCCTGGGACACCTCGCCGTAGAGCCCGGGTGTCGGGGTGATGCAGATCAGCTGGGGGCAGAGCCGTTTGGCCGTCGAGAACGGCATGGCCGACCGGACGCCGAATTCGCGCGCCGCGTAGCTCGCGGCCGCGACGACCGACCTCGGGCCGCCACCGGAGACGACCACCGGCTTACCCGTCAGCTCCGGGCGGGTGCGCAGCTCACAGGACACGAAGAAGGCGTCCATGTCGACGTGCAGCAGGCCGCAGCCGGTGTCGTCGGGCCAGGTGGTGGCCCCGGTCGTCACGCGGTAGCGGGCCATCCCTCCGGGCAGTTCGGCGTTTCGTCCCACGGGCAGACGTTAGCCCGGACCACCGACAGTTCCCCGCTGCGAGTGTCATGAAAGGGTCGTTCAGGACATTTTTCGTCCTGAACGACCCTTTCATGACATCCGGAAGGGCTCCGCGACGATCAGGCCGGACGGCGGGCCAGCAGGTGCAGCCGGCTGGCGATGTCCCGCAACGGCGCAACCGACGCCGCCGCCAGCTCGAATTCGGCCAGGTCCTCTTCCCGCACCCCGCCGGGCACGAAGTCCGCCACGACGCCGTCGCCCTGCAGCGAGGTCACCTCGAGGCCCACCTCGATCAGCTGGGCGCGCAGGGCCTCGGCGTCGAACCGCCGCAGCACGGTCTCGCGGCCGCCGCCGAGCACGCCGCTTTCGGCCGCGAGCAGTTCCCGCGCCTCGCCGAGGCGTCCGGCCAGCGCGCGCTGCAGGATCGCGGCGTGCCGGTTCGCCACCAGCACCGAGACCGCGCCGCCGGGTTTGACCGCGGCGGCCAGCGCGGCGAGCACGAGCGCAGGGTCGTCGACGACCTCCAGCAGGCCGTGCGCGAGGACGAGGTCGGCCGATCCGGCGGCGACGTGGGCTCCGAGCGCGTCGGAGTCGTCGGCGATCACCGTGATGCTTCCGGAGACGCCCTCTTCTTCCGCGCGGCGGCGCAGGGTCGCCAGCGCGTTGGGGTTCGGTTCGACCACGGTCACCAGGCAGCCCGCCGACGCCAGCGGCACCGCCCAGCCGCCGCTGCCGCCGCCGACGTCGACGACGTGCGGCTGTTGTGCGCCTCGCGCCCGTGCGGCCCGGAGTTCTGCTTCGAGAACCCGGCGAACCGCCCCCGATCCCCGCGTGGCCACGGTGTCCGTCTTCATAAACGCACAGGGTAATGCCCGCCTTCGCCGGCCCGTCGGGTGTAGTCCGATGCGGTGTTCGACACCTTGCCAAGGGGCCACCCCGCGGACTGCCCGTAGGCTGTATCGAGTGCACACGGTCGCTGTTCTCAGCCTGAAGGGTGGCGTCGGTAAAACGACGGTCGCCCTCGGTGTCGCGTCCGCCGCGCTGCGTAGGGGCGCCCGGACCCTCGTGGCCGACCTCGACCCGCAAGGCAACGCCACCACCTCGCTGGACCCGCCCTTCACCGATCGCACGCTGGCCGACGTCCTCGAGACGCCGGTGCGCTCGGTGCTCGAACGCGCGATCGCGCCCAGCGTGTGGAGCGACCAGATCGACGTCCTCGTCGGCGCAGAAGAGCTGGAGATGCTCAACGAGCCCGACGCCGACAGCCGCCGTCTGGAGAACCTCTCGCGCGCGCTCGACGAGCTGCACACGAACCCGCTGCGCGAGGAACCCTACGAACTGGTGATCCTCGACTGCCCGCCGTCGCTGGGCAGGCTGACCCGCTCCGCGCTGGTGGCCGCGGACAGCGCCTTGATCGTCACCGAGCCGACGATGTACGCCGTCTCCGGCGCCCGCCGGGCCCTCGACGCGATCGAGAAGATCCGCGAGGAGCAGAACCCGGGGCTGCGGCCGATCGGCGTCGTGGTGAACAAACTCCGGGTGCGCTCCTACGAGCACCAGTTCCGCGTGGCCGAGCTGCGGGAGAACTTCGGCCCGCTGGTGATGCCGACGGCCATCCCGGACCGGCTCGCCGTGCAGCAGGCGCAGGGCGCGTGCAGCCCGATCCACGAGTGGCACTCCCCCGGCGCGCAGGAGATCGCGCTCACCTTCAACATGGTGCTGGCGAAGGTCCTGCGGTCGAGCCGGGCCGGGCGGCATCGCGTCCGCGGCGAGGAAGAGCCCGAGACCACAGAGGCACCCGCCAAGCTGAGCGACACCGGCACGGGATAGCCGCCGATGCCCGAAGGCGACACCGTCTTCCTCGCCGGCAAGGTCCTCGACAAGGCGTTGGCGGGCAAGACCTTGCTGCGCGGCGAGTTCAGGGTCCCCCAGCTGGCCACGACGGATCTCGCCGGACGGGACGTGCTCGGCGTCGGCACCGTCGGCAAACATCTGCTGACCCGCCTCTCCGGCGATCTCACCCTGCACAGCCATCTGCGGATGGACGGCAAGTGGGACGTCTACCGGGCGGGCGCCCGCTGGCGGCATCCGGCGCATCAGGCGCGGGTCATCCTGGCCACCGAAGAGCTGCAGGCGATCGGCTTCCGCGTGCACGACCTCGAACTCGTGCCCACGGACGAGGAAGACCGTCTGGTCGGCCACCTCGGCCCGGATCTGCTCGATCCACAATGGACGGACGAGCTGGCGGAGCGGGCGGCGGCCGCGCTCGCCGCGGACCCGGACCGCGAACTGGGCGACGCCCTGCTGGATCAGCGGATCATGGCCGGGATCGGGAACATGTACAAGGTCGAGATGTGTTTCCTGCTCGGGGTCACCCCGTGGACACCGGTGTCCGAAGTGGACACGGCGAAAGCGGTGGCGCTCGGCCGCAAACTGCTGAAGAGCAACGCCTGGCGCACGTCGCAGACCACCACCGGCGACCTGCGGCGCGGCCGCGAGCACTGGGTCTACGAACGGACCAAACAAGGCTGCTTCCGTTGCGGAGGACGGCTGAAGGTCGCGCCCCAGGGCGACGGGTACCAGGCGAGGCCGACCTGGTTCTGCCCGAAATGCCAGTCCGGGCCCGCTCCCGGCGGCTAAGCTGGACCCGTGACGCCGTTCAAGCTCCCGCTCTACGGGGCCGACACCGAACGCGGCGACCTCGCTCCCTGAGCCGCCCGCTCCCTCCGCACGTCACCTTTCACTTCTCCCAGGGAGCTTTGTCATGCCCGGAATCCTCACGGGCGAGGCGCTGCCAGAACTACGCGGTCTCCCCAAGGGCGCTCCACGCCCGACGGAGACTTCACCGTCGCGCGCCCTCTTTCGGGCCGAAGGCCCACGGAAACGTTTTGCGGGGCGCCCTCCGTGCAACCGCGACACGCGTCGTGAGCTGGCGCCCTGCGGAAGGTTTCCGTCAGCGCGCGACAGACGAACACTGATGGCATGTCGACCGACGATCTCCTCACAGGGCTCGCCACCGGGCGGGCCGCGGCGCGGGCCGACCACGGGGTGGAACTGGCCTGGTGCTTCGACATTCCCGGTGAGAAAGGGGTCGTCGCGGCCGCGAGACGGTCGTGTTCGCGCTCCGCGAACGCCCCGAAGGGCTGGTGTCCTTCGGGCTCGGCGGTTGCTCGAACGGGACCGGACGACCGCGACCACGCGGTCTCCCCAAGGTCGCCCCGCGCCCGACGGAGACTTCACCGTCGCGCGCCCTCTTTCGGGCCGAAGGCCCACGGAAACGTTTTGCGGGGCGCCTTCCGCGCAGACCCGACGTGTCAGGGGCCGGCGCGCCCCGCGGAATGTTTCCGTCAGCGCGCGACAAACCAGCGGTCACGCTCAACACCGACGACCCGCCGATGTTCGGTGCCACCCTCGACGGCGAGTACGTGGCGGTGGCCGAAACCCTCGGACTGACGGCGGCCGAAATCGCCCTGTTCGCGAAGAACGCCGTGGAAGCCTCTTTTCTGCCCTCGGCGGACAAGACCGCCCTGCTGCGGGAGATCGACGAAATCTTGTTGCAGGACCCCGAACTCCTCGCATAGCGTGGCGGTACACGAGAGAGGAGGTGGTCCAAAGTTGTATTCCAACAGGACTCGTGAGGTGGCTGTCCGCTAGCGGACCCCACGCGTAGGACTTCAGAGCAGCGATACAACGCAAGTTGGAGCCACCTTCGGCTCGTCGTCTCTGCTTCGCGTGATGCCTGATAGCGAATACCAGGCAGTCACCGGGCCCCCGAGGTTCCCGAGCACCGGTCCGGCTCGGGCCCGGACGCCGATTCCCGGCGTCCGGGAGCCGCCTCGGGGGTACCCCTTATTTCCGGGGTGGGAGGACCATCCGCCGCCCCGAAGGACCGTCCGCCGCAGTTCCGCCCCCAGGAACCCCGCCGACTGGATAGCCTGACGCCATGCTGAGGCCCGATTTCCCGATCATCACCCAGCGACTGACCCTCCGCGCCTTCACGTCCGCGGATCTCGACGAACTCAACTCCTTCCAGTCCCGCGCCGACGTCGCCCGCTACCTCTACTGGGGCCCGCGCAGCCGGGCCGAATCCGCCGCCGCGCTCGCGAAACGGGTGCACAGCAGCAGCCTGTCGAAGGAAGGCCAGCTCCTCGCGGTGGCCGTCGAGCTGACCGAGACCGGGCAGCTGATCGGCGACCTGAACCTCGAGTACCTCAGCAGCGAGCACCGTCAGGGCGAGATCGGGTTCGTCTTCCATCCCGATCACCACGGCAAGGGGTTCGCCGCGGAGGCCGCCACCGAACTGCTGCGCCTCGGCTTCGAAGAGCTGGGCCTGCACCGGATCATCGGCCGCTGTGACGGACGCAACACCGCGTCGGCCGCGCTGATGGAACGCCTCGGCATGCGCAAGGAGGCCCATCTGCGCGAGAACGAGGTCGTCAAGGGTGAATGGACCGACGAACTCGTCTTCGCGATGCTCGAAGACGAGTGGAAGGCGAAGCACTAAAGCTCACCAGGCATGATGGGGCCGTGCTCTTCGACAAGATCGTCCGCCCCGCTCTCTACCGGGTCTCCGGCAGCGACCCCGAAACCGTGCACGAACGCACCATCGGCTCGCTCGCCAGGCTGAGCCGGGTCTCCCCCGCGCTCGCCGCGCTCGGCCGCGTCTACCGGACGGACGATCCGGTCACCTTCCTCGGCCTGCGCTTCCCGAACCGGGTCGGGCTCGCCGCCGGGATGGACAAGAACGGCCGCGCGCTGCACGCGTGGCCCGCGCTCGGTTTCGGCTTCGTCGAGGTCGGCACGGTCACCCGGCATCCGCAGCCGGGCAACGACAAACCGCGGCTGTTCACCCTCGCCCAGACCGACGCGGTGATCAACAGGATGGGCTTCAACAACGAAGGCGCCGAAGCGCTCGCCGCCCGCCTCGCCGCGACCGGGAAGCCGCCGGTGCCGCTCGGCGTCAGCATCGGCAAGTCCAAGGTGACCCCGCTCGACGAAGCCGTCGAGGACTACCGGTTCTCGCTGCGGGCCTTGTACCCGTACGCCGACTACTTCGCGATCAACGTCAGTTCCCCGAACACCCCGGGGCTGCGCGCGCTGCAGGACAAGTCCGCGCTCGCCGAACTGCTCGCCGAGCTGCGCGAGACCTCGGCCGAGCTCGCCGGCGACGCGAAGCCGACGCCGGTGCTGGTGAAGGTCGCCCCCGACCTCACCGACGAAGCGCTCGCGGAACTGCTGGAGGTTTGCCTCGACCACGGGGTCGCCGGGCTGATCGCGACCAACACGACGCTGTCACGCGAAGGGATCGCCCCGCCCGAAGCCGCCGTCGGCGAGCAGGCGGGCGGATTGTCCGGCCGTCCGCTCACCGCGCGCTCGGTCGAGGTGGTGCGGTTCGTGCACGACGAGACCGGCGGCAAGCTGCCGATCATCGGCGTCGGCGGGATCTTCGACGCCGGCGCCGCGGCACGGATGCTCGACGCCGGCGCCGGTCTCGTCCAGCTCTACACCGGTTTCGCCCTGCACGGCCCCGGTCTGGTCAAGCGGGTCGCCCGAGGTCTCGCGGCCCGGCCGTACTGACGAACCTGAGATAGGCACGCCAGCACTGGTACCGCGTCAGCTCCGTCGCCGTCGCGGTGGCGGCCTGGTCGCACAGGACGGCCAGCGGCGTTTCCCCGTTCTCCAGCCGGATCCGGCCCAGGACGAACGGCGCGGGCAGCGTGGCGGCGAAGGCACCGAGGGCGGCGGGCGAGAGCCGCCAGCGTTCACCCGAAAGCATCGTGTGCTCGCCCGTGGCGCTCACCGGAACCACCCCTGGCTGGGGCGGATCGGTGGGCAGCAACAACATCCGGTAGCCCTCGCCGGTCTGGACCAGCCCGGTGAACCGCGCCCCGGCGCGGACCAGGCTTCCGTTCAAGGGCTGCCCGCGCAGATGCGCGCCGAACACCACGAGATCCGCACCCGGTGCGGGATAAGGGAAATCGGCCTGTTCGTCGGTGAGCACGGCGGCCAGGTCGATGGCGACCTGGTCGTCGAACGGCCGCACCACCACCGAAACCCCGTACGGCCCGAGATCCGACGGCGACGCCGGAACCGTGACGGCGGCGAGGTCGAGCAGGTTGACGAACGCCGTGAAACGCTCCAGCCGCTTCGAGACACCGTCCGGATCGGACAACGCCTCGGAGACCTCGGGATGGTCCGCGACGGTCGGGAGCACGAGGGCGTCGTACTCGGACAGCATCCGGAGCGCGAGCATCCCGGCCTCGGCGACACGGTGCCTGTCGGCGGTGAAGCCGTCGTCGTGGATCAGCTCGCCGACTTTCAGCAGTGCCGAGACCTCCACGGTCTCCACGAGGGCGCCGGACGCCCTCAGCGCCGAAACCGCGCCGAGGAAGGCGGATCGGGACTGCAGCGAAAGACCGGTGAGCGTGTCGGAGCCCGGGATCGCCACCCGCGGCCGGTCGCCCGCCGACAGCCGGACGTCCGGCGGCCAGTCGCGGGCGAGCGGGTCGATCCCGTCGGGACCGGTCATCAGTCCCAGCGCGCGCTGCCCCAAGGTGAGGCTGCGGGCGAACAGGGCGATCCCGCCGCACGGCGCGGCGCCGGTCTTCGGCACGAGACCCAGTGTCGGCTTCAGGCCGACGATCCCGTTGAGCGAAGCGGGAACGCGGCCCGCGCCCGCCGTGTCCGTGCCGACCGCGAGATCGACGAGGCCGAGCGCGACGGCGACGGCCGCGCCGCTGCTCGCGCTCCCGGAGACCCGGGCGGTGTTCAGCGCCGCGCTCACGGCGCCGTAGGGGCTGCGCGTGTGCTCGAGGTCGCTGCCGAACCGGTCGCAGTTGGTCTTGCCGATCACGACCGCCCCGGCCGCGGTCAGCCGGGACACCGAGGTGGCGCCGGTACAGCAGACGTCCTCGCCCGCCGTGGGAAGACCGGCGACGTCGACCACGTCCGCGACCGCCACCAAGGTGCCCGCGAGCGGCAGGTCCGCCCCCGCGCGAAGCCGTTCATCGACGGCTTTCGCGTCCACGAGGGCGTCTTCCACAGGGCGGAGGGTGATCCAGACGTCGGGGCGGTCGACTTCGGCTATCCGGTCGTAGGCGGCTATGACGCGCTGGTACGAGCTGGGAGGCGGGACGGGGGTCGGCTCTGGTTCCGGGGGGAGCGTCGTCACTGGGCGTCCTTTCCTCGGTGGGGACGAGAAAGACCACTGCGCGAGATCCACTGTGTCCGGTCCGCCACCCTGGGACGCCCGCTCACGCGGGCTGGGTTCAGGCCCGGGCTGGGATGAGCACTGCGTGCATGTAGGAAACGTTAGGCATCGCGGGTTGCCGTCACCAGCGGATTCGGGTCACGCGAGCGTTTCGGTACCGCACAGTGAGCAGGTCGTTACGCAATGGAGTATTAGCGACGACGAATGAGACGATGGTCCAGGAAAGCGCCTGCTCAGACCCTACCCGTTTCCGGACCTCGCGTGTTTGAACAGCGATCTCGCGTGATCGAAGGCGGAACTCGCGTGATCAGACGGACATCATCGAGATCAGGAGAGTTCGCGCAGGGCCATGGCGAGGCCGGCGAGCTTGTCGGTCGCGTCGGAGAGGGATTCCTTGGACGACGTCATGCCATCCGAGCTCGCGGCGACGGTGTGCCCGGCGGCCGCGACGAGACCGCCGTAGCCGTCGAGACCGTCGTCGAGCTGCTCGCGCAGTTGCTTGATGGCGGCGTCGAGGGCGCCGCGTTCCCGCTCGGGCGCGGCGTCGCGGCCGCGTTCGATGGCCTGGATCCGGCCGGCGAGCCCGCGCAGGGCCTGTGCCGCCTCGGCGGCGGTGGTGCGAGCGTCCGCGACGGCGATCTCCGAGACCGGCATGGTGCCGAGCGACGTCGGCTGCGAAAGCTGGCGAAGCAGCTCCGCCAGCGAAGCCTCGCTCTCGGCGAGGCGCTCCATCGGCTCACGCGCGACCGACCGCGCCGGGGGCAGCGGCGGCGGAGTGGCGGGGGCGGCGGGCAGCACGGTGCGGTTGAGCGTCCGCAGCCGCAGCCCCGACTTCACCCCGAAAGTCCCGAAGATGACGGCGAAGGCGCCGCCCGCGATGGCCTGGAGGACGTCGGCCTGACCGTCCTTCAACAAGCCGGTGCCCGCGACGACGGCGAACAGTCCACAAAGGAAGGTGAGGAGGATCCAGAACGTCAGCGCCCGCGAGGCACGGCGTTTGCGTCGCTCCAGTTTGGCGGCGGGTTCGTTCCAGCGCGCCCATTTGGCCTTCGCGTCGGCCACGACCGGGATCTGCCCGGCGGCCATCGACGTCAGCTGCTGCGAGATCTTCGGCATGGCCGGCATCTGCGGCATCTGGGGACGCGGCCGTGAAGGCGGAGCGGGGCGCGGGGAAGAACCCTGCTCGGAGGGCGGGATGTAGCGCTGCAGCTTCTCCTGCGCGCGCTGGGCGTAGTCGGGCAGCTTTTCGATGTGCTTCTCAAGCTTGGCGGTGAACTCCCCGAAGTCCTTGCGCCTGCCCTGCCCCATGCCCTCTCCCCTGTCTTCTGGTGAGACCGGTCCCGCACCCGCGCGGGGTGCGGGACCGGCTCCAGTTGGTGTGTCAGGCGGGGTTCTTGCCCTGTTCGGCCTGAACCCGTGCCTGAATCTCACGCTGGATGTCCGCGGAGCTCGACGCCTTCGGCGCGGCGGCGGTCTTGCCGTCGGTCACCTGAGCGACGGAGTCACCCTTCATGGACGCGCGGATCTGCTCCAGCCGCGAGTGCCCCGCGAGCTGCGTCGTGGAGGCCTGGACCTCCATCATCCGGCCCTGGACGGAGTTCTGTGCGAGTTCGGCCGAGCCGAGCGCGGTGGTGTAGCGCTTCTCGATCTTGTCGCGAACGTCTTCCAGCGACGGGGTGTTGCCCGGCGCGGCCAGCTGGCTCATCTGGTTCAGCGAAGCGGAGACCTGCTCCTGCATCTTCGCCTGCTCCAGCTGCGAGAGCAGCTTGGTGCGCTCGGCCAGCTTCTGCTGCAGCATGGTCGCGTTGCGCTCGACGGCCTTCTTCGCCTGCTCCGCAGCCTGAAGCGACTGGTCGTGCAGGGTCTTGAGGTCTTCGATGCTCTGCTCGGCGGTGACGAGCTGCGCGGCGAAGCTCTCCGCCGCGTTCTCGAACTCGGTCGCCTTCTGCTCGTCGCCCTTGGCACGCGCCTCGTCGGCGAGCACCAGCGCCTGGCGGGTCGAAGCCTGCAGCTTCTCCACGTCGCCGAGCTGGCGGTTCAGCTTCATCTCCAGCTGACGCTGGTTACCGATCACCGAGGCGGCCTGCTGGGTCAGCGCCTGGTGGTTGCGCTGCGCCTCCTCGATGGCCTGCTGGATCTGTACCTTCGGGTCGGCGTGCTCGTCGATCTTCGACGAGAACGCCGCCATCATGTACTTCCAGAACTTCACGAACGGGTTGGCCATCTCCTCCGCCTGCCTTCTCGCATCCCACGGGCTGTTACCTCGAGGTGGGGCGTCCCCTCTGTGATGTTGCAACGTCCCGACCCCGGCGTTGAGTTCCATCGTGTCAGGTCGGCGTCCCGCGTTCCAGGCGACCCCGACGGAATTCAGGGATCCCCCTGACTGTGACGTCCGCGACCTTTCGGGTTCACCTGCCGGTGACGGTGGGTGAAAACGGCCGGAGTCAGCGCCCCAGGACGGTCTCCTGGTCCATGCGTGACAACTTCTCGGGGTTGCGCACCGCGTAGAGGCCGGTGACGAGACCGTCCTCGACACGCAGCGCGACGACCGTGTCGACCTCCCCGCCGAGCCGGAGGATCAGCGCGGGATGGCCGTTGACCTGCGCCGTGGCCATCGTCGCCGCCTCGTCGCGGACCGGACGGCTCGCCGCCAGCAGCGGCGCGACCAGCGCGGCGCCGACCACGGGCTCCAGCACGGCCTGCACCACTCCGCCGCCGTCACCGAGGAAGACGACGTCCGGTGACAGCACGTCGAGCAGTCCCTGCAGGTCACCGGTCCTGACCGCGCGGTGGAACGCGTCGAGCACGTCCTTGGTCTCGCCGGGGGACGCGGCACCGCGCGGCCGCCGGGCGGCGACGTGCGCCCGCGCCCGGTGGGCGATCTGGTGGACCGCGGCCTGGGTCTTGCCGACGGCTTCGGCGATCTCGCCGTAGGGCACGTCGAACACCTCGCGCAGCACGAACACCGCGCGCTCGGTCGGCGTGAGCGTCTCCAGCACCAGCAGCATCGCCATCGAGACGCTGTCGGCCAGCTCGACGTCGTCGGCCACGTCGGGGCTGGTGAGCAGCGGTTCGGGCAGCCAAGGACCGACGTAGGACTCCTTGCGGCGGCCGAGCGTCCGCAGCCTGCCGAGCGCCTGCCGGGTGGTGATGCGGACCAGGTAGGCGCGCGGGTTCTCCACGGCGCCGAGGTCGACGCCCGACCAGCGCAGCCAGGTCTCCTGCAGGACGTCCTCCGCGTCGGCGGCCGAACCGAGCATCTCGTAGGCGACGGTGAACAGCAGGTTCCGGTGGGCGACGAACGCCTCCGTGGCGGTGTCGGACATGGACTCGCTCCTGTTCTCGGTGACGCGTGGCCCCCACCAGACGCCGCGTCCCCCCGATTTCTGACACGCCGGAGCCGTGGCGCTCGTCACGCCCCGAGCCTGTCAGCGCGGCCGGGCCGTCGGCGTCTGGTGGTCGTCAAGTTCGGCACACGACCACGAAAGAGGACGAGATCATGGATTCCCGTTTCGACCTGAACGGCACCGAGCTCGGCGCCAAGCTCGGCAAGCGCTTCGCGAACGTCAGTGTCGGCATCAAGGGTTCATCCCTGCCCAAGGTCACCCAGGAACTGGTGTCGCTGCGGGCCAGCCAGCTCAACGGCTGCGGGTTCTGCGTCGACGCCCACGCCAAGGATCTGGCGGCCGCCGGGGAACCCGCGGTCCGCGTCAACCTGGTCGCCGCCTGGCGCGAATCGACGGTGTTCACCGAGGCCGAGCAGGCCGCGCTGGCGCTCGCGGAGGAGGGCAGCCGGATCGTCGACGCGCACCAGGGCGTCTCCGACGAGACCTGGGCCCTGGTGCGGAAGCACTACGACGACGATCAGGTCGCCGCGCTGGTCTACCTGGTCGCGATGATCAACGCCGCCAACCGGCTGCTCGTGATCACGCACACCAAAGGTGGCTCCTACCAGGCGGGCACGTTCGACGCGAACTGACGCCGAAGAGGCCCCAGGCGGACTGCCTGGGGCCTCTCCCGTTCACGACCTTCGCTAAGCGGCGACCATCTTCGGTGCGGAGATCGTCGTCCGCAGCGCGGGGCTCATCCGCGGCGGCGGCGAGATCCGCAGGTCGGCCAGGTCGTTGCCGATCAGCTCGGACACCAGCCTGCCGCCTTCGAGCTCGCCCGCTTCGGCGCTTTCCCGCTCCGGAGCGCGCCTCTTGCCCGCTTCGACCTTCTCGGCCACCGGGGCGACCTCGACGTTGTCCATCGCCGAGACGTCCGCCGCGACCTTGTGCAGGAGTTCGCCCAGCGGAAGGTCCAGGGCCTCGCAAATGGACGCCAGCAGCTCGCTGGACGCCTCCTTCTGCCCGCGCTCGACCTCGGACAGGTAACCGAGGCTCACCCTGGCGGCGCGGGAGATGTCCCGCAGCGTTCGACGCTGGTTCGTGCGGGCGTGTCGGAGCCGGTCGCCGATCGCCTCGCGCAACAGCACGGTCATCACGCGCCTCCCTTCCAGGACTGACTACCCCCTACGTTACCCAGAGCGGTGCCCTGGGCGCAGGTGTTGACACGGCAATACGCCAAGGGCGAACGCGGCGATCATGCGAGATGTTCCCCCAGCAGGGCGAACGCGCCGGAGACGGCACCGGCCCTGACCGAGGCTCGATCACCGCTCAAGTCCAGCGTACGGACGGTGAGGACGTCCGGCCCGGCGAGACCGACATGGACGGTGCCGGGAGCGACGCCGTCCTGGCCGTCCGGACCCGCGACGCCGGTCAGGCCGAGACCCCACGTGGCGCCGCACCGGTCCCTCGCGCCGGCGGCCAACTGCGCCGCGACCTCGGGATGCACGGCGCCCTGCGCGGCGAGGAGGTCTTCGTCGACCCCGGCCAGCTTCGCCTTGAGGTCGGTGGCGTAGACCACCAGCCCGCCGCGTACGACGGCACTCGATCCGGGGACCTCGGTCAGCGTCGCGCAGACCAGACCGGCGGTCAGCGACTCGGCCGTCGCCACCGTCTCCCCACGCCCGATCAGGTGAGTGATCAACGTCTCAGCATTCATGCGCCCGCGGCACGCCGTCCCGCCGCGCGCAGCCGGACCGCGCGTACGACGTAGTCGAGACCGGTCACGACGGTCAGCACCAGCGCGAGCCCCATCAGCACCCAGCGCACCGGCTCGGCCGACGCGGGCAGGGGCAGCAGGTACGCGGTGATGGCCGCGATCTGCGCGAGCGTCTTGGCCTTGCCGCCCCGGCTGGCCGGGATGACGCCGTGCCGGATCACCCAGAACCGCAGCAGGGTCACGCCGATCTCGCGGACCGCGATGACGATGGTGACCCACCAGCCCAGTTCACCGAGCACGCTCAAGCCGATCAGCGCGGCGCCGATCAGCGCCTTGTCGGCGATCGGGTCGGCGATCTTGCCGAAGTCGGTGATCAGCCCGTATTTGCGTGCGACCCAGCCGTCGACCTGGTCGGTGAACGACGCGATCGCGAACAGCGCGGTGGCGATCGCGCGCCAGAACGTGTCCTCCCCGTCGCCGGCGAACAGCGCCATCACGAACAGCGGCACCAGCACCAGCCGCGACATCGTGAGCAGGTTCGCCAGGTTCAGGGTCGGGACCGGGGTGGCCTCGGGTACCCGGGCGTGCTCACCGCCCGTCCCCTCACCGGCCCCGGCGTCGCTCGGGGCGGCATTCACCGGTCGGCCTCGGGCGGCGCGGGCCGCACGATCAGGTCGACACCCTCGGAGTCGACGACCTCACAGCGGACGAAGTCGCCCACCGCGAGCTGGGGCAGGTCTTCGGTCTCGACGAGGACGCATTCGCCGTCGACCTCGGGGGCCTGGTGCGCGGCGCGGCCGATCGGGTCCTCGCCGTCCTCCGCCTGCTCGATCAGGACGTCGACGAAATCCCCGATGCGGTCCTCGGCGCGCTGCGAGGTCAGCTCCTCGACCAGCGCGGAGATCCGCGCGACCCGCTCGGCCACCACGGACTCGTCGAGTTTGCCGTCGAAGGTCTCGGCCTCGGTGCCGTCCTCGTCGGAGTAACCGAACACGCCCACCGCGTCGAGCCGCGCGCCGTTGAGGAAGCGCTCCAGCTCGGCGACGTCCTCTTCGGTCTCGCCGGGGAACCCGACGATGACGTTGGTGCGGATGCCGGCGTTCGGCGAGTGCTCCCGGATCTGGTCGCACAGCGCGAGGAACGAGTCCGTGGAGCCGAAGCGGCGCATGCGGCGCAGCACGGTCTCGCTGGAGTGCTGGAAGGACAGATCGAAGTAGTCGGCCACACCCGGGGTGGTCGCGATGGCCTTGACCAGGCCGGGGCGTGTCTCGGCGGGCTGCAGGTACGAAACGCGGACGCGTTCGATACCGGGCACCGCGGCCAGGCGCGGCACCAGCAGCTCCAGCGCGCGGGCGCCGTCGCGGCCGAAGTCCTTGCCGTAGGAGGTGGAGTTCTCCGAGACGAGGAAGACCTCCTTGACGCCGTTCTCCGCGAGCCACATCGCCTCGGCGACGATCTCGTCCGGCTGCCGCGACACGAAGGAGCCGCGGAAGGACGGGATCGCGCAGAACGAGCAGCGGCGGTCGCAGCCGGAAGCGATCTTCAGCGCGGCCACCGGGGAGGTGTCGAGCCTGGTCCGCAGCACGCGCGGGCCCCAGCCGTGCTGCGCGTGGCCGGGCACCTCGACCGACTCGGCGGCGGTCGGGCGCTGGACCGGGCTGATCGGCAGCAGCTTGCGGCGGTCGGACGGCGTGTGCGACTCGACCTTGCGGCCGGCCACGACGTCGTCGAGACGCTCGGCGAGGTCGGCGTAGTGATCGAAGCCCAGGACCGCGTCGGCCTCGGGCAGGCTCTCGGCCAGCTCGTTGCCGTAGCGCTCGGCCATGCAGCCGACGGCGACGACCTTCTTGCCGGTGTCGGACGCCGCGAGCAGCGTGTCGACGGAGTCCTTCTTCGCGGATTCGACGAAGCCGCAGGTGTTGACGACCACGACGTCGGAGTCCTCGGGCTCGGCGGCGAGCTCCCAGCCGCCCGCCGCCAGCCGTCCGGCGAGCTCCTCGGAATCGACCTCGTTGCGGGCGCAACCGAGGGTCAACAAGGAAACGCGACGGGTGGCGACAGGATCAGTGGTGGGAGAAGGCACGTGCCTTAGGGTAGCTGGCCTGTTCGCGGGGTCGGCGATCGCTCGCTCGGGCGAGCCCTCGACCGGGCCGGGCGCCGGGGATGGCTTAATGGTGGACGTGCCCTCAGACCCTCTCCCGCACCGCCGCCCCACCGTCCGCCGGGCGCGGATCGCGGACGTCCGCAAGATCAAGGCGCTGGTCGACTCCGACGCCGGGACGGTGCTGCTGGAGAAGGAACTCGTCACCCTCTACGAGAGCGTCCAGGAGTTCTGGGTGGTCGAGGACGGCGACGACGTGCTCGGCTGCGGCGCGCTCCACGTGCTGTGGGAGGACATCGCGGAGCTGCGCACCATCGCGGTCGACAAGGACTCCCGGGGGCGCGGCATCGGGCACGCGCTGGTCGGGCAGCTGATCGACTTCGCGCGCGAGATCGGGCTGAAACGGCTGTTCGTGCTGACCTTCGAGACCCATTTCTTCGCCGGGCACGGCTTCGTCGAGATCGACGGGACGCCGGTGACCCAGGAGGTCTACGAGGAGATGCGGCGCTCGGCGGATCCGGGTGTGGCGGAGTTCCTCGACCTGCCGTACGTGAAGCCGAACACCTTGGGCAACAGCCGGATGCTGCTGGAGCTCTAGCTCTTCGCGGCGTGGCGCGCGACCCGCACCCGGTTGCCGCACAGCGACGGCGTGCACCACACCCGCCGGCTGTTGGCCGCCACGAACAGCATCGAGCAGTCGTGCGCGCCGCATCGCCGCAGCTGAGCCGCGCGCGGTCCGGACACGAGGGCGATCGCCGCGACCGCGACGGCGGCGAGGGCGATCTCCCCGCCGTCCTCGCCGTGCCAGCACGTCTCCGCTCCCCCGTCGATCAGCCGCGGACTGGTCGGGACGGCGGCCGCGGCCGCGTTCACCCGCTCCACCGCCCACGCCTCGGGCTCCCGCGCCGCCACGACCGCCTCCAGCAGTTCGCGCACCGCCGAACGCAGCCGTCTCGTCTGCTCGGGTGAAGGCGCGCTGGCGCCTTCCGGCAGAGCCTGTGCCGACCAGAACTTCGCATGGCCGTCGTCGAGCAGGTCGATCGACGGCGAGACGGCCAGCATGACCGTGTCGGCGAGGTTCACCGCGAGATCGTCACCGGGAAGCGAGTCGAGATCGAGCATGCCTTGACACTATCAGGTACTAATGGTTCTAGACAGTTTTAACCATTAGGGAGTGTTCATGGCGACCATCCGGCACCGTTCCGTCAAGCTCGGCGACGTCGAGGTCTTCTATCGCGAAGCCGGCGACCCCGAAGCGCCCGTGTTGCTCCTGCTGCACGGCTACCCGACGTCTTCGCACCAGTTCGTGCGGCTGATGCGGCGTCTCGCCGGCCGGTGGCGGCTCGTCGCCCCGGACCTGCCGGGCTTCGGCCAGACCGTCACGCCCGAGGGCTTCACGTTCACCTTCGACCGGCTCGCGGAGGTCGTCGGCGAGTTCGTGGACGCGCTGGAGCTGCGGCGATACGCGCTCTACGTCTTCGATTTCGGCGCTCCGACGGGCCTGCGGCTGGCGGTGTCGCGGCCCTCCCAGATCACGGCGCTGATCACGCAGAACGGCAACGCCTACGTCGAGGGGCTCGGCCCGGCGATGCCGGACTTCCCTTCCCTGACCGACGAAACCGAGGCGCGGCGCGGCTTCGAAGCGATCCTCGAACCGGAACAGATCCGCTACCAGTACACCGGCGCCCGCGACCCGGAGGCCATCGATCCCTCGAACTACCTGCTGGACGAGTACTTTCTCGGCCTGCCCGGCCGGGCGGAGGCGATGTTGGACCTGTTCTGGGACTACCGGAACAACCCGCCCGCGTACCCGAAGTTCCAGGCGTGGCTGCGCGAAGCCCAGCCGCCCGTGCTCGCGGTGTGGGGTCGCAACGACCCGTTCTTCGTCCCGGCGGGAGCCGAGGCTTTCCGGAAAGATGTTCCCTCGGCGGAGGTCCACCTCTTCGACACCGGGCATTTCGCGCTGGAGGAGGACCTCGAACCGATCAGCGACCTGATCGACCGCTTCCTGGCGAAGAATCTGTAGAAGGGCGGCACATGGACACCTCGGTCACCGACCACCTGCTGAGCACGACGCGGGCGGTCCGCCGCAAGCTCGACCTGGACCGGCCGGTGGAACCCGAGGTGCTCGACGAGTGCCTGCGGCTCGCGCTGCAGGCACCCACACCGGGCAACCAGCAGGCGTGGCGGTGGCTCGTCGTGCGGGAGCAGAGCGTGAAGGACCGGCTGTCCGAGCTGTTCCGGCGGGTCGGGAAGGCGTACCTGGAGACGAACGCGGCGGCACTGGGCGAGGCGATCACCGAGCCTTCCGTGGCGCGGGCGTTCGCGTCGGGACAGCACCTGATCGACGTGATCGACCGGGTGCCCGTATTCGTCATCCCGTGCCTGACCGGCAGGCCGAGCGGCGACAACGCGACCGACGCCGCGTTCTACGGCGGGATCTTCCCCGCGGTATGGAACTTCCAGCTGGCGCTGCGGTCACGCGGCCTCGGCTCGACGCTCACGACGTACCACCTGACCCACGAGGCGGAGGCGGCCGGAATCCTCGGCATCCCCGCCGACGTCACGCAGGTCGGGTTGCTGCCGGTCGCCTACACGACGACGCCGGATTTCAAACCCGCGGCGCGGGTGCCGCTGTCCGAAGTCGCGTATCTCGACGGCTGGGGCAATCCCCTTTAGGCCTTGGACACCCGCAGGGTGACCTGGTCGCCCCCCGAACTCACGGCGACCAGGTCCACCCGGCAGGCGGCGAACTCGACGGCCTGCCTGCCACCCCGTCCGGTGGAAGCGAGGGCCGCCGTCGTCCGCTCGCCGCGTCCCGGTTCGGCCAAGGTCAGCTCGACCACGGCCTCCCCTTCCCAGACGCAGACCATTCCCGCGGCGCAGCGGGAATCGGACACCAGACGAGCGAAGCGGATGCTGACGTCCTTCGACGCGACCTCGGTCGTGTCACCGGTCTTGAGGACGACGGTCTCCCCCAGCTCGACGCTGTTCTGGGCGTCGCGGGCTGGCTGAGGCCGCTGGACCGGCGCGGGCTGGGCCTGCGCCGGTTGCTCGCGCGCGGCGGAGCTGCCGGCCCCGCAGGCGAGGCCGACCAGTGCGCAGAGGACGACGAGCAGCTTCTTGAGGTCCACGGGTCAAGGACGTAGCGGAGGCTCCGGTCCGTTGCACCGGTCTTCAGTTGATCTTTTCGACCAAGGCCCAGACGCCGGTGGACGGGTTCCGACCGTGCTCGAAGCCCAACTCGACGTTGTGCTTCTTCGCGCGCTGGACAGCAGCCTCGATCCCGCTCTCGTAGTCCGCGAACCGCAACGCCGACTTGCTGAAGCCCGGCACGTGCTTGACCAGGCGTTTCGCCACGTCCCCGTAGCAGGTCAACGGCGCCGAACAAGCCTCGAAATGAAGCAGCAACCAGAACTCGAAGCACGGATTCGAGATCGCCAGATTGATCCGGAGCCTGCCGGCCGTCGCCGCGGCCTTGTCGAGGTCGAACTCGTCGACGTCGACCACGCACCACACCTCGTCGTGCGTTCCCTCCGCACGATCGCGCATTCCCGCCGCGTACTTGACCACTGTGTCCGGGTCGCCGCGCTTCGCCTTGATCTTGATGGTGACGGCCGGGTTACGCCGTGCCCGT
The DNA here is from genome assembly GCF_000732925.1 of Amycolatopsis japonica. NCBI lineage: Bacteria > Bacillati > Actinomycetota > Actinomycetes > Pseudonocardiales > Pseudonocardiaceae > Amycolatopsis > Amycolatopsis japonica. The sequence goes on from NZ_CP008953.1 coordinate 5,896,027, forward strand.
TTGAGCCCCTCGAAATACGCGGGCTCCGTGGCCTCGGCACCGCAGACGACGAGGACCGACGTTCGCTCCTCCCTGAACGCCGACCGCCTCCGGCCACTGTTCTCCCGGCGAGTCATCTGCCCAGCACTGCCTCGGCGAAGTCACCCAGCACCGGAACGGCCCCATAGCTACCGGCGAGATAGCGCCGTTCGGTGTTCTGGTCTTTGCGCGGCTTGAAGTCCGTGAGCGGGTAAAGCTCGCTTACTCCTTGAGCGTTCTTGTCGACGAACCAGATCTGGTCTCGTTCCAGCACGCTCTCGCCGAGCATGGTGCCCAGGAGAGTCGTGTCATGGGTGGTGAAGACGAGTTGGGCACCTCGTCGATTGATGTCCTGATCACGGAACAAACCGATCAGCTCCGCCACGAGTTTGGGATGGAGGCTGGTGTCGATCTCGTCCACGACGAAGGCCCACCCGTTGTCCAGCACGGTCAGCACGGTCGGCAAGAGCCCGAGCCAATTGTTCGTCCCGGCCGATTCGTCGAACAGGCTGAAGGGCTCGGACCCCTGACCATGGTGGAGTCGTACCGAACGATGGTCGCTGCCCTTGTCCTGCCAGACGACCATGTCGGTGATCCCGGTGTCGGCGGCTCGCAGCAAGGCGATCAATCGCGCCCGGTTGTCCGGGTCCACGTCGATGAAATCGGTGACCCTTCGCTGCACTTCGAGCGGCTCCCACTGCTGATTCCTGAGCCACACCCGCAGTTCTTGTTTGAACCAGCGATAGACCGGGACCAGGGGACCCAGCTGCAGCCGGTCACAGACACTGAGCAAGAGCGCGTTCGGCTGGATCAACTCCTCCAGCACGGCGAATTTGCTCTTGAGGTCCGCGGTCGTGCTCCCGAATCGGACGCTGCCACCCTGCCGTTCGAAGATGACTCGCCGACGCTTCTCCGGATAGGTGTAGAGCCATTCCTCCACCACCCGGTCGGCCGTGGTCTCACCGTCGATCCGGAACCCATAGGTGTAACGGACGTCGTCGAGCATCAGTTCCACGACATAAGTCGACGGGCGCCTGCTGTCCCCCGAGCCGAGCCGGAAGTGACTCTGATCGAGAAGGCTCCAGTAACCCTCCACCAGGAACCTCATGGTGAAGAGACCGTCGAGCAGATTCGACTTTCCGGAGGCGTTCGCCCCGTAGATGGCCGCCACGGGAACCGCCGCGCGCTCGTCCCCCGGCATCGCGGGCATCAGGAGCAACTCCTGCTCGTCGCGAAAAGAGCGATGGTTGCCCAACCGGAAGCTTCGAAGCACCCTGATCACCTCCCTGGCAAAGTTTCAGGCCGTTCTGTGACAGTAAACCGCACAGAACGGCCTGAAGCATCATCCAGGGTCTGGTTCAGTCGTCGGAGACGTCGCCGCCGTTCGCGTCCCCGCCGCCGCGGATCATGAACAGCACCGACTCCAGCTCCTCCGGCTTGATCAGCACGTCTCGCGCCTTCGAGCCCTCCGAAGGACCGACGACCCCCCGGCTTTCCAGCAGGTCCATCAGGCGCCCGGCCTTGGCGAAGCCGACCCGCAGCTTCCGCTGCAGCATCGACGTCGAACCGAACTGCGAGGTGACGATCAGCTCGGCGGCCTGCAGCAGCACGTCGAGGTCGTCGCCGATGTCGGAGTCGATTTCCTTCTTCTCGCCCGCCTTCGCCGCGGTGACGCCGTCGGTGTAGTCCGGCTGCGCCTGCTCCTTGGCGAAGTTCACCACCGCGGCGATCTCTTCGTCGCCGACGAACGCGCCCTGGATGCGCACCGGTTTCCCGGCGCCCATCGGCAGGTACAGCGCGTCACCCATACCGATGAGCTTCTCCGCGCCCGGCTGGTCGAGGATGACCCGCGAGTCGGTGAGCGACGACGTCGCGAACGCCAGCCGCGACGGCACGTTGGTCTTGATCAGGCCGGTCACGACGTCGACCGACGGGCGCTGGGTCGCCAGCACCAGGTGGATACCGGCGGCACGCGCCTTCTGGGTGATCCGGACGATCGCGTCCTCGACGTCGCGCGGGGCGGTCATCATCAGGTCGGCGAGCTCGTCGACGATCGCCATGATGTACGGGTACGGCGCGTACACGCGCTCGCTGCCCGGCGGCGCGGTGATCTCGCCCGAGCGCACCTTCTTGTTGTAGTCGTCGATGTGCCGGACCTTGTTGACCTGCATGTCCTGATACCGCTGCTCCATCTCCTCCACCAGCCAGGCCAGCGCGGCGGCGGCCTTCTTCGGCTGGGTGATGATGGGCGTGATCAGGTGCGGGATGCCTTCGTACGGGGTCAGCTCGACCATCTTCGGGTCGATCAGGATCATCCGGCACTCGTCCGGCGTCGACCGCGCGAGCAGCGACACCAGCATCGAGTTGACGAAGCTCGACTTACCGGAACCGGTGGACCCCGCCACCAGCAGGTGCGGCATCTTCGTCAGGTTCGCGGTGACGAAATGGCCTTCGATGTCCTTGCCGAGCCCGATGACCATCGGGTGGTTGTCCTTGACCGTCGACGGCGCGCGCAGCACGTCGCCGAGGCGCACCATCTCGCGGTCGGAGTTCGGCACCTCGATGCCGACCGCGGATTTGCCGGGGATCGGCGCCAGCAGCCGGACGTTGTCGGTCGCCACCGCGTAGGCGATGTTCTTGGTGAGCGCGGTGATCTTCTCGACCTTCACGCCGGGGCCGAGTTCGACCTCGTACCGGGTGACCGTCGGTCCCCGCGTGAAGCCGGTGACCTGCGCGTCGACGTTGAACTGCTCCAGCACGCCGGTGATCGCCTCGATCATGGCGTCGTTGGCCTTGCTGCGGGACTTCGGCGCGTCGCCGAGCTTCAGCAGGTCCGGCGGCGGGAGTTTGTAGTCGCCCTCGACGGTCCTGGTGACCGACAGCGGAGCCTCGGCCTTCTTCGGCTTCTTCTCCTCGACAGGCTTGGGTGCGGGCTTCGGCGCGCGCAGCGGCGTCGGCGCCTCGGCCAGCGCGGCTTCGATGTCGAGTTGCTCGCCCTCCTGGTCACCCGTGGCCTGGCGGCGGCGCGACGGCTTCCGCAGGCGGACCGATTTCGGGTCGGCTTCGGTGACGGCGTCGCGTTCCTCGTGGATGGCCTTGCGCTCGGCTTCGGCTTCCTCGATCTCCTCGGGGTCGAGGCCCCAGTTGCGCAGGCGGTGCGGGATCTCCCTCACCGGGGTCCCGGTGAACACGAGCGTGCCGAACAGCAGCGCCAGCACCAGCAGCGGCACGGCGACCCAGGTGGTGACCCCCATGGTCAGCAGGCCGCCGGAGAACGCGCCGATCACGCCACCGGCGTACATCCGGCCGTCGTTGGTCTCGGGCAGCGCGGTGAAGATGTGCAGCAGGCCGAGTACCGCCAGGACCACCAGCAGGGTGCCGATGACCATCCGCGGCCGGGCTTCGGGCACCGGTTCCGACCGCATCAGCGCGACGGCCACCACGGTGAGCACCAGCGGGAGCGTCACCGCTCCGGCGCCGAGCAGCGAACGGGCGCCGACCTCCACCCAGCCGCCGATCGGGCCGGCGGCCCGCCACCAGACGCCGAACGCGATCACCAGCGCCAGCGCGATGAGACCGAGGGCGAGACCGTCGCGTCGGTGCTCGGGTTCCAGTTCGCGGCCGCGGCCGACCGTTCGTGCGAGGGTGCCGAGGCCCTTCGCGAGCAGATTCCAGGTGCCGCGCACGCCTTTGGCGAACGTGCCGGACGAGCGTTTCCGCGGCGCCGGACGCCGTGGTGCGGGCTTCCTCGCAGCCGTTGACCTGGGCTTCGCCGGGGTACGCGGCTTTCGCGCCGGCCCCTTGCTGCCGCCGCTTCGCGCCGTACTCCGCTTCCTGGTCGTCGACCCGCTAGCCATGTCTCCACGGTAACCGCCTCGACCCTCCAGCCCCGGCCGCCACTCGGAGCACATCCGGAACATTCGTCTCAGGTCACAGCTTGAGCGGCCATCCGGGTGAAAAGCCGTTCATGAAATGCTCTGCGCATGTTCGCGCTGCATCAGGATGAGAATTCGGCTCGCCGCGCCCCGGCCATTTGGCGCACGATGCTGAACATCGACCGGGGGCTGGTCAACTTCGTCGGCAAACTCACCGTGACCGGCGGTGTTTCGGCGGAACTGCGTCGGCGGCCCCTGCTCATGACGGCCAACCACATCGGCGTGTTCGACGCGTTCGTGCTGATGGCGGCCTGCAAACGGATCGGCATCAACCCGCGGTTCATGCTGGCGGGCGGCATCCTCGACGCGCCGGTCATCGGCCCGGCGCTGCGGGTCAGCGGCCACCTGCGGGTCGACCGCAAAGAGGCGTCGACGGCCATCGGCCAGTTCGCCGAGGCCGCCGAGGCGCTGCGGACCACTCGCGACCCGCTGATCGTCTATCCGGAGGGCCGGATCAGCCACGATCCGGGCCTGTGGCCGGAGCGCGGCAAGACCGGCGCGGCGCGGCTCGCGCTGGCCGCCGGGGTGCCGGTGATCCCGATCAGCCAATGGGGCGCGCACGAAGCCGTCTATTGGGGGACGGAGACCGTCAACGGCCCCGCCGACCTGGTGCCGCTCGCCAAGTCCGGGCTGAGCGCGCCCATGCGGCGGCCGCGGTTCAAGGTGCACTTCGGCGAGCCGGTGGACCTGTCGGAGGTCGAGCCGGAGCGCCCGGGCGCCGGGGTCCGCGCGCACGCCAAGATCATGCAGGCGATCACCGACGGCCTGGTCCCGCTGCGCCGCGACGAACTGGACAAGCCCCGGTTCCACGACCCGACGCGGCCGACGGACACCGTCAGCCCCTGGAAGAAGCACTGAGTTCCGGATTCTGAGACGGGGGCTCACGCTCGCCTAGGGTCGGCGGACGTGAGCACCCGCATCCTCATCGTCTACTACAGCGCGACCGGCAACACCGCGAAACTGGCGTCGGCACTGGCCGACGGCGCCCGCGAGGCCGAAGCCGACGTCCGCGTCCGCACGGTTCCCGAGACCGCCCCACCCGGCGCGGTGGCGAGCAATCCGCGCTGGCAGGCGTGGGTGGACGCGGGGCCGCACCACGAGACGGCGACGCTGGAAGACCTGGAATGGGCCGACGGTTTCGCGGCGGGCAGCCCGACCCGGTTCGGCGGCCCCGCCGCGCAACTGAAGTCCTTTTTGGACAGTACGGGTGGCCTGTGGGCCAAGGGAAAGCTCGTGAACAAGGTCGCGACCTCGTTCACCACCGCGTCCACCGCGCACGGCGGGCTCGAATCGACCGTGCTGGCGACGAACAACATCTTCTACCACTGGGGCGCCATCGTCCTGCCGCTCGGCTACACCGACCCCCACCTGCTCGAATCGGGCAATCCGTACGGCGGCTCGTTCGTCTCGCGCAAGTCCGCCGAACCCGACGACCTCGCCCTCGACGCCCTTCGTCTGCAGGGGCGGCGGCTCGCCACCGTCTCGCGCTACATCGCCGACGGGCTTTTCAAGGACGGGTGAAGGGAACCGCGCGTCCGTCTCCCGCGTCGTAGGGTGGTCACACAGCGTCACGCTACGGGGAGGAAGCGGGATGACCGGCGGGTACGAGGTGGCCTTGGCGTCGATCGGCGCGGCGTCAGGCGCGGCGAAACGGGCTTCGGCCGACGTCGGGAAGGTGGACCTCGCGGCCACCCTCGCCGGCGTCGCGACCGGCTTGCCGGGTGGCGTTTCCGGTGAAGCGGCCCGGCTGCTGGCGGACGCCTGGAGCCGCGCGGTGCCTGACTGGGCGCAGAACACCGCCGACTACGCCGAACGGCTCGACGAGGCGGCCGTCCGCTACCGCGCCAACGAGCTGGCGGCGTCACGGGAACTCCCCGTCTGATGCTCACCTGGGGAGACGTACGCCGGTGGGATCCGGCCGCGATCGGCGAGGTCGCCGACGCGCTCAACGGCGGTTGCACCCGGATCATCGCCGCCAACGACGACGTCGAAGCCATGGCGCGCTTCACGAACTGGACCGGCGACGCGGCCATCGCCGCGACGACGCGGGGTGAATCGCTGACCTCCACCCTGGAGCGGCTCGTCGCCCAGGCGTCCGCGGTGCGGCGGGGCGCGCACGAGGTGCAGATCGCGCTGGACCGGATCGTCGCGTTCGTACGGGAGACCGACGAACTGGCGCGACGGAACGGGCTGGCCATCGGTCCCGGCGGCGAGATCACGCCCGCGGGTGTTCCGTCGCCCGACCAGCCGCGTGTGATGGCGGAACTGGCGGACAGGGTCGAACAGGGCCTGCGCCGCGCGACCGACGTCGACGCCGATTTCGCCGAGATCCTGCGCCGCGCGCTGCGGGGCGAGATCACCGAACAGGGTGGCGGCACGCTCGCCCAAGCGGCCGACGCCGGAGCCGCGCAAAGCGGCCTGTCGATCATCGGCCCGCCGGAGAACGGCACGCCCGGTGACAACAAGGCGTGGTGGGCGAGTCTGTCGGACACGGCGAAAGTCGCCCTGCTGCAAGGAAATCCGGGACTCGTCGGGAATCTCGACGGCATCCCGGCGACCGACCGCGACGCCGCCAACCGCGCCGTCCTCGCCCGCGAGATCGCGCGGCTCCAAGGCGATCCCAAACTCAGAGGCCTCGAAGCCATCCAACAGCGGCTGGACCGGTCGGACCCGCAGGCGTTCCTGCTGGGGCTGGACACCGGCGGCGACGGGAAGGCGATCGTTTCCGCGGGGAATCCCGACACCGCGGTGAACGTGGCGACGTACGTGCCGGGGACCGGCTCGGAGCTGTCGAAGATCGGCGGCGACCTCAACCGGTCCGACAAGATGTGGGCCGCGGCGACCACGTCGGGCTCCCCGTCGACCGCCGTGGTCACCTGGCTCGGCTACGACGCGCCGAACGAGATCACCGACGCCGCGAGCGCCGAGTACGCCGATGGCGGCAAGGCGGCGCTCGCGCAATTCCAAGACGGGCTAAGGGAAACGCATCAAGGCGCACCCTCGCACAACACGGTGATGGGGCACAGCTACGGCACCACCGTCGTCGGGCACGCGGCCGTCGACGGCGGCCTCGCCGCGGATGAACTCGTCTTCGTGGCGAGCCCCGGCGTCGGCGCGCACGACGTGAGCGAACTGCATCTCGACGGGGTGAATCAGGACGAGATCGGCAAGCATGTGCACGCGACCGTGGCCGAGCACGACATGATCAACCTGGCGAACCTCGAGATCGCCGGGTACGACCCGATCCTCGGCCAGGACCCGGCCGACGCGGACTTCGGCGGGCAGGTCTTCACGTCGGCGCCGGGGACGGACGGATGGGGCGGGTACAGCAAGGAAGCGCACAGCGAATACTGGGAAGACAACAACCCGTCGTTGAACAATCTCGGCCAGATCATCGCCGGGAAACCGACGACGTGAACCGGGCCCTCACATTCATCCTCGCCTCGCTGATGTTCTCGGCGGCCTGTTCCCCTGGAGGTGGGGACGACATGGAATCGACGATCACCGAACAGCAGGCTCGCGACAAGGTCGAGCAGTACATCCAAGGCGCGCTGTCGGCGTTGCCCGCCGGTGCCGAGTTGAAGCCGTTCACGCGGAACCGCTCCGAATGCACGGACCCGACCGACAAAGGCCCGCTGGGCCGCTTCGAGATCTCCGCGACCTACGAGATCATCGGACTGGACTCCGCGCGGTTCGCCGAGCATTTCACGGCGATCACCCAGTGGTGGGAGTCGCACGCATTCAAGATCCTGACCGACTCCCGGCCGACGGATCAGTACGTCTTCGCCCGCAACACCGGCGATGCCTTCGACATGTCGATCAAGGCGAACGACCTCGGCAAGTTCTACGTCGGCGCCACCTCCCCCTGCGTCTGGCCGAACGGCACCCCCGAACCCCAGGCCCTCGAAGCCACCGAGCCCGAGCAGCCGGTCGCCGCTCCCCCGGAGCCGGAGCCGTCGCGCAAACCGCGTCGCGCCCCCGTCGACGACGAGGACTTCGCCCAGACGAACTGGACCGACGGCGGCGCCTCCTTCTGACCGCTCGCCGTAAGTCCGAAGACCAGCCGGTGGGAAAACGGGTCGCCCCACAGTCACCCGGCCTCTACCCTCCGGCCGTGACCGCCGAACTCGCCGCCGCCCCCAGCCAGCACGTCGCGCATCGCGGCCGGGGCATCACGCTGATCCTGCTCGCCGCGCTCTTCTTCGGCACGTCGGGTGTGCTGGGCAAACCGGCGATGCAGGCCGGGTTGTCGCCGGAGCAGGTCGCGGCGATCCGCATCGGGCTGTCGGCGATCGTGTTGCTCGCGCTGGTCGCAGTCTTCCGGCCGAAACTCCTCAAAGTCACGAAGAACGAGTGGCCGCTGCTGCTCGCGTACGGCTCGCTCGGTGTCGCGGGCGTCCAGCTCATGTACTTCCTCTCGGCGGGCCGGATCCCGGTCGGGATCGCGATCCTGCTCGAGTTCACCTCGCCGGTGCTGATCGCGCTGTGGGTGCGGTTCGTGCGCCGCGTGCGGCTGCCGCGGGCGATGTGGGCGGGGATAGCGCTGGCGATGACGGGGCTCGTGCTGGTCGCGCAGGTCTGGGAGGGGCTCAGCCTGGACGTCCTCGGGTTGCTCGCCGGGCTCGGCGCCGCCGTCTGTTCGGCGGGCTACTTCCTCCTCGGCGAGCGGGGCGTCGCGGACCGGGATCCGCTCGGCATGGTCACCTGGGGGATGACGATCGGCGCGGTGCTGGTGTGCGCGGTCGCCCCGCCGTGGACGATCCCGTGGGGTGTCCTCGACGCGCCGACGACGTTCGGGCCGTGGGAGCCGCCGGTGTGGTCGCTACTGATCGCGCTGGTGCTGATCGCGACCGTTCTCGCCTACGCGACGGGTATGGCGGCGCTCCGTCATCTCCCGGCGTCGGTGGCGAGCGTCGTCGGGCTGGTCGAGCCGCTGATCGCCGCCGCCGCGGCCTGGCTGCTGCTGGGCGAGGCGCTCAGCTGGATCCAGGCCGCCGGCGCGGTGGTGCTGCTGACCGGCGCCTACATCGTCCAGTTGAATTCGAACGTGGTCCAGACGGACTCAACCCTGCTGGAAGCCCCGTAGGTCGCCGATCTCCTGCTGCTGCGAACGCGAAGTCGTCGCGGCGAGGTCTCGGGCGTCGGGGTTGCGGCCGTGCTGGGTCTCGGCGTCGGCGATGCGGACGCCGGCCTCGCGCTGACGCAGCAACCGCGTGACGAACTGGCGGTCGAAGTCCTTTCCGGACAGTCCGGCCAGTTCCGCCATGTCGCCGGGACTGACGTACCCGTCGCGCTGGACGTGTTCGAGGTTCGGGTCGTCGGGCGCGGGCTGCCCCCACGCCTCGATGAGCCCGGAGAGCCGCGCGATCTCCGGTTCGTGCGTGTCGATGATCCGCTTCGCGAGCACCTTCAGCTGATCGTTCGCCGCGCGGGTTTCCGCCAGGGAAGCCAGATCCATGCCCTGCTGGTGGTGTGCGAGGGCCTGCCGCGCGAAGGCGACATCGGCGTCGTTGAACGGGACGGCGGCCTGCTGCGCCACCGGCGACGACCCGGGCGGCGCCGTCTGCGACTGGGGCGCCTCGTCCGAGCAGCCCGCGAGCGCGACGGCGGCCAGGGCGACGGCGGGCAGGAACCGGAGGACGGCGTGCGGCATCGAAGAGCTCCTCGGAACGCGCGGTGGAGTGCCTAGGTTGGCAGAGTCCACATCGGCCTGTTCACCTGGGGTTGCGCAAACACTTTTCCTCCCGGCCTCGCGGTGCGACAATCCCGCGATCCGCCGCCGCTCCGACAGGAGGTAACCGCGACATGGACTCCGGAACCACGCGCGAACGGCCGGGACTGCGCCCGGACCTGCGGCAACGGCACGTGCGGATGATCGCCCTCGGCGGCATCATCGGCGCGAGCCTGTTCATCGGCAGCGGCGCGGTCATCCACACCGTCGGCCCGGCGGCCGTCCTCTCCTACGCCATCGGCGGCCTGATCGTCGTGCTGGTGATGCGGATGCTCGGCGAGATGGCGACCGCCTCGCCGTCTCAAGGGTCCTTCATGGAGTACGCGCGGACGTCGCTCGGCGGCTGGGCGGGCTTCACCGTCGGCTGGCTGTACTGGTACTTCTGGGTCGGCGTGGTCGCGTTCGAGGCCGTCGCCGGGGCGAAAATCCTCCAGACCTGGATTCCCGTTGTGCCGCAATGGATCTTCTCGCTGGTGCTGATGCTGCTGCTGACCGCGACGAACCTCGCCTCCGCCCGTTCGTTCGGCGAGACGGAGTTCTGGCTCGCGTCGGTCAAGATCGCCACGATCGTGGTGTTCCTCGTGGTGGGCATCCTGTTCGTGCTCGGCGCCTGGCCCGGCGGTTCGTTCTCGGTCGGCAACATCGCGCAGGACGGTTTCCTCGCCAACGGCCCGTTCTCGGTGGTGCACGGGGTGGTGATCGTGATCTTCTCCTACTTCGGCGCGGAGATCGTCACCATCGCCGCCGCCGAATCACGGGAACCCGAGACCGCCGTGCGCAAGGCGACCTCGTCGATCGTGTGGCGCGTCATCGTGTTCTACGTCGGCTCCGTGACCCTGCTGGTGATGATCACCGGCTGGCGTGACATCCCGACCACGACCAGCCCGTTCGCCGCCGCGTTCGGCCGGTTCGGCATCCCGGCCGCCGAGACCGTGGTCAGCGCGGTGGTGCTGACGGCCGTGCTGTCGGTGCTGAATTCGGGGCTGTACACCGCTTCCCGCATGTTGTTCGCGTTGCGCGGCAACGGCTGGGCGCCGAAATGGATCGCGGACACGAACCGGCGCGGCGTCCCGTGGAAGGCGATCCTGGTGTCCACTTCGGTCGGTTACGTGGCCGTGGTGATGAACTTCGTGTCCCCGGACAAGATCTTCTACTTCATCATCAACTCCGCCGGCGCGGTCGCGTTGTTCGTCTACGCGATCATCGCGGGTTCGCAGCTGCGGATGCGGCGACGTCTGGAGGCCGAGGCGCCGGAACGGCTGAAACTGCGCATGTGGGGTTACCCATGGCTGAGCTGGCTCACCCTCGCCGGGACGCTGGCCGTGGTCGCGTCGATGTTGTTCGTGGACGACGACACGCGGGCCCAGCTCTACCTGAGCCTGATCAGCCTGGCGGTGATCCTCGGCGTGTACTTCATCCAGCGCCGGCGATCCGGCCGAGAGCCCCGTAGAACACCTCTTCGATCTTCGCGGGATCACGGCTGAGGAAGGCCTGTCCACCGGCGGGCGCGACGAGCTGCCCGAGTTCGGTCTCGTCGGCGTCCGGGCCGATCCCGATGGCGATCACCGGCACCGGAGGCTCCCGGTCGCGCAGCTTTCCCAGCTCGGCCACCAGGTTCTCGCGGCTGATGCCGCCGGGATCGGTGTTGCGGCCGTCGGTCATCACGATGACGAGGTTCAGCTTTCCCCGCTCGAATTCCTTGTGCGCCAGCCGGTAGACGTCGAGGACGCTGTCGTAGAGCCCGGTCTGCCCGTCCGGTACGGCGCGGACGGCACGCAACCGATCGACCGCCGCCAGCTGCTGCCCGACCGGGGCCATCGGCAGGATCTCCCGGTAGTCCCGCTCACCGTCCACTTTGGTCGCGAAGGCCAGAAAACGGACCTGTGACGTGGATTTGAACAAGTGCAGGGCGTTCTCCGCCGCCTCCAGCGTGATCGCCAGGCGGGATTTCCCGGTTCCCGGGACCGGCGCGCTCATCGAGCCGGAGACGTCGATCAGCACCTGGACCCGGGCGCTCGCGTTCACCCCGGCCCAGTGGCTGAGCGCCTTGTCGACCTCGGCGGCGGCCGGGATCTCGCTACTTCGCTGTCCATGTGCCTCGACGCGTCGATCGGTTTCGGTCAGCCGCAACGCTTGCCCGCCCGGGGCACGCAGTTCGGACCGCGTGCCGGTCGCGGCGCCGTAGAGCAGGGCGCGTTTGAGCTCCGCGACGGCCTCGGCCTGCCGCGGGGTCGCCCCCGCGATCTCGACGAACGGATAGTCGAGCGCCATGGCCGCGGGCGAGTACACGGCCACCAGCGCGGTCTCGCCTTCGGAGAGCCCGGAATTGTGCCGCAGCACCGCGTTCTCCGCCGCGGGGAACACCGTCGCACCCGAAGTGGTGGCGGAGAACTTCCGGAGCAAGGCGACGTACGCGGCGGCCGGGTCCGAGTCATCCTCCGTGACCTCGCGGAGTGCCAGCAGCGCCGAGACTCCGACGGGATCGCGTGCCGGATCCGGCATTCCGGCGACGATCCCGGCGTGGCCCAGCACTTCCGGCCACGTCAGCGGCTCGCGGGGCCAGCCGAGCGCCCGCGCGACCGGTTCCGCGACCGCGAGCACCACCGGGGAACTGGCGATCGACGGCCCCGACGGCGGAACACCGGTGGCCCGCCTCAGGAACAGCGTCGACGACGGGATCCAGGCCTGAGGCTTGGGCGCGGTTCCGGAGAGTTCCTTCGCCATCTGAAGGGATTCCCGGGGCTGGATGTCGAACGCGACACACGCGAGATCGAGGGCGTCCGCCGCCTCCGCGACGGCGGGGGCGATGTCGGGTGACGCGGCGACGACCACCCGCGTGGTCTCGCAGTCGGGTTCGGACCGCGCCATGGCCACGGCGACCCAGGTGGCCGCGCCGAGCACGGCCACCAGCGCGAGCGCCAGCAGCGGGAGCAGTATCCGTCTTCGGGTCCTGCTGGTGGCGTGGCGTCCCATCGGCTCTCCCGGCATGGGGCTCGAGGAGCGTCCGAGGGTACGCCGAGCGCACCCCTAGGGGAAGGCTACGACTTTCGGCGTAGAGAAACCCTACCGAGGCGGGAGGTGCCCCGACGCGGCTCGCGAAACACTTGCCCGGTAAGGAAAACACTCGAAACCGGGGGAATTCGTGATGAACCGGCCCACCCGTGCGGAACAGCGCAAAGCGCGCAACGCCCTCTTCGGCCAGGCGATCACGGTCGCCTTCGCGCTGCTGCTCGCGGCCGCCACTCGCGCGTGAAGGCCCCCTTTCCTCGGCTCAGTCGAGGAAAGGGGGCCTTCACGCGCAGTTCGGGACTAGACGGGGATGACCGTCGGCACGATCATCGGGCGGCGCCGGTAGGTGTCGGCGACCCAGCGGCCGACGACGCGGCGCACGGCCTGCGCGATGCGGTGCGTGTCGGTGATGCCCTCGGCCTCGGTCCTGGCGAGTTCCATCTCCACCATCGGGACCACGGCGTCGAGCGCCTTCGGGTCGTCGGAGAACCCGCGTCCGGACACCGTCGGCCGCGTCACCGCGCGGCCGGTGCTGGTGTCCACGGCGACGGTGATGGCGATGAACCCGCCCTCGCCGAGCACGAGCCGGTCGGACAGGGTCGACTCGCCGACGTCGCCGACCGAGAGGCCGTCGACGTACACGTGCCCGACCTCGACCCGGCCGGTCCGCGTGGCCTTGCCGTCGACGAGGTCGACCACGACACCGTCCTCGGCGATCACCACGTTCTCCGGCGCGACACCGGTGCGCACGGCCAGCTCCCCGTTGGCGCGCAGGTGCTTCCACTCGCCGTGCACCGGCATGACGTTGCTGGGGCGCACCGCGTTGTACAGGTACAGCAGCTCGCCCGCCGACGCGTGCCCGGACACGTGCACCTTGGCGTTGCCCTGGTGCACGACGTTCGCGCCGAGCCGGGTGAGGCCGTTGACGACCCCGAAGACCGCGGTCTCGTTGCCCGGGATCATCGAGCTGGCCAGGACGACGGTGTCGCCGGCGCGGATCGAGATCTGCCGGTGTTCGCCGCGCGCCATCCGCGACAGCGCCGACAGCGGCTCGCCCTGCGAACCGGTCGACACGAACAGCACCTTGCCCTCGGGCAGGTCACTGGCCTGGTCGAGGTTGACCAGCAGACCGTCGGGCACGTTCAGCAGGCCGAGATCGGCCGCGATACCCATGTTCCGGACCATCGACCGGCCGACGAACGCGACCCGGCGCCCGTGCCGCACGGCCGCGTCGAGCACCTGCTGGACCCGGTGCACGTGGCTCGCGAAACAGGCCACGATGACCCGCTGGCCGACCTTGCGGACGACGTCGTCGAGCACCGGGCCGATGTCGCGTTCCGGCATGACGAAACCGGGCACCTCGGCGTTGGTCGAGTCGACGCAGAACAGGTCCACGCCCTCGTCGCCGAGCCGGGAGAACCCGGCGAGGTCGGTCAGCCTGCCGTCGAGCGGGAGCTGGTCGAGCTTGATGTCGCCGGTGTGCAGCACGACCCCCGCCGGCGTGCGGATGGCCACCGCGAGCGCGTCCGGGATCGAGTGGTTGACCGCGAAGAACTCGAGGTCGAACCGGCCGACCTTGCGTCGCTCGCCCTCGCGGACCTCGATCAGGTTCGGCCGCTGGCGGTGTTCCTTGGCCTTGGCCGCGAGCAGCGCGTTCGTGAACCGGGAGCCGTAGATCTTCAGGTCCGGCACGAGCCGCAGCAGGAACGGGACGGCGCCGATGTGGTCCTCGTGCCCGTGGGTGAGGACGAGACCGTCGATGTCCTCGAGGCGGTCTTCGATCGCGCGGAAGTCGGGCAGGATCAGGTCGACGCCGGGCTGGTCGTCCTCGGGGAAGAGGACCCCGCAGTCGACGATCAGCAGACGGCCGTCGAATTCGAAGACGGTCATGTTGCGGCCGACTTCGCCGATCCCGCCGAGCGCGACCACGCGCAAGGCGCCTTCGGGCAGCGCGGGCGGTGGGGTGGTCGGTCCGGGTCCGGTTGGCAATGAACTCACCGAGGCATGGTCCCTACGCTGGTATGTGAGGTCGGCGCCGTGTAGGCCGCCGCTGAATCTGCTTGTGCCACTCGTGCACCATGCCAGTCACTGGCGGCGCTTTCCCCGAGCGGCACGCCCCCCTGGGCGAGATCGGCGGAAATCGCCTGGAGCTGCTCGTCGCTCGCGGCCACGATGGGCAGCCGCGGGTCGCCGATGTCGAATCCGCGCAGCTTCAGGGCCGCCTTCGAGAAGGCGACCCCGCCGACGCGGGACATCGCCCGCAGGACCGGCAGCATGCCGCGGTGGTTGGTGCGCGCGGTGGAGGTGTCGCCGGACTCGTAGGCGTCCATCATGCCGCGGATGCGGCCCGCCACGACGTGCCCGATCACGCTGACCACGCCCGCGCCGCCGACCGAGACCCACGGCAGGTTGAGGCCGTCGTCGCCGGAGTAGTAGGCGAGCTGCGAGTTCGCGATGACCTCGGAGCCGGCGATCAGGTCGCCCTTGGCGTCCTTGACCGCGAGGATGCGCGGATGCTCGGCGAGCCGCAGCAGCGTGTCGACCTCGATGGGCACGATCGAGCGCGGCGGGATGTCGTAGAGCATCACCGGCAGGCCGGAGGCGTCGGCGACCGTGGTGAAGTGCGCGTAGAGCCCGGCCTGGCTGGGCCGCGAGTAGTACGGCGTGACGACGAGGATGCCGTGGGCGCCCGCCGCTTCGGCCTGCTTCGCCTGCTCGATGCTGTGCGCGGTGTTGTTCGTGCCCGCCCCGGCGACGATCGTCGCGCGGTCACCGACGGCTTCGACGACGGCGCGGACCAGCTCGGCCTTCTCGGTGTCGGTGGTGGTGGGGCTCTCCCCCGTCGTGCCGTTCACGACGAGACCGTCGTTGCCCAGTTCCACGAGGTGTTCGGCCAGCTCCTGCGCCCGCTTCAGGTCCAGCGCCCCGTCGGCGTCGAAGGGGGTGGCCATCGCGGTGAGCACGCGCCCGAACGGTCTTCCCGGCGCTGCGGTAGGTGGAGTGGACATGCTGTGAAGGTACCTCCTGCGAGCGCCGAACCCTTGCCGACGTGGTCGTTCCCGTCGAATGCGGGAGATTTTCCGCGACGAAGGCGAACTCGGCGCAAACTCTCTGTGAGCTATTTGACCTTGGTCGTGATCTGCGAGGGGATCTGGCTCCCGTCGGTCTTGGCGAGCAGGCAGTAGTAGCCCCGCGAGTAGGTGTGGTCCTCTTCGCCGGGCGGCCGCTTCCACTCGGCTTCGGTCGGGACGACCGCCCGCCAGGTCAGCGTCGCCCGCTGCGCCGCGGGCACGACGTTCGAATTGAAGGTCGCCGAGCAGGTCGCCTCGGCGATCCGGTTGACCGTTTCCGCGCCCGGGTATTCGGCGATCTTCGCGTCGTCGTCGCTGGGGGACTCGACTTCGAGCAGGGCCCGTTTGGAGAAGATCTCCAGCAGGTGGTCCTTGTCGCAGCTGACCCCGTCGTTCAGGTTGATGCCCTCTCTGAGCGGCACGTTGTAGCAGTCCCCGGACGAACCGAGCTTGACCTGGCCGTTGATGCCGTAGGTCAGCGTCGGCTGCGCCTGTGAACTCCCCTCGGGCGCGGCCATCCAGCGGCCGAGGAAGATCCCGCCGACCAGCGCGCCGATCACGGCCACCGCGGCGAGGCTGAGCCACAACGGGCGCAGGTTGCGCTTCGCCTCGGGCGCCGGGGCGAGCCGGGTCATCGGCTGGCCGGACTGCGGCATCATCGCCGTTCCGCCCGAAGGCGGCGTGGGCTGGGCCTGCACGCCCTGCGCGGCCGCGAGCAGGCTGCGCACCTGGTCGTAGGACATCCGCGCCTCGGGTTTGGTGACCAGCAGGCCGAGGATCGCGGCGGCCAGCGGGCCCTGGACCCGGGTCAGGTACGGCGCCTCGGTCATGATCGCGTGCAGCGTCGCCGCGGTGGTCGACCGTTCGAACGCGACGATGCCTTCCGCGGCGAAGAACAGCGTCGTGCCCAGCGACCAGAGGTCGGATTCCGGCATCGCGTCGCGGCCCTCGACCCGTTCCGGCGCCATGAACGCGGGCGAGCCGACGATCATGCCGCTGGTGGTCAGGCGCGGGTCGTCGGCGGCGTGCGCGATACCGAAGTCGGTGAGCTTCACCCGGCCGTCCGGCGCGACCATGATGTTCGCGGGTTTGACGTCGCGGTGCACGATCCCGGCGGCGTGCGCGGCCCGCAGTGCGGACAGCACCCGTTCCCCCACCAGCGCGATCTGCTGGGCGGGCAGCGGACCGCGGTCGCGCACCAGGTCGGCCAGCGTCGGCGCCTCGACCAGCTCCATCACGATGTAGGTGGCGCCGTTCTCGGTGACGACGTCGTACACGGTGACGACGGCCGGATCGTTGAGGCGGCCGCCGGAGCGGACCTCGCGCAGCATCCGCTCCGACAGCACCGAGGCGTCCTCGGGGGCGTTCGGGAACTTCAGTTCCTTGATCGCCACCTGACGGCCGATCACCTGGTCCTGCGCACGCCAGACGATGCCCATCCCGCCGCGGCCGAGCTCGCCCAGCAGGGCGTATCGGCCGGCGACGATCCGCGCGCCGGTGGCCTGCTGCGTCTGCTGGGGCGGCCCGTACGGACGGGTCTGTTCGTCGGTCAAGGTTCGGTGCTCCTTCGGTTCGCGCAGGATGCTAACTCGGACCCGTTCGCGTCCCGAAAGGTTCCTTCGCCCGGCTGATGGATCAGACCGTGACCTCGTGCCCGGCCTCCCGGAGCGCCTTCACCGCGCGCTCCAGTTCGGCGGCCCGGACCAGCACGTGGTCGGTGTCGAATGTGGACATCGAGAACAGTGCCACGCCGGCGGCGGCGAGCTCGCTCGACAACGCCGCGATGATGCCGGTCAGCGTGAACGCGAGCGGTCCGCGGACCGACAGCAGCCGCCAGCCGTCCTCGACGGTGGCCCCGGCCGGCGCGAGACCGGCCGGGCAGATCACCGACAGCTCTTCCGGCGTCCGCGTGAGGGAGATCAGCACGGGCTCGCCGGGGTCGAGCAGGTTCGCCGGAACCGGCGCGTCCGGGGCGAGGCGGGCGACCGCGTACTCGCCGGGCCGGACGTCTATCGCGAGGCGTCGCATCAGCCCTCGAGAACCTTCGGGCTGGACGCGACCTCGGTGCCGTCGGGCAGCGCGGAGATGGTGAAGTCCGCGAAGACGTTGCCGGAGGCCTTCTGCAGCTCGCGCAGGCAGTCGATGGCCAGGGCGCGGATTTCGACGTCGGCGTGCTCGGTGGCGCGCATCGCGATGAAGTGCCGCCAGGCGCGGTAGTTGCCGGTGACCACGATGCGGGTCTCGGTCGCGTTCGGCAGCACGGCGCGGGCGGCCTGGCGGGCCTGCTTGCGGCGCAGGGTGGCGCTCGGCACGTCGGCGAACTTCTCCTCCAGCCCGGCGAGCAGTTCGGTGTAGGCATCGACGGCGGCCTGCGAGGCGGCGAGGAACTTCGCGTGCAGCTCCGGGTCCTGCGCGATGACGTCGGGCTCGACGAACGCGGCGTCGCGCTCCGGCACGTAGCGCTGCGAGAGCTGCGAGTAGGAGAAGTGACGGTGGCGGATCAGCTCGTGCGTCAGCGACCGGGAGATGCCGGTGATGTAGAAGCTGACGGAGCCGTGCTCCAGCACCGACAGGTGGCCGACGTCGATGATGTGCTCGAGGTAGCCGGCGTTGGTGGCCGTCTTCGGGTTCGGCTTCTTCCAGGACTGGTAGCAGGCCCGGCCCGCGAATTCGGCCAGCGCCTCACCACCGTCGGCATCGGTCGACCACGGTACGTCGGACGGCGGGAAGAACTCCGTCTTCGCGATCAGTTGAACCTTGGGTGACACGGTCTCGGCCACGTTCGCACTCCTTTTCGACCCCTGCTCCACGACTCCGGGCAGCGTAACCGCAAGCGTCTTTGACGCCGGGGCGACATCACGGTGACGTCAGGTCTCCTTGACGTGACATCACGCATGACGTCATAGTGGTGTCATGGATCTGACGCCGTACATCACGAGCCTTCGCGAGGACCTCGCGAACACGGCTTCGGCCGGCGACGAGCAGACGCGGCGCGCTGCCGCGCTGCTGTCGTCGGCGCTGGAGCCCGCCGCCCGACTGACCATCATGAACGCTCTCGCCGACCTCGCCGCCGAAGTGACTTCGGCGCTGCCGGGGCACGTCGTCGACGTCCGGCTCGACGGCCGCGACGTGCGCGTCGTCGTCACCGGTGCGGGTGAGGGCGCCGAGCAGTCCGCGCCCCGCTCCGAGGCGCCGCGGGAGACCCCGCGCGCGCCCAAGGTGGACACGGGCGACATCACCCGCATCACGTTGCGCCTGTTCGAGCAGGTCAAGGGCCAGGCCGAAGCCGCGGCCGCCTCGCAGGGCGTTTCGCTGAACACGTTCGTCTCGCAGGCCGTCCAGGGCGCGCTGGGCAAGAGCGGGAGCGAGCACTGGCAGCACAAGCAGAAGCCTGGCGGCGGTGCCGGTTCGCACCTGCACGGCTGGGTCCAGGGCTGAGGGGGACGGACATGACCGAGGAAAGCATTCCCGCCGGTGAAGAGACCGTGCGCGTCGAGGACTTCGAGGCCGAAGGCCCGATCGAGGTCGACGTGAGCGTGGCCATCGGCCGGGTGACCATCGAACTGACCGACGGGAACGGGGTCCACACCGAGGTCCGCCGGGACGGCGGCGAACAGCAGCCGTGGGTGGACGGCATGACGAGCCTGCTCAGCTGGGTCGGGGAACGTTTCGGCGACCAGCTCGGCGGTTCACCGGTGGGGTCGGCGGGCTCCGTGAGTGACGCCGTGGCGCAGACGCGGATCGAGAAGGTCGGCAACCGGCTGGTCGTCCAGGCGCCGAAGGCCTGGCAGCTGAAGAACGTCCCGCTCGCCGTGACCGTCCGGGCGCCCGCCGGTTCGCATCTGGAGGTGCGGGCCGGGGCGGCCGACGTGACGGTCACCGGCTCCGCCGGACGGGCCGACCTCATGACCGGCGCGGGCAAGATCGCGCTCGAACGAGCCAACGGTTCGGCGATCGTCCGCACCGGCACCGGCGACATCAAGCTCGGGCCGACCCTGTCCGGTCTCCAGCTGCGCACCGGCAGCGGCTCCGTCGAGGCGGCGTCGGTGAGCGGTTCGGCCACGGTCGCGACCGGCACGGGTGACGTCTGGCTCGGCGAGGTCGCGGGCGAGGTCCTGGCGCGCACCGGCAGTGGCTCCCTCTCAGTGGCGGACGCCGCTTCCGGGACGCTGGAACTGACCACCGGATCGGGTGAGGTCCGCGTCGGGATCCGCGGCGGTGTCCAGGCGGAGATCGACCTCTCGTCGACGACCGGATCGGTGTCGAGCGAACTGGAGGTCGCGGAGAGCGCGCCTTCGGAGGTCTCGCTGAAGGTGCGGGCGCGTACCGGCACGGGTGACGCGGTGGTGACCAGCGCGGCCGGCTGAGCCGCGGTCTGCAGGGGGATCGAGGGACCTTTGCTCGCACTTTTCCACGGGGGTGGGAGCAAAGGTCCCTTGCTCATTTCAGGTGCTCGCGAACGGCCGCCAGATGGACATCGGTGATACCCGTGCGCGGATCGACCCGCACCAGGTGCGTGACCATCCCGTCCCGCCGGGCCAGGAACGCGTCCCTGGCGGCGGGATACAGGTCGAAATCGTCATCCAGCCAGACGAGAGGGCGCGGCCCGGCGTAGCGGGCGACGGCGTCGAACTTCCAGCCGCTGTCGACGTTCGCGCAGTCCACGGCGGGAAGCGTGGGCAGGCCGATGGCCGGGCCCACCATGGTGTTCGCCTGGTGCCCCCAGGTGGTCGCCCAGACCAGCTCCGCGTTCCCGGCCGCGTCGAGCAGCGCCGTCCCGTGGCCCGGGTTGAGCCACATCCGCAGTGGATGCCGCCGGCTCCAGCCCCGGATCCGGAACTTGTGCTCGACGAATCCCGGCGGTTTGGGCTTGGCGGCGAACGGGTTCAGCGGGCCGTCGACGTCGAGGAACAAGACCGGCCGCATCGGGCCATGATGCCTGAGGGCGCGCTGCCCTCCACTCACGAATCGGCCGTTGATGAAGGATTCGGGACGTTGAGTGTCCCGAATCCTTCATCAACGACCTCCCCGCGAGAGGCGCCGACGCTATGAAAGGTCCTTTCCTTGCAAATTTTGCAAGGAAAGGACCTTTCATAGCGTTCGCGAAGCTCAGCGCACGAGGCGTGAGAGCACCGGAGCGAGATCGCCCCGCTCCCCCACCGCGACCCCGTCCAGCCCCTGCCATTCCGCCATCAGCCGCAGCTCGCCCGCCAGCTCACCGGCGACCCGCGCGACATCCACCCCAGGCTCGGCGAAGGCGCCCTGGACGCGAAGCACCCCGGCGGCGCGATCGCATTTGAGGTCGACCCGGCCGACGAGTTCGCCGTCGAGCAGGAACGGGAACACGTAGTACCCGTAGATCCGCTTCGGCTCGGGCACGTAGATCTCGATGCGGTAGAAGAAGTCGAAGATGCGCTCGGTGCGGGCGCGTTCCCAGATCAGCGGGTCGAAGGGCGACAGCAGGGCCCGGCCGGTGACCGACCTCGGCGCCTTCGCCGCGACGTGCCGGTATGCCGGGGCGGGCCAGCCGTCCACGGTCACCGGTTCCAGCACACCCTCCTCGACCAGTTCCGCCACCGCCCGCTTGCTGACGTCGGGGCCCAGCCGGTAGTAGTCCCGCAGATCCGGTTCGGTGCCGATGCCCAGCGCGACGGCCGCGCGGGTGATCAGTTCGCGGGCGCCTTCCTCCGGGCTCACGGTCCGCGACAGGATCTCCGGCGGGACGACGCGTTCGGTCAGGTCGTACAGCCGCTCGAACGACCGGCGCGTGCCGGTGGTCAGCTGCCCCATGCCGAAAAGCCACTCGCAGGCCTTCTTGACCTCGGACCGCTCCCACCACGAACCGGGCCTCGAACCACCCGACTTGCCCTCCAGCGCGCGCTCGATGCCACCCGCGCCGATCGGTCCCTGTTCCTTGATCACGGTCAGGATGTCGTCCACCAGCTGCGGCGTCTGGTCCAGCACGCGCGCGTAGTTCGTCCACCAGCCCATGCGCTTCGCCCCGGACCGCAACAGCGGCCAGTCCGCCACCGGCAGCAGGCTCGCCTCGTGCGCCCAGGATTCGACCAGCATCCGGGGTTTGCGCGCCGAATGGGACCAGGCCGCGTCGTCCACCAGCGTGGGCTCGTACGCGCCGAGCCGGGAGAACAACGGCATGTAGTGCGCGCGGACCGCGACGTTCACCGAATCCAGTTGCAGCAACTGGATCCGCGACAGCACGCGCTGCAGATGCCTCCTCGTCACCGCTCCACCGGGACGCGCGTCGGCGAACCCTTGTGCGGCCAGGGCGATCCGGCGCGCGACCGGACCGCTGATGGTCGTAGTGCTCATCGTGCGCATGCTGCCATCCACCACCGACAGTTTTCGGCGACACCGATAATCTGCGCAGTATGGCCGCCGCCGAAGTCCGCCCAGCAGTCGTGTCCGACGCCCCCGAGATCGCCCGCATCCAGCGCGATACCTGGCGAAGCGCCTACACGGAGCTGCTCGGCGAAGCGGCTGTCGCCGGGCTCGACATCGAGGAGCTCGAAAAGACCTGGATCGAGACGATCGAGTACCCGGGCACGCGTGTCTTCCTCGCCACCGAAGGCGAGTTCACCGTCGGCTTCTGCGTCGTCGGCCGCGCCCCGGTGAGCGAGGTCGCCACGGCCGACGGTTCGCTGCCCGACGACGCTTCGACGACGGCGCTCATCGCCTCGCTGCTGGTCGAGCCTCGCTGGGGACGGCGCGGGCACGCGGGACGGTTGCTGGCGAACGCGTCCGCCTGGCTGCGCGAGGACGGCGCCACCCGCGGGATCAGCTGGGTCGCCCAGACCGATCACGCGTCACTGGGTTTCTTCCGCCGCGCGGGCTGGTCGCCCGACGGGACCGTCCGCATCCTCGACACCGGAAGCACGAACGTGCGCGAAGTCCGGCTCACCGGCGGGCTCGACCTCGAGCTCACTCCCTGACTTCGCGAACACGACCCAGCGCATCACCGAGTACATGAACACGCCTTCGCACGCCCCGGCGATGAGCCGGGACAGGCGGTAGTCGACGCCGAGCGCGGCCAATCCCGCGCCGACGCCGAGCAGGAACGCCACATAGTTGATGACGATCGCGATGACGTACAGCACCGCCTGCCTGCCGACGGGCGCGTGCGAGCGGAAGTTCATGCTGCGGTTCAAGACGAAGCTCAGCCCGAACGCCGTCGCGTAGGCGAGTGTGATCGCCAGCCACACCGGCAGGCCGAGCCAGCCGCGGAGCAGGGTCAGCAGGATCAGGTCGACCCCGAAGGTGAACCCGTTGATGAGCGCGAAACCGAGGAAACTCGGCGCCACCAGCCGGGAAAGCCCGAAGGGGAGGCGCCGCACCACGGCCGCGCAGAAGTCGGCGAAGCGATCCGCGAAACCCTTGCCGCGGACCGCGTCGTGCACGTCGGCCACGGCTCCAGCATGGCAGCGGCAAGTGGCCGCGAGCCGACGAACAGGTGATCTTCTGGTGCGGCCCCGAGGCCGGGAACGGGGGCTGGCCCCAGTGCGTCCAGGTTTTCAGCTGATAACTTGGAGAGAACGAAGATAACGGGGAGGCAACGATGGTGGGCTGGTTGCTCCTGTCGTTCGGCGTCGCCTTCGGCTCCGCGATCCTCCCCGTGGTCAGCATCGAGATGTTCCTCATCGGCCTGTGCGCGAGCCAGCCGACGCTGCCGTGGCTGCTGCTCGGCGCCATCGTCGCGGCCGGTCAGGTGGGCGGGAAGACGCTCTACTACCTCGCCGCGAAGGGCACGATCAAGCTGCCGAAACCACTGCACGACCGCCTGCACCGCGAGCGGCCGCCCACCCCACGCCGGGAACGGTGGCGGGCACGCACCAAGAAGATGCGCGCCCGGCTCGACGCCTTGCGCGAGCGGTGCCATCGGCATCCGCATTGGATGGCGGGCACGTACGGGGTGAGTTCGGTCGTCGGCCTGCCGCCGTACATGGCCACGAGTGTGCTCGCGGGCCTGGTGCGGATGCCGCTGGCGACCTTCCTGGCCACCGGTTTCGTGGGCCGCTGGCTGCGGTTCAGCCTGCTGGCCGCCTCCCCCGCCCTGTTCGCGGGCTGGTTCCACTACTGAGCCTGGCTTCGATGTCGACTGTGCCGTGGGCATCACTTGAGTGAGGTACGAGCGACCTGCGGTTCGGCAGTATGGCCGGGCTCACTCGCGCCGCCGCGTTCGCCCTGCCCTTCAACGCGCTCGATCCACTGGTCGAACTGCTTCCCCAGCCATTCCTTGGCCTCGGCCGACACGTAGCCGCATGCGTCCTTGACCAAGGGGTCCACGGCGTGGTTCCGCACTTCCTCGTGCTTTTCCGGTGCTGGACAGATGAATACCGCGAGCATGCGGAGGTTCCGCAGTAGTTCGTCATTGGCGAGTACGCCGAGTACCGGCGATTGTGCAATCGCTACGGCCTTGAAGGCTCCCCACGCTTTGTCCACGATCATCCCCACGACGACTTCGGTGAGCTGTGTCCGCTTCTCCTGTTTGCTGGACCTGCGAATCGCCTCGACTATGAGCTTCTTGGCCTTTTCAGGGACCGTGTCGACAGCCTTGCCGAACTTCTCCAAGACCAGCACGAACCCGACGAGAAGGTCACACCAGCCGTGATCAGCCAGCTGCAAACGGATCGCCCTGACTTCGTCGGGACTTCCAGGAAGACTCTCGACAATCTCCTGCCAGATGTCTTCAGTCATCGCCTTTGCGATGACGTTCACCTGATCCACGACATCCGGCGGGGTGCGGATGTCCATGACAGCAGCCGATCCGGCATGAGCTTCGAAATCGGATACGTTCATCGCGCCGATCCGTTCGGCGTTGTCACTTGTCTCAGCGTCAGGCCGCCGGCCTTCAGGGCTGTCCCCCGCGGTGCGTTCAGGCCCCTTCCGCTGAGGTGGAGGCGGCGTGTGCGCCGCTCCGGCGGCATTACGCGCCAGCCATTCGGCGGCGTCAAGGCGCATCAGATCCATGCTCGCTTCCCGAGCAGGCTGGTTCTGCGTCTTCTTGCGCTCGGGGGAACACCACTTGGCCAGCTTCTTGAGGATCGAGTCACGCTTGGCCACCCGCGTTTGATCCGGTTCCCGAGCGAGTGTGACCCAACCTTCCCAACCGTGTTGGGACCCGCCGCAGTTGCCACATTTGCAGACGTGCCCCGTAGCGTTCGAGCAGCTTTGCGGATGCTTACCGGTTGACACCATCGACGGCCCCTCGTTCGACAACCCACCCGGGCTAGATCTTCCGAGCCGAAAGGTGCGCGACATACCGCCGCGCTGGTTGTCGACGAACTACCGTCTGCAACTGAATTGAACGCAGGAGTCCCGTATGCCACTTCGGTCGCAAAGGGCGCCTATTACCGTCCGCATCCGGGTGAACCCCCGGCCGAACCGCCGAAATCTTGGCTGACGTCGTCCGCGATGAGCCCTCTACTCACGTCCAGCGCCCCCGAATTTAGTCCTCTAAGTGCGGGAGGCGGCTTCGAGTTCCACGGCGCGCCGCATGGTCGCGCGGGCCCGTTTCCGGTCCCCGGCGATCTCGTACGCGTACGCCAGCCGGTACCAGACGCGCCAGTTCTCCTGATCCGCCTCGACCTCGGCGCGGCGTTCGTCGAACCAGGCGTCCGCGGCGTCGCGGTCCACCCGGCCCGAGGGCCGCCGCGGCAGATTGGAGACGTCGGGAAGGCCGCCTTCCTCGTCCAGCCGCCGCGAGAGCCGCTGAATCTGGACGCCGGAACGCCAGGTGGTGACGATGATCCAGATCCCGAGCACCGGCAGCAGCAGGACGCCGATGCCGAAGATCACCGGCACCGTCTCGCCGGTGCGCAGCAACGCGATGGCCCGGCCCGCCAGCAGGACGACGTAGACGGCGAGCGCCGCCGTCATCACCAGCGCGAAGTTGCGGGCCCTCACAGGTCGAGGATGTTCTCGAGACCGACCGTCAGGCCGGGCCGCGTGAGCACCGAGCGCACGCCGAGCAGCACACCCGGCATGAACGACGTGCGGTGCAGCGAGTCGTGCCGGATGGTCAGGGTCTCCCCCTCGCCGCCGAACAGGATCTCCTCGTGCGCCACCAGCCCGGGGAGCCGGACCGAGTGCACGCGGACGTCGTCGACGAGTGCGCCGCGGGCACCGTCCACTTCGGACGTCGTCGCGTCTTCACCGGGAGCGAGACCGGCTTCCGCGCGGGCCTCGCCGATCAGCCGCGCGGTGTGCGCGGCGGTGCCGGAAGGCGCGTCGGCCTTGCGGTTGTGGTGCAGTTCGATGACCTCGGCCGAGTTGTAGAACCGCGCCGCCTGCTGGGCGAACCGCATCGCCAGCACCGCGCCGAGCGCGAAGTTCGGCGCGATGAGCACGCCGAGCGACGGGTCGGCCGCGAGCCACGAGCGCAGCTTCTCCAGCCGCTCCTCGCTGAACCCAGTGGTGCCGACCACGGCGTGGATCCCGTTGCCGGTCAGGAACTCGAGGTTGCCCATCACCGCTTCGGGATGGGTGAAGTCGACGACGACCTGCGCCTGCTTGAGTGCCGCGAAGTCGTCACCGGCGTCGAGCGCGGCGACGAGGTCCATGTCGTCGGCGCCGTTGACGGCGTTCACCACTTCCTGGCCCATCCGGCCGCGTGCGCCCAGCACGCCGACGCGAATCCCAGCGGTCATGATGCGATCACCTCGTGCAGATCGTCCGGAAGGTCGTCGGCGTGAGCGTACGGCCCGACCACCGCCGCCGCCGACACGCCACCAGGGCGGGCGAGCAGAGTGCGAGCGAGCGCACAGACCTCTTCGGTGGTGACGGCGTCGATCCGCGCCACCGTGTCGTCGACGCCGAGATAGCGGCCGTAGTTCAGTTCGTTCTTGCCGATCCGCGACATCCGCGACGAGGTGTCTTCGAGGCCGAGCACGAGCCCGCCCCGCAACTGCCCCTTCGCCCGCGCGACCTCGGCTTCGCTCAGCCCGTCCTTGCCGACGAGTTCGAGCACCTCGCGGATCACGCCGGCGACCTCGCCGAGCTTCTCCGGCTGGCAACCCGCGTACACGGCCATGTGCCCGGCGTCGGCGTAGCTCGCGACGGACGAATACACCTGATACGCCAGGCCGCGCTTCTCGCGGACCTCCTGGAACAGGCGCGAGCTCATCCCGCCGCCGAGCGCGGCGTTGAGCACCGACTGCGCGAACCGCCGGTCGTCGTGCCGCGACAGCGAACGCAGGCCGAGCATCACGTGCGCCTGCTCGGTGTCGTCGGTGTGCAGCGCGAGTTTCGGCGCCATCGCTATCCGTGCCCGCCCGCCCCGCGGCGGGACGGGTGTCGCCGTTCCGGTCAACCGGTTCCGCAAAGCCTTGCGCACCAAGCGAAGCACCTGGCCGTGCTCGATGTTCCCGGCGACCGCGAGCACCATCCGCGGCAGCGTGTAGCGGCGCCGGTAGAACCCGCGCAGTGCCGAAGCGGACATCTCGACGATGGACTTCTCGCTGCCGAGCACCGGACGGCCGAGCGCGTGGTTGCCCAGGATCGCGCCGACGAACGTCTCGTGCAGCAGGTCTTCGGGGTCGTCGTCGCGCATCGAGATCTCTTCGAGCACGACACTGCGCTCGGTCTCGACGTCCTTGTCCGTGCACAGCGCCTCGAACACGACGTCGGTGACGAGGTCCATCGCCAGCGGCAGATCCTCGTCGAGCACCTGCGCGTAGTAGCAGGTGTGCTCCTTCGCGGTGAACGCGTTGAACTCCCCGCCGACCGCGTCGATCTCTTCGGCGATCTGGGTGGCGTCCCGGTTCGTGGTGCCCTTGAACAGCAGGTGTTCGAGGTAGTGCGCCGCGCCCTCGACCGACGACGGCTCGTCGCGCGATCCGACGCCGACCCACAGCCCGACCGTCACCGAACGGGACGCGGGGACGTGTTCGGTGATGACCCGGAGGCCACCGGCCAGCACACTGCGCTTGACCACCGCGCCGTCCGAAGTGGACTCCAGCGTGCGGGTGCTGCCGACGGGCTGTTCGTGCCCGGGAACCTGACGAGCCAACGGATTCCTTACTCACATGTCAGGAAAGGGTCGTTCAGGACGATAAATGTCCTGAACGACCCTTTCCTGACGTTTCACATCGGTCTAGCCAGGACTGCTACGCGTCGGCCTTCGGGGCCTCGGCCTTGTCACCCTCGGCGGGCTTCTCGGCGGCTTCGTCTTCCTTGACCACGATCAGGCTGATCTTGCCGCGGTTGTCGATGTCGGCGATCTCGACGCGGAGCTTGTCGCCCACGTTGACCACGTCCTCGACCTTGGCGATCCGCTTGCCGTTGCCCAGCTTCGAGATGTGCACCAGGCCGTCCTTGCCCGGCAGCAGCGAGACGAACGCGCCGAACGCGGCCGTCTTCACCACGGTGCCGAGGAAGCGCTCGCCGACCTTGGGCAGCTGCGGGTTGGCGATGGCGTTGATCTTGTCGATCGCCGCCTCCGCCGACGGGCCGTCGGCCGCGCCCACGTAGATCGTGCCGTCGTCCTCGATGGAGATGTCGGCGCCGGTCTCCTCGGTGATCGAGTTGATCATCTTGCCCTTCGGGCCGATGACCTCGCCGATCTTGTCCACCGGGATCTTCACGCTGGTGACGCGCGGCGCGTACGGGCTCATCTCGTCCGGGCCGTCGATCGCCTCGGCGATGACCTCCAGGATGGTGAGGCGAGCGTCCTTCGCCTGCTTCAGCGCGGCCGCGAGGACCTCCGACGGGATGCCGTCGAGCTTCGTGTCGAGCTGCAGCGCGGTGATGATGTCCTTGGTGCCGGCGACCTTGAAGTCCATGTCGCCCATGGCGTCTTCGGCGCCGAGGATGTCGGTCAGCGCGACGTAGCGGGTCTCGCCGTCGACCTCGTCGGAGATGAGGCCCATGGCGATGCCGGCGACCGGCGCCTTCAGCGGGACACCCGCGTTCAGCAGACCCATGGTCGAGGCGCAGACCGAGCCCATCGAGGTGGAGCCGTTGGAGCCCAGCGCCTCGGAGACCTGGCGGATCGCGTACGGGAACTCGTCCCGCTTCGGCAGGACCGGCACGAGGGCGCGCTCGGCGAGCATGCCGTGGCCGATCTCGCGCCGCTTCGGCGAACCGACGCGGCCGGTCTCGCCGGTGGAGAACGGCGGGAAGTTGTAGTGGTGCAGGTACCGCTTCGTGGTCTCCGGGGAGAGCGAGTCGATCTGCTGCTCCATGCGGAGCATGTTCAGCGTGGTGACGCCCAGGATCTGCGTTTCTCCACGCTCGAAGAGTGCGGAACCGTGCGCCCGCGGGATCACGGCGACCTCGGCGGCGAGCGACCGGATGTCGGTCAGGCCGCGGCCGTCCATGCGGATCTTGTCCGTGAGGACGCGCTTGCGCATGATCTTCTTCGACAGGGCCTTGAACGCCGCGCCGATCTCCTTCTCGCGGCCCTGGAAGGCTTCGCCCTCGCCCAGGCCGATCTTCTCCAGCACCGCGGCCTTGACCTGGTCGGTCGCGTTGTCGCGGTCCTGCTTGCCCGCGATGGTCAGGGCGTTCGCGAGGTCGTCGGTCGCGATGGCGGCGACGGCGTCGAAGGCGTCCTGCTCGTAGGCCAGGAAGACCGGGAACTCGCCGGTCGGCTTGGCGGCCAGCTCGGCCAGCTGCTGCTGGGCCTCGCACAGCACCTTGATGAACGGCTTCGAGGCCTCGAGGCCCTCGGCGACGGCGATCTCGTCCGGCGCCTTGCCGCCCGCGGCGATCAGGTCGAGCGTCTGCTCGGTGCCCTCGGCCTCGACCATCATGATGGCGACGTCGTCACCGACGATACGGCCGGCGACCACCATGTTGAAGGTGGCCTCTTCGAGCTGCTTCCAGGTCGGGAACGCGACCCACTGGCCCTCGATCAGCGCGACGCGGACGCCGCCGACCGGGCCCGAGAACGGCAGTCCGGCGATCTGCGTCGAGGCCGAGGCCGCGTTGATCGCGAGCACGTCGTACGGGTCGTCCGGGTTGAGGCTCTGGACGGTGATGACGACCTGGATCTCGTTGCGGAGACCGTCGGCGAACGACGGGCGCAGCGGCCGGTCGATCAGGCGGCAGGTCAGGATCGCGTCGGTCGACGGGCGACCTTCGCGACGGAAGAACGCGCCGGGGATGCGTCCGGCGGCGTACATCCGCTCCTCGACGTCCACGGTCAGCGGGAAGAAGTCGAAGTGGTCCTTCGGGTGCTTCGACGCGGTGGTCGCCGAGAGCAGCATGGTCTCTTCGTCGAGGTACGCGACGACGGCGCCGGCGGCTTGACGGGCCAGGCGGCCGGTCTCGAAGCGAACGGTGCGGGTGCCGAAACGGCCGTTGTCGATCACGGCTTCGGTTTCGTGCACGGTGACTCCGGTGGAGTCGGTCATAGGGTGTATCTCCTCTTTTGATCCTCTGTAACGGCGCGAGTCTCCCACCCTGGGACCTGTTTCGCCTGCGGACGCTCGAGGAGTGAGGCCGGTCTTCGATCGAAGCCCCCGGGCCGTTGCCCGGGAACCACTACCGAGGACCGGCGGACGGTTCCTCGTGCGCGCTCGCGCCGCGTGTTTCCTTGTACTTGGACCGAGGGGGAGCGACCGATGTGGTCACTCCCCCTCGGGTTCAAGCTATCGGCGCAGGCCGAGGCGCTGGATCAGCGCACGGTAACGCTCGATGTCCACCTTCATCACGTAGTTCAGCAGCCGGCGGCGGCGGCCGACCAGCAGCAGAAGCCCGCGACGGGAGTGGTGGTCGTGCTTGTGAGCCTTGAGGTGCTCGGTGAGGCCGACGATGCGCTTGGTCAGCAGCGCGACCTGGGCCTCCGGGGATCCGGTGTCCGAGTCGTGCACGCCGTACTCGGCAAGGATCGACTTCTTCTCTTCGGTGGACAAAGCCACAGTGGTGCTCCTAGATACTCTGTGCCGTGCGGCCCGGACGATGCTTCACGCCGGGTGAGACGGTCACGGCCGCCACGGACTGCAGCCGGACCCAATCATCGAGGTTACCAGCCTCGTGATCAGCGGCTTCAGTCGCGGGCGTGGTTCAACGCGTACGACCGGATCACCCGGTAGCGCGAGACGCCCTGCTCACGGTCACTGCTCATCAGAACGGCCTCGGTAGCCGTCCAAGTCTCACTGGTGAACCCGGCCAGCCGCTCCTCCCACGCGCTCGCGGCGTCCGGCCGGTCGCGGGGGAAGCGGGCCAGTGTCAGGTGGGCCACGTACGGCCTGCCCTCACTCTCCGCGCCGGCCTTGATGGCCAGCTCGTGGAGCCCGGTTCCGGACACACTCAACCACAGGACCCCGGGGAATGTCGCGGCCTTTTCCAGCCGGAGGTCGAGCGGGCCCGCGTCCGCCAGCCGTCCGGCGAGCCAGTCGCCTCGTTCCGCCGGGTCGTCCGCGCCGTAGAAACCGAGGGTGACGTGCCAGTCCTCCCGCGGCGACCAGCGGAAACCGTCGCCTCCGGGAGTGCCCACCGCGGCGGCGACCTGGTCGAGGACGCCGTCCGGCGGGATCAGCGCGCTGAAGAGGGTCACGAGCCGTTCTTGGCCGCCCGGCGCAGCAGGTCCGCCAGCGACGGGAAGTCTTCGTCGAGCAGCTTCGCGGCCTCGGTGAGGTCTTCGTCCTCGCCGATGTCCCGCAGCGCGACGAGCACGCCCTGGTCGTCGGCGACGGCACCGACCGGGATGCTGTCCCGGCCCACCGTCGGCCGCGAGTCGCGGACGTCTTCCAGCGCTTCCTGCATGGCTTTGCGGTCGCCCGCGGCGACCGCGGGGACGAGCACCTTGCGCTCCAGCATGATCATCTTGGCGAGGACGACCGGGTTCCCGATCTTCGCGCGACGGCCGCTCATCACCTGGCTGAGCATGGGGGCGCTGATGCCGAGGACCTCGGCGAGGAAGGCCTGGGAGATGTCGAAGGCGACGACCAGTCTCCGCACGCGATCGCCGAGCGGTTCCCCGTACCACTCCTTCTGCAGCGCTATGTTCCGCTGGACGATCTTGTGGTCCTCCACCTGGTCCGCTCCCCTAACCCCATCGAACGCCATGCGCGCGGTCCGTGACATCTTGCCACCGGAACGCACCCAGGCGGGCGTGTTTGTCGATTCTCGTCCGGCCGTGGCCGCGTCCGGTCAGTCCTGCTCGCCGAGCAGTTCCCTGGTCCGCGCGACGTCCTCGTCGATCTGCTTCACCAGACCTTCCGACGTCGTGAACCGGACCTGATCCCGCAGCTTGGCGACGAAATCGAGCGAAACGTGCTGTCCGTAGAAATCCTCGTCGATGTCGAGGACGAAGGCCTCGACGGTGCGCTCCCGCCCGGAAAAGGTCGGATTGGTCCCGACGGACACGGCGGCGCGCAGCCGGCGGCCGGAATCCGACGAACGGGTGAACCAAGCGCTGTAGACACCGTCGGCGGGCACCGCCGCGAAACGCGGCGTCGACAGGTTCGCCGTCGGGTAACCGAGGTCGTGCCCCCGGCCGTCGCCCCGGACGACGATGCCCTCCAGCCGATGCGGCCTCCCGAGCGCCTCGGACGCCGCCACGACGTCCCCCGCGTCGATGCACGAGCGGACGTAGGTCGAGGAGAACGTGATGTCGTTGTCCGCCTGCTCCTGCGCGAGCAGACCCTGCAGTTCCGCGCCCTGCGCCACGAAACCGAACCGCTTCCCCAGCGTGCGGAGCAGGGCGACGTCACCGGCCGCCTTGGCGCCGAAGGTGAAGTTCTCCCCCACGATCACCGCGGCCGCGTGCAGTTTGTCCACCAGCACCTCGTGGACGAACTCGTGCGCCGTCAGCCGCGACAGCTCCAGGGTGAACGGCAGCACGCAGAAGACGTCCGCCCCCAGGCCCTCGACCAGTTCCGCCTTGCGGCGCAACGTGGTCAGCTGCGCGGGATGGCTGCCCGGCCGGATCACCTCCGACGGATGCGGGTCGAAGGTGAGCACCACGCTCGGCACGCCGCGTTCGGCGGCGGCGCGGACCGTCCTCGAAATCAGCTCCTGATGACCGCGGTGCACGCCGTCGAAGACGCCGATCGTCACCACGCACCGTCCCCAGCTCCCGGGGAGGTCACCCAAACCACGCC
This sequence comes from Amycolatopsis japonica, assembly GCF_000732925.1. Lineage (NCBI taxonomy): Bacteria > Bacillati > Actinomycetota > Actinomycetes > Pseudonocardiales > Pseudonocardiaceae > Amycolatopsis > Amycolatopsis japonica. Next base: position 5,928,857 of record NZ_CP008953.1, read on the forward strand.
AACGCTGCACTTGTGCCCCGTCTCCTCCAGGCCAGCTCCGTGCACCACCCTAGGCGGGCAGCAACACGACCACCGACCGGGCCAGTTCGCCTTCGTCCGCGGCGAGCGCGAGCACCCGGCCGTCCGGTCCGAACATCCCGTACGTGCCCGTGATCCCGGCCGCGGGCACCCTCTGTCCATATCGGACCGCCTGCGCCGTGCGGGCGTCCAGATCGCGGCGCGGGAACGCCGCGGCGACGGCGGCGTCGAGGTCCAGCGAAAGCTCCGGCTTGTCCTCGAGCTGATCGAGAGTGCGGGCTTTGGCGAGGGTGAACGGCCCGACCGTGGTGCGCCGCAACGCGAGCAGATGTCCGCCTGCGCCCAGTCCGGCGCCGAGATCGCGGGCCAGTGCCCGGACGTAGGTCCCCGACGAACACTCGACGATCGCGTCGAGTTCGATCCGGCCGGCCTCGCGGCGCGTGGCGAGCAGATCGAACCGGTGCACGGTGACCGGCCGCGGCGGGATCACGACCTCTTCACCCGCCCGGACGCGGGCGTACGCGCGCTTGCCGTCGATCTTCACCGCGCTGACCGCGCTCGGCACCTGCTGGATGTCGCCGGTCAGCGCGGCGATCCCGGCGGCGATCGCCTCGTCGGTGATCTTCTCGACGACGTCCGGAGCGGCTTCGGCGATCGGCTCGCCCTCGGCGTCGTCGGTCGTGGTGGACAGTCCCAAGGAGAGGGTCGCGAGATAGGTCTTGCGGTCCAGCGCCAAGTGGCCGAGGAGTTTCGTCGCGCGTTCGATGCCGAGCACGAGGACACCGGTGGCCATCGGGTCGAGGGTGCCGGCGTGCCCGACCTTGCGGGTGCCCATGAAGCGCCGCGCCCTGGCGACGACGTCGTGGGAGGTCATCCCGGACGGTTTGTCGACGATGACGAGACCGGGCGGCGGGGCGGGACGTTTGCTGGCTTGAGCCTGATTGGGGCGCGACACGGGCCGAACCCTATCTTTCGGCTCTCTGCCTAGGACGAGACGGGCAGCGGCGCTTCGGCGTCCCAGCGACGGCGCCGGATCTGCACCGGGATCGCCTCGCCGCGGGCCTCCGCCTCGAACAGCACGGCGCGGGTACGCCGCCACCACACGAGCATCCGGAAGGTGCCGAACGCGAGCACCGCGATGACCGACAGCAGCGCCAGGCGGAACGTGCCGCCCGTCCACTCCAGCAGGACACCGACCGCGAGCGCCGAGATCGTCGTGGCCACGAAGCCGCCGACGTTCACCACCCCGGTCGCGGTGCCGACGCGCGCGAGCGGGTTGTAGTCCCGTGCCAGCGCGAAACCGATCATCGACACCGGTCCGCCGAGGGAAAGGAACGCGAACACCGGCACCAGGACGGCGACCGGCATCGTGCCGCTCCAGCCGAGCAGGACCGCCCACATCACCGCGGCGCCGCCGATGTACCAGCCGACGAGCGGCATCCGCAGCGACGGGCGCCGTCCGATCAGGCCGCCGATCACCGGGCCGCCGATCATCGAACCGAACACGAAGACGATCAGCAGCGAACTCGCGGTGGCCTTCGGATATCCCTGCCCCTGCACCAGGAACGGGACACCCCAAAGCATGGTCAGCACGTTGGGCGCGAACATCGTGCTGAAGTGGACCCAGAACCCCAGCCGGGTCCCCGGCGTGCGCCACGCGTCGGCGACCTGGCGGCCCAGCACCTTCGGATGGACCTTTTCGCGCACGGGCTCCGGCAGGCCGCGCGGGATGTCTTCGACGCGGAGGGCGACGACGGCGGTGTAGAGCGCCGTCACCAGGCCGACGGCGAGGAACGTCGGGGTCCAGCCGGGACCGTCGAGCAGCAGGCCGAGCGGGAGGGTCGCGGCGAGGTTGCCGACGTACCCGATGGCCCCGGTCAGCGCGGCGAGCAGGGCGTACTGGCGGCCGGGGAAATGCGCGGCGATCAGCCGCAGGATGCTCACGAAGGTCAGGGCGTCGCCGAAGCCGACGACGGCGCGGGCGAGCAGGCCGAGCGGGTAGGAATCGGCGACCGCGAGCAGGATCTGGCCGAGACCGAGGAAGAACACGGCACCGGTGAGCACCCGTCGCGGGCCGTAGCGGTCGACGAGGACGCCGGTGGGGATCTGCATCGCGGCGTAGACGCCGACCTGCAGGACGGTGAACGTGCCGAGCGCGGCGGCGCCGACCCCGAACCGGTCCGCGGCCTGGAGCCCGGCGACGCCGAACGAGGTGCGGTGGAAGACGGCGAGGAGGTAGACGGTGACGGCGGCCAACCAGATGAACCAGGACCGGCGGGTGGCTCGGCCTGTCACAGTGGTCCTCCTTGGGCGCGGTTTCGGGCGGTGAGACGCCCGCACTGCCGCCTCATATAGTTGTAGCTCCTAAGCAACGGCGAAACATACCCGTTACCCGGGTGGTTTTCGCCACAGCACGAGACCACCCCACCGCGTTTCGTCCTCTGGATGCGGTGGTTGCGCGCGCAAGGACCGCATCCAGAGGACTAAACGCGGACGGCGCCTTCCACGGCCCACCGGCCCGAGCGCCACCGCACCAGCAGGGTCGCCAGCCGCAGCAGCATGAACAGCGAGAGCCCGGTCCAGATCCCGGCCAGCCCCCAGCCGAAGGCGAGCGACAACCAGATCAGCGGCAGGAACCCGACCGCCGCGCTCAGCAGGGTCGCGTTGCGCAGGAAGGCGGCGTCGCCCGCGCCGAGCAGGACGCCGTCGAGCGCGAACACCACCCCGGCGATCGGTTGCAGCGCGACGAAGAACCACCAGGCGTGCGGGATCTGGCCGAGTACGGCCGCGTCCGAGGTGAACACTCGCGGCAGCACCCCGGCCACGGACGCGAACACGACACCGAGGAAGCAGCCGAACACCAGGCCGTAGACGGTGATCTGGTTCGACACGCCGCGCGCCCGTTTGCTCGCCCCGGCGCCGAGCGCGGCGCCCACGAGCGACTGCGCGGCGATCGCGAGCGAGTCCAGCACCAGCGCGAGGAACGTCCAGAGCTGCAGCACGACCTGATGCGCGCCGACGGCCTCGGTGGACGTCCGCGCGGCGACCGCGGCGGCCGAGACGAAGCACGCCTGGAACGCGAGGCTGCGCAGCACCAGATCCCGGCCGAGGCCGAGCTGGGCGCGCATCACCTTCGGCTCCGGGCGCAGCGGGACCCGCTCCCGCACCAGGGCCGCGATGAACAGCGACGCCGAGATCACCTGCGCGACGACGTTCGCGATCGCCGAACCTTCCAGCCCCCAGTCCGCGCCGTACACCAGCACCGGGCACAGCACGGCCGAGATCCCGTTGCCCGCCAGGACATAGCGCAACGGTTTCGCGGAGTCCTGCACGCCGCGCATCCAGCCGTTGCCCGCCATCGTGATCAGGATGAACGGCGTGCCGAACAGCGCGATCCGCAGCCAGGAGACGGCGGCGTCGGTGATCGCGGCGTCTCCGGACAGGACGCGGGCGATCGGCGCGGCCAGCAGCTGCCCGGCGACGATCACCACCAGCCCGACGATCACCGCCAGCCAGGTCGCCTGGACGCCTTCGCGCACGGCGTCACCACGACGGCCGGCGCCGTGCAGCCGCGCCGTCCGTGAGGTGGTGCCGTACGACAGGAACGTCAGCTGGCTCGAAACCTGCGACAGCACGACACCGCCGACGGCGAGACCCGCCAGCGGCAGCGCGCCGAGATGCCCGACGACGGCCGTGTCCACCAGGACGTACAGCGGTTCGGCGGCGAGGACGCCGAGCGCGGGCACGGCGAGGCCGAGGACGCGTTTCGGCGGGACGCGTTCGTCGGGTTCGGAAGCTTCAGGCACCCCTGGAGACTAAAGGTCTGGTACGACAGTCCCATCCGCTGGACCGAAGCGGGCGTGCTTCACCCCGGTGGTGAACGCCCAGTACCGGTCCCCGTAGGACCAGTGCCACCATTCGCTCGGATAGTTGACGAATCCGGTCGTGGTCATCGCGTCGATGAGCGTTTCCCGGTTCGCGCGTGCTTCGGCGTCGATCAGCGCGGACTCGGTGAAGCATTCCGTTCCGTACTCCGGCGGTGTCGCGTTCACGTCGGTCCCCATCGGCAGTTCGACGCCGTCGACGGTGCACAGCGTGAGATCCACCGCTCCCCCGGCGACGTGCGGCGCGACTTCGGGCGGTGAGACGTAGGTGGCGGCTTCGGCGGCCACCCGCCCGGACGACCACTCCGGGGTGGCGCGCGCGATCCTGGCCATGCTGTCCGCGAAGTACCGCTCCTGCACCTCCCTCGGCCGGAATCCCTCGACGACGAGCAGCCGCAGCCCGCGCGGGAGCTGGCATTGCGCCGCGACGAGCCGGTCCGCGACGCTGAGCCGCACGTGCGCGAAGGCGCCCCGTTCGTCGGCGAGCCGGGGGTCGATCCGGATGGCGCCGGTTTCCCGCAGGTCCACCAGGGGTTCCCCGCATTCCCGGACGGGCACGGCGGCGATGTGAGGATCCGACAACGACACGAACGAAGACATGGACCCCACTGTCCACGAGCGTCCTTCAGGAACGCTGTAACCCGGTTACAGCGGAGGTAGGGCAAAGGGTTGGAGCGCCGCCACTCGGCGTGCCGGCTCCGGATGTTGTGAAAGCCACTTTCGCAACACTTCCCGGGACTCCGCCACCCACAAGGACCGCAAGACCGGGGTGAAGGGGACTTTCCGCTCATGCAATGAGGGGAAAGTCCCCTTCACCCTGCTGATCGCCACCGAGAGCCGGTCCGTGAAGGCCTCCTTGAGGGACTCTGGGTCCCTCAAGGAGGCCTTCACGGACTTGCCACCCGACAAGACACCCCGGTTACAGCGGAGAGTTCCTGATACTCCCGAGCACCGTAGGTCCGGAAGATCTCGCACGCCTCCGCAGTCATCCGCTCCCCGGCAGGCACGTCGCCGAGCGCGTCGTGGACCTCCGCGAGCGTGCGCAGGGTCCGTGCCCGGAACAGTTCGGCGCGCAGGTCGGTCCACCGCCGGAGCGAGTCCTCCAGGCAGTCTTTCGCTTGGTACAACCGGCCTTCCGCGAGATGCACCTCCCCGACGACGCGGAGCGTGCACGCGTGGCCGAAGGCATCGCCGAGTTCACGGCAGACCTCCAGCGCGTTGTCCGCCAGCCGCCGCGCCGCGACCGAATCCCCGCGCCGCAGCAACGCCTTGGCCAGCGCGCGTTCGGAATACGCGGCCAGCATCCGGTCTTCGGTGCCCTCGAACACCGCGAGCGCGGCACGCGCGAACCCCTCGGCTTCGGCCCACTCGCCACGGGCCCGGTGATACAGCGACAGGCTGCGCAAGGTCAGTCCCTCGCCGCGCCGCGAGCCCGCCGCCGCGAACGACGCGCGCGCCTCGGTCAGCGCGGTCAGCGCTCCCGGGTATTCGCCGAGCTCCAGCCGCACCGTGCCGGCCAGCCGGTGGACGTGGCCCATCGCCCCCGGATCGTCCAGTTCGGACCACATCCGCCCGGCTCGATCGAGGAAGTGCACCGCCTCGGGCAGGTAGCCCTGCTCTCGGCAGGCGGCGCCGAGCGCGGCGAGGGTGGCGGCCTCGCCGCGGACGTCGCCCGCGGCGCGGAACATCGACAGCGCCTGGCTCAGATGCGCGCGGGACCGGGGGAAGTCGTCGTGTTCGTAGTACAGCTGCCCGAGCCCCGCCAGCAAAGTCGCCTCACCCAAGGCGTTTTCGGTGCGGCGGGCGGCGGTGAGCGCCGCGTCGTGGGTGCGGCGCCAGGAGCCGAGCGAATCGTCGAGCACCCGGTTGTGCCCGCCGAACGCGGTGCCGCACAAGGCCGACGAGAGCCCGACCGCGATGTCGACCAGGTCCAGCGCCGCCGCCAGTTCGACGGCGGTGGTCATCGCCTCCTCCTCGGCGCGGAACCATTCGTACGGCCTGGCCACGACCCGCCGCGCGATCTCCTCGGCGACGGGACGGCCCAGCCGGGAGGTGCCCTGGATCGACGGCACGACCGGCGGCAGGGTCTCGTTGATCCGGTCGACCAGCCAGATCCAGGCACCCAGCACCCGCTCGACGGTGGCCGCCCGGTCCGCGGCGGGCTCCTCCTCGACGGCGCGTTCCAGCGCGAACAGCCGGACGAGGTCGTGCAGCCGGTAACGCATGAGTCCCAAGGGATCCACGCCGTCGACTTCGAGCAGCGACACGTCGACGAGGTCTTCGAGCACCTGCTCCGCGTCGTCCGGGTCGGCCTCCATCGCCGCCGCGGCGACCCACGCGGGGAAATGCGCGAGACCGAGCAAACCCAGCCGTCGCAACGCGGTCCGCGCCGCCTTGGGCAGGAGTGTGTAGCTCAGGTTGATACTGGCCCGCACCTCCTGGTCGCCGACCACCAGTTCGTCGAGGCGGCGCTGTTCCTGGGCCAGCCGGTTCGCCAGCCGGGACAACGACCATTGCCGCCGGGACACCAGCCGTGCGCCGGCGACGCGGATCGCGAGCGGCAACTGCCCGCACAGCTCGGTGATCTCGGCGGCCGAGGCTGGCTCGATGCTCGCGCGCTCGGCCCCGACGATGCGGGTGAGCAGGTCGAGCGCGGCGTCCGCGGGCAGCACCCCCAGTTCGCAGAACGTCGCGCCCGCCAGCGCGGGAAGCCGGTTGCGCGACGTGACGACCACCGCGCATCCCGGGCCGCCGGGCAGCAGCGGCCGGACCTGGGCCTCGTTCGCGGCGTCGTCGAGCACGACGAGCGTGCGGGTACCGGCGAGCACCGTCCGGTAGCGGGCGACGCGCTCGTCGAGGGAGCCGGGCGGCGTGGTCGCGGGATCGAAGTCGCGCAGGACACGGCCGAGTACCTCTTCGGCGGTCGCGGGGCTGTCGGTGGAGCCGTGGAGTTCGAGGTGCAGTTGCCCGTCGGGGAAGTGCTCGGCGATCTCGTGCGCGACCCGGTGCGCCAAAGTGGACTTGCCCACACCGCCCGCGCCGGAGACGACGGCGACCGGCATCCCGCCCGGCCGCACCAAGGTCGCGCGCAGCGCCGCGAGTTCGGGCGCCCGCCCGGTGAAGTCGGGCGGCGGCGACGGCAGCTGCCGCGGCGTGCGGGAAGCGACGGCCGGGAGCAGGGCGGTGTCGGACCGCAGGATCGACTCGTGCACCCGGCGCAGCTCCGGGCCGGGATCGATGCCCAGCTCGTCGGCCAGCACCTTCCGGCCGCGTTCGTAGGTTTCCAGCGCTTCGGCCTGCCGTCCGGACCGGTACAACGCGACCATGAGCCCGCCGCGCAGCCGCTCCCGCGTGGGATGCAGGGCGACCAGTTCGGTGAGTTCCGCGAGCAGCCGCGGCCCCTGTCCCGCCGCCAGGTCCGCGTCGACCCGTTCCTCGGTGACGGTCAGCCGCAGCTCGTCCAGCCTGGTCGCTTCGGCGCGCAGGAACGACTCCCCGATCCCGCCGAGCGCGGGGCCCCGCCACAGGGCGAGGCCGGTGCGGAAGAGATCCGCCGCCTCGGTGTGGTCGCCGCTCTGCGCGGCCTGCCGTCCCCGTTCCACCAGCCGCTCGAACATCCGCACGTCGAGGGTGTCCTCGGCGACGTCGGCGCGGTAGCCGTTGCGATCGGACACGATGACCTGCGGCAAGCCCGCCGTGTCGAACGTCCGGCGCAGCGTCGCGACATACGTCTGCACCACCGCGCGGGCGGTCGTGGGCGGCTCCTCGCCCCAGATCACGCCGATCAGCCGTTCGGCGGGCACCGTCCGGCCGGAGCCCAGCAGCAGCGCGGCGAGCAGCGTGCGCGGTTTGACCCCCGGGAGCGCGATCGGCCCCGACGGGCCCGCCACCTCCATCGGCCCGAGCAGAGAAAACCTCATCCGTCCCTCCCCCAGAGCGGATCCAGCTACAGCGCGCCCCTCTCGCTGTAGCCCGCGTTGAAGCGTGGCTACAGCGGCCTCCCGGAGCCTCTGTGTCGTCCACTCCACATCATGCTCAGGAAAGGTCGTCATGAACAGCTCCGGTTCTCCCAGAGCGGTACGGTTCGCCTCCGCGGTCATGGTCCTCGTGACCCTCGTCGCAGGCTTGCTCACGTTCGGCACGCGGAACGAGGCGAGTGCGGCGTCCACAGTGGGCGGCGTGATCACGCGCGCCGAGATCATCGCCCGTGCCAAGTACTGGTACGACCGGGGCGACACCTGGTACAGCCAGAACCAGGCGGACGCGATCTCCGACGGCACCGGCGGCAAGTACCGGCCCGACTGCTCCGGCCTCGTCGCGATGGCCTGGCATCTGCCCAAGAAGTCCGACGGCTGGGACCTCAACACCGGCGACTTCGAGTCCTACTCGCACAAGTCCTGGCTGCCGAGCCTGCACGATCTGCTGCCCGGTGACGCACTGCTCAAGAACGGTCACATCGAACTGTTCGAGAAGTGGGTCGACCCCAAGAACCACTCGGCGGGTGCCTGGGTCTACTCCGAGAACGACTACGGCCAGAAGACCAACCACAACACCAACTCCTGGTCGGAGATGACCACCTACCGCGGCATCCGCTACGACAAGGTCATCGAAAAGTCCCTCGACGGCGGGGACTTCGACGGCAACGGCGTCGGCGACATCTACGCCACCGGAACCGGCACGTTGACCATTTGGAACGGCAAAGGCAGCAACAACTTCGGCACCGCAGACCCCGTGGGTGGCGGCTGGGAAGGCTTCACCCGGCCCGCCGCCGGTGATTTCAACAAGGACGGCAAAACCGACCTCGCCGCGGTGAAGAACGGCACGCTCTACGTCTGGAACGGCAAGGGCGGCAACAAATTCGGCGCCGCCGACGCCGTCGGAAGCGGCTGGGAACCCTTCACCGCACCCGTCGCCGGAGACTTCAACAACGACGGCATCAGCGACCTCTCCGCGGTCAAAGAGGGGACGCTCTACATCTGGAACGGCAAAGGCAACAACCACTTCACCCCCGCCGACACCATCGGCGGCGGCTGGGAACCCTTCACCGCACCCATCGCGGGCGACTTCGACAACGACGGCAAAACCGACCTCGCCGCCGTCAAGGACGGCACCCTCCATATCTGGAACGGCAAGGGCGGCAACAAGTTCGGTGCCGTCGACGCTCTCGGCGGTGGCTGGGGCGACTACCAAGCGACCCTGATGTCCCTCGGCGACGTCGACAAGGACGGCCACTCCGACCTCGGCGCCATCAACAAGACCAGCGGCACCCTCTACCTGTGGAACGGCAAGGGCGGCAACAAATTCGGCCCGGCCGACGCCCTGGGTGGCGGCTGGCTCCCCCACTTCTGACCGGTTCCGTCCCCACCCCACGACCTAGGAGGGTCGACCAGTGTCGAAGAACTTCACCCGCCGTGTGACCACGGCAGCCCTGACCGTCTTCGCGATCACCGCCCTGTCCCCCGTCGCGCAGGCCGAAGAGGAACCGGCCGGCTTGGTGACCGCCGCCTACGCGACGGCCCCGTGCGACCGCTCGGGCACGACCAGCGGCGACGCCGCCCTGGCCACGCAGCTGAACGGCACCCTGACCGCGAAGATGCGGGGATACCTGACCGCGTACCGGATGTCGTGCGCCCGCATGGTCGTCGACGCCGTCCGCGATCGCGGGCTGAGCCAGAGAGCCGCGGCCATCGCCATCGCCACGGTGATCGTCGAGACGAGTCTCCAGAACATCAGCGAGGAGGTCGATCACGACAGCCTCGGCCTGTTCCAGCAACGCGCGTCCTGGGGCAGCGCGACGAACCGGCTCAACCCCGTCTGGGCCACCAACGCCTTCCTCGACAAGATGGTGCGGGTGTACCCGAACGGGTCCTGGAGCTCGGCGCCGATCGGCGAGGTGTGCCAGGCGGTGCAGGTCTCGGCCTACCCGGACCGCTACCAGACCGAAGCCGGTGACGCGCAGAAGATCGTCAGCGCGCTGTGGCAGCGCTCGACCACGGACGGCGGTGACTTCGACGGCAACGGCGTCGGCGACATCTACGCCACCGGAACCGGCACCCTGACCATCTGGAACGGCAAAGGCAGCAACAACTTCGGCACCGCAGACCCCGTGGGTGGCGGCTGGGAAGGCTTCACCCGGCCCGCCGCCGGTGATTTCAACAAGGACGGCAAAACCGACCTCGCCGCGGTGAAGAACGGCACGCTCTACGTCTGGAACGGCAAGGGCGGCAACAAATTCGGCGCCGCCGACGCCGTCGGAAGCGGCTGGGAACCCTTCACCGCACCCGTCGCCGGAGACTTCAACAACGACGGCATCAGCGACCTCTCCGCGGTCAAGGACGGCACGCTCTACATCTGGAACGGCAAGGGCAACAACCACTTCACCCCCGCCGACACCATCGGCGGCGGCTGGGAACCCTTCACCGCACCCATCGCGGGCGACTTCAACGACGACGGCAAAACCGATCTGGCGGCGGTGCGGGACGGCAACACGCTCTACATCTGGAACGGGAAGGGAAGCAACAAGTTCGGCGCCGCCGACGCCGTCGGAAGCGGCTGGGGTGACTACCACGCCACCCTCATGTCCCTCGGCGACGTCAACAAGGACGGCCACAGCGACATCGGCGCCATCAACAAGACCAGCGGCACGCTGTATCTGTGGAACGGCAAGGGCGGCAACAAGTTCGGTCCTGCCGACGCTCTCGGCGGCGGGTGGCTCCCGCACTTCTGAAACGGTCAGCGGAGGAACGGTTGGTACCGCCGCTGCTGGCGCAGCGATTCGATCTGCCGCGTGGTGTCGAGCGAGACACCGACCAGGAAGACGAGCACCACCTGCAGGGTCACCCCGGCGACGAACAGCGTCGCCGGGGTGACGCCCAGCAGTGCCAGACCGGCGACCGGGAGCAGCGCGACCACTCCCAGGCTGAACGCCCCGAAGGCGATGATCCGGCGGTTCACGTGATCGAGGTACTCGGCGGTCCAGTTCCCCGGCCGGATCCCGGGGACGAAACCGCCTACCCGCACCAGCTCGCCCGCCACCTTGTCCATGTCCTGTGCCACGGCCGCCCTGACGAAGGCGAAGAGACAGACGAGGACGAAGTAGACCGCGATCCACCAAGGACCTCCCAGACCGAAGGGAAGGACCCACAGCAGGACCGCGGCGAGCACGGCCGGGCTGTTCGCTTGGGGGAAGCGAAGGGGAATGTAGGACGGCGTCCCGCCGAACGCGCGCCTGCCGATCATCCGCTTCGCGTACTGCACCGGAACGCGGCGCTGCCCCTGCGCGACGACGATCGTGATCACGGTGACCGACAGCGTCACCACGGCCATGACCACGACGGCGGCCCAGGCCGTCTTTTCGTACAGGCGCAGGAACTCCGACGGCAGCACCGCCAGGACCTGCGCGAGCAGCAGGATCCGGACGCCGTCACCGAAACCCTGGTCGGTGATCAGCTCGGTCAGCCGAAGGACCACCGCGGTACCCGCGGTCAGGCACGCCACCGTCACGGCTCCGCCCAGAACGTCCTGGGCGCCGGACACGACCAAGCCGACGGCACCCAGCAGGCCGAGCACGACGACGAGCCGTCGCCGGTACCGCGTCAGCACCCGGGCGCCTGCTTCACCTTCCGCCCGGAGCGCCGCCAGCCGCGGGATCAGGACGATCAGTGCTCGCAGGACGAACGGGGCGACCAGGCAGGGAAGGACACCGAACCCGAACACCGTGGCAAGGCGACCGCCGGTGACAAGGTCGAGGATCCAACGCCACGACTGATCGCTCAGCGGCAGACGGGCCGGCTGGGGCGTTGGCAGGCTCTGGCCCAGCCGGAACACCACGATCACGCCCAGCGTGACCAGGATCCGGTGGCGGAGGGAGGTTCTGTCGTTCATCGTGGCTCACGTTAGGAACCACCGATGAAATTACGATGACACCGTTCGTCAGAGCAGCGGCGCCCTCGACAGGGCCTCCCTGAGCTTGCCGAGCACCTCGTCGGGCGTGCCCTCCGCGGTGCACCCGGCCGCCTGGCGATGTCCTCCGCCGCCCAGTTCCCCGGCCGCGGCCGACACGTCGACGCCACCCGCCGAACGGAGCGAGACCGTCCACCGCCGCTGTGGCCCGATCGGCTCGGCCTCCTTGAGCACCACCGCGACGCCGGCCTCGCGAGTGGACCGGACGACGTCGACGACGGCTTCGACCTCTTCGGCACGGACGGACCGCGCGACGTCGAGCGTCACGACCGCGTGCGCGAGGCCGAAGCCGCGAGCCTCGTCCGGTTCGAGCCGGGCGCCCGCGAGGACCTCCGAAAGCATCGGCAGCCACGCGAACGGGTGGTCGTCGACGATCTCGCGGACCACCTTGTCCGGGTCGACACCGGCTTCGAGCAGCTTCGCGGCCATCAGATGGGTGGAGGGCCGGGCCCGGCGGAACCCGCTCGTGTCCGTGACCAGCCCCGCGTACAGGCAGCGCGCGATCGGCTCGTCGATCGCGGTGCCGAGCTCCTCCAGCAACGCGAAGACGAGGACCGCGGTGGCTTCGGCGGTGTCGTCGACGACGTGGTGCGTGCCGTAGAAGACGTTGGACGCGTGGTGGTCGATCACCAGGACGTCGCCACCCGCCGCGCGGACCGTGTCCACCCGCGGCGCGAGTTTCCCGAGCCTGCCCGGCGTGGGCGTGTCGAGCGCGACCAGCAGCCGTTCGCTCTCCGGTAGCTCGCTCGCCGGGACGTAGAGCCCGCCGACGTCCAGGCTCCGCAGGGTTTCGGGCATCTCCTCGGGCTCGCCGACGGAGACGCGGACCTTGACGCCGCGCAGCTGAAGCGCCCGGCCCAGCGCCAGCGCGCTGCCGAGCGCGTCGGCGTCCGGGCGGACGTGGCCGAGCAGGGTCACGTCGGTGGCGCGCGCCAGGAGGGCGGCGGCTTCCTTCAGGTTCGGCACTGGAGTGGCTGTCACAATCAGTCAAGCTACGCTCTACCGGATGTCCGAGTACGCGATCCTGGTCTACCCGTCCGCCAACCGGGTCTACACCGACTCCACCCCGGCCCTCCTGCGCGCGGAGCTGGCGGTGTTCGGCCTGTCCGCTTTGGAGACCGAGATCTCCGAGATCGGCGAGACGGAACTCGGCGGCGTCGGCTACCTCACCTTCACCACGCCCGCCCCGCTGAGCGAACGCGATCTCGCGCTCCTGTCGAACCTTTCGGCGCTGTACGCGCTGTTCGAACTCGGCGACGGCGTCCTGAAGCCGGTGACGATCAGCCCGCTCGCGAACTTCGACTCGGATCTGCTGACCATCCAGAAGTACCCGGGCAAGACGAACGAGCTGTTCACCAAACTCCTCGTCAACGTCACGCTGCTGTCGAGGGCGGAGCCGGCCGCGATGCTGGACGAGCCGCTGCACCTGCTCGACCCGCTCTGCGGCCGCGGCACCACGCTGAACCAGGCGATGATGTACGGCTTCGACGCCACCGGGCTCGACGTCGACGGCAAGGATTTCGACGCCTACGAGATGTTCGTCAAGACCTGGCTGAAGCAGAAGCGGATCAAGCACAGCGCCGAATCCGGTCAGGTGCGCCGCAACAAGGTCCGGCTGGGCAGGCGGCTCGACATCGGCTTCGGGATCACCAAGGAGCGGTACAAGGCGGGCGAAGTGCGCCGGCTGACCTACCTCAACTGCGACACGCTCACCACCGACGAACTGCTGCGGCCGAACTCGGTGGACCTCATCGTCACCGACGCCCCGTACGGCGTGCAGCACGGCAGCCACCGCACCCAGGACGCGTCGCTCGCGCGCAGCCCACGCGATCTGCTCGCGGCCGCGGTCCCGGTGTGGACGCGGGTGCTGCGCCCGGGCGGCGCGCTCGGCATCTCGTGGAACACCAACGTCGCGCCGCGCGAGGAACTCGCCGCGATCCTGGACAAGGCGGGCCTGGAGGTCCGCGAGGACGGCCCGTACGCCGGCTTCGCCCATCGGGTGGACCAGGCGATCGTGCGAGACCTGATCGTCGCCGCGAAACCCCTCTAGCCCCCTCCCGCGTTTCGTCCTCTGAATGCGGTGGTCGGCATCGCGCACTACCTCCGTGGCCTGTCGCGAAAGGTCGCGCTCACCAACGCCATGAAAGGTCCTTTCCTGGCAAATTTTGCAAGGAAAGGACCTTTCATGGCACGAGGTGTCGCCTGCCCCGCCCGCATTTCGTCCTCTGAATGCGGTGGTTGGCATCGCGCACTACCGCATTCAGAGGACTAAACGCGGGGTCAGGCGATGCGGTCCCCCACGAACTTCAGCACGTCGGGCATGATCTCGCGCCAATAGTCGTCGTTGTGCGCGCCTGGGGTCATCTTCGCGACGGCGGGGTCCAGTGCCTTGATGAGTTTGCGGTCGGCGCGGGCGAAGGGATCCGAATTCCCGCACCACACGCCGGTCACTTCGGCGGAAAGGTCGCCGGTGTGCAGCAGCGGCTCATGCGATTCCCACTGCGCGCGATCCTCGAAGACCTTGCGGGACTTGGCATCGGGCCAGCTCACGAACAGCGCCGCGCTGGCGACGGCGACGGCCTTGAGGTTCTTGTGGTCGCGGGCGTAGCGCAGTGCGCCGAATCCGCCCATCGAGATCCCGAACATCGCCGACGGCGGCCGCAGCTGGCGCTGGGCGAGCCAGCCGGGCAGCTCGTCGGACAGCATCCGCTGCGGGTCGTCGTCCTTGCCGACGTCCACCCAGTAGTTGTCCCCGTCGACGGCGGCCACCGCGAAACCGGGCAGCCCGGACGCGACGGCCCGGTTCAGCGCGTCCTGCACGCCCAGGTTCAGGAACGTCCGGGCGTCCGCGCCGCGCCCGTGCAGGGCGACGCAGACCGGCATCCCGACCCGGGACACGCCGTCCGGCGCGATGATGACGAGGTTGACGTCGCGGTTCCGCGCCGCCGACCGCATCTTCTGCACCGTGACCGCTTCGGTGAGCGGCGTCGGCGTGGTCGGTGGGGCCACCGGCGGCGGCCCCACCAGGGGTGGTTTCTCGGCGCCGCAAGCGGAAATCAGCGCCGAGCCGCCGAGAGCCGCGGCTCCCAGCAGGAGACCACGCCGGCTCACGGCGTGGTCCGGTCCCTCAGCGACGGGTCTCCTCGTCGGCGAACTCATCGTCTTCGGCCTCTTCCCGCGGCGGCTTGTACGGGTCGGCTTCGCCGGCGTGCTGCGCACCAGTGGCCCGCCGGGCGACCTCGGCATCCGCTTCCCGCGCCTTCGCGAGAAGGTCTTCGATGCGCTTGGCGTCCTCAGGAATACTGTCGGCCACGAAGGCCAGCGTCGGAGTGTAGCGGACTCCGGTGCCCTGACCGACCTTCGTGCGCAGGACGCCACGGGCGGATTCGAGCGCCGCGGCGGCACCGGCGTGGTCGGGCGTGGACTCCAGGTTTTCGCCGAGCACCGTGTAGTAGACCGTGGCGTCGTGCAGATCCGCCGTGATCTTCGTGTCGGTGATCGTCACGTGGTTGAGCCGCGGATCCTTGATGTCGTGCTCGATCGCGTGCGCGACGATCTGTGAGATCCGCTTGGCGAGCTTACGAGCCCGAGCGGGGTCGGCCATGGGATTTCGTCTCCTCGAAAGATCTTCTTTAGTCATCCGGGCCGAGCAGCCGGCGATGGCTGGAGAGCAGTTCGAACTCCGGCCTCCCGGCCACGAGGCGCTCACACGAGTCGAGCACGTCACGAACGTGCTCGCCACTCGCCGCGACCACGGCCACACCGATCAGCGCGCGCCGGTGCAGGTCTTGATGGCCCGCTTCGGCGACGGAGACGTCGAAACGCCTGCGCACCTCGGCCAGCACCGGTTTGATCACGGATCGCTTCTGCTTGAGCGAATGGACGTCGCCCAGCAGGATGTCGAGCTCAAGAGCTCCTACGAACATGTGGGGTTCTGGGTTGTTTCGAAGTGAAGCGGCGCTCCCCCGCCCAGATGCGGAGGAGCGCCGCCCGTGTCACTTACGCACGCGGCTTTTCGCGCTGCTCGTAGGTCTCGATGATGTCGCCGACCTTGAGGTCGCTGTACGACCCCAGCGTCAGACCACACTCGTACCCGTCGCGAACCTCGACCACGTCGTCCTTGAACCGCCGCAGCGAGCTGATCGGCAGGTTCTCGGCGATGACGGTCGCGTCGCGGAGCAGACGGGCCCGCGCGTTGCGGCGGATCTCGCCCGAGACGACGAGACAACCGGCGATGGTGCCGATCTTCGACGACTTGAAGACGTCGCGGATCTCCGCCTTGCCGAGCTCGACCTCTTCGTACTCCGGCTTGAGCATGCCCTTCAGAGCCTGCTCGATCTCCTCGATCGCCTGGTAGATGACCGTGTAGTACCGGACGTCGACGCCTTCGCGGGTGGCCCGCTCGGTCGCCTTGCCCTGCGCACGGACGTTGAAGCCCAGGACGATCGCGTCGGACGCGGTCGCCAGGTCGATGTCGGACTCGGTGACGCCACCGACACCGCGGTGCACGACGTTGAGTTCGACGTCGTCGCCGACCTCGAGCTGCACCAGCGAGGCTTCGAGCGCCTCGACGGTACCGGAGTTGTCACCCTTGATGATCAGGTTGAGGCTGTTCGTCTCCTTCAAGGCGGAGTCGAGGTCCTCGAGGCTGACCCGCTTGCGACGCGACGCGTTGAGGGCGTTGCGCGTCCGGGCGGAGCGGCGCTCGGCGATCTGCCGGGCGACGCGGTCCTCGTCGACCACCAGGAAGGTGTCGCCCGCACCCGGCACCGAGGTGAACCCGATGACCTGGACGGGACGCGACGGGTACGCCTCGGTGACGTCGACGTTGTGCTCGTCGACCATCCGGCGGACGCGGCCGTAGGCGTCACCCGCCACGACCGAGTCACCGACGCGCAGCGTGCCTCGCTGGACCAGCACCGTGGCCACCGGGCCGCGGCCGCGGTCGAGGTGGGCCTCGATCGCGACACCCTGGGCCTCCATGTCCGGGTTGGCCCGGAGGTCCAGCGCGGCGTCGGCGGTCAGCAGGATCGCCTCGAGCAGGCCGTCGATGTTGATGTTCTGCCGCGCGGAGATCTCGACGAACATCGTGTCGCCGCCGTACTCCTCGGCGACCAGGCCGTACTCGGTCAGCTGCTGCCGGATCTTGTCCGGGTTCGCGCCTTCCTTGTCGATCTTGTTGATCGCGACCACGATCGGCGCCTTGGCGGCCTGCGCGTGGTTGATCGCCTCGACCGTCTGCGGCATCACACCGTCGTCGGCCGCCACCACGATCACCGCGATGTCGGTCGAGTTGGCACCACGGGCACGCATGGCGGTGAACGCCTCGTGACCCGGGGTGTCGATGAAGGTGATCAGACGCGGGTTGCCTTCGAGCTCGGTCTCGATCTGGTAGGCGCCGATGTGCTGGGTGATGCCACCGGCTTCACCTTCGCGCACCTTCGTCTTGCGGATCGTGTCGAGCAGGCGGGTCTTACCGTGGTCGACGTGACCCATGATGGTCACGACCGGCGGACGGACCTGCAGATCCTCTTCCTCACCCGCGTCTTCGCCGTAGGTGATGTCGAAGGTCTCCAGCAGCTCCCGGTCCTCTTCCTCGGGACTGACGACCTGAACGTTGTAGTTCATTTCGCCGCCGAGCAGTTCCAGGATGTCGTCGGACACCGACTGCGTCGCGGTGACCATCTCGCCGAGGTGGAAGAGCACCTGCACCAGCGAAGCCGGGTTGGCGTCGATCTTCTCGGCGAAGTCGGTCAGCGAGGCACCACGCGGCAGGCGGATCGTCTCGCCCTGCCCCTTGGGCAGACGGACACCACCGACGCTGGGCGCCTGCATGTTGTCCATGTACTCCTGGCGCTTCTGCCGCTTCGACTTGCGGCCCTTGCGCGAGGGACCACCGGGACGCCCGAAGGCACCCGCGGTACCACCACGGCCACCGGGGCCGCCACGACCGCCGCCGCCACGGAAACCGCCGCCACCGGCCGGGGCACCGCCGCCGCCACCGGGGCCACCGCCACCGGGACGGAAACCGCCGCCACCGCCGCCGGGACGGAAACCGCCACCGCCGCCGCCACCACCGGGACCGCCGCGGAAGCCTCCGCCGCCGCCACCGGGACCGCCACGAGCGCCGCCGCCGGGGCCACCACGGGCTCCGCCACCGGGGCCACCACGGCCGCCACCGGGACCACCGGCCGGACGGGCCGGGCGGCCCGGCATCATGCCGGGGTTCGGGCGCGGGGGCATGTTGCCCGGGCTCGGCCGGTTACCGCCGGGCGCGCCGCCACCGGGACGGGGAGCCGGACGGTCGCCGCCCTGGCCACCACCGGGACGCGGCGGACGGTTGTCGCCGCCCTGCTGGCCGCCACCGGGACGGGGGCCGGACGGACGCGGGGCCGGGGAACCGGAACCCACACCGAACGGGTTGTTGCCGACGCGCGGGGTGCGCGGGCCGGGCTTCGGACCGCCGGGCTTGGGGCCCTGCGGCTTGGGCGGCACGACCGAACCCTGCGACGGCGTCTGGGACGCGGGCGGGGTGGCCGGTGCCGCCGGGGTCTCCTTCTTCGGCTCGGCCGGAGCGGCCTTCGCCGCCGGAGCGACCTCTTCCTTCGGCGCCGGCGGCCGGGGGCCGGGGCGCGGGCCCGGGCGGGCTCCCGGGGTGGAAGGCCGGGACGGCTGCTGGGCCGGAGCCGGAGCCGACGGGGCCTGGGCGGACGCCGCGGGGGCGGCCGGAGCCTCGGTCTTCGCCGCGGGCGCGGGCTGAGCGGGCTTCGCGGCCGGAGCCGGGGCAGCGGGCTTCGCCGGCGGGCGCGGGCCGGGAGTCGGGACGGGCTTCTTGCTCTGGCCGTCCTTGGACGAATAAGCGTCACGAAGACGCCGGGCCACGGGTGCCTCGACGGTCGACGACGCGGACTTCACGAACTCGCCCTGGTCCTTCAACTTGGCGAGAACTTCCTTGCTGGTGATGCCGAGCTCTTTCGCGAGCTCATGTACTCGGGCCTTGCCTGGCACAGCTCTCCTCATCTGGGGAGGCCGGCGGCAGACCCGCAGACCTCGTCCTATTGTCGCGCGTTCATTGATTCAGCTTCACGGCTGACTCATGACGGGTCGACCTGCTTCCTGATTCCATCCGGCACCGGGGATGTCCCGGCGCCCTTTAGCCTTCGGCGTGCCGCTCCAGGCGTTCGTGGACACCCTGGGCGTCGAGCGACCCCGGAACACGAAGTGCTCGGGGGAACGCCCTGCGCCGCTCGGCCTTGGCCAGACAGTCCGGCACGGGGTGCAACCAGGCACCCCGGCCCGGCAGCCGCCGACGTTCGTCGACGACCAACCGACCGTCCGCCGCGACCACTCGCAGCAACTCGCCGATCAAGGCCCGCTTACGGCAACCCACACAGGTGCGAACCGGGGCTTCCCGGTCATGCTGGAGGTCGGTTCCCGGCCGCGGGCTCTGAACCACTCGTAAGTCTAGCGCTTCGACCTTCACTCAGCCGAACCGGTTGCCGCGGCGGGCCGCGGCTGCCCGGCGTGTGCTTCGTCACCCTGCTCAGGGGCGGCGTCGCTGCGGATGTCGATCCGCCAGCCGGTGAGCCGGGCGGCGAGGCGGGCGTTCTGCCCCTCCTTGCCGATCGCGAGCGAAAGCTGGAAGTCCGGCACGACGACGCGAGCGGTCTTGGCCCGCTCGTCGACGACCTTCACCGACACAACCTTCGCGGGCGACAGCGCATTCCCGACGAACTTCGCCGGGTCTTCGGAGAAGTCGATGATGTCGATCTTCTCGCCCGCCAGTTCGCTCATCACGTTGCGCACACGCGCGCCGACCGGGCCGATGCAGGCACCCTTGGCGTTGACGCCGGGCACCGTCGAGCGGACCGCGATCTTGGTCCGGTGTCCCGGTTCCCGCGCGACGGCGGCGATCTCGACCGTGCCGTCGGCGATCTCGGGGACCTCGAGGGCGAACAGCTTGTGCACCAGCTTCGGGTGCGAACGCGACAGCGTGATCTGCGGGCCGCGGTTGCCGCGCGAGACGGTGACGACGTAGGCCTTGATCCGGTCGCCGTGCTCGTAGGTCTCGCCGGGCACCTGCTCGATCGCGGGCAGCACGCCTTCGATGTCGCCGACCTGGATGACGACCATGCCGCGGGCGTTGGCGCGGGCGTCGCGCTGCACCACGCCTGCGACGAGCTCGTTCTCCTTGGCGGAGAACTCGCCGAAGGTCTTCTCGTGCTCGGCGTCGCGAAGACGCTGCAGGATGACCTGCCGCGCGGTGGTCGCGGCGATCCGCCCGAAGCCTTCGGGGGTGTCGTCCCATTCCTCGTCGGTCTGGCCGTCCGGGGTGAGGGTGTGCGCGAGGACGCGCACCAGCCCGCTCTTGCGATCGATGTCGATCCTGGCGTGCGGCTGGTGGCCCTCGGTGTGCTTGTACGCGGTGAGCAGCGCGGTTTCGATCGCTTCGATCACCGTCTCGAAGGGGATGTCCTTGTCCCGTTCGATCGCGCGCAGCGCGGCGATGTCGACGTTCACTTCGGCTCCTCCTTCGGCTCCGTGGTGGCGGCGTTCAGGGCCGACGCATCGGTTTCCAACAGTTTCAGGTCCTCGGCAGGTGGTTGCTTGAACTCGATCTCGATGACCGCCTTGGTCACCGAGGCGTAAGAGACGTCCCGGATCTCGCCGTCCACGAGCACGCGCGCGGATTTCTCCCCCGCGTGCCCGACCCGGCCGATGAACGCCGCGCCTTCGGCCGGGGTGACCTTGACGAGACGGAACTTCGCGCGCCGCCAGTGCCGCTGCACGGTCAGCGGCCGGTCCAGGCCCGGCGAAGTGACTTCGAGCGTGTACGCGCTCGCGATCACGTGCTCGTTCTCGTCGAGCGCGGCGGAGACCGCGCGGCTGACGCCCGCCACTTCGTCCAGCCCGACGCCGTCGTCCCCGTCGACGACGACCTTGACCAGCTGACGGCGGCCTGCCTGCTGGACCTCGAAGGAATCGAGGTCGAAACCCGCGGCCTTGACGGCTTCGGCCACGATGGGCTCCAGCCTGCTGGCGAGGTCGTTGGGCACGGTGGAGCGCTCCTGTTCGGCTGTGGGCGACCCGGCGGCGTGGATCCGGGTTCGGTAGTGGACCAGCTTATCCGGTCACCCCCGCGTGACGCGCGAGCGGCGGCCCCGCGCGGGGTACTGGCAGGATGGGGCGGCGTGACCGGAAGATCGACAGAGCCGAGCCGTCGCACTTTCCTGCGGATGGGGGCGCTGGCCGCGCTGGCCGTGCCGCTGGCGTCCGCCTGCTCCCCCGGCTTCGACGAAACCCCCGACCCGCTGGGCCCGCTGCTGCGCGCGGCGGAGACCGACGCGGCCGGTGCGAAGGCGCTGGGCGCCGAGGGCGAAGCGGTCGCCACCGCGCGGGCCGCGCACGCGGCGGCGCTCAAGACCGAGGTGGACCGGCTCAACCGCCCGAAGCCGGACCAGCCGGGTCCGGCGGCGACACCGCCGCCGTCGTCGCTGGACGGCCTCAAGGAACGGCTCGCCGTGGCCCGTAAACAGGCCGAAGGTCTCGTGCCCACGCTGCCTCGCTACCGCGCCGGGATGGTCGCCTCGATCGCGGCGGGCTGCGCGGCGCTGCAACAGAGTTCGGAGAAGCTCGGCCGCGGCGACGACGCCGGAGCCGTCGAGGTGCCCGCCGGGGTCCAGCTCGGCGGTGAGGCGGCGGAGGCCGTCCAGCAGGCGTTGGCCGCCGAACACGCGGCGATCTGGGTGTACGGGCTGGTCAGCGCGTACCTGCCCGCGGCGTTCAGCGGCGCGGTGTCGCGGGGTACGGCCGAGCACGTCAAACGCCGCGACGTCTGCGAACGCATGCTTTCCGCGGCGGGACAGACGCCCACCGGGCCGGAGGCCGCGTACGTGCCGCCGAGGCCGGTGACCGAGGCGAACTCGGCGATGGAGCTGGTGGCGACCGCCGAATCGGACGCGTCCGCGGCCTGGCTCGGCGTGCTCGACCGCACCGATGACGCCGCCTTGCGGACGACCGCGCTGAACGCGCTGATCGGGTCTGCGCGGCGGGGTACCGCCTGGCGGGCCGAGTTCGGCGCGAAACCGGTGGCGATCGCGATGCCGGGCCAGTCGGCCTGAGGCTCTTCGCGTCCCTTCAAACGCTAGGAAAGGACCGTTCCTTGCAAAATTTGCAAGGAACGGTCCTTTCCTAGCATCCAGAGGCGGGGATCCCGGTCAGCGGCGCAGGTCGCCCGAGAGCCGCAGGGCGTCGGTCGCGATCCGCTCCAGCACCGGCTTGTCCTTCTGCTTGTCGTAGAAGCCGGCCAGCACGATGGCCACCTCGGGCCCGGTGACGTGGGAGTCGTAGGCCGCGTCCTGGCCCGAGATCTTCGGGGCGCCCTGCGCCTTGAAGGTCCCGTCGCGCACCAGGTCGGACACGTTGCCCGTGCCGTCCTTGTCGGTCAGCGCCTTGAGCTGGGTCGCGGTGACCTCGCCGGGCATGGTGACCAGGACGACCGACACCAGCGCCTTCTTCCCGCCGGTCTCGGTCGTGTACAGCGCCCGCGACAGGCGCGTGCACGGCGTGTCGGTGAAGAACTTCTTGGTGTCGCCGTAGGCCTTGCTCGCGCAGTCGGTGGTGACCTGCGGGCCTTCGACCAGCGTGTACTGGAACTGGCCGGTCTTCGACGGCGGGTCCGCGACCGGCGTCGGCTCCGGCTCGTGGCGGATCAGCCACCAGAGCAGGGCCGAGACGACCGCGATGGCGACCAGCCCGCCGCCCTTGAGCGCCAGGGCCTTGGTGTCCCTCGGCGGCTTCGGCGCCGACGGCGGCCCGCCCGGCCCTGCCGGTCGCACCGGCTGAAGCCGGGCCGTTTCCGTCGGTCCCGGGGTAAATTGCGCACCAACCACGGGAACATACGGTAGTTCACGCGCTCCCGGCGGTTCACCTGAACGTGCTTATCACCCGTTCCACGTCGTCAGCCGTGTTGTAGAGATGGAAGCCGAATCGCTGCCTTCCGGCCCGGGTACCGGCCACGATGCCCGCTTCCGCCACCCGGCGGGCGTCGGCGTCGAGCGAGACGATCGCACTCCCCTGACCGGGTGAGCCGATCGCTTCGAGGAGTGAGTCGGCGAGGCCCACGCAGTGCGCGCGGACGGCTTCGAGATCCAAGGACGCGAGGTAGTCGAGAGAGGCGGCGGCGCCGACGAACGCGAGCCAGGCCGGGGACAGGTCGAGCGACCGGGCGCCCTCCGCCAGGCGCAGCGGGAGCCCGTAGACGGTCTGCCAGCGGTCTTCGCCCGCGTACCAGTTCGCGGCGACCGGCACGGCCCGCTCCAGCACCCGCGGATGCACGGCCAGCCAGGCCGCCCCGCGCGGCGCGAGCAGCCATTTGTAGCCCGCGGCGACCACCCAGTCGGCCCAGCCGAGGTCCAGCGGCCGCCATCCGGCGGCCTGGGTGGCGTCGAGCAGGACCGCCGCACCCGCCGCCTCGGCCGCGGCCCGGAGCGCGGCTAGGTCGACCTGGGCGCCGTCCGCCGACTGGACGACGCTGACCGCGACGAGGTCGTGCCCTTCGACGCGCTCGGTCAACTCGGCCAGCGGGACTTCGGTGACCTTCACCCCGCGGTGCGCTTGAGCTGCGAAGGGGAAGGTGACGCTCGTGAAGTCGTTCTCGGCGACCAGGACGCTGGCGCCGTCGGGCAGGCCGGCGGCCACGTTCGCGATCAGCTGTGAGACGGACGCCCCGATCGCGACCCGCTCCGCGGGGACGCCGATCAGCGCGCCGAAGCCCGCCCTGGTCCGCGCGACGGGCTCGTCGAAGTCGGTCGGGCGGGCCTCGCCGCGCCGCCACCGTTCGACCGCCTCCGCCACCGCGTCGGCCACGTGCGACGGTGGGATACCGATGCTGGGCGTGTTCAGATAACCGGGCGGGACGGCGAATTGGCCACTTCCCATAACAGAGTCCATGGCCCCTACCTGCGCTTTCATCGAACTTCGCCCATCCTTGGTCGGAGCGCTTCCCCCGACACCCACTGACCGGCCTTGGCGCCCCCGCGCCCCTTATTGATCATGAACTCGACCCAGCCGACCCAGTGGCCCGTGGTCGTCATCTGCCACATTGAAAGCCGACCCTCCACGACCTCGCCGAGGTCCAGTCCGTCCGGGACGGACGCCCGTGGGGGCCCCAACGGATACGCGCGGGAGAGGTCGACCCAGACCGGCCGAGGAGGCCGGAAGCCCCGGAAAATCTTCTCGTTGGGCGGGCCGACAGAGGTGTGGAGATCGAACATAGGTTCGAGGGTAACCCGGCCATGTCGCCTCGGGTACCCTGGAGGCGCACGGGCCACGGAAACTGTCGCCAGCGCAACACGGGCCTCTCGGTGAAGCCCCTCTGGGCGAGACTGAGCACAGCCGGGCCCGTGTCCTTGCGCGTGGAGGTGGGCTGATGGCGGAGACGTTCGGAGCCGTACTACGGCGACTTCGGACCGAGAAAGTGATCTCACAGCGCCGGTTCGCGAAGCGGGTGCCCATCTCGCAAGCAACGCTCTCCCGCTGGGAGGCCGGTCTGAAGATGCCGGAAGAGCGCGTTGCCGCCCGTCTGGACGAGCTGCTAGACGCGGGCGGCGAGCTCTTAGCGCTCTGGTCCCCGATTGATCTCCACCCGCTCGACGGCGACCAGCGATCGCGTGTCGAGTACAGCATCCGCAATCCCGGCAAGATCGACCAGCGGGCCATCGACGCCTTCGCCGACAGCTTGGCCGCACAGCGGCGGCTCGACGACGTCCTTGGGCCGCTCCCTCTGCTCGCCGCATCACGGGCACAGGCAGACATGGTCAAGTCCGTCCTGAAGCAGGTCGAGGGCCCACACCGCCGCGCACTGGCCGGGGTCGCGAGCGAGCATGTGCAATTCGCCGGCTGGCTTTTCGCGGAAGCCCGCCACGATGGCAGGGCGATGCAGTTGCTCACCGAGGCGGAGAGCATCGCCGACGAGGCTGCGGACGGCACGCTCGCCGCACAAGCGGCCAACTTCAAGGGCTACATAGCCCGTCAGCAAAACAACCCCCGGGCGATGGTCCGTGGGTTCTTGGCGGCCTACCACACCCCCGGCGCGCACGTCTCCCAGCAGATCGGGGACGCGATCCAGGCCGCCCAGGGCTATGCACGGATCAACGAGCGGGACGCCGCGCTGCGGCTGCTCGATACCGCCGACGGGTTGATCGACGACTCGGGGCGTGTGGCGCCCCCGGCTACCGCCTACTGGCTGAGCCCAACGTTCCACCGACTCAATTCCGGGCTGGCCCACCTCGCCCTTGGAGATCACTCCGTCGCCGTTGACCATCTCCGGACCGGACTGGACAACCTGCCCGAGGATCAGCAAGCCGCCGAGTGGACGATCGAGTACCGGGAAGGTCTCCGCCAAGCGGACGCCCTTAACTGATTCATAGATGTGAATCACTTCTGAATCAGCCAACCCCTTCACCTGCGCTTATGCGGTCACGATGATCTGTACGTGACCTCGCAGGGGTAGCGGAGCGACTGCCTGAGATTGGCGCCCAATCCCCTGCATCGCAGGGTCCCGCTATCGGGAAGGTGTCGTCTTGATCTGGGTAGCAGTCTTGGCCGTGCTCTTCGTCGTGGCGCTTGTGCTGTCGGCATTCGTCGTTGGCGTGGCGCTCCAGAGGCTCGCCGAGTGGAAACACGACAAGTCGAGGGAGCGGCGAACGGAGCCGTGGGCAGAGATGAGGGAAAGGGTATGTCGATAGCCGACGAACAGACGTCACGCCTCCTGCGGGGGAGGGGATGAGCCATGATCGCTGAGCAACACAGGCCGTCACTCGACGACCTCTTGAACGAGATGCGGGCCCGCCGCTGGACGGTGCACACCTTCGGCCCCGAGAACGCCCCGGAACTCGTCTGTGCAGCGATTCACTGGGGGGACCGTTGTTCGGATGTCCTGATCTTGCGGAGCGAGAATCAAGCGACCGCATTTCGATCGGTCAGGGTGGGGGTTCGGGAAGACCTCTTCGCACCCAATCAGGTCTTGTGGCAGTACCACGGGCGCCCAGAATGGACTGTTCGGGCCGTCCTGACGATTCCGGCCCCTGGGGACCACGGCGCCCCGAGTGGCCTCGAAACGGCCCATCCGCTGTGCCGCGTCCCCGTCGAGCTACGCCAGAGGGCTACTGTCCGTCAAGCGGGCCTGGTCCAGTCGCCTAGTTGGGCAATTCGCTAAGACTCCCGGCCGGCGAGCCCAGCCCCTCGTGGGCACGGCGGCCGGGCTAGGGCAGCGTCTATCGAGCCCCTTCCTTCTTGGTAGGCGCTGCCTCTCCATCCCCACCGGTCAAATTGGAATCAATCCGAGGAGATCGTTTTGCGTAACACCCTGTCCAAAATCCTTCGGCGCGTCATTCTGTCCATCGATCCGAACTGCGATTGGTGCGGCGGAAGTGGTACGTGGACGGACCCGAAGGGCGTGGGCTGGCCGTGCATCAAGTGCAACAGGTAACCCCATCGAGAGGAGAGCAGTGATGGCAAAGAACAAGGACTCCGGCCGCGAAATGGTTGTCTGCCGGAGGTGTAACGGCAACGGATTCATCAAGGTCCCCCGGGCCCAGACCGACAGTAAGGGGAAGGTCACCACCGTGCAGAACGATGAGCCGTGTGGAGACTGCGGGGCTTCCGGCCGCATCGAGGGGTAGCATGGCCTCTATGACAGCTCCGAAGATGCGGACCGTGTGCCATCGGTGCAGGCCGATGAGCAACCACCGTACCGAGGACGAAGACGGTGTGATCCAGGTCCACCAGATCCCCGATACAGGGGACGGTCGGCTGTACCGGGAACTCCCCTTCCCGGCCCGGGGCGTGGTTCTGATCCAGTCCAGCGAGTGCCCGGACTGCCATGGCACAGGCTGGTTGGACGGCTTCGTAACGCCAGGCTGAGACAGCCCTGGAACGCAAAAAAGGCCCCCTCCCCCGGTCCGAGGACCAGGAGAGGGGGCTCTTTTGTGTATCAGGCGGTGCCGCCTCGAATCGCCTTGACGACGTAGACGGGGATGGCGAATACGGCCCAGACGACGAACACCGGCACCGCGATGGCGGCGACGCACATCCAGAACATGAACATGACGAGGCCCTTCACGAGGGCCGCGAACAGACTCATGAGAACCCCTCTCGGCTTAACCTTGGGGTATCGGCCGGCGGGCAATGCACGTTACGCGATCAGAAGGCGCCCTCAGCGACCTGGAGGCAGGTCAGCCCGAGATCCCTCCACATCCTGACGACCTTGTCCCGGTCGTCGAGCACGGCCCGGACGAAGTACCTGTCTCGGATCTCCTTGTCGAAGATCTCCCGCTTCACGACTCGATCGTCCCGGCCGTCGCCGTCGGCCCTCATGTGCAGTACGAAGCCCTCGGGCAGCTCGATGTGCTCGTCGATCCAGTCCTCGGTCGCCGGACGAGCGACCTCGTTCCGGGCCGAGACGAACACGATCCGGTAGCCGGCCTTCGCCAGACTCTCGACGACGTGGATCACCGCCCACTTGGGCGAGTCTTCGCCAACTCGGGTCATGTCGTACGGAGACCGGTCGTGCATCTGCGCCACCGTGCCGTCCACGTCGACCAGGACGGCCCACGGGCGCGTTGGGTCCCCGTCGTACCGATCCGCCGTTGGCGCCTCGTCCGGCAGCTCGGGCATCGGGAGCGGGTAGCCCCTGCCCTTGATGAACCTCCGGTGTAGATCCCGGATTCGATCCTCGCCCACTGAGTGCGTTCGGTCAGGGTTCGCGTCCTGGACGATCGCCAGTTCCACGGAGTGGTCGGTGAGGTCGTAGACGGCCACCTCGGCGCCCTGCTGGCGCGCGATCTGGAGCAGCCGCCGGACGTACCGGTCTCGGAGGTTCATGTCGTCCACGTACACGTGGTCCCCCACGCTCAGGGCGTGGGTGATGAGGTGCACCTGGAGCTGGGTGATCTGGTCCTCGATCACCCTGTCTCCGGGTTGTCCCTCGGTGCCGTACAGCGCGCGGAAGTGGTCTCGGCCGGCGAGCACGCCGCCGTAGCGCTTCCGCAGGCGACGGGCACGGGTCGTCTTCCCGACGCCCGGCAGGCCACGAAGAATGTGCAGAGTTCCGGGCATCAGCTACCTCCTGTAGCAGAGAGAAGGAAGGGAGGGGGTTCGGTCTCCTCCAGGAGACCCAGCCGCGCCCAACCCTGGAGCTGGGCCGCCGAATGACTGGAACGGCTCCATTTCCCGGTCGCGGTGTCGATGAAGAACACTTCGCCAGAGCGGACGGCCCAGTGGCCCGTACCGCCGTCGATGGCACGGTAGTGCTTGGTCACTTGCCCCCCTTGGGCTTGATGTTCTGCCAGATGACCTTCTGGGCGCGGGAGTAGTTGCGGTCTAGGAATGCGAACAGCGCGGCCTTGAGCCACGCCGGTTTGTCCTTAATGGACAGGGCAAACTCCTTGCGCTTCCCTGTAAGACCCGCCTCTTCGAGCGCGGAGTAGACCGACTCAACCACGTGGTCGTGTTCGAACCACGCCCAGAACAGCTCCTCCGCAACGTCTTTCACCCACGGGTGGAACTCGTCCGGCAGGGACTCCAGGAGCATGTCCGGGTCGCCATACTCCGACATGTGCTCCCAGACCACGACCTTGCTCAGACCGGTAACGATCTTGTGGAGTGCGATGTAGTCGTCCTGCTTCAGCTTCACTCGCGCATCACTATCGAGGAAGTGGACGACCATGCCCTCTTTCCCGGGTCGCGGCGGGGCCGCGAGAGCGTCCCTAAACCGCTTGTACGGCGCCTGCGTCACCGTAGGCCCCGGCCATCCGTAGTCACGGCCGCCGCCGGCCGAATACGTGATCCCGGTTTCGATGTCGACGACGCCGAGCAGCACGAGATCGTCCATCCCGCCGTAGTCCACGACGATCCGGTTCTCTGGGTAGATGATCTCGTACAGGTAGGTCTTGCCCGGCTCTGGCGAGAACCGCCAGGCGTAGTCCCGTTCGAACACCGCTGTAGCGTGGAGCGCCTGCTCACTCTCGAAGGAGCCTCGCGTGGAGATCGCGTGACGCCCGTTGCCGAGCGGGTAGAGAATACCGAGGGAGCCGTCCAGCTTGTCTGTCACGATGACCATCTCGTCCTCGCGCCAGCGGCGGTGTTTTGCGGGCTCCTGCCCGTGGTTGAAGAACTTCGGGAACGGACGGGCGACGACTTCCAGGGTCTCCCGGTCGAAGATGACACCACGGAACGTCTTCGTCGCTCGGGTCCAGATGTTGTTCACCTGGGCCTTGTCGGTGTAGTTCAGGATCGACAGCGGATGGGACGGGTGGTCCCGCTGGACTACCAGGCGGTCCCTCACGGCCTCTAGGGCTTCGTCCTCCGGAACCAGGTCGAAAAGGTGCAGCACAAGGTCTCCTCTCGTTGTGCGGGCACAAAAAAAGGGGGGCCGTCCGATGTGGACGACCCCCCGTACAGCGGGGTGTAGCTACTACCAGCGACCCGCCAGGCGACCCTTGACGTACTCGGCGGCCTTCAGGTTGAACACCACGGCCGCAGCGTGGTCCTCGTCGGTCTCGCCGTTGAACCACTGCATGAAGTGCCGGAAAGCCGACGACCGCGCCCGGTCGAGCGCGGCCTGGTCGGAGAACTTCTCCCAGTTCCGGTCCTCGTACTTCTCGGCTCCTCGGCCCATGAGGGCCGCCACGCGGGTGAGTAGCTGATCCTCGTACGGGACCCTCACTGGGAGCAGGAGGTCGAAGCGGGGCTTCCCAGTCTCCGAGTCCCGCTGCCCGCCGCCCTCGAACTCGCTTCGCTCCCCGGAGTCCTTGGTGGTGAACGAACTTGCTGTCACGTACTCCTCCTCGGTGATCTCGAAGTACGGACCTGGCACGCAGGGTGGCCACGCCTCGTGAAGGCTCGGGTCGGCAAGCCCTAGCCCTATGTGCCACCGCTTGCCGGTCCACGTCAGCGGCCAGCCATCGGCCGCTCGCATCTGGATTCGCTCTCCGAACGGGGGCTCAGCCTCGTCCGTGAAGTTCCTCAATCGTCCCCCTGGAGCGTCACGACAAGTTCGTTGTCGGCACGGCGAAGGACGCTTGCTGCGTCACTCAGGGCCGCCAGGGTTCGGTGTCCGGCACTCTGGAGCCGGCCGATTTCCTCGCGGGCCACGCCGAGATCCCTTTCCAGATCTCGGTTCAGGTCGGCCAAACCGTCGATGGTCGTCTCCAGGTCGGCGATCGTGGCCGCCTGTTGCGCAGACTGGGCCGACACTGCCGCGACAGCGGCGACGGACGCCGCGTACCTGCCCTCTACTGATTCCAGTTCTCGGTACAGCTCGTCGTAAGTCGGTTCGTCGGACATTCCCTCTCCTCTCACCACAGCCCAGCCGCCGCGATTTCCTTGTCGGCACGGGCGATCAGTTCCAAGTCCGGCTTCGCGTCGTCGGTCTTCATGTACTCGTGGCCCCAGCTCTTTCCGGTCACCGTTGGGTCGGTGCCGATGAACACGGGCCCCATCTGTTCCGACATCAGGTCTCCGACACGTCGCACACCCCACTCCGCCTTCTTCGCCGGGAACGAGCCCACGACCTCGTCATGAACGGGTAGGCGCAGATACGGGGTGAAACCGGCCCTGTGGAGCTTCACAAGGCCGCGACAGGTGACGTCCCGACTGGAGGACTGGATGTCGTAGTTCAGGGCTGCGTAAGCCCGATGAGCGTCCACAGGAAGTCGACGCCCGGTCATCGTCGTGATGTACCCGTTTCGTCTGGCCTCCTGCGCCAGTTCTTTCGAGTAGACCTTCACTTTTGGATAGGCCGAGTCGAATCCTTCGACTACTCGGGTGGCGGTTTCCCTGTCGAGTCCGGTCTGGTCCATGACGACGTCTACGCCGCCGCCGTAGACCCGGCCGAAGTTCACGACCTTGGCGTAGCCGCGCTCCTTGTGCGCCTTGGTGATGTGGGCGCCGAAGGCAGCTCGGGCGGTGAGGATGTGGAGGTCTGATCCCTCGTCGTCGTCCGGCAAGTTGAAGGCCCGGATCATCGTCGGGTCTCCGGACCTCGCGGCTAGGACGCGTAGCTCCTGCGCCTTGTAGTCGATCGATCCGATGAGGTGCCCGGGGTCGGCAACGAAGCAGCGCCGGATCATCCAGTCCTTGGACGGCAGTGTCTGGGCCGGGATGCCCGTGATACTCATTCGTGCCGTGCGGGCACGGAGCGAGTTGATTGAAGCGTGGCACCGGTCATTCTCGTCCACTGTGGACAAGAAGGTGTCAACCCACGTCGTGCGCCATTTCCTCGCTTTTTTGGCCTCGACTACCGCAGTCGCGAACTCGTCACCTTCCTTGACGAGCCTGTTCAACAGGTTCTTGTCGACCTGCCGCTTACCCTTCGGCGTGCGTCCGGTGATCCTCACGCCCCGGGACTCCAGAACGTCGGCCACCTGCTCAGTCGAGTTGACGTTCTCGCACCCGAGCTTGGCGGCCCGGCGGGAGTACTTCTCCTCCTCCTCGTGGAATCTCTCGGACAGCCGCTTCGTGTACTCCACGTCCAGCAGGAAGCCGGTTCGCTCCATGTAGGAGCAGATCTCCGCTACCTCGTGCTCAAACGGGAGAAGGTTCCGCGCAGACACGGGCACGAGCGGGAGCACCTTCTTAGCCAGCCGCGCGGCGAGGATCGTGTCCATGCCGCCGTATAGCTGGTAAGTCGGATTGTCGATGTCGACTCGTCGCCAGACCTCGTCCTTCTTGCACTTCATTTCCTTGGCGAGGCGAGCCATCGACCCCTTGACCTCGTCGGCCACCACGCGGTCGATGTAGTGAGCCGTCAGCTCTTCGAGCTTGTGCCCGATCCCACCCTCTTCCCTACCCCTGGGATCAACCAGGTGAGCCGGGATCTTGGTGTCTGTCGTCTTACGCCACAGGACTTCCATCGGGATGCCGAGCTTCCGCTCGGACACCTGTAGGTCAAAGCCCCCGTTCTGGACGTACAGCTTCTCCAGGCCGAGCAGAGCCCGGCGGACGTCCTCCTTGAACTGCCCGCCGAACTCCACCGGGACCGTGAACGCCTCGACTGGCGTTCCGAACTGAGCCAGCCGGAGGCCGAAGTCCCGGCCGTAGATGTTGAGCCCAGTCGTTTCCGTGTCGAACGCCAGCCCCCGCAGGTTCCGCCGCACGAAGTCCCGGAACTGGTCCAGGTCGAGTTCGTTCTCGACGGATCGAATCGTCACCTGCTCGCCCGCGACTTGGTGGCGGTGTACCCGCACCGCGTCTCCTTTCGCTTAGCGCCAGTACTCCCCGCGCACGATCCGGCTCACGGTGGCTGGGTTGATGTCGAATGCGTCTGCGATGTCCCTCTGCTTCCACCCATCCGCGCGGAGATCCCGGATACGGGCCACCTCCCGGGGCGACAGCTTCTTGTCGTTGCGGAGTCCCGCCCGCAGCTCCTCGTTCTCCGTGCGGAGACGGGAGATCTCCTCCTCTAGCCGCAAGTACGCGGCTCGGAAGTCGGCCAGGGCATCGCTCACACTGCGTCCTCGACGTCGTAGTAGAGGATGCTGGCCAGTGGGATCACTGACTTCTCACCAGGTCCTGTGTGGACGGTCAGCGCGGTGATTCCCTCTTCGAGCACCACGTCTTCGCGCTCGATACTGGTGTCGTTCTTGAAGAAGATTTCGATGTTGGTCATCAGATGTGCGGCTCCAGGATCTCTTCGAGCTGCGCGTGTAGCGTGCGCGCGGCATCCAGGGTCAGCAGCGAAATGGTGTGGCTGGCCTGTTTCCCTTCGGACCAGCCGGTTTGGATCGCGACCGCGTCGAAGCCCTCCCAGTCGTAGACCAGCTCGGCTTCGGCTTCGGGACAGACGACCCCGTTTCGGACCTTGCGCCCCACCTGTCCTCCTCTCACGGTGAAGGCGGGGCCCCGGAGGACCCCACCCGACTGTCCGTCGTACAAAGTCAGCGCAGGAAAACGGCCTTGCACTGATCCGGGGTGCCCTTCGGGGTCGGGCAGAAGAAGCCCTTCCAGGTCTTCTGCTTCGCCTCGGAGAAGCCGGAGCGGAAGACCATCTCGCCGTGCTTGCAGTACTCCTGCTTGGTGCCCGCCGGGGGGCCGTCTGCGCCGTCGGGCTTGCCGGCCTGGCGGCTCTGCCCGCCGCCCTGGGACTGCTGGCGCTGCTGCGGCGCACCCGAAGCGCCCGCACCGCCGGAGCCGCCCGTGAAGAAGTTCGCGGCGGACTGGGTGACCTTGAGCAGATCCTTGATTTTCTCGTGCCGGAGCTGTCCCAGCGCGTCGTCGATGTCGGACGCGTGGATCACAACCCACGGCTTGTCGTACTCCTTGCCGCCCTTCAAGGTCACGACGACTTTGCCGTCGCCGCCGACCACAACCGGCGGGGTGGCCGGCTTCTCGGCCTTCGACTCTTCCCACGGGCCAGCAGTGGTCTCCGGGGCCGGGGCGTTCTGGGTCTCGTCGTCGGCGAAGGGGTCAACGTAGTTGGACAATGCGATGCCTCTCTGTTGATTTTCTGTTGCTAGCTAACGGATTTGTCAGCGCTCGAATAGTGCCTGCTGGTATTCGTAGTCGTCGAGGTCTTCGACGTCGCGTACTCGTTCCTCGTCGCCCCACGGAGTGAGGCCGTACGGGATCTCCAACTGGTCACCCACTGCTATTCCTCGTTTCGGTCCATGTGCTCGGGATTCAGCGCCCTACTGCCGCCCCCGTTTCCTGAGTAGTCGCCCCGGGAGACACGCTGCGCTTGATCGTTGGTGAACGCCGTCCGACTTCCCGGCCCCTCCACGTACGCGATACGCCGTCCTATGTGCACGCTGTTCATGCACTCGGCGAGAGCATCTACAGCACGGTGCAGCACGCGACGGTCGACGTTTTCCTTGAACCGGTATCGGAGTACGACCACTTCGGCATAGCGCGCGTGTCGCTTGCGGAGCATCGCCATGCCCTCGTCCAGATCGGCTTCCTCGGCGCTGGTCCGCTCCCGAATCTTGAGGAGCGCGTCCAGATCGAGGATCTTCCGGACGTCGTTGGTCGAGTACCGGTAGTTTCCGGTGAAGTGGTCGTAGTCGATGCGTTCCTGTGCCGCGATCTGGGTGCCGATCCGGTACAGCGTCACGCCTCTGGCCGCGTCGTCGAAGTCGGCCAGCTTCTCGGCTGTGTCCTTGGTCAGCAGATGCAGGACGATCTCCTGCTCGACGTCTTCTGCCGTCGTGACCGCCGACCACTCCCGGCCGACGCGTTTAGCAGCGCGCCGGATGTCGGGCAGGATCTCTTCGAGCGCGCCCAA
Organism: Amycolatopsis japonica; assembly: GCF_000732925.1. Taxonomy (NCBI): domain Bacteria; kingdom Bacillati; phylum Actinomycetota; class Actinomycetes; order Pseudonocardiales; family Pseudonocardiaceae; genus Amycolatopsis; species Amycolatopsis japonica. The sequence continues at coordinate 5,963,003 of NZ_CP008953.1, forward strand.
CGCGCCTCCTTCCACTAGTGTCCGTCGTACAAAATCAGACCTGGTACGTGACGCCGTCCACGATGAACTTGCGGCCAACGATCGCGACCGGCCGCACGTGTACGTGCGAGCCATCTACCTCGGCGAGGCCGAAGCCGGCCTGCCAGTTCGCCGTCCCGCCCTTGAGGTATTGCGCGCTGGCGAGGCGCGTGTCCATCAGGTGCCCGACTTCGAATCCCGTCAGGGTGTTGACCTGGCCTTCGTAGCCCGTGGAGTGCGAACCGACGCCGAGTCGGTGGGTGTGGCCCATGATCACGGAGACCCCGAACTTCTTCGCCGCGTTCAGCGCGGTGTTGCCCGCGATCCGGCTAAGGGACAGCAGTCCCTTGTGTCCGTGGGTCATCACCCAGCCCGGAGCGAATCGGTAGAACGTCGGCAGAAGCTCGATACCGAAGCCATCGAAGTCCAGCAGGCTCTCGACACTGAGCGCGTCTGTTCCCGCCAGCGCCGGGGCGTACTTCTTGAGGTAGTCCTCGGGCCGCTCGTCGTGGTTGCCCTTGAGGAACTTGGCCGGGCCGTCGTACACGGCACGCAGCGGCTCCAGGAGGTGCCGCTTCCCGTAATCCGAGTCCGCGTAGATGCTGCCCTCGAACTCTCCCTTGGTGTCTTTGTTCCACCGGCTCGGCTGGGGGTAGTCCATGATGTCGCCGATGTGGACGACCTCGTCGGGCTGGTACTCGCCGATGAACCGTAGGACACCCTTCAGCGCCTTCTTGTGCTCGAAGGGCATCTGTGTATCCGAGATAATCACGATGCGCTTAGCCATATGTTCCCTTCTCCAGGACAGTGTCCGTCGTACAAATTCAGGCCGGACAAGACTCCGCGCCTCTCTCGGGGTTCACGAAGTGGTCTCCACCCGGGTAGATCACCGCCCATGCGGGCGGATTTCGCAGGTACTCCGCGCCGCGCAGGAACGCGGCGATCGAGTCCCGCAGGTGTCCTAAGACGTCCCGGTTGCAGCTCTTGCAGCAGAGCCCGCGAACGCACCGGCCACAGGCCGGCGTCTCCGGGCAGCACGCGTGATCGTGGTCGACGGCGAGCCGCTTAGCTCGGCCGGTGGCGCGCTGGCAGATGTAGCACCGGCCGCCCTGAGCCTCGTAGAGGGCCCAGTACTGCTCACCGGTGATTCCGTAGGTGGCGAGCACGTACTTGGCGTGTGCGGCGTTGCTGGCTGCCCGCTTGCGTGCGAGGAAATGGGTCTTACACCGAGGACTTCGGGGTCCGCCGTACGGCTTCCCTTCACGGTCTACCACGGGCCGTCGGGTGGTGATCCCCGCCGCAGTGCAGTCGACGCAGACCGGGCCCGCCGCGCGGGAAGCCGTCATGCCTCCTCGACGGCGGCGAGGAGCGCCAGGAACAAGAACGCCAGGGGCCACCAGAAGCTCACCGGAGTGAAGCTCAGCGCGACCGCGATGACGAACAGCAGTGCAGGCATAGGGTTCCTCTCGTAGATGTGTCCGGCGTACAAAATCACTCGTCCCAAGGCGACGCCTGCCACCTCGGGGACGTAATGCTCGGCACCATCACAGCTGAGCTGAGCCGGGTGCCAGTGATCGCAATGTCCTTCAGCTCGAACGATTTCTTCCACGACTTGTCGTCGTCGCGGCTCTTGTTGACGCTGATCGTTCGAATGCCGCCCTCCGTCGCGAGACTCAGCACCGTGTCCACGTTGCCCTTGATCGGGTACGAGCCAGCGGGCTCGTCCGGATTGGACTTCGCCGGGTGGTGGAGCACAACCAAGGTCGCCCCTGGACTGGCCTCCCGGACGCGGTCGAGCTGGGCGATAGCTCGGGAAGCCTCTCCGGGGTTCTCCAGGACGAGTCCTTCCGAGGCCCGCATCATCGTGTCGACGATGATCAGGCTCGGGCGAAGCCTCTTCACCAGTGCCTGGTGCTCGGCCACCGACTCGTCGCTGGACAGGATCAGCCGCATCTTCCGGAACTGGACGTCCGCGCCCGGCTCCTTCTCGTGGAACAGCTCCCAGGCACGACGTCGCACCGACAAGCGCCGCGTGCCCTCGCCGGCCAAGTACAGCGCAGTTCCCTGCTCGACGTCGTCGCCCCAGGCGCCTATCCCGGTTGCGTGCCCCATACAGAGGTCGACGGCCGCGAAGGACTTCCCCGCGTTCGGCGTGCCGAACAGGATCACTGTCTCGCCCTTGGGCAGCAGGCCCCGGATCAGCCAATCGTCGTCGGCCTCGTCGGGGTCGAACTCCAGAATGTCCTCGTCGGACACCCGCGTCACCTTGACCGGCGACAGCCGGGCCTTTGCCTCCTCCTGGGCCTTGACCCGCCGGATGATGGCGGCAACTTCAGCCTCGAAGTGCTCGTCCGTCTCATCGTCTGGCAGCTCGTACCGGGCGTGCTCCTCCGCCCAGGTGATGAAGGCTTCCAGCTCCTGCTCGGCCGTGCCCCCGCTCTCGAAATACGCTTCGCGCACCAGCTCCCCGACCGCGTACAGGTCCTCCCCGAGAGTCATGGAGATGCCGTACAGCCGGATCAGGCGAAGCCTCATCGTGGCGTTGCGCGTGCCGTCGCCCATCGTGCGGAGGTCGCGGAGGATGCGGTCCATCATCCCTTGCATCCGCTGCCTCTGTTCGAAGCTCAAGGCCGGACGGGAGTCCGTGGTCTTCACCTTGGACTCCCGGGGCTTCAGCAGTTCAGCCAGCTCGGGCGGGAACTCCGGCAGCTCGGAGACCGGCACCACCTTGCCCGTGAACCGATACTTCCCGGCGTCCCCGACCGGCGTGGGCGGGGCGACCGCGATCCCGCCGGCCGCGCGGATATCGACGCCAGCGGCTAGCTTGCTCTGCGAGCTGGCGACTGGCACCTTCCCGACGCGGTAGTACCAGTGCTCCCCGCCAGACCATGTCTTCACCTTGACCGGTGTGTCGGGAAGCTCGATGCCCGCCTCTGTGAGCGCGGTGAATCCGTCCTTGCCCTTGCTCAGGTCGAAGTCGACCACGACCACGCCGGACCGCTCGGTGTTGACCACGAGGCCGCTGTACCGGCCCCAGTGGGCGGCGATCGCGTCCGGCTCCGTCGGATACTCGCCGGTCTGCCACTTACCCGGGAAGTGGAATTCCTTCTCCCCCTTCTGGTCGAGTGTGATGTTCACCGGATAGCACGCGTACCCCCGCTGGGTGAGGTTCACCGCGTAATCCGCTGCCTGCAATGCTTTCCTCCTCTCAGACGCAGCGCGGGGCGCGTGCTAGTCCCTCCCGTACACCCAGTCGTGCAGCTTCACGAGTGCCAGGAACAGCAAGGGGCCGATCACCACTCCGATGGTCACGCCGACCCACTCGGGCCAACCGGCTACCCACGCGACGAATTCAGTCACTCATCCCCCTTGAACTCCCACCAGGCTGCGAACAGCACGACGAACAGGACCAGGTACGCGAGCAGCATCACTCGCCCTTCGGGTAGTAGTCCCCGATGTCGTAGGTCTTGAACTCCTCTTTGGACAGGCACAGCTCGTAGCCCGTGTCCAGCTCGATCTCCCAGCAGGACTCGTCGGCCTCGTACTCCTTGCCCGTCACCGTTCCCTCCGGGGGCGGGAAGCACCCGGAAAGAAGAAGGGCCCCTCCGAGGAGGAGCCCGCCGAATGCGAAGGTGCGCTTGGTCTTCTTCATGAAACCTCCAGTGGGTACATTTCGTTTAGCCATGCGTCGAGCAGGGCCAGGGAATAGTTCTCGACGAAGACTTCGTCGACCTCGGCCGTCGTGAGGACGGCCTGTATGCGGCTCTCGGCCGCCACGTTGTGGTGATATCGGAATACCGCGTCCCGGTTCCAAGGCCCTTCGTAGATCTTGTGCCACCGAGGGTCGTCCGGGTCGTACCGCACGAGGATGCGGTACTCCCGGCCGGGATTAGCTCTATTTAGCACGCTCTACCACCATCAGCGTGGTTGTCAGCAGATTGAGCAGCCTGCCGTAGCCGTCCACTATCGACTCGTTGCGCCAGGCCGGATGCGGACGCACATAGCGCCCGACGAACCACCGCCCCGTCATCGGCCCCTTGCCGACGACGACGTCTCCCTCCGACGGCGTCTCCTCCAGCCGCCTCAAGGCTTCCCGGAGCTTCTGCGGGTCCGACTGACGGACGGCGAACCGTCCCGTGGAACTGGACGCCTGGCCCATGAGGTAGCCCCATGTGATGGTCTTCGTCTTGCGGTACAGCTCCCGCTGCTCCTCCGTCATCGGCTTCGGCCGCGTCGATGCACATGCCGCCGCCGTGGCTAGCTCTGCTTCGGTCGGGCCGTTTGCTTCCTGCACGAAGTAGTTCGTTGCCGTGTACGGCAACGGTTCCAGCCCTTCCCGCTTCCGGCGCAGGTTCTCGAAAATCTGGCTAGCGGCGGATTCACTCATGCCTTGCTCTCCTCTACGTGGGTCTTGTGGAGGCTCGTCGACTGCCAGACGAGCGCTTCCGCTCGCGTGACGCCGCTGGCGACCAGAGACCAGCCGCCCTGCTTGGAGCCCGGAACCTGCATCCAGACGTCGTGCCGATCGTTGGCCCCAAGCCATGCCTCTGCCTCCTCGGCATATTCGTCCAATGACACCACCGTCCTTGCACGCCGGAGAGTGTCCGGTGTACAAATTCAGCCCGCGAAAAAGTCACAGGCGTTCCCCACCGAGCACATCCGGCACTTGTCCGGCTCGGGAAGGGGCGGGAACTCCTCCGCCTCAATCTTCGCGTCGAGCCAGTGAAACTCCTCGGTCACGCGCTCACGTGTCCACTGCGTCAGGTCGTAGCCGCCGGTCGGCCCGCCCTTGCGGGCCATCCAGTAGTCCCCGATGTCGGCCTTGATCCCGAACAGCTCGTCGAGGGCGACGTCATAGACGCCGAGCTGGAAATCGTCGCCCGGCTGATTGCCGGTCTTGACGTCCCGAGGCCGGGGGCGGAGGGGGGAAGCCTCCACCGCAGCCGCATACTCTTCCAAGGCTTTCTTGGACTTGGAAGGCTTTCCGCTCGGAGTGAGCGGCTTGGGCACCTTGTCTTTGACCAGTGTCACTTGGTCGATGAAGCCTTTCAGCCGGACGCCGTCCAGGTCGATGTCGAACTCCAGCTCGATCGCCGGCCTACCGTCCGGGGCGATCCAGATGACCTCCTCGGGCGCCGAGCTGGTGTAGTACTCGACGTACGCGGCCACCTGTTCGAGGCCGATCTCGTACCGCCGGTTCGTATCCGTCTCGCCGTCATAGGGCCCCGACGAGAACCAGTACGAGAAGTTCGGCGTCTCGGAGGCCATCGCCGAAACCTCCTCGGCGTACTTGCGCCGATATTCGGCCTGAGCTTCTTCCAGAGCCATCTCTCGGCCGGATAGCTCCCAAACCTCCGCCGCGTAGTGAACGGCCGTCCCCTGGGGCAACCAGGCTGCCGGACGCTGCCAGGCCCGCTGTTTCCGCTGAAGCCAGTACGAGTAGGGACACTTCACGTACTGGTTGTACTGGGACACCGAGCGATACCGCGCTCGCCGCCCATCCTTCGTGTTACTTGACGACAGTTCGGTCAACCACAACCTCCTCCGTGCCCTCACGGGCGCTTGGGATCGGGAGGGCTGCGCAGTCGTGCAGTTCGTCCGGACACTCCGTCCACACTCTCCACCTCGTTCGTACGGCTCTCCCGAACATCATCCCTTCGTCGGCCTCTGTGTCCGACGAAACCTCTGTCGTGCAGTGCTCGTCCAGCACCACAAGAACGGGCGCGTACAGCACATCGTCATCCCGTACAAGGACGCTCCGCTTCACGCTGAGCGTCCAGCCCTCCTTGCCCTTCAGCAGCGCCGCCGACACCCTCGTGGGGCTGTACGCGACGAGCCCTTCCCTCAACTCGGACAATCGTGCACTCCGGTTTCACTCTTGCGGCCAAAACTCCTTATCAGGTAGCCGCCAGTCCACGCGCGTTTCATCAGTAACTTCTGTGTATTCGTTCTCGCGGAAAAGTAGATCCCCATCCTTTTCCTCACGCGGAACGTAGTCCCACCCCCCTGTTTTCGCGCCCTTATGGGGAGGAATTGTGGGGTCGTACACCACGACAAGACCATCATTAGCTAATCGTTGGTACCACTGCCGCAGGTACCGAAGCTTCTTTTCCGACATGTGCTTGCCGCCCGTGGCGATGTACTCAGCGTGCCACGCCGCCCGCCGAGCCTGCCCCGAATCTCGGTGTTCTGGTTGGATCTCCTTCCACGGCATGGACTTGCGGGCTTCCTTCCACGGGTTCACGTACCCGCCGCCCGAATTGTGAAGGTGGTAGCTGGCGAGAGACTTGGACACACCCAGCGCCTCCGCCGCAGCGGTCAGGCTGAGCCCGTGAACTTCAACCAATTCCTTGACTTGCGAGTGCGTGATCCTGGGCTTCGGCGGCATTTCTCTACTCCTAAGTAGGGTTACCGAACCTATACACAGTACACTGTCCATCGTCAAAGAGGTGTCCGCCACATTCGCGCGGCCATTCCCCCCTCTTCGTTCTACTGCCCCAGATGACGCCCCTACAACCCCATGCCTTTCCACTGTGGACCCTGCCTGACCAGCCCTCTACCAAGCTGATCGCGACGATAGGTGAAAGTTGTACGGGTTCGTGGCGTGACCCAGGTCACGGTAACGACACCAGAAGTTGAGCGATTGGTCCGGTTATTCACCGTCAGACCGCTTAGCCAACTCGTCAGTAACCTGTCGCCCACCTGCGAAATGATCAAGATCGACCAGTCGGACCAGGGCATCTTGCCTGGAAAACTACCGACAGGTAGGTACTTTTGACTTCACCCGTATGGCCGCATGTCCTCTGGTCTTATATGTTATCTGCCGTTGACAAAGTACCTGGTCGCCTGTGGTGCGTTCGTACCCGTCGCTCCCGCCGGGCGGGCGAAATCGCACACGCGTTCGGTCCTGTTTTCAAAGCTCTACGGCGCGGATCGCGTCCACGACCTCACTCCAGGCGATCCGCTGGAAGTCGTTCGGGGCCAGCTCCTGGCGGACCTGCCACGCCGCGTACGTGGACTCCTTCAGCCGGCTGGCGGTCTTCAAGAGGAGTTCCACCCAGGACACGAGTACCCTCGGGTCGATCAGCAGCTCTTTGGCCTGCTCCAGGATCACCCTGTCGTTAGTGATCCAATCCTTCACCATCTCGGTGACGAACTCTTCGCGCTGGGTCTTCGACGCAGTCATTTCAAGCCTTTCTTTCCCCGTCCCTGGCAACAAAAAACCGGACAGACATGGGGCATGTCTGTCCGGCAATTTGCCGCTACGGATATTCGGCTATCGGGTCAAGCCTCTTCTTATCGCTGTCGACGACCGTACGGAGTGATATTACTTCCACGTCACGGTTGCGCCGACCTCGTCCGCCATCTCGGATTGCTGAACGAGGTTCCCAACGTATGCCTTGACGTCCTTGCGGATCTCCTGCACTCCCTCGGTCCCGTAGGCAAGGGACCACTTGGCCGGGTCCGGGATGTCCACCGTGACAGGCTCCCGGGCCTCCTCCGGGATCGCGAGATCCTGGACAGTCAGACTCCAGTCATCCGGCGCTTCAGGGTCGAAGGCTCCCCGGTGGTCGACCATCCCCCACCGGGTAGTCGAGCGCGCCGGAGCCGGCGAACACGTCCGCAGTGTCCTGCGGGGTGATCTTGGGCATCGTCATGGTTCTGCTCATGCCTTCCTAGTCGAACGGGGCTGGTCAGAGGTTACTCCGTACTTGGCAGTCCGCCGCGCACCTCAGGCGTGCATAGCACGGTCCTCGTGAATCGTCAGGCGAGACCCGCCGTTCAGGATGTGCTCCTCGGTGTACACCGCTCCCGTGGCGCCCATTGCACGGGCATAGATGGCGGACTTCGATTCCTCTCGCTCCACTCGAACGTGAATCGACGGGAGTCGCTTCTTCAGGACGGACAGAGCGCGTTCCAGCCACTCCGGCTTTTCGTAGTCGGTGTCCATGCCGTCGATTTCGAGCCATCCGCCCGGACCGTGGAGGACGACCTCCGCCAGTTCCCATTCCGGGCTGTCGAGTTGCCGGGTCCACTCCACGTGCAGCGTGGTCGGCACGAAGGCCCGCCCGTCGTTTCCCTCCACTTCCTCGCCTGTCTCGATGACGGCATCGGACAGGGCCGTGAGAACCGTGATCGTCTCCGGGATGATCTTCACGTCAAGCCTTCCTTATTCGCTGTCTGCGGCAGGCGTCACGGTCTCGGGCTCCCGTTCGTAGCCCTCGGGGAGCCGTTCCATCGCTTCGATGTAGGTCGGGTGGTCGTCCAGGTCGCAGTCCTCGTAGTGCGCGTTGAGCCACCCTTGGGCAGCTTCCGTCATCCCGTTCTCGTTGAAGAGCGCCGCGATCGCGTTTGCCTCCGTGCAGGTCAGGTGCTCCCCGAGACCGTCGTCCGAGCGATCAAATGTCTTCAGGAAGTGCTCAAGTGCGTGGGGCTTTGGAGTGCTCATTCATACCTCCGCATTCGTGTGGACGAATCCCAGCAGTGCCAACAGGTCGATCGCTTCGTCGAGTGCGCGCTCTCTCGCATCGGGCAGGTTGTACGAGCGGAAGTCGTCCGCCGAGGCGTAGTCACCGGTCTTCTCGGACGCCTCGTACAGCTCCCTCATGCGAGCCTCTGCCACGTTGAGTGCGGCCATTGCCGCGCGGTACCGCGCCTCCACCGCGCGGATCTTCTCCTTGCTCATGCCTCTTTGAAGCCTTCCTATGCCCCGTGGATCTCCTCGGTGTAGTGCATCTCCCCGCGCTGACTCAGCTCATCGAACGACAGGCCGAGACGGTCGCAGAGGTGGCGAACGTCCGCGAGGAGGTCACTCACGGCCGTGGCCGCGCTCTCCTCGTGCATCCCCTTGTTGTTGGCGTACTCACTGACTCCGACCCATGCGTATCCGGCACGGGCGACGTTGTCGGCCACGGGGTCCCGGTAGTCGACGGAGAGGGACGTGTCGATGTCCAACTCGTGGTACGGAGTGTCGTCGTTCAGAGCGTCAAGCGTGGGAGCCGGGAAAGTAGTGGGGGCGAACTGGGTCATGGATCTCAAGCCTTCCTTCCGATTTTCCTTACAGGACTAGGTGTCAGGCCGTGGCTAGCGCGGGCCGCCGACGCGGCGCGGCCTTCCGTCGACGTACTGGCGGTTTCGGCGAGTGCAGGACGACCAGGGCGACGCCAGACAGAAGCATCAGGAAGTCGATAGCCAAAGGTGCGGCCATCGCGGAGAACGATGCCTCTCCGATCGTCGACATGACGTGGTGGATGTGCGAGTACGAGATGCCGAAGCTGATCAGCGCGACCGCGCCCGTCGGCCCGTACCGGAGAGCAGTCCAGCCGTTCCCGCGTGGCCACGGGACGCGGATCATCATCTCCACGGCGCCGAGATTCAGCAACGGCCAGAGCATGGCGACTGCGACGGCTGGCCCCCAACCGTTCGTGATCACAGTGCTAGCGATGTTGAACCCGAGCGAACCGAGGATGCCCACGAGAAAGCTCCCCCACACGACCAGGGAGACGGACACGGGGCGCCGCTTGCGCTTACGGGTGGTCTGAGTTTTCGTGTCGGCCACGCCAAGCCTTCCTTAGTCCACAGTGGATAGATCAAGCGACGCGCACCGGGGCGCCGTCGGCACTACGTGATACGCGGGGGCATCCGGGGTCGCGTTGGCCCAGCCGAGCGTGCAGAAGACCAGCGCGACCAGGCAGCATGCTAGAAACGCGGACACGGCGGCATCTCTGCCCATACGCATCAAGCCTCTCTTTCCACAGTGGTCACAGTTCCGTGGAATTCACCCAGCGCGAACCATGTGGGGTGACTCGTGAAGGGATCGTCGACCCTGACCAGGATTCCATTTCCGTCGCCGATCACACGATCCGGCTTCACAACCGTGCCAGCCCATCGGACCGTCCGGTTGAGACTCCGAATGACTCGAACAACCACTACGCGGTCGCCCTCTTCGTATTCGTCCATGCCTATATCCACCCCTCCCCGTCCCACGCGCCGTCCGTGATACTGAGAATGCAAGCGCGCTCCGACTTCGGACGCGCGATTGGCCTGTGGCTCTGTGCGCTCGACTTGAAGGCAGCGAACCCACCTGACAACGGGTCCGGCCAGTAGTGCCCGATACGTTCCTCATCATGGAAGACGAGAACGGTCCCCGATTCCAGCCGCTCCAGTGAGTGCGTCATGCCTTTCCCGATTCACGGAGGATGTTCGCGATCAGCTCGGCCAGCGCGAGGCTGCCCGCCTCGCTGGTACGGATAGTCCACTCCACCTCGGAGCCGGAGAGGACGCGGACCTCTCCGCCGATCCCCCGTTCCCCGTACTTCCCGCCGCCGAACGTAACTTGGTCCGTAGCGTGGCCCAGCGTGTAGGAACCGGGCAGTGACCCCAGCAGCGTCTTGACCAGGTTGTCGCGCCCGGCCTCCCACTCCTCATGATCCGCCTTGCGCTTGATAGAGAGTTCCAAGCCTTCCCTATATCCGGGCAGCAAGCGCCGCGTGATGTCTCCCGCCACCTTCGCGGCGGTCTTCTCCGCGCTTACGGTGATCTCGTGGCGCGGCTCGTTGTAGCGCGAGTGCTTGTGGTCCAGGGTTCCACGGATCACGAGACGGCCCGGATTCTGATAGGTGGCCCCTCCCGCGACGTGAACCACTTCACCGCCCGGACCGTCTAGATACGCATCCCGGTCGTTCCCCCATGCGCCCTCACGGGCCGACCACCCCTTACCCAATTCCTTGGCAATTTCCTTCGTTCTGGCGTAAACGTCACCCATGCCCTTATCCCCTTCCGATCGGCACTCCAGCAACCCGCAGGGGCGAACCCGTGCGGGAAACCGGAGTTCCGATCAGAGGGCGACCCCACCGTCTCGGGTCGGGTGCCATCTCTCCTCGGCCCACCCGTTGGGCCCCAGAAACTTCCGACGGAAGTGGACCGCGTACGTGTACGTCCAACTCTCGTCAACGGGCGAGTATTCGCCGGAGTCGTAGAACGACCCATTGCCGTTATCGAAGGGCCTTCCTTCGAATGCTTCGAAGGCAGTCCGCACGGCGTCCGCTAGGCCCTCGTACACCCCGCCGTCGGTGGGGTCATTCTCCGGCCATTCGACTATCGGCCGGACATCGCTTTGGAAGTCGTGAAGCTCCGTACGAGACCGGTCACGGTCAATCCACCCATGCTCTTCGTTGTAATCGTCGCACCCCTCCCCGAAAAATTCGATACGGGTCGCAGTCAGGTACGCATAGATGTGCGCGGACATGGTCAATCCTCCTGTACACAGTGGATGGACAAGCAAGGCGCATCGGTTTGCGGGTTGCATTCACAGGGCCCGTATTCGCACGCCTCACAGTCGTAGAGACGGCCCGGGAGATGCGGGTAATCGACGTGTTCCACGATTAGACCTCCCGATACTTCACGGTGCCGTGTCCCGTGATCGACTCCCGGGTGACGCGGACTCGCGATGGATCGAAGCTCGGCCCCGACCGCTCCGCGATCGCGTCCACGATTAGCTTTCGAGCCCGCATCGCGTCACGATGCCGACTTCCGGACAACGGGACTGACGCGTGCCAGACGCCGAACGCGTCGGCCCACACGTTGACGTTTTCCATAAATCAAGACTCCTGATTGGTAGAAGACGGGCGATCAGAGCCGGGCGGGGGACTCCCCCGCCCGACGTCAAACCGTCCGGCCGGTGTCCGGCGTACAAATTGAGTCAGACCGAAACGGAATCCGTCCTAATCTCCGCACCGTTGGCGTAGTCCCACACGGCGATTTCCCCGTGTTCCCGTGCCAGAGTCAACGCCTTGTCAGAGTCGGCGACCACAGTGGACACGTCCAGGTGAGTGATGCCGGTCTCGGAGTCGCGCCACGCGCCGAACACCTTCCCGGGCTCCCCAAGGATCGAATCGAACGTGTGCATGTAGTCGTACACATCCAACGGGCTCACGCGTCCGACATACTGCCGGTTGCACTCCGGGTTGACGCTCACCGCGTATCCAGTGCGCGGTGTGCCCTCCGTCCACTGATCGAAACTGAAACCCCCGTCAGTGAGCAGGGTGTCCGCCAAGTGCAACGCGAGTCCAAGCTTATCCATTGTGAACGCGCCCCTTCCAAAGTGTCCGTTGTACAAAATGGGCTATCGAGAACTGGTTTCAGACGTCCACACCAGAGCGGGACGTCCGTCGCGGGTGAACCGCTCGATGCGGTCGCGGGCGGCCTGCTCTGCGCGACGGATGGACGCGCCCGACGCGTTCGAGTTCCAGCGAGCGCGCTGCGCGTTGGTGTTCCTGATGCGTGCCACGCTCTCTACTCGCCTTCCGCGTCGTTGGACTCGACCGGCCGGATCAGACCGGCCTCCCGCGCTGCTGTGTCGCACAACAACGCACCTCCGTGCACCCTCACCACCGCGTCGTGTGCCCCGCAGTCACAACCTGGGTTCGTCTCCTCCCGGTCGAACCAGTGGATTACGGCTCCGTTTTTCCCCATCTTCACCACGCCTTCCCACAAATTCGGTTGCCCATTGTCGCGCAGTTCCACCCGGTCTCGTCTTCATCGACGAAACCGTCTCCGTTGTCGTCCCCCGGGAGTTGGGCCCACGACTGCCACTCGATCCAGGTTTCCCCCGCCGCGTTGCCGTAGATCTCGTACGAGCCAAACCGCGCCCCGGCTACGGCCGTGAGCAACAACACGAACGCGGTCACAAAAGCGCCGATGCGCTTGCCCATGATCAGCACCCTTCCGCGTATCGGGTACGGATACGCTTCGCGTGGTCGACACCTAGGTGGCGAGACAGGCGCTCGAACGCTCTGGCTCCGCCGATGTACTCGACTGCAATGCGGTACGCCTCACACCACCCGGTGTCGCCCCAATCGTCCGCGAGTTGTTGCGCGAACTCTTCGGACGTAATGAGTCGCACCAGTTCGGTAGCGCGAGTAAGCCCGAATTCCTCTACCAGCTTCGCGAAACCCTCGCGCTGGTCATTCCTGACTGCCATGCCTATGTCCTTTTCAGTAGCGGCACTGGGCGCAACCGCACCCCGTGCGCTGGGCAAGGGTCCCCGCCCCGTGGAACGGGTTGGGGTACGAAATCTCGACTCCCACGAAGTCCTCCGCGAAGCGGTTCGTACCCCCGAGATACTTGCGCTCGACTTCGCGGGCAATCGCCCGGTCACTTACACCGTCTTCGATCGTGTAGTCGCAGTCTTCAAGCCAAGAACGCATCTCACGGATGACGACGTGAAGCGTTCCGGCGAACATCCCCGCGCAATCGTGGCCAAGACTCGCTTTGACGTCTGGCCAGACACACCCGCAACGGGCGCAGCTCAGGCGAACGGGTGCGTCGATGGGCATAGAAATGTCCTTTCAGGACTGATCAGGTTTGAAGGCTCTACCCCTGACGACGGTTAGCCGCCAGGGGGAGCCACGTGCCACCCGGGGGAATCGAACCCCGTTGGAACCGAGCGTCACTAGCGACGCTTCCGCGCCCGTCCTCGGTTTCCGGCTGCCTAGCCGGGTGGCGTGCCCACCCCCTTCGGGGTGCCCATCCTTGAATCTCCGTAGCGGTTGCCGGTACCAGCGCCCCTTACGGGCCGCACCACTCACGCTCTACCGGCCGTGGCCGGTGTCGTCGCGGTGAGCCGCTTTGCAGACAGGATCTCGGGTCTTCAGTTGTCAAGGTCCGCACCTCCGGGACTCTCACCCCCGGGGGCTGTCTGGCTTCCCGGTGTCCCGGTCGGCCTGACAAGAACGACTGTACGGCGGACAGTGTCCGGCGTACAAGGAGAATTTCCAAGAAAATGCGTTTCCCCTGGTAAATAACGACGCATGTCACCCGATTGGAGCAACGCCACCAGGGCGTCATTGTCGAGAATTCGACCCCGAAAGTGACCGCGATCACACGACGGACGGTCCTGCCGGGTGTCGCAGTGTTCCGACTTGGGGAAGGGGGATACAGGGGGATGGGGCGCCAACATCCCGGACAACGTCCGGGCGGATGGGCCCTTGAGGGCCCTTGTCCCCGGAAGGGGCCGCCTCCGGGCGGACCCACTACAGGGAACCGCCGAAGCGGTTCCTAGGACGCGCGTAGGCGCGCGTAGGCGCGCGTAGGCGCGCGGAAGGGTGCCCAAGGGTGTCTTGGCAAGGAAGTGCCCGAAGGGAACGCCTCCCAAGGAACTGGGAGACCGAAATACGTCCCAAAGTCCTAGAGAGGGACCGGTACGTCTGCCAGATCAAGGGTCAAGGGTGCACGCGCCATGCCACTGACGTAGACCACGTGACCCCCGGTGATGACCACTCCCTAGCGAACCTCCGTGCGGTGTGCAGCACGTGTCACGGGCGCAAGTCCAGTGCAGAGGGGGTAGCAGCGCGGGCCCGCTTACGGGCACTGCGCGCACGTCCACTAGGCAGGCACCCGGGGTATAGGCAGACTGCTACTGGGCAGAGTACGTGCAGGTAGGCGCACTGCCGCGCGCTAGCAGAGTGGGGTGTCCCTGCTTCCCTTTCGGGCACGCTGCGCGTGCTTCCCCTGTCTCGCAACGGCTTTTTAACCTTGAGGTTGTCCACTCTGGACACTAGTACCCGGTACCTCCAGGGGGTATAGCCCTCCCCCGCGCCCTCGCAGATCGGTGCGTATAGCGGTTGGCCGGCTAGATGCGTCGCATCACCCGCTGTTTTCAGTGTGACACCGGGGGTATGCCCTGTCACATCCACGAGCCCGGAGGAGGGGCATGACCGACACCAAGCCGAAGGCCCCTCGGGGGCTGAAAACCGCAGGCCGGCGCCTGTGGGCCGACATCGTCTCCGAGTGGGATCTCCGCCCGGACGAGCTACGCGTCCTCGGGGACGCGTGCCGGGAAGCTGACCTCATCGAACGCCTCGAAAAGGGCTTGGAAACGGCCCCGTTGACCGCCCAGGGGTCGATGGGCCAGGAGGTAATCCACCCGCTTTGGTCCGAGGTCCGCCAGCACCGAACGACCTTGGCGAGCCTGCTTCGCCAGCTCAAGCTCGCGGAGGTCGACGAGGGAGCCGGGGCCGTCTCCGATACGCCGGCCAAGCCGATGACCCGGCAGGAGTCCGCCAAGAAGGCGGCCCAGGCCCGCTGGGGTACCTGATGGCCCGCTCTCGGCGGGTCCGGAAGGCGATCGGCTCCGTGGACCAGCTCGTCGCCGAGCTGCCCGAGCCGTTCCTCACCCCCTGCCTTGGCGAAGACCCCCTCCGGTCGCTCACGACCTACGTGGCCGAGCTGACCCAGTGGGTAGCCGGCCAGGGAGTCCGGCCGGAGGCCGTCCAGCGGACGACGATCGAAGTCATGGCCGCCATCGGCGCGGCCCCCTCCGAGTGGTACCGGCGGTCAGCCGCCCGATAGACCTCCGGCCCCGGCGGGTCGAGCGCGTGTCCCCTCCTCTCCACGCCGCTCCCCGCTGGGGCTGGGCCACACTACCGAGTTGCCAACGCCTGTTCGGCCTCGTCCTCGGAGTCGTAGTAACCGACCGGTCCGTGCGTATTACATACGAGCCGCCAGTCGCCTCGAAGGTTCACGATGAACAACTTACTGCGCTCATGGTCGCATTCTATTTCTTCCATGAATCCATTCTACCGGCCGTAAACGAACCGTCCTTGTACAGGTCGGTCGGCCGTCTTTCCTCGGTAGCTCAATTGGCAGAGCAGCGGGCCGTTAACCCGCGCGTTGGAGGTTCGAGTCCTCCCCGGGGAGCCAGGTGGCCGCTCGCTACGTGCGAGCGCGACAGGCCGGTGGAAACCACCACGGGATGCGGGTTCAACTCCCGCCAGTCCGGCCACAAGGGGATCAGGCGACTGGTCGAGCATCCGGCTTCCAAACCCGGCGAACGAGGTTCGATTCCTCGGGTCCCCGCAAACGCCCCGGAACCGGCTCTGCCCACGGCACACCGGCCGGGGCTTCGTCTTCCATCCGCGCCGACAGGAGGCCCATGACGTTCCGATTCAGCCTCTTCGGCCGAGAGGTCTTCGCCATCGAGCTGTTTGGAGCCACTTCCGGCGGCCCCGAGTACACGGCCGAGTTCGACGAGGCCGGCGACCTCATTCGCCTCGGCGCGTACACCGAGCTGGCTGACGACGAACCGGCCTTCGAAGACCGGCTCGAACTGCCGTACGGCTTCAGCCCGCCCAACGAGACCGACTAGGAGGTGAACGGGAGTGCGGAGCACCACGGTCCGCCTCCCGGACCTCATCCCGGCCCCGGCCCACGTCATCGGGCCGACGTGGCGACGGCTCAAGACCGGCGGCTACTGGCTGCCCGAGCGCTCGCTCGGCTGGGAGATCATCAACTGGATGGCCATGTTCTTGGCCATGCCCGGCGATCCGGACAAGCCGTTCCTGCCGACACCGGAGCAAGCGAGGTTCCTGCTCTGGTGGTACGCGGTCGACGAGAACGGCATCTTCGCCTACCGCGCAGGGATCTTCCGGCGGATGAAGGGCCACGGCAAGGACCCGTTGGTCGCCGCAATGTCGCTTGCGGAGTTGTGCGGCCCGGTTGCGTTCAGTCATTTTGACGAGAATCGTCAGCCGGTTGGGAAAAGGCGCGCGAGCGCCTGGGTCCAGATCGCCGCCGTGTCGCAGGACCAGACGCGGAACACCTTCACACTTTTCCCCGCTATGGCGACGAAAGCGCTTCGGCAGACGTACAGCGTCGAACTGAACAAGACGATCATCTACGCCGACGGCGGCGGCATGATCGAGGGTGTCACCTCCAGCCCCCTGGCGTTGGAAGGTAAGCGACCCACGTTCGTGGTGCTGAACGAGGTCCAATGGTGGGTCGAGAGCAACGACGGCCACTCGATGTACTCGGTGATCGAAGGTAACGTCACCAAGTCCTCGGGCGGTGTAGCGCGCTACCTCGCGATCTGCAACGCGCACGTCCCGGGCCAGGACAGCATCGGCGAACGCCTGTGGGACAACTTCCAGGCCGTTCAGTCCGGTCAGGCCATCGACACCGGCATCCTGTACGACGCGCTTGAAGCTCCGGCGGACACGCCGGTCTCCGAGATCCCGTCGCCGGACGATGACGTCGAAGGTTACGAGGCCGGCATCGCCCGGCTTCGTGCCGGACTCGCGATCGCCCGAGGCGACGCGGTCTGGTTGAACCTCGACGTCATCATCGCGTCCATTTTGGACACGAACAACGCGATCACGGAATCGCGACGGAAGTTTTTGAACCAGATCAATGCGTCTGAGGACTCTTGGATCGCGCCGAACGAGTGGAACCACCCGGCCATCCGGATTCCGGATTTGGCACTCCAGCCGGGCGACATGATCACACTCGGGTTCGACGGTTCGAAGTCGAACGACTGGTCTGCACTGGTGGCTTGCAGGATCGAGGACGGGGCACTGTTCCCGCTGAAGGTCTGGAACCCCGAGAACTACGGCGGGGAAGTCCCGCGCGGTCAGGTAGACGCGACGGTCCGCTCCGCGTTCGAGCGGTACAACGTCGTCGCGATGCGCGCGGACGTTCGCGAGTTCGAGTCCTATGTGGACTCTTGGGGTAAGGACTTCAAGCGCAAGATCAAGGTCAACGCCTCCCCCGGCAACCCGGTGGCGTTCGACATGAGAGGGCAGCAGAAGAAGTTCGCCTTCGACTGCGAGCGGTTCCTCGACGCAGTCCTGGAGCTGGGTCTCCTTCACAACGGCGACCCGGTGCTGACGAGCCACATCACGAACGCCCACAGGCGACCGACCAACTACGACGCCGTCTCGATCGGGAAGGCCAGCAAGGACAGCTCGCGAAAGATCGACGCGGCTGTCTGTGCCGTCCTCGCGTTCGGCGCAAGGCAGGAATACCTCATGTCCAAGAAGCAGCGTTCAGGAAGGGTAACGGTGATGCACTGATGGCCAGCGACAACATCGCCCTCCTGACGAAGCTCGTGCACGACTTCGACGGGCGACAGGATGGCCTCGAAAGCAACCTGTCCTACTACGACGGTTCCGCCCAGCCTACCCAGATCGGACTCGCGACCCCGCCGAACATGCGGAGCCTGCTCGTGTCCATCGGGCTATCCCGGACCTACCTCAACGCGATTGAGGAAAGGTTGGATGTCGAGGGCTTCCGCATCTCGGGCAAGGCTCGCGCGGACAAGCGGCTGTGGGAGTGGTGGCAGGCCAACAACCTCGACGAGCAGTCGAGCTTCGGTCACACCGAATCCCTCATGCACGGGCGGGCCTACATCCTCGGTTCCGCACCGGACCCGGAAGACCCACTCGATGACCCCGAGGTCCCGAAGCTGACGGTCGAGGGGCCCCAGCGCGTGTGGGCAGACATCAACCGCCGGAACGGCCGCGTGAAGAACGCGGTCCGCGTCCTGCGGGACGACGTCACGTACGCGGCGGATAACCCGGACCCGGACTACGTCACGCTGTACACGCCGACCACCACCACGGGCTACATCAAATCCGGCCGGCTGGGCTGGACGATCGATTTCCACGTCGAGCACAACCTGGGCGTCGTTCCGGTCGTGCCCCTGCTCAACCGGTCTCTCCTGTCCGACCTCCACGGGGCTTCCCAGATCACCAAGGACATCCGGTCGACCACCGATGCCATGGCGCGGACGCTGATGAACCTTCAGACGACCGCCGAACTGATGGCGGTCCCCCAGAGGCTGCTCTTCGGCGTCAAACCCGAAGATCTGACCGACGACCCAACGAACTCGTACAAGGTCTTCCAGGCGTACATCGCCCGGATTCTTGCGTTCGAGGATTCGGACGGGAAGGCGCAGCAGTTCTCCGCCGCCGAGCTGCGGAACTTCACGGAGACGCTGGACCAGCTCACCAAGAAGGCCGCATCCGAGACGGGTCTCCCCCCTCAGTACTTGTCGTTCACGTCGGACAACCCGGCCTCCGCCGACGCTATCCGCGCGAGTGAGACGCGGCTCGTCAAGCTCGCCGAGCGCAAACAGCGCATCTTCGGCTCCGCGTGGGAACAGGCGATGCGGATCGCCTTGCTGCTCATGGACGGGAAGCTCGATCGCGAGGCACACCGCATGGAAACCCTCTGGCGGGACCCGGCAACGCCGACGTTCGCAGCGAAGGCCGACGCGGTCGTGAAGCTGGCCACCGCATCCACTCCTGACGGCCGCCCGGTGATCCCGGTCGAGCGCGCACGAATCGATCTGAACTACACGGTCGAGGAGCGTGAGGAGATGGAGAAGTGGGACAAGCAGAGCGCCACAAGCCAGCTCGCCGAACTGGTGCGCCCGAAGTTCCAGGAGCCGGGGCAGCCCGACCCGAACCAGAAGCCGGAGGCTGACGCCGCATGAACGCCCAGGAGTACGCCGACCGGCAGGCCGGGATCACCCGCGCCCTGATCGCGCTCGTACTCCAGCTCGTCGGCATATTCCGCGCCCCCAAGCTCTCCCGACGGGACTGGGGGAACCTGCTCGCCGCGCTGTACCCGCACGTCGATGACGCGCGGAGACAGGCGGCCGAGCTGGGCCGGGAGTTCTTCGACTCCCAGCGGGAGCAGCACCTCCCGGACCTTCCCCGCCACAACACGCTCCTCCCCGCGTACCACCCGGAGTGGTTCGCAGAGGCGATGGAGCCCGCGCGGTTGGCACTCAGCAGGCCAGGAGCCCCCGAGGAAGCCGCCGCGCAGGTAGCGCTACGCGCTGCTAAGGAGGTCGAGAACGGCGGCCGGCGGGCAATCCTCCGCGCGGTCGACGCCGACCCCGTGGTGCGGGGCTGGGCTCGTGTGGCCACCGGCCGTGAGACCTGCGGCTGGTGCATGATGCTCGTCTCCCGGGGCCCGGTCTACACCTCCGCCGACGCGGCGGGCCTGGACCTGAACGACACGTCTGCCGCCGAGCTGTGGCAGAAGGCGGAGTCCGGCGACCTCGAATCCCGCGATGTAATCGACGAGCTGATGACCCGCTGGCATCCGGGCTGCGACTGCAAGGTGGTTCCGGTTTTCAAGATCAGCGACTGGCCGGGCCGAGACGCGTGGAAGCGCGCTGAAGACGCCTGGAAGAAGTACACGAAGGGCTACGGCGGGCTAGACGCGCTGAACGCCTTCCGCCGCGCGGTGGAGAGCGGCGAGCTAGACGTCCGCGACTTCTCGATCGCGGCCTGACACAAGCAACTCCCCAAGCGCCCCTGGTGGGCGCTTTTTTCATGCCCAGGAGGCAAAACCATGACCGAACAGGCCACCACCGACACCACCGAGGGCACGACCGAAGGGACCCAGGAGGTCCACGACGTCAACACGCTCCCGGAGTGGGCCCGCGACAAGCTGACCAAGGCGAACACCGAGGCAGCCAAGTACCGCACCAGGGCCAAGGAAGCGGCCAGCTCGGTACGCGCAGAGGTAGAAGCCGAGTTCGCCGACAAGCTCGCCGAGGCCACCAAGGCACAGGACGCCCTCGTGTCCGAGCGGGAAGCGGCGAAGCTCGAAGGCGTCAAGCTGCGCGCCGCGTTCGGCGCCCTCATCGGCGACCCCGACAAGGCCAAGGAAACCCTGAGCCGAGCGGAGGAATTCGCCGGGCTGATCCAGGGGTCCACTGTGGACGAGATCGGCGAGCACGCTGCGAAACTGGCCGGTCTCTTCGGCACCAGCACCACCCGCGCGCCTGCGGTCGACCGCTCACCGGAAGGCGGCGACACCGCGCTGGCGCTCAACGGTGACCCGCTGCTCCAGAGCCTGAAGTCCGCTCTCGGCATCTGACGCCGCTCTTTCGACGACCCAATTTGTACGACGGACAGTGTCCGTTGTTAAGCAAGGAGCATCCTCCATGGCGATTACCGCCCCCACCAAGACCAGCGACTCCCAGTTTTCCGGCTTCCTGAGCCCGGAGAAGGCCGCGCCGTACTTCGACGAAGCCGCGAAGTCCTCGGTCGTTCAGCGGCTGACCCGCAAGGTCCCGCTGGGCATCAACGGCCAGAACATCCCCGTCGTCACCGGCAAGATGAGCGCGGGTTGGGTCTCGGAAGGCGGCCAGAAGCCCTCCAGCAACGCGTCCGTCGGCCTGAAGACCATCAAGCCGGAGAAGATCGCGGCCATCGCCGTCGTCTCCGCTGAGGTCGTGCGTGCGAACCCGGCCAACTACATGGGCCTGCTGCGCCCGCAGATCGCGGAGGCGTTCGCCCTCGCGTTCGATGCCGCTGCCCTGTACGACAAGGGCCCGGACGGCGCCGCAGGCGGCGGCCCCTTCGACACCTTCATCAACCAGACCACGAAGCAGATCGAGCTGGGCACCGCGACCCAGGCGAACGGCGGCATCCACGCCGACATCGTGGCCGGCCTGAAGGCCCTCGTGGACGACGGCAAGAAATTGCGCGGTTTCGCCCTCGACGACCGGGTGGAGCCGACGCTCCTGTCCGCCGTGGACTCGACCGGCCGCCCGATCTACGTCGACACCCCGCTGGACGAAACGGCCGCCGCCGTGCGGCCGGGTCGCCTGATCGGCCGTCCGAGCTTCATGTCCGAGGGCGTGGGCGAGGACACCCCGGCGGGCGCGGGCACCAAGTACGTCCTCGGCTTCGGCGGTGACTGGTCCCAGGCCGTCTGGGGCGCCGTCGGTGGCATCAGCTACGACGTCTCGACCCAGGCCACCGTGACCATCAACGGCACGCTCGTGTCGCTCTGGGAGCACAACCTCGTCGCCATCCGTGCGGAGGCCGAGTACGGCTTCCTGGTCAACGACCCGGAAGCGTTCGTCCGGTACACCGAGACGACTGCCTGATAGGTGACTGCCCGCAAGGGCGAGGCCCGGGAGATCCAGCGGGTGATCTTCCCGGGCGGGACGGTCGGGACCGTATCGGTGGCGCAAGCCCTCCGGTGCGGCTACCGGCCCCTCCCTGAGCCCATCACCGAACCCGCCACCCCGTCCCCCGCAGAGCCCACCGATACGGCCGCTGAGAAGCCGCCAGCGCGGCGAAGCCGGGGCCGACGGACCCAGACACCCAAGACCGCCTAGGAGGCGCCATGGCGTACGCCACGACGAAAGACGTGAGCGACCGGTTCATCCGCCCCCTCGACACCGACGAACAGCGCGTCGTAGCCACCCGGCTCGACGACGCCGAGCGGATGCTCCGCCGTCGCGTTCCCGATCTTGATGACCAGATCGTCGCTGGCACCATCGACCAGGACGACGTCGTGATGATCGAGGCCGACATGGTCCTCCGGCTCATTCGCAACCCCGACGGCTACAAGTCCGAGACCGAGGGGGACTACTCGTACACGATCTCCGCTGAAGTGGCCTCCGGCCGGCTGGAGGTCCTGCGCGACGAGTGGGCCCTCCTCGGCGTCCGGTCCAGCACCTACGTCATCGCACCGGAGTTTGACCTTCCCTGGAAGTCGCGCCCGCTCAACTGGTGGGAGCTGAACCTGTGAGCCTCCTCGACCGCACGAACGAGACCGTCAGCATCTACCCCGAGGAGCACTACACCGACTCCGACGGGAACCTGATGACCCGGCCGTCGAAGACCGGCATCGTCCAAGACGTCCGGATCTTCCCCGCCGCGCAGTCCGGCACCAGCTCCCGCAGGTCCGAGCAGGACAACGAGGGCTTCGAGTCCGAAGAGGTCTACAAGCTCCGGCTCCCCCGCTCGTGGACTGGCGGGGATCTCGGGCTCCAGTCGTACGTGTACTGGGACGGCTCCTACTGGGCCGTCATCGGCTACCCGATCCGGCACAGATTCAGCCGGCGCACCCGCCACCAGCTCTACACCATCCGGCGGTCCTGATGGCCTACGTCTACTCGGACAGGACCGTCAACCGGATCGTGTCCCGCCTGGAGGGTGTCCGCGCGGCAGTCGCCGACGCGGCACTGGAGATCGCGGCCGACGCAGAAGCACGACTCGCCGGGCACCGCGAAACCGGACGCGCCCGCATCGAGGTCGAGCAGGGCCGCGTCGACTCTTACGTCTACCTCGTGGACGAGGCCGCGCTGTCCATCGAGTTCGGCCACTGGGTGGAAGGGGCGTACAAGCCCAACGTGCCCACGTATGTCGAGGGCCTGTACATCATCTCCGGCGCGGCCGGGCTGATCTAAGGAGCTGAACCCGTTGGCACGCACAATGCCCCGGGTCCAGGAAGTCCTCTTTCCCGTACTGCGCCCCAAGTTCCCGGGAGTCACTTTCGTGTCCTGGGAGCCGAACGTCACCCGGCGCCAGTACCCGATGGTCAAAGTTCGTCGCCTCGGCGGGATCTCCGTTGATCCACGGCGTCTCGACAAGCCGACTATCGAACTGACCTGCTACACGAGGGAAGGTCTCGTCGAGACCGAGGACCTGTACCTGGACGTCCGAGAAGCGATCTTGGACATGGTGGAGAGCCAGACGGTGACAGAGGCCGGCTACCTCCACTCATATTTCGAAACGATGGGGCCCATCCAGCTCGATTCCGAATTCGACGACACGTGGCGAATTCAGGGACTGATTCAGCTCGGTGTCCGGCCCCCGCAAACCTAGGAGTAGGGCCACATGGCACTGAACAACGAAGCGGTTCTTACCGCGTCGAAGGGGTACATCCTCACGGGCGCCGTTAACGCCACCGAGCCGACCCCGGCTCAGATCAAGGCGTTCTCGGAGACCACGCCCCCGTCCGGACTTACGCTGCTCGGCCACACGAGCCGCGAGGACCTTCCGGAATTCGGCTTCGACGGTGGCGACACGGAGACCCGGGGTACCTGGCAGAACGAGGCCCTGAAAGAGGTTGTCACCGATCCGGCCGTCGAGTACGTGACCTTCAACCTCCTCCAGTTCGATGAGGAGGGCCTGTCGCTGTACTACAGCCGGGCAAACACCGATACGGGGAACGGCGTCTACCGGGCCAGCCCGAACACGAAGCCGAACGAGCGCTCCCTCTTGATCGTCGTCGTGGACGGCGGACACAAGGTGGGCTTCTTCGCCCCGAAGGTCAGCATTCGGCGTGAGGATGCGATCTCGCTGGAAGTCGACAACTTCGGCGCGCTTCCGCTGCGAGCGACCATCCTGTCGCCCGGCGCTGGTGCGGAGCCGTTCGCGTGGATCGACGAAGACGTGATCAACCCCGCTGTAACCCCCTGATCCATTTTGTACACCGGACACATTCCGGAGTTCAAGCGGGGGCCCGGACTCTTGGCGGACCGCCGGGCCCCCGTCCTCTCTCGACCTGTCCGCCGCCGTTCTAAGAAAGGTTCGCCGCCATGACCAACACGTACTCCCTCGACAGCCTGAAGGCTGACCTGGATAAGGAATTCGCCCCGCTGAAGCTGGAGGTCGCCGGTGAGGAGCTGGTCCTCCGCAACCTGATGCGCGTCGGCGAGAAGGACAGGGAGGCCGTCCTCGGCGCGCTGAAAGCGGTCGAAGCGCTGAACATCGACGAGGAGAACACGAGTCCCGAGGACATTTCGGTTCTGGCTCGGCACATCGAGACGATTCTGGTGATCGTGACCGCCAACGGAAAGGGCCAGAAGCTGGCTGACGCCGTGAACGGCGATGTCGCCCTGTCCATGCGGATCGTCGAGCTTTGGGTGGAGGCGACCCAGCCGGGGGAAGCGGAGAACTCGCCCGCCTGATCGACAGGTACGGCGAGTACATCCTCGCAGATTTCCAGCAGTACTACCGAATCGACCTCGCGGACGTGCTGAGGCCCGGCAGTGGCTTGTCCGCCCGCCGGGCTCTCGCCCTCCTCCGCCAGCTACCGATCGAGTCGGCAACCGTCGCCCAGCTTCGCGGCGGCCCCGAGTTCCGGGGCTGGGGCATCACGCAATACCTGTTGGCGGACCTCGTAGACGCAGTGCAGTTCAACACGCACGCATTCATCTCGGCCAACTCGAAGAAGAAGCCGAAGCCACCGCAGCCGTTCGACCGGCCGGAGTCGCGCGCCAAGCGCAAGCGGGGCAGCAACTCGTTCGCAGCTATGGCCATGCGGCGGATTTCCGCTGTGGCGAAACGGAAGAAGGGTGTAGACCACGATGGCGAAGGGCCCGGGGACTAAGAACACGGTCGGCAAGGTCGGCGTCAAGGTCACCCCCGACACGAGCAAGTTCGCCGAAGAGCTGAAGGCGAAGCTCGAACAGATCGAGAAGAACGCCCGGGTAGAGATCCCGGTCGACCTCGACACCAAGGAAGCCGCTGCCCAGTTCCAGGCCCTGAAGGCTCGCCTGGAGGCCCAAGAGATCAACGCCAAGGTCAACGTCGACCAGAGCGGAATTCGCCGTCTCAGCAGCTCCCTGAGGGCGATCGGCCAGGACGGCAACCTCTTCACCCGCCTCGGGCAGAGCCTCAGCAGCGCGGGTGCCAGCGCCGAACGTATGGCTCAGGCCATCGTCACGATGCGCCGGGAGATGGCCGCGATGGCGGCCCAGACAGCGATCTGGGCGGGGCAGGTCGTCCGGTCTGTCGTATCGATCAACAACGCGAAGACGGCATGGACGGGGCTCCAGCTCGCCGCGCTCCGGGTGGGCGACACGCTGTCGAAGATCCCCAGCCTCGCCGGCCTCGCTCGTGACCTCGCTCTTACCGGACGAATCGCCGGGATGCTCGCAGTCGACAAGGTCCAGGCGTTCGGTAAGTCGATCGCCAGCGCCAAGACGTACACCGAGGGCTTCAAAACGGCCATGACGGGCGTCGGCGTCTACGCCATCAAGGCGTCCGACGCGGTCAGCAACCTTGGCAAGCGGATCAAGTCCATCACCTGGAACGACGTCACGAACGGACTCCGCAACGCCACGCGCTCCGTCGCAATGTTCGGACGCTCGGTCAACAAGAACATGGGCAAGAGCGTCGACCGGACGATTCTGGGCGTAGGCAGGGGAATCCGTTCCGCGTTCGACGGCGCGAGCTCAATTTTCAAACAGATGGGGGACGCGGTCGGCTCGGCCGCCGGAAAGCTCGGCGAACTGGGCCGTACCGGCTGGATTCTGGTTGGCGTCGTGGTCCTCCTGGCGCCGCTGATCGGCCTCATAGCTGGTCTGCTGGCGGGCCTGCCGTCCCTGGTATTCGCTTTCGGCGGGGCGATCGCGGCGGTCGCGCTCGGGTTCGAAGGCATCAAGAAGGCCGCCAGCTCGTTGGGGCCGCAGGTCGACAAGCTGAAGGCGTCGCTCAGCGACACGTTCGCCAAGGGGCTGACTCCGGTCTTCCAGCAGCTCGGCCAGATCTTCCCCGTCCTACAGACCGGCTTGAACCAGGTCGCGCAGGGCCTCATCCCGATGGCGAAGGCGTTCACGGACGTCGTCACGTCGGCGGCAGGGATGCAGCAGATCAGCAACATCCTTGCGAACACGGGGAAATTCTTTACCGCGCTCGCGCCGATGGTCACTCAGTTCATGCAAGCGTTCCTCACGCTCGCCGACGTGGGCTCCCAGTCCTTCGGTGTGCTGAGCGGTGTGCTGGTCGACTTCGCCACCCAGTTCAACCAGATCGTCAACAACCTCAACGCATCCGGCGCACTGACGAGCGCGCTCCAGGGCCTCGGCAAGGTGACCGGGTCGCTCCTGTCGATGTTCGGCCGGCTGTTCGAAGCGGGCGTGGTGGCCATGGGCCAGCTCGGCGGACCGCTCTCGACGTTCGTGGACGGGTTCGCCAATGCCCTCGTGGCACTGATGCCCGCGCTGACGTCGATTTCGGGTCTGCTGTTCAACGTCCTGGGCAAGGCGCTCTCGGCAATCGCACCGGTTATCGAGAAGTTGACCCCCGCCTTCACGATGCTCGCCGACACGCTCGGCTCGCTCCTCGTGGGCGCGATCGACGGCCTGGCACCGATCCTGACGGCACTGGCCGAGATCCTGGGCACGGTCATCCTGACCGCCCTGCAAGCACTTCAGCCGGTGATCCCGCCGCTCGTGCAGTTCCTCGGCCAGCTCGGCAAGGTCATCGGCGACGCGCTTCTCCAGGCGTTCCAAGCACTTTCGCCGCTGCTCCCGATCATCGCGAAGGCGATCACCGACATCCTGATGGCGGTGACCCCGCTACTTCCGGCGATCATCCAGCTCGTCCAGGCGGGACTTCAGGCGTTCCTCGCGATCGTGATTCCGTTGATCCCGCTGCTGATCCAGCTCGTGCAGACGGTGCTTCCGATCTTCGTGGAACTGTTCCAGTCGGCCGTCCCGGTCCTGGTACAGGTCGCCCAGGCAATCGCCCAGATCCTCCCGCCCATCGCGGAAATCGTCGGCACGATCATCACGGCACTGATGCCCGTGTTCGAGGGCGTACTTGCCTTGGTACAGAAGGTATGGCCCGGAATCCGGGACATCATCCAGGGCGCCATGAAGATCATTTCCGGGATCATCAAGTCGGTCATGGCCGCGCTCAAGGGCGATTGGACCGGCGCCTGGAACGGGATCAAGGACGTCGTTTCCGGGGCGTGGCAAATGATCAAGGGCGCCGTGAGCGCCGCGATCAACACGGTAATCCACTACGTCCGCGACATGCCCGGCCGGATTCTCAGTGCCCTTGGGAACCTCGGAGATCTGCTGTGGAAGGCAGGTAAGGCGATCATCGACGGCCTTCTGCGCGGCCTGAAGGCGGCCTGGGGCGCGGTGACGGATTTCGTCGGTGGCATCGCGAGCTGGATCAAGAACAACAAGGGCCCGATCTCCTACGACCGTCGGCTCCTTGTCCCCGCCGGTAAGGCGATCATGAACGGCCTCCACGAAGGACTCTCGCGGGACTTCGAGAAGGTCCGGTCCCTCGTCACCGGTATGGGCGACCGAATCGCGTATGCGTTCGATGGTTCCTCTGTCGGCTCCGCGTGGGCCCAGTCCGTCCGGGACGGCACCCCCGAGGCGATCAGCTCTGTCGAAGACCTCATGAGCGCGGTCAACAAGACCGCATCCGTGGAGTGGCAAGGCGCCGTGTCAGCCGACGGGTTCGGCTCCATCGGAGACCGAGTCGCGGCAGCCCTTGCTGGCTGGTCGGTCGATATCGACGGGGACGGAATCGCCCGTCTCGTGAACAAGTCCAACAACAGGAAGAAGAGGCGAGGGTGATAGACGCAACCTGGTACCTCGGACCACTGGGCGATCTTCGCCCGCTCACGGTTCCCGAGGGCGGCATGAAGACCTCGGTGGTCCGGTACGGAGGCGTCCACCAAGCGCTCTCTGGCGCCCGGACGATGGACGTGACGGGACACCGTGCCGAATACGAGTTCGAGTGGAAGTACCTGGAGCGGTCCGAGTGGATGTGGCTGGAGGCCCTGCACCTCCGCCACATTCCCGGCCCGTTCGCACTGCTAAACCCGCTTCGTAAGAACCGGCTGTCCGCTTCGGCCTCCTCGTTGATCCCTACGAGCGTGACCGGTGTGGGTCTCGACCTGACGCGGTACACATATTCCTGGGACAACTCGTATCCGGCCGACGAATTGGCCGGTCCCGGCGTCCGAGCGTTGCGGCTGGACTCGTGGACTTCCGTAGGCGTGGGCCATATGCGATTCGACGGCTTCCGGCCCACGGCTGTGCGCGTAGGTGAGCAGATCACGGCGTCTGTGTGGCTGAAAGCGCCGGCCGACCCGAGCGCACTGCTTGCACTCGACTACACCGACCGGGACGGCAACCAGGTCACGAGTCCGCCGTGGGAGGCACAGGCGGTGACTTCCGCTTGGGCCCGTTACTCGATCACGAAGACCGTCCCCGCTGGCGTCGCCGGTGTCCGGTTCGCAGTACTCACCGGGGCCGCTGCCCCGGCCATGTCCATGGCAGCCCCACAAGTCGAACTGGGGCCTGCTCCGACTTCCTGGGAGCCGGGGGGTGCCGCACCACGCGTGCTTATCGACCAGCTCGCCTCCACCTCCCCGATCTTCCCCCTGACCGACTGCTCACTGACCCTCTTGGAGGCGTAATGCAGAAGACTGGCGACTCCACGCGGGACGCTGCGGCGGAGGTCGCGATCCTGAGCAATGAGCGCCGGATTCGTCCGCGTGTCCTCGTCGACTGGGACAACGACGGCCAGTACGCCCATGCACTCTCGGACCTCTCGCCGTTCGTATCGAACGCCGTCACGGACCGGAGCCTAAAGGGCTCGGCCCCCGAGGAGCTGATGCTCATCGAGGGTGCGGCAGCGGCTGAGCTGACGTTCACATTCTCTGGTCAGCACGAGAGCCTGCCCATGACTGCCGTCTTCAGCCCGTACAACGGAAACTCGCCGTTCTACCTGAAATCGCTGGTGGGCCAGGAGGTTCAGTACGCCCTCGGCGTAGATACCGTACTCGGCACGGTCTGGTACCCCCAGTTCGTCGGGAACATTCGAACGACCACCCCGGACCGTGCCTCGGGCACTGTCGAGGTCACGGCGCTCGACCGTGTCGAGAAGCTGCGCCGGCCGGTCAACCTGCCCCCGTGGGCGATCTCGGAATACTGGATCACGCGCGGCCGAACTGTGGGACAGCTCGTTACCTCGACGGGCGTGATCGACTCCTGCCTCCGGATGTGCGACACGGCGGCGAGCACGTACCGGCCGACGCTTCGCGAGGACATGGACGTCCCTGACGGATCTATCGATGGCCCCGGGGTGTTCGTCACGGGCAACGGTTCGTACCTGCCGACGATCGGCTGGATGGACAACACCAACGCCGTCACCTACGACTTCCCGGCCACCGAGGTGGACGGGACTCCGGAGTACCGCACGATTGGCCGGCCTCACCCCGGCTCGCCGGACCAGACGATCCGGCCGCAGGCGCTGACCGCGATGCGGGACGCGATCGGGAACAAGAAGGTCTACTGGGTCTCCGACCGCACGCAAATGACGACCGACGGCACGCACTACATGGGTTTCACGCTCGCGTTTGATCCGGCTGACCCCAACACGAACTGGTACCTCACAGCGCCGCAGACGGAGTTGATGTCCTGCCGGATCGGACACCTGAACGTCATCAAGATCGTGCTGCGGAGCGGACAGCTCTGGGCCCGGATCTCGTATGGAGATCCGGGCGACGGCAGCGGCACGCACTACGACTCGGTCAAGATCACGATTCCGGCTGGACAGCAGACCATCGACGTCTTCGCCGTATGGGAGCCCTCGCTTACGACGCAAACGAAGGTGGCCTTCCGCGTCGGGGACTCGAAGATCGGCTGGACCAACGTGGCACCGACGGTCCCCATAACCGCCGACGACCAACTTCTTGGGGTTGTCATCGTCCGGCACGCGATGGCCATGAGCGACATCGGCTACTCGTTCCGGCACATCGGTGGGAACACTGCCGACCCGTTCGAGTTCTCCGAGCCCTGGCTTCATCGCCAGGCGAAGTACGCGGCGGTGCTCGACCCGGGACTGAACCGGTTCTCGTACATGCCGAATCGGGACGGGAGCGATGCGTGGGACCTCATCACCGAGGTTGCGGCGGCCGAGTTTGGTTCGGTCTTCTGGGACGAGGCCGGGAACTTCCGGTTCTGGAATCTGGACACGATCTTGGGGAAGAGGGACAGTCCGGTTAGGACGGTCACCCTGGACCACCTGACGAACCTCCAGATGACCAACTCCTTGGACTCTGTACGGAACACCTACTCGGCCGTTATCCGACGCCGTCGCGCGGTCGATAGGGGAACTGCCTACACGGCCGGAACAGCCGACGAGTTCTACCTGGACAAGGGGCAGATGAAGACGTTCACGTTCTTCCTCGACGACGTCCAGCAGTTCGACCCGAGGCGGCTGACTCGGTTCACGGGCAGGTCCGACTGGACCCAGTGGTGGCCACTGTGGACGGACGCGTCAAGGCAGGGCTACGTGTTTCAGGAGTACCGGAACGGCGCTTGGGCCGAGCCCTTCCTGACAGGGGGGCCGGATGTCTCGTTCCACCTCGACGGCGAGGGCAACGCCACCGCCACGATCTACAACAACTGGGACACGCCGATTCGCTTCTGCACCAACGACGGCGCTCCCGCCCTGCGGGTCGTTGGCACCAAGTTGACCGAGATCGAGACGGCGACGTTCACGACAACGGACCGACCTTCGGTGCTCCAGTACGGTGCACGGAACCTGGAATTGACCGGCGACTGGTACCAGGACTACTACAACGCGGCCGGGATGCTTACGAAGCTCCTGGGCCGCACGAAGCAGCCGATTCCGGCCACAGACGCCGTGGAGATTGCGGGCGACCCGCGTCTCCAGCTCGGAGACTGCGTAGAGGCCACGGACCCTGACGGGTTCGGAGAGCGCCTGGTTTTGCAGATCTTCGGCATCCGCCGGGTGTTCGATGTGGACACCGGTCTCACCGACACCCTCACCGTCGAAGCAGCCCAGCCCGCTGGCGTTGGCCTTTGGGACAGCCCGCAATACGGGCGCTGGGACGAGACTTTCCTTTGGAGCTAACACAATGGCTATTCAGCCTATGGCGAACGCCACCCCGAAGGCGGTGGCGTCGTCCGTCGAATACAACAAGGTCACTGCGAACATCCGGGATCTGGACGCACGCGTCACGCCCCTAACGACCAACATGGGCGACCGGGGAGCCCGGGACACCGTGTACGCCGAGATCCAGAATCTCCGCAACGTCGCGTTGAACTCGACGAGCGGGAACGTGGCGCTCTCAGGCCGACTGTCTGACATCGGCCGCCAGGTGGTGTACGTGCAGCCTGGCGGCGGCACGGCGCAGTCCATCCCGAACAACGGAGTGGCCCACATCCTTGAGTTCCCAACGGTGCGGGTGCCGGATTCGACCATCATCACGGCCTCCGGGACCAATAACAGCGCCTTCATCGTGAAGAAGGCAGGGACCTACGCCATCTCGATGGCGTACCGCCTTACCAACAACTCCGCTGGCGTAGAGACCGGGATCTTGATCAATGACGTGCTCAAGACGGGCATGTCGGGCGGCGTGATCATGGGCGTGGCGAGCTACAACGCCAAGCTCGCTGTGAACGACGTCATTAAGACCCGCCTCTACCACTCCTCCGCAGGTTCTCGGCAAGCCGACAGCGGCGCGGGCGACTGGTCGCACATCGCTATTACCTACCTCGGCCCCGGCGGGTCCTAACTGAACGGGAAAGTATGCCTACCTTCGTTCGCAAGCCCAACGTATTCGATGAGTTTCAGATCACCGAGGGAACTACGCTCGACGATCTCGTGACCTTCGTCGGCGATGCCCCGGGCTTGATCCTGACGGCCCTCGACCGATCCCCCGACGGGCCGGAATTCATCCTCCGTGGTCGGTACACGCCAGGGGATATCACCTCGATCTACCTGGAGATGCGCCCGGGTGGATATTTCCGCATCGAACGCGGACCCATTCGTTTCGGCATCCTCGTGAGCTTCGAGGAGACGAGCCTTTTCGACGAACCGTGGTTCGTCAGGGAGACGTGATTTCGCTATGACCAACCCCACCGATGAGCCGGGCTTCCTCCTACGAATGATCCTCGACAAGCTCAACGTCCTGGACGGAAAGCTCGACGGCCAGTCCGAGAAGCTTGTTTCCCATGAGATCCGGCTCTCTGCCGTCGAAAAGACGCAGGAGGAGCAGAAGACCGCGAAGTCCGGCGCCTGGAAGCAGTGGGCCGCGATCGGCGTAGCAATCCTCGCCGCCCTCCTGAATTGGCTCCTCCCCCTCATCACCAAGTAAGGAGAGACGTGCCCACGTACTCCGAGTACTGGGTGGACTATTCCGCTCGCAAGATATCGGGCGCCGCGATGGCGGCTGCCCGGATCGGCCCTAACGGAGAGCGGTGCACCGGAACGATCCGGTACATCGACGCCCCCCATCTCCTCTCCACGAAGCACACGAACAAGTCCGAGTACGACGACCTGATCGCCCACGGGCTCAAGGTCCGCCTCGTCCACCAGGGCAACACAAAGGACGCCGATTCCGGCTTCCACGGCGGTGTGAGCCGCGCGCGCCGCGCGAAGGCGGGAGCCGACCACCTGGGCTACACCGGGGTCATCTTCTTCACCAACGACCGGACGACCCTCCCGGACCCGGCCGCCTGGCGGGCCTATCTCGACGGCGCTGCCTCCGTCCTGGGCCGGGAACGTGTTGGGGCTTATGGGTTTGCCAACGCACTGAACGCCGCCGTAGGGCACGCGTCAGCCTTCTGGCAGGCCGGCCGCGAAAGCGACCTCGTCCCCCACACGAACGTCTACCAGTGGAACAACGGCCGGGTCTACATCTCCGGCACGGAATGCGACCTGAACAAGGTCATTAGGGACTACGTCCCCGGCGGATCTTCCGCCCCGTCCACCCCCACCACCACACAGGAAGATGAGGACGACGAGGTGTCGTACTACCCGAAGGAACTGCCCGTCTCGATGAACGAGTCGGGCGTGACCCTGCCGTGGGACGGCCGCGCTGCGGTCCTGAACGTCGCCAGCACGGGGACGGTCGTGTTCGTCGGTAAGCCCCTGAATTGGGGCCCTCGCGGCGGAACCGGCGGCGGAGACACCACCGTTCCGGGCGTGAACCCGAGCCGTGTCGAAGTCAACCAGCCGGGCCAGTACCACATCCCGGCGGGCACGACCCGGATCTACTACCGATGGTCCTGCGCCACTCCGCACTTCGTGTGGGTCAAGGCCACCTGATTTCTTACAACGGCCATAGGCCGGAAAGGAACCACATGAACAAGCTCGGCGAGTACGCGAAGGCGATCCTGGCTCTGGTTTTCGGGCTCAGCCCGGCGGCCGTAGTCGGCGTCCTGGCCCTCTTCGGGGTCAGCCTGGACGAAGCTACCGTGACCGCTGTCCTGGTCGGCCTGTCTCCCCTGGTCGCCGCCCTCGGCGTGGCCGTGGGCCCGGCGAACAAGCCGAAGACCCCGAAGACGGCCGGCGAGCTTGACCCCTCGGCCGCACTGTTCGACTCCTGGTACGAGAAGAACGCCTAAGTTGATCAGGTGACGATAGTCACATCGGCAATTTTCGTGGCAGCATAAGCCACGTTTCCCCAGTTCAGGACGGTCGGCCAGCTCAGAGCCGCCCAAGGGGGTCGTTGTACGTATGGCCCCAAGGCGGTTTAGACAGGAAGGTGATAGCTATTGCTGTCACCGCTCTGTCGGGGACTTCCGTTGCTGCGCGGGAACGCCCATCATCGGTCCCATGACCACCCCGAACACCCCGGCTCCCACACCGCATTCGCAGCCCGATCCGTCGAACTCGGACGGTCCTCTGAACAAGCTGATTGACCGCCTCCCGAAGGAAGTCGGCCCCGGCTGGTTCCTTCTCGCACTCCTGGTCCTCGTACTCGGAGTCATCGGTGTCACGTACATCGCAGGCTTCTGGATCGCCGCTGCGGGTGGCCTGATCGGCCTCGCAGCGCTATTCGCAGCGATCCAGAAACGTAAATGAAGCGACGAAAAGCCCCCTCCCCGGCCCCGTTATGGGACTGGAGAGGGGGCCTTTTTTCGTTTCAGGCTTTGGACATCCGCTCGCGGATGTCTTCAGGGACCCGGATGGCGAACTCGAACACCCCGCCGCTCCCGCTGCGCGATCGCCCGAGCATCTTCGCATCGATCTCAATACCGGAGTTGATCAACAGTGAGCGCCGATCCTCGGGAGACGACGCTGCCTCTTCCCACATCGCTCCATAGGTGCGCCCCACAGGCCGGTATTCGATCGAGGCCGGGCGCTGTGGCAGCTTCTCCAACTCAGCTATTTGGTCATCCAGGGCGCTCAGTTGTCGAGACAGGCGGGCGCGTACTCGGTCTGACTCAGCGGAGCCCATCAACTTCACCAACTCGTCCACGGCCTTCTCGGCGGCTTCCAGTTCCGCAGTGTGATCCTCGGCGGGCACGAAGACGGGCTCGTGTACCTCGACCGCCCCGAGCTGCTCCAGGAATTCCCTCTCCGCCATCTCCTCCAGCAGATCAGCGGGGATGGATTGGCCGCAGCGATTCCGACACCTGTAGTAGCGGTACTCCCTACCCTTCACGTTCTGATGGTCACCGTGCAGGTTGCCACCGCATTCCGCGCACTTCGAGACTCCCGACAAGGGCGCCGTCCTGGCCGTCCGTGTGCGCTTGAACTTCCGGAGTTCTACCTTCGAGACCACGTCCTGATACTCACTGAGAGTGAGGATGGGGTTCCGGATCGGCGAGACTGGCTGGGCGTTCTCTCCGCGAACCGTCACGCCCTGGTGCTCCACCTCCCCCACCAGCGCCTTGGATGTCAGTACGTTCTGAACTGTCGCCGCTCCCCACGCCTTCCCCTCAGTTGGCTTGCCGTTCAGCGACCTGAAGTACTCCCTGGGGGCCAACTCGCCCCGCTCCGTTAGGCCGGCCGTGATACCCGCAAGCGACGCGCCAGCGGACAGGAGGGCGATCATGCCCCTGATTACCTCAACCGCGTGAGGGTCCTGCTCAAGCAGCCACCCATCCTCAGTCTTCACCGGCACATACCCGTACGGCGGCTGCCCGCCGGGCCATCTTCCGAGTTCGCGGAGCTTCTGCCTGGAGTCGAGCACCCGCTCCTGCGTGGCCTCCCACTCACCCTGTGCGATCTCCGCAAGGACGTTCGCGATGATCCGCCCCTCGGGCGTCCTCAGGTTGAACGGCTGCGTAGTGCAGATGATGTCCTTATCGTTCTCCAGGCACCATGAGTACAGCGGTGCGAGCTTCAGCCCCGCCCCGAGTCGGTCGAGACGCTTGGCGACTAGAATGTCCCATTGAGCCGCCTTCGCCGGTTCGTTTAGCCAAGGGCCCAGCTCGGGGGCATCGAACGGGCGAATGCTCCGGCTGAAGTCAACGTCTACCGCCCAGCCGACGATGACGTGCCCGTGGATCTTGGCCCAGGATTCGATCGCCTCCCGCTGTCGCTCGACTGACGTCGACTCCTCGGTGAACCGGCTGAGACGCACCCTCCCCAGCACCCGGAGCCCCGTCTGCCTGCGATCTACCTTCTTCGCCATGTGACCAGCATAGACGCTTTGGAGATAACGTCAATTCGGGACGGCGAATTCGGCTCCGAAGGTCTGCATGGTCCCGAGGTTAATGAGAATCCGGGAGCAGGGCCGCGACGTCGGCGTAGGAGGGCGGGGCCGGCGGGAGTTCGCCGCCGTCGCGCACGGCCTCCACCGTGCGCAGCGTGGCGGCCAGCGCCATCCGGTACGGCAGCGACCCGAGGCTGATCCGGGCGACGCCGAGCCCGGCGAGCCCCGCGACGGTGACCTTTCCGGGCAGGAACAGCAGGTTCACCGGCACCCCGACGGCCTTCACCAGCCGCTCGACGTCCTCGGCTTCGGCGAGCCCCGGCACGAACACGCCGTCCGCTCCTGCATCCACATAGGACAGAGAACGGTCGATCGCGGCGCCGATGTCGGGCTCTCCCAGCCAATGCGTGTCCGTGCGGGCGTTGACGAACAGACCGGGGGCGCGGTCCTTCGCGGCCGCGATCTTGGCCGCGTGCCGCACCGGGTCGCCCAGGGCGTCTTCGAGGTTGATGCCCGCGACACCGGCTTCGGCGAGCTCCGCCGCCAGCGCGCCGACCTCGCCCGGGTCTTCGCTGAACCCGTCGGCGAGGTCGACGCTGATCAGCGCGTCGAGCCCGGCGAGCCGCCGCGCCAGCCGGACGGTGGCGTCCTTCGAGGACGGGGCACCGTCCGGCTCGCCCTCGGCGGCCGAGACCCCGAGGCTGGTCGTGCCGAGTGCCGGGAAGCCTTGCGTGGCCAGGAAGGCGGCGGCGCCGAACTCCCAGACGTTCGGCAGGAGCAGCGGGGAACCGGGGACGTGGAGTGCGGCGAAGGCGGTCATGGCACGACGGTAGCCAGCGGACGCTTCGGTGACGGCCGAAGCGTCGGTCCCGGTGGTCGTGAGTGGCAAGGGCGGCTCTCTTGAGGGCAGGCCGAAGGTGTCGTGCGCAGACACGGCACCGCCGGCCGCCGTGGCGGCTCAGGCCGCTGATTGTGTGGATTTTGGGACGTTGGATGACCCGAAATCCACACAGTCCCCTGTCATCCCTGTGTGTGAGCGGGATTCGCTCCGTTCCAGACCGGGTCGAGTGTTGTCTATGAAGGATTGGGGACGTTCACTGTCCCAAATCCTTCATCAACGGATCCAAACGTGGAGGAGCCGAGACGTTCCGCGCCCCGAATTCCTCAGGCTCGACCCACACCAGTGGGTAAGCAAAACGAGTCCCTCA